>CAWFMZ010000001.1:0-91921 GCA_963817045.1 uncultured Alphaproteobacteria bacterium
GCGCTCGGCCGCGTAAGCGCAGACGCGCGCGCAATCCTCCTCGGTGAGTTTGGTCGGCCGGCAGATGCGGGTGTGGAAACGGGCATATTTCGACAGCGGCGCCGCCACCACGCCCTGACCGATATTGGCCTCCACCAGCACCAGCGGCTCGCCGTCTTCGCTCTCGCGATCGCCAATCGGCCCGACATAGAGCGCGGCATGCGACCAGGTCGATTGCGTGAGATACTTGATGACGCCGGAAATGTGGTTGTTGCCTTCGACCAGCAGCACGTCGCCTGCCTTTAGCGTCGCGCGCAATGCGTCGGCGTCGCTCGGCGTGAAAGGCTCATAGCCTTGCACCGGCTTTTCCAGATATTGGGCGAGAAGTCGCCCCACCCCGTCGACCATCCAACTCATAACGCCCAGTCCCCCGACGCCAGTCCTTGACGCCGCAGTGCGACGCACAGTTCCCCGCGCGCAGTCATCCTCCGCGCGTCTTGTTGCCGCGAAATCTAATGAAGACTCATTGCAATTTGGTTCATTCGCCAGGCGCCGGAGTTACCAACTCGTTAGCCATAAAATTTGCCGCGATACGCGGGTTCGGGCAGTCTGATGAGCCCGCCGAGAAAGCATCCGGATACCATGTCGACGTTTAGCCGTCGCTCATTCCTGGCCGCCTCCGCCGCGCTGGCCGCGGCGCCCGCGCTCGGCGCGGTGCCGGCGTCGGGCGAGGTGGAGGTGGTGATCGTCGGCGCCGGCGCCGCCGGCATCGCGGCCGCGCGGCGCGTCGCCGCCGCCAACCGGCGCTTCGCGCTGCTCGAAGCGGGCAGAGCGGATCGGCGGCCGCTGCGTCACCGACACGAAGATTTTCGACGTGCCGTTCGATCTCGGCGCGCATTGGATCCACAACCCCGACAGCAATCCATTGAGCAAGCTGGCGCCCAAGGCCGGCCTCGATATTTATCCTGCGCCGCGCGGACAGACGGTGCGGGTCGGCCCGCGCAATGCGCGCGACAGCGAGCTGGAAAACTTTCTCGCCGCGCTGGTGCGCACGCATCGCGCCATCGCTGACGCCGGCCGCGCCAAGACCGATGTGGCGGCGGCGGCGCTGCCGCGCGATCTCGGCGATTGGCAGGGCACCATCGAATTCATTCTCGGCCCCTATGGCTGCGGCAAGGATCTTAAGGCGGTCTCCGCCATGGATCTTGCCCGCTTGCCCGAACGCGAAAGCGACGCCTTCTGCCGGCAGGGCTATGGCGCGTTGCTCGCCCGGCTTGCCGCCGACCTGCCGGTGCGGCTGGCGACGCCCGCCCGGCGAATCGAATGGGACCGCAACGGCGTCGACGTCGAGACCCCGAAAGGCATGTTGCGCGCGCGCACCGTGATCGTGACGGTATCGACCAACGTGCTCACCGGCGAAAAGATCGAATTCAAGCCGGAACTGGGGAAGCGACAGCTCGATGCCGCGGCCAAGCTCTCGCTCGGAAGTTTCGATCACATCGCGCTCGACATGCCGGGCAATCCGCTCGACCTGCAACGCGACGACCTGGTGTTCGAGCAATCGACGGGTGCGCGCACCGCCGCACTGCTCGCTAATGTGTCGGGCACGAGTTTGCATCTGGTCGAGGTCGCGGGAGATTTCGGCCGCGAGCTGGCCGCCAAAGGCCGGGCCGCGATGATCGACTTCGCCAGCGATTGGCTGGCGGCGCTGTTCGGTTCCGACGTCAAGCGCGCGATCAAGCGCAGCTACGCCACGAGTTGGAACGACGAGCCTTGGGTACTCGGCGCCATGTCGGCGGCCGCGCCCGGCAACGCCGATGCGCGAAAAATTATGATGGAGCCGGTCGGCGGACGCATCTGGTTCGCCGGTGAGGCGGTGCACGATACCGAATGGGGCACGGTCGCCGGCGCCTGGGACTTCGGCACGCGCGCGGCGGAAGCGGCGCTGCGCAGGATGGGCGTCCTGAAAGTGCCGGAAGAGGAAAAGCCGGCGCCGCGTTCGCGCGAGCGTCCACGCCACCGCCGGCGGGTTGAGGACGATTGATGGCATCGCTACGCCCAAAGGCCCTGATCGCATGGTCGAGCGGCAAGGATAGTGCTTGGGCGCTGCACGAGGCGCGCCGCGCCAGCGAATTCGATATCGTCGGCGCCTTGACGACCGTCACCGACAGCTTCGCCCGCGTCAGCATGCATGGCGTGCGCGAAGAATTGCTGATGGCACAGCTCGCGGCCGCCGGCCTGCCGGCGATTATCGTGCGCATCCCCTATCCCTGCCCGAACAAAATCTACGAGCAGAAGATGGCGGCGGCGATTCAGGAGGCGAAAGCGTGCGGCATCACCCATATTATTTTTGGCGATTTGTACCTGGAGGACGTGCGCGCATATCGCGAGCGGCAGCTTGCCGGCACGGGCATTACGCCGGTGTTTCCATTGTGGAGATTGCCGACTGCGGCGCTGGCGTATGCGATGATCGAGGCCGGCGTCGAGGCACATTTGGCCACGGTCGATCTGAAGAAATTACTGGCATCGTTCGCCGGCCGCCGCTTCGATGCCGGATTGATCGCCACACTGCCTGCTGGCATTGACCCCTGCGGCGAGAACGGCGAATTCCATACTTTCGTATCGGCCGGCCCAATGCTGGCGCGGAAAATTCCAGTTCGGGTCGGGGATACCGTCGAGCGCGACGGGTTTGCCTATGCGGATTTAATGCTGGCTTAAGCTCGCAACACGCCGCCGGTTTTCTTGGCGACCTCGGCGACGATGCGCTGGCCGAGCGCGTCGATCTCGGCATCGGTCATGGTCTTCTCGCGCGGCTGCATGGTCACGGCTATGGCAATCGACTTCTTGCCGGGGTCGATCCCCTTGCCCTCGTAGACGTCGAATACGTTGACATTGACGATCAGCTTGCGGTCGACGCTCTGCGCGGCACGCACGATGTCGGCGGCCTTCACGCTATTCTCCACCACGAAGGCGAAATCGCGCTCGACCGGCTGGAATGCCGACAGCTCGAGCAGGGGCTTGGCCCGCGTCGGCTTGGCCTTGGGCTCGGGGATTTTTTCCAGGATCACTTCAAACGCGACCAGCGGCCCGTCGGCCTTGAGCGCTGCAAGCGCGCGCGGATGCAACTCGCCGAAAGCGCCAAGCACGTTCTGCGGTCCGATCTGGATGGTGCCGCTGCGGCCGGGATGCAACCAGTCCGGCCCGCCCGGCACCACCTGCAAGGCTTGCATCGGGCAGCCGGCGGCCGCCAGCACAGCGAAGGCATCGGCTTTAGCGTCGAAGGCGTCGACCGGCTTGGCGGCGCTCGACCAGTGGCGGCCAATGCCGGAGGCTTTGGCGAGCGCGCGGCGCAGGCCGCCGGCGGCGGTGAGTTGATCCTCGGGCTTATCGCCCTTGAAGATTTGCCCGACTTCGAACAGCGCCACGTCCGCGCTGCCGCGGTCGGCGTTGCGCTGCGCCGCCATCACCAGCCCGGGAATGAGGCTCGGCCGCATGTCGGAGAGCTCGGCGGCGATTGGATTGGCGAGCGCCAGCGCAGCAGCGCCGCCGCCGAACAGCTCGGCCTCGCGTTTGGAGACGAACGACCAGGTGACGGCTTCGACCAGTCCGCGCGCGGCGAGCGCGCGCTTGGCCTTGCGGGTGCGGTTCTGGATCGGCGTCAGCACGGCTTTGCGCGCGTCAGCGCCGCGCGGGAACGGCGTCGACGGCACCTGGTCGACGCCGACGATGCGCACCAGTTCCTCGACGATGTCGGCGCGGCCGTGCACGTCCGGCCGCCATGACGGCACCGCGACCTTCACGCGCTCGTTCTGGCCGGCGGCGAAGAAGCCAAGCTTCTCCAGCACGCGGCGTACGTCGGCTAGCGGCAGCTTCAGACCTGCCAGCCGCTGCAATTCGTTCAGCGGAAAATCGATGATCGTTTCCTTCGGCGTCGGATCGCCGGCGACCACGATCTCGGACGGCGTGCCGCCGCAAAGATCGAGCACCATCTGGGTGGCGAGCTCGAGACCCGGCAGCATGAAGGCCGGATCGACGCCGCGCTCGAAGCGATAGCGCGCGTCCGAATTGATGGCGAGATTGCGCCCGGTCTGCGCGATGTTGAGCTCGTCCCACAGCGCCGATTCGATCAGCACGTCGGTGGTCGTCTCCGAGCAGCCGGTAGCTTCGCCGCCCATGATGCCGGCGAGCGATTCGACGCCTTTTTCGTCGGCGATCACGCAGATGCCCTGATCGAGCGTGTAGGTCTTGCCGTCGAGCGCCAGCAGCGTCTCGCCGTTGCGGGCGCGCCGCACGGTGAGATTGCCATGGACCTTGGCGGCGTCGAACACATGCAGCGGGCGGCCGCGGTCGAAGGTGATGAAGTTGGTGATGTCGACCAGCGCGTTGATGGGCCGCAGGCCGATTGCCGAGAGCCGCTTCTGCAGCCAGTCGGGCGATGGGCCGTTCTTGAGGCCCTTCACCAGCCGCAGGCCGAAGGCCGGGCAGAGCGAGGGCGTGGCGCCGAAATCGAGCGTGACCTTGACCGGGCAGGGGAACGTGCCCTTCACCGGCTTGGGCGGGCGGTCCTTGAAGGCGCCGATCGAGGTGGCGCCGAGATCGCGCGCGATGCCGTTGACGCCGTTGCAGTCCGGCCGGTTGGGCGTGAGGTTGATATCGATCACCGGCTCGCTGACGCCGGCCCATTCGACGTAAGATTTGCCGACCGGCGCGTCGGCGGGCAATTCGATGATGCCGTCGTGGTCGTCGGAAATCATCAGTTCAGCGGCCGAGCACAGCATGCCGCGGCTTTCCACGCCGCGGATAGTGCCGACCGCGAGCGTGATGTTCTTGCCGGGGATGAAGGTGCCGGGCGCCGAGAACACGCCCTTCATGCCGGCGTGCGCATTGGGCGCGCCGCACACGACCTGGATCGGTTTGCCGTCGCCGATGTCGACCATGCAGACGCGCAGGCGATCCGCGTTCGGATGCTTCTCGGCCGAAATCACCGAGGCGATGACGAACGGCTTGAGCAGGCTTGCTCTGTCCTCGACGTTCTCGACCTCGAGCCCGATCATGGTGAGCTTGTCGACGATCTCGGCCGAGCGGCGCGTCGGTGTCGAGATGCTCTTTCAGCCAGGGCAGGGTGAATTTCACGAACTCAATCCCCCCGCCAGTGTCGGGAAATCGAGCGGCCGGAAGCCGTAGTGCGCGAGCCAGCGCACATCGGCCTCGAAGAAGGCGCGCAGGTCGTGCATGCCGTATTTCAGCATGGCGATGCGGTCGATCCCCATGCCCCAGGCGAAGCCCTGGTACTCCGCCGGGTCGAGCCCGCAATTGCGCAAAACATTCGGGTGCACCATGCCGCAGCCGAGAATTTCCAGCCAATCCTCGCCCTCGCCAAAACGAATTTCGCCCTTTTCACGTTTGCACTGGATGTCGACTTCCAGCGACGGCTCGGTGAACGGGAAGAACGACGGGCGGAAGCGCATCTTCACGCTGTCGACTTCGAAGAACGCCTTGCAGAATTCCTCCAGGATCCATTTCAGATGGCCGAGATGCGCGCCCTTGTCGATCACCAGGCCCTCGACCTGGTGGAACATCGGCGTGTGGGTCTGATCCGAGTCGCTGCGATAGGTGCGGCCCGGGCAGATCACGCGGACTGGCGGCTTCTGGGTTAGCATGGTGCGCACCTGCACCGGCGAGGTGTGGGTGCGCAGCAAGAGCCGCGAGCCGTCGGGCTTCTCCGGGAAATAGAACGTGTCGTGCATGTCCCGCGCCGGATGGCCTTCCGGGAAATTCAGCTTGGTGAAGTTGTAATCGTCGGTCTCGATGTCGGGACCTTCCGCCACCGCGAAGCCCATGTCGGCAAAGATGGCGGTGAGCTCATCGGTCACCTGGCTGATCGGATGCACGCGGCCGGTCTCGGTGGGCGCATCGCGCACCGGCAGCGTGACGTCGACGGTCTCGGTGTTGAGCCTGGCATCGAGCGCGGCGGCGGCCAACGCGTCCTTAGCAGCCGCGATCGCCGCGGTGACGCGATCCTTCAGGCCGTTGATCGCCGGGCCCTGAACTTTTCGCTGGTCCGGCGTCATCGCCCCCAGCGTCTTGAGCAGCGCCGACACCGAGCCGCTTTTGCCCAGCGCCGCCACGCGCACGGCTTCCAGCCCCGCTTCGTCCTTGGCCGAAGCAATGGCGCCGGTTATTTCCTTCTCAAGTGCGGCAATGTCGCTCATTCGTGGCTCCGCAAATCGCGGCTGGTTGTGGCCGTCCGGGCCGGATCAGGTCAAGCCCCGCCGTGACAGCCGGAAACGGGCGTGAGACAGTCGAATCATCGCTCAAGACAAGGCTTTGGCGATGCTTGTTCGCATAATTCTGGCCTGTTCGGCCATCCTCTTGCTGACCCGATCCGGCGCCGCCCAGGACTGTCAAACGCTTGAATTCGAGGCCCGCGAGGCGGTGCTCCGCCAGGCGCCGTCCTGCGACAAGGCGATGGAGCTGTTCGGAAGCTGCAACGCCGGGGGCACCGGCGACGTCAACCTCGGCCAGATCGTGACCGAGAAGTGCCAGGCGGACTTCCTAAAAAAACTCAGCGCCAAGCAGCGGCGGACCTACGAGGACGGGATCAAAGTGTGCAACGACGAGTACAAGGAAGATGAAGGCACTCTGTCCCGCGCGATAGCGGCCGGCTGCCGCGCCAATCTGGCGCAGAGCTACGCCCACAAGTTCGGCAAGACGCGGCCGCGTTAGCGGTCGGCCTCAGGCCGGCAGCGTAGCTCAGGCTGGCAGTGCAGATTTGGCCTTTTCCACGATCGCCTGGAACGCCGCCGGCTCGCGGATGGCGAGATCGGACAGCACCTTGCGGTCGACCATCAGCCCGGCCTTGGCCAGGCCGGCGATGAACCGGCTGTAGTTGAGGCCGAACGGCCGCACCGCGGCGTTCAGGCGCTGGATCCACAGCGCGCGGAAGGTGCGCTTGCGCCGCTTGCGGTCGCGAAAGGCGTATTGGCCGGCCTTCTCCACCGCCTGCTTGGCGATGCGGATCGTGTTCTTGCGGCGGCCGTAATAGCCCTTGGCGGCCTTGAGGACTTTCTTGTGCTTGGCGTGTGAGGTGACGCCACGTTTGACGCGGGCCATGGGAAAACTCCTTGCAGTTGGTGCGAATGCTCGACGGGAACAATGGCCGCACGCGGCGGCCGGAAATACCGATCAGCTGTTGGGCAGAAAGTATTTCTTGATCTTGTCGCCGTCGGTCTTGAACAGCACCTTGGTGCCGCGATGTTCGCGGATCTGCTTGGTGGTCCGCTTGATCATGCCGTGGCGTTTGCCGGACTGCTGGTATTTCACCTTGCCGGTCGCGGTGATCTTGAAGCGCTTTTTAGCGCCCGATTTGGTCTTCAGCTTGGGCATTTTGCTCTCCTCATCGGCGCAACGTGGGGCGACAGGCCCCACTCGGCCAGGATGTGCTCTTAAAGACGATGGTCTTTGAGCGGGTGCTCGGAATTGAGCTGTTCAACGCCGCCACGGCAGCCCTAACCAGCCGGGCGGCGAGAGGGCGGCGTTATGGCAGAGGCGGCAGACCCTTGCAACCTCGTGTTAGGCACGTGCTTTAACCTCATATTTCAGCCTTATTGTTACGGTCCTTGCCTCAGCCGGCATTGCGCGGCGACGGGTTTTGATTCCGGCCGCGGCCGCTGCCGATCAAAAAAGCGGTGTCATACAGGGGGTTTGTCACCATGCGACGCATGATGAATTGGGTAATCTTTGCCGCCTTGCTGTCGGGCTCGGCGATCATCGGCGCGCCGCCGGCCGCCTTTGCCACCGGCCAAGACGGCAACTGGAGCGTGCTGATCATCACCGAAAAGGGCGATTGCGACCGCGGCTACCGTTACGATGTGAAGATCGCCAACGGCCAGGTCAGCTATCAGGGCGAAGCGCCAGTCGATATGAGCGGCACCGTCGCGCCGAATGGCGCGGTCAAGGTCAGCATCCGGCTCGGCAACAAGGGTGCCGACGGCAGCGGCCGTCTGTCGGGGCAAACCGGCGCCGGCACTTGGCACAGCGTCGGCTCGAATGCCAGTTGCGCGGGCCGCTGGGAAGCCGAGCGGCGCGCGTAATCTTGTCCGAAAACTGGTTCCCGCCCCGGCGCAAGTCCGGGGCAGGCCTTTTCGGGATCACGTGCTAGCGCGGCGCCAGCAGCATCACCATCTGGCGGCCTTCGAACCGCGGTTCCGATTCGATCTTGGCGATCGGCGCGGTGTCCACTTTCACGCGGTCGAGTAATTTGTAGCCGAGTTCCTGGTGCGCCATTTCGCGCCCGCGGAAGCGCAAGGTGATCTTGACCTTGTCGCCCTCTTCGAAGAAGCGCTTCATCGAACGCATCTTCACGTCGTAATCGTGATCGTCGATCATCGGCCGGAGCTTGATCTCCTTGATCTCGACGACTTTTTGCTTTTTGCGGGCTTCGGCGGCTTTTTTCTGCGCCTGGAATTTGTATTTGCCGAAATCCAGGATCTTGCAGACCGGCGGGGTCGTGTTGGGAGAAATCTCCACCAGGTCGAGCCCGGCCGCTTCCGCCATGCTCATGGCGGTTTGAAAATCGACGACACCTTTGTTGTCGCCGGTACTATCGATCAGCTGAACCTCTCGGGCGCGGATCTCCTCGTTGATGCGCGGGCCGTCCTTTTGGGCGGGCAGCGCGGACTTCATCGGACGACGAATGGCTTTTTTCTCCTCATGCTGTTGCGACGATCCTTAGCGCCAGTAGCGCCTCGGGTGATGAAAGATTGGTAGAAACGGCGAATAAGTCAACGTAGTTCCGTCGATGTTGTCGACTGAAATGACCGAAATCACGGTCAAATTGTTCAAATTCCTCTAATTTTGTCGCAACCGCGACACCGGGGCCGGCGCTTTTTTGCGGCCGGTGATCTCGCCATAAAGCCGCAGCGTCTGCTCGGCGACCGTCGGCGCATTGAAATGGCCGAGCACCCAGTCGCGCCCGCGCGTGCCCATGGCGCGGCGGATCGGCTCGGGCAAGGAGAACAGCCGCAACAAGGACGCCGCCAGCGCGGCGTCGTCGCCGGTGTGAAAGCGCAAGCCGGTGATGCGGTTCTCCGGCACCGCCGGGGGCGTGAGCACGATGTCCGGGCCGGCGCCGAGGTCGGACACGATCACCGGCCGCGCCATCGCCTGCGCCTCCAGCATCGAGCGTTGCAGGCCTTCCGGCTGCACCGCCGCCGACACCACGACCGAGGCCACGGCATAGGCGGCCGGCATGTCGCTCACCGGCGCCGCCATGCGGATGACGTCCATGGTGCCGGTCGTCAACACCAGATCCCAAAGCTCGCCGGTGTAATGGGTGCGGCCGCGGTCCTCGCCGACGAACACGCACAAAAAATCTTTAAGCCCCATCTCCTTCAGCCGCTTCACCGCCTTCACCACCACCTGATGGCCCTTGCGGCGCACGATGCGGCCGACAATCAGGATCACCTTGGTATCGCGTTTGATGCCCCAGGCGTGACGTATCGCCTCGATGCGCTCGCTCGCAACCTCGGCCGGATCGAAGCGCTCGAAGTCGATGCTGGATGGCACGACCGAAATCCGCTCCCACGGCATGCCGTAGCGGTCGTTGATCAGCTGGGCGATCTGCTCGCTTGACGCCACGACGCGATCGCCGCGCGCCATGATGCCGTTGTACAGGTGCTTGAAGATGTTCTGGTCGCGAAAGCCCTTGTACCAGCTGGTGACGAATGGAACGCCGCTAAGCCGCGCGGCGAGATAAGCGCTCCAGGCCGCGGAGCGGCCCAGCGCATGGATCGCATCGCATTTGCGTTCGCGCACGAGCCGCTTCAGCGCGGCGGCGCTGCGCAGCATCCGAAGCGGATTGTTGCTGGCGACGTCGAGCGGTACGAATTCGCCGCCGGCGGCGGTGATGTCGGCGACCAGCCGGCCGGCGTGGGACGCCACAATGGCGCGGTGGCCCGCCGCAGTGAGGATACGAACCAGTCCGACCGCACCGACGTCGGCGGCGCCGACATCGAGGGTGGGAACCACGATGAGCACGGTGATCGGATTGCGCGCATCGTGTGCGCGCGTCTTGCCGCTGTTATCTTGTTCGGAATAGACGCCGCGCGCGGCTGCGGATGGGCGGCTCTTGACGGCCGGCATTTCAGGCGCGGGTGCACTCGACATTACGTTACGACCTCGGAACCATCGGCGTCAGGCGTCGCGAGCCAGCAGGGAGGTATAGACTCCGCGAATGGCTTCGGCAACGCTTTGCGGGGAAAACATGAATTCGGCGAATTGGCGCGCACGGGCGCCGAGCGCCTCGTAAGCGGTGACGTCGAGCGCGAGCGCGGCGCCGACCGCGCGCGCGAGTTCCGCAACATTGCCCGGCCGCACCAGCCAGCCGGTGCGCAATTCGTCCCGCATGCGCGGCGGGCACAGCACGTTTTCCGGCAACACCCCGACCGTCGTGGTAACCACCGGCCGGCCCATGGCCTGCGCTTCGGCGGCGGCGCGCCCGGCCAATGGTGGTTGCAGCGCCGGCACCACCACGACGTCGGCGACCGCGAGCGCGGCCGGCATGTCGGCGCAATGGCCGACCATGCGGCACAGCGTGTCGATGCCGTGCAGGCGGGCCTGCCGGCGAAGGCTGCGCGCATAGCGCACCTGTCCGCGGTCCTCGCCGGCGAACACGAACGCGATGTTGCGATCGCCGCCGCCGACCAATAATCGCGCGGCGTCGATCATGCTCATCTGCCCGTTCCACGGCGCAATGCGGCCGGGCACCAGCACGACGCGCATCTGCGGCAGAATTCCCCACACGCGGCGCAGCGCCGCGATGCGGTCGGCGCTCACCGCCGCCGGACTGAACCGGGCGGTATCGACCGCGCGCGGGATCACGGTGATGCGCTCGGGCGTAATCTTGTAGCGCTCGATCACCGCGCGCGAGACGTAGCTCGACGGCGCGATCACGCGGTCACCGCGCGCCAGCGATCCGTGAAATGACGTGGCTGGCCAGGAATTCGCCGCCAGCCGGTCGGGAAACGAAGTGACCAGGAACACCGGCATGCGGTCGGTGGCGGCGAGCGCACTCCAGGCCGCGCCCGCGCTCTGCGCATGCACGATGTCGATGCGCTCGCCGGCGATCAGGTTCGCCAGCCGCCGCGTATTGCCGCGGATGCGCAGCGGATTGAACGTGTCGTTCGGCATCGGCAGCCATTCGCCGCCGAAAGCGCGCAATTCGCCGACCAGCGGCCCGCCGTCGCCGGCAACGATGGCGCGCGCGCCCGATTGCAGCAGCATAAGCGCGATATCCACCGCGGCGTGACCGGCGGGATCGTCGCGCAGCGCCGGCACCAGCTGCAAGATCGTGGCGCCGGCGAGCGAGCGTCGCGAGGTGGCGACGGGGATCATCATTGTGCCGCCCCCTTGCGCTCTGGGCCGTCTTGCGGCGAGAAGGTGCGAGGACGTAAATCGCGTTCATCCTTAAATCCGATCAAAGCACGCATGAGCGAAGCTCGCCTGACATCCCTGACGATAGAATTGCCTGCGCCGAAGCGGACCATCGCCGTGCGCGCGCGCGAGGGCAAGAGCCCCGGCCTGTTCTGGCTTGGCGGCTTCAAGTCCGACATGAAGGGCACCAAGGCCGAGGCGCTCGACCGCTGGGCCGAAAGCCAAGGCCGCGCCTGCGTGCGGTTCGACTATTCTGGCCACGGCGAATCGGGCGGCGATTTCACCGACGGCACCATCGGCCGCTGGCTGGAGGAAAGCATCGCGGTCTATCGGCGGTTCGCCCAAGGCCCGCAGGTGGTCGTCGGCTCATCCATGGGCGGCTGGCTGGCGCTCTTGCTGGCGCGGCGCTTGCGTGAGCGCAACGATGCCCCGCCGATCGCCGGCATGGCGCTAATCGCGCCGGCGGTGGATTTTACCGAGGAACTGATGTGGAAACAGTTCTCCGACGCGACCAAGCGCGAGATCGAGGAAAAAGGCGCCTGGATGCGGCCGTCGGCCTATGCGGAGGAGCCCTATCCCATCACCAAGCAATTGATCGAGGACGGGCGCAAGCATCTGCTGCTCGGCGGCCTGATCGAAACCGGCTGCCCGGTGCATATCCTGCAGGGCGTGCAGGATCAGGATGTGCCATGGCGGCACGCGGTCGAGCTGATATCGCGCTTTGCGCGCGACGACGTGGTGCTCACGCTGATCAAGGACGGCGACCACCGGCTGTCGCGGCCGGAAGATATCGAGCGGCTGATCGCAGCGGTGAAGGAGTTTTAGGCGAGCGCGGCGGCCCATTCGCCACGCACGCCATCACACGATTCCGATTTCACGCTGCGCCAGAGCAGCGAATTTTTCTCGCGGCATAAGCCGCGACAGCGCCCACACTGCGGCGCCGCGCACCAGCGGCGAGGCATCGTCGAGCAAGCGCTCGGCCTCACCCGCCAGCGAAGTGTCGCCGGAATTGCCGATGGCGATCAGCACATTCCTGACAAAACGGTCGCGGCCGGTGCGTTTGATCGCGGTCTTGGCGAAAACGCTACGGAACTGCGCGTCGTCGAGGCGGACCAACTCCGCCAGCCTGGGCGCGCGCAAGGCTTCGCGTGCCGCGAGTTTCGCTTCGCGGCCTTGCACCGCAAATTTGTTCCACGGACAGACGGCGAGACAATCGTCGCAGCCGTAAATGCGGTTGCCCATCAATGGACGAAGCTCGCGTGGGATCGGCCCCTTGTGCTCAATGGTCAGATACGAAATGCAGCGCCGCGCATCGAGCCGGTAAGGCTCCGGGAACGCCGCAGTCGGGCAAATATCGAGACAGGCGCGGCAGCTGCCGCAACTGTCCGGCTCGGCCGCATCGGCCGGCAGATCGAGCGTGGTGAAGATCGAGCCGAGGAACAGCCACGAGCCGAATTGGCGCGACACCAAGTTCGTGTGCTTGCCTTGCCAGCCGAGACCGGCTTTTTCGGCAATCGGCTTTTCCATCACCGCCGCGGTATCGACAAACACCTTGACCTCGCCGCCGGCATTCTCGGTGAGCCAGCGCGCTATGTCCTTGAGCCGCGCCTTGATCAGTTCGTGATAGTCGTCGCCCTTGGCGTAAACCGAGATGGCGGCGCGGTCGCGGCGTTGCAAAATCGCTAGCGGGTCTTCGTCCGGGCCGTAGTTCATGCCCAGCATGATCACCGAGCGCACGTCCGACCACAGCGCGCTGGGCGAGGCGCGGCGTTCGGCGGTGGTCGCCATCCAGACCATGTCGCCATGCGCGCCATCGGCGAGAAAACGCTGCAGCCGCGCTTTGGCGTCCGGTACGGCGTCGGGCCTGCTGATGCCGGTCACGTCGAAGCCGCGCGCGCGCGCCTGCGCGATGAGCGCGCGCTTGATCGTTTCAGGCTCGGTTAAAAATCCAGATCGGCGTAGCTCTTCGCCGGCGGCAGTCCGGCCAGCGTGTCGGTCAGGATCGTGCGGAACGAGGGCCGCGACTTCACCCGCGCGTACCAGTTCTTGGCGGCTTCGTCTGCGTTCCACGGCACATCGCCCAGGTAATCGGCGGCGGACATATGCGCCGCCGCGGCAAGGTCGGCCAAGCTCAGCCGGTCGCCGGCGAGCCAATAGCGCGTGCGCACTAGCCAGCCGATATAGGCCAGATGATAGCGGATATTGTGGCGGGCGGCGCGCATCGCCTCGCTATCGGGCGGCCCGCCGCCCTGTTCCAGCGTCATATGCCGCTTGAACACGCGTTCGTTGACCAGCGGGCCGCTGACCTCGGCATGGAATTTATCGTTGAACCAGCTCGCCAGCCGGCGCACCTCGACCCGTTCCCCGGTCGCCGCCGGCAGCAGGCGGTCCTCGCCGCGCTCGGCGGGCTGCGTCTCCTCGATATATTCCGCGATGATGGCGGCGCCGGGGATCGCCGGCTGGCCGTCGGCCACCAGCACTGGTATTTCACCGGCCGGATTGAGCAGCAGGAACTCTTCGCGCCGTTCCCAGAACCGTTCCTCCACCGCCCGCGCTTGGATGCCGTATTCGCCCAGGATGAGACGCACATAGCGCGAGTGTGGGCAGAGCGGTTGATGGAACAGCGTCAGCATGGGGTTCCGGTTGTGCAGGCAAGGCCGCCGCGGCGGGAATCGGTCAACGCACTATAGGAAGCCGGCCGCGCAGCGCAAATTTCTCAAAGCTTATGCCTTTTTAATTTGCCTGGATGGCGGCTTTGCGCCAAAAGCGCTGGCCCTTAGCGATTCCCCGCCGGCTCTAAGCGCCTTAAGATTTCTCCGGAGCAGCCCATGCAATTTGACGCCATCAAGGCGCTCATCCTCGGCCTGACCTCGACCCATCTCGATCTGGTCAAGGCGGCGGTACTGGGCGTGGTCGAGGGCTTGACCGAATTCTTGCCAGTGTCCTCGACCGGACATCTGCTGCTGATGGAGCATTTCTTCGGCTGGGGCGACGACGCCTTCGGCAAATCGTTTGCCATCCTGATTCAGTTGGGCGCCATCCTGGCGCTGCTGACCATTTATTTCGGCCGTATCTGGGCGCTGGCGACATCGATGTTCACGCAGTGGGCGGCGGCGCGCTTTATCATCGGCGTGCTGCTGGCGTTCCTGCCTGCGGCGGTGATCGGCGCACTGGCGGGGAGCTACATCAAATCGCATCTGTTCGACGTGCGCATCGTCTGCATCACGTTCATCATCGGCGGCTTTATTTTGCTCGGGGTCGACCGAATGAATTTGCGGCCGCGTTATTTCGAATCGACTTCGTTCTCGCTGCCGATGTATTTCGCCATCGGGGTATGCCAATGCCTGGCCATGGTCCCCGGCGTGTCGCGCTCGGGCGCGACCATCGTGGGCGCCATGCTGTTTGGCGCCGACCGCCGCTCAGCGGCGGAATTCTCGTTCTGGTTGGCGATGCCGACCATGGTCGGCGCCTTCGCCTACGAGGCGTTCAAGAGCCGCGCCGAGCTCACCAGCGGCAACACCACGGTGATCGCGGTCGGCTTCATCTTTTCGTTCATCTTCGGGTGGATCGTGGTGAAGACGTTCCTGCGCTACGTGCAGCGGCACAGCTTCGCACTGTTCGCCTGGTGGCGCATCGTGGTCGGCACCGCCGGCGTCTACGCGATCTATTTTCTGTGAGCCGATTTAGATATTGCGGCGACGATCGTCGTATTTGTCAAACAAAATATCGCGGCTGACATCGGCGACGTCACGCACGCCGGTGAGCGACATGCTCACTTTCAATTCCTCGCCAATCAGGCTGAGCGCCTTGGCCACGCCGGCTTCGCCCATGGCGGCGAGCCCATAGAGATAAGCGCGTCCGATCATGCAGCCGCGCGCGCCCAGCGCGAGCGCCTTGAGCACGTCCTGGCCTGAGCGCACACCGCCGTCGAACAGCACTTCGAGGCGGTCGCCGGCCGCGTCCGCGATGCGCGGCAGCACCGTAATGGTTGCCGGCGCGCCGTCGAGCTGGCGGCCGCCGTGATTGGAGACGACTATGGCGTCGGCGCCCATATCGGCCGCGCGCTTGGCGTCCTCGGCGTCGAGCACGCCCTTCAGCACCAGCTTGCCCGGCCACAGTTTGCGCACCCAATTCACGTCATCCCAGGACAGCGTGGAATCGAAATTGTCGTTGGCCCAACGTCCAGCCGCCCACACGCCGCCCTTGTTCTTGAGATATTCGTCGATATTGCCGAACGACTTGCGCTTGCCCATCAATACGCTCAGCGCCCAAGCCGGCTTGGTCGCGATATCGAACGCGTTGCGCAGCGTGAGCCGGGGCGGCACTTCCAGGCCGTTCTTGAGGTCGGCATGGCGCTGGCCGCGCAGCGGCAGATCGACCGTCACGAACAAGGCAGTGCAGCCGGCGGCCTGGGCGCGCGCGATCACGGATTCGCTGAAGCCGCGATCGCGGAACACATAGAGCTGGAACCAGAACGGCCCCTTGATTGCCGACCGCACATCTTCGATCGAGCAGATCGACATGGTGGAGAGACAATAGCGGATGCCGGCGGACTCGGCCGCGTGCGCCGCCAGCATCTCGCCGTTTCCGTGCAGCAGCCCGGTCAGGCCGGTCGGCGCGATGGCGACCGGCATCGCCACCTTCTCGCCGAGCATGGTGGTCGCGAGCGATCGATTGCTGGCGTCAATCAGCACGCGTTGCCGGAAGCGGATCGCTTTCAGTTCGTCGCTGTTGGCGCGGTAGCTGATCTCGTCATAGGAGCCGCGATCGATATAATCGAACAATGCCCGCGGTATGCGCCGCCGCGCGAGCTGCCGCAAGTCCTCAATATTGGTGATGACCGGCACAGGCGTGCTAGCTTTTTACCTGGCGCATGATCTTTTCCGAAAACCGGTACCCACTTTTCGGGATCATGCGCTAGGCGACGCGGCTGCGGAACTGGCCGGACTTGCGGAAGCGCCAGAGATAGGACGGCACAATCGCCTCGATCGGTTCCGGCTCGATGCCGAGCCCTTGCAGCGTGCGCCGCTCCGCCTTGGCGGCCTCCGAGACCACGTTGTCGACGCGCAGCAGTTCGACCTGATCGGGCGTGAGCAGCGGCTTCGGCATGTATTGCAGGAACGTCGCTTGCAGCTTGGCCACGAAGAATGGAATCGGCACCAGCAGTCGTTTGCGCTCGATGGTGGCGAGCACGTAGTGCAGCAGCTGCTTGAACGTCCGCACCTCCGGCCCGCCCAATTCGTAGACCGTGCCACCTTTCACATTTCCATCGACGGCATCCGCGATCGCCGTGGCGACATCGCCGACGAACACCGGCTGGAAGCGGGTCATGCCGCCGCCGATCAGCGGCAGCACCGGCGAGATGCGCGCCAGACCGGCGAACATGTTGAAGAAGTTGTCCTCCGGACCGAACATGATCGACGGCCGCATAATGACGGCCGACGGCTGCGCGGCCAGCGCCAGGCGTTCGGCCGCAGCCTTGGAGCGGGCGTAAGCGCTGCGCGCGTGCTCGTCGGCGCCGATCGCCGACACCTGCACCAGGCGCGCGCCATGCGCGCTCGCCGCCAGCGCCACCTGCTCGGCGCCGTAGGCGTGGACCGTGTCGAAGCGCTGGCGCCCGCCCTCGTACAGGATGCCGACCAGATTTATCAGCACGGAGGCGTCGCGCGCCGCCGCATCGACCGATGGCGCGTGGCGGAGATTGGCCTGCACGGCATGGATTTGGCCGACGCGGCCGAGCGGCTGCAGGTGAAAGGCGAGATCCGGCCGGCGCACCGCTACCCGGATGCGGTAGTCCCGCTTGGCCAAGGCGCGCACCAAATGGCGGCCGAGAAAGCCGGAGCCGCCATAGACGGTGACCAGGGTGTCGGACGGGCTGCGTGCGGTCATGCCGCTCTCGCTTTTGGGACCGGCGGGGATGCCTCGAAGTCCCGCCAATAGCGGATTGGTCGGGGCCTGTACAGGCCTGCAGACCGGCCGCGCAAGGCTGCAATGCGCTTCAATTGACAAGCCGAAAGCGGCTCCGTACCTAGTCCCGACAAGCCCAGGTGGCGGAATTGGTAGACGCACTAGTTTCAGGTACTAGCGCCGCGAGGCGTGAAGGTTCGAGTCCTTCTGGGCATTCCGTGCGTGCACGTCGGAGATTATGCCCGAACCGGGTAACCGAATGACCATCCGCCTGCATCGCGGCGATCTGCCCAACCTCTCCGCCTACAAGGGCGCGGTGGCGATCGACACCGAGACCATGGGCCTCGACCCCAATCGCGACCGCCTCTGCGTGGTGCAGCTCTCGCCCGGCGACGGTTCCGCCGACGTGGTGCAGATCGCGGCGGGCCAGCGCAAGGCGCCCAATATCGAGCGATTGCTCGCCGACAAGTCGATCCTCAAGATCTTTCATTACGCGCGTTTCGATCTCGGCGTGTTGGCCAAGGCCTTCGGCGTGATGGCCGAGCCGGTCTATTGCACCAAGATCGCCTCGCGGCTGGCGCGCACCTATACCGACAAGCACGGCCTCAAGGACCTGACGCGCGAGGTGCTCGGCGTCGACCTGTCGAAGCAGCAGCAATTGTCCGACTGGGGCGCCGACGAGCTCAGCGACGCGCAGGTGGCCTACGCGGCGACCGACGTGCTGCACCTGCATGCGCTCAAGGAGAAGCTGGACGCGATGCTGGCGCGCGAGGGCCGCGCTGAATTAGCCGCGGCCTGTTTCCGTTTCCTGCCCGACCGCGTGCGCCTCGACCTCGGCGGCTGGGCGGCCGAAGATATTTTTTCGCATTCGGCATAAGCTATTGTATTAAAGCCTGTATTCGTTAACGGCCGGCTGCCGTGCAGGGGCCATATTCGCGCGCCAAGTTGCGTTGCGGGGCGTAAGGTAATTTCCGAAGCCGATATCGAACGGAGCCAAATGCCGATCTTGGCATGAACCGCGTGACCACAGCCCAAACCGATCCACAGACCGCGCGCGCTTATTGGACCATGAGCCGCGGCGACAGCGCGCGCGCTTTCCGGGCCGCCCGCCGGCACAGCCGCGCGGTGCGCATCCTGCGCGTCGCCGTTCCGCTCGCGGTGGTGCTGGGTTTCATCGGCATTTTCCTGATCACCTATTTCAATCCGTTGCGCATGCTTGCCAGGCTGCCGATCGACGCCGGCAATCTGGTGGTCTCCGGCACCAAGATCACCATGGAGCAACCGCGGCTGTCCGGCTTCACGCGCGACGAGCGCGCCTATGAGCTTTCCGCCGACGCGGCCAAGCAGGATCTCACCAAGCCGGACTTGATCGAATTGCACAATATCCGCGCCAAGGTGCAGATGCAGGACAAGAGCACGATGGAGATGTCGGCGACCGCCGGCATCTATGACAGCAAGGCCGAGACCCTCAAGCTCGACCAGAACATCGTGCTCAGTTCGTCCACCGGCTATCGCGGCCAGCTGAGCGAGGCGCAGATCGATATCCGCAAAGGCTACGTGGTGTCCGAACGGCCGGTCGCGATGGAGATGCTGCAAGGCACGCTCAATGCCAACCGGTTGGAAATCATCGATTCCGGCGACCTGGTGCGGTTCGACGGCGGCGTGGCCCTGACCTTGATGCTCGGCGATGCCGCGGCGGCGCAACGCAAAAGCGGAGCGCAATGATCATGCTCCGTAACCCGCTCCTTATCGCCGCTGCGGTGCTGGTTATGGCCGGCGCACCGCTTAGCGCGCAGCCGTCGAAAGGGCCGCCGAACGCGCTGCAGGGCTTTTCGCAGAACCGCGATCAGCCGGTGCATATCGAGGCGGCGACGCTGGAAGTGCGCGACAAGGACAAGGTGGCGACCTTCAGCGGCGACGTGAAAGTGAAGCAGGGCGATACCGGCCTGCGTTGCAAGTCGCTGGTGGTGTTCTACGAGCAGGGCGACGAGGGCGGCGCCAAAGGCAACACAATGCAGGCGGCCAACCCCGGCCCCGGCGGCCAGCAGAAGATCAAGCGGCTGGAAGCGCGCGGCGGCGTGGTGGTGACGCAGAAGGAGCAAACCGCCACCGGCGAGACCGGCGTGTTCGACATGAAGGCCAATACCGTCACGCTCACCGGCGACGTGGTGATGACGCAGGGGCAGAACGTGCTGCGCGGCGATCGCCTGGTGGTCGATCTGACCAGCGGCGTATCGCGGGTGGAATCGGGCAAGAATGGCCAGGGCCGCGTGCAAGGTCTGTTCCAGCCCGGCAGCGGGGCGGGGCCGCCCGATATCAAGTCGGGCGTCTTTGGCGGGCCGGCGCCGCGGCCGGCGCCGGTGCGGCCACCCAATTGACCACTCACATCAGGGCTAGGCCGCTCGCGGCAGCGGGGAATCAGCTAATGTGGCGCGCCCCGGCAATGATGGATCATCGGCCGGTTCGGAACAGAGCATGATCCCGAAAAGTGGGAACCGGTTTTCGGATAAGATCATGCGCAAGGAAAATCGCCGCGAGGTAGCCCGGTGAACATCCTCTCGCTGTTTCGACGCCGGGTGCCGCCCACGCGCCGCGTCCTGTCGCCCGCCGAAGCGCGCCAGCAACAAGCGGTCGCGGCCGCCGCACCGGGGCAATCCGCGCGTCAGGCCAACGCCAATGCGCAGCAGGTGACCAATCGCCCGCGCCGCGACGGGGACGGGCGCCAAGCCATCCGCCACGCCTATCTCGCCACGCACGGCGTGGAGAAGAGCTTCGGCGGCCGCATGGTGGTTAAGGGCGTCACGCTCTACGTGCGGCGGGGCGAGGCGGTCGGCCTGCTGGGGCCGAACGGCGCCGGCAAGACCACGGTGTTTTACATGATCACCGGCCTGATCAAGGCCGACCGCGGCCGCATCGAGCTCGACGGCTACGACGTCACCGCGCTGCCGATGTATCAGCGCGCGCGGCTCGGCATCGGTTACCTGCCGCAGGAGGCCTCGATCTTTCGCGGCCTCAATGTGGAGGACAATATCCGCTCGGTGCTCGAAGTGGTGGAGCCGGATCGCCGCCGGCGCGACGCCGATCTCAATGCGCTGCTCGAGGAGTTCGACCTCGCGCGCCTGCGCAAGACGCCGACCATCGCCTTGTCGGGCGGCGAACGGCGCCGCGTCGAGATCGCCCGCGCGCTGGCGACGCGGCCGAGCTACATGCTGCTCGACGAACCGTTTGCCGGCATCGATCCGATCGCGGTCGGCGACATCCAGGCGCTGGTGCGGCACCTGACCAATCGCGGCATCGGCGTCTTGATCACCGACCACAATGTGCGCGAGACGCTGGGCTTAACCGACCGCGCCTACATCATCTATTCCGGTGAAGTGCTGATGGAGGGCCGGACCGACGACATCGTCAACAATCCCGACGTGCGCCGGCTCTATCTGGGCGAGGAATTTAAGCTCTAGGCCTTCGGCCGATCCGCTCAATATTTGTGCAATGCCGCAGTGCGGAATCGCATACCGCTGACGGCGAAGACCTGCTATAAATAAAAACAAGCAAGAATCGGACCAGTTTCCGCCGGGAAACCCTATGGCGTTGTCGCAAAGACTGGAGTTCCGCCAGACGCCAAGCGCTGGTGATGACGCCGCAGCTGATGCAAGCCATCAAGCTGCTGCAGCTCTCCAGTCTTGACCTTGCCGCCTATGTGGAAGTCGAGCTGGAAAAAAACCCGCTGCTCGAGCGCGCCAATGACGACGACGAAGCACCGGCGGCTGGCGCCGAGCCGGAGCGCACCGCGTCCGAGGGCGAGGAAACCGGCGCGGCGACGTCCGACGATTGGAACGACCCGGACTTGCAGACCAGCCGCACCTCGATGGAAGAGGGGCTCGGCACCGAACTCGAAAACGTGTTCCCGGATGATGGCGGCGAGAAGAGCCAGGCGCCGGAAACGCCGCCGCCGGCCTATTCGGAATGGTCCGGCGCAGGCACCCGCGGCGGCGATGACAGCGCCTATAATCTGGAAGCTTTCGTTTCCGCCGAGATCACGCTGGCCGCTCACCTCGCCGAGCAGATGGCGCTGGCGATTTCCGATCCGGCCGGCCGCATGATCGGGCAATACCTGATCAATATGGTGGATGAGGCCGGCTATCTCACCGGCGATCTCGACGCTGTCGCCGACAAGCTGGGCGCGCCGCGCGCCGACGTCGAGGCCGTGCTCGCGATCCTGCAGACGCTCGACCCGTCCGGCGTGTGCGCGCGCAATCTCACCGAATGTCTCGCCATCCAGCTCAGGGACCGCGACCGCTTCGATCCGGCGATGCGCACGCTGGTGGAGCATCTCGATCTCTTGGGCAAGCGCGACCTCGCGGCCTTGCGCCGCCTGTGCGGCGTCAACGACGAGGATCTCGCCGACATGATCGCCGAGATCCGCAATCTCAATCCCAAGCCGGGCCTCGCCTTCGGCTCCACCATGGTGCAGCCGATCGTGCCGGATGTGTACGTGCGGGCGGCGTCCGATGGCACCTGGCAGGTCGAGCTCAATTCCGACACGCTGCCGAAAGTCCTCATCAATCAGCGCTATTACGCGCAAGTGTCGAAGACCACGCACAGCGACAGCGACAAGAGCTACATCGCCGAATGCCTGCAGACCGCGACCTGGCTGGTGCGCGCGCTCGATCAGCGCGCGAAGACCATTCTCAAAGTGTCGAGCGAGATCGTGCGCCAGCAGGACGCCTTCTTCGCCAAGGGCGTGCAGCATTTGCGGCCGCTCAATCTCAAGACCGTGGCCGACGCGATCGGCATGCACGAATCCACGGTCTCGCGCGTCACCGCCAACAAATACATGGCGACCACGCGCGGCATCTTCGAGCTGAAATATTTCTTCACCTCGTCGATCGCGTCCGCCGACGGCGGCGAGGCGCATTCCGCCGAAGCCGTGCGCCATCGCATCCGTCAGTTGATCGACGCCGAGGCCGCCGCCGACGTGCTCTCGGACGATACCATTGTCGACAAGCTGCGCGAGGCCGGCATCGATATCGCGCGCCGCACGGTCGCCAAGTACCGCGAAGCGATGCGCATCCCGTCCTCGGTGCAGCGGCGGCGCGAGAAGATGGCGGCGGCACCCTGATCCCGCTGCGCCGCGGCACATTGACCTTTAGCGGAACATTCCTTAGCTGAAATAATCAGCCGGGCGGAAAAATGGAGGCAGACCAGTGCCTTTGCGCGTTTCGGGCAAGAACATCAATATCGGCGCGGCCCTGCGGCAGCGAATTATCGATCGCGTCGAGGAGGCGATGTCGAAATATTTCCGGGGCGGCTATTCCGGGCATGCCACCGTCGGCAAGGACGGCTTCGGATTTCACACAGAATGCGTATTGCACCTGGATTCCGGCACGCTGCTCGAAGCCGAGGGCATGGCGGCCGACGCCTATGAGAGCGCGGATCAAGCCGCGATCCGCATCGAAAAGCGGTTGCGACGCTACAAGCGCCGCCGCAAGGACCATCAGGCCCACCGCGGCGGCTTAAAAACCCAATAAATGCAATAAAAAGCGGCAGGTAATAGCCGGCGCCCGGCCATTGACGCCGCCGCGGACCACTCCTATAAACCGCCGCCTTCAACACCCCATGCAAATCGGCGCTGTCATTTCCGATCATTGGCCATGTCCATGACGCTCACCGATCTCGTCGCGCCCAATGCGATTGTTCCGGCGCTCAAGGTCAACAACAAGAAGCAAGCGATCCAGGAACTCGCCGCGCGCGCGGCCGAGCTCTCGGGTCAAAACGAACAGGCGATTCTGGAAATCCTGCTGCAGCGCGAGAAGCTCGGGTCGACCGCGGTGGGCAATGGCGTGGCGATCCCGCACGGCAAGCTGCCGAAGCTCGGCCGCCTGTTCGGACTATTCGCGCGGCTGGAGCGCGGCATCGATTTCGAGGCGCTCGACGGCCAGCCGGTCGATCTCATTTTTCTGTTGCTGGCGCCGGAAGCCGCCGGCGCCGATCATCTCAAGGCGCTCGCCCGCGTGGCGCGCCTGCTGCGCGATCCCGAGATCGCGCGCAAGCTGCGCGACTCGCGCGACGCCGATGCGCTCTATGCCGTGCTGGCGATGCCGGCGGCGAGCAGCGCGGCGTAAGATTTTGCCGAAAAACATTTAACTTGTCATGGCCGGGCATGTCCCGGCCATCTCGCTTAGGGAAGCGCTGTGCGTCCCTAAACGAGATCACCGGGTCTCGGCGCTTCGCGCCGGCCCGGTGATGACAAGCATATTGTGATAACGCGCAAAACTTAGTGCACGCTGACGGCCTCGAGCTCATGGCTCCAGGCATTGGCGAGCGCGGCTTCGCGCGTATCGGTCAGCATGATCGGCGTGCCGTCCGCCCCGTGCAGGGAGAACAGCTTAGTGCCGGGCGCGATCTTCGGCGCCTGCGGAAACAGGTTGGCGACGTCCTCGGAGCGGATCGCCTTGACGTAAGCCAGGCGGCCGTCGCCGAGATGCGCCAGCATATCCTGCGTGATCACCGGATTGGTCGTATTCGTTTCAGTCATTTTGTCGTTGGTCATGGCCCTCGACTCCTTTTCCATTGAACGCTTTACGCGGTCGAGTCCTGGTTCTCGAGTTCCGTCATTCCTGCTCGTTGATGGCGATCGACTTCACGATCCGTTCGGCCTGCGGCCGCACCAGATCGATCGACAACAGCCCGTTCTTCAGGTCGGCGCCCAGCACCTCCATGCCGTCCGCCAGCACGAAGGTGCGCTGGAATTGGCGCGCGGCGATGCCGCGATGGAGGTATTGGCGGCTCTTGTCGTCCTGCTGCCGCCCGCGGATCACCAGCTGACTTTCCTCGACGCAGACGTCGAGTTGGTCGCGGGTGAAGCCGGCGACGGCAAGCGTGATGCGGAGCCGCTCCGGGTTTTGCCCGTCGCGCGCCAGCCGTTCGATGTTGTAGGGCGGGTAGCCGTCGGCCCCCTTGGCGACGCGGTCGAGCACGCGCTCGATCTCGTCGAAGCCCAGCAGGAACGGGCTGGATAGTGACGGAACTCGTGACATGGTCTCAAAGCCCTCGCTCGAAGCGACTTTGATTGGGGCCCTCGCGGCGCCCCCGCCGGTCGGCACCTGCCGTCCGGTCCCCGCTAATATGGGCAGGCCGGGTTAAAGGTTCAAGAACAAGGGGAATTCGGGCTGGAGCGCCCTATAATCGGCCTCCGACCGGGGGTTCCATGCCAGACCAGCCGCCATTACCGAGCCTATCCGTGCGGGCCATCCGGGCCACGCCGGTCGAGGTCCCACCCAATTTCGTGCTCGGCACCAGCCAGGGCGCGTTCCGCCAGGTGCCGCTGCTGCTGATCGACCTCGAGACCGAGGAGGGGGTCACCGGCCGCTCCTACCTGTTCTGCTATCTGCGCGCGGCGGCGCCGGCGATCATGAGCCTGCTCGGCGAAGTCGAGCGCGTGGTCAAGGGCGACGCGATCGCGCCGGCCGAGCTGTGGGCAAAGCTGACGCGCCGTTTCACGCTGATCGGGGTGCAGGGCATCGTGCGCATGGCCATGTCCGGCTTCGATGTCGCCTGCTGGGACGCCCTCGCCATTGCCGCCGGTCGGCCGCTCGCGCGCATGCTGGGCGCTGAGCCGAAGCCGATCCCGGCCTACAACAGTTGCGGGCTCGGCCTGATGGACGATCTCGGCGCGCTCGCCGCCGAGGCCGAGAAGCTGCTGGCGGTCGGCGGCTTTCACGCGGTCAAGCTGCGCCTCGGCTATCCGACGCTGGCGCGCGATATCGCCGCGGTGCACGCGGTGCGCCAGCGGATCGGCGACGATGTGCATGTAATGGTCGATTACAATCAGCTGCTCAGCGTGGACGAGGCGCTGACGCGCGGCCGCGCGCTCGATGCCGAAAACATCTATTGGCTGGAGGAGCCGATCCGCCACGACGACTATGCCGGCGCCGCCCGACTCGCACGCGATCTTAAGACGCCGATCCAGATCGGCGAGAATTTTTCGCTTCCCCCCGCGATGGCGACGGCGATCGAGCAGAGCGCGGCCGACTACGTGATGCCCGATCTCGAACGCATCGGCGGCGTCACCGGCTGGCGGCAGGCCGCGCAATTGGCCGCCGTTAACCGTATCAAAATGTCGTCGCATCTGTTTCCGGAGGTGAGCGCGCATCTGCTCGCCGCCACGCCGACCGGCCATTTTCTTGAATATGTCGACTGGGCCGACGCGCTGGTCGAGCAGCCGCTCGAGATCGCCGACGGCCACGCCATCGTGCCACAGCGTGCCGGGCAACGGCATGATTTGGGATAAAGCCGCGGTCGAGCGCTATCGCATGCGCTGACACGACGAAAAATTTCCGCCGCAACTGCCGCACGCGCATGGTTAAATTAATCATGCGTATTTGCCTTGTTTGCTCAAAAAATTCCTAAAATCCGCGCGATCGCGCAACGCCCCGATAATATCCCGCCGCCTGACAACAAAAATTATGTGGGCGAAACGGGGAGCGGAATTTGCTGAAACGCAGTATCGATCTCATCGATCCGTTAGATCTGACGATCAAGGAAAAGATTGTCCGCAACGCCAAGCGCGTCTGTATCGTCTTCGCGGTCGCCGCGGTGGCGCTCAGCACGCTCGATCTGATGAACATCCGCTCGGTCGCGAACGCGGCCGAATTCGCCGATGGCAATCGTCAGCGCTTCGCTGATCTGCCGGATTTGATTCGCACCGGAATCCAGAGCATCACGCTGGCGTCACCGGCACCGTCCGCCGTCGCCATGATCCCGCGCGGCGAAATCGCCATGACGGTGCGTCCCACGCTCACCGCCGCGGTCGAATCGCGCATCGTCAACGATGCCTCGTCAGTGGCCGGACTTGCCGTTGCGCGCGCCGCCAATGATGCCTCGCCGGTCGCCGCGCTTGCCGCCGCGGACCATATGGATGCGGTCGAATTTGCGATGAACTCGCGGCTGTCCTGGAAAAATTCGCAGTCGCCGTTCGCCGCCGCCCCAGCGCCTGCACCTGAGTCGGCTCCGGAGCCGATAGTCCTCGCCAGCGCCGATCCGGCTCCTCTGCAGTTGCCGCCAATCGCACCGACGCCGGTGTCGCTGCCGATGTCGAACGCGGTCCCGTTCGACATGGTGGCGATGCCGCAGCCCCCGCGCGTCACCAACGACGCCTCGCCGGTCGCCGAACTTGCCGCCGCGCGCCATTTAGACGCCGTCGAGGTCGCGATGGAGTCGCCGCTTGGCGCTCGCCGTTCGCAGCGCCTGCGCCGACGAGTCGGCTCCGGAGCCGATAATCCTCGCCAGCGCCGATCCGGCTCCTCTGCCGTTGCCGCCGATCGCGCCGACGCCGGTGTCGTTACCGATGTCGGACCCGATCCCGCTCGACATGGTGCCGACTGCCGCGGCCCGCGCCCGGTGCGCCGCCGCCGTCGCCGGCCGAGCTGCTGCATCTTGAAGGAAAGTCCTACGCCAAAGCCGAGCGCTGCCTCGCCAACGCGATCTATTTCGAGGCGCGCAGCGAACCGGTGAGCGGACAGATCGCGGTCGCGCAGGTCGTGATGAACCGCGTGTTCTCCGGCTTCTATCCGAACGACGTCTGTTCCGTGGTCTATCAGAACGCCAACCGGCATCTGGCCTGCCAGTTCACCTTTGCCTGCGACGGCAAGAGCAAGATCATCAACGAGCGCGGCGCCTGGGCGCGCGCCAACCGCATCGCCAAGCAGACGCTCGATGGCATGCTCTATGTGGCGGCGGTGGGTCCGGCGACGCACTATCACGCCGTCTACGTGCGGCCGAACTGGGTGCGCGAGATGCACAAAATGGCACGCTACGGCATCCACAATTTCTACCGGCCGATTGCCTGGGGCAATGGCGCCGACGAGCCGGTCTGGGGTACCGCCGCGTTGGCGCAGGCCAAGAAGAAATAGCGTTTATACTTTGCGCATGATCTATTTCGAAAACCGGTTCCGCACTTTTCGGGATCATGCGCTAGGTCAATTCAGCTTACAGCTTGAACAGCTTGACCGCGTTGGCGCGGCCGATCTTCGCGCGGTCGGCCTCGCTGATCGACGCTGTGTCGAACCACTGCGCGGCTTCGCCGACGTCCTCGAACGGCCAGTCGACCGAGAACATCACGCGCTCGGCGCCCATCTCGGTCACGGCATTGACCAGCGAGGGCGTGTGGAAATTGCCGGACGTGGTGAGATGGAAGTGCTTGCGGAAATAATGGCCGACGCCGTGCTTGGCGGCGTATTTATGCGGCGCCTTCATCCAGCCGTTGCGGCCGTCGATGCGCCAGAGTTGCACCGGAATCCCTTCGCCGAGATGGCCGAGCACGATCTTCAGGCGCGGGCATTCGTCGAACAGCCCGCTGCCGATCAGGCGCAGCGCATGCACCGCGGTTTCCGCCGAGAACGCCCAGTTCGGCCCGAGCAGCCAGGAGTGGCCTTCGTATTGTCTGGTCCAGCTCGGCAGCGGATTGCGCGGATGCAGGTAGAACGGCACGTCGAGCGCCTCGACCGTGCGCCAGAACGGCCGGTACTGCGGCAGATCGTAGTAGGCTGACATTGTCCGGCGTGCCGATTTGCGAGAAGCCGTTGACCAGCGCGCCGACCATGCCGAGCTGCTTGACGCAGCGGGTGAGTTCGGCGGTGGCCGCTTCCGGATCCTGCATCGGCAAGGCGGCAAGACTGGCGAAGCGATCGGGGCGCTTGCGCATTTCGGAGGCCAGTGCATCGTTGGCCTGCTTGGCTACCGCGACCGCTCGCTTGACGTCATGGATCGCCTGCACCGCCGGCGCGTTCAACGACAGGATCATCATTTCGATGCCGTGCTTGTCCATCTCGCGCAGCCGGGTGTCCTGCACGTCGATCAGACGATGGCGCAGGTCCGGCCACACATGGGCACCGAACACTTGCGAATCGCCAAGCGTCGGTTCGATGGCGACGTGTTCCTCGAGCGCGATCTTGCCTCGCATGCGGTTCCTCCGTCGCTTTTCCGGCATCATGCAATGCCGCTGCGCTCGCTGTCAGCAACGCCGCGTTGTGCCGCGAATAAAAAAAGCCGCCCGAGCGGCGGCTTTTTTTCGGTGGCGAAGGCTGGTGGAGCCAGGCGGGATCGAACCGCCGACCTCGTGAATGCCATTCACGCGCTCTCCCATCTGAGCTATGGCCCCAATTCGCGAATTTCGTTGCCGCATTTGGGAAACGCGTGCGGCTAACGGCGTCAGCCGGAGAGCACTCCGGCGAACCTCCTCAGGTTTCCTCTTCCTTCTCGATGGTTTCGCCGATGATGTCGGTCACATCTGGATCGCCTTCTTCCTCTTCCTCGATGAAGGCAGCATCGTCGAGGCTCTCATCGATCTCGACCTCTTCGCCCTCGCCCGGCACGGCCGCGCCTTCCGCCGCCGCCGGCTTCTTGCCCTGGGCCTCGGCGTCGGCATCTTCGAGGGAAACGAATTCGGCGTCCGGGGTCTCGGGCACGACCACCTCGGGCTCCGGCACGGGCGCAGGCCGCGCGACCGGTGCCGGCGTCGCCGGTTCCGGCCGCGCGCGCGACTGCGGCGGCGGCGCGATCGGCACCACCTTGCCGGTATAGGGTGAGATCACGGGCGTCTTGCCGAGATCGTAGAACTTGCGGCCGGTTTCCGGACAGATGCGCTTGGTGCCGAGTTCGGTTTTCGCCACGGTCAGGTTCCTCGGAATGGTCGGTAAATCGGTGTTTCACTTGGCTAGTTGCAGGGCCCCTGTCAATAGCGCAGGCATGCCTTGCAAGGGCCAAAAGCCGCCGGATGACGCGCCGCGCGGGCGCGTGGTAGGACGGCGCCAATTGTTAAGGATAGCCGCCGGTGAACCCTGCCGAACCAACGCCACTGACCGCCCGCCGCGGCGCCTCCTTGCAGGGCCGTATCCGGGTGCCGGGAGACAAATCGATCTCGCACCGCGCCCTGATTCTTGGGGCCCTCACGGTCGGTGAGACCACGGTTGCCGGCCTGCTGGAAGGCGAGGACGTGCTGCACACCGCCGAGGCCATGCGCGCGCTTGGCGCCCGGCTGGAGCGGACGGTTGAGGGCGTGTGGCGAATTCATGGCGTCGGCGTCGGAGGCTTCGCCCAGCCGGCCGGCCCGCTCGATTTCGGCAATTCCGGCACCGGGGTGCGTCTGGCGATCGGCGCGGTCGCCGGCAATGCGGTAACCGCAACCTTCATCGGTGACGCCTCCTTGAGCAAGCGGCCGATGCGGCGTGTGCTCGATCCGCTGGAGCGGATGGGCGCGCGCACGATCGAGGCCGCCGACGGCGACCGGCTGCCGCTTACGCTGCAAGGCGCCACCGACCCCATTCCGATCACCTACGAATCGCCGGTGCCGTCGGCGCAGCTCAAGTCGGCCGTGTTGCTGGCAGGATTGGCCGCGCCGGGCGAAACCACGGTGATCGAAGCGGAGGCCACCCGCGACCACACCGAACGGCTCATGAAACATTTCGGCGCCAAGCTGACCTGCAAGCCGCATGGCGAGCACGGCCGCCGCATTACTTTGCAAGGCCAGCCCGAGCTCGAGCCCGCCAATGTGGTGGTGCCGGCCGATCCCTCCTCGGCGGCGTTCCCGATGGTGGCGGCATTGCTCGTGCCCGGCTCCGATCTCATTCTCGATGCGGTGATGACCAACCCGTTGCGCACCGGACTGCTGACGACGCTGCGCGAGATGGGCGCCAACATCGAAGCGGTGGCGACGCGCGACGACGGCGGCGAGGAAGTCGCCGATCTGCGCGTGCGCACGTCGGCGCTCAAGGGCGTCGAAGTACCGGCGGCGCGCGCGCCCTCGATGATCGACGAATATCCGATCCTGGCGGTAGCCGCCGCGTTCGCGCAAGGCATCACTCGCATGCGCGGGCTTAAGGAGCTGCGCGTCAAGGAATCCGATCGTCTCGAAGCCACCGCCGCTATGCTGCGCGCCAACGGCGTGACGGTCGAGATCGAGGGCGACGATCTAATCGTGCAGGGCAAGCCGAGCGTCGCCGGCGGTGGCGAGGTTGCCACCAACATGGATCACCGCATCGCCATGGCGGCGCTGATGATGGGGCTGGCCACCGACAATCCGGTGCGCATCGACGACTCAGCGTTCATCGCCACCAGCTTCCCCGGCTTCGTCGAGCTGATGCGTTCGCTCGGCGCGGATCTGTCATGATCATCGCCATCGATGGGCCGGCGGCGTCGGGCAAAGGCACGCTCGGCAAGCGGCTGGCCGCGCATTACGGACTGCGCCATCTCGACACCGGGCTGATCTACCGCGCGGTGGCGAAGAGCCTGCTCGATGCCGACCGCCGCCCGGACGATGTGGCCGCCGCGGTCGCCGCCGCCAAGGCGCTCGATCCTGCGCGCTTCGACGAAGTCGAGCTCAAGACCCACGCGGTGGGCGAGGCGGCTTCGGTGGTGTCCGCCATCCCAGAGGTGCGCGCGGCGCTCGTTGCCTTCCAGCGCGATTTCGCCGCGAAGCCGCCCGGCGCCGTGCTCGACGGGCGCGATATCGGCACCGTCATTTGTCCGAGTGCCGACGTTAAGATTTACGTGACCGCCACTCCGGAAGTGCGCGCCCGCCGGCGGGCCACCGAATACAAGGCCCAGGGGCGGGACATCGACGAGGCCGCGGTGCTGGCCGACATCCTCAAACGCGACGAGCGCGACAGTAATCGCGCCGCCGCGCCCCTGAAACAGGCCCCGGATGCGCACTTGCTCGATACCACGCATTTGGCTATAGACCCGGCCATCCGGGCCGCCATCGACATCGTCGAGGCTACCCGAGCGGGCCGAGGGCGCGATTAACCGCCACTCGTCATTGGAGGACAAAGCCCCGCTCGAGCCTCTGCGTGGGGCGCCTGATCGTTTAATCGTTCCGAAAGCACGGTATTAGCGCCGGCCATCCGGGATTCCGGGGGACCGCCGTTGGTCTGCGGGACCAACGGCCCGCGCATTCGGAACGCCATTCCAACCCGCCGGCGCACCGCTAACAGGAGATTTCATGGCCACCGCTGCTGCACCCACGCGTGAAGACTTCGCCAAGCTGCTCGACGAATCGTTCGGGACCGGAAACCTGCAAGAAGGTGCGGTCATCAAGGGCAAGGTCGTCGGCATCGAAAAGGAATTGGCCGTTATCGACGTCGGCCTGAAGACCGAAGGGCGCGTGGCGCTACGCGAATTCGCGGGACCGGGACGGCAGGCCGAGCTCAAGATCGGCGACGAGGTCGAAGTCTATCTGGAGCGCGTCGAAAACGCGCTCGGCGAAGCGGTGTTGTCACGCGATAAGGCGCGGCGCGAGGAAAGCTGGGGTAAGCTCGAAATCGCATTCAAGAACAACGAAAAAGTCTCCGGCGTCATCTTCAACCAGGTCAAGGGCGGCTTCACCGTCGATCTCGACGGCGCCGTGGCCTTCCTGCCGCGCAGCCAGGTCGACATCCGTCCGATCCGCGACGTCACCCCGCTGATGAATGTGCCTCAGCCTTTCCAGATTTTGAAAATGGATCGCCGCCGCGGCAACATCGTGGTCTCCCGCCGCACCGTGCTGGAAGAGACGCGCGCCGAGCAGCGCCAGGAGTTGGTGCAGAACCTCGAGGAGGGTCAGGTCATCGACGGCGTGGTCAAGAACATCACCGACTACGGCGCCTTCGTCGACCTCGGCGGCATCGACGGCTTGCTGCACGTCACCGATATCGCCTGGCGCCGGGTCAATCATCCGACCGAGGTACTCAATATCGGCCAGCAGGTGAAGGTCAAGATCATCAAGATCAATCACGAGACCCACCGCATCTCGCTCGGCATGAAGCAGTTGCTCGACGATCCTTGGCAGGGCATCGAGGCCAAGTTCCCGGTCGGCGCCCGCTTCAAGGGCCGCGTCACCAACATCACCGACTACGGCGCCTTCGTGGAGCTGGAGCCCGGCATCGAGGGCCTGATCCACGTGTCGGAAATGTCGTGGACCAAGAAAAACGTGCATCCCGGCAAGATCGTCTCCACCTCGCAGGAAGTCGAAGTGCAGGTCCTCGAAGTCGATCCGGTCAAGCGCCGCATCTCGCTCGGCCTCAAGCAGACCATGCGCAATCCGTGGGAAGTGTTCGTCGAGAAGCATCCGCCGGGTTCGACGGTCGAAGGCGAAGTCAAGAACAAGACCGAATTCGGCCTGTTCCTCGGCCTCGACGGCGAGGTGGACGGCATGGTCCATCTCTCCGACCTCGACTGGAAGCGTCCGGGCGAGCAGGTGATCGAGGAGTACAAGAAGGGCGACATGGTCAAGGCGCAGGTGCTCGACGTCGACGTCGAGAAGGAGCGCATCTCGCTCGGCATCAAGCAGCTCGCGGGTGACCCAATGGAGTCCGCCGGCGATCTCAAGAAAGGATCAGTGGTCACTTGCGAGGTCACCGAGGTGAAGGAGGCCGGCATCGAGGTCAAGATCGTCGGCACCGATCTCACCGCCTTCATCCGCCGCGCCGATCTCGCGCGCGAGCGCGGCGATCAGCGCTCCGAACGCTTCGCGGTCGGCCAGAAAGTGGACGCCCGCGTCACCCAGTTCGATCGCAAGACCCGCAAGGTTGGCGTCTCCATCAAGGCGCTCGAAGTCGCCGAGGAGAAGGAAGCGATCGCGCAATATGGCACCACCGATTCCGGCGCTTCGCTCGGCGACATCCTGGGCGCCGCGCTCAAGCAGCGGGCCGGCGACAAAGCCGACGACAAGGCCGATGCCGACAAGGCTGAAACCGAAAAGGCCGAGGAATAGGGCCGAAAGTCGGTCGGTTCGCGGCTTTAGCCAATTTACCCCCGGGCTTGACCCGGGGGTTTTTCTTTTTGACCATGACCGTGCCAAAAAGTGCCGAGATACCCGTCTTCAGAATCATTCCGGGGCTCGCAGGCTTCGCCCGTGCCCCGGAATGACAGATTAGGCTGTAATATCTATGTCGCGATTCGATTAAAGGAGCGCAGCCATGTCGCTCGATGCCGATGCCATCGTCGATCGCCGCCGCATGCGGCGCAAGCTCACCTTCTGGCGTGCCAGCGCGCTGCTGATAGCCCTGCTCGCGCTCATCGCCGCGGCTGTCGCGTTGGTGCCTGGCAGCCGCTTGCTGCCGGCCGGCGCCTATATCGCCCGCATCAAGGTGCAGGGCCTGATCCGCGGCAATCAGGACCGCGTCGCGGCGCTCGATCGGCTGGGCCGGTCGCGCGCGCGCGCGGTGATCGTCCATATCGACAGCCCGGGCGGCACCACGGTCGGCTCCGAACAGCTTTACGACTCGCTGCGTGCGTTGCAGGAAAAGAAGCCGATGGTGGTGGTGGTCGACGGGCTTGCCGCCTCCGGCGCCTATATCGCGGCGCTGTCGGCCGAACACATCATCGCCCAGGATACCTCGCTGGTCGGCTCGATCGGCGTGCTGTTCCAGTATCCGAACTTCACCGAAGTGCTCAAGACCATCGGCATCAAGGTCGAGGAAGTGAAATCCTCGCCGCTCAAGGCGGCGCCCAACGGCTTCGAGCCGACCAGCCCGGAGGCGCGCGCCGCCATCGCGGCGATCGTCACCGATTCCTATGCCTGGTTTAAGGACTTGGTTAAGGATCGCCGCAAGATGAGCGACGCACAGCTCGCCACGGTGGCGGACGGGCGCGTCTTTACCGGCCGCCAAGGCGTCGGCCTTAGGCTGGTCGATGGCCTCGGTAATGAAAAGACCGCGCTGGCCTGGCTGGAGAAGGAAAAGAAGGTCCCGGCCGACACGCCGGTGCGCGATGTCGCGCTGGAGCCGCGATTCAGCGAGTTTTCCTTCCTCCACCTCGCCGCCTGGACCTTCGAAGCGGTGGGCTTGAGCGCCATTGCGCACCGCATCGAGGCGTGGGGCGCCGTGCAGGCGGTCGAGCGACTCAATCTTGACGGTCTCTTGGCGCTTTGGCACCCTGCCTCCGCCAACTGACCCTGTTTGAGTAAGGCGGCAACAATGATCAAGTCCGAGCTTGTGCAACGAATCGCCGCCCAGAATCCTCACCTCTATCAGCGCGACGTCGAGAACATCGTCAACGCGATCCTCGGCGAAATCACCAATGCCATGGCGCGCGGCGACCGCGTCGAGCTGCGCGGCTTCGGCGCCTTCTCGGTCAAGCACCGGCCGGCCCGCACCGGCCGCAATCCGCGCACCGGCGCCCATGTTTCAGTCGAGCAGAAATCGGTGCCGTTCTTCAAGACCGGCAAGGAAATGCGCGAGCGGCTGAACAAGACCGGCCCGGTGTAAGCGGCCGGTTTCCCCGATCACCGAGGGTGCTATTGTCATGGCCGGGACCTGTCCCGGCCATCGATATTTTTGGGAAGAGGCATTACCGGTGTTCCGCAAAATCGTCACGGCAATCATCGTCGTTCCGCTGGCCGTGGCCTTCGTCGCCTTCGCGGTGGCCAACCGGCAGGCGGTGACGGTGTCGTTCGATCCGTTCGCCGCGGTGAGCCCGGCCTATGCGGCGACCCTGCCGCTGTTCGCGATTCTGTTCGTGGTGCTGATCCTCGGCGTGCTGATCGGCGGCATCGCCGCCTGGATCCGCCAGAGCAAGTGGCGGCGCACTGCCCGCCGGCTCGACGGCGAGGTGCGCGCGCTGCACGACGAGATGGAGAGCATCCGCCGCCGCTTCGGCACGCCCGAGCAGGCCGTCGCGCCGCACGAGCCCACCCGGTTGCCCATCATCCCGGGGCCGATTCCTTAACGCCGCCTGCGGGTTCCGCTTTGCGGCGGGTTGGAGAAGGCGGTAGAACCCGCCTCACCATGGCATTGGCGGTCAAAATCTGCGGCCTGAAGACCCCGCAAGCGCTTGATGTGGCGCTGGAATCGGGGGCCGATCTGGTCGGCTTCGTGTTCTTTGCGCCGAGCCCGCGCCATCTCGCTCTGGACGCCGCGCGCTCGCTCGGGCTGCGCGTGCAAGGCCGCGCCGGCAAGGTTGCGCTTACCGTCGATGCCGACGACGAGACGTTGCGCGCGGTCGTCGAGGCACTCAAACCCGACATGCTGCAATTGCACGGCCGCGAACCGCCCGAGCGGGTGACGGCGGTGCGCGCCCGCTTCGGCTTGCCGGTGATGAAGGCGCTGCCGATCGCCGAACGGCGCGATCTGGCGCCGATCCGCGCCTACGCCAAGGTGGCGGACCGGCTGATCTTCGATGCGCGCGCGCCGCAGGACGCCACGCGGCCGGGCGGCCTGGGCACGCCGTTCGACTGGACGCTGCTCAAGGGGATCGATGCCGGCGTTTTGTTCATGCTGTCGGGCGGGCTCGATGCCGATAATGTGGGCGAGGCGCTGCGCATCACGCGCGCGGGCGGCGTCGATGTCTCCTCGGGCGTCGAACGCGCGCCCGGCGAAAAGGACCCGGACAAGATCAGGGCCTTCATCCGCGCCGCGCGCGCGACCGATGCCGCGCTTACCGCCGCGCAGGCCAAGACCGCGAAGATGAGCAGCGCATGACCGCGCAGCAGCCCAATTCATTCCGCACCGGCCCCGACGAGCGCGGCCACTTCGGCATCTATGGCGGTCGCTTCGTCGCCGAGACGCTGATGCCGCTGATCCTCGAACTGGAGACGGCCTACGCGGCGGCCAAGGCCGATCCGAAATTTCAAGCTGAGATGGACGGCCATCTCGCGCATTATGTCGGGCGGCCATCGCCGCTCTATTTCGCGGAACGCCTCACCCAGCACTGTGGCGGCGCCAAGATCTATTTCAAACGCGAGGAGCTCAACCATACCGGCGCGCACAAGGTGAACAATGTGCTGGGTCAGATCATGCTGGCGCTGCGCATGGGCAAGCGGCGCATCATCGCCGAGACCGGCGCCGGCATGCATGGCGTCGCCACCGCCACACTGTGCGCCAAGTTCGGCCTGCACTGCATCGTCTATATGGGCTCGGTCGACGTCGAACGGCAGAAGCCGAACGTGCTGAGGATGAAGATGCTCGGCGCCGAGGTTAGGGCCGTCGAATCGGGTTCTAAGACGCTAAAAGATGCGATGAACGAGGCCTTGCGCGACTGGGTCACCAACGTTGCCGACACGTTTTATTGCATCGGCACCGTCGCCGGCCCGCACCCCTATCCAGCCATGGTGCGCGATTTCCAGTGCATCATCGGCCGCGAAACGCGCGAGCAGATGCAGGCCGCCGAAGGCCGGTTGCCCGATTCGCTGATCGCCTGCATCGGCGGCGGCTCCAATGCCATGGGCTTGTTCCATCCGTTCCTCGACGAGCGCGCAATCGAAATCTACGGCGTCGAAGCGGCCGGCCACGGATTGAACAGTGGCCAACACGCGGCTTCGATCGCCGGCGGCCGGCCGGGCGTGCTGCATGGCAACCGCACTTATCTCTTAATGAACGACGACGGCCAGATCGAGGAGGCGCATTCGATCTCAGCCGGCCTCGATTATCCCGGCATCGGGCCGGAGCATGCCTGGCTCAATGACATGGGCCGGGTGAAATTTCTCTCGGCTACCGACGACGAAGCGGTGGCGGCGTTCCAGCTTTGCAGCAAGCTCGAAGGCATCATCCCGGCGCTCGAGCCGGCGCATGCGCTGGCGCGCGTGTTCGACCTCGCGCCAAAGAAACCGAAGGATCACCTGATGGTGGTCAACATGTCGGGCCGCGGCGATAAGGATTTCGATTCGGTGGCCGCATTTCTCGAAAGTAAGCGCCGATGACCACCCGCATCGATCGCCGCTTCGCCGCGCTGAAACAGGAAGGCCGCGCCGCGCTGGTGACTTTCACCATGGCCGGCGATCCCGACTACGACACCTCGCTCGCTATTGCCAAGGCGCTGCCGAAAGCCGGCGCCGACGTGATCGAATTGGGCATGCCGTTCACCGATCCGATGGCCGATGGCCCGGCGATCCAGGCCGCTGGCGTGCGCGCGCTTCATGCCGGCCAGCGCATGACCAAAACGCTGGCGCTGGTGCGCGAGTTCCGCAAAACCGACGACGCGACGCCGATCGTGCTGATGGGCTATTACAATCCGATCTACATCTACGGCGTCGACCGTTTCCTCGTCGATGCGAAAGCAGCCGGCGTCGATGGCTTGATCGTGGTCGATCTGCCGCCCGAGGAAGACGATGAGCTTTGTCTGCCGGCGCTGAAAACCGGCCTGAATTTCATTCGGCTGGCCACGCCCACCACCGACGACAAGCGCCTGCCCACCGTGCTCAGCAATACTTCGGGTTTCGTCTATTACGTTTCGATCACCGGGATTACCGGCACCGCAGCGCCCGACACCAGCAAGGTCAATGCGGCGGTTGCACGCATCAAGCGTTACACCAAACTGCCGGTGGCGGTCGGCTTCGGCGTGAAGACCGCGGAACAAGCCCGCGCTATCGCGTCCGGCGCCGACGGCGTGGTGGTCGGCTCGGCGCTGGTGGACGCGCTGCGCCTAAGCCTCGACAAGAACGGCAAAGCCGGCCCCGGCACGGTGAAAGCGGTGGCTTCGCTGGTGGCCGCGCTGGCCGACGGCGTGCGCTCCGCCCGCCGCGTGGCGGCGGAATAAATTTCCCGCTGCGGCAGCGGTTATAATTCTGACGAATCGTGTCTATATAGACGAGCCATGAACTGGATCTCCAACGTCGTCCGCCCGAAGATTCGCAGCTTCCTGCGCCGCGAGACGCCGGAAAATCTCTGGATCAAATGTCCGGAGACCGGCCAGCTCGTCTTTTACAAAGACGTCGAGGCCAACCAGTTCGTCATCCCGAGCTCCAACTACCACATGCGCATCAGCGCGCCGGCGCGCCTGAAATCGATGTTCGATGGCGGCGAGTACGAAGACATCGCCCTGCCGGAGGTGCCGCTCGATCCACTCAAGTTCCGCGACGAACGCCGCTATGCCGACCGCCTGAAGGATGCGCGCACCAAGACCGGACTTGTCGACGCCGTGAAGGTCGGCATCGGCCGATTGGAAAATCTGATGGTGACCATCGGCGTGCAGGATTTCGATTTCATGGGCGGCTCGCTCGGCATGGCGGCGGGCGAGGCGGTGATCACCGGGCTGGAAACGGCGGTGCGCCGGCAGACGCCGTTCATCATGTTCGCGGCCTCCGGTGGCGCGCGCATGCAGGAAGGCATCCTGTCGCTGATGCAATTGCCGCGCACCATCGCCGCCGTGCAGATGCTGCGCGAGGCGAAGAAGCCCTACTTCGTGGTGCTCACCAACCCGACCACCGGCGGCGTCACCGCTTCCTATGCGATGCTGGGCGACGTGCATATCGCCGAGCCCGGCGCGCTGATCGGCTTTGCCGGCCCGCGCGTGATCGAGCAGACCATTCGCGAGAAGTTGCCGGAAGGCTTTCAGCGCGCCGAATATCTCACCGAGCACGGCATGGTGGACATGGTGGTGCATCGGCATAAATTGCGCGCGACGCTCGCCGAATTGTGCCGGCTGTTGACCAAGGCGCCGGCGCCGGGTACCCAGCCGCAATTGCCGGTTCCGGCGCACGCGTGAGCGCGCCGCCATGACGCCGCCGATTGACGCGATCGTCGCGCGGCTGACCGCGCTGCATCCCAAACGCATCGATCTGTCGCTTGATCGCGTGCAGCGCCTGCTGGCCGCGCTCGATCATCCCGAGCGCAAGCTGCCGCCGGTGATCCACGTCGCCGGCACCAACGGCAAGGGCTCCACCATCGCCTTCCTGCGCGCGATCCTGGAAGCCGCCTGCAAGCGCGTGCACGTCTATACCTCGCCGCATCTGGTGCGCTTCAACGAGCGCTACCGGCTGGGTGCAGCCGGGGAAGGGCAACTCGTCTCCGATGCAGAGCTTGTCGCCACGCTGGAAGAATGCGAGCGCGTCAATGCCGGGGCACCGATCACCGTATTCGAGATCACCACCGCGGTCGGCCTCAAGCTGTTCGCGCGCCATCCGGCCGACGTGCTGCTGATGGAAGTCGGTCTCGGCGGCCGGCTGGATGCGACCAATGTAGTCGACCATCCGCTAGCGACTATCATTACGCGCATCGCGATCGACCACACCGATTTTCTCGGCGACACGCTCGACAAGATCGCGGTGGAGAAAGCCGGCATCCTCAAGCGCGGAACGCCAGCCATTGTCGCCGCGCAGCCGCGCGACGCGCTCGCCGCGATCGAACGGCAAGCGGCGCGGCTCAATGTGCCGTTGAAGATCGCCGGTGAGGACTGGACCGCGACCGAGGAACGCGGGCGGCTGGTTTATCAGGACGAAGCCGGCCTGCTTGATCTGCCGGCGCCGAGACTTTACGGCCGCCATCAGTTCGAGAATGCGGGGCTCGCCATCGCGGCGCTGCGGGCGATCAAGCCGTTGAAGATTTCGCCGGCCGCCTTTGAAGCCGGCATGGTCAAGGCCGACTGGCCGGCGCGGCTGCAGCGGCTTGCCGCAGGCCGGTTGGTCGACCTCGCGCCCGCGGGCAGCGAACTATGGCTGGACGGCGGCCACAATCCAGACGGCGGCCGCGCCATCGCGGCGGCGCTCGCCGATCTCGAGGAGCGCGTCTCGCGCCCGCTGGTGCTGATCGTGGGTATGCTGGCGAGCAAGGACTGCCAGGGTTTCTTGAGCAATTTCACCGGGCTCGCCCGCCGCATGATTGCGGTGCCGGTACCGGGCGCCGAGAAGGGCCTGAGCGCGGAAGCGGTGGCAGATGCCGCGCGCGCTATCGGCCTGCCGGCCACCAGCCGCGACAATCTCGACGAAGCGCTCGATGCCGCGCGCAAGCTCGATCTCGATCCGCCGCCGCGGATTCTGATCACCGGTTCGCTCTATCTCGCCGGCGAAGCGTTGCGCGAGAACGGCACGCCGCCGGCGTGAATAAGAAAACGGCCGGCACGAGGGCCGGCCGTTCGACCTGAAAATTTTGCCGCGATCAGACCGCGCCGCTAATCCACTGATGCAGCTTCTGCTTCGGCGCGGCGCCGACCTGGCGCGAGGCGATTTCGCCGTTCTTGAACAGCATCAGGGTCGGAATCGACATGATCCCGTATTTGGCTGCGGTGTTCGGATTCTCGTCGACATTGAGCTTGACGATCTTGACCTTGTCGCCGAGCTGGCCGGCGATTTCCTCCAGCGCCGGCGCGATCATGCGGCAGGGGCCGCACCATTCCGCCCAGAAATCGACGACCACCGGCGCGGCGGATTTTAGAACATCAGATTCGAAGCTTGCGTCCGACGTTTTGCCGACGGCCATGGGGATTACCTCTTGTGGATTATGGGCGGAGAATCACGGCCCGCGAATTGGTGAGGGCAGGAACCTATGAACGTGATCCGGCAGCGTCAAGGCGCTATCGCGAGGAGGTGATGCGCAACAAAGCAGCATCCAATACCTCGCCGGAAAGCTCCATGAGATCAGGCACTTCGGTCCAGATCAAGGCGGCGCGCAGCGGCTTGTCCGGGTACAACTTCGCCAGCACGGCGCGGTAGAGCGCGAGCTGGCGGACATAGGCGGGCGGCACGTCCTCGATTCGGCGCGGCGCCGGCCGATTCGTTTTGAAATCGGCAATCAGGACAGAGGCTTGCGTCACCGCCAGGCGGTCGATCTGGCCGGACACGCGCACGGTTTTTCCGCCGAGGATAAGCCTTCCGACGATCGGCACTTCGGCCCGGCTGCCGGGGCCATAAAGCTCGTAGAAGCGCGCATCCTCGAGCACGAGCATGACTTGCTCGGCAAGTTGCTCGCGTTCCTCGGCCGCCAAATTGGCGCCGGCGCGGGCGAGGTATTCGTCCGCCGCTTTGCGGCGCCGCTCCGCGGGGATATCCGGCAGCGATTGCAACAGCCGGTGCACCAGCGCGCCGCGCAGCAAGGCGGCGGCCCTGCCGCCGGTTGCGGGGGACCGGGCGGCGTCATCCTCGGCGCTCGAAGGGGTGATGGTACGCACGCCGGAGATTTCAGAGCTGGCGTTCGATCTCAGCCAAATCGGAGCAGAACTCGGCTTGGTCGCGGCAGACAAAGCTGTTCTTTTGATCTTCTCCGGTTGCGATGTACTTTTACGGTACCGCCACACCTCGCCGTCGCCGTCGTCGGCCGGCTCCGCTACGCAATCGTCTTTCAGCGCGTCCTCGACCAACTGATACCAGCAGCCGTCGGGAATTTTGCGCACGCCTTGCGTGCCGCAGATCAGCAGCCGTTCCTTGGCGCGCGTCATCGCGACGTAGAGCAGCCGCCGGTATTCGTCGCGCGCCTCCTGCTGCGCTTTGCCGCGCGCATCGGTCATGGCAGCGACATCGGCGTTGCGCGCGGTCGCCCACACCAGCGCGCCATCTTCCAATGTCAGCAAGCGCGGATCGCGCGGGCCGGTGGGCGGCGTGGTGGTGTCGGCGAGGATGACGGTGTCGGCTTCCAGCCCCTTGGCGCCGTGCACGGTCATCACCCGCACCTCGTCGCGCACCATTTCCATGTCGCGTTTGACCTCGCTTTGCGCGGCACGCAGCCAGGCCAGGTACCCTTGCAGCGACGGCGTCTGGCGCGTCTCGTAGTCGAGCGCCAGATTGAGGAATTCATCGAGCGCGTCGTTGGCCTCCGGCCCGAGTCGGGCAAGAAATTTCGCGCGCCCGCGCCGCGGGCCCAGCACATGGGCGAAGAAGCCGAACGGCGTGAGCGTGCGCGCAGCGCTCGCGAGCTCTTCGAGCGCGCGTTCGGTTTCGGCAAAGACTTGTTCGCTATTTGCCTTGGAGTGCAAACTCGCGCGCAATGAGCCCTTGCGGTCCCAGGCGAGATCGAACAGTTGCTCCTCGCTCAAACCGAACAGCGGGCTCTTGAGCACGCTGGCGAGCGCGAGATCGTCGTCCGGCAGCAGCAGCGCGTCGGCCAGCGCCATCAGGTCCATCACCGCGATATGCTCGGTGAGCACCAGCCGGTCGGCGCCGGCCACCGCGATCTCGGCATTCTTCAGCGCGCGGATGATGGCCTCGAACAGCGGCCCGCGCTGGCGCACCAGGACGAGCACGTCGCCGGCTTTGCTCCCGCGCGCCATCCATAGTTTGACCTGCGCCGCGATCTTGCGCGCCAGCAGCACGCGCGGGCTTTGCTCGCTCTCGGTGTCGAACGGCGCGTCCCAGCCTTCGATCTCCTTGCGTTCGGCCGGCGCGATCAGCGGCCACAGCTCGACCAGCCCGGGCGCGGCGTCCGGCAGCGATATGTGCGGCGGCACGCCGGCTGCGTCGGTGGTGACGCTGGCAAAGATTTCTTGCGCGCGGAACACCCGGTCGACGCCGCCGAGCACGGCGTCGCCGGAGCGGAACGAATGGTGGAAACGCAAGTATCGCCAGCCCAGCTCCGGTGTGTCGAACTGTCCGGCAAACTCGCGCCGCATTTCGTCGAAGGCACGTGGCGCCGCGCCCTGGAACGAGAAGATCGACTGCTTTTCGTCGCCGACCGCGAACACCGTGCGCCGCACATTGGCGCGCGCGCCGCCGGGGGTGAATTCCGACACGATGGTGCGCACGATGCTCCATTGCTTCGGGCTGGTATCCTGCGCCTCGTCGATCAGCACGTGGTCGATGCCGAGATCGAGCTTGTAGAGCACCCAGGCGGCGGACGAACGGGCGAACAGTTCCAGCGTCTTGTCGATCAGGTCGTCGTAGTCGAGCAGCGCGCGCCGCTCTTTTTCGCGCCGGTAGCGCGCGATCACATCCGCCGCGATGGTAACGAGCGCGCGGGTGCGCTCGCGCGCGGCGAGCGCGCGTTCGCGTGCGATCAGCTTGCACACGCGGTCTTGCTCGGCGACGAGCCGCGCCAGCCAATCGGGCTGCTTGTCGGCGATTTTCTTGGTTACGATGTTCTTGCGCGGTTCCAACTCGGCCGTGCAGAACACCTTCAGGTAATTGTCGATCCGCGCGCGGCCGACCGATGCTTGCGCGGCCTTGAGCGCGGCGATGTGATAGGCGTCGGATTTCGAGCCTGATTCGAGAATCTCGATCAGCGCCGGCCATTCCGCCGCCGGAATCAGCGACTTCGAAAAGTATTCTTGCTCGACCGATCCAAGAGTATCGGTGGGAGCGATGCCGAAAACCTTCGATAATTCAGCCATCGCCTTGTCGACACTGCCGGCGTGCTGCGTCCAGGCATCGATGGCGTCGCGCTTTTTGATGGCGTCGCCGATTACATCCTTAAACGTTTGATCGGCGGCCTCCACGATGGCGGTCGCGAGCGCCAGGCCGAGCGCACCCTCCGGCTTGGCCGAGGCTTCCAGCAGCACCTCAAGCGTTAGCTGGTCGAGCAGTTGCGTGGTCGAGGCCTCGTCGAGCACGGTGAAACGCGCGGCCACATTGGCCTCGAACGGGAACTGGTGCAGCAGCCGCGTGCAGAAGGCGTGGATGGTCTGCACCTTCAGGCCGCCCGGCGTCTCCAGCGCGGAGGCGAACAGCCGGCGCGCCCGCGCGCGCTGCGCTGGCTCGGGCTCGTGGCCGGTCGAGAGCGCGATCTCCTTGTCGAGCGCGGCGTCGGCAAGCGCGGTCCAGCCCGCCAGCCGCTTGAACACCTCGTTCGCCATGTTGGCGGCGGCGGTCTTGGTGAAAGTGATGCAGAGGATTTTCGCCGGATCGACGCCGCGCAGCAGCAAGTTGATCACGCGCTGCGCCAGCACATAGGTCTTGCCCGAGCCGGCATTGGCCGAGACGAAGGCGGAGACGTCGGGATCGGCGGCGCGCGACCTGCACGCTCGCGCACGGTCGCGCGGGATGGTGCGCGGGGCGGTCATGGGCGCACTCCGCTTGCATGAACCGGATGTGCCGGGGCATCGAAACACTTTCCGTTCGTTCCCGCGCAAGCGGGAATCCAGGGCCGCGATCTCAGGGCCAGCCGCCTTAAGCACTGGGTCCCCGCTTGCGCGGGGACGAACGGAATGCTGACGGACTCCGCGCGACAACTGGCCCTCACGGCTCCTCCTCCCCGCCGCCGGTCAGCGACCATTCCTTCACGCGCGCGAGGTGGTCGTAGTCGCCGTAATGCGTCTTCCACATCGGATGCACGAGCGAGAGATAGGGCGTCGCCTCGTCCTCGAAGCGTCGCGGCCAGTTCCTTCAGCCGGGCCAGCGCGTGGTCGGCCTGGCTGTCGGGCGTGCCGTCCTTGAAGTCGATCTCATTCGGCTTGCCGGCGGGCTCGCCGCCTTTCAGCGTGACGTAGGCGATTTCGGACACCGAACCGGGGCGAAGCGTCTGGAAGCCGCCGCCGCGCAGAATGGCGGCTTCCAGCGTCAGTTGCGGGGCTAAGCCTGTGCGCACCTGCTTTTCGGTGCGCGCGGCGCCGGTCTTGTAGTCGATGATGGCGTAGCTGCCGTCCTTGCGCTGTTCGATGCGGTCGGCGATGGCCGAGAGCGTGAACTCGCGTTTGCCGACGGGGAATTTCAGCTCGCCGCGGATTTCCGCATGCAGCGACGCAAGGCCGTCGCGCCGCGCGCTGTCCCACTGCGCGAACCATTGCGCGATGCGCACGAAGCGCGGCCACCAGAACGCACGCGCCTCCGGAAAGTCGGCCAGCGTGGCGAAGTGCTTTTCGCCGAGCGCCAGCAGTTCCTTCAGCGGATCGGCCGGCGGCTTTGGCGCAAACAGTTTGGTGTAGTCGCCGATTGCCGCATGGATGACGGTGCCGCGATCGCGCGCGCCCGGCGGGGTGTCGACGGCATCGAGCGGCTGCAGGCGGAGAATATATCGGGCGTAAATGGTGTAGGGGTCGCGCAGCCAATCCTCGATCGCGGTGACCGACAGCCGCAGCGGGCGCGCTGCCAGCGGCGGCTTGGGCGCCGGACGCTCGGCGGATTTCACCGCCGGTGGATGATCGAGCGCGCGGGCGAGCTCGAGATAGCGATTGCCGCGCGCCAGCGCCTCTTTCCAGCGCGCCTCGCCGGCGAGCGCGGCGATGCGCTGTACGAAGCGCGAGGTCACCGTCGGCGCGCCGGCGATCTTGGCGGCGCGCGCGAGGATCACCTCCTCGGCGCCCAACGCCTGCGCGAAGTCGTGCGCGGCGAGGCCGATGCGGCGCTCGGGCGGATCGAGGCCGAGATCGCGGCGCATCGGGCGGCTGAGCCAGGGATCGTTGCGGGTCTCGCCCGGCCAGGTGCCTTCGTTGAGGCCGCCGAGCACGACGCGGTCGAACGTTTGCAGGCGCGCTTCCAGCGGGCCGAAGATGCGCACGCGCACGTTCGGCGTTTCGCGGCCGGCGCACCACGCGGTCGGCGACGGCGGCGTGGAACAGCTCGGCATAGTCGCTTTTCGCGACGCCAAGCGCTGGCGGCGGATGGGCTCTCGGTGAGTTCTTCGAAGGCGCGGGCGAGCGCGGTGCCGTCGTGGCCGGTGAAGGCCGCGACGTCACCTTTGGCATCCCGGCCGAGCCCGGAAATAACGTCGCTATGGCACTTGGCCAGCGCGGCGAGCGGATGGCTGCCGTGCTTTAACCTTTCCAGCGGCGCCAGCGCGGCGCCGAGCCGTGCGATCAGTTCGGCGGCCACGTCGAACTCATCGTCGGCGATCAGCCGGCGCGGATCGCTGCGGTGCAAGCTCGGTCGCGATTGGCGCGGAAGGTGGAGAGTGCGTGCGCAAGTGCGTCGCTGCCGGGGCGCGGGCGCGGGCCGCGCAGCAGCGCGCGTTCCAGCGTGGCGATGGCGGCGTTGTGCGCACCCTCTTTAGCGCCGAGCCGCAGCAAGGGATGCTTGAGCAGCGCCAGCAACGTCACCGGCTCCAGGCCGCCGAGCGCGGCTTGCGCCGCCAGCCGTGCGAACACGCCGGCAGAAGTATCGGCGAGCGCATCGCCGCCGGAGTCGTCCACCTTGACCTGCCAGCGCTCGAGCGCGGCGACCACGCGGCGCGCCAGCGCGCGGTCGGGCGTCACCAGCGCGGCGGTCTTGGCCTTGGTCTTCGAGCGTCTCGCGCAGCGCCACCGCGATGGCGAGCGCTTCTTCCTCGGCATTGGCCGCCTCGATCATGGCGAGCGAAGCGAGCGCGCTGTCGGCGGCGGCGTCGAAGTCCTTTGTCGCGGCGCGCGCCTGCCAGCGTTCGGTGGTGGCGGCCGGGCGCAGAGCTTCCGACACCAGCAGTTCGCGGCCGTGCGGCTCAGGCTTTGCCAAGGCGACCACGTCGCGGCGCGTGATGCGCAATTGGTCGAGCAGCGCGTGCATGGCGAATTGCGCGTGGCCGGCGGCGGGCGCGCCGTCATGGCTCTTGTCGTCGGCGTCGCCGGCGATCAGCGCCCACGAGGCGTCGTCGAGATCGGTGTCGAGGCCGGGCAGCACCAGCGCGCCGTGCGGCAGCGTCGCGATGGTGGCGAGCAGCTTGGCGGTCGCCGGCATCGAGCCGGTGGAGCCGGCGGCGATCACCGGCGCATCGCTGTTGGCGAGGCGCTTGGTCTCGGCCTCGATCAATTTGTCGCGGCGCTCGGCGGATTCGATGGCGTTCTGCTCGGCGAGGAATTTGCGCCAGCGCGGGTGCATGAATTTGAGGAATGCGAGCGACTGCTTCCAGTATTCGTCGAGGTCTTCCGGCACCAGCCTGTCGAGATTGTCCCACGGCACCTGGCGCGTGATCATGTCGTCCATCAGGCGCGCCAGCGCATCGGCCAGCGCCATCGCGGCGTCCGGCGTGTTGGCGATCAGCGGCGCGCCTTGATCGGGCGTGATCGCCGCGCCCATTTCGAGATCAGCTCGGCAAGCGTGAGCCGCCGCTCCAGCGCGCCGAAAGCCGGCGGCAGCGCCAGCGCGGCTTCGGCCAGGTCGCCGGTGGCGGCTTCGGCGAAAGCGATCTCGTCTTCGTCGAGGTCGCCGAGCGCGACGATGCGCGGCAGGATGGCGGCGTCGCCGTCGAGCACGATCGAGGAACACCTCGCGCGCCAGCCGGCAGGCGCGCCGGGTCGGCAGATAGAGCGTGGCGCGCGCGAGTTCGAGCGGATCGCGCGTGGCCGGAAAGCCGGGCACCAGCTTGCCGGCGCGCAAGGCGTCGATCAGGACGGCCAGGAACGGCGCCGAGGCGGGGATGTTGAAGACGTTGGGTTTTGCGGCCGGCATCGCGTGAATCATACACGCTTTGTCGCGGCTCTACCCCGTGCTGGCCGCGGATCGCCTCTTCCGCCGAGACGATGGCGTCGGGCGAGCCGACATGCATCCACAGGCCTTCCAGCCGCAACCCGTGCAGGCGGCCGGCAAGCGCGGCGCGCTCGAACAGATCGGTGAGCGGGAATTCGCCTTGCGGGGCGCCGGCAAACAGCGCGGGCGAAAGAATCGCGGCGCCGGCATAGACGAACGGCGCCACCTCGCGCTCGGCCCGGCGGCGCAGGCGGCCGTCCGGCGGCAAATGCGAAATCGCCGCGCCCGGCATAGCCGATGCTGCCGGTGGTGGGCGCCAGCAGCAGAGCTGCGTCCATGCTGGCGGGATCGAAGGCTTGCGCCAGCCGCGTCAGATTGGGCTTAACGCCGTCGATCCAGATGGTGTCGGAATTGATGTGGAAGAACGGCGCGCCGCCCAGCGCGGGCAGCGCCTTCACCACGCCGCCGCCGGTGCCGAGCAGCAAGCCGCGTTCATCCGAGATGACGATTTGCGGCTTGCTGCGCGCGGCCAGATGGCGCTCGATCTGCTCGGCGAAGTGATGGACATTGACCACCGCGCGTTCGACGCCGGCATCCGCCAGCCGGTCGAGCACGTGGTCGATGAGCGCTTTGCCGCCGACCTCGACCAGCGGCTTCGGCACGCGGTCGGTGAGCGGGCGCATGCGCGTGCCCATGCCGGCCGCCAGCACCATGGCTTTCGTTGGCGTCGGGATCATGCGTCTAGATCGCCTTCAAGGCCGGCACATTGACGCGATACCACGCCGCCAGCGGCGCCAGCGCCGGATGCGCCAGCGAACGCTGCAAATAGCCCCATACACGCGGCATATGACGCAAATATTGCGGCTTGCCGTCGCGGCGGTCGAGGCGGGCGAAGATGCCGAGGATCTTGGAGGCGCGCTGGGCGGCCAGCGTGGCATAGGCCTTGGCGAAGGCGGGCGCGTCGAAGCCGGAGTCGGCGGCGCGCCGCGTGCGCGTGTAGCGCGACAGCAGCGCGATCTCCATCATCTCCGGCACGTCCACGCGCGCGTCCTGCAACAGCGAGGCGAGGTCGTAGGCGGCCGGCCCCATCACGGCGTCCTGGAAATCGAGCAGGCCGATGCGCGCCACGCCCTCGCGTTCCGGCAGCCACAGCAGATTGGGCGAATGAAAATCGCGCAGCACCCAGGTCGCGGGCGTCTCGAACACCGGCAGCAGCGCGTCGCGCCAGAGCGCGACATAGGCGTCGCGCTTGGCGGCGGCCACCTTGGCCTCGAGCAGCGGCAGATACCAGTCGACCAGCAGTTCGGCCTCGATCAGCAACGCCTCCATGTCGTAGCGCGGCAGGGCGTAGTCGATGCCCGCCTCGACCGGCAGCACAGCGGGCAGGGCTGCGCGATGCAGCGCCGTCAGCAGATCGGCGGCCACCTCGTAACGCGCCTCGATCGGCGCCGGCGGATCGCCCGCGACCACCAGTTCGCGCCCAAGATCCTCGATCACCAGCAATCCGGCCTCGCGGTCGGCGGCGAAAATCGCCGGCGCGGATAGCCCGCGCTGGCGCAACGCCTGCGCCATGGCGACGAACGGCGTCACGTTTTCGGCCAGATGCGCGATCGCGCTATAGGGCTTGCCGTCGCGCACCGGCGGCCCGTCCGGCCGCTTCGGCGAATTCATCAGGATATAGCTCTCGCCGTCGAGCGTGAGCCGCTCATAGGCGCGCGTCGAGGCGTCGCCCTGGACGTATTGCCGGGAGGCCTCGGCGAAGCCGGAGCGGGCGAGGAACACCCGGATGGCGGCGATGCGCTCGGCGCGCGCGGCCATCGTGCCGTAACCGGTGACGCGCGCATTGCGGAAGGTCGGGCCCTGCTGCGGCGACAAGGTCAACGCAATGTCGAGCCGGTCGGGCGGCAGGAAGCCGGCGGCGCGGTCCGGCCATTCCAGCAGCGTCACGGCGTTGGGCGTGATGTCCTCGAAGCCGAGCTCGGCGAGCTCGGCCGGCCCGGACAGCCGGTAGAGGTCGGCATGCACCAGCGCAAAGCGCGGCAGCTCGTAGGTCTGCATCAGCGTGAAGGTCGGGCTCGGCACCTCGACCGTCTCGTCGCCGGCGAGATGACGGATGAGGGCGCGCGCGAAGGTGGTCTTGCCGGCCCCGAGGTCGCCCGACAGCGTGATCAGGTCGCCGGGCGCTAGCGCGGCGGCGATATCCACCATCAGCCGGCTGGTGGCCTGCTCGTCGGCGAGCGCCACCGTGAAACTGTAGCCGCCGGAGGTGGTGGGGAACATCGAATCCTATGCCTCGCGCCGTCACCTTATTAACGGCGCATGTAGCAGATTGCCAGATTCGAGGGTTGCTCGGGGGACGCGGGCCTAGGGCGTGCACTCATAAAACACGCCGTGCGCTGCGTCCGCTCAAATCCAAAAATCAAAAGCAGATCCGGATACCGGCTCTTGAACTCAACGGCTACACCGCCAGAGGTGGCATCGATGAAACGCAGATATGGGATACGCCAGATATCTATGGTAGGGCCCCAGCTTGGCATGACAATTCAAGCCGACCGGCTGGCCTGACCATTTCACGGCCTTTCCAATTCTGAAGGCGATCTTCCTTAAAGTAGGTTATCAGCCCGTCAGGCCCACTGAATTATTCAAAAATCACGCCGGCTCTGGTTTGCTTTAATCTGTGTGCCATCGCACGACTGCAGTTTGGTCATTCGCTTCCGACCCATTCAGCGCCAGTGCCGACAAATGTCCGCTTTCGCTTTGTGCCGAAAGCGGACATACACGTCGTGTTCTAAAGGCGTGGACAAAGCAGAAAGACCGCGCTCCGCAATTGATTGCGAACCGCAAGGCGTACCGATAGTATCGGGGCTGAAGGGAGAGTGAATGAATAAACTCTTTGCTTGTGTTTTAATTGTTGCTGCTGTCGCTTCGTCAGCGGTTGCCACCCAGGCCATGCCGTTTACGCCCGATCGGGCAGCGTCCGGAATGATAACTCAAGTCGCCGACGGATGCGGCATAAACCGGTATCGTGGCCCCGATGGCAAGTGTCGTCGCAAATACTACTTTGGCGACCACTACGGCCCAAGACAATTTTATGGTTCGTGCGGTGGCATAGGTGCCCATCGTGTGTGCAATTTCTTTGGACAATGCTGGATGGTCTGCAATTAATTAATTCGGCTACAAATCACCGGCGGCGAGCTCGACTGCTGCGGTGCACGCTTCGTGTCCGAGACGGGTCAAAAGCGGACATGGCGTCTTTCCGCCGAAGTACGCGCGGTTCATTTACCCCGTCGGGCAACAATGACATTTTGCACACATTTAGCGTGAGCTTCGGTTCCCGGAGTAAAATGATAAATTTGGCAAGCATAGTCAGCGGCGTCAGCCGCATCTTTGAACGGTTTATTCCAATCAGGATCACGGGCACAGCCGCCTAAAGCCAACAAGGCAATGCCAAAGTTGATGGCGTGCACCTGATCTTCAAATGGGCCGCACAGTGCATGTCACGTTGACGAATTCGCGTCCGATGGATCATGCGCCGAGCGGCGAGTGTCGACAAGCGTCGGCCTTTTTGCAACTCGCATGAAAGTCGAAAAGTTCACGGGCGACGCTCTTAGCAAGAAGCCCGGGCGACAACCCGGGCTTCGAATAATGCTGAAGTTTGAAGCTGGTCGGTCAGGTCAGGTGGGCTGGCCGAATGCCTTGGTGACGCCCGTCTTGAGAGGCTCCACGGTCGCGAGCGTGACCTTCTGAGCCAGCGCTGCAAGTTCCTTGGTCTGCTCGGTCAGTGTTTCGAATTGCTTGCGCGCATGTTCGGTCGACAGAACGAAGAAATCTGAAGGCGATTTCACGCCGGACAGTTTTCGGACGAAGTCGAGGGCGGCTTCGGTATTGGTTTGAGCGAACTCGATGACCTTGGTGTTGTAGCCCTGCGCACCTTTAACGACCGTCGAATAGCTGTCCTTGATCAGAGCGGTGGCTTCGGTCGTAGCGGCGCTCATCTTCTCGAAAGCTTCCTTGGCTTGCGCGGAGCCGTTTTCGGCGGTCGCGCGGAACGCCTGCGTAGCATCCATCCTAGAGGAGCTGGCGGGCTTCGCTGTCGTAGTCTTGGTTGTTGAGTCCAACATGGCACCAATCCTTAAGGCGTTTCCTGCTGAGGACTTCCGGACGCGACGCCCTGGACGCTGGTCGGATGCCTCTTAGATCGCTGCCGGCGGAGCCGCTTTTGGAGCACCAATGCGATCGTTTGAAACCCTCATATAGTTAGCAAATGCTGCAGCGCAACATAGTCGGGCCAAATGGTTACAATTCGTGATCTCAACAGGGTCTAGGAGGGGCGAGGCGCTCGCATCCGTGACGCGATACCGCGGAATTGAAGCGCGAGAGCCGTCATACCTTCTTATTCAAGGCCAACCACAAGCGGGCGACGGCTTCAGAGGGAGTTGAATATAAATCATCACATCCTTCATACCCCGATGCTGTGCATCGCCATTTTCCACTATCTAAAATAAGAGAGAAAAACTTCTCCCCACATGCCGCTATGAGTTCGGAGAGAGTGGGAAGGAACCAATCTTCAGTGGGTGCCGGTTCCCCCAGCGAATAGACGGATACACGGCCGTCGGGAGTGAGAAACTCCCGGCCTTGTCGATGTTGCACATCCTGAATGTTGGGAAAGCCAGCGCCGTTCAATTCTATTGCTAGTTCTTTGAGCATACAAAATTGTAGCACACTCATGCCGCAACCTAGCTCTTTTATCGCGCCTGGTTCTCCGTCAACTGCCTCCTCGTTTCTGCCACTTCTCAATTCTGCTCAGCGTTCCCCGACGTCTTTGCGCGCCTACAATGGGGCGTCGGGATGGCCGAGCAGAAACTCTAGGTCCGCGTTTGCGACGGAAAGCGAACAGGCCCGCGCGGACTTGCGCGCCTCATCTGCGCGATGTCCGCTGTTACCCCAATAGCGGACATCCGTCGGCGGCTCGTCCAGGGCGGCTTTTGGCTGCGCGTTTATGAGTCCACGCCCTAGTTTGCGTGCCGCCTTATTTCGGCGTCACCCCCGCCGCCTCCAGCAGCTCGCCAAAGCGGCCGGTGTCGGAGCGGATGACGGCGTCGAATTGTTCGGGCGTGCTGACGACGGCAAGCGTCACCGTGAAGCTGAAACCGCCGGAGGTGGTGGGGAACATCGAATCATCCGCTTGAGGTCCGTCACCTCATAAGGGGCGCGGGTGGTGGTGGGCCAGATGCGGATTTCTAGCGATAAGCGGTTTCACTCGAACCGGTATTGCTCTGCTCGGTATGCGGCGGCCGTGCTAAATTGTCCTCTCGATTGCAAAATGGGAGACTCGCATGCCGATCAAAGTCGCCGTGGTGGAGGCTCCTCCGATTCTACTCGACCGCGCCGCCACGATCGCGCGCATGCTTCAACATATGGCCGACGCGGCCGCGGCCGGCGCCAAGCTTGTCGTCTTTCCGGAAGCCTATATCCCCGGCTATCCAAGCTGGGTCTGGCGGCTCAAGCCGGGTGGCGATATGGCGCTCGCCGGTGAAATCCACGCGCGGCTGCGCGAGCAGGCGGTTGACATTGCGCGCGGCGACCTGAGCCCGCTAACCGAGGCTGCCGCCCATCATGGGCTCACGATGGTCTGCGGGTTGCACGAAATCAACTCCGAGTTCAGCGGCACGACGCTCTTCAATAGTGTGGTCGTCATCGGCCCTGACGGCGCAATTCTCAATCGACACCGTAAGCTCTTGCCCACCAATCCCGAGCGCATGGTGTGGGGACGCGGCGATGCACGCGGGCTACGCGTCGTCGAAACGCCTGCCGGTCGGATCGGATGCCTGATCTGCTGGGAAAATTATATGCCGCTCGCACGCTATGCTCTGTATGCGCAGAATCTGGAGATTCTCGTGGCGCCGACCTGGGACTGCGGCGAGGAATGGATCGCGAGCATGCGGCACATCGCGCGCGAAGGCGGTTGCTGGGTCATCGCCACGGGTACTGCCATTCAAGCGGGCGATGTGCCCAAGACTTTTCCAGGTCGCGAGCAACTCTTCAATAATGAAGACGAGTGGCTCTGTGACGGCGGAGCCTTGATTGTGCGACCGTTTGGCAAGGTCGAAGCTGGGCCGCACAATCGGGACAAGTCGGTGCTCTTCTGTGATATCGATCCTTCAGCGGCCCCGCGGTCGCGACGCTCCCTTGACGTGACCGGTCACTATTCGCGCCCCGATATTTTTCAGCTGCAGGTTAACCGCGCGCCATTACCGCCCGTTGAGTTCCGCGATGGCTGACGCGCGGTCTATTTCGGCGTCAACCCCGCCGCCTTCAGCAGCTTGCCGGAATCCTGTTATGGCGGTTAGCGTGCGGCCATGAAACAGCCCCTCGGAAAACTCCCCGCCGATGCCTTCGGCATGCTGGAGCTGCCGGTCATTGCCGCCGACATCATCCAAGGCTTTCGCGCACTTCCCGATCTGACCGGCATGTCGTCAGACGCCATGGACGAGCTCGGCATTGTCGGCGCCATTCCGGCCAGCGTGCTGAAGCCGATCGATCCGAAGGCCCGGCTGGTCGGGCGGGCCCTGACGGTGCAGAACGTCGCGGCGACGACAAGCGTGCCGCAGGCGGTCGCAGGCGGCGTCTCCGGCATGGCGGAGATCGAGGCGCATAATCTGGCCGAGCCGGGCGACGTGCTGGTGTTGCAAGGCGTCGATCAGATTTCCAACATGGGCGGCATGTCCGCCACCATCGGGCACCGTCAGGGACAGCTCGGCGCTGTCGTCGACGGCGCGGTGCGCGACGTCGATCACTCGCGCGACATCGGCTATGCGATCTGGTCGCGCAGCGTCAGCCCGATCACCGGCAAGTGGCGCGTCAGGACGATCGCGGTCAACAAGCCGGTCACGATCTGCGGCATTCGCGTCAATCCCGGCGATCTGGTGCTGGCGGACGAAACCGGCGTTTGTTTCATCCCGCGTGATCGCGCTAACGACGTTCTGCAACGCGCGCAGCGCATCGCCACCAATGAAGTTGTGCGCCAAGCCAAGATCGACTCCGGCGCGCCGGTTTTCGATCTGCTGCCGAAGCAGAAATAGCGCGCGGATTTTCGCGTCGGCACCTTCCCCCTCCCCCGCGAGCGTTTGCGAGCGGCGGGGAGGGGTCAGGCGTGGGGGAAGATTTTTTTTAGATTGCACCGAGCTGCGAAATGCCCCCACCCCGTCCCGCATCGCTATGTGATACGGGACGACCCTCCCCACCGCTTGCGCGGGGGGAGGGGTAAGAAGAGTTACTCCGCCTTGATGCCGAGCTTCTTGATGGTGTCCTGCCAGTAGCGGAATTCTTTCGCCAGGCGGGCTTTGAAGGCGGCGCTGCCGAGCGTGCCGTGCATTCCTTGCGTGGCGAAGCGTTCCTCCACCGCCGGCACCGCGACCACCGCGAACAAGGCCTTCTCCAACTTGTCGCGCACCGGCGCCGGCGTGCCGGCCGGCAGGAAAACGCCGTACCAGTTTTCCATCACCACATCGGGCAGGCCGAGCTCGGCGGTGGTCGGCACATCCGGTAGCAAGGGCGAGCGCTCGCTGCCGTATAGCGCCAGCGCCTTCACTTTGCCGGCCTTGACCAGCGGCAGCAGCACCGGGAAGTCGGCGTTCAGCATGTCGATCTGACCGCCCATCAGGTCGCTGAGCGCCGGGGCGGCGCCGCGATAGGGCACATGCGCGACTTGCAAGCCGGCCGCCGAATTGAGCAGCTCGCCGGCTATGTTCATGGTGGTACCGGGCCCGGCCGAGCCATAGGCCATGGTCTGGCCGCCCTTCGCCTTGGCGATCAGCTCCTTGAGGTCCGACGCGCCGGACTTCGGGCCGATCACCAGCAACGTCGGCACCGAGCCGACCAGCATCACCGGATCGAAGCTTTTCACCGGGTCGTAACCGCCCGGCGGCCGCAGCGCCGGGCTGATCACTTGCGAGCCCAGGCTGGCCAGCAGGATGGTGCTCCCATCCGGCGCCGCCCGCGCCACCGTTTCCGAACCGATGGCGCCGCCGGCGCCGCCCTTATCCTCGACAATGACATCGGCGCCGAGCAGCGGCGACAGCTCATGCGCGAGAACGCGCGCCAGCTGATCCACCGGACCTCCGGCCGCGAAGGGCACGATGATCTTGACCGTATCCGCAAATACCGGCGCGGACGACAGGATGGCGGCGGCGCATAGGCCCATCGTCAGACGTTTCATTGCAATGCCCCAATAACTTTCGGAATGCGCGTTTGATTCGTGCGCGCGGCCTATTTCGGCGTCACCCCCGCCGCCTTAAACAGCTTGCCATAGCGATCGGTGTCGGAGCGGATGACGGCGTCGAATTGTTCAGGCGTGCTGACGACGGCAACGGCGCCGATCGTCTGCCAGCGCGCCTGCACGTCGGGCAGTTTGATGACCGTCGCGATGTCTTCGCTGATTTTTTTCAGGATCGGCGCCGGCGTCCCGGCCGGGGCCATGATGCCGAACCAGGAATCGTATTGATACTCCGGCATGCCTGCTTCGGCGAAGGTCGGAATATTCGGCAGAGCCGCGTTGCGTGTCGGCGTCGCGATCGCCAGCGCGCGCACCTTACTCGATTGAATGAACGGGACCGCGGCGCCGAGAAACATCAGGCTCATCTGCGAATCGCCGCGCATGATGCTGGTGAACTGCTCCGGCGTGCCGCGGAAGGGGACATGCGTGATGTCGATATGCGTAGCCTGCTTGAACAGCTCGCCGGCGATGTAGGTCGAGCTCGCCAGCCCGGCCGATGCGAAGTTCAGCGTGCCCGGCTTTTCCTTGGCGAGCGCGATGAGCTCTTTCAGATTCGTCGGCGGCAATGCGGGCGTCACGATCAGCACCACGGGAATTGACGCGATCTGCGAGACGCCGGCAAAGTCTTTGATCGGATCGATGGGCAGGTCTTTGTTGAGCGCCGTGATGATCGTGTGGCCGTTGGAGGTTGACATCAAGGTGTAGCCGTCGGGCGCGCTCTTGGCCACGCCGATGGTTCCGGCGATGCCCGGCCGATTTTCGACGATGACCGTCTGCTTCCACATCGCGCCGAGCTTTTCCGCCAGCACGCGCCCCAGCAGGTCGCTGACGCTTCCGGCGGTGAACGGATTGACGATGGTTACGGTATGCGTCGGGTAGGCCGGCGTGGTCTGCGCGGATACGCCGGACAGCGACGCGAGCAGAAAAGCGGTGCCGAAAACAATGCGTCGAACTATCGTTATGGCGATCCTCCCTGGACAAAACTTTTTATTATGGCTGCATCAGCTTCCTCGTATTGGCGCCCAAGATCAAGGCGCCGCCGGTGATCCGCCATGCGACCATTGCCGGTCCTTGCCGCGTGCCTTACGCTGGCGCCGTTGTAAAACCTTGTCGATTGCACGCTCGATCACGTTATGAACCTGTCATCCTGGCTCATGGCGGCGCGTCCGCGCACGCTCAGTCTTTCCTCGACGCCGGTGGTGGTCGGCGCCGCGCTGGCCTGGGCGGGAACCCGCGAGTTTCATGCGCTGCCGGTGCTGGCGGCGCTCGTCGGCAGCATGTGCATTCAGCTCGGCACCAATCTGCACAACGACGCGGTCGATTCCGAACGCGGCGGCGACGGCCCCGATCGCATCGGACCGCCACGCGTGACGGCGCTGGGCTTGCTGCGCGGCGGCGACGTCAAGCGCGGCGCGGCCGCTTGCTTCGCCGTGGCGGCGCTCATGGGACTTTATCTGGTGCTGGTCGGCGGCTGGCCGATTTTTCTGCTCGGCGTCCTATCGATTGTGTCGGGCTGGGCCTATACCGGCGGCCCGCTGCCGATCGCCTATACGCCGCTGGGCGAACTGTTCGTGATCGCCTTCTTCGGCGTCGGCGCGGTGGGTGGCACCTATTGGCTGTGCACCGCCTATCTCGGCTCGGCCGCGCTCGAGGCGGGTCTCGCGCTCGGCCTGCTGACCGGCGCCGTGCTGCTGGTCAACAATTACCGCGACGTCGAAGCCGATGCGCGCGTCGGACGCCGGACGCTCGCGATCGTGGCGGGGCCCGATGGGACGGCCTGGATTTTTGCCGGGCTGATGTTGCTGCCGTTCGTACTGCTGCTGCCGATCGGCCAAGCCTTGCCGCGCGGACATGTGTGGCCGGCGCTTGCCGCCTTACCGCCGGTGTTGGCGTTGATCTACCGCTTCAGGCATGAGCCGCGCGGCCGCGGCTTCAACCGGGTTCTGGTTTGGACCGTACAGGCGCAATGTCTGTTCGGCCTGTTACTCAGTGTTGGATTGCTACTGTGATGTAGATCAATGCGGTTGCAAAAAAGTTATCTAAACTAGATAAAATTGGTTGGTTGCCGAACTTGAGTCGGGCCTTGAGCGGGGTATGATTGAAGCCATGGCACTGCGCAAAGGCATTTACGTCGTTCCCACCGACCGCTGGTATATCGAGCGGACGGTCTGGTTGATCGCCGGCGTGGTTCTGCTGACCTGCACGACGCTGGCTGTGCTGGTCAACCCGCTGTGGATCCTCGGCGTCATCGCCACCGGACTGGTCTCGATCAATGTCGCGCTGACCGGTTTTTGCCCGATCGGCAATGTGCTGCGCCTGCTCGGTTTCAAGCCGATGCTTGCGACGAAAGCGCCGACACGCTGGAACCTTTATTTCCTGCAGACCGACAGCTGGTATCTCGAGCGGCGCATCTATGTCACGGTCGGGGTCAACATTACGCTCGGGTCGATATTGTTCCTGGCGCACAGCCCATGGTGGGGCCTGTTCACCGGCTTCGTCGGCGCTGCCATGGTCTGGTTCGCCGCGACCGGCCTCTGCATCTTGGCCAACATATTGTATTGGATCGGCGCCGAACCGCGGCTCAATCCGGGCGCGCTGCGTGCGGGTCGCATCGGTGGCCACGCCGAGCACGCCTGACGCGCCGTACGCCTCATACTTTCAGCCAATCTCGTGGCCCACCCCGATTGGCGCACGCAAAATTGTGCGGCGCGGGCTATGGACATTCGATGCTAGGCACTGACAATGCCACCCTGGGGAAGGCGTGTATGAGTAACGATATAATCCTCGAAACAGAGGATTTGACCAAGGAATTCGCCGGATTTATCGCCGTCAACGGCGTCGCCCTGCAGGTCCGCCGCGGGACCATCCATGCCTTGATCGGCCCCAATGGCGCCGGCAAGACCACCTGCTTCAATCTGCTCACCAAGTTCCTCAGTCCGACGCGCGGGCGCATTCTCTATAACGGCCGCGACATAACCGCGCTGCCGCCGGCCGAGGTGGCGCGGCTTGGCCTGGTGCGCTCGTTCCAGATTTCCGCCGTGTTCCCGCATATGACCGTGCTGGAGAACGTACGCATCGCCTTGCAGCGCAAGCGCGGCGGCTCGTTCGATTTCTGGCGCTCGACCGCCGCGCTCGACCAGTTCGACGAGCGGGCCATGGCGCTGATCGCCGATGTCGGACTTGCCTCCTTCGCCGACTGGACCGCCGTCGAATTGCCGTACGGGCGCAAGCGCGCGCTGGAAATCGCCACGACATTGGCGCTCGATCCGGAAATGCTGCTGCTCGACGAACCGACCGCGGGCATGGGGCACGAGGACATCGAGCGCATCGCGCAATTGATCAAGCGCGTCGCCGCCGGTCACACCGTGCTGATGGTCGAGCACAATCTGTCGGTGGTGGCCGATCTCTCCGACACCATCACCGTGCTCACGCGCGGGCGCGTGCTCGCCGAGGGCGACTACGAGACGGTCTCGAACAATATGGAAGTGCGCGAAGCCTACATGGGAGTGGGGCATGCTTGATGCGCGCAACGCCCTGCTCGCGGTCAAGGACCTGCAGGCCTGGTACGGCGAATCGCACATCTTGCACGGCGCCAGCTTCGAGGTGCGCGAAGGCGAGGTGGTTACGCTGCTCGGCCGCAATGGCGCCGGCAAGACCACGACGCTGAAATCGGTCATGGGCATGGTCGGCCGGCGCGAAGGATCGGTGCTCTTCGAGGGCCAGGAACTGATCGCTCGCTCGTCGGATCAGATCGCGCGCGCCGGCATCGCGCTTCTGTCCTGAGGAGCGCGGCATCTTCGCCAGCCTCAATGTCGAGGAAAATCTCTTGCTGCCGCCGGTGATCCGGCCGGGCGGGCTCTCGCTTGAGCGCATCTTCGAATTGTTTCCCAATCTCCAGGAACGGCTCGGCTCCAGCCAGGGCACCAAGCTATCCGGCGGCGAACAGCAAATGCTCGCCATCGGCCGCATCCTGCGCACCGGCGCGCGGCTGTTGCTGCTCGATGAGCCGACCGAGGGTCTCGCCCCCGTCATCATCCAGCAGATCGGCAAGACCATCCGCACGCTGAAAGAGCAGGGCTTCACGATCCTGCTGGTGGAACAGAATTTCCGCTTCGCCTCGACCGTTGCGGATCGCTATTACGTCATGGAACATGGGCGTATCATCGACCAGTTCGCCAATGCGGAACTGGATGCCAATGTCGAGAAACTGCACGACTATCTCGGTGTGTAACAAAAGGTGCCGCTAGGGCACGAAACGAGGGGATACGTCAATGAAACGGACCATGAGTTTGGCGGCCCTTGCCATCCTATTGGGCTGCGGCGCCGCGAGTGCCCAACAGATCAACGTCAAGATCGGCGTGCTGACCGACATGTCGAGCCTTTATGCGGATGCGACCGGCCCCGGCTCGGTCGCCGCCGCCAAAATGGCGATCGCCGACTTCACCAAGAGTCATCCCAATGTGAAGGTCGAGCTGCTCAGCGGCGACCATCAGAATAAGCCGGATGTCGGTTCGCAGATCACCAACCAGTGGTACGACGTCGACAAGGTCGACGTCGTCGTCGACGTGCCGAATTCGGGCGTGGCGCTGGCGGTGAGCCAGATCACCGCCACCAAGAACAAGGTGTTCGTCGTCTCCGGCGCGGCGAGCTCCGACCTCACCGGGCCGAAGTGCAATGCCAACACCGTGCACTGGACCTATGACACCTGGATGCTCGCCAACGGCACCGGCAAGGCGATGGTGAAGACCGGCGGCGACACCTGGTTCTTCCTGACGGCCGATTATGCCTTTGGCTATGCGCTCGAGCGCGACACCGCGGCGGTGGTGGAAAAGAACGGCGGCAAGGTGCTCGGCAAGGTTCGCCATCCGCTCAACACCAACGACTTCTCGTCGTTCCTGCTGCAGGCGCAGACGTCGAAGGCCAAGGTCATCGGGCTCGCCAATGCCGGCGGCGACACCATCAACTCGATCAAGCAGGCGGCCGAATTCGGCATCGTCAAGGGCGGCCAGAGCCTCGCTGGCCTGCTAGTGTTCGCCACCGATATCAACGCGCTCGGCCTGGATACGGCGCAGGGCCTGTTCCTGACCGAGACCTGGTACTGGGACTTGAACGACGCCAGCCGCGCCTGGACCAAGCGCTGGCACACGGAACGTGGCGTGACCAACAAGTATCCGGCCATGAATCACGCCGGCGTCTATGCCGGCATCACGCACTACCTCAAGGCCGTAATGGCGCTCGGCGCGGATACGCATGACGGCAAGGCGGTGGTGGCGCAGATGAAGAAAATGCCGACCGACGATCCGCTGTTCGGCAAGGGCAGCGTCCGCGCCGACGGCCGCGTCATTCACCCGGCCTATCTGTTCGAGGTGAAGAAGCCGTCGGAATCCAAGTATCCCGGCGACTTCTACAAAATCCGCGCCACCATCCCGGCGGATGAGGCTTTCCGGCCGCTCAAGGAAGGCAACTGCCCACTGGTGAGCGGCTAATCCTGCGCGACTTTCTCGGTGTGTAATAGGTGCCGCTACGGCACGAAAAATGGAGGAATGCGTCAATGAAACGAAAGATGAGTTTGGCGGCGCTTGCCGTCATCTTGGCTTGCGGCACGGCCAGTGCCCAGGTCAACGTCAAGATCGGCGTGCTCAGCGACATGTCGAGTCTTTATTCCGACATCGGCGGAGCGGGCTCGGTTGCCGCCGCCAAACTGGCGATTGCCGACTTCACCAAGGCCAACCCGAACGTCAAAGTCGAACTGATCTCCGGCGATCACCAGAACAAGCCGGACATCGGCTCGCAGATGGCCAACCAGTGGTACGACGTCGACAAGGTCGACCTGATCATCGACACGCCGAATTCCGGCGTCGCGCTGGCGGTGAGCCAGGTCACCGCCGCCAAGAACAAGATATTCATCGTCTCCGGCGCGGCGGCGTCCGACCTCACCGGTCCGAAGTGCAACGCCAACACCATTCACTGGACCTATGACACCTGGATGCTGGCCAACGGCACCGGCAAAGCGCTGGTGAAGACCGGCGGCGACACCTGGTTCTTCCTCACGGCCGATTACGCCTTCGGTCACGCGCTCGAACGCGACACCGCCGCCGCGGTCGAAGCCAACGGCGGCAAGGTGCTCGGCAAGGTGCGCCACCCGCTCAACACCAACGACTTCTCGTCGTTCCTGCTGCAGGCGCAAGCCTCCAAGGCCAAGGTCATCGGCCTCGCCAATGCCGGCGGCGACACCATCAACTCGATCAAGCAGGGCGCCGAGTTCGGCATCGTCAAGGGCGGCCAGAAGTTCGCCGGCCTGCTGGTGTTCGCGAGCGACGTCAATGCGCTCGGCCTGGCGACGGCGCAGGGCCTCACGCTGACGGAGACCTGGTACTGGGACATGAACGACGCCAACCGCGCCTGGACCAAGCGCTGGCAGGCGGAACGCGGCGCGGCGGGCAAGTTCCCGACCATGGTGCAGGCCGGCGTCTATTCCGGCATCACGCACTACCTCAAGGCGGTCGCCGCGCTGAAGAGCGCGGCCGACGGCAAGGCGGTGGTGGCGGAGATGAAGAAAATGCCGACCGACGACCCGCTGTTCGGCAAGGGCACCGTCCGTGCCGACGGCCGCAAACTGCATCCGGCCTATCTGCTCGAGGTGAAGGCGCCGGCGGATTCGAAGTATCCCGGCGACTTTTATCATGTACGCGCCACCATCCCTGCGGGTGAAGCGTTCCGTCCGCTCAAGGACGGCAGCTGCCCGCTGGTGAGCGGCTAAGACTGTCATCACCGGGCCCGCCGCGCGCTTTGCGCGGCGTGACCCGGTGGATCCCGCTTAGGTAGGCGCATTGACCCTCCTAAGCGGGGTCGCCGCGGACAAGCCCGGCGACGACAAGCAGAAAGCTTGTCTCGCATGTTCGAAATTTTCGGCATCCCTTCGACCGCGCTGTTCGGACAGCTCCTGATCGGTTTGATCAATGGCTCGTTCTACGCGCTGTTGAGCCTCGGGCTGGCCGTGATCTTCGGCATGCTCAACATCATCAATTTCAGCCACGGCGCCCAGTACATGATGGGCGCCTTCGCCGCCTATCTCCTGCTGCAATATTCCGGGCTCGGCTACTGGCCGGCGCTGTTCATCGCGCCGGTGGTGGTCGGCATCACCGGCGTCATCGTCGAGCGGCTGTTCCTGCAATGGCTCTACAAGCTCGACCACCTCTATGGCCTGTTGTTGACCTTCGGGCTCGCGCTGATCATCGAGGGCGTGACCCGCAATCATTATGGTTCGGCCGGCTTGCCCTACACCGTGCCGGAGTCGCTGCAGGGCGGCCGCAATCTCGGCTTCATGTTTCTTCCCAATTATCGCGCCTGGGTGATCGTGGCTTCGCTCACGATCTGCATCGCCACCTGGTTCGTGATCGAGCGCACGCGGCTCGGCGCCAATCTGCGCGCCGCCACGGAAAATCCGACCCTGGTGCGCGCCTTCGGCATCAACGTGCCGCGCATGATCACGCTGACCTACGGCTTCGGCGTCGCGCTCGCCGCGTTTGCCGGCGTGATGGCGGCGCCGATCTACAACGTGTCGCCGCAGATGGGCTCCGAGCTGATCATCGTCGTGTTCGCCGTGGTGGTGATCGGCGGCATGGGGTCGATTCTGGGCGCGATCATCACCGGCTTCGGCCTCGGGGTGATCGAGGGCCTGACCAAGGTGTTCTTCCCCGAGGCGTCGAACACCGTGATCTTCGTCATCATGGCGCTCGTGCTGCTGGTGCGCCCGGCCGGCCTGTTTGGGCGGAGAGGCTGATGGATCGCGCGGTCGATACCTTACAGCGCGCAGGTTCCGCGGCGATTCCGCCGAGCAAAACCATTGCCTTCGCGGTCATGGTGGTCGCGCTCGCGGCGGCGCCCTTTTTCACCTATCCGCTGTTCCTGATGCAGGTGATGTGCTTCGCCCTGTTCGCCTGCGCCTTCAACCTGCTGATCGGCTATGTCGGCCTGTTATCCTTCGGCCACGCGCTCTATTTCGGCTGGGCGAGCTATCTTTCCGCGTATTCGGCCAAGGTGTGGGGCTTTCCACCCGAGCTTGCGATTCTGACCGGCACCGCGACCGCCGCCGTTTGCGGGTTTGCCGCCGGCTCGCTGGCGATCCGCCGCCAGGGCATTTATTTCGCCATGATCACGCTGGCGCTCGCGCAGATGATGTATTTCTTCGCGCTGCAGGCGAAATTCACCGGCGGCGAGGACGGCATCCAGGCGGTGCCGCGCGGCTATCTGTTCGGCCTCATCGATCTGCACAACGAGGCGGCGATGTATGTCGTCGTGCTGGTCATTTTCCTTGCCGGATTCCTGTTCATCTACCGCATCATTCATTCGCCCTTCGGCGAGGTGCTCAAGGCGATCCGCGAGAACGAGACGCGCGCGATATCGCTCGGTTACAAGACCGACCGCTACAAACTCGTGGCCTTCGTGCTGTCGGCGACACTGGCGGGCGTGGCCGGCTCCACCAAGGCGATCGTGCTGCAGCTGGCCTCGCTCACCGATGTCAATTGGCCGATGTCGGGCGAGGTCGTGTTGATGACGCTAGTGGGCGGGCTCGGCACCATTTTCGGCCCCGTGGTCGGCTCGTTCGTAATCCTGGTGATGCAATACAAGCTCGCCGCCGTGGGCGAATGGGTGCTGGTGATCCAGGGCGGGATCTTCGTCGCCTGCGTGATGCTGTTCCGCCGCGGCATCGTCGGCGAGATCGCCAACTGGCTGCGCATCAAACTCTAAGCCGCCGTCTGCCTCGCCGCCTGCTGCAGCGGGAACGTACAGGTGACCGTGGTGCCCTGCCCGAGGGTGGAGTCGATCGTCACCGTGCCGCCGTGCAGCTCGACGAACGAGCGCACCAGCGAGAGACCGAGGCCGGTGCCGCGGTGCTGCGAGCCCATCGAATCGGTCTCGAACCAGTCGAACACCTTGTCCTTCGCCTCCGGCGGAATGCCGGGGCCATGGTCGTTGACGGTGAACACCACCGCGTCCGGCCGCCGCTCGGCCGCCAGCGTGACGGTCGCGCCGGCGGGCGAGAAGCCGACCGCGTTGGCGAGCAGGTTGAACAGAATCTGCCGCAGGCGCCGCTCGTCGGCGCTGAAGCTGCCGATGCCGGGCGCGGCGCTGATCTCGAGCGTCAGATTGTCCTTCACCAGCCGGTCCTGCACGCCTTCGGCCGCCGCCTCCATGCTGCCGCGGATGTCGACCTCGCTCACGTTCAGCGACATGGCGCCGGCGTCGATGGTGGCGAGGTCGAGGATGTTGTTGATGAGCGCGAGCAGCGCATTGGTGGAGGTCGTGATGTAGCCGAGATATTCGTGCTGCTTGTCGGTGAGCGGGCCGAACGCCGGGTCGCCCAGCAAATTCGCGAAGCCGATGATGTTGGTGAGCGGCGAGCGCAATTCGTAGGACACGTGGTGCACGAAATCGATCTTGATGGCGTCGGCGGTTTCCAGCGCCTCGTTCTTCTCGCGCAGCGCGCGCTCGACATTCACGGTGTCGCTGACGTCCTGGAAGGTGACCAGCGTGGCGCCGTCGGGCAGCGGCATCGTGGTCATGTCGATCATCATGCCGTCGCGCCGCTCGATGCGCGCGACGATCGGCTCGCGGTTGTCGATGGCGGTCACCGCGGCGCGTAAATTGCGCCATACCACGTTGTCGTCATGCAGCGCCTGCGCCCAGGCGGCCACCGCCTCCACATGCGGATGCTGATCGAGCGACTCGGGCGCCAGCTTCCACATGCGCTGGAACGCCGGATTGTGCAGCCGCACGCGGCCGTCGCTGCCGAACACGGCGACCGCTTCGGCCAGGTGATCGAGCGTCTCGCTCTGCACCTTGATCAGCGCGTCGTAGCGGCGGTGCATGTCCAGGCGCTCGGTGACGTCGTCGTAGAGATAGGTGATGCCGCCTTCCGGATTGGGCGCGGTGACCACGCGCAGGGTGCGGCCGTCCGGCAGGTGCCACATCTGCTCCTTCGGCTCGACCGCGCGATAGGCTTCGTAGAGCTGCTGTTTCCACTGCCGGAAGTCCTGCTCCTCCGGCAGCTTGCGCTTCGAGCGCAGGCTGTCGAGCACCGCGCTGTCGGTCGGCGTCTGGTCGAGGAAGCCGGCGTCGAGCTCGAACAGCGAGCGGAAGGCGGTGTTGTAGAAGATCAGCTTGCGGTCGACGTTGAAGATGGCGACGCCGGTCGCCAGCTGGTCGAGCACGCGGCGGTGCGCCTCGATCATGCGCGCGAGTTCGGCGCGCATGGCCTCCACCTCGGTGGCGTCGATCGCCATGCCGGCGCTGCCGGCGCCGCTCGGCGCGTCCACCACGTCGAAGATGCGGCGCTGACCGGCGACGATCGCCGGCAGCCGTTCGGAATGCGGACCGCCGTCGGCGCGCGCGCGGGCGAGGCTTTCGCGCGCGGCATGGTCGAGCAGTTCCAGCGCGCGCGTCACCGCGTCGGTGGAATCCTCGGCTTCCACCGCGCGGGCGTAGGCGGCATTCACGAAGATCAGCCGACCGTCCGGGTCGCGCGCCCACACCGGGGCGGGCAGCGAATTGAGCAGCGCCTTCATGGTCTCGACGTCGCCCATCAGCCGGTCGTGGCGGGCGGCCAGATCCATGAGTTCGAGTTCGATGCCGCTGACGTCGCGCAGGCGGAGCACCGCGCGCCCCGCCACCGCGCGGCCGTCCGCTTCGAGCGGGCGGCCGGTCTTGGTGGTGAGCGTCATCACGAAGCCGTGGCCGTCGTTGCGCAGCGTTTCGACCGCGTGCTGCATGCGTTGCGCCGCCGCCGGCTCCAGCCAGGTGCCGAAGGCGAGCACGCGTTCGGGCACCGTGCCCGGCACGACGATGCCGGTGTCGCCGAAGATTTCCGGCTCGTCGGTACCCGCCGCCCAGGCCACCAGCACCTGCGGCTCCGACAGCAGCAGCGTCTTGAGCCGGTCGATTTCGGCGCGCAGCGCCATGGTTTCGTCGTGCGCCGCGGCTTCAATCGTGGCGGCGGTTTTGCGCGTGCGCATCAGCACGATGATGGCGAGCACCGCGAAGCAGAGCAGCGCGAGCGTCAGCGTGAGGGCGGCGACCTGCTGGCGGCTCACAGTCGTGACAATGTGAATAATGTCGTCGATGAGGCTAATGGCTACGTCCGCGCCGGCGCGAGCCGGCGTGCTGAGCGCAATGCAAAGCGTTGCAAAAACGAAGGCGGCGAGGAATCCGCCCCGCCTCGGACGAGAACGCAGCCTCTCGTTCGCCGTCCGGATCGTCTCCGGCATTCAGACCTGCCCCAGGAATGCGAGCGGCGTCCGCCGCGCCGTTCGCGAATCGAAGGACTTTACTCCCGCGGGGACTCTGCCGAAAGAGTCCAGATCGTGAACGCGGATGCGCGCATCGGCATGCCTGAAGCTGGCCGCGCTTCGAAGTCGGCTATTTCAGCGCTTCGGCCCGCTTCGCCATGTCTTCGACGTTGATGCGGCCGAGCGCGGCTGAAAATACCCGTTCGGCTTCGACCAGCGCCGGCTTCACCACGTCATTGACCAGCGCCGAGTTCGGCAGCGGCAGATCGCCGCCGTCCTCGCTGGCGCTGGCGGCGCGCAGGATGTCTTCGGCGCTGATGCGCTGGTGCTCGCGCGCAAGCTCGTAGCCGCCGTGCGGCCCGCGCACGCCGCGCAGGATGCCGTCGCGCACCAGCGCTTGCAGAACCGGTTCGAGATGGCGTGGCGGAAGCTTATGGCGCGCCGCCAGCGCCTTGGCCGAGACCGGCCGGCTTGCGGGCGTTGATCGCCACATCGATCACGGCGGCAATGGCAAGAATGCCCTTGCGGGACACCAGCGGCATGGTTGGCACCAGTCGCAACTAATTTAAGTGGTAATAGGCTACAGTCGGACATCCGTCTAGCCAAAAACGAGGAATTGCAACACTTCAACCCCCGGTAGAGCCGAATCCGCCCGTTCCGCGCGGCGTTTCGTCGAGCGAGGCGACCTCGCGCAGCTGCGCACGCGCCACGGTTGCAATCACCAGCTGGGCGATTCGCATGCCGCGCGTGATCGCCACCGACTTCGCCGCCGAGATTGACCAGCAGCACCTGGATTTCGCCGCGGTAATCCGCGTCGATGGTGCCGGGCGAATTGAGCACGGTGAGCCCGTGCCGCACGGCGAGGCCGGAGCGCGGCCGCACCTGCGCCTCGTGGCCGGGCGGCAGCGCGATGGCGATGCCGGTGGGAACGAGCGCGCGCGCGCCGGGCGCAAGCGTGAGCGGCGCATCGGCCGGCACCGCGGCGATCAGATCGAGGCCGGCGGCGAGCGCGCTCTGGTAGGACGGCAGCGGCAGATCCGCGCCGTGCGGCAGCCGCATGATGCGGACGTCGATGGTTCCGCTCATGGTCTTGCAAGCTCCTCGGCAATGCGCGCGATCAGCATCGCGGCCACGTCTTCCTTGCGTTTGCGGCGGCCAGGGCTCGATGCCCTGCGCCGTCACCAGCTGAATGGTGTTGCGGTCGCCGCCCATGATGCCGGTTTGCGGCGACACGTCATTGGCCAGGATCCAGTCGCAGCCTTTGGCCGCGAGCTTCGCTTTGGCATTGGCGGCGACGTTCTCGGTTTCGGCGGCAAAGCCGATCACCAGCTTCGGCCGCTCGGTTTTGCGCTTGGCGATGGTGGCGAGAATGTCGGGATTTTCAATCAGCGACAATTCCGGCGTCGCCTGGCCGGCTTTCTTCTTGATCTTCTGCTCGCCGGCATTGGCGACGCGCCAGTCGGCGACCGCGGCGGCGAAGATCGCGACATCGACCGGCAGCGCGCGCTCGACCGCTTGCAGCATGTCGCGCGCGGTTTCGACATGGATGACATTGACGCCCGGTGGATCGGGCAGATTCACCGGCCCGCTGACCAGCGTCACATCGGCGCCGGCGCGCGCCGCCGCCGCGGCAATGGCGTGGCCCTGCTTGCCGGACGAGCGGTTGGCGATGTAGCGCACCGGATCGATCGGCTCATGGGTCGGGCCGGAGGTGATCAGCACGCGCTTGCCCTTGAGCGGCTGCGCCTGCGCGCGCCGAGCAGATGCTCGACCGCGGCGGCGATCTCCAGCGGCTCGGCCATGCGCCCGAGTCCGCGTTCGCCCGCTTCCGCCATCTCGCCTTCGTTCGGGCCGACGAGCGCAACACCGTCGGCGACAAGCTGCGCGAGATTGCGCTGCGTCGCCTTGTTCGACCACATGTGCGGGTTCATCGCCGGCGCCAGCAGGATTTTCGCGTCGGTCGCCAGCAGCACGGCGGTGGCGAGATCGTCGGCGTGACCGCCGGCCATCTTCGCCATCAGGTCGGCGGTGGCCGGCGCCACCACGATCAGATCGGTTTCGCGCGCGAGACGAATGTGGCCGACGTCGAATTCGCTGCCGGATCGAACAGGTCGGTGAACACGCGCTCGCCGAGGATGGCGCCGGCCGACAGCGGCGTGACGAAATGCTCGGCGGCTTTGGTCAGAATGCAGCGCACGGCGATGCCGCGCTCCTTCAGCCGGCGGATGAGATCGAGCGACTTGTAGGCGGCGATGCCGCCGCCGATGATCAGCAGCACGCGCTTGGCTCCGGCCGGCGGTGCGGGCGTGACGCGGCGGGACGGTTTTCCCGCCGGCGGCTTGATCGTCTCCGAGCGCTTCGAGCCCGTCTCCTCGGCGGCCGCGCGCAGAATGGTGCGCACCTCGTCCTCGACCGAGCGGCCGCTGCGCGCCGCGCGCAGCCGCAGCAGCTTCTTCAGTGCCTCGTCGAGCTGCCGGACGGTGAGCGAGGCCATGGGAAAATCCGCTATTTTTAGAGACTTAGCATAGTATTGATTGCATTGCAATCAATGCAATCAAAGCCCTCCGGCAAATTTATTTTGGCTGCCGCTTGACCGGCCGGAGGCCTGTATGTATTTAACCGATAAGTTATTTAACTGAATGGTTCAATACGCCATGCCGACCGACCGCCTCAGCGCCACCTTCTCCGCTCTCGCCGATCCGACGCGGCGCGCCATCCTGGCGCGGCTCGCGCTCGGCGAGACCACGGTGAGCGAACTCGCCGAGCCGTTCAAGATGAGCGGGCCCGCCGTCTCCAAGCATCTCAAGGTGCTGGAACACGCCGGGCTGATCACGCGCAGCCGCGACGGCGCAATGGCGGCCCTGCAAGATCGAGGCGACCGCGCTCAAGCCGGTCGACGACTGGCTCGCCGAATATCGCCGGCTCTGGGAGGAACGGCTCGACCGCCTCGACGATTATCTGCAAGACGCTGCAAGCCAAAGGAAGAAGGAGAAGCGTGAGCGCAACAAATAGCATCGACCTCGAGCAGGATCCGCGCTCGATCATCGGCACGCGCGTGTTCGACGCGCCGCGCGATCTGGTGTTCTCGGCCTTCACCGATCCGAAACATCTGGCGCAATGGTGGGGCCCGAACGGCTTCACCACCACGACGCAGTGCCTTCGACTTCCGGCCCGGCGGCGTCTGGCGCTTCGTCATGCACGGCCCGGACGGCCGCGACTATCAGAACCGCGTCACCTACGACGAGATCGTGCCGCCCGAGCGCATCGTCTATCGCCACGGCGGCGGCGACGACGTCGAGCCGGTGCAGTTCAGCAGACCGTCACCTTCGAGGATCTCGGCAACGGCAAGACCCGCCTCACCTGGCACGGCACGTTCCCGTCGGCGGAAGAGCGCGCGCGCGTCATCAGGGAATACGGCGCCGACAAGGGCCTGGTGCAGACCATGGCGCGGCTGGCCGACTACGTGGCGGCGAGCGAACATGCCGCGCGGAGTGATCGTAATTGCGTCGAACGCCGCACACCGTGCGTGTCACGACAACGCGCGCAGGGCGTGCGCAGGGCGTCGGCGCTGATGCCGGTGATCAGGCGTTCGATCTCGGCATGCGCCTGCTTCCACATCGGGAAGGCCTTGCGCAGCAACGCGCGGCCGGCGGCGGTGATCGTCAGGCGCCGGCTGCGCTTGTCGTCCTTGTCGATCGCGACCTTCACCAGGCCGCGCCGTTCCAGCGGCTTGAGATTGGCGGTGAGCGTGGTGCGGTCCATGGCGAGCAGCGCGGCGACGCTGCCGATGCTCGGCGGTTCCGGGCGGTTGAGCGACGTCAGCAGCGAGAACTGGCCTTGGTGAGATCGAGCGGGCGCAGCACCTCGTCGAAGCGCCGCGCCAGCGCGCGCGCCGCCCGCTGCACGTGCAGGCACAGGCAGGCGTCGCGCACCTGATGGGTGGCGGCGAGCGGCAAGTTCCCGCTGCGATCCGTCGGCGGGTTGACATGACGGTATATATGTTGATATCAACCTAATTGTCAAGATGAACCCTGTGGAGGAAGAGTCCATGCAAGTCCAGCCCTATCTGTTCTTCGACGGCCGCTGCGACGAGGCGATCGAGTTCTACAAGAAGACGCTCGGCGCCGAAGTCGGCGATGCTGATGCGCTGGAAGGACAGCACCCGACAAGTCGATGTGCACGCCGAGCAACGAGAACAAGGTGATGCACGGCACGATCACGGTCGGCGAGACGCACCGTGATGGTGTCCGACGGCCGCAACACCGGCAAGCCGAAATTCGACGGCTTTGCGCTCTCGCTCGACACCAAGACCGACGCCGAGGCGCAGACACTGTTCAACGCGCTGTCGGATGGCGGCGAGGTGGCGATGCCGATGGGCCCGACCTTCTTCGCGACCAGCTTCGGCATGGTGCGGGACCGCTTCGGCGTGCACTGGATGGTGATCAAGGCGAAGTGAGCGCCCGCGCAAAACAGGTGGAGAAAACCATGACCGCAACTGCCGAAACGAAGAGCAAAGACTTCGTCATGTCGCGCGTGTTCGACGCGCCGCGCGATCTGGTGTGGCAGTGCTTCACCGATCCGGAGCGCATGAAGCAGTGGTGGGGCCCGAAGGGCTTCACCGTGATCGCCTCCAAGATGGATCTGCGCGTCGGCGGCACCTACCACTACGGCATGACGGCGCCGAACGGCGGCGCCGATGTGGGGCCTGTTCACCTATCGCGAGATCGTGCCGCAGGAGAGGCTGGTCTTCGTCAATTCGTTTTCCGACGAGAAGGGCGGCGTCACCCGCCATCCCGGCCACGCCAAATGGCCGCTGTAGATGCTCTCGACCTTCACCTTCGAGGACGCGCCCGGCGGCAAGACCAAGTTCACCGTGACGCTGGCGCACGCTCGACGCCACCGCCGGAAGAGCAGCAGACCTTCGACACCATGCACGACAGCATGACGCAGGGCTGGGGCGGCACCATGGATCAGCTCGCCGCATATCTGGCGAGGGCGAAGTAAGGAGGGAATTCGAAAATGCAGATCGCCGCAAAAAAGCTCACGCCCTGCCTGTGGTTCGACACGCAGGCCGAGGAGGCGGCGAATTTCTACGTCTCGGTCTTCAAGAATTCCAAGCTCGGACGATCAGCCGCTTCCCGGCGCAGGACATCCACGGCAAGCCGGCCGGGTCGGTGATGGTCGTCGCCTTCGAGATCGACGGGCAGCCTTTCACCGCGCTCAATGGCGGGCCGCAATTCAAGTTCGACGAGGCGGTGTCGTTCCAGGTCGCCTGCGATACCCAGGACGAGATCGACTACTTCTGGAGCAAGCTCAGCGAGGGCGGCCAGGAAGGCCCCTGCGGCTGGCTGAAGGACAAGTTCGGTCTGTCCTGGCAGGTGGTTCCGTCGGCGCTGCCGAAGTGGCTGATGGATCCCGACACGGCCAAATCCGCGCGCGTGATGAACGCCTTCATGAAAATGAAGAAGTTCGACATCGCCACGCTGGAGCAAGCCTATGCGGGGCAGGCGGCATGAGCGGCCGTCAAGGCGGCCAATGCGCGGCGATCAAGGGAGAATTTCCATGCTGAAAGTCGCTCGTCATCTTTGCCGGCTGCCTCGGCGTCCTGGTGGCTGCGGTGCTGGTCTACGCCGCCACCAAGCCGGACACGTTCCGCGTCTACCGCAGCGCCAGCATCAAGGCGCCGCCGGAAAAAATCTTCCCGCTGATCAACGATTTCCACGCCTGGACGAAGTGGTCGCCGTACGAGAACAAAGACCCCGCAGATGAAGCGGACCTACGGCGCCAGCGCCAGCGGCAAGGGCGCTGTCTATGAGTGGAACGGTAACGGCCAAGTCGGCAGCGGCCGCATCACCATCACCGATGCATCGCCGCCATCGCAAGGTGCTGATCAAGCTCGACATGCTCACGCCGTTCGAAGCGCACAACAACGTCGCTTTCACGCTGGTGCCGCAAGGCGACAGCACCACGGTGACCTGGGACATGCAGCGGCGGCGTGCCCTATCTCGCCAAGATCATGCACGTGTTCTTCAACATGGACAAAATGGTCGGCGGCGATTTCGAGGTCGGTCTCGCCAATCTGAAAGCCGTGGCGAAAGCCGCTAGACGGCGAGGGCAGTGCATCTGCGGAGAACGTCATGACCACATTCGGCGAAGGCACCGTCGGCATCACCCGCGTGTTCGACGCGCCGCGCGCGCTGGTGTGGCAGGCCTGGACCGATCCGAAGATGATGGCGCAATGGTTCGGCCCGCGCGGCTTCACCAGTTCGGTGCCGGAACTGGACGTGCGCGTCGGCGGCGCCTTGCGCATCGTCATGCACGGGCCGGACGGCAACGACTATCCGATGAAAGGCGTGTTCCGCGAGGTGGTCGCGCCCGAGCGGCTGGTGTTCAGCAACATCGCCATCGACAACGACGGCAATCATCTGCTCGAAGGCGAGACCACCGTCACGCTGATCGGAGCAGGGCGGCAAGACCACGCTGACGCTGAAATCGCACATGGTCGGCCTGGTGCCGATCGCGCCGCAGATGCTCGCCGGCATGAAGGCGGGCTGGACGCAGAGCATCGACAAGCTGGAAGAGCTGGTGGCGAATTGATCTCCCTCTCCCCGCTCTTGCGGGGAGAGGGGAGCCTGCGGCTTACCGCAGCATCCAAACCGCCCACGCCAGCAGCGCCGCGATCGCCCACAGCGCCACCGCGGTCCAGCGGTTGCGGCGCTGCTCGGCGCGGCCGATCGCTTCCACCGTCTCCGGCGACAGCACCAGGCCGTTGCGGGTGATGTCGTCGAACTGGTCGATCAGCGTGCCGGCGCGGCGTGAGCAGCGACGGCACCTGGCCGAGGAAGCGGCCGATCTCGCCGGCGCCTTCGGCGACGTCTTCCAGCCTGCCGACCGGCCCGAGATTGCGCTCGATCCATTCGCGCACCACCGGATCGGCCACGCTCCACATGTCGAGCTTGGGATCGAGCGTGCGCGCGACGCCTTCCACCACCACCATGGTCTTCTGCAGCAGCAGCAGTTCCGGCCGCGTGCGCATGTCGAACAGGCCGGTGACCTCGAACAGCAGCATCAAGCAGCTTGGCCATCGAGATGTCTTCGGCGGTGCGGTTGTGGATCGGCTCGCCGATGGCGCGGATCGCCTGCGCGAAGCTCTCGACCGAATGGTGGCGCGGCACGTAGCCGGCGTCGAAATGCATCTGCGCGGTGCGCTGATAGTCGCGGGTGATGAAGCCGAACAGGATTTCGGCCAGGAAGCGCCGCTCCTTCGGGCCGAGCCGTCCCATGATGCCGAAGTCGACCGCGACCAGCCGGCCGTCGGCGTCGACGAACAAATTGCCCGGGATGCATGTCGGCGTGGAAGAAGCCGTCGCGCAGCGCGTGGCGCAGGAAGCTCTGGATCACCTTGTGGCCGAGCGCCGGCAGATCGAGGCCCTTGGCCTCGAGCGCGGCGCGATCGTTGAGCGGCGTGCCGTCGATCCATTCCAGCGTGAGCACCTCGCGCGCGGTGCGGTCCCAGTCCACCGCCGGCACGCGGAAGTCGTCGTCCTCGCGCGTGTTCTCCGCCATCTCGGACAGCGCGGCGGCTTCCAGCCGGAAATCCATTTCCATCGCCACCGAGCGGGCGAGCGTCGCCACCGCTTCGACCGGCCGCAGCCGCTGCGCTTCGAGCGACAGGCTTTCCGCCTTGCGCGCGGCGTAGAAGAACGCGTCGAGATCGACCTTGAAGCGGCGCTCGACGCCGGGCCGCAGGATTTTCACCGCCACGGCTTTGCGCGCGCCGTCCGCGTCGATCTCGGCGCGATGCACTTGCGCGATCGAGGCGGCGGCCACGGCGGGCCCGAAGCTGGCATAGACGTCCTTCACCGGCTTGCCGAAAGCGGCGGCGACCGACGGCTTCCGCCTCGCTTTGCGGAAACGGCGCCATCTTGTCCTGCAGGCTTTCGAGATCGCGCGCGATCGCGTTGCCGACCACGTCGGGCCGGGTGGCCAGGAACTGGCCGAGCTTGACGTAAGTCGGCCCGAGCTTGGTCAAGCGCCGCGGCGAGCCGGCTCGATCCGTCCTTGGCGGTCGGCCGCTCGATCAGGCGCGCCAGCGCAATCGCGGTCTTCGCCGGCAGCGGCAGCGGTCGGGTATCGACCAGCGCGAACACGCCCTCGCGCGCGAACACGAAGCCGGCGCGCGCGAGACGGATGAGATGGGAGACGCCGGAGATCACAAGCGCCAGCCCGAATGCAGCGCCACCACGCCGCCGGTCATCGGCGTGAACGAGACGCGGCGGAAGCCGGCCGCCTCGATCATCTGCGCGAAGGCTTGCGGCTTGGGAAACTTGCGGATCAATTCGACCAGATACTGGTAGGCCTCGCGGTCGCCGGTCACCGCTTCGCCGATGCGCGGGATCACGTTGAAGGAATAAAGCGTCGTAGAGCGACTCGAGGCCCGGCACGTCGACGGAGGAAAATTCCAGGCACAGGAAGCGGCCGCCGATCTGCAGCACGCGATAGGCCTCGCGCGAGCGCGCGCTCGATGCGCGGCACGTTGCGGATGCCGAAGGCGATGGTGACGCAGTCGAAGCTGCGGTCGGGATAGGGCAGTTCCTCGGCATTGCCTTGCTCGAAGGTGACCGCGTAGATCGTGGCCGCGCTCGACCGCGCGCTCGCGGCCGACGGCCAGCATCTCGGCATTGATGTCGCAGACGGTGACGCGCACGCCCGGCGCCGCCGGCCTCCACCACGCGGAACGCCACGTCGCCGGTGCCGCCGGCGAGATCGAGCAGGGCGAACGGCCGGTCGCTTTTGGGCGGATTGACCGCCGTCACCAGCGCGTCCTTCCAGGCCCGGTGCAGCCCGCCCGACATCAGGTCGTTCATCAGGTCGTAGCGGCGCGCGACCGAATGGAACACGTCGTCCACCAGGCCCTGCTTGTCGGCCAGCGGCACGGTCTGTTCGCCGAAATGGGTGTCTTCTGGGTCTTTTTGCGGCCTTGGCCATGGCCAATAATCCTTTGCGGGCAGGACCATAGCGCGGCCGGGCGGGGGGCGCTATGTGTGAGTGGCGCTCGCCGCCTCATGGTGAGCGCGGCGCGAAGCGCCGTCTCGAACCATGGGAGGCGGTCGGCCGCACCCGATCCTTCGAGTACGCTCGCCTTCGCTCGGCGTCCTCAGGATGACGGTGCGAGATTAACCATGCCCGAGCTCCCCGAAGTCGAAACCGTGCGCCGCGGCCTGGCGCCCGCCATGGAAGGCGCGCGGCTTCTCAAGGTCGAGGTACGCGATCGCCGCCTGCGCTGGCCGCTCGCCAAGGACTTCGAAAAGCGGCTGACCGGGCAAGACGGTCGAAGGGCTCGGCCGGCGGGCGAAATATCTGCTGGCGGATCTGTCGTCGGGCGACGTGCTGATGATGCATCTCGGCATGTCGGGCTCGTTCCGCGTCGGCAGGATGCCAAGCCCGGCGTCTACTATCACGAGCAATCGAAGAGCACCGCGCACGACCACGTGGTGTTTCACATGTCGAACGGCGCCACGGTGACCTTCAACGATCCGCGCCGCTTCGGTTCGATGAAGCTGGTGGCGCGCGCCAAGCTCGATCCCGAGCCGCTGCTGCGCGCGATCGGGCCGGAGCCGTTGGGCAATGAATTCGACGCCGCCATGCTGGCGACAGCCTGCACGGGCAAGAAGACCTCGCTGAAGGCCGCGCTCCTCGATCAGCGCGTCGTCGCGGGCCTCGGCAATATCTATGTCTGCGAGGCGCTGTTCCGCGCGCGGCTGTCACCGAAGCGGCAGGCCTCCACCATCGCCGACCGCAATGGCCAACCCAACGCGCGCGCGGTGGCGCTGGTCGATGCCATCAAGGCGGTGCTCAACGACGCCATCAAGGCCGGCGGCTCGTCGTTGCGCGACCATCGCCGCGCCGACGGCTCGCTCGGCGATTTCCAGCACAATTTCCGGGTCTATGACCGCGAGGGCGAGCCGTGCCCGACCTGCAAGGGCAAGATCAAACGCATCGTGCAGACCGGCCGCTCGACCTTCTATTGCCCGAGCTGTCAGAAATAAGCCAAGCTGTGTGTCCTGCAAGCCGGGCCCGCTGACATGCGCAGATTGACCCTCATTCCGCTCATTCTCGCCTGCATGGCGAGTACCGCGCCGGCGGCGGACTATCCGGACCACCCGATCCGGTTCATCGTGCCGCAGGCGGCCGGCAGCGCCACCGACACGGTCGCCCGCATTCTGGGCGCCGAGCTCGGCAAGGAGCTGGGGCAACCGATCATCGTCGACGATCGTCCCGGCGGCGCGCTTACCATCGGCCTCGACCTGGTCGCGAAATCGCCGCCCGACGGCTACACCATCGGCATGGGGCCGATCGGCGCGCTCGCCATCACCCGCCACATGGTGGCGAAGCTGCCCTACGACATCGAGCGCGACTTCCAGCCGATCGCACTGGTCGCGCGCGGACATCTGCTGCTCGCGGTGTCGCCCACGCTGCCGGTCACGTCGGTCAAGGAGCTGATCGACTATGCCAAGAAAAATCCCGGCAAGCTGACCAACGCTTCGTCCAGCAACGGCTCGCCCGGCCATGTCGGCGGTGAGCTGTTCAAATTCATGACCGGCACCAGCATCGTGCACGTGCCCTATCGCGGCGGCGCGCTGGCGATCAACGATCTGATCGCCGGCCATGTCGACCTGATGTTCGAAAGCCTGCAATCGATCGCGCCGTTCGCGCGCGCCGGCAAGGTGCGCGCGCTCGGCGTGAGCGGCGCCACGCGGTCGCCGGCTTTCCCGGATCTGCCGACGATCGCCGAGGCCGGCGTTCCCGGTTATCTGGCCCCGACCTGGACCGGCGTGATCGCGCCGGCCGGCGTGCCGCGGCCGATCGTCGACAAACTCAATGCCGCGATCAACAAGGCGCTCACGTCGGAAGCCTTCAAGGAAAAGTTCGCCAAGATCGGCGACGAGCCGGGCGGCGGCACGCCGGAGGAATTCGCGGCAACGATCAGGACGGATTCCGCCAAATGGGCGGACGTCATCAAGCGCTCGGGCGCCAAGCTCGAATGAGATCAAAACGGTAAGGGCAAGCCATGAGCTACCAAAACATCATCGTCGAGAACCAAAGGCCGGGTCGGCATCATCCGGCTCAACCGTCCGCAGGCGCTCAATGCGCTCAACCGGGCGCTGATCGCCGAGCTCATCCAGGCGATCGACGCCTTCGAGGCCGACGACGGCGTCGGCTGCCTGCTGATCACCGGCAACGACAAGGCCTTCGCCGCCGGCGCCGACATCAAGGAGATGGCGGACAAAACCTTCATCGAGGCCTATCTCGGCAACTTCTGCGCCGACTGGGACCGCGCCGCGCGCACCCGCAAGCCGATCGTCGCCGCGGTCGCCGGCTTCGCGCTCGGCGGCGGCTGCGAACTGGCCATGCATTGCGACATCATCATTGCCGCCGACACCGCCAAATTCGGCCAGCCCGAGATCAAGCTCGGCGTCATTCCCGGCATCGGCGGCACCCAGCGGCTGACGCGCGCGGTCGGCAAGGCCAAGGCGATGGACCTGATCCTCACCGGCCGCATGATGGACGCCGCGGAGGCCGAGAGATCGGGGCTGGTGGCGCGCGTGGTGCCGGCGGCAAGCCTGATGGAGGAGGCGATGAAGGTCGCCGACACCATCGCCAATTATGTCGCTGCCCTCGGTGCTGGCGGGCAAGGAGGCGATCAACCGCGCCTTCGAGAGCCCGCTTGCGGAGGGCGTGATCTTCGAGCGGCGCATCTTCCATGCGCTGTTCGCGACCGAAGATCAGAAGGAAGGCATGAAGGCCTTCGTCGAAAAGCGCAAGCCGCAGTGGAAGAATAGATAATTAACGTTTGCTTAACGGATTGTCGGTGAATTTAATGAAATTGCAGGCCGATATTTCCGCAGGAGGAAACGATGTTCAGGATTTGTGGGCGTACGCTCGATGAGCAGGGCAACGTCGCAGATACTGCGACCGCTCGCTGCACCTTTGAAGAACGCAATGACGCCGTGTCGTTTTTGAATAAACTTACACAGCTACTTCGGCCGGATGCCGGCTACGAAGGAGAGCAGGACTATTGGTGGGTTCGCAACAAAGACGTTGTTACCCGGTATACGATTCAGATTTAGCCAGCTTATTTCCGCACGCAGATTATTCGGACCACCGACGCCCTGGCGTCGCCGGTTTGCATTTGCGCGGTCGGCGACATGATGCGCGGCGAGAAAACCGCGGATGGTCTCGGCGGTGACGAGCCGCACCGGCGGCGCGGCCGGCCTCGACGCTGGCGAGCATCATCGGGCCCATTTGCATCATGCCGAGGAAGTGGCCCTGCGCGTCGAGCGCGGCGGCGCCGGAAAATCCGGCCATCGGCACCGGCTGGCGCAATTCGATTGCCGAGCCGTCCGCCAGCCGCGCCTTGATCTCGGTCAGCTTGCGGCTGCCGTCCTGCTCTTTCGGATCGGGAATGCCGACCAGCGTCAGTTCGCCCGCCTTGGCGCGTCGCGCGTCAGCGCCAGCGGCGGCATCTTGCGCGGCCCGTAGACGCGCAGCAGCGCGAGCCCGTTGTCCTTGTCGTCGGCGACGCGATCGGCGTCGCCCAATCCGGAGGCGACGATGACCTGGCAGCCTTCGGTGAGCTTGCGGTCGGTGACGATGTGGCCTTGCGCGCTCACCACCAGCCCGTTGCCGTATTCCACCGATTTCGCCAGCGCCGCGTAGGGCGCGCTGCGCTCGGGAAACGGCGAGAACGCAGCCGCCATCGCCACCATCACCGGCGCGACGATGGCTTCCATCATCTGGTCGTACAGCATGGTGAAGCCGCGCACCTCGCCGTCGCGCAGCTTGGCGCGCACGGAAAATATTCTTCAGGCCCTGCATGCCGCTGATGAAGAAATTGTCGTCGCGCAACACGCTGGTTTCGATCTTGCGCGTCGCCGGTTCCTTCTTCTGCTGCTCGAACAGCGCGGCGAGCTTGAGCTCGGCATCCTTGATGCGGAAGGTCTCGACCTGCACTTCGCCATGCGCCGACGACCAGCGCGTGCCGCGCGCGGCCTCGTGCGCATGCGGCACCATCTTGGTCGGCAGGCCGATGCGGATGCCGGTGGCCGGGTCGACCACCACGCTCCAGCCGAATTCGTCCTCGTGCGTTTTGGCGTCGGCAACCAGCGTCGCGCGCTCGGACGGCGTGAGCAGGCCGGTGACCTTGGACTTGCTGCGCTTCTGGTAATTCTTGATGGCCGAGAGCATCGGGTCCTCGCCGGCGACCTCGCTCGGATAGTCGCCCGACCACAGCAGCGCCGCCTGGATTTTCAAGCGCTCGCCCGGCGGAATTCCGGCGAACCCGTCGGGCGCCGGCTCGGCTTTGGCGTTCGCGGCTTTTGGCGCGGCGGGCGTAAGAGTGACGGCCTTAGCTTCGGCCGGCTTGGGAGTTGCCGGTTTCGCGGCGACCGCTTTCGGCTTTAGGTGTTTTTTTGCCGGCTTGGCATCGGACTGCGGGGACGCTGGTATGATGCCCGGCGAATCCTGCGCCAGCGCCGGGGCGGCGCCGAGCAGCAGCGCGAGCATCACCAGGAACGGACTGCAACGCATCGTTTTTAACGCCACCCTAACCTTGTTTTGCGGCACCTTAGCCCATCGAGGCAGCGGTGCAAGGCATCAAGAGGCTGGCCGAAAAGGGTGCGAGGCCTCTTTTTGCTTGCGTATGGCATTTTCCGAAAACCGGTTCCCACTTTTCGGGGCCATGCGCTAGGGTTAACTATGCTCGACGCAAAAGAACTCGAACGCTATGCGCGCCACATCGTGCTGCGCGAGGTCGGCGGCCCGGGCCAGGCCAGGCTCAAGGCCGCGCGCGTGCTGGTGATCGGCGCCGGCGGCCTGGGCGCGCCGGTGTTGCTCTATCTCGCCGCCGCCGGCGTCGGCACGCTCGGCGTCGTCGATGACGACAGCGTGTCGCTGTCGAACTTGCAGCGGCAGGTGATTTTCGGCACCGACGATGTCGGCATTCGAAAAGTGGACGGCGCGGAGGCCGTCATCGCGCGGCTCAATCCGCATGTGAACATCGAAACGCACATGACGCGGATCGATGCGAGCAACGCGCTCAAGCTGATCGCGGGCTACGACATCGTCGCCGACGGCTCCGACAATTTCGCCACGCGCTATCTCGTCTCCGACGCCTGCTATTTCGCCAAAAAGCCGCTGGTCACCGCCGCGGTCGGCACCTTCGATGGCTCGCTCACCACGCTTCGCCCCTATGAGACGCGCGCCGACGGCGCGCGCAATCCGACTTATCGTTGCCTGTTTCCCGAGCCGCCGCCGGCAGGCTCCGTGCCGGCCTGCGCGGAAGCCGGCATCCTGGGCGCGCTGCCGGGCGTGCTCGGCTCGATGATGGCGCTGGAAGTGATTCGCGAAATCGTCGGCTTCGGCGAAGGCCTGGTCGGACGCCTGCTGATGGTCGACGCGCGCTCGATGCGGTTCGAGACGCTGAGTTATGACTGGGATCCGGGCAATCCGCTCAGTGGCGACAAGCCGACGATCAAGGATTTGTCACAGCATTGACGGCAAGACTCGATCGGGCGGCCGATGCCCGTCCATGAAGGTCTTGATGTTGATGATGACCTTCTCGCCCATGTCGACGCGGCCTTCCAGCGTGGCCGAGCCCATATGCGGCAGCAGCACCACCTTGCCGGCGCGCGCAAGCTTGACCAGTTTCGGGTTCACCGCCGGCTCGTGCTCGAACACGTCGAGGCCAGCGCCGGCGAGCTCGCCGGCCTCGAGCATTCGCGCGAGCGCGTTCTCGTCGATCACCTCGCCGCGCGAGGTGTTGACGACATAGGCCTCGGGCCGCAGCAGCTTGAGCCGGCGCGCCGACAGCAGGTGATAGGTCGCCGGCGTGTGCGGACAATTGACCGAGATGATGTCCATGCGGGCGAGCATCTGGTCGAGGCTCTCCCAATAGGTGGCGTCGAGTTCTTCCTCGATCTTGGGCGCCACCCGGCGGCGGTTGTGGTAGTGGATCTGCAGGCCGAAGGCGCGCGCTCGGCGCGCCACCGCCTGACCGATCCGCCCCATGCCGATGATGCCGAGACGCTTGCCCCAGATGCGCTGGCCGAGCATCCAGGTCGGCGTCCAGCCGGCCCAGTTCTGGTCGGAGGTGAGCACGGTGGAACCTTCGGCGAGGCGGCGCGGCACCGCCAGGATCAGCGCCATGGTCATGTCGGCGGTGTCCTCGGTCAGCACCCCCGGCGTATTGGTGACGGTGATGCCGCGTTGGACCGCGGTGGCGACGTCGATATTGTCGACGCCATTGCCGAAATTGGCGATCAACTTGAGCTGCTCGCCCGATTTGCTGAGCACCGAGGCGTCGATGCGGTCGGTGACCGTCGGCACCAGCACGTCGGCGGTCTTCACCGCCTCGGCGAGCTGGGCATGCGTCATTGGCTTATCGTCGGGATTGAGCCGGGCGTCGAAAAGTTCCCGCATGCGCAGCTCGACACTGTCGGGCAGCTTGCGCGTGACGATGACCAGCGGTTTTTTGGCCTTCGGCATGTCTTTTTAACCGCGACGTCCGGCGGTCCATCATACCGCCGCAGGGCGCCGTTCAGCCCTCTTTAACCGTGCTCGCCCACACTGCGGTTCTCGCACGTGGGGTCAAAATCCATTCTTTTTCCTATCAGATGACAGTGACAACACAAAGCTTTGCAGCCGCGTTCCGGCGCTTGGGTTACGCGGCGTTCGCCGCCGGCATGCTGGCACTGCTGGTGTCGGCAGCCCATGCGGCCGGCGATGTGGCCGCCGGTTCGGTGAGCGGCTTGCCGGTGCCGCGCTTCGTCAGCCTCAAATCGGATCGCGTCAATGTGCGCTCCGGCCCCAACAAGGACCAGGAGGTGCGCTGGGTCTATACCCGCGCCGGCATGCCGGTGGAGATCACCGCCGAGTTCGAGAACTGGCGGCGCATCCGCGACTGGGAGGGGGCGGAAGGCTGGGTCTACCACTCGCTGCTGTCTGGCAAGCGCTCCGCAGTGGTGGTGCCGACATTGAAGGATGCTCTGGTGCCGCTCTACGCGAGCCCGGATCCGGCGTCCGCGGAGACCGCCCGCCTGCAATCCGGCGTGCTCGGCCAGCTGAAATCCTGCAATGGAACCTGGTGCCAGTTTGCCGGTAAAAATTTCGACGGCTGGGTCCGGCAGGAGCGGCTGTGGGGCGCCTACCCAAACGAGAAGGTGGAGTGACCTTGTAATCGCCGGGCTCGTCTCGGTGATCCCGATCAGGAACGCAGTGCGCCCCTAAACGAGATGGCCGGGACAAGCCCGGCCATGACAACGCAATTCAGATTTAGCTCAGCTCTTCCGCTTTAACCGCACTACCACGTCCACGCGGTCGATCTCGAAACCTTCCGGCGGGATCGGGGTCTTGCCGACAATCACCTCGGCGCACGGGATGTCGACCAATTCGTTCTCGCCCTCGACGAAGAAATGATGGTGGGCCGAGGCATTGGTATCGAAATAAGCCTTCGATCCTTCAACCGCCACCTGGCGCAGCAGGCCGACCTGGGTGAACTGGTGCAGCGTGTTGTAGATGGTGGCCAGCGATACCGGCACCTTGGCGCGGGTCGCCTCTTCGTACAGCATTTCGGCGGTGAGGTGGCGGTCGCCCTTGCCGAACAGCAGCCAACCGAGCGCCATGCGCTGGCGCGTCGGCCGCAAGCCGACCTGGCGCAGCATCGCCTTCACGTCATGCCAGGGGCAACCGGTGAGCAACGAGCGGTCCGCCGTCGGCGCGGCGGCAGGCGGGGCTGAGGGGAATCCCAGGGAACGCGGTTGACTCATCGTTACGACCAAATAGCCGGCTTCGGCAGGCCGGCAAAAAACCGTTTCATTTGTAACATATACGCATTGGCGGCTTAGATGCAACTCCTTCGCAATTGGCGCCGTGGTCGTTTGTCGCGGTTTTCCGGCGGCACGATTGTCTGCACATCGCGGTCGCCATCTTTGCCGGTTAGGCTCGGTGTGTTACGAATCCAGACATGGGAATTCAGCCAGCAGGCCCGCCCAGCGGGGACATCGCGCTTATGGACACCAAGCGTCACAGCTTCGAATATGAAGACTTGCTTGCCTGTGGGCGCGGCGAGCTGTTCGGACCGGGCAACGCCCAGTTGCCGCTGCCGCCGATGCTGATGTTCGACCGCATCTCCGAAATCGCGGAGCAGGGCGGCGAGCATGGCAAGGGCCTGATCCGCGCCGAGCTCGACGTGAAACCGGACCTCTGGTTCTTTCTCTGCCACTTCAAGGGCGATCCGGTGATGCCGGGCTGTCTCGGCCTCGACGCGCTGTGGCAACTGGTCGGCTTCTTCCTCGGCTGGCTGGGTTCGCCGGGCAAGGGCCGCGCGCTCGGTCTGGGCGAGCTCAAGTTTTCCGGGCAGGTGTTGCCGACGGTGAAAAAGGTCGTCTATGGCGTCGACTTCAAGCGGGTGATGCGCTCGAAGCTGGTGCTCGGCATCGCCGATGGCTGGCTTTCAGCGGATGGCAACGTGATCTACCGGGCCTTTGACCTCAAGGTCGGCTTGTTCAAGCAGGAAGAAGCACTGCAGCCGAGCGGTGCTTGAGTAGAGCCTGCGGTGTTGCATGGTTGCCTGCGGCAGCCCATGTATGGCCCAATCATCGACAATCCGCGGCGTGAGTGAGGATATGCGGCCATGAGACAAGTTGTCGTCACCGGGATGGGCATCGTCTCATCCATCGGCAACAACACGCAGGAAGTTCTGGCCAGCCTGCGCGAGGCCAAGTCCGGCATCGTGCGCGCGGAGAAATATGCCGAGCTCGGCTTCCGCTGCCAGGTGCATGGCGCGCCCAGTCTCGATCCGGCGGAAGTTGTTGACCGCCGCGCCATGCGGTTCCTCGGCGGCGGCGCTGCCTGGAACCATGTCGCCATGGAGCAGGCGATCCGCGATTCCGGCGTCGAGGAAAAAGACATTTCCAACGAGCGCACCGGCATCATCATGGGCTCTGGCGGACCTTCGACGCGCGCGATCGTCGATGCCGCCGACACCACGCGCCAGAAAGGGCCCAAGCGCGTCGGCCCGTTCGCGGTGCCGAAGGCGATGTCGTCGACTGCGTCGGCGACGCTCGCCACCTGGTTCAAGATCAAGGGCGTGAATTATTCGATCTCCTCGGCCTGCGCGACTTCCAACCATTGCATCGGCAACGCCGCCGAGATCATCCAATGGGGCAAGCAGGACATGATCTTCGCCGGCGGCTGCGAGGATCTGGACTGGACGCTCTCCGTGCTGTTCGACGCCATGGGCGCGATGTCGTCGAAATACAACGACACGCCGGCGAAGGCATCACGCGCTTATGACAAGGACCGCGACGGCTTCGTCATCGCCGGCGGCGCCGGCGTGCTGGTGCTGGAAGAACTCGAGCACGCCAGGGCGCGTGGCGCCAAGATCTATGCCGAGGTCGCCGGCTATGGCGCCACCTCCGACGGCTACGACATGGTGGCGCCGTCGGGCGAAGGCGCGGTGCGCTGCATGAAGATGGCGCTGGAGACCTGCAAGGCGCCGATTGCCTATATCAATCCGCACGCCACCGCCACGCCGATCGGCGACCTCAAGGAGATCGAGGCGATCCGCGACGTGTTTGGCGCCAAATGCCCGCCGATTTCCGCCACCAAGTCGCTGACCGGCCATTCGCTCGGCGCCGCCGGCGCGCAGGAGGCGATCTATTCGCTGCTCATGATGAACAACGGTTTCATCTGCGAGAGCGCCAATATCGAGAACCTCGATCCCGCTTTCGCCGACATGCCGATCATGCGCGAACGCCGCGACAACGTCACGCTCGGCGCCGTGCTGTCGAACTCGTTCGGCTTCGGCGGCACCAATGCGTCGGTGGTGTTCAAGCGGCTGGATGCGTGATTGATGTCATCGTCGCGCGAGGGGAATAGTTACCGTCATGGCCGGGCTTGTCCCGGCCATCCACGTCTTTAAAGCATAAGGAAGTCGTGGATGCCCGGCACAAGGCCGGGCATGACGACGGAGAGGTTGGACATGCCGGGATTGATGGAGGGCAAACGCGGGCTGGTGATGGGGGTCGCTAACGACCACTCGATCGCCTGGGGCATCGCCAAGATGCTCAGTGACCACGGTGCCAAACTGGCTTTCACCTATCAGGGCGACGCGCTGGCCAAGCGGGTGATCCCGCTCGCCGAATCTGTTGGCTCGAAATTTGTGATGCCGTGCGACGTCGAGGACATCGCCTCGGTCGACGCGGTGTTCGGCGAAATCAAGAAGCAATGGGGCACGATGGATTTCCTCGTGCACGCGGTCGCCTATTCGGACAAGAACGAGCTCAAGGGCCGCTACGCGGATTCGACGCGCGAGAATTTCATCCGCACCATGGTGATCTCCTGCTACGCCTTCACCGAAGCCGCCAAACGCGCCGCCGCGCTGATGCCGAATGGCGGCGCCATGGTGACGCTGACCTATAACGGCGGCTTGCGCGCGATGCCAAACTACAACGTGATGGGCGTGGCCAAGGCCGGGCTGGAGGCCTCGGTGCGTTATCTAGCGGTGGATCTTGGCCCGCAGAAGATCCGCGTCAACGCCATCTCGGCCGGGCCGATCCGCACGCTCGCCGGCGCCGGCATCACCGATGCGCGCTATATGTTCGCGTTCCAGCAGAAATATTCCCCGCTCGGGCGCGGCGTGACGCTGGAGGAACTGGGCGGCGCCGGGCTTTATCTGCTGTCGGATCTGTCGACCGGCGTCACCGGCGAGGTGCACTTCGTCGATTCCGGCTACAACGTCATCGCCATGCCGCAGCCCGACGCGCTCAAAACCGCGGGCGGCGCGGTGGACGGGAACAACAGCACCGGATCGTAGCGTCTTGCCGCGGTTATGGTGTCAGCCACCGAGCCTCGGCCAGCACAATGAGCGCCTCCGAGTTCGGACAATAAGTTTCCCACACCGGGTTGTTGGGATCGCGCTTCAAGTCCACCGCACAGGCTTCCCGATAGCCGCAACTTTTGCAGCGTCGCCTGATCTCATTGAAAGTGTCGCCGTCGCCACGTTTGATCGCGCCGAGATCGAGACCCAGCATGGCCACCCGGCAGTCGAGCAGCTCGTCCTGCTCTACAGTTGTCGTGGGTTTCGCGGTTGAGCGAGGATTGCCGATTTGCATCAAATCCTCCTGCGTTCCTGGCTGAAATCACGCTGAAAACTATTCCTTCGCGCATTGACTTGAATCAAGCAGACGAGAAAACCGGCGGCGCCGGCTAGATATCCTCCGGCACCATGCCGATGGCACCGCAAGGGCATTCCTGCGCGCACATGCCGCAGCCCTTGCAATAGTCGTAGTTGAACTGGAAGCGTTTGCCAGGACCGAGCTTGATCACCGCGTTGTCCGGACACACGCCGTAACAATTGTCGCACTCGAAGCAATTGCCGCACGACAGACAGCGGCGCGCCTCGTACAGCGCATTGGTCTCGTCGAGGCCGCCCTGCACCTCCTCGAACGTGCTTTGCCGGCGCGCGACTTCGAGCATCGGCCGCACCGTCTTCGGCGCGTCGGCGTAGTACCAGGTATTGAGCTTGTCGATGCTCGCCAGTTCGTGCTTTTCCGGCGGCGCATAGGCGGCGCCGCGCAGCCACGCGTCGATGTGGCGGGCGGCCTTCTTGCCGTGACCGACCGCCACCGTGACCGTGCGTTCGGAGGGAACCATGTCGCCGCCGGCGAAGATGCCGGCATAGCCCGTCATCATGTTGGGCGGCGACCTGCACCACGCCGTCCTTGATTTGCAGTCCCGGCACGCCGTCGAGCAGCGACAGATCGACATCCTGGCCGAGCGCCAGCACCAGCGAGTCGGTTTCCAGCGTCTCGAACTCGCCGGTCGGCTGCGGGAAGCCCTTCTCGTCGAGCTGCATTTTTTCGACGGTGAGCACGCCCTCGTCCATGCGTTTGATGGTCGAGAGCCATTTCATCATGATGCCTTCCTGCAGCGCCTCCTCGACCTCGAAGTCGTGCGCCGGCATGCGATCGCGGGTGCGGCGATAGACGATGATCGCCTCGGTCGCGCCCAGCCGTTTGGCGGTGCGGGCGGCATCGATGGCGGTGTTGCCGCCGCCGTAGACGACGACGCGCCGACCGAGCAGCGGCTTGTCTTCGCCTTCCATCGATCGCAGCAGGGCGACGGCGTCGAGAATCTTCGCAGCCGAACCGGCCGGAATATAGGAGCGCTTGCCGATATGGGCGCCGACGGCGAGGAATGCGGCGTCGAAGCGGCCGGCCTGCATGCTCTCGACGATGCGGTCGACCTTGGCGTTGAGTTTCAAAACGACGCCGAGATCGACAATGCGTTTGATCTCGGCATCGAGCACGTCGCGCGGCAGACGATATTTCGGAATCCCGAAACGCATCATGCCGCCGGCGAACGGGCCGGCCTCGTGGATCTCGACCGCGTGACCCATCCGCCGCAGGTGATAAGCGGCGGACAAGCCCGAAGGACCCGCGCCAACCACCAGCACGCGCTTGCCGCTGTCGGCTTGCGGCGGCGCAAATCGCCAGCCTTTGCTGATCGCCACGTCGCCGAGGAAACGCTCGACCGAATTGATGCCGACCGCTTCGTCGACTTGCGCCCGATTGCAGACGTTTTCGCAGGGGTGGTAGCACACCCGGCCCATCACCGCCGGCAGCGGGTTATCGAGTGTCAGTGTGCGCCAGGCGGCTTCGTAGTCGCCGGATTCGGCATGGTAGAGCCAAGCCTGAATGTTTTCGCCGGCCGGGCAGGCATTGTTGCAGGGCGGCAGACGATCGACATAGACCGGCCGCGACGTGCGCCACGACCCGGTCAGGTTGGCGAGGCTGGAGCCGACATCGAGACTGATGGCGAAGGGATGTTCCATCAGGCGTCTGCCTCCGCATCGATCAGATGGTATTCGGCGATGTTGCGGTCGGCCAGTGGCCTGCAACTGGCCGATGCGCGATTTCCCCTCGTCCGAGCTGAAGAGGTGGGCGAAGCGCCGCTGCGGTTTCAAGTATTCGTCGACCGGCACCTGCCGGCGGATCTTGCGGCTGCCGGTGACGACGCCGTACTCGGCCTCGAACAACGGGAACAGCCCGCACTCGACCGCGAGCCGCGCCAGCCGGATCGTATCATGGGAGGCCGAGCCCCAGCCGAGCGGGCAAGGCACATGAATATGCAGATAGCGCGCGCCATGAATGCCCATCGCCTTCATCACCTTGCGCTCGAGGTCGTGCAGGTCGGCGACCGTGGCGGTGGCGACATAGGGGATGCCGTGGGCGACGGCGATCTTTGGCATGCTCTTGCCGGTGCCGAAAACGTTGCCCGGCTCTTTACCCATGGCCGGCGTGGTGGCGGTGCGTGCCGCCGGCGGCGTCGCCGAGGAGCGCTGCACGCCGGTGTTCATGTAGGCTTCGTTGTCGTAGCAGATGTAGAGCACGTCATCGTTGCGCTCGAACATGCCCGACAGGCAGCCGAAGCCGATATCGGTGGTGCCGCCATCGCCGCCTTGCGCGATCGCGCGCACTTCGGGCCGACCTTTGACGCGCATGGCGGCGGCAACGCCGGTCGCGACCGCGGCGGCATTGCCGAACAGCGAATGCAACCACGGGGTCTGCCATGAGGTTTCCGGATAGGGCGTGGTGAACACTTCCAGGCAGCCGGTGGCGTTGACGGCGATCACGTTGCCGCCGGTCGCCCGCATCGCGGCGTCCATGGCATAGCGCGCACCCAGTGCCTCGCCGCAGCCTTGGCAGGCGCGGTGGCCGCAGGTGAGCGCATTGGAGCGATCGACCGAGGCCTGCACCGCGCGTGTCTGATCGGATACGAGGCGGTTGCCGACCGTGAAGGTGCCCTTCTGATAGAAGTGCAGCTTCTGCGTCGCATCCAGTGTTGTTGTGCGATCGTTCACCGGCTTTCCCCTATACGGCGGCTTTCTCGGCGGCTTGGCCGAGGCGACGCAACAGGTTTTCGGCGGTCGGACCCGAGCGCCGCACCTTGCGAACGTAATGCAGTTCCTTGGCCACGATTTCCTCGTTGAGATCGAGGAAATGCGAGCCTTCCCACGGCTGCACGAATGCGCCGCGCAACACGCGATGCAGCGACGCGCGGGTGATCGGCCGCCCGCCGAGCCCGGCGATGACCGAATGCACCTGCGGCGCGCCCGCCACGTTGCGCAAGGCAAGATCGACATTATTGGCGAGCGGACCGCCCATGCCGACCGCCAGGCTCTTCTCGATCACGACGACGTTGCGCGCGCGAACCAGCTTTTCGCGCAGCGCCGCGGTCGGGAAGGGGCGGAACGACACCAGCGTGACGAGGCCGATTCTCAGGCCGTCGGCGCGCATCTCGTCGATGGTGTCTTTGATGGTGCCGTTCACCGATCCCATGGCGACGACAATCAATTCGGCATCCTCGGCACGATAGGAACGCAGCAGCCCGCCACTGTCGCGTCCGAATCTGTTCTTGAACTCGGCGGCGAATTCGGGAATGAGCCGCAGCGCGAGGGTCTGCTTGTAATGTTGCAGATAGCGAACCTCGGTAAAGGCGTCCGGTCCGACCATCGCCCCGATCGAGATCGGGTCCTGCGGATCGAGCACCTGCACCGGTTCGTAGGGCGGAAGATAAGCGTCGACATCGGCCTGCGCGGGAATGTCGACCCGTTCGACCGCGTGCGTGAGGATGAAGCCGTCGACGCAGACCATCACCGGCATCGACAATTCCTCGGCCAGGCGGAAGGCCTGGATATGCAGGTCGGCGGCCTCTTGGTTCGTTTCCGCGAACAGCTGCATCCATCCGGAATCGCACACGGCCATGGCGTCGGAATGATCGTTCCAGATGTTGATCGGCGCGCCGATCGCGCGGTTGCCCAAGGTCATCACGATCGGCAGGCCGAGGCCGGAGGCGTTGTAGACGGCCTCCGCCATGTAAAGCAGGCCCTGACTGGCGGTGGCGGTATAGGCGCGCGCGCCGGCAGCGGACGCGCCGATCGCGACCGACAGCGCGGCAAATTCGGATTCGACGTTAATGAATTCGCATTTGGTGATTTCGCCGGTCCGCACCATTTCGCCGAGGCCCTCGACGATGTGGGTCTGCGGCGTGATCGGATAGGCACAAATCACCTCGGGCCGGCATAAGCCGATGGCCTCGGCCATCGCCCGCGAGCCTTCGATTTGCTTCAGCATGGCGATGATCCTTCAGGCGGCCGCGTTGGCGCTGGCGACAGCGTCATGCGCGGCGGTGGCGGCGGCGATATTCGCCTTCGCGATCTTTTCCGGAAAATGCGTCACGGATCGCAGCGGCGACCGATTTCAAATGGATGATGCCGGTGAGACGAGCAAAGGCGCCGAGCAGCGCGGCATTGGGCAGCGGGCGGCCGACATGCTTGAGCGCGAATTCGGATGCCGGCACGGTCAGCACGTGGCCCGCGGGCAGTTGCTTGGCGATGGCGTCGAGATGAAGATCGGTCAGGCTGCGATTGCTGTTGACGAGCAGATAGCCGTTCGGCTTCAGGCCCTGGCAGACGTCGATCGCCTTGAACAGCGTCGGGTCCTGCACGATCAGGGCATCGGGATCGAGGATCGGTTCGCGCAGCCGAATTTCCTTGTCGTCGATGCGGCAGAACGAAACCACCGGCGCGCCCATGCGCTCGGAGCCGAAGCTCGGAAAGGCCTGGGCGTGCTTGCCCTCAAGATATGCGGCAACCGATAGAAGTTCCGCGCCCGTGACGACGCCCTGCCCCCCGCGGCCGTGGATGCGCACCTGGAACATAGGGATAGGCCCTCGCTTAACATTGCAATTTCGCAAGCTGCCAGGATCGGCCAGTCGCCAATATTGACGCCTATAGGTAGAACGGTGCGGGAACGCCGCCTTGAGCTAGGTCAATTGCCGGCATCGGGGCCAACGACGACCGCATGGCGATAGGCCGGGCCATGGGCGCCGCGCACAAAGTGCGCCCTAGCAGTCATGGCTGCCACTAGACACGATGTCCGCTAATTGGTGCGAAGCGGACACTTGCTCGGTTAGCGCCGGATGTCCGCTTTT
>CAWFMZ010000002.1:0-18031 GCA_963817045.1 uncultured Alphaproteobacteria bacterium
GACCCAAATGAGCCGTGGGCTGCACCTAATTGAAGCGTGCTTGACGCCGCTTCCACCCCCTATCAGAGTAGTCTTTTAAGCCGATACGATGTCTCGTCCCAAGCTTGGGGACGGGCATGAGGTGGCGGGAATTTATTGTGCTGCTTGGTGGCGCGAGCGCAGCATTTTTGATCGCTTAGCGCGTGCAATAGCCGGCGAAGCAATGAAAAAGCGACGTAGCATGACGACAAGGCCGAAGCATCGCAATGCGCCGAAGGTCGCTCGTCGTCGTGGTTCCGTCGCCGTTGGCCTGACGAAAAAGATTGCGCTGCTCACGCATGAGCGGGACGAGGCGCTGGAGCAGCAGCGAGCGACAGCCGAGGTCCTGCGCGTCATCTCGAGTTCGCCAGGCGAGCTGCAGCCGGTTTTCCAGACCATGCTCAAGAATGCAACACGCATCTGTGAGGCCAAGTTTGGCGTGTTACACCGTTACGAAAATAATGCCTTTCGCCCGGCGGCCTGGGTCGGCGTGCCGCAGCCGCTTGCTGAATACTATCGACAGCTCGGCTCATTTCAGCCGCCCGCTGGATCGCCTCTCGACCGCCTTTTGCAGGCCGGTGGTGCGATCTACACAGCCGACGAAACCGCAGAATCAAATAGTTCGCCAGCCAGAACTCGGTGGCGCGCGGTCTCTTGTTGCCGTGCCGATGCGCAAGGACAATGAGCTCGTCGGCGCTATTGTTATTTACCGCCAGGAAGTCCTCCCGTTCTCCGACAAGCAGGTGGCTCTTCTCAGCAGCTTCGCCGCGCAGGCCGTCATCGCCATCGAGAACATGCAGCTGCTCAACAAGCTGCGCCAGCGCACCGACGATCTGAGCGAGTCGCTGGAGCAGCAGACCGCCACGTCGGAGGTGCTGAAGGTCATTTCGAGCTCGAGCGGCGAACTTCAGCCAGTCTTTGAGGCCATGCTCGAAAACGCCACGCGCCTTTGCGCGGCGAAATTTGGCAATCTTTATCTTTGTGAAGGCGACGCCTTCCGCACGACCGCAATGCATAATGTGCCGGCGGCGTTTGCCGAGGCGCGCATGCGCGAGCCCCTAATTCACCCCAGACCGGGGAGCCTGCTTGGCCGGATCGCCAGCACGATGGAGGCGGTTCACGTTCCGGAGGTTACCGCAGACCAAGGCTATATCGAACGTCATCCGCTGTTCGTCTCCGCCGTAGAGCTTGGCGGCTTTCGATCTCTGCTTGCGGTGCCAATGCTCAAGGACGGAAATCTTATTGGCGCGATCGTTATATACCGGCAGGAACCGGGCTCTTTCACAGACAAGCAGATCGAGCTGGTAAAAAACTTCGCCGCGCAAGCCGTCATCGCCATCGAAAATGCGCGGCTGCTCAACGAGCTTCGGCAACGCACCGACGATTTGAGCGAATCCCTTCAGCAACAGACCGCGACCTCGCAAGTCCTTCAGGTGATCAGTTCTTCGCCCGGCGAACTGGAACCGGTGTTCGAGGCCATGCTGGCGAACGCCACGCGCATTTGCGATGCCAAATTCGGCAATCTGTGGCTCCGCCAGGACGACGGCTTTCTGGTGGCTGCGACCCACGGCATTCCGCCCGAATATCGCGACCGGCTGAAAGTGGGCGTCGTCGCTTATCCGGGTCCGAGCCTTCCGCTTTCGCGCGCCAAGAAGACGCGCCAAGTGGTTCACATCGCCGATCTGAGCAAGGACCAGGCCTATCTCGACGGCGAGCCGGTTGCGGTAGGCGGCGTCGAAATCGGCAAGGCGCGCACCCTGATCATCGTGCCGATGCTGAAGGAAAAGGAGCTCGTCGGCGCGTTCGCCATCTATCGCCAGGAAGTCCGGCCGTTCAGCGAAAAACAGATCGAGCTGTTGCAGAACTTCGCCGCGCAGGCGGTCATCGCCATCGAAAACGCACGGCTGCTTAACGAATTGCGCCAGCGCACGGGCGATCTTGCCGAAGCGCTGGAGCAGCAGACGGCGACTTCCGAGGTTCTCGAGGTCATCAGTTCGTCGCCTGGCGATTTGAAGCCGGTGTTCGAGGCGATGCTGGAGAATGCGACGCGCATCTGCGATGCTAAGTTCGGCAACCTGTTCCTCTACGAGAACGAGGACGTTCCGCAGAGTCGCTTTGCACGGCGCGCCGCCCGCATAGGCTGACAATCGACGATCGCCAACCGATCTTCCGGCCGAGCACGATAAATCCCATCGCCCGCTTGGTGAGCACCAAGCAACCGGTGCACATTGCCGACATGACGGCTGAGACGGCGCTATCTCGAGCGCGAGCCTGTGGTGGTCTCGGTCGTTGAAGCTGCGGGCGCGCGCACCCTTGTCATCGTGCCGATGCTCAAGGAGAGCAAGCTGATCGGCGCCATCGCTATCTATCGCCAGGAGGTTCGGCCGTTCACCGACAAGCAGATCGAGCTGGTCAAGAACTTCGCCGCCCAGGCGGTCATCGCCATCGAGAACACGCGGCTGCTCAACGAGCTGCGCCAGCGCACCGCGATCGAGTGCTGGAGCAGCAGACCGCGACGTCCGAGGTGCTCAAGGTCATCAGCAGCTCGCCGGGCGAGCTGGAGCCTGTGTTCCAGGCCATGCTGGCAGAACGCGACGCGCATTTGCGAGGCGAAGTTCGGCATACTGGCTCTCTCGGAGGGCGATGCGTTCCGCGCGGTTGCCCTGCATGGGGCACCGCCTGCATTCGCCGAGGCGCGGCGGCGCGAACCGGTAATTCGCCCTGGTCCGGGAACTAGCTTCCACCGCGCCGCGAGCACGAGGCAGACCAGTCCAGATTGCCGACATTCGAGCGGAACCGGCTTATGCCGAGCGATCCGATGCGATATGCCGTTCTCGATCTAGCAGGCGCCCGCACCATGCTCAGCGTCCCGATGCTCAAGGAGGATAAGCTGGTCGGCGTCATCGGCATCTACCGCCAGGAGGTTCGCCCCTTCACCGACAAGCAGATCGAGCTGGTCCAAAACTTCGCCGCCCAGGCCGTCATCGCCATCGAGAACACCCGTCTGCTCAACGAGCTGCGGCAATCGCTACAGCAGCAGACCGCCACTGCCGACGTGCTCAAGGTCATCAGCCGCTCGACTTTCGATCTGCAAACGGTGCTCAAAACGCTGATCGAGTCAGCTGCGCGACTTTGCGAGGCGGATATGGCCGCTGTTACGCGGCAGGATGGCACGACCTATTATTACGCTACGACCTACGGCTATCCGCCAGAACTGGACGATTATTTTAAGAACGTCGCGCACGAGCCGGGGCAAGGGAGCGTAATCGGGCGAACAATTCTGCATCGCAAGACAATACATGTGCCGGACGTTCTTGCGGATGCAGCACGATGCACGACGATTGCGCGAAGCCACGATCAGCCTTGCTGGAGCGCGGACCTTGGTCGGGGTCCCGCTGCGTGAAGGAAATACTGAAGTGATCGGCGCGATCGTCATCTATCGCCAGGAGGTCCGCCCGTTCACCGACAAACAGATCGAGCTGGTTACGAACTTCGCGGCTCAGGCCGTGATCGCCATCGAGAACATCCGCCTGCTCAGCGAGCTCGCGGCAGTCGCTGCAGCAGCAGACTGCCACCGCCGACGTGCTCAAGGTCATCAGCCGCTCGACGTTCGATCTGCAGACGGTGCTCGATACGCTGACCGAGTCGGCGGCGCGACTGTGCGAGGCGGATATGGGCGCCATTACGCGTCAGGATGGCACAGCCTATTATTACGCCGCGACCTACGGCTTCCCGCCAGAACTGGACAGCTATCTCAAGAACGTTCCGCACGAGCCCGGGCGAGGGAGCGTAATCGGGCGAACGCTTCTGCATGGCAAGACAATTCATGTGCCAGACGTTCAGGCGGATCCGGAATACACGATGGCCGAAATCCAGAAAAGGGCCGACTTTCGTACGGTGCTCGGCGTGCCGCTTCTGCGCGAAGGAAACCCAATCGGCGTGATTTTGCTGGCGCGTCATGCGATGCAACCGTTTACCGACAAGCAGATCGAGCTGGTTACCACCTTCGCCGACCAGGCGGTGATCGCGATCGAGAACGTGCGGCTGTTCGAAAGCGTGGAAGCCCGCACGCGCGAACTTGGCGAAGTCGCTGGAGGACTTGCGCACCGCGCAGGACCGCCTGGTCCAGACCGAGAAGCTCGCCTCGCTCGGCCAGCTGACCGCCGGCATCGCGCACGAGATCAAGAACCCGCTCAATTTCGTCAACAATTTCTCGGCCATCTCGGTCGAGCTGATTGACGAATTGCGGGAGGCGCTTGCCGGCGCCAACCTCGACAACAAGCTGCGCGCGCAGATCAGCGAGATCGCGGATATGCTGCAGGGCAATCTCGACAAGGTCGTGCAGCACGGCAAGCGCGCCGATTCGATCGTCAAGAACATGTTGTTGCATTCGCGCCAGGGCTCCGGCGAGCACCGGCCCATCGATATCAACGCCATCGTCGAGGAAAGCCTCAATCTCGCCTATCACGGGGCGCGGGCCGAGAAGCAGGGCTTCAATATCACGCTGGAAAGGTCGCTTGATCCGGCTGCCGGCGAGGTCGATCTGTTTCCGCAGGAGATTACGCGGGTGCTACTCAACCTGATCTCGAACGGCTTCTACGCGGCGACCAAGCGCAAAGCGGAAGCCAATGGAGGCAACTACGAACCCACGCTTGCCGCCGCGACCAAGAACCTCGGCGACAGCGTGGAAATCAGGATTCGCGACAACGGCACCGGCATTCCGCCCGAGGTGAAGGAAAAGATGTTCAATCCGTTCTTCACGACCAAGCCCGCCGGCGAGGGGACGGGCCTCGGCCTTTCGCTGAGCTACGACATCATCGTCAAGCAACATGCCGGTTCTATCGAGGTCGATACGCAGCCCGGCGAGTTCACCGAATTCAGGATCGTTCTGCCGCGCGGGGCTGCAACCATCGCCAAATCAGGAGAACGCACTTGAACCTTCTCATTCTCGTGGTCGACGATGAGCCGGATGTCGAGCTGCTGTTCCGCCAGCAGTTCCGGCACGATCTCCGCGCCGGCCGCTTCACGATGGATTTTGCGCAATCCGCCAGCATGGCGCTTGCAGCGCATCGCCGAGGCCGGCGACCAATCACTCATTCTGATCCTGTCCGACATCAACATGCCGGGGATGAGCGGCCTTGAGCTCCTGCCCAAAGCGAAGGCCATGCGGCCGGATGTTCCAATCATCATGATCACGGCCTATGGCGATGCGGAGACCAAGCGCCAGGCGCTGGAGAACGGCGCCGAGGCGCTGCTGACCAAGCCGATCGATTTCGGGACGCTCCGCGGCGAAATCGACACGCGGGTTGAACGCGCCGCATGACCGCACGGATCCTGGTTGTCGACGACGAGCCGGACCTGGAAACGCTCATCCAGCAGAAGTTTCGGCACCAGATCCGCGATGGCGCCGTCAGCTTTCTGTTTGCCCGCGACGGTGTCGAAGCCCTAACCGTGCTGGAGGCGAACCAGGACGTCGATCTGGTGGTGACCGACATCAATATGCCGAGGATGGACGGGCTGTCGCTCCTCCAGAAGCTGCAGGAGAACGAAGAGAAGCTCTCCACCATCATCGTCTCGGCCTATGGCGACATGGCCAACATTCGCACCGCGATGAACCGCGGCGCGTTCGATTTCCTGACCAAGCCCATCGATTTTCTTGATCTCGAGACGACGATCGCCAAGACCCTTCGGCATGTCGAGGTCCTGCGCGAGGCACGGCGGCGGCAGGCGGAGGCCGAACGGGCGCATGCATCGCTGTCGCGTTACTTCTCGCCCAATCTGGCTGAACGGCTTGCCAGCGATGCGGACGCGATTGATCTCGGCGGACAACGTCGCGAGATCGCGACCCTGTTCACCGACATTGCCAGCTTCACCGCGTTAGTGGAGACGCTCGAACCTGACGTGCTTGGGCCGCTGCTCAACGACTATCTCACGGGCATGACAGATCTCGTGTTCGCGCACGACGGCACGGTGGCGAAGATCGTCGGGGATGCCTTGCACGTGTTGTTCGGAGCGCCTGGCGAGCAGCCGGACCATGCTGCCCGAGCCGTCGCTTGCGCCTTGGCTTTGGACGATTACGCGCAATCATTCCGCGAGCGCTGGCACAAAAAGGGAATCGCGCTGGGAGTCACCCGTATCGGCGTTCATGCAGGACCGGCGATCGTCGGCAATTTCGGCGGCGGCCGCTTCTTCGACTACACAGCCTATGGCGATACCATCAACATCGCGGCGCGGCTGGAAGCCGCCAACAAGCAACTCGGCACCCGCATTTGCGTCAGCGCAATCCTCGCGGCAAAGGTGAAGGACTTCCGGGGCCGACCGGTGGGCGACCTATTGCTGCGGGGCAGGTCGGAGGCCCTGCGCGCCTTCGAGCCCTTGCGGGCGGAACAGTACGAAGATTCCTCGACCAAGAGTTATCTGGAGGCATTTGCCAAACTGGAAGCGGGCGACCCCGGCGCAATCGCGGCATTCGCAGCGCATGTCGGTAAGCGCGCCGATGATCAACTGGCCAGCTTCCACCTCAAGCGGCTGTTGAATGGCGCAACCGGCACGCGGATCGCCATGGACTAAGCGACACCGCCACGCCACAAGACTAAGCCCATATGGAAAGTGAGACGGCGATCGGTTCTGCAATAAAAAACGGCCGGGGAAAGCCCCGGCCGTTTCGTTTTCGTGATTGTGCGAAGCCTTTTTGCGTAGGCTCGATCTGGCCCTGATCACCCGATGCTAGGTCGCGGCTGCGCTCTAGAAGCTCTCGAAAACCGTTTCCGCAGTGATTAGGCGAGGTCGAAGCGGTCCAGGTTCATCACCTTGGTCCACGCCGCCACGAAGTCATTCACGAACGTCTCCTTCGAGTCCGCGCACGCATAGACTTCCGCAAGCGCCCGCAGCTGCGAGTGCGAACCGAAGATCAGGTCGACACGCGTGCCGGTCCACTTGACCTCGTTCGTCTTCCGGTCGCGTCCTTCGAACACGCCTTCGGACCCGGCAGACGCCTGCCATTGCGTGCTCATGTCGAGCAGGTTCACAAAGAAGTCGTTTGTCAGCGTCTCGGGCCGCTTGGTGAAGACGCCGTGCTTGGACTGCCCGGCATTTGCGCCCAAGACGCGCAGGCCGCCGACGAGAACCGTCATCTCAGGCGCCGTCAGCGTCAGCAATTGCGCCCGATCCACCAACAGCTCTTCAGCGGACATGCGCTGCTTGCCGCGGAGATAGTTGCGGAAACCGTCAGCGGTCGGTTCGAGCGGCGCGAAGGATTCGACGTCGGTTTGCTCCTGCGACGCGTCCATGCGCCCCGGCGTGAAGGGGACCTTCACGTCGTGCCCGGTGCCCTTCGCGGCTTTCTCGATCGCCGCGCAGCCGCCGAGAACGATCAGGTCAGCAAGCGAAACTTTCTTGCCGCCGGACTGTGAAGCGTTGAACTCCTTTTGGATCGCTTCGAGTTTCTGAAGGACCGTCGCCAGCTGAGCCGGCTGGTTGACGTCCCAATCCTTCTGCGGCGCGAGGCGAATGCGCGCGCCGTTCGCGCCACCGCGCTTGTCAGAGCCGCGGAACGTCGACGCCGACGCCCAAGCCGTCGAGACCAGCTGGGAAACGGACAGGCCGGACGCGAGGATCTTCGCCTTCAGAGCAGCAATGTCCTGCTCCCCGATCAGCGGATGATCCACAGCGGGGATCGGGTCTTGCCACGGCAGCGTCTCCTTCGGAACGAGCGGGCCGAGATAACGCACGATCGGGCCCATGTCGCGGTGCGTCAGCTTGAACCACGCCCGGGCGAACGCGTCTGCGAACTGATCCGGATGCTCGTAGAAGCGCCGCGAAATTTTCTCGTAGGCCGGGTCCATCCGCAGCGAGAGGTCTGTGGTCAGCATGGTCGGTACATGCTTCTTCGACTTGTCGTAGGCGTCCGGGATCGTGGCGGCGCCGCCTTTCGCCTTCCACTGCTGCGCACCGGCTGGGCTCTTGGTCAGCTCCCATTCGTTGTTGAACAGGTTGTCGAAGAAGTGGTTGCTCCATTTCGTCGGCGTCTGCGTCCAGGTGACTTCCGGGCCGCCGGTGATCGCGTCACGCCCTTTGCCCGTGCCAAATTTGCTCTTCCAGCCGAGGCCCTGCTCCTCGATGCTGGCGGCTTCCGGCTCTGGGCCGACCAGTGTCGCATCGCCCGCGCCGTGGGTTTTGCCGAAGGTGTGACCGCCCGCAATCAGCGCGACGGTCTCCTCGTCGTTCATCGCCATGCGCGCGAACGTCTCGCGGATATCCCGCGCCGCGGCGATCGGATCCGGCTTGCCGTTCGGCCCTTCCGGATTGACGTAGATCAGACCCATTTGCACGGCGCCGAGAGGATTCTGAAGATCACGGTCGCCGCTGTAGCGTTCGTCCCCCAGCCACGTCCCTTCGGGACCCCAGTAGAGCTCTTCGGGCTCCCAGACATCAGCACGTCCGCCTCCGAAACCGAACGTCTTGAAGCCCATCGAATCGAGGGCGACGTTGCCCGCGAGAATCATAAGGTCGGCCCAGGAAAGTTTCCGGCCGTACTTCCGCTTGATCGGCCAAAGCAGCCGGCGCGCCTTGTCGAGGTTTGCGTTGTCCGGCCAACTGTTGAGGGGCGCGAAGCGCTGCTGGCCGGCTCCGGCGCCGCCGCGGCCGTCGCCGATGCGGTACGTGCCTGCGCTGTGCCACGCCATCCGAATGAACAACGGCCCGTAGTGGCCATAGTCGGCCGGCCACCACTCCTGCGAGTCCGTCATCAGGGCATTAAGATCCTTGATCACGGCATTAAGGTCGAGGCTTTTGAATTCCTTGGCGTAGTCGAACGCCTCGCCCATCGGATTGGACAGGGTGGAGTGCTGGTGGAGTCCCTGAAGGTTCAATTGGTTCGGCCACCAGTCACGGTTCGCCCTGTGCATGACCGGGCACTTGCCCGCGCTCTTGTCATCAGTCTTTGCGTCCATGTTTCTCTCCGATCCCCATTCCTAATCTGTTCGCCAGTTAACGCTCGCTCGCAGCGCTTGTAAGAGGGTTGCGTCCATAAGGTCTAATCGTATTGTCTCGCACTGCCGATAAGTCTAGCTTATCGACATGATCACGTTGCGGCAGTTGCGTTATCTGACCTCGCTCGCGCGCCATCGTCACTTCGGCCGGGCGGCGGAGGATTGCGCCATCAGCCAGCCGGCGCTCTCGATGCAGGTACGCGAGCTCGAGCGCGAGATCGGCGCCGAGTTGGTCGAACGCCGCCCGGGCGACATCGCGCTCACCGACACCGGGCTCGAAGTAGCGCAGCGCGCCGAGCAGATCCTGATCGCAGCCCACGACCTCGTCGATTTCGCGCGGCACCGCGACGTGCTGAGCGGGCAGCTCAAGCTCGGCATCATTCCGACGCTGGCGCCCTACATCCTGCCGCGGCTGCTGCCGCGCCTGCAGGCGCAATATCCGAAGGCGCGGCTCGAAGTGCGCGAGACGCAGACCAAGGTGCTGCTGGCCGAACTTGCCGGCGGCGAGCTCGATGCGGTGATGCTGGCGCTGCCGGTGGATGCAGCGGACATCGAGACGCTGCCGCTGTTCGACGATCGATTCCTGCTGGCGGTGCCGGCGTCCGATGCGCCGCCGGCGCGCGAGCGTGTCGGCATCGAGGACGTCGACCAGCGCCGGCTCATTTTATTGGAGGAGGGCCACTGCCTGCGCGATCAGGCGCTGGCCTTCTGCGGTGCACCGCGCCGGGATCAACCGGCGAGTCTCGGCGCCACCTCACTCGCGACGGTGATGCAGATGGTGGCGAACGGTTACGGCGTGACGCTGCTGCCGCTAGTCGCTGTCGATGCCGAGGGGCGCGACAATCGGGTGAAACTTTTGCGTTTCAACGAGCCGGAGCCCGGCCGCAACATTGGGCTCGCTTGGCGGCGTACCTCGCCGCGTAGACGAGACTTCGAGGCGCTGGGACAGGTCATCATCGATATGATAGGTGGCCAGACACAAGTTCGACCGTCGACGCGGACAGCATCCGGGAATTGAAGTCGTACATGAGCGATCCGTTTTATCGGCCGCCGGAGCCGCGCCAGCCGCCGGCGGACCAAGGCTTCGTGCGCGCGCTGGTGCGCCCGCATTTGTACCGTGTCGTCAGCGGCGGCTTGGCGCTCACGCTGATCGCAGCAATCTGGCTGGTTTGGCGGCTCGGTTAGCGCGCAGACGTCGGTCGCATGACAAAATAAAAAAGGGCGGCCGCAGGGGCCGCCCTTTCATATTGATTTGTTGCGAGGATTACTCCGCGCCGCCGCCGGCCGCCTGCTGCGGTGCGCCCTCGGCCTTCTGCTTGGCCTCTAAGTCCTCACCGGTTGCCTGATCGACCGCCTTCATGGACAGCCGCACCTTGCCGCGCTCGTCCATGCCGAGCAGCTTGACCTTCACCTTGTCGCCTTCCTTGACCACGTCGGTGACCTTGTTGACGCGGTGCGCGGCGAGCTGGCTGATGTGCACCAGGCCGTCCTTGGCGCCGAAGAAGTTCACGAAGGCGCCGAAGTCCATCACCTTGACCACGGTGCCGTCGTAGATCGTGCCGGGCTCCGGATCGGAGGCGATCGACTTGATCCACTTGATCGCCGCCTTGATCGACTCGCCGTCGGCGGAGGCCACCTTGACCGAGCCGTCGTCCTCGATGTTGATCTTGGCGCCGGTCTTCTCGACGATCTCGCGGATCACCTTGCCGCCGGTGCCGATCACTTCGCGGATCTTGTCGGTCGGGATCTTGAACATCTCGATGCGCGGGGCATGCTCGCCGAGTTCGGCGCGCGCGGTGTTGATCGCCTTCGCCATCTCGCCGAGGATGTGCAGGCGGCCGTCTTTCGCCTGGGCGAGAGCGACCTTCATGATCTCCTCGGTGATGCCGGCGATCTTGATGTCCATCTGCAGCGAGGTGATGCCGCCTTCGGTGCCGGCCACCTTGAAGTCCATGTCGCCGAGATGGTCCTCGTCGCCGAGGATGTCGGAGAGCACGGCGAAGCGTTTGTCCTCGAGAATGAGGCCCATGGCGATGCCGGCGGTCGGCCGCCGGAGCGGCACGCCGGCATCCATCAGCGCGAGCGAGGCGCCGCAGACGGTCGCCATCGACGAGGAGCCGTTCGACTCCATGATCTCGGAGACCAGGCGGATGGTGTAGGGGAACTCCTCCGCCTTCGGCAGCAGAGGATGGATCGCGCGCCAGGCCAGCTTGCCGTGGCCGATTTCGCGGCGTCCCGGGGCCCCGATGCGGCCGGTTTCACCGACCGAGAACGGCGGGAAGTTGTAGTGCAGCAGGAACGTTTCTTTGTAGGTGCCCTGCAGCGCGTCGATGTACTGCTCGTCCTCGCCGGTGCCCAGCGTCGCCACCACCAGCGCCTGGGTCTCGCCGCGGGTGAACAGCGCCGAGCCGTGGGTGCGCGGCAGCACGCCGACTTCCGCCACGATCGGGCGCACGGTCTTGAGGTCGCGGCCGTCGATGCGCTTGCTGGTGTCGAGGATGTTCCAGCGCACGATCTTAGCTTCGAGCTCCTTGAACACGGCGGCGACGTGCAGCTTATTGTAGTCGGGGTTGTCGGCGCCGCCCGGGAAGAAGTGCTGCATCACCTTTTCTTTCGCCGCGGCGACGGCGTTCTGCCGTTCCTGCTTGGCGGCGATCGCATAGGCGGTGCGCAGGTCCTTCTCGACCAGGCCGAGGATTTCCTTCTCCAGCTTGGTGTTGTCCGGCACGGAGAGATCGCGCGGCTCCTTGGCGGCCTTTTCGGCAAGCTTGATGATGGCGTCGATCACCGGCTGGAAATGCCGGTGCCCGAACATCACGGCGCCGAGCATGATTTCCTCGGACAGCTCCTTGGCTTCCGATTCCACCATCAGCACCGCGTCGGTGGTGCCGGCCACGACCAGATCGAGCTGGCTCTCGACCATCTCGTCGAGCTGCGGATTGAGCACGTATTCGTTGTTGATGAAGCCGACGCGGGCGCCGCCGACCGGGCCCATGAAGGGCGCGCCGGACAGCGTGAGCGCGGCCGAGGCCGCGATCATGGCGACGATGTCGGGATCGTTTTCCAGATCATGCGACAACACGGTGATGATGATCTGCGTGTCGCAGCGCCAGCCGTCGGCGAACAGCGGACGGATCGGGCGGTCGATCAGGCGCGAGGTCAGCGTGTCCTTCTCGGTCGGACCGCGTTCGCGCTTGAAATAGCCGCCGGGAATACGGCCGGCCGCGTAATATTTTTCGGTGTAGTTGACGGTGAGCGGGAGGAAGTCGATGCCTTCCTTCGGCTGCTTGGCCGCCACCACGGTGGCGATCACGGTGGTCTCGCCGTAGGTGGCGAGCACGGCGCCGTCGGCTTGGCGCGCTACCCGGCCGGTCTCGAGGGTGAGCTTGCGCCCGCCCCAATCGAGTTCAACTCGATGCATATCGAACATTGCGTTTTTCTCTCATGGTTTTCGGCCAGATCCGAATGCCATGAGCAAGACGGCGAGAAACTGTCGGGCGTCACCGTGCGATACGGGATGCGAACAGCGTCTGGCGATCCTGCCATGGCGTTCAGAACCTTGCCTTGTCGCGGGGCCGAACCTCGTCGGGGCCCGCTTGTCGCCGGCAGCGCCATCGCCGCCGGATAAATTGAGCGAATGCGTCACACGCATCGCTCACGGAACGCGCGGGGCTCAGCGCCCTGCGCGGGTACAAAATCATCGGCGGATGCCGAGCTTCTCGATCAAAGTCTTGTAGCTAGCCTCGTTGGTGCGCCGCAGATAATCGAGCAAGGTGCGGCGCTGGCTCACCATCTTGAGCAATCCACGGCGGGAATGGTTGTCCTTGACGTGGGTCTTGAAATGCTCGGTGAGATTATTGATGCGCTCCGACAGGATAGCCACCTGCACTTCGGGCGATCCGGTATCTCCGGCCTTTTTCGCATAGGTCTTGATTACTTCGGCCTTACGGCCGGTGGTTACCGACATCGGTCATCCTTTCTTCGCGCCGGCGCTGCCTATCAGCCCGGCCAGGTTAAACACGCGCTTGGGGACGATTTCGCCGCGATCCAGTTCGGCAAGAGCCACCAGTTGGCCCGATGCCGTGGCATAGACTGGTCCACGGAAATTGGGTGCGTCCCGTCCGCGCAACAAAACGGCTTGGCCTCTTTGCAGCCTTGCCGCATCCGCCCGACTGACGGCCAGCGCCGGGATGTCGTCCAGCGCGGTCTCAACGGGCATGAGAGCGTCGGCGAGGCGAGCCTCGCCGGCCGCGGCTCTATGGCACAGAGCCTCCAATTGTTCCAGCAAAATCATGGTTTCTTCGCCAAACGGCCCTACCGCGACCCTGCGGAGGGCGCTGACATGGCCGAAACAGCCCAAAGCGCGGCCCAGGTCGCGGGCCAGCGACCGGACATAGGTGCCTTTGCCGCATTCGGCATGCAGCACCGCGTGATCGGGGTCGGGGGTGGCGATCAGCTCCAGCCGGCTGATTTCGACCGGGCGGGGGACCAGTTCCACCGCCTCGCCGTCGCGGGCGAGGTCGTAGGCGCGTTCGCCCGCGATCTTGATGGCCGAATAGCGCGGCGGCACCTGCTGGATGGTGCCGGTATAGGACGGCAGCAGGGCGCGGACGGCCTCCGGCGAGGGGCGCTGATCGCTGCTGGCGATGACGCGGCCCTCGGCGTCGTCGGTATCCCGTTCCTCGCCCCAGCGCACGGTGAATTGGTAGAGCTTGCGGCCGTCCATCACGAACGGAACGGTCTTGGTCGCCTCGCCGAGCGCGATCGGCAATGCGCCGGAGGCGAGCGGGTCGAGCGTGCCGGCGTGGCCGGCGCGCTTGGCCGAGAACAGACGCTTCACCACGCTGACCGCATGGGTGGAGGTCATGCCGACCGGCTTGTCGAGCACCAGCCAGCCGTGCACGTCGCGCTTGTCGCGTTTGAATTGTTTCTTGGCCCCGCCCTCATCCTGAGGAGCGGGCTTCGGCGGCTCCTCGGCATGCGGCCGATCGAGGCTTTTCAAATCGTCTTCGCTCACTCGTCGTCCTCATGTTCGAGGTCGCGCTTGACCGCGGGCGAGCGCAACAGCTTGTCGATGCGCTCGGCCTCCGCGAACCGCTCGTCGACACGGAAACGAATGTCGGGCGCGAATTTCAGATTGATGCGATGGGCGATTTCCCCGCGCAGGAATTTCTTGTGGCGCTCAAAGGCGGCGAGCACCTCCTCGGCGTCGCGGCCGGCCAGCGGCATGATGTAGATCGTCGCCAGCCGCAGATCGGGGGTCATGCGCACCTCCGGCACGGTAATGAGATGGCCCTCGATCACCGGATCGTGCACGTCGCCGCGCGTCAGCATCTCGGCCATCGCATGGCGCACCAGCTCGCCGACGCGCAATTGGCGTTGCGAGCCTCCGGGAGTGCTGCTGTCGCGGTGACTTTTTTTGCGTGTCATGACTTTCCAATAATTTCATTCGTCATGGCCGGGCTTGTCCCGGCCATCTCGATCAGGAGAGCAATGCGTCCCTTATCGGGATGCCCGGGCCAAGCCCGGGCATGACAGTGAGAAAAGGCGGAGAGCGCCTAAGCTGACGCCGTGAGATTTGGACTTACAACGAGCGTTGAATCGTCTCCACCCGGTAGCATTCGATCACGTCGCCTTGCCGCATGTCCTGGTAGCCCTCGAAGGCCATGCCGCATTCCATGCCGGCGCTAACTTCGCGCGCGTCGTCCTTGAAGCGTTTGAGCTGCGACAGCTTGCCCTCGTGGATCACCACGTTGTCGCGGATCAGCCGCACATTGGCGCCGCGCTCCACGGTGCCGTCGGTGACGCGGCAGCCCGCGATATTGCCGACCTTGGAGACCTTGAAGATTTCCAGGATCTGCGCATTGCCCAGCATGGTCTCGCGCAGCGTCGGCGCCAGCAGGCCGGACATCGCCTTTTTAACGTCGTCGACCAGGTCGTAGATGATGTTGTAGTAGCGGATCTCGATGCCGGCGCGTTCGGCTGCCTCGCGCGCTTCCTTGTTGGCGCGCACGTTGAAGGCGATGATCGGAACGCCGGACGCCTCGGCCAGAGTCACGTCGGATTCGGAAATGCCGCCGACGCCGGCATGTAGCACGCGGGCGATGACTTCGTCGGTGCCCATCTTGTCGAGCGCGCCAATGACCGCTTCGAGCGAGCCCTGCACGTCGGCCTTGATCACCAGCGGGAATTCCTTGCGGCCCGAGGTCTTGGCTTGCGCCATCATCTGTTCGAGCGAGCCACGCATGCCGGTGGCGCGGGTGGCGGTTTTCTCGCGCTTCTGGCGGGCGCGGTAATCGGTGACTTCGCGGGCGCGGGCCTCGTTTTCGACCACCGCCAGGCGGTCGCCGGCATCGGGCGTGCCGGAGAAACCAAGCACTTCGACCGGCATTGACGGGCCGGCGGTCTCGATCGGCTCGCCGGTGTCGGACACCAGCGCGCGCACGCGGCCCCATTCGGCGCCGGCAACCACCAGATCGCCGACACGCAGCGTGCCGCGCTGGATCAGCACCGTCGCCACCGGCCCGCGGCCGCGGTCGAGCTTGGCTTCGATCACGGTGCCTTCGGCCGGACGGTCCGGATTGGCCTTGAGATCGAGGATTTCGGCCTGCAGCCCGATCATTTCCAGGAGCTTGTCGATATTGAGCTTCTTGGTGGCGGAGACTTCCACGTCGACCACGTCGCCGCCCAGAGATTCGACCTGGATCTCGTGCTGCAGCAGCTCGGTGCGCACGCGCTCCGGCTTGGCGTCGGGTTTGTCGATCTTGTTGATGGCGACGATGATCGGCACCTTCGCCGCCTTGGCGTGATGAATGGCTTCCACCGTCTGCGGCATCACGCCGTCGTCGGCGGCGACCACCAGCACCACGATGTCGGTGACCTTGGCGCCGCGCGCGCGCATGGCGGTGAAGGCGGCGTGACCGGGCGTGTCGATGAAGGTGATCTTGGCGCCGGAGGGCGCGGTGACCTGATAGGCGCCGATGTGCTGGGTGATGCCGCCGGCTTCGCCGGCCGCCACATGGGTCGAGCGGATGGAGTCGAGCAGCGAGGTCTTGCCGTGGTCGACGTGGCCCATGACGGTGACCACCGGCGCGCGCGGCGCCGCCTGCGCCGGCTCGTCGGCGACGTCGAACAGGCCTTCCTCGACGTCGGCTTCCGACACGCGGCGCACGCTGTGGCCCATTTCCTCGGCGATCAGCTGCGCGGTGTCGGCGTCGATCACGTCGTTGATCTGCAGCATCTGTCCCTGCTGCATCAGCAGGCGGATCACATCGACGGCGCGTTCGGACATGCGGTTGGCGAGATCCGAAATCGTGATCGCCTCTGGAATGGTGACTTCGCGCACGAGCTTTTCCTTCGGCTCGGCGGAGGCCTGGCCCTTGAGCCGCTGGGTGCGGCGGCGGAATGAAGCGACCGAACGCTCGCGTACCTCGTCGGCGCGCAGCGCGGTGACCAGCGTGAGACGGCCGCGTTCCTTGGCAGGCGCACCACGCGGCGCTGCGGGGCGCGCGGTCGCCGGACGCGCGGCGCCGGGACGCCGCGACGTGCGCGGCGCTTCATCCTCGTCGGCTTCGAGCGCCATGCGGCCGGGGGCCGCTTTCTTGAGCTCATCCTCGCCGAAGCGCTTCTTGGCGACTTCGCCGGCCTTGCGTTTGGCATCCTCCTCGTGCTTGCGGCGCTCGTCTTCTTCGCGCTTGCGCGCTTCCGCGGCTTCACGTTCGGTCTTGTCGACCACCTCGCGGCTTTGGCGGCGGCGCGCCTCTTCCTCGGCGATCTTGCGCTCTTCGGCTTCGCGCACGCGCGAATCCGCCAGCGCATGGGCGCGCGCGACGCGCTCCTCGTCGGTCAAGGTGCGCAACACCACGCCGGATGGCTTCGGCGCCTCGGCCGGCGCCAGCGCCGGCGCGGCTTTGGCCGCGGCGGCCGGCTTCCTCGCCGTCTCGGCCGGGGCCGGCTCGGCCTTGATCTCGGCCGGTCCGCCGATGCTGCGGCGTTTGACCTTCTCGACTACGACCTGCTTGCTGCGGCCATGACTGAAGCTCTGACGCACCACGCCCGTCTCGGTGCGCGGCTTGAGCGTCAACTTGCTAGAGACGCTCAGTTTCTTTTCGCCAGGGTTCTTCGTTTCGCTCATTTACGTATTCTGTCCTCGTGCGCCATCCGTCGGCGCGATCGCGCTAACCAGTTCGGGCGAATTTCCGGTCCGAAAGCGCTCTAAGCGCTTGGCGCGAGCGAGAAAAGTCTCGCTCACGGGTCCGGCAAGCAGGGCTGCATGTACCACATTTGGGCGGTTTAATGCCAAATCCAATTGGCCGCCGGTAAATACCCCGACGATCGCGATTTCGCGCGATTTTTCCTGTGTTTTGCGCTGCAACGCCGCGTCCAGCTTGCGCTTTCCATCGGCCGCGGCGTCGGCGGCATGGATCAGTGCCCGCAGGTCGTCGCGGCCAATCGCCGCTTCGACCTTGGCGAAACCGCCGACCACCTGGCCGGCTTTGCCGGCGATCGCCAGCGCATCGAGCGCGCTGCGCTCCAGCAGCCGCTCGGTGGTCGCCGTCAGATCGGCGGCGACCCGCACGTTGCGCTTGAAGCCACGGGCAAACACGTTGCGCTTGATCGCCTCGTCAAACGCGGCGCGGGTGGCGGTGATCCAGATGCCGCGGCCGGGCAGCTTGCGCTTGAGGTCGGGCACGGTGTCGCCGTCGGGGCCAACCACGAAGCGGATCATCTCGTCGACCGGCTTCAGCGTGCGGCTGAGCGCGCAATGCCGCTCCATCCCCGGAGCGACACTGGTCGCTCCGCGGTCGAGCTCGCTATCGTGCGCCGTCGCCAGCATGGCCGGTGTCGCGCTCCTTTACGCTTCCGCCGGCGGCGCGTCCGCCGGCGCTGCCTCGGCGGCGGGCGGCGGCGCCAACTCGGCCTCGGTCACCCAGCCGGCCTTGAGCCGCGCCTGCATGATCATGGCCTCGGCGTCCTCGCGCGAAATGTCGAGGCCGTCGAGGAAGCCCGGCTCGTGCTTCGTC
>CAWFMZ010000003.1:0-29166 GCA_963817045.1 uncultured Alphaproteobacteria bacterium
AGAAAGCTGTCCACGAAACACGATATTCCCCTCCCCCCACGCGCGCTTGCGCGTGGTGGGGAGGGGTTAGGGGTGGGGGGTTCTTGCCATCGAATAATTCCCCCCACCCCCGACCCCTCCCCACCGCTACGCTTCGCTACGCGGGGGGAGGGGAGAAGCGGTATCGCCAGCGACGAAACATGAGCGCAGCACACAGCGACAGCGGCGCGACCTCCCGCAGCCTTGCCGACGCGGCCTGGCTGAGCGCGGGCGCGCTGCCGCGCTTGCTCGGCGTGCTGGACAGCAACGGCGAGGAGGCGCGCGTGGTCGGCGGCGCGGTGCGCAATGCGCTGCTCGGGATGCCGATCGCGGAAATCGACGTCGCCACCACCGCGGTGCCGGACGAGGTGGTCAAGCGCGTCACCACTGCCGGCCTCAAGCCAGTTCCTACGGGAATCGAGCACGGCACCGTCACCGTCGTCATCGACAAGCATCCGTTCGAGGTGACCACGCTGCGCCAGGACGTGGAGACCTATGGCCGCCACGCCAAGGTCGCCTTCGGCCGCGACTGGCGGACAGACGCCGAGCGGCGCGATTTCACCATCAACGCGCTGTCGGCCACGCGCGACGGCGCGGTCTACGATTATGTCGGCGGGCTCGACGATCTGGCGTCGCGGCGCGTGCGCTTCATCGGCGACGCCAAGCAGCGCATCGCGGAAGACTATCTGCGAATTCTACGTTTTTTCCGCTTCCACGCCGCATACGGCAGCAGCGATCATCCCGATCCGGCCGGGCTTGCCGCCTGCATCGGCGGCCGCGACGGCCTCGACCAGCTCTCGCGTGAACGCGTGCGTACGGAAATGATGAAGCTCGTGATCGCTCCCCACGCGGTTCCGACACTCATCGCCATGACCGACGCCGGCCTCTCGCCACGCATGCTTGGCGGGGTGAGCTATCTCGCGTCCTTCGAAAACATGGCCAAAGTGGAGGTGGCGATCGGCGAGCCGCCCGATCCGGTGCGCCGGCTCGGCGCGCTCGCCGTGATGGTGGCCGAGGACGCCGAGCGGCTGTGGCAGAAGCTGCGGCTGACCAATGTCGAACACGAGCGGCTGGCGTCGATGGCGGAGGGCTGGCGGCGTATCTCGGCGGGCTTCGGCGTACCGGGAGCGCGCGCTCTCCTTTATCGGCTGGGGCCGCAGCAGTTCACCGATCACGCGCTGCTCGGATGGGCGCGTTCGCAGGCGACCGCACACGACGAGGCTTGGCTGCGGCTTGCGACCTTGCCCGCGCGCTGGACCGCGCCGGCGTTTCCATTGAAGGCGGCGGATTTCATCCAGCGCGGCATCGCGAAGGGGCCGGCGCTTGGCGCCGCGCTGGCCGCCGCCGAGAAGGCATGGATCGCTGCGGGATTTCCCAGCGATCAGGCCAGCCTGAACAGGATTGCGAGCGACTCGTCCGGCCGCTGAAATGAAAAACCCCGGGGACTTGGCCCCGGGGCTTTCGATGCTGCGGACTGCCGAGATCAGAAGCGGAAATTCACGCCGCCCTTTACGACGTTCATATACGCTTTGCTGTCGCGCAACAGGGTGGTGCTCGTCAAAACCGGCGCCACCGAACCGAATGTCACCGCGGTTGAAATGGTATCGGTTCCGAAGTCGACGTAGTCATATTCGATGAAGGCCGACCAATTTCGAGCGAAGCGATACTCGGTGCCGGCGCCAACTGTCCAGCCGGTCCGCGTTGTATCGCTTTCTGTCGTCGTGACCGTTACCCCTGCTGGGTTGGTGGTGAACGAGCTCCTTTTGGCTTTCGCCCAAGCCGCTCCGCCCTTTGCGTAGAGCAACCAATTGTTACTGGCCACAAAGCCAAGGCGTCCCGTCACGGTCGGGAGCCAATCATACTTGTGATGCACATGACTAACCGACGTTGGATTGAGAAGGCCGACGTTGTCTGAATCGCCTTTGATGTCGGTCCATGCAAAATCTCCGGCGATACCCACCAGCCAATTGGGGTGGAACTGCCAATCGTAGCCGATTTGCCCGCCGCCGAGCACGCCGCTGAGATCGCCGCTGGAGCTATAGCCAACTGGGAAGTTTGCGCTGCCGAGACTACCGACGTTGGTTATCGTGTGATGCTCCCAGCCCCCGCCGAAGTGACCGCCGACGTAAAAGCCATTCGAATTGTACAACGCAACAGGCGGCGCGATCGGTGCTTGCGCTGGCATCGGTGCTTTTGTCGGCATATCGGCCGCGTAAGCCAAGCCAACGCCAACTTGACCCGCGCGTGCCACTTCGGCACCCACAATGTGGTCTCCCACCGAGCTGACCGGGATGAACCGGTCATTCGATCGCAGCGCATGAACATCCTGTCCGGCTTTGCCGACGTGTCGCTGTTGCAGCTCGCGCTGGTCGCGGGCGTCGCGCTGTTCGCTTCCATCGTCGGCGGCGTGTCGGGCTACGGCACCGGCGCGCTGATGCCGCTGGTCCTGGTGCCGCTGGTCGGCGCCGAGCCGGTGGTGCCGATCATCGCGATCTCGGCGCTGTTCAACAATGCGAGCCGGCTCACCGCCTTCCGCCGCTATGCCGATTTCCGGCGCGCCGAAATCGTACTCGCCTGTGCGGTGCCGACCTGCGTGCTCGGAGCCTGGGGCTATACGCGGCTCTCCAGCGCCGGCGCCGCGCTGGTGATCGGCACCATGCTGATCTTGAGCGTGCCGCTGCGCCGGCATTTGAAGAAGCGCGACTTCCGGGTGGGCGACGGCGGGCTGGCCGCCGGCGCGCTCGGCTATGGCGTGGTGGTCGGCGGTACGGCGGGCTCAGGCGTGATCCTACTCTCGCTGCTGATGGCGGCGGGCGTCGAAGGCGCCGGCGTCATCGCCACCGACGCGGCGGTGTCGATCGTGATCGGCGTGGTGAAGACGTCCGTGTTCGGGCTGGCCGGCGTACTCACGGCGCAGATCGTGGCATTCGCGCTGCTGATCGGCATCGTCGCGCTGCCGGGCACTTTCCTCGCCAAGACTTTTGTCGAGCGCATGCCGGTGCATGTGCACACCGCGATCCTCGACGCGGTGGTGCTGCTGGGCGGGGTCGTAATGGTGGCGGCGGCGCTGCAGTAACCCTCATCCTGAGGAGCGCCTGCAAGGCGCGTCTCGAAGGATGAGGCCCTTAACTTCATGGTTCGAGACGCGTCGCTGCGCGACGCTCCTCACCATGAGGTCATCACGGCCACTTCACCACCGGCGGCATCGAGGACAGGATCGACTCCACATTGCCGCCGGTGCGCAGCCCGAAGATCGTGCCGCGGTCGTAGAGCAGGTTGAACTCCACGTAGCGGCCGCGGCGAACCAGTTGCTCTTCGCGCTCGGCCTCGTTCCAGGGCGTTGCGAAATTCTTCCGCACCAGTTCGGGATAGACCGCCAAGAAGGCGCGGCCGACGCTTTGCGTGAAGGCGAAGGTCGCGTCCCAATCGGTTTCGAGATAGTCGTAGAAAATTCCGCCGATGCCGCGCATCTCGTTGCGGTGTTTAAGGAAGAAATAGTCGTCGCACCATTTTTTGTATTTCTCATACGGCGCGACGCCTGCATGCGCATCGCAGGCCGCGCGCATGGCGGCGTGAAAGGCGATGGTGTCGGGGTCCTCTTGCGTGCGGCGCTTGTCGAGCACCGGCGTCAAATCGGCGCCGCCGCCGAACCAGGCTTTGCTGGTGACCACGAAGCGTGTGTTTATGTGCACCGCCGGCACGTTGGGATTTTGCGGATGCGCGATCAGCGAAATGCCGGAGGCCCAGAAGCGCGGATCGTCGGCGGCGCTGGGGATCTCCTTGCGGAATTCCGGCGCGAACTCGCCATGCACGGTCGAGCAATGTACGCCGACCTTCTCGAACGCGCGCCCGCGCAGCAGTGACATTACCCCGCCGCCGCCCGGTTGGCCGCTGTGATCGGTGCGGCTCCAGGGCGTGCGCACGAAGCGGCCGGCGGGGCTTTTTCCAAGCGGCGCATTCGTCGGCAGTGCATCCTCCACCGCCTCGAACGCGGCGCAGATATCGTCGCGCAGCGCTTCGAACCAGGCGCGGGCGCGGGTCTTGCGGGCTTCGATTTGGCCGGAGTCCATCGTGCTCACTTGATTCCGAGTTTGGCCTTAGCCGTGCCGAGATCGCCGTCGGTGAAGCCTTGCCCGCAATCGCGGTCGAAGTCGGCGACCGTGGCGTCGTAGGCCTTTTGTTTTTGCTGGTAGAGCGGGAATCCCGCCTGGAATTTTTTCGCCAGCTCCTCGTGGCGGATCATGCGGTGCTGGAAATCGTTGAGCCCGGCCTCGTCATAGCCGCCGAGCATGGGCATTTCGGCATTGATCTGGTTCTGCAGGAACATGCCTTCGGCCGCCTCGCGGTCGATGGCCGCGATCTCGTAGTCGATCGTCTCGCCGGTGCGGTCGAGTTGGCGCGCCTGGCGCAGCAGCGCGAGCGGGCTCATCGCCGACTTGCCGGCATCGACCGGCGCTTGCGCCAGCAATTCGGCGAGCTGCGGGCGCGCGGCCTGCGTTTCGCCGGCGCCGAACAGAAGCGCCGTGGGCAAGGCTACCATCGCAAATAGGCTCGGACGGATCATGGCGGCGATGTTATCACCGCCCAAACCCGCCCGTCTGCCGCAGCGCTTCGCCGGCCACCATGGCCACGGCCATGGCCACATTGAGCGAGCGCAGGCCCTTAGCGACTGGAATCCGCAGTCGGGCATTGGCGGTCGCCCGCACCGCCTCCGCTACGCCGGCGCTTTCACGGCCGAACAGCAGCACCTGGTCGTCGCGAAAAGCGTGGTCGAGGTAGGAGGTTTCGGCGGCGGTGGTGAGCAGCACCAGGCTCAGTCGCGCGGAACGTCGCCAGTCCTCGAAAGCCTTAAACGAGCCATGACGGGTGAGGGCGACCTGGTCGAGATAGTCCATGCCGGCCCGCCGGAAGGCGCGGTCGGTGACCGGGAAGCCGGCCGGCTCGATGATATGCGCCTCAATACCGAGGCAGGCGCAGAGCCGCAGAATCGTGCCGGTGTTCTGGGGGATGTCCGGCTCGTAGAGGGCGATCCGCATCGGCCGGCCTGTCGAATTAGCAGTTCTGCCCCGGGGGTAAATCGGTCTAGACGAACGGTTTATGCGACTAATGGGCACTGGCCCGATAGCGGGCTTGCGCTATCACGGCAAGGGTGCCAATAAAACGCCACCATAGCGCCGTCCTGCCTTAACCAGGGCTGCCGCAAACGGTCCGCCCCGCCGCCGCGGGACTTGTTCTGCCGGCTTTAAAGCCGCGGGCGGATGACTAACCCAGCCGGGGGAGAGGGCTTAAGACGTGACGACCGTGTCTTCGGCGGAGCACACGCGCCGCGACTTTCTCTATATCGCCACCGGCGCCGTCGGCGCGGTGGGTGCGGCGGCGGCCCTGGTGCCGCTGATCGCGCAAATGAATCCAGACGCCTCGACCATTGCCGCGGGCGCGCCGGTCGAAATCGATCTGGCGCCGATCGCCGATGGACAGATCGTCAAGGTGTTCTGGCGCTCGAAGCCGATCTTCATCTTCCACCGCACCAAGAAGGAGATCGAGGAGGCGCAGAAGGTCGACGTCGCCAGCTTGCCCGATCCGGAGCCCGACTCGGAGCGCATCAAGCAGGGCCACGATCAGTGGCTGGTCTTGATCGGCATCTGCACCCATCTCGGCTGCATCCCGCTCGCGCACCAGGGCGAGTATGACGGCTGGTTCTGCCCGTGCCACGGCTCGCAATACGATACCTCCGGCCGCATCCGCAAAGGCCCGGCGCCGAAGAATCTGCCGGTGCCGCCCTACGCATTTCTCTCCGACACCAAGATCCGGATCGGCTGATCCGCAACCGATTGCTCTCAAAGGTTCGATCATGAGCGGACACTCGACCTACCAGCCGACCAATCGCGCTTTGCAATGGCTCGAGAAACGGCTGCCGATCGGCGGCCTGATTCATTCCTCGCTCATTGCCTATCCGACGCCGCGCAATCTCAACTACTGGTGGACCTTCGGCGGCATCCTGTCGTTCATGCTCGGCGTGCAGATCATCACCGGCATTGTACTGACGATGCACTACACCCCGCAGGTCGACCTCGCATTCAAGTCGGTCGAGACCATCATGCGCGACGTCAACTACGGCTGGCTGCTGCGCTACCTGCACGCCAACGGCGCGGCGATGTTCTTCCTCGCCGTCTACGTCCACATGTTACGCGGCATCTACTACGGGTCCTACAAGGAGCCGCGCGAGGTGCTGTGGATCCTCGGCGTCATCATCTACCTGCTGATGATGGCGACCGGCTTCATGGGCTACGTGCTGGTCTGGGGCCAGATGAGTTTCTGGGCGGCGACCGTGATCACCAATCTGTTCTCCGCCATCCCCGGCATCGGCGAGCCGATCGTGAGCTGGCTGTGGGGCGGCTATGCGGTCGGTAATCCGACGCTCAACCGCTTCTTCTCGCTGCACTACCTGCTGCCGTTCGTGATCGCCGGCGTGGTGGTGCTGCATGTCTGGGCGCTGCATGTGACCGGCCAGAACAATCCGACCGGCGTCGAGCCGAAGTCGGACAAGGACACCGTTGCGTTCACGCCCTACGCCACCGTCAAGGATGGCTTTTTCATGGCGTGCTTCTGCATCCTGTTAGCGTGGTTCGTGTTCTACATCCCGAACTTCCTCGGCCACGCCGACAACTACATCCCGGCCAATCCGGCGGTGACGCCGACCCATATCGTGCCGGAATGGTATTACCTGCCGTTCTACGCGATCCTGCGCGCGATCCCTGACAAGCTGTTGGGCGTGGCCGCGCTCGGCGGCTCGATCGTGATCTTAGCCTTCCTGCCCTGGCTCGATACTTCGCCGGTACGCTCGGCGCGCTACCGGCCGCTGTTCCGCCAGTTCTTCTGGCTGTGGGTGATTGCCTGCATCGGGCTCGGCTGGCTCGGTGCCAAGCCGCCGGAGGGCATCTACGTCATCCTTTCCCGCATCTTCACGGCCTACTACTTCGCCTTTTTCGTGATCGTCCTGCCGCTGCTCGGCTTCTTCGAGAAAACCAAGCCGTTGCCGAATTCGATTTCGGAATCGGTTCTGGGTGCGAAAGCGTGAGCGGGAGGATTGTCATGACCAGGACCATCATCGCTCTCTCGCTCGCCGGCCTGCTTTCCGCCGCCGTTCCGGCGTTGGCGCAGGAGCACGACACGCCGCAGCCGCCGCGGCTGAAATGGTCGTTCGCGGGGCCGTTCGGCAAATACGACGAGGCGCAGCTGCAGCGCGGCTTCAAGATCTACCGCGAGGTCTGCGCCAACTGTCATTCGATGGACATGGTCGCGTTCCGCAATCTGGCCGACGCCGGCGGTCCCGGCTTCACCGAGGCGCAGGCCGAGGCGGTCGCGGCCGAATACAAGATCAAGGACCTCGACGATCTCGGCAACCAGATCGAGCGTGCCGGCCGGCTAGCCGATCATTTCCCGCCGCCGTTCGCCAACGATCTGGTGGCGAAAGCCACCCATGGCGTGGCGCCGCCTGACATGTCGACACTGGCCAAGGCGCGCACCTACGAGCGCGGCTTCCCCTGGTTCGTGTTCGACATGATCACCCAGTATCAGGAGCAGGGGCCGGACTACATCGCGGCCTATGTCAATGGCTACAAGGAGCCGCCGCAGGGTTTCGTGCTGCCGCAGGGCGGCCATTACAACGAATATTTCCCCGGCCATAACACCGCCATGCCGCAGCCGCTGCAGCCGGGGCAGGTGACCTATGACGACGGTTCGCCGCAGACGCTCGATCAGTATTCCAAGGACGTTTCGGCCTTCATGATGTGGGCGGCCGAGCCGCACCTGATGGCGCGCAAGCGCATCGGCTTCCAGGTCATGATCTTTCTGATCGTGCTTTCGGGGCTGCTCTACTTCACCAAGAAGAAGGTGTGGTCGGCGGTGCATTGAGCGCGCCGCCAAATCGGCCGTTGAAATCGTCATGCCCGGCCTTGTGCCGGGCATCCACGTCTTTAAACCTTACAGCCAGCAAGGCGTGGATGGCCGGGACAAGCCCGGCCATGACGGAGACTGGCGATGACCAAAGCAGTCCTCGGCATCATCGGCGGGTCCGGCATCTACGATCTGCCCGGGCTCGAGAACGTGCGCGAGCAGCGCATCCCCAGCCCGTGGGGCGAGCCGTCCAGCGCCTTGCGCATCGGCGAGATCGCCGGGCTGCCGGTGGTGTTTCTGTCGCGCCACGACAAGGGTCACCGGCTGTCGCCGTCCGACATCAACTACCGGGCCAATATCGACGTGCTCAAGCGCGCGGGCGTTACCGATCTGGTGTCGCTGTCGGCCTGCGGCTCATTCAAGGAGGAATTGCCGCCCGGCACGTTCGTGCTGGTCGACCAGTTCGTCGACCGCACCTACAAACGCGAGAGCTCGTTCTTCGGCACGGGCTGCGTCGCGCATGTGTCGATGGCGCATCCGGTGTCGCCGCGTTTACGCGCGCGGCTCGGCGAGGCCGCCCTGCTGGAAGGCATCGAGCCGCATTTCGGCGGCACCTACGTGTGCATGGAAGGCCCGCAATTTTCCACTTACGCCGAGAGCATGACCTACAAGGGGCTCGGCTATTCGGTGATCGGCATGACCAACATGCCGGAGGCCAAGCTCGCGCGCGAGGCCGAGCTTTGTTACGCCAGCGTCGGCATGGTGACCGATTTCGACTGCTGGCATCCCGACCACGATGCGGTCACCGTGCAGGACATCATCAAGGTGCTGATGGAAAATGCGACACGCGCCCAACGCCTGGTGGCGCGGCTGGCGCGCGATTTTCCCCGCGAACATGAGCCGTGTCCGATCGGCTCGGATCGCGCGCTCGACTCGGCGCTTATCACCGCGCCCAACGCACGCGATCCCGAGCTGATCAAGAAGCTCGACGCGGTGGCGGGCCGGGTGCTGGCCGGCATTGCAATATAATTCCATTCGTAATTTGAAAAAAATAGCAGGTGACGTGGCGAACAATCTTCAGCATCATACCGGCAGAGGGGGTACTGATGTTGGGTTTGATAGCAAAGAAAGAGCAGAAGTCTCGCATTCGAACGATTGCGGCGGTACTAGCAACGTTTTCACTGCCCGCCCTGGCGGCGGACTTGCCGGAATGGGCCTATCCGACTCTTCCCAAACTTGTACCGCCCGACGCTGTCGTGCAGAAGCAGATGCCCGGCAGCACGAAGACATTTACGCAGGCGCAAATCGACGACGATTTCAACGTGCCGGACTGGTATCCGGGCGAGCATCCGCCGATGCCGCGCGTCGTGGCGAATGGAAGCCCTCCAGTAGTGCGCGCCTGCGCAAAATGTCACCTCACGTCCGGCGACGGCCATCCGGAATCCTCGAGCATCGCCGGCTTGCCGGTTGCTTATGTCATCCAGCAGATCGCTGAATTCAAAAACGGCAATCGCGGCAACCCGCGCACCGGTTCCATGATTCCGATTGCCAAGGCTGTTTCGGATGAAGACGTGCGCGCGGCGGCTGAATATTTTGCATCGATGAAACCAACAAAATGGATTCGGGTCGTGGAAGCCGACACGGTTTCGAAATCCTTTGTCGGCCAAGGCGCCATGCGCTTTGCCGAACCGGACGGTGGCACCGAGCCGATCGGTAACCGCATCATCGAATTGCCGGAGGATCGTGAACGTGCCGAAAGCCGCGACCCGCACTCGGGCTTTGTGGCCTATGTTCCGGTCGGAAGCATTGCCCGCGGCAAGACCCTGGTGACCTCGACGGAAGGCAACAAGACGGTTGCTTGCGCGACCTGCCACGGCCCTTTGCTGAAGGGTATAGACGCTCTACCCGGAATCGCGGGTCGCACGCCGCAATATGTGTATCGCCAGCTCAACGACTTCAAAGTCGGCCGGCGTAAAGGTCCGGCGGCCGAGCCGATGATAGCCGTCGTCGCGAACTTGACCGAAGACGATATGGTGGCGATTTCGGCGTATCTGGCGAGCCTCGATCAATAGCCGCCATGACTTCTCCCGCCCTCGACAACGACATGCGCGCTTCCATCCGCACCATCCCCGACTATCCCAAGCCGGGCATTATGTTCCGCGACATCACCACGCTGCTCGGCGACGCACGCGCGATCCCGCGCTGATCAAGAAGCTCGACGCGGTGGCGGGCCGGGTGCTGAAGGGCTGAAATTACTTCGGCGGCTCGCCCTCGAAGCCGAGCACTTCCTGCGCCCAGCGGCTCGGCGTGCCGAGCATCTTGGCCTTGTTGGTCTCGCACACGAAGGCGGGCGCTTCGGCGTCCGCCGCCGCGCGCGCCAGCGGCAGGGCATCCTTGTTCTCGGTTTCGTCGATCACCGCCATCTGGCAGGCGTTGCGCGGCTCGATGCGGAGCACGGCGAGGACGTTGAAGCGTTTTTTCGCCCCTTCCTCCTTGGTGAGCGCGGCCGGGTCGCGCTCGATGACGCGCACGATCACCGCATAGGGCTTGAAACCCTGCTTGCTCTTGATGCCGCGCCATTCGATCTTGTCGCCGAGGCTGTAGCCTGACACGACTTTCTCGGCCACGGCTTTGCCCCAGCAGAACGTCAGCGAAACATGGGCCACGCTCGCTTCAGTGTACACGCGCGCGCCGGCCAGGCCGGGGCAGCGATTGAGCGCGTAATCGCCGACCTCGCCGTCATTATCGATGAAACGGCAACGGCCGCTCACCGGCTCGGTGTCCAGGCTCGTCACCGTTTGCGCGAGCGCGGGCTTGGCCAGCATCGTAATCATCATGCCAGCAAGGATTGCGCGCATGGTGCAATTCATGAGGGCATAAGGCCGTGGTCGTCAATGCGCGCCCGGCCGCGGCCAATAGACCCGTCATGCGCGGGCTTGACCCGCGCATCCATCTATTTGTTACAAGATGTAGAACCCGGCAAAGACGCTGAAAGGCTCCCATGACTAGCCCCGCCCTCGAAAACGACCTCAAGGCCGCGATCCGCACGATCCCCGATTATCCCAAGCCGGGCATCATGTTCCGCGACATCACCACGCTGCTCGGCGATGCGCGCGCGTTCCGCCGCGCGGTCGACGAACTGGTGCAGCCCTGGGCCGGCATGAAGATCGACAAGGTCGCCGGCATCGAGGCGCGCGGCTTCATCTTAGGGGGCGCGGTGGCGCATCAGGTGTCGGCCGGCTTCGTGCCGATCCGCAAAAAAGGCAAGCTTCCCCATAAGCGAGTGAGCGTCGCCTATGCGTTGGAATACGGCGAGGACCAGATCGAGATGCACGCCGACGCGTTGCTCGCCGGCGAACGCGTGGTGCTGGTGGACGATCTGATCGCCACCGGCGGCACGGCGGCGGCAGCGGTGAAATTGCTGCGCCAGCTCGGCGCCAACGTGCTGGCCGCTTGCTTCGTCATCGACCTGCCGGAGCTGGGCGGCGCCGACAAGCTGCGCAAGCTCGACGTGCCGGTGCGCACGCTGGTTTCATTCGCGGGGCACTAGCTTAACTTCGTGGCGGTCCCCACGGACCGCCATCGGGCGCCTTGGTGCTGGGCTCCGGGCCCCAGGGGCCTTGCGCCGGCGCCTGTTGCGGCGCGTCGCCGCCCCAGGGCCCGCCCGGCGGCGGTTCGGACCGCGCGGGCTCCTCGCCGGATTGCTCCGGCGCTTCCAGCGCCAGCGGTCCCGGATCGTGGCCGCCGGCGAATTTCACCAGCGCCTCGACGCGCTTGTCGACCGCCGGATGGGTGTCGAAAATATTGGAAAATCCCTCGCGCGGATTGTCGATGCACATTTCCATCACGGCGGAATTGGCGCCCGGGATTTCGCCACGGCCCTCGATCTTGCGCAGCGCCATGATCATGGCGTCGGGATTTTTCGTCAGCTCCACCGAGCCGGCATCGGCGAGATATTCACGCTGCCGCGACAGCGCGAAGCGGATGACGATCGACAGAATCCAGACCAGCGCGATCAGCGCCAGCGCGATCACGATGACGAGGCCGACGCCGCCTTTTTTGTCGCCGCCGCCGCTGCTGCGAGAGCGGCCGCCCCACGAGCCCTGAAAGAAGATGCGGAACACCAACTCGCCAAAGAACGAGATCACGCCGGCGATCACCACCGCGATCACCAGCATGCGCACGTCGCCGTTGCGGATGTGGGTGAGCTCATGGCCGAGCACCGACTCAATTTCCTGATCGTTGAGCGCGTCGATCAGGCCGCGCGTGACCGTGATGGAATATTGCTTGTCGTTGAGGCCGGTGGCGAAGGCATTGAGCGCTTCGTCGTCGGCGATGCGCAGCTTCGGCATGGTGATGCCGCGCGAGATGCAGAGATTTTCCAGAAGATTATAGAGCCGCGGTTCCTCCGTCCGGCTGACCTCGCGCGCGCCGGTCACCGCGTCGATCATCGACTGGTGGAACTTGTAGGCGATCAGGATCCAGAGCACGGTGCCGACGGTGGCGAACGGCAACGCCTTGACGAAATCGAGTTCCGCCGCGCGGATCAGATAATCGAGCGGCGGATCGTTGTATGCGGTGAGCGCCTCGGCCAGCAGGGCGCCCGCAAACACCATCACATAAACCAGGAAGAACAGGCCGATCAGCAGCACGATCGAACGGCGCTTGTTCGACTGGATATGCGTGTAGAGACCGTAGGCGGCCATATTCCGTCCTTCGGCAAAAGACCAGGGAACCCGCGTCCTAGAACTTCACGCTCGGCGCCTGCTCGAGCTGCGCGCGGTTCTCGCCGAGGTCGAAGAACTGGCGTTGCGAGAAACCGAAGATGCCGGCGAACAGCGAGGCCGGGAACTGCTGGATGCCGGTGTTGTATTCCTGCACCGCGTTGTTGAAGAAGCGGCGCGAGGCGGCGAGCTTGTTCTCGATGTCGGACAGGTCGCTCTGCAACTGCTGGAAATTCGCGTTGGCCTTCAGGTTCGGATAGTTCTCCGACAACGCGAACAATTGCCGCAGCGCGCCGGTCAGCACGTTTTCCGCCGCCACCTTCTGCTCGACCCCGGGCGCCGCCATCGCCGCGTTGCGCGCCTGAATCACCGCCTCGAGTGTTCCGCGCTCGTGCGCGGCGTAGCCCTTCACCGTCTCCACCAGATTGGGGATCAGGTCGTGACGCTGCTTGAGTTGCACGTCGATGTCGGCGAAGGCCTGATTGGTCCTCTGCCGCATGGCGACGAGGCGGTTGTAGACGCTGATCGCCCAGATCACGATCACGACAATGACGCCGAGAACGACCCAGCCGGTGGTGGACATGGCGCGGCTCCTGAAAGGGAAACGTTGGAACGGAACTAGCCTAGCCTAGGTGGGATGCGCCCCGCCAACAGCAACCGAGTAGGGGTCGGCCGCAGCGGCGGCCCACCGCGGGAATCCTGCTAACCGCTTGAATTTGAAAAAAAGGCCCCGGGCTGGAGCCCGAGGCCTCTATCGCCAGACGGCTATTCGGGGGGTAAGGGGGGAGCCGCCCGACTGAAACACACGCCCGGTCAACGTCGCCGGCCGGGTTTGGTTCCGCGCCCGTGAGCGATCACCTAAACTTTATCCACAGGGGGGCGGGTCGTCTTAAGACGGTCACGATCCAAAGGTTCCATGATTCAGGAGTTCCATTCGGTATCTCGCCGGGACGCAAATCCAACGGAGGCCCCTGCCATGAGCTCCGTGATGATCAGGTGCCCCAATACCGGCCGTCCGGTGTCGACCGCGATCGAGACCGAGCCGAGCGTGTTCCGCAAATTGCCCAAGATCAGCGCCCGTATGCTCTGCCCGGCCTGCGGGCAGGAGCATATCTGGGCGGTCAGTTCCGCCTGGCTGGCGAATGAGCCGCGGCTGGTGGAAGTGGGGCGTCCGACCGGGAGCGAAGCGGCTTAACCTGCCTCGCGGAACTGCACCGCGGCTTCGAGATCGACCGAGACCAATTGCGACACCCCGCGTTCGGCCATGGTGACGCCGTACAGGCGGTTCATTCGCGCCATGGTGATCGGGTTATGGGTGATGATCACGAAGCGGGTGTCGGTCGACCTGGTCATCTCGTCGAGCAGGTCGCAGAAGCGCTCAACGTTGTGATCGTCGAGCGGCGCGTCCACCTCGTCCAGCACGCAGATCGGCGCCGGATTGGTGAGGAACACCGCGAAGATCAGCGCCAAGGCGGTGAGCGCCTGCTCGCCGCCGGAGAGCAGCGAGAGCGTCGACGGCTTCTTGCCCGGCGGTTTGGCCATGATCTCGAGGCCGGCCTCGAGCGGATCGTCGCTTTCGATCAGCTGCAATTCGGCGGCGCCGCCGCCGAACAGCCGCGTGAACAGGTGCTGGAAGTGCTTGTTGACCTGTTCGAAGGACGACAGCAGCCGCTCGCGCGCCTCGCGGTTGAGGCTCTGGATCCCTAAGCGCAATTTCTTGATCGCTTCCACCAGATCGTCGCGTTCGGTGGTGAGATTGGTGTGCTGGGTCTCGATCTCGCGCAGCTCTTCCTCGGCGCGCAGATTGACCGCGCCCAGGCGCTCACGCTCGCGGCGCAGCCGTTCCAGCGTCGCTTCGATATCCGCCAGATCCGGCAAGGCATCGCCGGGCTTGATGCCGGCCAGTTCCGCGACCGCCGACGGCTCAATTTCCAGCATGTCGTGGATTTCGCGGCCAATGTCAGAGAGCCGGCGCTTGGCGCCCTCGAAGCGCTCCTCGGCGCGCGCCAGTTCCTCGCGTGCGGCGCTCGCCGCTTCGAGCGCGGCGCGGGCGTCGCGGTCGGCTTCCGCCAGCGCGTTCTCGGCCTCAGCCAAGCGATCCGCGCAGGCGCGCCGCGCGGTTTCCGCATTCGAGACCTCGCCGATCAAGGCCTTGCGTTTGCCGGCGAAAATCTGCGGCGCGTTTTCGAGTTCGGCGCGGTCGCGCTTGGCCTCGGCGATGCGCTGATCGAGGGTGGCGATCTGGTTTCGGGCGCCGTCGCGGCGCTCGATCCAGCCGGCCTTGTCGGTGGAAAGCGCCGCCAGCCGCCGGTCGGCCAGTTCCGCTTCGCGCACGATCGCCTGCTGCTCGGCGCGCACCTCGGCGAGCTTGGCGCGCTTGCCGGTGATGTCGTCGCGCACGGCGGCGAGCTTGCTTTCGAGGTTGGCGGCCGGAGCCAGCGCGGCCAGCGCGCGCTCGGCCTCGGTCATGGCGGCACTCGCCTCGTCGAGGCTCGTAGTCAGGCGCGTGCGTGCCTCGGCCAGCGCCGACAACCGCGCCGCCTGGCGGTTGAGGTCGCGCTCGCGTGCGCGCGATTCAGTTTCGGCGTGGCTCGCGGCATCGAAGGTTGCTTGCGCGGCGTCAAGCGCGCGGCGCTTGTCATCGACCTCGGGGCGGGCAGTTGCCAATTCGCCGTCGATCTCGGCAAAACGGCTGCGCTGCGCCAGCCGCCGCGCCGCGCCGGTGGGGGCGTGCGCGGCCGCCACGTAGCCGTCCCAGCGCCAGAGATCGCCCTCGCGCGAGACCAGCCGCTGGCCGGACTTGAGCGTTGCGGCGAGCTTGCGGCCGGTTTCGCGGTCGACCACGCCGATTTGCGCCAGCCGGCGGGCCAGCTGCGCCGGCGCCTTCACATAGCGCGACAGCGGCTCGACGCCTTTCGGCAGCGCCGGATCGCCGGCGTCGGGAGCGACTTTCGACCAGTGCATGGGCGCGGAGGCATCGACCGGCGCATCGAGATCGTCGCCGAGCGCGGCGCCCAGTGCCTTCTCGTAGCCTTTGTCCACGGAGACATGATCGATCACCGGCGGCCACAGATTGCGCGTTTCCAGCGAGAGCATTTGGCCGAGTGTCTTCGCCTCGGTCTCCAGCCGCTGCACGCGCTTTTCGGATTCAGCCAACGCGGCGCGTGCGGCCTCCAGATCGGCGCGCGCGTTTGTATGCGCGGCCTCGGCGGCAACGGCGGCGGCTTCCGCCTCGGTTAATGCTGCCTGCGCGCCTTCGACCGCGGCGGTGAGCGGGGCATTGTCAGCGCTTTTGAGCGTGGCCAGTTCGCGTTCGATCGCCGCGATCTCAGCCGTGATTTTCGCGACCCGCTGGCCATGCTCGCGCGTGCCGTTCTCGAACTGGTGGCGCTTGGCGGTGAGATCGGCGAGCGCGGTGGTGAGGTCGGAGAAAATCTTCTCGGCGGCGGACAATTCGCCATCGGCCTTCGCCACTTTGGCATCGACGCCGCTGCGGCGACCGGCGCTTTCGAGTGCTTCCTTGTGGATGGTGTCTTCCTCGGCGGCGAGCCGCGCCAGCGCCGCTTCGGCATCGGCGGAAAGCTTCTGCTCGCGCTCGCCGTCGGCGGCGAATTGCACCAGCCGCAGATCGAGTTCGGCGATGCGGTCCTTGGCGCGCGCTTCCTCGCGATCGAGGTCCTGCAGCGCGACGTTGAGCCGGTGCAGCGCGGCACCCGCGCGCGCCTCGGCCTCGCGCAGCTCGGGCAAGGATGCCGCGGCCAGCGCCTGGCGCTTGGAAGCTTCCGCTTCCGCGCCTACGCGGGTCGCCACCTCGCGCACGCAGACGTCCTTGGCGTGCTCGGCCTCGGCGACCTCAGCGGTCGCGGCCGCCCAGCGCAGATGGTAGAGCATCGCCTCGGACTTGCGCACTTGCGCGGACACGGTGCGGTAGCGGATCGCCTGGCGCGCCTGCTTTTTCAGCCCGTCGATCTGGGCGGCGAGCTGGCCGATCACGTCCTCGATGCGCAGCAGGTTGGTTTCCGCCGCCTTCAGCCGCAGCTCCGCCTCATGCCGGCGCGCATGCAGGCCGGCGACGCCGGCGGCTTCCTCCAGCACGCGGCGGCGCTGCTCGGGCTTGGCCTGGATGATCTCGCCGATGCGGCCCTGATGCACCAGCGCCGGCGAGCGCGCGCCGGTGGAGGCGTCGGCGAACAGGATTTGCACGTCACGGGCGCGCACCTCGCGCCCGTTGATGCGATAGGTGGAGCCGGCTTCGCGCTCGATGCGACGGGCGATGTCGATGGCGTCCTGATCGTTGAACGCGGACGGCGCCGAGCGCTCGGAATTGTCGATTGCTATCCCCACTTCGGCGTTGTTACGGGCCGGCCGGTTATTGGTGCCGGAGAAAATCACCTCGTCCATCGAGGCGGCGCGCATGGACTTGTACGAGGACTCGCCCATCACCCAGCGCAGCGCTTCGACCAGATTGGACTTGCCGCAGCCGTTCGGCCCGACCACGCCGGTTAATCCCGGCTCGATCAGGAAATCGGTCGGCTCGACGAATGACTTGAAGCCGATCAGGCGCAGCCGCGTAAGTTTCATGGTTCAGGCCTTAAAATTTTCTGTCGGCGCATGATCTTGTCCGAAAACCGGTCCCCACTTTTCGGGATCATGCGCCGAGCGGGAGCCCGCGGTCGCGCTTGCCGTTGCGTTTTGCAGAATCGTAATCTTGTCCGAGGGATAGCCCCGAAGGCTGGTCAGTTCGTGCCGCATCGGGCGGGAGAATGAATCGCCACGCTCACTAGAGCAACAGGGCAGCGGCGGGGGCGAGCGGTTTTCCAGACCTTTCGGGCTCGCCGGGGGCGAAAATGGCGCTGCCGGGGGCCCGCGCTGCGCCAAAAAACCCTTATCCGCCCTTGAGATAGGGGTCGATCACCTTGGCAAATTCTTCGATCGAGACAGCGCCGGGGACCAGCGTCCCATTGACGAAAAATGTCGGTGTGGACTGCACCTTGAACTCCTTCACGGCGCGCTGACGCACGCTTTCCATGGCATCCCAGGCCTTCTGATTCGTTAGACAGGCGTTGAAACTCTCTTCGGTGAAGCCGGCCTGCTTGGCGATCGCCATCAGCGGCGGGATCGGTTTTTCGACCGCCCATGTCCGCTGCTGGCGGAACAGCGTGTCCACCATGGAATAATATTTGTTTTTGTCGTCCTTGCCGGCGCAGCGCGCTAGCACGAAGGTCGCGCCCGATAGGCTGTCGAGCGGGAAGTCGCGCAGGATGTAGCGCACCTTGCCGGTGTCGATATAGCGCTTCTTGAGTTCCGGGAACGTCGTCTCCTGGAAATGCGCGCAGTGCGGGCAGGTCATCGAGGCATATTCGACGATGGTGACCGGCGCCTTGTCGTCGCCCAAGGCCAGATCGGGTAGCGCATCCGGTTTCATTAGGTCGGCGACGGGGACACCTTCCGCCAACGCAGCACTCGGGAACGGCGGCAGCACGGAGGCGCCGACAACGGCGGTGGCGAGCGCCAGGGTGGCGGTGCTTTTGCAAAACTCGCGTCGGGTAATGTGCAACTGATGCTCCGTGGGCTTTTGGCTGGCTGCGGATCGGGACTGGCTAGCTGGATACGATAATTGTGGCAATGGCGGGCCGTCTTGCCAAGGTGCGGATAAGGCTCATTTTCGCTTGATCGCCGCGCCCAGGCGGGCGAGCGCCTGGCGCAGGTCCTCGTCTTCGATTGCCGGCAGGCTGGCGGCGATGCGGGCGGCGACCTCCGGGTCGAGCGGCGGCGGCGGCGTAGGCGGCTCGCGCCGGCGCAGCGGCGCCTGGCGCAGCGCGATGCGGCCGATCGCCTGCCAGCCGAAGAAGCGGTTGACCCGCTCCAGGATCACGGCCGACAGATGCTGGATTTCGAGCGCCGCCGGGCCTTCCACCCGCAGCACCAGCGTGGCCGGTTCCGCGGTGTCGTCGTTTATGGCGCGCGGCCAGCTGATTTTCATCGGTTCGCTGTGGACGGCGATTTCCGCGCCGACGATATCGGCCCAGCGGGCGATTAGCTCGGTCGAAGCGAAGCCCTGCGCCTTGAGGCTGTCGCTCAAGGTCGCGCCCAGGAACTCGGACAACGGCCGGGGAAAACTGCGCGAGGGCTTGTTCATGAATGGGCGCCTTCATGCCATCGTCGGCGTCATGAGCGTAGCAGCCCGCAAACGGCGTCGGAAGAAATTCTCCGTTTCTGAAACAGAAAGCGGCCGCGACAATCTCTCTTCACCTCCCCCCTTGAGGGGGAGGTCGGCTCGCGTAGCGAGGCGGGTGGGGGGTAATCAACAATCGATTAGTGGAAAAAGTACCCCCCTCCCTAACCCTCCCCCTCAAGGGGGAAGGGGACGCGCTCTGCAAGCGGTGCGCGCGCAGATCGATCCGCAAGCGTTGCTGGCCTGGTACGACCGCCACCGCCGCGTGCTGCCCTGGCGTGCGCGCCGCGGCGAGCCGAGCGATCCCTACCGGGTCTGGCTGTCGGAAATCATGCTGCAGCAGACCACCGTGAAGACGGTGGCGCCCTATTACGCGCGCTTCCTGGCGCGCTGGCCTACGGTCGCCGCGCTCGCCAGAGCCAGCCTCGACGACGTGCTGCGGGCTTGGGCCGGGCTCGGCTATTACGCCCGCGCCCGCAATTTGCACGCCTGCGCGCGCGCCGTGGTCGAGCGCCACGGCGAAGAATTTCCGAGCGACATTGCGGCGCTGCGCGCGTTGCCGGGCATCGGCGACTACACCGCCGCCGCGGTCGCGGCGATCGCGTTCGATGGCGCGGCGGTGCCGGTGGACGGCAATGTCGAGCGCGTGGTGGCGCGGCTTTTTGCCGTAGAAGAGAAGTTGCCCGCGGCCAAGGCAACCGTTAAGCGGCTGGCGGCGTCGCTATTGCCGCCGCGCCGCGCCGGCGATTTCGCGCAAGCCTTGATGGATCTCGGCGCCACCATTTGTTCGCCCAAGCGACCGGCCTGCGCACGGTGCCCGTGGAACGAGTCATGCGTTGCGCGCGAACGCGGCGACCAGGAAACGTTCCCGCGCAAGGCGCCAAAGCGCGAAGGCAAATTGCGGCTTGGCGCCGCGTATGTCGCCGTGCGCGCCGACGGCCGCGTGCTGCTGCGCACGCGGCCCGAGAAAGGCCTGCTTGGCGCTATGACCGAGGTACCGGGCAGCGATTGGGCGCACGATTTTAGTCTGGCGGATGCGCTTGCTTCCGCGCCGCGCTTGCAGGCGAGAGCCGGATGGCGGCGGCTGCCCGGTGTCGTGCGCCATGTGTTCACGCATTTCCCGCTCGAACTCGTCGTCTTCACCGCGCCCGTGCCGCGCGCAACGCGAGCGCCCAAGGGCGCGCGCTGGGTGAAAATTATTGAATTGCCGGCCGAGGCCTTGCCGAAGCTGATGCGCAAGGTGCTGGCGCATGCGCTTGACGGCGAACCGGTGCAATCGCGATGACGCAGCAGGGAATTCTGGCGATCTTCAACGATTGCCGCGCCGGCCGCGAGACCGAGTTCGAAGCCTGGTTTCAGGGCGAGCATCTGCAAGAACGGCTCGCCGTGCCCGGCTTCCTGTTCGGGCGGCGGCATGCGGCGATTTCGGGCTCGTCCGGTTATTTCAATTTCTATGTTGTCGAGTTCCCCGCTGTTTTGACCTCGAAGCCGTATCTCGAACGGCTCGACAATCCGACGCCGATGACCAAGAAGATCATGTCCGAGGTTTTCCTCAACATGAACCGCACGGTGTGCCACCGCACGCTGCGGCGCGGCGGTTTTCGCGGCGCCTATGCGGTCACCGTGCGCTTCAACGACATTCCGGACATAGGCTGCCTGACCAGGCTCTCGGAGGCGTTGGCGCGGGACCCCGCTATCGCCGCCTGCGAGGTTTGGACCGCGGTTGACCCGGCCGGCCAGCCGGTGTCGATGGAAGAAAAGCTGCGCGGCGGCGACAAGAAGATCAAAGCCTGCCTGATGGTCGATACGCTGCGCCAGGCCGACGCCGAAAAGCTCGGCAAGCGGTTCTCGAAAGACTTCACCCGCGCCGACATCGGCGTGTTTCGCGTGTTGTGCCAGCTGGGGCAGGGGACGGAGGTCTGAGCCATGCAAACACTCCTGCCGATCGCGGAAAAAATCGCAGGCGTTTTGATCGAGCGCCACGAGACCATCGCCGTGGCCGAATCCTCGACCGGCGGCCTCATCGCCGCGGCCTTGCTTAGCGTTCCCGGTGCATCCGCCTACTTTGTTGGCGGCGCGGTGGTTTACACGAAGACCGCGCGCGTGGCGCTGCTCGGCATCGGCGATGCCGACATGCAAGGCCTTCGGCCATCGACCGAACCCTATGCCCAATTGAATGCGCGGCGCGTGCGCGAGCGCCATGGCGCGACCTGGGGGCTTGGGGAAACCGGAGCTACGGGGCCTTCCGGCAACCGCTACGGTGACGCGGCGGGCCACAGCTGCATCGCGGTCGCAGGACCCATCGAGCGCTCGATCACGATGGAAACGGGAAGTGCCGACCGGCAGGCGAACATGGATGCTTTTACCAAACGGGCGCTCGATCTGCTTTACGAGGCGATAACGGCCAAAGCTTAGCGCGAGCTATTCCGCCGCGTCCGCCATCTCGGAACGCACCATGGCGCGCAACTCGTCGATCAGCGTCAGCCCCTTCGGCGTCTGCAGATGCCAGAAGGTCCAACCGTTGCAGGCCTCCAGACCTTGCGCCAGCGCGCCGATGCGGTGGATCGAGCCGACGGTATCGCCGAGCGACACCGCGCCGTCGGCGCGCACCAGCGCCTTGTGCCGCTTCTTGGCGTCGGTAAGCAGGGCGCCGGGCGACACCAGGCCGCGCTCGATCAGCGCCGAGAACGCCACCCGCGGCGCCTCGCGCGCGGTCACGAACGGTGCGATCGACGGCGAGGGCACGCATTCGACACTGGCGATGCGTTTTTCCGCCGCGTGAGCGTATTTCGCTTCACGCTCGATGCCGATGAAGCGGCGGCCCAGCCGCTTGGCCACCGCGCCGGTGGTGCCGGTGCCGTTGAACGGGTCGAGCACCAGATCGTCCGGCCGCGACGACGCGAGAATGACGCGCGCCAATAATGCTTCCGGCTTCTGGGTCGGATGCAGCTTTTTGCCGTCGGCGCCTTTCAGGCGCTCGTCGCCGGTGCAGAGCGAGAAGGTCCAGTCCGAGCGCACCTGCACGTCTTCGTTGCCGGCTTTGAGCGCTTCATAATTGAACGTGTAGCCCTTGGCGTTCGCCTCGCGCGAGGCCCAGATCATGGTCTCGTGCGCATTGGTGAATTGGCGGCCGCGAAAATTCGGCATCGGATTAGTCTTGCGCCAAATCACGTCGTTGAGGATCCAGAAGCCGAGGTCCTGCATGATGGCGCCGACGCGGAAAATGTTGTGGTAGGAGCCGATCACCCAGATGGTGCCGGCCGGCTTCAACACCCGGCGGCAGGCGTTGAGCCAACCCTTGGTGAAATCGTCATAGGCCGCGAAACTCGCGAACTTGTCCCAGTAGTCGGTGACCGCGTCGACGCGCGAATTGTCCGGGCGCTTCAAATCATTGGCGAGCTGGAGATTGTAGGGCGGATCGGCGAACACCAGATCGACGGAACCCGCCGGCAGCTTTGCCATCTCGGCGACGCAGTCGCCGACCAGAATGCGATGCTGTTTGGGAGTCTCTGAAACTCCACGGGGCGCCCGTAAGGGCGCCCCGCAACGCGACACAACCATGACTCAGGAACTCTGACTCAGGTGACGCGGTCGGCGACGCGGGACCTACAACCGACAGGCCCACATCATGTCCGCTCAAGGTGAAGAAACGGTTTAAAGTTCGCACCCGCAACTCGGCAAATTCTGCCTATTTAACCGAGGCTTAAGCGCTGCCCGCGCGCCCGCAAAGTGAGCATGATTGGACGCCGCCAGTACGCTTCAGTAATGATCCATCTGGCGTTTTGGGAGGGTTTTTAGATGCGTTGGGAAGACTTCCGCCGCAGCGACAATATCGAGGACGATCGCAGTGGCGACGGCGGTGGTTCTGGCGGCGGCGGCTTCGGTATGCCGATGGGCGGCGGCGGCCTTGGCATTGGAACCGTGATCGTGCTCGGCCTGATCGGCTGGGCGACCGGCATCGATCCGAGCATCTTGATCGGTGGCGCGGAAATGGTCAGCCGCGGAGGCTCCCAATACCAGCAGCAAACCCGGCCGGCCCACCGGCGCGTCGGTACGCCGACCGATCAGGCCGGGCAATTCGTCGCCGCCGTGCTCGGCAATACCGAGGACACTTGGACTGACATCTTCCGACAGAGCGGCCAGCAATACCGCGCACCGAAGCTGCGGTTGTTTGCAGGCTCGGAGCAGGGCGGCTGCGGCTTCGCGCAAGCCGCGATGGGGCCGTTCTACTGTCCGACCGACCGGCGCATCTATCTCGACACATCGTTCTTTCAACAGATCGAGACGCGCTTCCGCGGTTGCCAGGGCAAGGCCTGCAAATTCTCGCAGGCGTATGTGATCGCGCACGAAGTTGGCCACCACGTGCAGAATCTACTCGGCACACTGCCGAAAGCGCAGGCGGCCCAGAAGGCTGCCGGCGATCGGGCCAGCGCGAACCGCATCCAGGTGCGCGTCGAATTGCAGGCGGACTGCTATGCCGGCATATGGGCAAACCATTCCGAGCAACGCAAACAATTCCTTGATCCCGGCGATGTCGATGCGGCGTTGCAAACCGCCAGCGCGATCGGCGACGATACGCTGCAAAAGCGGGGGCAGGGGCGCGTGGTGCCGGACGCGTTTACCCACGGCTCGGCCGAGCAGCGCAAGCGCTGGTTCATGACCGGCTTCACGCAAGGCAAATTGTCGGCCTGCGATACATTTGCGGCGGCAGCGCTATGAGTAACAAATTCGCATTTATTGCGATTGTCATGTTAGTGCCGGTCTGTTGCTACGCCGGTGAAAATAGGGTCGACGCTGCTCTGATTTCGCAGGTCGAGACGACCACAAGCCAAGAATACAATGAAGAGAAAGAAAAGCTCTTAGCGAAAATAAGGGAAAGAAAAGCAAATCTGGATGAAAAGGATATTTCACTTGCAACTGATTGGCCAAAATCAGCTCTCTACAACAAAGCTTATCGGCGTCTTATTGAATGGCAAAAGTCCAGGGCATTGCTGAGTACCAATCGGTGATTCCCGGCCGGGATCAAGTTCGTTGTGCGTCGCGATGTTGAGCCGACTGACTTTCCCGGCAGTTGGTTTTTTAAATCAAACTAACGGACCAAACGCGCTTTATGATTTTGACGGAATGTATTCATGTCTCATGTCGAGTGTTCGATAAGGAAAATTGATATAATGCCCGGCATCGACGAAAGCAGACAATTCGTGCCGCTCAAGATCGCGGTGCTCACGGTGTCCGATACCCGTGAACTCGCCGACGACAAGTCCGGCAATACCCTGGCCGAGCGCATCCGCGCCGCCGGCCACATCCTGGCCGAGCGCGCCATCGTCAAAGATGACGTGCGCGCGATCCGCCGCCACGTGAAGGTCTGGATCGCCGACAAATTCATCGACGTGGTGATCTCGACCGGCGGCACCGGCTTCACCGGGCGCGACGTGACGCCGGAGGCGGTCGAGCCGCTGTTCGAGAAGAAGATGGAAGGCTTCGCCACCATGTTCCTGCTGGTGAGCGAGAAGAAGATCGGCACCTCGGCGATCCAGACCCGCGCTACTGCCGGCGTCGCCAATGCCACTTATGTTTTCTGCCTGCCCGGCTCGCCCGGCGCCTGCAAGGACGCCTGGGACGAGATCCTGGCGCACCAGCTCGATTACCGCTACCGGCCGTGCAATTTCGTGGAGATCCTGCCGCGGCTCGACGAGCATATGCGTCGCCCGAAAGCGAAAGGCGCGACGGCGTAGCTACAACTCCAAATCCCAATACTCGGCGACGACGCCTTGGCCCCAGCTGTGCTTTTTCTCGCTGGATGTAAGGGTAAAGCCGGCGTTCTCGTAGGCGCGGCGCGCGGCGGTGAGAATGCTGTGGGTCCACAGCGTCATCTTCCGGTAGCCGGCCGCGCGCGCGAACGTCACACATTCGTCGACCAGGTGCTGGCCGAGGCCGAGCCCGCGCGCTTGTGGGTCGACCAGCAGCAGCCGGAGGCGCACAATGTCCGGCTGGTCCTTCACCAGCATGACGCAGCCGACATTTTCGCCGTTCAATTCAGCGATCCAGCAGCGCTCCAGCTTCGGGTCGTAATTGTTGACGAAGTCGGCAACGATCTGCGCGCACAGGCCTTCGAACGGCTCGGTCCAATTGTATTCCTGCGCGTAAAGCTCGGCGTGGCGGCTGACGATCCAGCCAAAATCGCCGTGGCGCGGCGCGCGCAGGATGTAGGCCGGTTTCGCGGCGGCATCCGCGGGCGGAGCGCCAAGCAGGCTTTCGATCGTCTGCATCGCCACGATCAACTGCGTTTGCTCGTTGGGTTTGAGCTTGCCGAGCATCGCGGTAACGTCACGCTGCGAACGCTGTTCGGCCGGCGCGAAGGTCTTTCGCCCGCGCGCGGTCAGTGCCAGGTGGCTTTGGCGGCCGTCCTTGGCCGAGGCTTTGCGGGTGATCAGCCCGCGCTTCTCGAAATTAAGCAGCACGCGGCTCAAGTAGCCGGCGTCGAGATCGAGCGCGCGGCCGATGTCGCTCGCGGTGACTCCATCGCCGTGGGCGATCTCGTACAGCACGCGCATTTCCCCCAAAGAGTAGGGGCTGTCGAGATAGGTTTTGCGCAGCACGCCGATCTGCCGCGTGTAGAAGCGGTTGAAGCGGCGCACGGCGCCGGTGTGTTGCTGGATCGCCGTCATCGGGGCAGGGTCGACAAATTAGTTGACTAAGTCAAGTATCTTGTTGCGGACCAGACACCGCTCGTCCCCGCGAAAGCGGGGATCCAGAGCCAAGCAGAAAACCTAAGTTGAGAACTGGATGCCCGCTTTCGCGGGCATGAGCGGAGAAATTTGTTACCGCGCCAGCCGCGCGCCGGTCGGCAGCATCGCGAGCCGCCGGCGGCCGATCCGGCGCAGCATCTTTGCCTCGGCGTCGGCGCCTGCTGGATGGCCGCCGATGCGGTCGTAGTGCCGCCGAGCGATCAGCAGGCCCTGCTCGGGCCGCGCGCCGCCGCCGAGCGTGACGCGCAGCAGGGCGATCACCTCGGCGAGGCCCGGCCGCAGCAGATCGGCAATGCCGGGCGGGCGGAACACGGCGGCGCGCCCCGCGTCGTCCAGCAAGTCAGTCGTTTGGATGAAACGTTCGGCGGCGGCGACCCAGCCCGGCTCCGGTACGATTCCGGCGCGCAGGAACATCAGCCACGGCGTGCGCGTTGAAGCCGCCGCAGCCTTCAGCCGTGCGCCCAGCGGCTCGCTCGACGCCATGAAGCGGCAGCCGGCGACGTCGGCCACCTCCGCGGTGGCGTCGCGCGAGTCGGCATCGGCCACGATCACCTCGCCGAGCAGGCCGCCGGTGGCGCCCGGCACCAGCGCGGCCAGTGTCGGCACCAAGGTGAGTTCCGATTCGTGGGTAGCGATGATGACGCTCAGCATGGAACCCTGATCTTGAATATCGCGTTGCACCATATCATGTGGAGTTTGCCGCCCGCGCCACGAGATCGGGGGCCGAAATGCCCAAATTATGGGCCATAAAAATGTTCTTGTTATGTTCTTTTTAGCCCGCTAAGGTGCCGCCATGGCTCGAATGTCTGCAGCCCTCAGACGCCCGCCGGTGAAAGAGCTGCCCTCCAAACCGGCGGGCGAATTTGTCGACGACGCCATCGAACTGCTCAGCGTGGCGGTCGAGTTCGAGCGCCGACGTGGGCGCGGCGCGCAGAGCAATGGCTCCGGCCGCTACGAGCCGCTGGCGCGCATCGCGTTCGACGACGGCTGGCGCTCGCTCGACGAATTGCCGCCGTTCAAGACCACGGTGCAAACCGACGCCACCCGCAAGATCATCACCCGTAACGAGTCGCCCGACATCGGCTTCGACCGCTCGATCAATCCCTATCGCGGTTGCGAGCACGGCTGCGTCTACTGCTACGCACGCCCGACCCATGCCTATCTCGGCCTGTCGCCCGGGCTCGATTTCGAATCCAGGCTGTTCGTGAAGCCGGAGGCGGCCGAGCTCTTGGAGCGCGAATTGTCGGCGCCCAGCTATGAGCCGAAGGTGCTCGCCATCGGCACCAATACCGATCCCTATCAGCCGATCGAGCGCCGCTACAATGTCATGCGCCGCATCCTGGAAGTGCTCGACCGCGCCGGTCACCCGGTCGGCATCGTAACTAAGTCGGCGCTGGTGCTGCGCGATCTCGACATTCTCGCGCGCATGGCCGAGCGCAAGCTGGCGAAGGTCGCGCTGTCGTTGACCACGCTCGACCCCGAGCTGGCGCGCAAGATGGAACCGCGCGCGGCGACGCCGATGCGGCGGCTGGAGACGCTGCGGCGGCTTGCGCAAGTCGGCGTGCCAACGACGGTGATGGTGGCACCGGTGATCCCGGCGCTCAACGACATGGAGATCGAGCGCATCCTCGATGCCGCACAGGCTGCCGGCGTCAAGGAAGCGGGTTACGTGCTCTTACGCCTGCCGCTGGAGGTGCGCGACCTGTTCCGCGAATGGCTGATGGCGAATTATCCCGACCGCGCCGCCCACGTATTCAAGCTGATCCGCGACATGCGCGGCGGCAAAGATTACGACTCCACATGGGATAAGCGCATGAAAGGCACCGGGCCCTATGCCTGGATGATCGGCCGGCGCTTCGAGATGGCGTGCGAGAAACTCGGGCTCAATGCCTGTAAATATTCGCTCTCAACCGCGCATTTCCGCTCGCCTAAGCCGGGCAATGGGCAGTTGAATCTGTTCAAGGACTTGTACTCGTCAACGCGCCTCACTCGATCACCTGGTCGGCACGGCCAAGCAACGTCTGCGGAATGACGATGCCGAGCGCTTTCGCGGTTTTAAGATTTATCACCAGGTCGTACTTGGTCGGCGCCTGCACCGGCAGGTCGGCCGGCTTCTCGCCCTTGAGGATGCGATCGACGTAGCCGGCCGCGCGCCGGTACTGGTCGACGTAATCAGGTCCATAGGAGATGAGGCCACCGACGGTGACGAAGTAGCGGTAGGGGTAGACTGCGGGCAATCGGTGCCGGGCCGCCAGCGCGATGATCAGATCGCGATGACGCGTCGCCAACGCGCTCGCCGTCACGATCAGACCGCCATTGCCGGAGCGCGCGAACGCCGTGACGGCGCGCTCGATCTCGCCGGCATCGTGCGCGTCGACCGGACTCAACTCCACCCCCAACGACGGCGCCACGGCCTGAACGGCGGCGAACTGCCCGATACCGGAGGCGATGGTCGGATCCCGAAGGACCGCCGCCCGCGTCACGCGGGGCGCAATCTCTTTGAGCAGCTCCAGCCATTTTCCGCTCATGCCGTATTCGAAAATCGTGAACCCAGTCGCGTTGCCGCCCGGCCGTGCCAGGCTCGCGACGAAACCGGCGCCGACCGGGTCGATGACCACCGCGAACACGATCGGCACGGTGCGGGTCGCCTGTAGCAACGGCGCCACGGTTGCGGTGCCCGTACCAGCCAGGATGACGTCTGGCGCAAGCGCGACCAATTCGACCGCGTGTCTGCGAATGTCGTCGGCATTGGTCGTGGCCCAACGCGTGTCGATCCGCACATTGCGACCGTCGGCCCAGCCCAATTGTTGCAGGCCCTGCAGGAAGGCCGCGATGCGCGCCTGATAGTCCGGATCGTCCGCGACCGAGGCCATGAGCACGCCGATGCGCCGCATCCGCTCGCCCTGCTGCGCGCGCGCCGCCAGCGGCCAAAGATTTGACGATGCCGCCGCCGCGCCGCCAAAGAGTGTGATGAACTCGCGCCTATTCATGTGCCCCCGGGAGAAAACGCCTGCTGCAATGCCCGCAGGTTAGCACTTTGCGATCATCCGACGAGTGAGAAAATTAAGTCACAGTCATCCACACGCGTCCGCGCCCGCGATTGACATTGCGTGCGGCGCGCGCCCTCATCGCGTCATGCCGCGCAAGCCCAAGTCCAAACCGAAGCCTGCCCAGCGCCTGCCGCTCCGTGAGCCGATTCTCCGCCCGAGTTTCCGGCGCGAGCGGCGCGCGCTCAATAAAGGCATCTTCCCGGTTGCCGGCTGCGACGAGGCGGGCAGGGGACCGCTCGCCGGCCCGGTGGTGGCGGCGGCGGTCATCCTCGATCCTAGCCACATCCCGCGCGGGCTCAACGATTCCAAGAAGCTCGGCGCGTCTGAGCGAGAGAAGCTGTATGAAAAAATCTGCGCCACGGCGCATGTGGCGGTGGCGTTTGGTTCGATCGAGCGAATCGATCGCGACAATATCCTGCGCGCCTCGCTCTGGGCGCTGGCGCGCGCGGTGCGGGCGCTGCCGGTGCGGCCGCAGCTCGTCTTTGTCGACGGTAATCACCGGATCGATTGCGGCTGCGACTGCGAGGCGATGGTGTCCGGCGACGCGCTGCTGC
>CAWFMZ010000004.1:0-19799 GCA_963817045.1 uncultured Alphaproteobacteria bacterium
GGAAGCTGCCGTTCTACCATTGAACTACGCCCGCAAATGGCGTTTTCCGCAACGGTGGTCTTTCTACTCTCCCGCGCCGGATCGCGGCGGCGGAGTGGACCTGATGTAGCATAGGCATCGGAATTCCTGCTAGTCGCTACAGGTCGGTCTTTTCCCGACCAAGCGAAAGGTTTATTTGGCCGGGCTTCTCTGCGCAGGCTTGGGAATGATAGAAACAATCATCGCCTTCGGTGGCACTGTGAAGCGCTGAGACGGGCTCATTTCGGCCCGATCCTTGCATGCCGATCCTCGCACAATGGCCTGGCCCTCACGGAAAGAAGCGGCATGAACATTTCGCCAAAATCGCTGCGTGGCAAGATCGAAACTGCCAACCCGCTTTTGCAGTTTCTCGCGCAAACGCATGCGGCGCTCGCAAACGAGAGTGGCGGCGCGGTTGCCGATTACATCCCGGAATTGAAGAAGGCCGACCCGCGCCATTTCGGGATCGCGCTCGCAACCATGGATGGCCACGTCTACGAAATCGGCGACACCGCCGTGCCGTTCACGATCCAGTCGATCTCGAAGGCCTTCGTGTTTGCGCTGGCGCTCGAAACGGTCGGCCCCGAACGGGTCGAGGCCGTGATCGGCGTCGAGCCGAGCGGCGATGCGTTCAATTCGATCCGGCTGAGCGCCAGACAATCGGCCGTTCAACGCGATGGTCAATTCCGGCGCCATCGCGTGTTCGGGGCTGATCCACGAAGTCGAGGGCGAAAACGCCGCCGAGCGAATCCGCCGCGAGCTGAGCCGGTTTGCCGGGCGCGAACTCGGCGTCGATGAAGCGGTGTTCGCCTCCGAGCGGCTCACCGGCGACCGCAACCGCGCCATCGCCTATCCTCCTGCGCAATTACGGGATCGTCAAGGGCGACGTCGAACGCCGTGCTCGACGTCTATTTCCTTCAATGCTCGCTACTCGTCACCGCACGCGATCTCGCGCTGATGGCGGCGACGCTCGCCAACGGCGGCGTGCAATCCGTTGACCGGAGAGCGCGTGATCAGCGCCTACACGGTCTCGCGCACGCTGTCGGTGATGACGAGTTCGGGCATGTATGATTTTGCCGGCGAATGGATCTACCGCGTCGGCCTTCCGGCGAAGAGCGGCGTCGGCGGCGGCATCATCGCCGCGCTTCCCGCGCAGTTCGCGCTTGGCTCGTTTTCGCCGCTGCTCGACGAGCACGGCAACAGCGTGCGCGGCCTGAAAGTGTGCGAAGCGATCTCGCAGCATTTCGCATCTGCACATGCTCAACCGCACCAGCGATGTGCGCACCTGCATCGTCGCGGATTACGATTTCGAGCGCGTGTCGCCGCGCGGCCGCCAGCGGCACGAGCAGAAAATCCTCGACGAGCAAAAAAGCGCCGTGCGCGTGCTCGAACTGACCGGCACGATCACCTTCGCCAATGTCGATTTCATCGTGCGCCAGATCGAGAGCAAACCGCCGGCGCAGGTCTTGATCCTCGATTTCAGCCGCGTGCCGCTGATGAGTTCCGGTGCGGCCAAGATGCTGGCGGATTTTCTCGGCGCGCTGCAGGCGCTCGGCACCACGCCGGTCCTGTCCGGCGTCGAGCGCGGCTCGTCGAATTGGAGCGGACTCACAGAGCATCTGCGCAAAGACATGCGCGTGCGCGACTTCGCGCTGCTCGACGAGGCGATCGAATGGGGCGAAGACCAGATCATCTTCCGCTTCGGCGGCTTCACCCATCTGATGGACACGACCGACCTTGCCCAGCAGGAGTTGCTGATCGGAATGCCGCCCGAACTGGTAGAGCAGATCGGAAAGCTCGGCACCATGCGCCGGTTTCACACTGGCGAGCGCATCATCGTGAGCGGCACGGAATCGACCTCCATCTTTTTCCTTCAGAGCGGCATGGTGAGCGTGAAACTGCCGGCCGGCGTGCGGTTGGCGACGCTGGTGCCTGGCATGGCGTTCGGCGAGATGGCGTTGGTCGAACGGCGCCGCAGCGCCGATGTCTGGGCCGACACGGCGGTGCGAATGTATCGAGCTTCCGCTCGAACCCTTCGATCATTTCCGCGAAACGCATCCTGAGATCGTTGAGGGCCTCATGCGCAATCTCGCCGGTCTCTTGGCGCGGCGGCTCGGTCGCGCCAACACGCGCATCGATCTGCTCAGCTCGAATTAGAGATCATCATTCTTGGTTGGTAACGAGCCGACGCCTGGCGCGTCACGCCTTGAAATGCTTGGAGAGCTTCAGGCTCTGCGCCTGGTAATTGGAGCCGATGCCGGCGCCATAGAGCTTGTCGGGCTTCGCGATCATCTTCTCGTAGACCAGCCGCCCGACGATCTGTCCGTGCTCCAGAATGAACGGCACCTCGCGCGAGCGCACCTCCAGCACCGCGCGCGCGCCCTTGCCGCCGGCGCCGGCATAGCCGAAGCCGGGATCGAAGAAGCCGGCATAATGCACGCGGAATTCGCCGACCAGCGGATCGAACGGCACCATCTCGGCGGCGTAGTCGGGCGGCACCTGCACGGCTTCCTTCGACGCCAGGATATAGAATTCGTTGGGGTCGAGGATCAGGCTCTTGTCGGGCCTAGCCTGCATCGGCTCCCAGAAATCGAGCACCGCGTAGCCGGCGCGCCGCTCCACGTCGATCAGCGCCGGTGTGGCGCTTGGCGCGATAGCCGACCAGGCCGCCCGGCCCGAGGCCCCGACAGATCGACGCCGACCGCGACGCCTTCGCTGACGTCGGCGTCGTCGGCATCCACCAGCCGCTCGCGCGCATGCAGGTCGCGCAGCGCCTCGGCGCCGAGCAGCGCGTGGCCGCGGCGGAAGCGGATCTGCGACAGCCGCGAGCCCTCGCGCACCAGCACCGGGAAGGTGCGCGGGCTGATCTCGGCATAGAGCGGCCCGTGATAGCCGGCCTCGATGCGGTCGAAGCCGCGGGTCTCGTCGGCGATGACGCGCGTGAAGACGTCGAGCCGGCCGGTCGAGCTTTTCGGATTGGCGGCGGCGGAAATATCGTCGGGCAGCGCCAGGCTCTCCAGCAGCGGCACGATATAGACGCAGCCGGTCTCCAGCACGGCGCCGTCGCTGAGCGAAATTTCATGCAGCTTCAGCCCGTCGATACGCTCGGCCACCGTAGTGCGCCCCGGCAGGAAGCTCGCGCGCACGCGATAGGCCACTTCGCCCAGCCGCAGATCGAGGCTCGCCGGCTGGATCTGGTCGGGCACGAAGTCGGTGGCGGGCAAAATCCCGCCTGCAGCGGCCAGCGCCGCGATCATACGGTCGGGCAGGATGCCCTTGTCCTCGATGGCGAATGAAAGCGGCACGGCGTCCCTTATAAATACAGCGCGCCGATCTAACCTTATGGGTGCCTTGACGGGAAGCCGTGCTTGCCGCTACAAACAGTTTATTCCGTGGTCATTTGAGCCGGCCGGCTTGCAGCCACGTTAAACAAATCGCTAAAAGGCCGGGGACGCGTGTGCCCGGCCGAGATTTTTCTCCGGCCGGTTTTTTATTGGCCAGCGCATGGTCCCGAAAAGTGGCTACCGGTTTTCGGACAAGACCATGCGCAAGGCCTAATGGAGGCCCACATGCCCGCGTCGACCAAAAAGACCTACCGCCCCGAAACCCGGCTGGTTCATGCCGGAACGCTGCGCTCGCAGTTCGGCGAGACCTCGGAGGCACTGTTCCTCACCCAGGGCTATGTCTATCCGAGCGCGGAGGAATGCGAGGCGCGCTTCTCCGGCAAGGTGCCCGGTTACGTTTATTCGCGCTATTCCAACCCGACCTTGAGCATGTTCGAGCAGCGCATGGCCGCGCTCGAAGGCGCCGAGGCCGCGCGCTCGACCGCGACCGGCATGGCCGCGGTCACCACCGCGCTGATGGGGCTGGTCAAGGCCGGCGATCACGTGGTCGCCGCCAAGGCGCTGTTCGGCTCCTGCCGCTGGGTGATCGAGGAATGGCTGCCGCGCTTCGGCGTCACCTCGACCCTGGTGAACGGCACCGACCTGGCGGCCTGGAAGAAGGCGATGCAGAAGAACACCAAGGCGTGCTTCCTGGAATCGCCGACCAATCCGACGCTGGAGGTGATCGACATCGCCGCGGTCGCTGCCATAGCGCACGAGGCCGGCGCCAAACTGGTGGTCGACAACGTGTTCGCCACCCCGCTCTACCAGAGCCCGCTCGCGCTCGGCGCCGACTGCGTGGTCTATTCGGCGACCAAGCACATCGACGGACAGGGCCGCGTGCTCGGCGGCGTCATCCTAGCATCGGAAAAATTCATCATGGATCATGTGCACCAGGTGATCCGCCAGACCGGCCCGTCGCTATCGCCGTTCAATGCCTGGGTGCTGCTGAAGGGGCTGGAGACGCTGTCGGTGCGCGTGCAGCGGCAGACCGAAACTGCTGGCGCGGTTTCCACCGCGCTGTTCGGGCACAAGAAGATCGGCCGGCTGATCTATCCCGGCCGGCCTGACCACCCGCAGGCCGACATTGTCGCTAAACAAATGCGCGCCGGCTCGACGCTGTGCTCGTTCGAGATCAAGGGCGGCAAGGAAGGCGCCTTCCGTTTCCTCAACGGCTTGCAGCTGATCGGCATCACCAACAATCTCGGCGATGCCAAGAGCTTGGTCACACACCCGACCACGACCACGCATCAGCGGCTCACGCCGGAACAGCGCGCCGAGCTCGGCATTGGCGATGGGCTGATACGGTTCTCGGCCGGCCTCGAGCACGCCGACGACCTGATCGAGGATCTGCTGACGGCTTTGGACGCGGTCTAGAGGAACGTCGTCGAGCGCTCAGGGCACCAGGTACGACATGGCCGCCGACACCACCGGCCGCTCGGCGGCCTCGGCGATCGCCAGCCCGAGACCCTTGGCGAAGCAGGCATAGCTCCAGTCATTCATGTGCAGCCCGTCGGGCGACACGAACGACTCGAACGCCATGTGATCGTCCTCGCGCCAGCGCTTCATCACCTCGAAGCGGCGGAACAGGTCGACATCCTCCATCTTCGCGGTGGTGGCGATCAATTCGACCATGTGCTCGGCTTCCGGCTTCACGATCACTTTCGGCGCGAATTGCGGATCGATCAGCACGACATCGGCGCCGACGGCGCGAATTTTGTTGATGCCATCGCGGATCGCGGCGCCGTGGTCGGTGAACATGTGATCGCGGATGAGCGAATTGGTGCCAAGCTGCCACAAGACCAGGTCGGGCTTGGCGGCCACCACGGCCTGGTCGAAGCGCCTGAGCATGTCGTTGACTTCTTCACCGTTCACGCCGCGATTGAGCACGGTGATCGTGTTCTTCGGAAAAAGTTTTTTGAGTCCGAGCGCGAGCTGGTTCGGATAGGCTTTGGCCGGAGAACTCGCGCCCGCGCCGGCGGTCGACGACGAACCGATGGCGACGATGGTGATCGGACCGCCCGCCGCCAGTTTTTGCCCAACGTGTGACAGCGGATTGGTGAGCCGGATCAGGTCGAGCGGCGTATCGCAGGTCAGCGCCGGTGTCTCGGCACGCGCCGCAAGCGGCAAAGCCAACGCGGCGAGCAGCGCGGCGACAGTGATGCCCTTCATCACCCGATCGGCGAGATCAATACCCTGCACGGCGGTTTCCCCCGAACCTCAACTAACGGCCGCTCTCGGCGGGCGGCCCGTCTGGCTTAGCCGACTCGATAATGAGGTCGGCCAGCAATTGTCCTATGCAATCATGAACCTGCTCAGCCATGTCAAGTTTTTTCGTGTCTGAGTACAAATCGAACGTCCCAAGATCGGCCCAAAGTTTCATGATGCTGAATCGGTCGAACAACGGCACTTCTTGCTGCAGTGCAACCCAACGCATGTGTTCGGCATATGTACCAAGGGCAATCATCGATTCCGTGCGCGGACTGTATTGCGCGTTCATTAATACGACATCAGCGCCTGCGGAACGGGCAATGCTGATACCATGCTCGAGCGCCGCCCTGAATTGATCTGTATCAATCGACTGCATGGCATCCACGGTGCCGGTCTGCCAGACCATCAGCGCGGGCTTGGCTGTCGCTAAAGACGGCGCCAGCGTTTTCACCATTTCGGCGGCGGTGCGGCGCGCCTGCACATCGGTGGTGACTTTGACGGCGATGCCCGGCAGTTTTGCGGAGAGCGCATGCTGCAGCCGCCCCGGATAGGCGTTCCTGAGGCCGTTCAATCCCGGCAGTAGCGAGGAGCCGGCGCCGACCACCAAAATGTCGAGCCGCTTGGCGGCCAGCGCGCGCGTGACTTGTAGTAGCGGAAAATCGCGTTCGACTTGCTGCACGCCCAAGCGGCACTCGGCCGGATGCTCGGCCCAGGCCGGGCCAGCCAGCACCAGCAATGCCAGCGAAAATAAAACGCGCCCCTTCATGCGTCGCCCCCCGCGTAGCCCGGTTTGATCGAAGGCGGACGCGGTCCCGGTCCTTGTCGCTCCACGCTTCTATACCACGAAATCAGGGCTGCCATTCCCGCCATAACGATGATGCCCGACAAGCTGACGATGATCTGCGTCAACAGGCTGTTGGAAATCTCGGTAAACAGAAAATGGGCGGCGAACGCCAGGAACACGCCGAGGCAGAAGATTTCCAGTGAATGTTGCCCGCATACGATCGCCGGCCAGAACACCGGCGATTTCAATCCGGTCCATTCACGCGGCACGAACCACACCGTGATCACGGCCAATGACAAAAAATGCACGATGCGCAACACGTCGAGATTGGGCTTGTCGATCGGATAGATCGCATCGCTGACGAATTTCGGCACAAACACGCCGAGGCGCGGGAAATACCAAGTCATGGCGATGCCAAATGCGAACAGCACATAGGCCACCGCGAGCCCGACCACCACCGGCGAATTGATCCAGCGCGCGAGCCGTTGTGCGCCGCCAAGCGCGCACCAGGCTCCGAACACGAACATCAACTGCCAGGCGAATGGATTGAACACCCAGGTGCCGTGCGGATAGGCCGGGATGCTCCAGTCGAACCACCACGTCAGCGAATAGAGTACCGCCGAAGTCACGAGCGCGAACGAGGGCGTGCGCAGCAGCAACCACAACATTGGCGGAAACCACAGCAGCAGCACGATGTAGAGCGGCAGCACATCCATATTCACCGGCTTGAACTTCAAGAGCAGCGCCTGAAGGATAGTGACGTCGGGATTCTTCATAAAGTCGAGCACGCCCATCTCTTCGGTAAAGAGCGGGTTGTCGAATGAGTGCGCGACATAGGCGATCTCGGCGAGATAGATCGCGAAAAGGAACACGTGCGCGACATAAATCTGCCAGGCGCGCTTGAGCACGCGCGCGCTGGCGACGATGAAGCCGTGCTGCTGCATGGCGCGGCCATAGACGAAGGCAGCGGTGTAACCGGAGATGAAAACGAAAATCTCGGTAGCGTCGCTGAAGCCGTAATTGCGGATGGTAATCCAACTCACCGCATTGGATGGAATGTGGTCGAGGAAAATCAGCCAGAGAGCGATGCCGCGGAACAAATCAAGGCGCAGATCGCGTTCGGTTGTTACCGGGGCCATGAACGGCTTTTCTTTCGTACGAACTTTCGGCCATAATCCCGGAGCAAGAACGAATGGCAAGCCCCGGCGACGTAAATTGTATGGCATTTAGATAGATGTACCGCGCTGTAACACGCAAGATTGAGGTCACGGTGACGCCCCGTTTCGTTTCGGAGCGGTCGTCGCCGGGCAACGGCTATTACTTCTGGGCCTACACCATCGACATTGCCAATCTGGGGAGCGAGACGGTGCAACTCAAGACGCGCCATTGGCGCATCACCGATGCTTCCGGGCGGCTGCAGGAGGTCAAAGGACCGGGCGTGGTCGGCGAGGAACCGACCCTCAAACCGGGCGAGTCGTTCGAATATACCAGTGGCGTGCCGTTACCGACGCCTTCCGGCTTCATGGTCGGCAGCTACGGCATGGTGACGGCGGCCGGCGAGCATTTCGATATCGAGATCCCCGCCTTCTCACTCGATTCATCCTACGCTGAACGCACCATCAACTGATCAGGGGTTGGCGGGTTCCGGCAGGCAGCCTTTGAAGCGACCGAGCGCCTGCCGCGGCACGACAGCCAGCACGGCGCCGGTTTGTGCGAAATTCTGCAAGGCTGCGACCTGCGACTTCGGCAGCGAGACGCAGCCGCCGGTTCCGCTCGCCCCCGGCAGGCGGGTATGGATGAAAATGCAGGAACCGGCACGCGACTTGGCGTCGGTCGGGTAATCGACCAAGAGCCCGCGCCGGTATTCCGGCACGCGCTACATGTTTTCGCCGTGCACTTTCCAGCCGACCTTGGCGCGTGAAGCGATAGGTGTTGTAGGCGGGCGAGGCCGCATCGTTGTCGCAGACCATACCATCGGCAATGCGCAAATAGCCGGGCCGGCGCGAAGCCGAAAAACCGAAGCTGCGGCCGATTTTGTAGAAACCCGCCGGCACGCGCTTGTCGCCGTCCACTTTTACCGGCTCGCCCGCGCGAGCAAAAGACCGGAACGCATGCGCCCAACCGATGCCGTTATAGCCGATCAGCGCGGTCGCCGGCCCACCATCTTGCTGCCAGGTCGCATTCGGCGCGGTGCGCGTGAAACGCTGAACGCTCGCGCTCGTGCTGCTCATGGTGTCGGCGGCGACCAGCACCAGCCGGCGCGCCGAGGCGAGCTGTTCCGGGCAGCTTTGCGCCAGCGCCGCCTGCGGCGCGATCAGCGCAATGAGTGCCAGAATCGTCGCGCGCGTCATGCGTTCGCCTTAGCTCGATTTGACGCCGACCTCGCCCGGCGCGAACACGTAATTCGCGCTGCAGAATTCGCAGGTGACGGAAATCTTGCCGTTCTCGACCATGTGGTCGCGGTCGTCCTGCGAGAAACTCATCAGCATGGCCTCGACGCTGTCGCGCGAGCACGAACACTCCGCCCGCACATCGCTGCCGCGGAAGACGCGCACGCCCGCTTCATGGAACAGCCGATAGACCAGCCGCTCGCTGGAGAGCGCCGGATCGATCAATTCGACGTCCTCGACGGTGGAAACCAGCGCGCGGCCTTCCACCCAGGCGTCGTCTTCCGGCAGCGTGTGCGGCACGGTGCCTTCCGGCGCATCGCCGGGATCGAGATCGGCGACGCGCGCGCGTTCCGGCGCCTTCGGCAGGAATTGCAGCAAGATGCCGCCGGCGCGCCAGCGACGGCTGGCGCCGCCTTGGCCGGCGCGCAGTTCCTCGGCCACCGCCAGCCGCACCCGCGTCGGGATTTGCTCGGAGCGATAGAAGTATTCGTGCGCGGCGTCTTCCAGCGAGCCGCCTTCGAGCGCGACCAGACCCTGGTAGCGGTTCATGTCCGCCCCCTGGTCGATGGTCATGGCGAGATGGCCGTGGCCGAGCAGCGCGCCGCCATTCGCCTGGCCGGAAGCCATCGCCGCGGCGACGCGATCCTTGTCGAAGCGCGCGCAGGCGCGCACCTTGCCGGGGGCGGTGAAGTCCACCACCAGCATGCGCACCGGGCCGTCGGTCTGGGTCTGCAAAATGAAGCGGCCGTCGATCTTCAAGGCCGAGCCGAGCATTACGGTGAGCACCACCGCCTCGCCCAGCAGCTTGGCCACCGGCGCCGGATAAGCATGGCGCGCAAGGATCTCATCCACCACCGGGCCGAGCCGCACCACGCGGCCGCGCAGATCGAGCGAAGCCACTTCGAACGGCATGACGGTGTCGTCGGCGGAGGTGGCCGACGGAGCGCGCGAAGGGATAGCGATTTCGGGACTGCTCATCGCCTTTATGTAGCGCTATACGCGCGGATTGCTACCGCCCGTCGGCGTGCAGACACCAGGCCAGCAGGCCCTTCTGGGCGTGCAGCCGGTTTTCCGCCTCGTCGAACACCACCGACTGCGGCCCATCCATGACCTCGTCGGTGACCTCCTGGCCGCGATGGGCCGGCAGGCAATGCATGAACAGCGCGTCCGGCCTGGCTTTCGACATCAGCCGTGCGTTCACTTGATAGCGCTTAAGCACATTGTGCCGGTGCTTGCCGTCGCGGTCGCCCATCGACACCCAGGTATCGGTCACGACGCAATCGGCGTCCTTGACCGCGGCTTCCGGATCGTCTCCGATCTTGATTGCGGCGCCGGACGACTTCACCCAGTCCATCAGCCATTTCTTGGGCTTGAGTTCAGCCGGCGTCGCCACCCGCAGCTGGAAGTCGAAGCGCTCGGCCGCGTGCATCCAGGATGCCAGCACGTTGTTGGCATCGCCGCTCCAAGCCACGGTGCGGCCGCGGATCGGCCCGCGCTTTTCCTCGAACGTCATGACATCGGCCAGCACCTGGCAGGGATGCGAGCGGCGGGTGAGCCCGTTGATCACCGGCACGGTGGCGTGGCGCGCGAGTTCGGCCACCGCCTCGTGATCGAGAATGCGGATCATGATGGCGTCGACATAGCGCGAGAGCACGCGCGCGGTGTCGGCCAGCGTCTCGCCGCGCCCGAGCTGCATTTCCTGCGCGGTGAGCAAGATCGCCTCGCCGCCAAGCTGGCGCATAGCGACGTCGAACGAGACGCGCGTGCGCGTCGACGGCTTGTCGAAGATCATCGCCAGCGTCTTGCCGGCGAGCGGCCCGCTGACCGCCCCGCGCGCCCGTTCGGCCTTCACGGCGCGGCTATTGTCGATCAGCCCGGCCAGCACCGGCTTCGGAATGTCGTTCAGATCGAGGAAGTGCCGCACGCCGTTGCCGGTCATGACGCCGCCTCCTGCTTGGCCGGACGCGTATGGGCTTTCTCCAACCGGACGCAGGCCCGATCGATGCGCGCGAACGCTTCCGCGATCTCGTTTTCGCCGATGATCAGCGGCGGCAGCAGCCGCACCACGTTGTCGCCGGCGGCGACCGTGATCATCTTCTCGTTGCGCAATTCATCGACCATCTCGGATGACGGCGGAACCATGCGCAGGCCGATCAACAGGCCTTCGCCGCGCACCTCGGCAATCACCGATGCGTGGCGGTCTTTCAGCTCGGCCAGCCGCTGCTTGAGCGCGAGCGAATTCTTGCGCACCCGGTCGAGGAAGCCTTTCGCCGTTATCACGTCGAGCACCGCGTTGGCGACGGCCATCGCTAGCGGATTGCCGCCGAAGGTCGAGCCGTGCGTGCCGGCGGTCATGCCCTTCGAAGCTTCCGCCGTCGCCAAACATGCGCCAATCGGAATTCCGCCGCCCAGCGCTTTCGCCAGTGCCATGATGTCGGGCGTGACGCCGGTGTGCTCATAGGCGAACAGGTCGCCGGTGCGGCCGACGCCGGTCTGGATCTCGTCGAAAATCAGCAACAGGCCGTGGTCGTCGCACAACTTACGAAGTGCGCGCAAAAAAGTATGTGGAACCACTCGCACGCCGCCCTCGCCCATGATCGGCTCGATCATGATGGCGGCGGTGGCCGGCCCGATTGCCTTCTTGGTCGATTCCAAATCGGCGAACGGCACCTGGTCGAAGCCTTCGACCGGCGGCCCGAAGCCTTCGAGATATTTCTTGTTCCCGGTCGCGGCGATCGCGGCCAGCGTGCGCCCGTGGAAGGCGCCTTCGAACGTGACGATGCGGAAGCGCTCCGGCTTGCCGCAAGAGAATTGATAATGGCGCGCCATCTTGATCGCGCATTCGATCGCCTCGGCGCCGGAATTCTGGAAAAACACGGTGTCGGCGAAACTCATGGCGCACAGTCGGTCGGCCAGCCGCTCGGCTTCCGGGATGCGGTACAGATTGGAGACGTGCCAGACCTTCCTCGCCTGATCCTCGATGGCGCTCACAAGCCGAGGATAGGCATGTCCAAGAGCATTAACTGCGACGCCGGACGTGAAATCGAGGTAGCGCTCGCCCTCCGCCGTGAACAGCCAAGCGCCCTCGCCCCGCTCGAAAGCGAGGTCGACGCGCGCATAGGTCGGCAATAGATGCGAGTTCACGGCCAGTTATTTCCATCAAACAATTTGCCGAAATGAAATGTGCCGCCTCGCCGGGCGGCACTTTTTTCATTCTATTGCAGGCCCTTGCCCTGTCAACACGCGGCTCCGGCACCCGGTTTGCGGACTCAATTTCGCCGTAAGCGCCGATTGTAAAGGAAAAACTGTTGGTAGCTGCGATCTGGGGGTTGCAAACGCTTGCACGAGAGTTACCGGATATTGTAGCGTTTCGGTCAGCTAGTACGACATCTCGTGCTACGAAGCGATTTCTAGTTCATTCCTGAAGCGTACGGGTCGGGTGCCTGAAACGGCGCCAGACGACGAGGTTGGATTCCACCCAAGGCCTTGAACGCCTAGGAGAAAACCCGATGGGCTGGACGGACGAAAGAGTCGCGCTCCTGACGAAGCTGTGGGCGGACGGCCTGTCTGCCAGCCAGATCGCGGCCGAGCTCGGTGGCATCACCCGCAATGCGGTCATCGGTAAGGTCCACCGCCTCGGCCTCTCCGGCCGCGCCAAGAGTCCCTCCTCGTCCTCGCCGCGGCCGCGCAAGGCGCGTTCCTCCGGCATGATGCGGATGCCCAGGACGTCGATGCGGGGCAATACCGCGCTGGCATACGATTACGAGGTCGAGCCCGAGCCGGAACTGATCGAAATCCCGGTCGAGCAGCGCAAGACCCTGCTGCAACTGACCGATAAGACCTGCCGTTGGCCGATCGGCGATCCGGGCAGCGCGGAATTCTTCTTCTGCGGCGGCGAAAACGTGGACGATGCGCCCTATTGCGCCTATCACTCGCGCGTCGCCTACCAGCCCATGACCGACCGGCGGCGCGACAAGCGCCCTTTCCGCGGTTAGCTTAGCTCGCCCGCCCGAAGCGGTCGTCGAGCGCATAGCCCGCCCCACGCACGGTGCGGATTGGGTCGGAGAGATGGCCGCGATTGATGGCCTTGCGCAGCCGGCCGACATGCACGTCCACGGTGCGCTCGTCGATATAGATATCGCTGCCCCAGACGCCGTCGAGCAATTGCTCGCGCGAGAATACCCGGCCCGGGCGCTCCATCAGGAACTCCAGCAGGCGGTACTCGGTCGGCCCGAGATCGATCGGACGGCCATTGCGCGAAACCCGTTTCTTTTCGCGATCGAGTTCGATGTCGCCGATGTTGAGGACGAGCGCGACCCGCTCAGGGTTCGCGCGGCGCAACAGCGCACGCACGCGCGCCAGCAGTTCCGGCACCGAAAACGGCTTGACGATGTAATCGTCGGCGCCGGTGGCGAGCCCGCGCACCTTTTCGCTCTCCTCGCCGCGTGCGGTGAGTATGATGATCGGCAGTTGCCGGGTTTCCGGCCGCGCCCGCAGCCGGCGGCATAGTTCGATGCCGGACAGGCCCGGCAGCATCCAGTCGAGCACCACCAGGTCCGGGCTGCTCTCCTTGAGGCGGGTGTCAGCCTCATCGCCGCGCGCGGCGGTCTCAACCTCGTAGCCCTCGGCCTCGAGATTGTAGCGGAGCAGCATGGTGAGCGGCTCTTCGTCTTCCACGATCAGGATGCGCGCGTTCATGTGTTTTTTCCTTGGCGCATGATCTTATCCGAAAACCGGTTCCCACTTTTCGGGATCATGCGCAGCCTCGTTATCTTTCTGTCGCCGTCCGCAACGCGGGAATGGTCGTCGTGTCGCCCTTCGGCCGTTGGTCGGGGATCGGCCGGCCTTCGATAACGTAGTGCACCGTTTCGGCGATGTTGGTGGCGTGGTCGCCCATACGCTCGATGTTCTTGGCACAGAACAAGAGATGGATGCAGAATGTAATATTACGCGGATCTTCCATCATGTAAGTGAGCAGTTCGCGGAACACCGAGGTACAGACCGCGTCGATCTCCTCGTCGCCGCGCCATACCGCCATCGCCTTGCTGTCGTCGCGGCGGGCATAGGCATCGAGTACGGCCTTCATCTGCCCCAGCACCATATCGGCCATGTGCTCGACGCCGCGAATGAGTTTCGGTGGCGGAAATTCGCCGTTGAGCGCGATCACGCGCTTGGCGATGTTCTTGGCGAGATCGCCGATGCGCTCCAGATCGTTGGCGAGCCGCAAGGCGCCGACGATCTCGCGCAGATCGACCGCCATTGGTTGGCGGCGGGCGATGGTGAGCACCGCCTTTTCCTCGATCTCGCGTTGCAAGGCGTCAATATTGGCGTCCGCCTGCGTGATGCGTATCGCGAGCGCGCTGTCACGCTTGGCCAGCGCATCGACGGAATCGGCGACCTGCTTTTCGGCCAGGCCGCCCATCTCGGCCACCATGCGCGCGAGGTCCTGCAGATCGGTGTCGAAGGCCTTGGTGGTATGCAGATCGGTCATTGTTGTTGTCCTTCAGTCGCTGGCTAGCCGAAGCGACCCGTTATATAATCCTGGGTACGACGATCGTTAGGTGTCGTAAACATTCGCGTCGTTTCGCCGTATTCGATCAGCTCGCCGAGATACATGAACGCGGTGAAGTCGGACACGCGCGCGGCCTGCTGCATGTTGTGGGTCACGATGGCGATGGTGTAGTCGTCCTTGAGCTCGTCGATCAGCTCCTCGATCTTGGCAGTGGAGATCGGATCGAGCGCCGAGCACGGCTCATCGAACAGGATCACCTCCGGCCGCACCGCGACGGTGCGGGCGATGCAAAGCCGTTGCTGCTGGCCGCCGGAGAGCGAGAGCCCGTTGGCATTGAGCTTGTCCTTGACCTCTTCCCACAAGGCGGCGCGCTGCAGCGCATGCTGCACGCGGCCCTCCAGGTCGGATTTCGGCAGCCGCTCGTACAGCCGGATTCCGAAGGCTATATTCTCGAAAATCGTCATCGGGAACGGCGTCGGCTTCTGGAACACCATACCGACCTTGGCGCGCAGCAGATTGAGGTCCTGCGAGGGGCTGAGAATATCCTCGTCGTCGAGCCGCACATGGCCGGTGGCGCGCTGGTTCGGATAAAGGTCGTACATCCGGTTGAGCACGCGCAGCAGCGTGGACTTGCCGCAGCCCGATGGACCGATGAAGGCGGTCACCTTGCCCTGGTAAAGTGAGCAGTTGATGTTTTTCAGCGCGCGGTTATCGCCGTAGAAGAAATCAAGGTCCCGGATCGAAACCTTCTCCAACAGACCTTCGGCGCTGGTCGCTACGTGGGTGACGGTCGGTACCGTGAAAGATGCTACGCTCATGATGATTTTCTCTGTGCCGCGAGGATCCGGGCGATGATGCTAAGGCTAAGCACCGCCAAGGTAATGATCAGCGCGCCGGTCCATGCCAGTTTCTGCCAGTCCTTGTAGGGACTGAGCGCGAACTGGAAGATGACGACCGGCAGGCTGGCGACCGGAGCATTCATGTCGGTGCTCCAGAACTGGTTGTTGAGCGCGGTGAACAACAGCGGCGCGGTTTCGCCGCTGATGCGCGCGATCGCCAGCAGCACGCCGGTGATCATGCCGGCGCGCGCGGCGCGGTAGGCGACCTTGGTGATCATCAGCGCGCGCGGCAGGCCGATCGAGGCGGCGGCCTCGCGCAACGTATCGGGCACCAGAATGAGCATGTCCTCGGTGGTGCGCACCACCACCGGCACCACGATCACCGCCAGCGAGACGGCGCCGGCCCAGCCGGAGAAATGGCCCATCCGGGCGACCATGATTTCGTAGACGAACAGGCCGATCACGATTGACGGCGCACTCAGCAAAATGTCGTTGATGAAGCGCACGACCGTGGTCAATTTGTCGTAGCGACCGTACTCCGCCATGTAAGTGCCGGCGAGCATGCCGAGCGGCGTGCCGATCGCCACCGCGATCGCCGTCATGACCAGGCTGCCCATGATTGGATTGAGCAGGCCGCCGGCCGCGCCGGGCGGCGGCGTCATTTCGGTGAACACCGCGAGCGAGAGGCCGCTGAAGCCGTTCCACAGCAGCACGCCCAGGATCAGCACCAGCCAACTGAGGCCGAAGGCCGTCGCGCCAAAAGACAGCCCCATCGTGATGACGTTGCGGCGGCGGCGTTTCGCGTAAAGCGGGGAGGAGGCGCCAGATATCATGACCATGGTCAGACTCCGACCCGCGCGTTGAGACGCATCAACATCAGGCGCGCGAAAGCGAGCACGATGAACGTAATCACGAACAGGATGAGGCCGAGGGCGATCAGCGCGGACGTATAGAGATCGCCGACCGCTTCGGTGAACTCGTTGGCGATAGTGGCCGATATGGTCGTTCCCGGCGCCAAGATCGAGCCGGAAATGCGGTGCGCATTGCCGATCACGAAGGTCACCGCCATGGTCTCGCCGAGCGCACGGCCAAGCCCGAGCATGACGCCGCCGATCACGCCGACGCGCGTGTAGGGCAGCACGACGTAACGCGCCACCTCCCAGGTCGTGGAACCCAGTCCATACGCCGCCTCCTTCAGCACCGGCGGCACGGCTTCGAACACGTCGCGCGAAATTGAGGTGATGAAGGGCAGCACCATGATGGCGAGGATCAGACCGGCGGTCAGGATGCCGATGCCGTAAGGCGGGCCTTCGAACAACGTCGAAAGCACCGGCACATGGCCGAACACGGTGATCAGGAACGGCTGCACATACTGCTGCAGGAACGGCGCGAACACGAACAGGCCCCAGATGCCGTAGATGATGCTGGGAATCCCGGCGAGCAGCTCGATGGCGATGCCGATCGGGCGGCGCAGCCACATCGGGCAGAGTTCGGTGAGGAACAGCGCGATGAACAGGCCGACCGGCACTGCGATCAACATGGCGATGATTGAGGTGACGACGGTGCCGTAGATCGGCGCGATGGCGCCGAACCGCTCGGTCACCGGATTCCAGCTCTCCTCGAACAGAAAGCCGATGCCGAAGGTGCGCAGCGCCGGCCACGAGCCGTAAACCAGTGAAACGATGATCCCGCCAAGGATGATAAGGACGGTTATGGCGGCGGCGCGGGTTAGATGACGGAACGCTGCGTCGCCCATACGCAGCCGCTGGAGAACCTTGGCTCGATCGACCTGCTCGGCGACCGAGATGGTTCTGCCTTGCAACGCAACGTCAACCACGGGTCGCCTCCCGGCGGGTTGCATTAGGCTCTCCCTTTGGCTCAAGCGCATCCGGGGGAGCCACTCAAGCGGCCCACTGGCCGCGTGACAAGCCGCCTTGCGAGCGGCGGTGGACAAGGAAAGGGCGCCATGCCGGCGCCCTTTCCCGTTGTCATCGGATCAGAATATGGGCTTGCCGCTCGCGTCCTTGACCTCACCCTTCCAGTACTTCTCGACGTCCGCGGCCACATTCGCCGGCATCGGCACATAGTCGAGGGTCTCGGCCATCTTGGCGCCGTTCTTGTAGGCCCAGGCGAAGAACTTCAACGCTTCGCCCGTAGCGGCCGCATCGGCCGGGTGTTTGTAGACCAGGATCCAGGTCGCCGCCGTCATCGGCCATGACTTGTCGCCGGGCTGGTTGGCGAGGATCACGCCGTAACCGGGCTGCGATTTCCAGTCGGCGTTGGCCGCCGCGGCCTGGAACGCTTCCGACGTCGGCGCCACCGTCTTGCCGGCCTTGTTGACCATCTTGGTGAAGGTCAGCTTGTTCTGCAGGGCATAGGCATACTCGACGTAACCGATCGAACCCTTGGTGTTACCGACATTTTGGGCAACACCTTCGTTCCCCTTGGCGCCGATGCCGACCGGCCACTGCACCGAGGTGTTGAAGCCGACCTTCGATTTCCAATCGGCGTTCACGTCCGCCAGGTAGTAGGCGAAGTTGTAGGTGGTGCCCGAGCCGTCCGAACGATGCACGACGGCGATCGCCTGGCTTGTCAGCTTGGCATTCGGATTGAGCTTCTTGATTGCCGGATCGTCCCAGGTCTTGATGTCGCCCATGAAGATCCTGGCGAGCGTCGGGCCATCGATCGTCAGCTCGCCCGGCGTAACGCCGTCGAGATTGACCACCGGCACGATGCCGCCCATCACCATCGGGAACTGAGCGAGACCGGCCTCATCGAGCTCCTTGCCCGGAAGCGGCGCATCGCTGGCGCCGAAGGTCACGGTCTTGGCCTTGATCTGCTTGATGCCGCCGCCGGAACCGATCGACTGATAGTTCAGCCCGTTACCGGTTTCTTTTTTGTAGGCGTCGGCCCATTTGGCATAGATCGGATAGGGGAAGGTGGCGCCGGCGCCGGAAATGTCGGCGGCGTTAGCCGGAACAAAAGCAGCGGCGGCGATTAAACCGGCGGCTGCCCATGTCGTCCAGTGTTTCACGGGTTCTCTCCATGTTGGCGGCCAAAGGCATCCGCGGGGCTTGGCGCCCGCGGTCTCCACCTTCGCGCCCTTGGTCCGGGCGGCCGCTGTTGCTTTAAGACGCTCTCCAAGACTCTGCTTCGGACGTAATTTTTTGTTCGTATTGGCTCGAGAATTTCCGAAGCCGAGGTCAGCCATAGGCGTCGCATGTCACCGTTCTATAAACGTTTGGTGACATTCACATGACAATTTAACCCTATGATTATTCTAACAATTCTCCCGTAACCGGAGAATCGATGGTGCGTAAGGGCAGATGCATGATGAAGGTGGCGCCTTCGCCCGGCGTGCTCTCGATGCTTAATCGGCCGCCATGCCGGGTCAGCACGTGCTTGACCAGCGCCAAGCCCAATCCGGTGCCGCCCTGGGCGCGACTGTCGGCCACATCAACCCGGTAGAACCGCTCGGTCAGCCGCGGCAGATGCTCGGGGGCGATGCCCGGCCCGTAGTCGCGCACCGCCAAGCGCACCTCCGGCGCACCGGCGCGAGTTTGGCTGCGGGTGAGCGTGATATCCACCCGCTTGCCGGCGGCGCCGTATTTGAGCGCATTTTCCACCAGGTTTTCGAGCGCGCGGATCAATTCGTCGCGGTCGCCGAGCACGATCAGAGCATCCGGCGGCGCGGTGACCTTGATCACGACGTCGCGGTCGCGCGCCAGCGTCTGCAAGCCGTCCGCCACCTGCCGCACGATCGGCGCCAGATCGAGCGGCGTATTCGGCTGCAGATGTGCATTGAGCTCGATGCGCGACAGCGACAGCAGATCGTCGATCAGCCGGCGCCATGCGGGTGGCCTGACCCTGCATGATGGCGAGGAACTTGGCGCGCGCCGCCGGATCGTCCTTGGCGGTCCCCTGCAAGGTCTCGATGAAGCCGAGCAGCGCCGCCAGCGGCGTGCGCAGCTCGTGGCTGGCATTGGCGATGAAATCGGCGCGCATTTCCTCGACCCGGCGCAGCGGGTGAGATCGTTGAACGTCATCAGCAGAATGTCGGAGCGCCCGTCGCCGACGGTCGCCAGCTTCACCGGCGTCACGAAGGCCTCGAACCAGCGGTCGAGCGGCACGCGCTCGAAGAATTCCACCCGTTGCGGCGTCCGGCTGGCGGTGGCGCGGCGGATCGCGTCGACCAGCTCGGGCATGCGCAAGGTGATCAAGGCCGGTTCGCCGCGGCGCAGCGCGGTGCGATCGGCGTCGCCGCCGCGTTGAACGCGATCACGCGGCCGTCGTGGTCGAGCACGATCGCCGGTCCGGGCAGTCCGCCGATCAGCAATTCGATCAGCAGGCCTCCGCCCATCGGCTTGTTTGCCGGCCAGCATAGCAAAGTCATTCCGAAAAAGGACAACCCCGGCGTCGCGCTGGCGAGGCCGGGCCTATCGGCGGTCGATGGTCGGGTAGATCAGTCGCAGACTGTGAAGCGGCGCACGCGCAGGCTGCCGTCCGGCAGTTCGATGGTGCGCTTGACGACGTAACAGTCCGGGGCGGCGACGTAGGTCGGGGCATAGATGCCGAACGTGAAACCGTGGCCCCAGTAGCCATGGCCGTGCCAACCAGCGGATGCGGCTGTCGGGGTCAGTGCGGCGGCGCCGAGGACGAGGG
>CAWFMZ010000005.1:0-67947 GCA_963817045.1 uncultured Alphaproteobacteria bacterium
GGCGCCGAGCGTGCGCAGCGCCGAAACTCGCAGCGGCATCTCCTTTATGATGTGATGGATGACCCGCTGGCGCGGAAAGTCGTAGAGCGAGATCGCGTTGCGATCGCCGCCGCCGGCGAGTTGGGGAATCGCTCCCGGCGGCGCTGAGATCTGCGCCTCGGCAAGATACCAGCTCGCAAGCAAATTGTTGCCGCCTGGCTCAGTCGGCCGTGTCGAATGGGTATTGCTCCATAGCTCGTAATTCCAATCGACGATCTTTCCGTTAGCGAGCGCGGCCTTTGCCCGCATAATCATGGCTGGCCCAAATGGCTCCCAGCCGAACTCGTCGTCCCGCATCCATTGCAGCCGCACCGGACGAGGAGCCACAGCTCGCGCGAGTAGGGCCGCGTCAAGACCGACGTCGTCGGCGCCATTATGGCCGTAACAGCCCGAACCTTCGGTATGGATGCAGCGGATATCGGCAATTGGCAGTTTCAAGCCGAGCGAAAGGTGATCGCGGAGCGGAAACACGCCCTGGGGATGAGTTCACACCGTCATCTTGCCGTCCTTAAATTCGGCAAGCGCACAGGATGGACCGATCGAGGCATGTGCAATATAGGGCTTGCGATAGGTCGCCTCGATCATGTTGGCGCCCTCGGGCATCGGCGCCTGCTTGTCGCTAATGACATTGTCTTCGGCGGGAAGCGCCAGCAGAACGTCGTGGATCTTGGCCGGATCGGGCAGCTCTGGGCCGAGCGTCCATTTGGCGCTGTTGATCAACGCTTGGCGCGCCTTGATCGCCTGCTCCTCGCGCAAGGCGACGACGCCGAGGAAACTGCCGTCGCGCACGACCGCGATCACGCCGGGCATCGCCTTCACTGCTGCTTCATCGACGGTGTCGACCTTAGAGCCCGGGCGTGGCGGGCGCACGATGCGCCCATGCACCATGCCCGGCAGCCGCATATCCTGCACATAGGCGACGCCGCCGGTCACCTTATTCGGGATATCGAAGCGCGGAATCGATTTTCCGACGATCTTATGCGCCGCCGGAGGCTTGGGAGCGATCTTCGCCGTCGCTTCGCGATGCAGATTGACCTCCGCTGCGAGCTCGCCGTAGACGACCTTGCGTCCGTCGGCCGATGCGACCGTTCCATCGACGACGGTGAGCGTATCGGTGGCAACACCGAGGCGTTTCGCCGCGAGGTCGAGGAGAATTCCGCGCACTTCCGCGCTCGCAAGCCGCAGTGCGGTGCCTCCATATTCGATCGACTGGCTGCCGGCCGTGACGCCTTCGTTCGGGCTGCGGCTTGTATCCGTCGTAAGGACGCGCACGCGTCCGAGCGGCAGGTCGAGTTCTTCGGCCGCGATCTGGGTTAGCGCGGTGGTGATGCCCTGTCCGAGCTCGACCTTGCCCGGAAAGATTGTTGCGCTGCCATCCGCGTTGATGCGGATCCAGGCGTCAAGCATGCGGTTCTGCGCTAGGCTGCCCGCCAATGGCGTCGACTGCTGCGCGAGCGCGAGCTTCGGATCGAACGAGAAAGCAACGACGATCGCACCGAGACTGGAGGTGAATTCGCGTCGTGTGGGAGTAATGACGTTCATGTTCAAATCCTCCCCGCCAGATCGGAAGCTTTGAGCACCGCACGGATGATCCGTCCGTGTGTGCCGCAGCGGCAAAGATTGGCATCGAGCCCGGCACGCACATCTGCCTCGGTCGGCTTTGGAACCCGATCAAGGAGTTCCTTTGCGGTCATAATCATGCCGTTGATGCAATAGCCGCATTGAGCAGCCTGTTCGTCCATGAACGCGCGCTGCAGAGGATGCGGATTTTCAATAGTGCCAAGGCCCTCGATCGTCGTAATCTCGCTCTGTCCGAGCGTCCCAATCGGCGTTACACAGGACAGCGTTGCCTTACCGTCGACCAACACGGTGCAGGCACCGCATTGCGCGAGTCCGCAGCCGAATTTGGCGCCATTAAGTTCAAAGTCGTTGCGAAGCACGTATAGCAGCGGCGTATCAGGCTCGGCAGCCACGGACCGCGTTGTACCGTTGACCTTCAGTTGAATGGCCATGTCGTGACGCCTCCCCTGCCGGTGGGTGTCCGTCGTCCGCTTAAAGCGTGACTAAGTCTTAAGGCTGAATTCAGAGCTATTTTGCGTGGTCCCCGCCGCGCCGTCGAGGCCAAAATGGCGGACTTAAGTCACAACGACGCGAGGAAAATGCCGACTGGGTGACCTCACTGATCCAATCGGTTCACAAGCAAGGTCAATATGATCAAATCGATCCGCACATTACTGGGCTCGGTCCAACCCAAGGCCGCGAGCGCGCGTTTGAGCCGATAGGATGCTGTCTGCTGCGACTGGGGGTTTCCTAGCTTAGGACTAGACATCGTATCCGCTTAAACGAGAAGTCTGATAGGGGCTAAAAGCGGCGTCAAGCGTACTGGGATTGCCAAGGGCGTGCTGAATTGTCCACGCGCAATCAACTCATCGACGGGACGACTATCGCCGACGCGGCCACGTGAAGAGAGCGAACTGGAGAACTCGAAGGCCGGGAGCCGCAGATCCGTCACCACATTCCGCGCATCCGGCCCCAACTCGCTTGCGGGATAACTACCGACGCGATACTCGCGACTCCGGCAACACTTTGGCGATGTCGTCGTGAGCACCGGGAAAATGGTCGATGGAATCGCGGCCACTGCGAGCGGTACGGCGCTCAAGGCCGGTGAGTTGAGCAACCAACCGGTCATTCTCCGGTAGGGTGATCTGCCCGGAGTTGAGCATCGGCAGCAAGTCTCTGTAGACATCACTCTTCGGCGCCGCGCAGTTCTCGTAAACGATGCCCCTTTTGCGAAAGAGCTCTTTTGGGAATTCCCCCGCATATTTATCGGCGTTAATTTTGGAAACGCGATAGCTCTGCAAGAGCGCACTATAGTCATGATTAACTTGCTCCCGGGATACCCCTTTCAGCCTCGCGCAAGATGACGTTTGATCGCTCTGCGGCAGCAATCCGGCGCTTCAGGTCGCAATGTATTGCAGCGTACCCGGTTTTCCCATCAGGCTGGCGACATGCCCCCGGAAAAGGGCAATATCGCGCTCGTTTCTTGCAACTAAGTTTTGGATCGTAACCATCGCTCACCTCTTTTTAGGTAGCATATCGTACTGAGGTGGCGAGCGCGAGGCCGGGGTCAAGGGAACCAGCGAGCACATATTTAGAAGAGCTTAGGCCACCATGAATTCAGCGGTCAGTTCACTTCTTCGCCTGCACGTAAATATGTTTTGGCGCTTCTGAGAAGTATTTGAACAGTGCCGGGCAGAGCCAGCCTTCAATTTTAAATTCCTCCGAGCGGTACCAATGCCCACCGTCATTATCAGCTCGCTGCCAGTCAAATCGGAATTGATGACCGGCGAATGGCGTGCCTGCGAATATCATAATAAATCCGTTTGCAGTATCAGGGATATCAGCAGCGATACATTCGATTATGGCATCGGCCCCAGCCACGAAGGGTTCTTTCACAAGGCCAACGCGCTCGTCATCAAACACCTAACTGCCGTAGTGCTTGTAATAAGGGGCGATGATGTTGAGTGAGTTCATTGCGTTACGCTAGCATAGACGGCACTGAGGACAGCGAAAACATTTTGCCGCTCTAATCCCACAACAACCAGACTCGCCAAACGCGATGGAATATCATCAGCACCTGCACGAGAGCGAAGGTTATGGCCCATGAGGCTCACGCACACCGTCTACGCAGCGTTTCTGATTGTAGGCACGATCCGATGAAGAATCTTATTTTGACACTTGCCGTATTGCTCGTCGGGTGCGGGTCGCCGCCGCCGTCTGTTGTCACCCTCGATGACGTGAGGGATCAGTATTACCAGTCGTTGGCGATTTACCGAAACTGCGTGGCAAGCGGAAATGATGATCGCTGCAGATCAGAGAAACTGACCATGGAGGCCAACCGGCAAGTCTACGCCAACGCGATGAGCGGCGGTCTTAGCGCAGACGTCACCGTCAAGAGCGCTAAAGGCGTAATCCGCTAGCGGTAGGCAATGTCAGCCGATTTAGCGCAAACACGCTATGGTAAGCTTGCCGTATGGAGAGACCCGCTCCCATGACCCTCGCCAACATGCGCGCCAACTGCGCGCGAACGCTTGGCATTATTCTCGATCCGGCTCAGGACGCGAAACGAGGCGGAACTGTCCGACGTTAGCTCCCTCCCATGCGAGTAGTTCTTTCTCGCACAAGACGCATTTGAATGGCTTTGGGTCTCTACAGGGACCTTTGGTTTCGATCACCTCGTAGACCGCGCCGCAATTGCACGTCACTCGGGTCATGGCGCAAATATGCGCCCGTTTGGCATAGTCTGCTAGAGCCGTAGTGATAAGCGTAAAAAAAGCTTACGCTGCTTTACGCTTGAATGGCACGGAGCAGCCATGTGCGGTCGCTTCACTCGAATGTACACATGGCGAGAGCTGGTGGCACTCTACCGGCTGACCGACCCATCGCCTCCGTCGAATCTTCAGCCGCGCTACAATATCTGCCCCACGACAACGATTGACGCGGTGATCCAGCACGATAGCAAGCGCGTGCTGGAACAAATGCGTTGGGGGCTGGTGCCCGGTTGGTGGAAAAAGCCGCTGAAGGAATTGCGGCTCGCAACCTTTAACGCGCGCGCCGAAACAGTCGCCGAGAAACCGTTTTTCCGCTCGGCATTCAAGCACACACGCTGCCTGATCCCGGCGTCTGGCTATTACGAGTGGCGGACGATCGGAAAAGAAAAACAGCCGTATTACTTCACCCGACGCGATGGCCAGGTTCTATCGATCGCGGGTCTATGGTCCGAATGGACGAACCCGGAAACGGGAAAGCCACAAAATTCCTGCACCATGATAATCACCGAACCCAATAAATTCGTTGCTGGTGTGCACGACCGTATGCCGGTCATTCTGGAGGAAAAGCTGTTCGACGCATGGCTAGACGATAGCGCAGTGCCGACTTCGTTGGTGAGGATGCTCAAGCCGACCGGTGAGCGCGTTCTTGCGTGTCACCCTGTTAGCAAGCGGGTCAACAGCTCGCGAGCCGACGGCGATGACGCAACGCTAATCGAGAAGGTCGATCTGTAGCCAATGCTCACCCTCAAACCAACGGGCTTAGGCCAACTGAACGACTACGAGGTACTCGATCCTGATCGGCACTCAATTGGCCGTATCATTTGGACCCATGCCGCACCGTCAGACCGGCGCTGGTTCTGGTCGCTCTTTAGAGGACACGGGGCACAGCCGCCGACCGATAAGGGCTACGCGGTGACGCGCGAGGAAGCGATGGCGGCGTTCAAGTCAGTGTGGGAGCGCGCTTAATTCGGAGTAGAGGCGTACGCCAATCAGCGATGAAACGAAACAGATGCGATGTAGAACGGCATCCACGGCAGATCGACACGCGATTGGCCGAGCCGACAGAATGCGCGATGTGTCGAGATCGCGCAGCGGCTGCATGCCGTCGTGCGCTGTCCATGAGCGGTGCGGCGCACGTTTCGAATATCCGCGCGCTGAGGCTTTCTCGAGTCTAGCCGATGCGCACCAGCATGCGCCCGCGCATCATGTCGAGACGCCTTGCGCAGTAGAGACTCGCCGCCAGGACGATCAGCCAACAGAGTTGGCACGCTCGGCTCGCAGCACGGCTCGCTACAGGAACAGATCGGAAATCTAGAACGTTTCTAAATGTGGCAGGCGGCACTGCGGACAGTTATCGTGCGACGATGTCGTTTTGGGTCAATTGCTGCCGAGCCATTCAGCCCCAGCGCCATCCGTTGTTAGTCCAATAGGCGACAAAACCCGGTGCGGTCGGTTTGTCCGTTAAGTGCCGATATTGTTGCAAAAAGATTTTTTGCGTCCCGATGCGCAACATTAATTCAAGAAATCGATCTGGCGCGCAAGATTGATTCAATCGACGCGCCCGTTGGATTTGATAGTTGCGTAGTTGGAGGAGGTCGCCGACTTTTGCAACAAAATCTGCCACTAGCGGACATTCCAACGGTCTCCACAAAAACAGAAGGACTGCCTCGCGGCGGTCTTTCCCGTCAGTCGGCGTTATCGCACGGCTCTCAATTTTTCACTAGCGCAGGAAAGCCGCATCAATAGCCGCATTGCATCGCGAGGAAACCGAACGCTTGGCGGTTGTCAGGCAGTCGAGAATATTGCCTTTGCCCGCGACAACGCCTTGGCAACGCTGCGCGGCGTCTCTCTCACACCTGCGCACAACATTGTTTGCCAATGCAGTGCACCTTGCGGAAAGTTTTTTTTCGCTTTTTTGGAGACACTCGAGCATGTTGTTTGCGGCCACTGGCACGCCGTTGCACTGACTTTTAAGTTCTTTGCCGCAAGCTAACGCAGCTGCTCTAGTGTTTTTTTTGTTGTCTTGCGCTTGAGCAACATTGAAATGTACGGCCGAAATTAGGATGGCAGCTGAGACAAGCCATACTGGGATGGTCGCCGCGATGGCAATATAGCGAAGAGTCCTTTGCATCATTTCCTCCTCCAAATTCCGCACTTAAATGGTAACGGTTTTAGCGGTGCTCTTACAGAGCAAATTGCAGAAATGTCCGCTTTGGGTCAAAAGCGGACAAACCATTACGGGCCAAAATCCACCGTTGTCCGCTGTTGTCCAAAAGCGGACAAAATTTGCGGCGCAGCGAATGTCCACTAAGTGCCAAAAGCAGCCGTCAGCCCGGTCTCAATCAATTTCCGCAGCGTGAGAAAAATCCGCCTAGTCCTCGATTGGGCTTAGCTGACGACGGGGCCCTGCGGCGAGAGTAATTTTTCTCCGGCCGGACGCATGCGTATCACCCAACGACGACTGTGGAGCTTCCCGTGATCGCTCGAACAAAACGGCACCCGCATTGCCCCCAAACGAGCTGAGATCGTCTTTCTCGCAGGTTGCCGCGATTGCAAGTCCGATCGAAGCGAGGTGGGCGCGGCGGTAGCAATACACGGCGAGCAAGGCTCTTGCCGTCGGCGAAATCGTCGCAATGAGTTCATGCAGCCCATGCGCACTAGTGCGATACATCTCGCCCAGCATGTCATCGGAGACAGGACAGGGCTCGTCCTCAAGAAGTGCGCGGTATTCGGGCAGCATCGCGAGTTATCCGAGGCGGTTGTTCCCGTCGGGACCATCCAATGCGCCGCGTTAAGTTGGGGTTAACCTAGCGGGCTGCTTCGGCTCAGACAGCGACATAGAGGCATATCCGCTTTACCCGGTGGGTTCAACCGATCGATGCAACACCTTTTAATCTTGCGAGATGGTGAGGTGTGCGCATGGAGGGGAATGCACGGATATGGTTCACGCCGAAGCAGAAGGCTGAGCACTGGGAGCGCTGGAAGAGCGGTCAATGTGTGGCGGACATCGCGCGAGGGGCTTGAGAGGAGGAACAAGAGCGGCGTCTATCGGGTCTTGGCTCTCAATGGAGGAATCGCTCCAGCGCCACGCCGGAGAGCTCTGGTAACGCTGAGGCTTGAGGAGCGCGAAGAGATCTCACGTGGCATTGCCGCCGGTCGGCCGATACGGCGGATTGCACAGGGCCTCGGACGATCGCCCTCGACTGTAAGTCGAGAGATAAGGCGTAACGGCGGCTGCAGGGCCTACCGCGCAAGCGAGGCTGATACGCGCGCCTGGGAGCGGGGGTTTCGCGCCCTTCCAACTTCGCTGCGAACACCTTCTGTGCTGCAATGCGCGCTTGATGAAGCGTTATGCGTCCGTATGGCCCGATGGTGTATTTGCGCAGCTTTGAGCCGGCTCCTCCGGTACGATACAGAACGATGAACCCTTGCGGCCCTTCGGCGTAACCTTCAAACCAAAGCCGGGTAGCGCGACGTCCCAGTAAACTGCGTCGGTTGTTGGCGTCGACAGCGCGCCGATGGCGCTCTTGGTTAGTCGGATGCGAGGCATGGAACTAGCACCCCCTTGAGCGGCACTACCTGCATGTCACATAGGTAGCACCACAAATGAAATGACGGGAATGAACCTGGTGCCTAGTCCACGTCCCCGCAAATGAAATCAATGCGTTATGAACCGCGGGCAATCAACTTCCATCGCGGGAAATCATGACACCGAGACCACAAGGGGAGAGGGAAGCGAGGTCGCGGCGTTTCCGCGCCACAAGCAAGGACTACTGCAGCTGCGGTTCACCCTCGGTGTTCTTCTTGGCGAGCTCGATTTCGGTGATAGCGACCAGCAGTTCGGCACGGGTTTTCAGGTCGGGCGCCTCCAGCAGCGCCTGCTTCTCCGCCGGGCCATAGGGCGACATCATCGACAGCGCATTGACCAGCGCCTCGTTCGGCGCCTGGTCGATGCCCTCCCAATCCGCTTTCAAATTGTTGGCCTTCATGAAGGCGCGCAACGCGGTGAGCACCGCCTCGCGGTCGACCGCGCTCTCGCCCTTGCGTGCGATGAAGTCGTCAACGAACGGCGTGTAGGTAACGCGGAATTGCCGGTACTCGGTCTTCACCGGCAGTTCCTGCTCAATGCGGAAGCGCGCCACGCCGGTGAGCTCGATCAGGTAGCGGCCGTCGCCGCTCTCGGCGAGCTGGGTGATGCGGCCGACGCAGCCGACTTTGAACAGCGGCGGCTCGTCGGCGCGGCCGGCTTGCGAGCCGTCGGGCTGGATCATGCCGATCAGCCGGTGGCCGTCGCGCAAGGCATCGTCGATCATGGCGAGATAACGCGGCTCGAAAATATTGAGCGGCATCTGCCCGCGCGGAAGCAGCAGCGCGCCCGGCAGCGGGAACACAGGAATCACTTCGGGCAGATCGATCGGCCGGCGATATTGGGCGTTCATCGGCATTGGTGCACTCCGAACCGCACCCCAACGCTGTCATGCACCGCGAAGGCGGGGCATCCAGTAATCACTGATTCCTGTCGTCTCGCATGCCGTGCTCCACAACATAGCCGGCGGTTACTGGATCGTCCGCCTTCGCGGACGATGACAAAAGCAAGATTCACGAAAACAAAATCGACGACAGCCGCTTGCGGCCTTCCACGGTAGCCGGGTCGGTCGGACCCCAGGCCTCGAAAAACTGCACCAACTGCTTGCGCGCGCCGTCCTCATTCCATTTGCGGTCGCGCTTGACGATCGCGATCAGATGATCGGCGGCTTCCGCGCGCTTGCCCTTGGCGTTGAGCGCGGCGGCGAGATCGAAGCGCGCCTGATGATCGAGCGGATTGGCGGCGAGTTTCTTCTCCAGCTCGTCGATCGGACCGACCGATTTGGCCTGCTCGGCGACTTCCAGTGCCGCGCGCGCGGCGGCTACGGCTGCGTCATTGCGCTTGGCCTCCGGCACCATGGCGAGCGTCTGCTTGGCCTGCTCGAGCGCGCCGGTCTGCACATAGCAGCGCGCGAGGCCGGCCAGTGCCGCGACATTGCCGTCGTCTTGCGTGAGCAGTTGTCCGTAAAGATTGGCGGCGTCGGCGGCGTTGCCGGCGGCGAGCGCGGCGTCGGCGGCTTTCAGCCTATCCTGGTCTTCGTCGCCGATCTTGCTCTTGGTCACCCGCTCCAGGAACGCGATCACTTGTGCTTCGGGCAGCGCACCCATGAAACCGTCGACCGGTTGGCTGTTGGCAAAGGCAATCACCGCCGGGATCGACTGGATGCCCATCTGGCCGGGAATTTCCGGATGCTTGTCGATATCCATCTTGACGAGCTTGATCTTGCCCTTGGCCGCCTTCACCGCCTTTTCCAGGATCGGGGTGAGCTGCTTGCAGGGCCCGCACCAGGGCGCCCAGAAATCCACCAGCACCGGCTGGCGCTTGGATTCCTCGATCACGTCCTTGACGAAGCCTTGTGTGGTCGTCTCGATGACCACGCTTTCGGCCGCGGCCGTCATTCCCCCGCCGTTTTGCAACATATTTCCTCGCCTTTAAGGCCTAATGAGGCCGGAAATCCCGGTTTCCTGCCGGATTAGATGGGTCATCCGGCGCATGAATGCAATCGGGTCAGGGGGCGTCCGACGCGCGGGCGGAAAGGCGCTCGATGCGGGGTAGATGGCCGGTCGATTCCAGGAACTTCACCAGATCGTCGCGCGCAATTGAGGTGGTCATGGTGTTGACCAGCGGATGAAAGTTGACCATTTCATGGTCCATCATGGCGGCGTCGAGTACCACGGTGACGCGGCCTTGGCGGTCATTGATGGCGCCGAACGGCGTTACCGCGCCGGGTTCCACGCCCCACACCTCGCGCAGCAGGTCGGACGCGCCGAACGAAAAACGCCCTGTCGCGCCGAACTTCCGGTGCAGGCCCTTGAGTTCGATTTCGGCGTCTTCCAGCGCCACCACCAGGTAAAGCTCGTATTTCTTGTCGCGCAGGAACAGGTTCTTGGTATGGCCGCCGGGAATCTGACCGCGGAGAGCGCGCGACTGCTCGACCGTGAACAGCGGCGGATGTTTCACGGTCTTGTGCGGGATGCCGAGGCGGTCGAGGGCGGCGAATAATTGGTCGGGGGTCGCGGGCATAGTCGGGACAAATTCGCAGCCTTTGGTGTTATATTGGAAGCAACGGATGCAAAACCGAGAACCATCATGCGACTGATGCTTGCGATTGCTGCCCTTGGGGCGATGTTGTTCTACAACATTCCGGCGAGCCAGGCCTATATCGGCAACGGCCCTTGGTGTGCGTTCATCAATGTCGGGACTGGCGAGGTCTTCGAGGACTGCCAATACTGGACGCTCGATGCGTGCGTGCCGAATGTGCTGGCCGGCAACCGCGGCACGTGCAATCCGAACCCGCGTTGGGAGGGCGCTCAGAGGCCGACGGCGGCGCACAAAAAGCACCACAAGCGCCACGTTAATCGGGATTAACGGCCTGGACGGGCCGTGGTTGCAAAGTAGTCAACCTTTTGGCTATAGGAACGGGCTTGGCGGCCGGAATTGTCATTTCGGCCAAATATCTAACGGATGCGGGTGTAGCTCAGGGGTAGAGCACGACCTTGCCAAGGTCGGGGTCGAGGGTTCGAATCCCTTCGCCCGCTCCAATCATTTCAATAGTTTAGCCATCTTTCCACCCGGTGACCCCGATGCCTAGCTAGCACATAGCTAGCAGCTGTCGTGGGCACGGCCTCCGGGCGCCGCTCGCATTTGTTTTAGGGTATTTACGGAACGAGCCGCGGACATGTCAGCCCCGATCGGAATACAACGGCGATCGATCGTTGGATCAAGCAGCAGAAGGCAAATTCTCGAGACAAGGGAAGGAGGCTACGGCGACGACGCGCCGGTGCCGTGGTTCGGCCCGCGGCTGCGCTTCCGACACCTACTAAAGTGCCTCGACAAAGGCCACCATCCGCCGTCGCTGATCGGAGTCGGGCAGAGGCCCGCGCATCGCACCGAGATTGTCCGTCATGTGCGCCGGATCGCAGGTGCCGGGGATGACCGCGGTCACCCGCGGGTCACTCAGCAGGTATTTGAGGAAAAACTGTGCCCAGCTGGCGGCGAATTCCCGGGCCCAGTCGGGAATCTCCTTGCCCCGCACGGCGCGGAAAAGCCGACCACGCCCGAACGGAGTGGCGGTTAGCACGCCGGCCTTGACTTCGCTCGCTAGCGGCAGGATCCGCTTCTCGACTCTGCGGTCGTCGAGCGAATAATCGATCTGCACGAAATCCGGCTTCTCGCGCCCGAGCACCGCTTCGATCGCAGCAAAGTCGCCGTGAAAGGTCGAAGTGATACCGATATAGCGGCACACGCCTTGCGCCTTCCAGGCTTTGAACTGCGCGAGGGATTGGCGCGGATTGCGCACGTTGTGGAGCTGGAGCAGGTCAACTTTCGCGGTCTTGAGCCGAGCCAGCGAGCGCTTGAGCTCCGCCGCGTCGGGCTCCTCGAGTTTGGTGGCGATGAAGAACTTGTCACGCAGGCCGGCGGCTGCAATCACATCGCCGAGCACACTCTCGGCATCGCCGTAGGACGACGCTGTATCGATCAGGCGCCCGCCGTTCGTTATTAGCGCCTTCAGCACCGCGGTCGCCTTGTGCCGGGTCGTCTCATCGGCGCTGTCGAAGACCTGGGCGGTGCCGAGGCCGACCGCCGGTAGGCGCTCGCCGCTGCTCGGGATGGCCCGGGTGATAAGGGGCGCGTCGGTTTGCGCGAAGGCCGGCGAAGCCAGAAGCGCCGCGCCCGTCAGCACGTGCAAATTTTCGTCGTGTTATTTGGATCGTCATCTTGGTCTCCCTGCACTGCCACTTCTCCCAGTCGCTCGGCGCGACGTTCCTGTGTCCGTCCCAACGCGGCAGACAACACAAGCCAGCCGACCGTCACCGGCAGCGCGCACAGCGCGATTGCTCCAAGCTTTAGTCCTAACCCCTGCAGGCTGTCGAACATCCAGCCGTATAACGCGTCGGAGCCACGATAGATCACTACATCGATCAGGTTCTTGGCTTTGTATTTCTCTTCGCGCGTGACCACGGTGAAGAACACCTGACGTGCCGGGTTAGCGATGGCGAAATTCATCCAACGCTGCACCACCTGAAGGGTCAACACGACGGCCAAGTTCGGCACTAGGGCCAGCGTGGCGAAGCCCACGACATAGACCGCAGGCAGCGCGCCCGCAGCGATGCCGGTGCCGAAGCGCTTGAGCAGCCGGCCGGTGGCGAAAATCTGCGTCGCCAAAGTTAGCAAGCCAACCGCCAGATCGATACTGGCAAAGATGCGTGTCTGGGCACCGGCGCCGTGCACCGTGGTCGAAACAATGTGGGCCTGTTCGAAATAGACGATGGTCGCGCCGAACGACAGCAGGCTGACCCACGCGCCGACGCCAAGCAGATAGGGCGACCGGATCATCTCGAGCAGCGCAGCGAAGGCGCCCCCGCCGATACTTCGCGTTTCGGCGGCCGGCGTACCAGGTTGCGACGTAGCCGCGCGCTCGAGCCGGTGGACGCAGAATACGGCTGCTTCGAGCAATACGATCGCCGCGATCAGCAGATTGATCGGGCCCAGCGGCACCGATAGCATGATCGTGATGACCGGACCGAGCAGTGCGCCGGCTGTGCCGCCAGCTCCGATGAAGCCGAATAGCCGCTTGCCCTGCTCGGCATCGAACAGGTCAGCCATGAACGACCAGAAGACTGCGACCGCGAACAGGTTGAACACGCTGACCCAGACGAAGAATACGCGCGCGACGATCGCGGTCTCGACGCCAAGCGTCAGCAGCAGCCAGAACAACGCCAGATTGGCGACGAAGAAGTGATAGACAATGGGAATGAACCGCGCGCGCGGTAATTTTGCTACCAGCGCACCGTAAAGCGGCTGAGCGACGAGCAGCGACACGAATGTAGCGGTGAACAGCCATGGCAGGTTCTTGACGCCGCCGGCGATGCCCATCTGGTCGCGGAGCGGCCGCAGCACGTAATAGCCGGCGAGGAGTGTGAAGAAATAGGCGAAGGACCACAGCGCCGCCGCACGTTCCTGTGGCGTTGCCGGCATCACGCGCCCTATCCAGAGCTGGAGGACTGTCACGGCGCGAGGGTCAGTTTTTGTCTGAGCTCGGCCGCACTCACCTGCTGGCCGTAGCCCGGTCCGCCGCGCTGAAACCGGCTCGCATCCGCCAGCTTGCCGACCACCACCGGGTCGAAGCCTGCATCGCGCACCAATGAGGCCGCGACCCGCACAGCTTCCGGATCATCGCCGGCAATCGGCACTGCCAGCTTCGGATCGGGACGGTTCGCCTCGTGCGCGAAAATCATATAGGAGAGCGTATTGAAGCTGCGCACCAGCCGCGTTCCGGGCAGATATTTCTGCGAGGTGACGCCGATGCCATCGCGCTCGACCTCGTCGGCGACGGCACCGTCGCGCGCGGCAAGCGGCGTTGCAGGCATCGAGCACGATCTTGTCCTTGAGCGCCGCGCCGTAGTCGCGGCCGATCTGCGGCAGCGCGCCATAGGGTACGGCGATGAAGACGACATCTCCGAAAGCGATCGCATTGTCGACGGGCCCGGCTTGCGCGAGGGGACCAAGGCCGGCGACCAGGTCCTTCAATTCCTCGGGATGACGTGACGAGAACAGCACCGGATGCCCGGCCTTGACCCACAACCCGCCAATCGTGCCACCGATATGGCCGGAGCCGATGACGCCGATGCGCGATTTGTTGCCGCCGTTCGTCTGGGCCAGCGAGCGCGTCGGCAACAGCGCTGCGCTGAGGATCAGCGCGCCGCCCACACCGAGCACTGCCCGGCGGTCGAGGTCGACAGAGTCATGCTTGGGCATCGCAAACCCCTCACTTTGACACTCTCTCGCGTTTGGATTGAGGTTATCGCGACGGTCTGACGTTGGAACGTTCGACACGCATCACGAATGCGTGAGAAGCCGCGCGTTGCAATCCGTTTCTTCACTCCTCTCGGCGGCATCGGATAGCATTCACTGGCGTTCTCGTTGTCCACGACCAGCGTCCGGTGTGGCATTAAAAACGGAGGATCCAATGAACCGCAGGCATCTTTTTGCGGGCGCGGCTACGGCCCGCTGGCGCGCTTGCTATCCCTGCCCTGGCGCAGGAAGAAATTGCGAGATCGCTATTGGAACGCTTTGCTGCAACTTTGAGCTCGCACGACGTCGCTACCTTCGCAGCGCTCTTCGCAGAAGATTACGTCAATCATCAAATGAGTGCTGCCGCTCCCGCGCCCTCTCCCGGCAAGTCGCCGAAACAAGCCACGGTTGATTTCTTTGCGGCAAGGCTCGTGGGCATACCGGATCTTCAGGTCGCCATGGAAGCGACGGTGATCTCCAACGACAGGGTGGCGGCAAGCTTCGTCTACACCGGCACGCATGGCGGAACCTACTTCGGAATCGCCCCAACCGGTCGGCCCCTTCGCTTCACCTCCTGTGATATTTTCTTGGTACGAAACGGCCGGATCGTCGAGCATTGGGGCATGGGGGACACAGCGGGTATTCTCGCTCAGCTGCGCGGAAGCCACCCGTAGCGCTTCATGCGGGACCCCGCATGCGCCCACACGTGCCCGCCGATGACGCTCGGCAACATGCGCGCCAACGGCGTGCGCACGCTTGACGCCTGGTGCCTCGGTCAGGGCTGCGACCACTATCGGGTGCTCGAGGTCGGTGGCTATGCAGACGACGTGCCTGTGCCGTGGTTCGGCCCGCGGCTGCGCCGCGAGCGCTGCGGCCACCTGGGCGCGGACGCGCGGCCCATCATTCTACTTTGATGTTAGCCGCCTTGATGATTGGCCACCACTTCTCGATCTCGGCTTTCTGAAGAGCAGCGAGTGCTTCGGACGCTTGCAGCTCTCGCGATGGAATTTGCGCAGCCTGCGCATCCAATCGCTCGCGCAATTCGGGGTCGGCGAGAGCCTCGACGACTGCGGCATTGAGCTTGGCAATAATATCCTTGGGCGTTCCTTTCGGCACCCAGAACCCATACCAGGTCGAAACGTACAGGCCGGGCAGGCCAGCTTCATCGATCGTCGGAATGGTCGGGTGCCAACGACAGCCGTGTCTTTGCCATCACGGCGAACGGACGAATTTTGCCGCTTTGATACATGGCGACGGAACCGCCCGACAGTTGATCGAAGAACATGGTGATATGGCCGCCAAGCACGTCATTGAGCGCCTGCGCGCCGCCGCGATATGGCACCACTTTCAAAGGCACGCCGGTCATATTCTGAAAATAGACGGCGGCCAGATGCGCGATGGTCCCAATCCCCGCCGTTGCCACCGTAGCCTGATCGGGATTGGCCTTAAGCCACGCGATCAATTCCTTCAGGTCCTTGGCTGGTACATCATTCTTGGTGGCGACGACGTAGACGTTGGACGGCAACAATGCGATCGGTTCCAGATCCTTCACGAGGTCGTACTGGAGATTGTAAAGTGCGCCGTTAAAGACGTGCGTGCCTAAATGGCCGATGCCGATCGTATAGCCGTCGGGTGCGGCGCGCGCGACACGACCGACACCAAGCGAGCCCGCCGCTCCGGGGGCATTCTCGACGATGATGGACTGTCCGAGCGAGTTTCGCATGCGCTCTCCGAGCATGCGGGCGAGCGTGTCGGCAGGCCCGCCCGCGGCAAAGGGAACGATCAGCGTGATGGGCCTTGATGGATAGACCTGTGCCGAGGCCGCGGTGACTTGCAACACGATGCTGCATACGGCGGCAAATACTACCTTCATCATCTCATTTCGTTCCTGTCGATGGGATGCTGGGCCAATTATGGGAATGTCTACACTGGTTAGCTCGGCTCGGGTTCAGTCGCGATCCGCAACGCGCGCACAAGCGAGAATTGCCGACGTACCAAGCCATCAGAGCGGCCAGCTCAACGACTTCTCGCGGGGAGAAGATATTTTTAGCCGCAGCGAAAACGTCATCATCAACATCGCCGGTGTGCGCCGCTTGGTCAACGAAGCCCAGCGCCGCGCGCTCCCTCGCGTCAAATAACGACGAGGTCCGCCAGGAGGCAAGCGCTTCAATTTTGGCCGGCGGCACGCCGCATGCGATGGCGATGGGCCGGTGCACCGACTGCTCGTAGGCGGACGCGTTCACCTGAGCAACCCGGAGGATTAGCAGTTCCTGGAAGTCTCGCGGCAGGGATGATTCTTCGCGTAGCGCCGTGGCATATGCCGCCTGCGCCCGCAACATTCTCGGTGCATGCCCGACGACTTGATGGATATTGAGAAGGTCGGCCACGCTTCGCGCGAATGCGTGCAAACATATCGGCGAGGATTGCGTCTTCCGGCGATTCTGAAGCAGCGCCTAAGCGAGATATTGGGCTTTTGGGATCCGGCATGCGGTCAACCTATCTTATGACTCACTTGAAGCGCATTGAGCGGGTGCCAAGCTGATGGTATGAGCTCGTAGAGATTTTTGGGTCCGAAGGACTCGCCTCGATGCTTTCGGCGTTCCCGCCAGGGCGATCGTAGCAAGGAACCAACCGCTTTGGAATTTCATAGCGGCCCTTCGGGCCACGCCATCGGCCTCGAGGTGTGCGTAGTGACCAACGACACGCGTTGGAGGGTCTCATCTAGGCGCAGCAGCCGTTGCTGACGGGTGTCGCGCCGCTTCTAAAATTCTGCTTCGGGATCGACTACCGCTAGGGCGTGGCGCCGCAGGGCCTTCCGGCCGCACGTTTCGCAGGCCTGAATGGCGCGCTTGAGCGGCTCGATGCCGTGCTTGAAGATGACGTTTTCCGACATCCGCACCTTCACCCCAATCAAGAAATCGGGGTTCTCGGCCAAGGCCATGGCGCAGGCTTCAACCTGTGCGTTGTCGATATTGTAGAGTTCGGCAACCGGGAACGCGGAGAGCCCGTTGTTGGCGATGTGGACGAAGGCGTACATGCGCGCACTGATCAACAACATCTGAGGCCGCTTGAGTCTATTTCTCCCTAGCCGGCGGTCGCAAAGTGCTAGCCTTTATTATAATCCCCCCAAGATGCTCGAATGGGTCGGGTATATGGGAAATGTCGGCTAGGAACAACGCCATGCATCTCGATGCCCGCGGCCTCCCCATCTCGACCGCCAGCGCCAAGGCTGCCGCTGCCTTCGACCATCTCGTCACCGGCTACCTCACCTACCGAGCCGATACGCCCGCCCGTCTCACCGCCCTGCTGGAAGCCGATCCGGACTTCGCGCTTGCTCATTGCATGCAGGGCTATTTCGCCATGCTCGCCTTCAAGCAGGCCGTCGTTCCGGTCGCCGTCCAGGCGGCGCGCACCGCGCAGTCGCTTGCCGCCGACGCCACCCCGCGCGAGCGCAGCCACATCGCCGCCCTGACCGCCTGGGCCGAGGGCGAGCTCGATCGTGCCATCGCCTTGTGGGAGTCGATCCTGCGCACCCATCCGCACGATGTGGTCGCCTTCCGTCTCGCCCATTTCGTCAATTTCTGGCTCGGCCGCCCGCAGGACATGGTCGCCTCCGTCGAGCGCGTGATCCCGGCCTGGTCGGAGGACATCCCAGGCTATGCATCGATACTCGCCTGCCGCTGCTTCGCGCAGGAGGAGGCCGGGAACTATCTCGCCGCCGAGCCATCCGGGCGCCGCGCCATCGAGCTCGACCCCGGCGATCTCTGGGCCGCGCACGCCGTCGCCCACGTGATGGAGATGCAGGGCCGCCGCAGCGAAGGCATCGAGTGGCTCACCACGCTCGCGCCCAACTGGGAGGGCAGCCACAACCTGCAGCACCATCTCTGGTGGCACTGCGCCCTGTTCAAGCTCGAGCACGGCGACAATGCCGCCGCGCTCGAACTCTACGATACCCGCTTCCGCAACCTCGCCGCGCCGCTCACGGTCGCCTCGCCGGATGTCTACATCGACGTGCAGAACGCGGCGTCCATGCTCTTCCGCCTCCAGCGCCTCGGCGTCGATGTCGGCAAGCGCTGGGAGGAACTGGCCGACAAGGCCGAGGCGCGGATCGGCGACTGCGTCTCCGCCTTCACTCTGCCGCACTGGCTGATGGCGCTGACCGCCACCGGCCGCACCGCCGCTGCGGAGCGCATGGTCGAGGCTATGCGCGCCTTCGCCAATGGCCGCGGCACCGTCCCCCCCATCGTGCGCGACTACGTGCTGCCGATCGCCGAGGCCCAGCTCGCCCACGCCGCCGGACGCCACGCCGAGGCCGTCGCCCTGATGCGTCCGGCCATCGGCGGCATGTACCGACTCGGCGGCAGCCACGCCCAGCAGGACGTGCTCGAGCAGCTTTTCGTGGACGCCGCCCTCAAGGCCGGCAGCACCGCGGATATCCGCCTCGCCCTCGAGCGTGTCGCCGGTCTCCGGGCGATTCCGCCCGAGCGCTTCGTCGGCTGGCGCGAAGCCGCTAACCGCGCGGCGGTGGGGGCGTTATAGGCGCGATGGGGCCTTGCATTGGTTAGTGGATCCCGACCAAAAAAGCCTGCAAATCGCTCAATATCTATTTCCGCAAACAACCATATCGAAATGGAGATAATCCGATGTCCGCTGATGGCACAAAGCGACGTTCGCGGCAGGTCGGCGATTTGGTCGTTATCGGAGTAACAACGGACAAGTCGATTGGTGGCTTTGACCAGCTAGGCCGTCAATGGGCAATCGGCACCCCGTTCGACGACTCGTCCTTGTGTTCGAGTTTAGGCACTTCCGGAGTGCTGGCCCGGGTCGGTACGATGTCTCGTCCTGAGCCCCGGCCGTGAACCGTACAGCTTCCCCGGATCAACCGACCGTCACCCAGAATTGATAGCCGCGCGGCGCTGAAATGATTGCCCTTCCCGGCTGGGTATTGCACATCGGCACATGCGCTGAAGCAGCAGCGAACAAGAGAGGGCTATTGGATGACAACCCATAACCTCGGTGGACTCGCATTCGATGATCTGCGCACGGGCGGGCTTATCCGTCCTGCCATTGAAAAGTTTTGTGGGGCGTGGCTCGCTTGCCTTCTCGTCATGGCGCGCGGCAATGTTTTCGCCGCTTTCAACGTCGAACATGTGCTCCTCGCGACGGTTTGCGGGACCGTAGGCGCATTGGCCACCGTTCTACTCCTCGTCCAGATGGACCGGACGACTGACAGTGTCGGACGCCAGGCAACAATCAGCGCGGTCGTTACGCTCATTGGTGATGTCTTCGCGCATCCGTCGCACTTCCCGCCGCAATGGGCGGAGCCGCTAGTCACGGCCACAGTATCCGCGGGCATTGCCGTTGCGCTGTGGTACGCAAAACGGTGGGTAGGCGTCGCCCGGCGGCCGCTATCGGACTAGGAGCGGACATTGATCGGCTCGGGCGCTGAATGGCTTGGTCACTCGTGACCGAGAGCAGACATCGACGCCCCTTCCAGAGTGCTAGCTTAAGTCGTTATGATAACGTGTCTTGACCTTTCGGGGGCAGCGATGAGACGGCGTCGCTATTCGATCACCTCGTCGGCGATCTGCTGGAGATGCACCGGCACGTCGAGGCCCAACGCCTTGGCGGTCTTGAGATTGATGGCAAGCTGATACTTCGTCGGCACCTGCACCGGCAGGTCGCCCGGCTTCTCGCCCTTGAGGATGCGATCGACGTAGCCAGCCGCGCGCCGATACTGGTCGAAAAAATCAGTTGTTAAGGTGGCATTGTCCTAGGTGTGCGTAAGGTACCCTATTATCTACCCGCACCCCACCCCAGGCCTGTCCAGCATACCCGGGGGTCGCGCCGCCCCGGTGACATCACGGCGCCGATCCGAAGTTTCGCCGACGCGGCGTCAGATGATTCGACGGGCGGCGCGCTTCACCAACCTCAGCACGTGAGCTCTGCTCGAATCTGCACGTTGAGCCGGCATCGCGTCACACGGTCGCCATTCGATCGGCCAGCGAGATCACCTGCCGTTCCGCCGCTCCCGTCGAGAGCGGCAGCAATCCGCGCCGATACGCGATCGGCAGCAGCTACCAGCGCTGAAATCGGGAACGTGCGCGTAGCGCGCGGTTATCCCCGGGACCGAATGCCCGAGTAGGCCAGCAATGGTCAGCTCGGAAAATCCCATCTCGGCTGCGGTCGCGGCAAAAGAGTGCCGCAGCACGTGCACGGTCACGTCTTCCAATCCCGCTGTCGCGCAGATGCGCGTCCAACACCTTCGGAAGCCCGACGAGGTGGCCATCACCATGCGACGCGGGGAACACCCATGGGCAACCATCGCGGACCGGCTGCGCCTCGATCGAGTTTCACGGCTTCGGCACCGATCGGCCGGAGCTGTGGGCCGCTCTTGGTATCCTCGAACCGGATGCAGCGCGCGCGACCGTCAACCCATGCACGGGAGAGCCCAAGGGCCTCCATGCGTCGCAGACCCGTCAACAATAACAGGCGGATAGCTGCCAGGGCGGTTGCGTTCTCTCCCGCCGCCTCGGCTTCGCGCATCGTTCTCCCCGAGCTTGGTAATCTCTTCGAGCGTCAGGAACCGCCGTTGCTTGCGGTCGGGTGGCTTCTTCACGCCGCGCGCTGGGTTGTCTTTGATCAGTTTGAGCGACGTTTGGCGTATTCGAGGATTGTAGCCGTCATTCCCAGCGTGCGGGCTGCGACGCCCGGGCCGCCCGTCGGCGACACCTCCGCGCCCTTCCCTCTTGCGCGGCTTTGCTGTCTTGCCGGCGATGATGTCGGCTTTCATCCGCTCGATGTCGGCCGTCGTTAGGCTGCGCACAGTGAGACGGCCAATCAGCGGCTTGACGTGCGTTTCGATCCGACTCTTGTTCCAGGCCAGGGTGGACGCCTTGATGCGGCTCTTGGCGTCCGCAAGGTACAAGTCGCACAGATCGGAAACCGTGATGGCACCGCGCACGGCGTGGCGGTCGGCGGAAGGGTCAGCCGCCCTTAGTCGGCGGCCTTTAGAGCATCGCCGGCTAGCGTCCGGGCTTCGTCTGGCGTCAGAGTGCCCACTTTGCCGATTACGAGGCGGCGCGTCCGCCCTTCCTTGTTCCGGTACTGCACCAGATAGGAGGCGGCGCCGCTCGGCTTCATTCGGATGCCGAAGCCCTTCAACGCACCGTCACCAGCGTCCCATAGGAAGAACTCCTTGCCGCCCCGATCCGGGCGAAGGGCGTCCACAACACGCTTGGTAATTTTCGGCATCGGTCGCTTCCTTTCCTGCTTCCCCGACCCTGTTGCGGCGTTCGGGGAAGCCCGGGGAAGCAGGTGGAAGCAAACAGGGGCCAAACCGGTCAAAGACCGTAACTCTACGGTAAAGCTAAATAGTTGCGAGATGTCAATGAGAAGTAAACGAGCGGCAATCTTGGGGAAGCACGAGAAAATATACTACCTTAACCTTGCCAAGGTCGGGGTTGAGGGTTCGAATCCCTTCGCCCGCTCCAATTTTTTCCCACAATTTGTCATTCCGGGGCGCACCGAAGGTGCAAACCCGGAATCCAGAAACAAGCTCAGTGCTTGCATCTGGATTCCGGGTCCGGCGCTGCGCGCCGTCCCGGAATGACGTGGGGTGAATTCAATACCCCGCCGCCAGCGCGCCGCGGGTGCGGGTGTCGGCGGCGCCGACATAGCCGTTGGGCGTGACCAGAATCGAATTCGCCGAGGTGAACGGCCGCGTCGCCACGATGGCGTGGCCGCGCGCTTTTAGCGCGTCGAGCAGATCGGGCGAAAATCCCGGCTCGGCGACCACCTCGTCCGGCTGCCATTGATGATGCAGGCGCGGCGCGCTCACTGCCTGGTCTACGGCCATGTGGAAATCGATGACGTTCACGATCACTTGCAGCACCGCCGAAATGATGCGGCTGCCGCCGGGCGAGCCGGTGATGAGGAACGGTTTGCCGTCCTTCAGCACGATGGTCGGCGTCATCGACGACAGCGGGCGTTTGCCCGGTCCCGGCAGGTTGGCGTTGAAGCCGACCAGGCCGTAGGCATTCGCGGTGCCCGGCTTAGCGGTAAAATCGTCGAGCTCGTTGTTGAGCAGCACGCCGGTGCCGTCGGCGACCAGGCCGAGGCCGTAGGAGAAATTCAGCGTGTAGGTGTTCGAGACCGCATTGCCGTCGCGATCGATGACGGAGAAATGCGTGGTGTTCCTGCCTTCGTAGTCGGCGGGCTGGCCGGGGCGGATCTCGGCGGCTGGCGTCGCGCGGGTGCCGATGCTGGCGCGCAAGCGTTCGGCGTATTTTTTCGAGGTGAGACCCGCGACCGGCATTTTCACCGCGTCGGGATCGCCCATATATACGGCACGGTCGGCATAGGCGCGCTTCATCGCCTCGATCATGTCATGCAGTGATTGCTCGCCGCGCCCGAGCTTGCCGAGGTCGTAGCCTTCCAGGATGTTGAGCATCTCGATCAGATGCACGCCGCCCGCCGAGGGCGGCGGCATGGAGACGATGTCGTAGCCGCGATAGCTGCCGCGCACGACCGCGCGTTCGATGGCGCGATAATTTTTCAGATCGTCCGCCGTCATGATGCCGCCGGCTTTTTGCACGGCATCGGCGATCCTAGTAGCGATGGGGCCCTGGTAGAAAGCGCGCGGGCCGTCGCGCGCGATGGTGGCGAGCGTTGCAGCGAGGTCGGGTTGCAGGAGGGTTTCGCCCGGTTCCAACACGGAGCCATCGGAATTGAGAAAAATCGGCGCCGACGATGGCCAGCGCGCGAAGCGCGCCTGTGCACGCGGCAGCGAATCGGCGATGTCGTCGACGATATCGACGCCGTTGCGCGCCAGTTCAAGCGCCGGCGCGATCAGTTCGGCGAGCGAGAGCTTGCCGGAGCCGTATTTCTGCCGCGCCAGCGCCAGCCCCGCCACGGTGCCGGGCACGCCGATGGCGAGCGCGCTATCGCGCGACTTCGCCGGATCGGGCTCGCCCTTGGCATCGAGGAACATGGTGGCGGTCATCGCCGCCGGCGCGGTCTCGCGATAATCGATGGCGACCTCGCGGTTGTCCAAGTTACGATTTTTGGCGAGATGGATCACCATGAAGCCGCCGCCGCCGATATTGCCGGCGCGCGGATAGGTGACCGCCAGCGCGAAGCCGACCGCCACAGCGGCGTCCACCGCGTTGCCGCCGCGGTCGAGGATTTCCACGCCGATGCGGGCGGCGCGGCTCTCCTGCGCCACCACCATGCCGTTGTGGGCGAGGATGCCGCGCGCAGCCGGTATCGTCGGCTCGTGCGAAACCGGCGCGACTTGGGCCTGAGCAACTTGTACGAACGCCAAATTGCCTGCCACCACGAACGTCGCGGCAACGCAAAGCGCACGATGAGCCAATCGCATCATGGCAACCGGACAGTCAGGGACGAGCTAAATAGGACACCCGAGCCTGAGCCCGGCGAATGGCTCGAGCTACCGGCCCTCAATGCCAACCCCGAGGAGGTGTTCAAGGAATAACGCGGACGCTCAGTACACCTTGCCCTGTTCGTCGAGAAACGCCTGCACCGCCTCGAACAGCATGAGCCGGTTCTTTTCCATGATGATGGTATGGGTGCCTTCCGGCAGCTGGACGAGGCGTTTGCCGGGCGCATTCACCAGCAGCGGGAACAGCGTCTGCCCCATATAGGGCGGCGTGTCACGATCCCATTCCGCGCCAATCAGCAACGTCGGCACGGTGATCTTGGCCGGATCGTAATAGGCTTTGCCGGCGCCAAAAAATTCGAGACCGTCCTGCACGACGCCGTTGGGCGCGCGCAGCACCGGCGGATTCATCTTGGCGCCTTCCTGATCTGTGGCCCAGGTGGCGTCGGCCCACTGATCGAACCAGCCGGCGGGAATCAGTGCCGCCTTCTTGTCCTCCGGCACGCCGGTCATCCAGCGCCCGAGCGCCTGGTCGCGGCGCACCGCGCGATAGGCGGGCGGTGGGCCCGGGGCCGGCCTGCACCAGCGATGCGGTCGTACGGATCCAGACCGGAGCGTAAAGGACCAGCCGTTCGACCTTGTTCGCGTTTTGCGTGGTGTAGGTCGCCATCAGCGTGGTGCCCCATGACCAGCCGAGCAGATTGAGCCGGGCAATATTGCGGCGCTTGAGGATGAAATCGACGACCGAGCCGATAGTCCTTCACCGCGGTATCGCCGCGCACGATTGGCGCATTGGCCTCCGGCTTTTCGCTCATCTCCTTCGGGCGGGTGGACTTGCCGTAGCCGCGCAGGTCGAGCAGGTAGACGTCGTAGCCACGCGCGGCGATGTAATCCATCCACGACGTGGCACCAAGCTGCAAATCGAACGCCGTCGATGCCGGGTAGGTCGCGCCGTGCACGTACAGCACGGTGCGATCGGGCCGGAACGCGGTCATGTCGGCCGGGCGCTTGTTGCGTACGTAGATCTGGATGCCGGGATCGGACGACGGCACCATCATCTCTTCCATGACGATGCGCGGAGCCTGCGCCAGCGCGCCCGTCGCCACGATGGCGACGAATGCCGCAATCGCTATCGTTGGGAACCTCATTGTATCCTCCCGCTTATTGTTAACGCGCTTGGCCGTGATAGACCGAGTTCGGCCGCATATCGGTGGCGGAGGCGACGCGGTTCGACATGTTGAAGAAGCTGGCCACCGCCGAAATGTCCCAGATATCGCGGTCGGAAAATCCGGCGCGGCGCAGCCGCTCGCGATCGGCTTCTTCCACGCTCCAGGGCGAGGCGGTGAGCTTGACCGCGAAGTCGAGCATAGCGCGCTGGCGCTTGTTCAGGCGCGCCACGCGATAATTCATCACCATGTGCTCGCCCAGCAGCGGATCGCGCGAGTATTGCCGCACCGCGGCGCCGTGGGCGGTGAGGCAGTAATAGCAGCGGTTCTGCGACGAGATCGCGACCGCGATCATCTCGCGCTCGAGTTTCGAGAGCCCGCTCTCGCCCAGCATCAGATCGTTGTACATGGCGACGAAGGTCTCGAGCTTGGTCATGTCGAAGGCGTAGGCGACCAGCACGTTGGGCACGAAGCCGAGCTTGTCCTGGCATTTCTTGAAATAGGAGGCCATGGCCGGCGTGAGCTTCGCCATCGGCAGATTGAGCGCGATGATCGGCGCGTCGTCGGCCGCCGGCGGCGTTGCCTTAAGCGGGATCGGCTTGGTCGCGGCCGGCTTGGTGGCGGGCTTGCCCAGCGGTGATTTCACCAGCGCGGGTTTGCCGCCCTTAATAGCGTGCAGTGCCGGCTTGCCCTCGCCGGGCTTCGCGATCGCCGCCTTGCCGGCGGTTTTGACGGACTTGTTGACCTTGTTCATTACCCGCGCCCCTTACTGTGCTCACCCAGGCTCAACTCTACAATGTTCCGCAAGCGCGCGATACGACCGCGGAGGCCAGCTTTTGCCTTTTATGTCAGCATCTTAAGGCGGCATAGCTGAACGTCTTGCAGGGCCATCATGGCCGCGTCACCAAATGGTGTGTTGCTCTCGACGGCCCGCCCCGGAAGGTGAAAACTCCGATCCATGCTCGACCGATTCTCGCCACCTACGCGAGGCTCCATGGCCGTTGAAATTGCCGCCAGCGAGCACGACAACGCCGTCCGTGCCGTCATCGAGCAGGCCGGCGCCGCCTTGGCCAAGCGCCGCAACGACATCCCGGCCACGTTCGTCGCGCAGCTCTACGCCCGCGCGGTGCCTGAGGACGTGCTGTGCTACGCGCCCGCCGATCTCGCCGATCTGGCCGAGCGCGCGTTCGATTTCCTTAAAGACCGGCCGCCGGGCGCGCCGAAAATCCGTTGCGTTACTGTGGCGCTGAAAGAATCGGGCGAGCGCAAGTCGGTCTCGGTGATCGAGATCGCCAACGACGACATGCCGTTCCTGGTCGACTCGGTGATGGGCGAGATCGCCGATCGCCGGCTCAACGTGCAACTGGTGGCGCATCCGGTGCTCGGCGTGCGCCGCGATGGCGCAAAACTCATCGCGCTGGGCGCGCCCGACGAGGCCTCCAACGCGCGCGAGAGTTTCATCCATATCCATCTCGAACCGATCGCGGACGAGGCCGCGCGCGCCGAGATCGTGCGCGCGCTCGACGACGTGCTCGGCGAGGTGCGGCTGGCGGTGTCCGACTGGCGCGCCATGCTCGAGCGCATCAACGGTGTCGTCGCCGATTTGAAAACCAATCCGCCGCCGCTGCCGGTGGATGAAATCGCCGAGGCGATCCAGTTCCTGCAATGGCTGCTGGCCGACAATTTCACTTTTATCGGCGTGCGCAACTACACCGTCGACGGCCACACGTTGAAACCCGATTTCGACGGCGCGCTCGGCATTATGCGCTCGCGCGATTTGCGCGTGCTCAAGCAGGGCAACGAGCTGCTCGAATTCACGCCGGAAATCATGGCGTTCCTGAAGGAACCGCGCCTGCTGATCATCGCCAAGGCCAATATCCACGCCCACGTGCATCGGCGCGTCTATCTCGATTATATCGGCGTCAAGCGTTTCGACGCGTCCGGCAATCTGGTCGGCGAGCAACGCATCATCGGGCTGTTCACCTCCACCGCCTATACCCGCACCGCCCACACCATTCCCTATCTGCGCCGCAAAATCGCGGGCGTTGAAGCGCGCGCTGGCTTCGATCCCGGCAGTCACTCCGGCAAGGCGCTCGCCAACGTGCTGGAGCATTACCCGCGCGACGAACTGTTCCAGATCGACGACGACTCGCTTTATCGTTTCGCGCTCGCCATCCTGCAGCTCGACGAGCGGCCGCGCGTGCGCGTGCTGGCGCGGCGCGATCGTTTCGACCGCTTCGTGTCGGTGCTGGTGTTCGTGCCGCGCGAACGCTACGACAGCCACATCCGCGTGAAGATCGGCGATTATCTGAGCCGCGCCCTTATCGGGCGCGTCTCGGCATTCTATCCGTTCTTCCCGGAAGGCCCACTGGTGCGCGTGCATTTCATCATCGGCCGTCCCGGCGGCCACGCGCCCGTAATCGCTAGTACCACGATCGAGCGCGAGGTGGCGGCGATCGTGCGCTCGTGGACCGACGGGCTCAGCGACGCGCTCGCGCTGGTCAATCCGCCGGACAAGGTGCGCGACCTGTTCGGCCGCTACCGCGAGGCGTTCTCCATCGGTTTCCAGGAGGCCTATTCGCCAACGGTGGCGGCCGGCGATGTCCGCGTGGTCGAATCCTTGAGCGAGCAGCGTCCGCTCGGCGTCGATTTCCATCACCGGCTGGAGGAGGAGCAGCGCGCCGTCGGCCTGAAAGTGTGGAGCCAGGCGCGCCCGCTGCCGCTGTCGGAGCGCGTTCCGGTGCTGGAAAATATGGGTTTCCGGGTGGTGGACGAGCGCACCTACCACATCGAGCCGAAGGGCGCCGGCGCGCACGACGCCTGGTTCCACGACATGCTGCTGGAACGGCGCGACGGCGGCATGATCGATCTCGATGTCGGCAAGGCGCGGCTGGAAGCCGCCTTCCTGATGGTGATGCGCGGCGGCGCCGAGAACGACGGCTACAACGCGCTCACGCTCGCAGGCGCGCTGGCCTGGCGCGACGTGGCGCTGATCCGAACGCTGTCGCGCTTCCTGCGCCAGGTGCGCGTGCCCTATTCGCAGGATTACATGTGGGCGACGCTGGTCAAGCACGCAGGCATAGCCGGCAATATCGTCGAACTGTTCCACGCCAGATTCGACCCGCGGCCGGACGCCGCGCAAGTGCGCGACGCCAAGCAAAAAGAGATCGCCGCGCGCATCGAGGAGGAATTGCAGAAGGTCGACAGCCTGGACGAGGACCGCATCCTGCGCCGCTTCGTCAACGCGGTGCAGTCGGCGATCCGCACCAATTTCTTTCAGACCGACAAGGACGGTCACCTCAAGGCGCTGATCGCGGTCAAGTTCGAGAGCGGCAAGGTCACCGATTTGCCGCTGCCGCGTCCGCTCTATGAGATTTTCGCCTATTCGCCGCGCGTCGAAGGCGTGCACATGCGCTTCGGCAAGGTAGCGCGCGGCGGCATCCGCTGGTCCGACCGGCCGCAGGATTTCCGCACCGAGATTCTCGGCCTGGTGAAAGCGCAGCAGGTGAAGAACGCGGTGATCGTTCCGGTCGGCGCCAAGGGCGGCTTCGTGCCCAAGTTGATGCCGAAGGGGGCGACGCGCGAACAGGTGCAGGCGGAAGGCATCGCGACCTACAGACTGTTCATTTCAACATTGCTCGACATCACCGACAACATCCATCACGACGGCAGCATCATTCCGCCCGACTGCGTGGTGCGCCACGAGGGCAACGATCCTTATCTGGTGGTGGCCGCCGACAAAGGCACCGCCACCTTCTCCGACATCGCCAACGCGATTTCGATCGAGCACGACTACTGGCTGGGCGATGCCTTCGCCTCCGGCGGCTCGGCCGGCTACGACCACAAGGCCATGGGCATCACCGCGCGCGGCGCCTGGGAGGCGGTGAAGCGGCATTTCCGCGAGATGGACGTCAATATCGGCCAGACCCCATTTTCCGCGGTCGGCGTCGGCGACATGTCGGGCGACGTATTCGGCAACGGCATGCTGCGCGAGAACACCATCAAGCTGGTGGCGGCGTTCGACCACCGCGACATTTTCATCGATCCCGATCCCGATCCGAAAAAGAGCTTCGCCGAGCGCAAGCGGCTGTTCGGCCTGCCGCGCTCAAGCTGGCAGGATTACGACAAGAAGCTGATCTCGGCGGGCGGCGGCGTCTATCCGCGCGCGTCGAAGGAAATCCGACTCAGCGGCGCGGCGCAGAAGCTGTTCGGCGTGGCTGAGGCCGTGACGCCGCAGGACTTGATGAAGGCGATCCTGAAAGCGAGCGTCGATTTGCTGTTCTTCGGCGGCATCGGCACCTACGTGCGGGCCTCGAGCGAGAGCGAGGAAGCGGCCGGCGACCGCGCCAATGACGCCATCCGCGTCAGCGGTGGCGAGCTGCGCTGCAAGGTGGTCGGCGAGGGCGCGAACTTAGGGATGACCCAGCGCGGCCGCATCGAGGCGGCGCTCGCCGGCATCCGTCTCAACACCGACGCCATCGACAATTCCGCCGGCGTCAACACCTCCGACGTCGAGGTCAACATCAAGGTCGCCTTGAGCCCGCTGGTGCATTCCGGCGCGCTCGCCATCGACGCGCGCAATGCCCTCCTGATCGAGATGACCGACGAGGTCGCCCGCCTGGTGCTGCGCAACAACTACCAGCAGACGCTGGCGCTCTCATTGGCGCAACGGCGCGCCCTGGAGGATCTCGGCTTCCAGCAAAGGCTGATGCAGATCTTGGAATTGCACGGCCAGCTCGACCGCGCGGTCGAATTCCTGCCGGACGAATTGGCGCTCGCCGAACGGCGCAAACGCGATGTGCCGCTGACGCGACCGGAGCTGGCGGTACTGCTCGCTTACGCCAAACTGACGCTCTACAGCGAACTGCTCGACTCGACGGTGCCGGACGATCCCTATCTTGGGCGCGAACTCAATCGTTATTTCCCCCAGGAAATGTCGGAGCGCTACCCCGATGCGCTGCACGCGCACCGGCTGCGGCGCGAGATAATCGCCACGCAACTCACCAATTCGATGATCAATCGCGGCGGCGCCACGCTGATCGTGCGCATCGCCGATCAGACCGGCGCCGCGCCGGCGGCGATCGCCGCGGCTTTCGCCGCGGTGCGCAACAGCTACGACCTGATCGCGCTGAACAGCGAGATCGACGCCCTCGACAACAAGATTGCCGGCAAGGCGCAGCTCGATCTCTATGCCGCCGTGCAGGACCTGTTGCTCGACCGGCTGGTGTGGTTCCTGCGCAATGTCGATCTCAAGCGGGGGCTGGAGACCATCGTCGCGCATTACCGCGCGGGCATCGCGCAGGTGGCGGCAGCGCTCGATAGCGCGCTGTCGAAGCCGGCCCTTGCCGCGCGCGATGCGCGGGTGGCCGAGCTCGCCAAGGCCGGCGTGCCGGAGGCGCTGGCGCGCCGCATTGCCAGCCTTCCCGTGCTGAAGGCCGCGCCCGACATCGTGCTGGTGGCGGACCGCGCCAAGAAACCGGTGAGCGAGGTGACCGCGACCTATTTCGCGACTGAAGCCTTCTTCCAGCTCGACCGCGTCATCGGCGCGGTGCCGGGCATCGTTGTGTCGGATTATTTCGACCGCTTGGCGCTCGACCGCGCGCTCGATTCGATCGGCGACGCGGAGCGCCGACTGACCGCCGCCATGGTCGGCAAAGGCATGGCCGGCGCCGGCGCGGTGGAGGCATGGATCAAGCCGCGACAGGCCGAGGTCGAGCGCATCCGCGCGGCGATCCACGAAATCGCCGGCTCGGGCTTGACGCTGTCGAAACTGTCGGTGGCGGCGAGCCTGCTGGGTGATCTGGCGCGGCAGTAGCTAATGCCTGAAATGCCTCACCCCGGTGAACACCATGGCGACGTTATGCGCGTCGGCGGCCTTGATCACCTCGTCGTCGCGCATCGAGCCGCCGGGCTGGATCACCGCGGTGGCACCGGCTTCGATCGCCACTAGCAGGCCGTCGGCGAACGGGAAGAACGCATCCGAGGCGACCACCGAGCCTTTGGTCAACGAGGCCGGCAGCTTGGCTTCCTTGGCGGCGTCCTGCGCTTTGCGCGCGGCGATGCGCGCGGCATCGACGCGGCTCATCTGCCCGGCGCCGATGCCGACGGTGGTGAGCCCCTTGGCATAGACGATGGTGTTCGACTTCACGTGCTTGGCGACGCGGAAGGCGAAACGCAGATCGTTGAGCTCGGCCTCGCTGGGCGCGCGCTTGGTGACGGTCTTCAATTGCATCTCGTCCACCACCGCGTTGTCGCGCGACTGCACCAGTAGGCCGCCGGCCACCGACTTCACCGTCAAACCCACGCTACGCGGATCGGGCAGGCCGCCGGCCAGCAGCAGCCGCAGATTCTTTTTCGCCGCCACGATCTTGATTGCGTCTTCGGTTGCCTCCGGCGCGATGATCACCTCGGTGAAGATCTCGGTGATCGCCTTCGCCGCCTCGGCGTCGAGCGGACGGTTGAGCGCGACGATGCCGCCGAAGGCGGAGGTGGAGTCGCAGGCGAGCGCCTTGCGATAGGCGTCGAGTAGGCTGGCGCCTTCCGCCACGCCGCACGGATTGGCATGCTTGACGATCACGCAAGCGGCGGTGCGGCGCGGGTCGAACTCGGCCACGCATTCATAGGCCGCGTCGGTGTCGTTGATATTGTTGTAGGACAGTTCCTTGCCCTGCACTTGGCGCGCGCTGGCGACGCCGAAACGTTCGCCCGGCGCGCGATAGAACGCGGCGCTCTGGTGCGGGTTTTCGCCATAGCGCAATGACTGGATCAGTCTACCGCCGAAGGCGCGATAGTCAGGCGCGCTGTCGTGCAGCGTGTCGGCGAACCAGTTGGAGATCGCCGCGTCATAGGCGGCGGTGCGCGCGTAAGCTTTTGCGGCCAGTTTCTGGCGCAGCTCGAGCGTGGTCATGCCGGCGTGCAGGGCGAGTTCCGCCAGCACCTTTTCGTAGTCGGCTGTTTCCACCACCACGGTGACGTCGGCGTGGTTCTTGGCGGCGGCGCGGATCATCGCCGGCCCGCCGATGTCGATATTCTCGATGCAGTCGTCGAACGCGGCACCTTTGGCGACGGTGGCCTCGAACGGATAGAGGTTCACCACCAGCAAATCGATCGGCTTGATGGCGTGCTTGTCCATCGCGGCGGCATGCTCTTTGTTGGCGCGGATCGCCAGCAACCCGCCATGCACTTTCGGGTGCAGCGTCTTGACCCGGCCGTCCATCATCTCGGGAAAGCCGGTCAGCTCGGCGACGTCGATCACCTTCAGCCCGGCATCTTTCAGCGCCTTGGCGGTGCCGCCGGTGGAGATCAGTTCAACGCCGTAGCCGGCGAGCGCGGTGGCGAAATCCGTGAGCCCGGTCTTGTCGGACACCGACAGCAGGGCGCGGGTGATGCGGCGCGGGTGGCTGGTCATGTGCTTTCCCTGGCTCACGGGCTAGCACATGAAGCAGGCACAAGTGTATTCGGGACTTCCCAGGTCATGCCGGGCATCCACAAATGATTACAGCGGCAATTCCGGCTCGTCCGCCCGCTCGGGGCGGGTGCCGGGCGGCGCCGGCGGGGTATGGCGGAAGCTCCAACGCACCTTGGCTAGGCTGCGGGCATGGCCGTAAATCACGATCTGCACGGTGCGGCGCGGGCCGTCCGAGCCGGACAAGAACACGCTTTCCTCGATCTCCACCGCATCGCCATAGGTATTGAACGTCCACACCTCGCGGTCCGGCAGCAGCAGGATCACGCCGCGGCCGTCCGACAGCCGGTTGGCCTTGATCGACGGATGCAGGTGAAAGCGGATGGCGAATTCGTCGCCCTTGTCCACGGGTAGCGCGGCACCGGCGGCCGGCGTGAAGCTGTCCTCGCCGTCGAGCGCGCGGCCGTCGGGGGAGAGCTGCAGCGTCCGGTGGTGGATGACGTCGAACTCGTTGGCGTAGCCGTCATGCGAGGCGGCCAAATTCGCGCCATCGGGCTTGTCTTCGCGCGTCACCTGGATGTCGCGCGGGCCGCTGATGATCGGCGAGCCGGAGAGCAGCCGCCGCAACGGGACGGATTCGAGGAAACGACACGACGAGGCGTCGTTGAACGTGACGGTCGAATGCGCCGCGGTGGCGCGCGCCACCTGCCGCCAGTTCTCCTTGTTCACCGCCGGCAAGCCGCAATTGATCACCAGCCGGTGCAGGTTCCACGACAGCTCGAACGACAGACATCCGGCATGCGCCTCTTGGCTCAAGGCCAGCGGCGGCGGCCGGCCGGTATCCATCAGCAGCGCGGTGGATCCGGCATCGATGCGCTGATAGCCGGAATGCGGCGCGTTCGACACCGGAGCGCCGCGGGCGTCGTCATAAGCGAGCACAGTGGCGAGCAGATCGACCGGCGTCGGGCCCATGCCGTTGAACTGCGCGAAGTTGCCGTCGGCATGGCGGAAGAAGCGCAGCATCGGCATCAAGCGGTCGATGGCGTTGTTGAGCGCCTGCGGCGGCTGCAGATGACGCGCGGAGAACAACTGCCGCAGCGGCAGCAGGTCCACCAGCAATTCGATCAGCGCGCCCGGATTGCGGCTGATATGGCCGCCGTCGGGCAGGATCTGGGACCGCAGTTCCTCGATCAGCCGGCGCACATTGGCGCGCAGGTAGCCGGACTGGCCCTGCACGCACAGCGTCGCATAGTTGAGCGCGATCACCGCCTGCAGCCGCGGCAGCCCGTCGCGCGACAGTTTCAGCGAGCTGCGCAGATAGCGTACCTGGCGCGACAGGCTGCGGATGAAGCGGCGGTAGAAGCGGGCGTCGGCGTCCTGCAGCACGAATGGCGCCTGGCTCAGCCAGCAGACGATGCGGCGCGCGAGAATATCGTGGCGCCAGCCGAGCGGATGCCAGCCGCCTTGCAGGTTGATCCAGTCGTCGATCAGCGAGCGGGCATTGGCGCGGGTGATGGCGCTGTCGGCGGCGCGCAAGTGGCGCAGCCAGGAGAAGCTCAGCAGCATTACCGCCCATTCGTCGGACGGCGGCGTCATTTCGAAGGGCGATCTGCGGTCGCAGATCACCACCTTGCCGGCGAAGGCGAAGCGGCCGGAATAGATTTCGCTGGCGCGGGTGGCGTCGGCGGTGCGCAGGTCCTGCGGCGCGATCACCAGCCGGTCGGTCTTGGTCGAGCTGAAACGCCAGCGCAGCAGCCGATGCGTGTTGATGCGGCCGAGCAAGCTGCGGAATGCGCGGCGCCCGATAAGCACGGAGAGCCTTAATCGCTCCGCCACCGAAACCCGCATCATGAAGGCGCTCATCCCCTGCGGCGTGGCCTGATTCTCGCGCGCTTCCCACGATAGCGAAGGGTCGCCAAAGGTCCAATATGCCCGTCTGTCGCGTGGATAAGGCGCTTTTTAAGTTCCTTGGCGGGTGAGCCGGGCGGCATAGAAACCATCGAGCCCGCCCCAGCGCGGATCGGGGTCGGGCAGTTGCGGCGGCAGCGTGCGCAGGTCGCCATCCGCGGTCAGGAATTCGGCGCGGCCGCACACCTCTGGCGCCGCCACAGGCGTGTGGACGACGCGCGGGTCGCGGGCCAGCAAGGCGGCGATCTGGTCCTCGGCTTCCTCCGGCTCGAGCGAGCAGACGCAATAAACCAGGATGGCGCCGGGCTTGAGCAACTCGACCGCGCGGTCGAGCAGCCGCTGCTGCAAGGCGGTGAGCACCGAAATGTCGGCCTCGCTCTTGAGCCAGGGCACGTCGGGGTGGCGGCGGATGGTGCCGGTCGAGGAGCAGGGCGCGTCGAGCAGCACGGCGTCGAACGGCCCGCTTTGCCATTCCAGTACATCAGCGGCGACGGTCTCGGCTTGCAGCGCAAGCCGCGCCAGATTCTCGCGCAAACGACCGAGCCGTGCGGCCGAGCGATCGACCGCAGTGACGCGGGCGCCGGCGAAGGCGAGCTGCGCGGTCTTGCCGCCGGGTGCCGCGCACAGATCGGCGACTTCTTTTCCACGCACGTCGCCGAGCAATCGCGCCGGCAGCGAGGCGGCGGCGTCCTGCACCCACCAGGCGCCTTCGCTGAAGCCCGGCAGCAGCGAGATCGCGCCTTGCGCGAAGGTGCGCACGGTGCCGGTCGGCAGCACGCGCCCGCGCAGCCGCTCGGCCCACGACGCGGCGTCGTTCTTGACGGTGAGATCGAGCGCCGGCTCGTGCCCGTTGACTTGCGCGATCGCGCGCGCGGTATCGGCGCCATAGCGCTTGGTCCAGCGCGCCAGCAGCCATTTTGGCGTGTCGCGGGACGCGTTGATGGCCAGCGCCGCGGTGCGGCCCTGCGTCACGCGGCGCAGCACCGCGTTGATCAGGCCGGCGTAGCGGGCCGCGCGGCGGTCGGCCTGCGCCAGCCGCACCGACAGATCGACCGCGGCATGATCGGGCACCTCGAGCCAGAGGATTTGCGCGGCGCCGATCAGCAGGATGGTTTCCACGCGCGGGGCGTCGGACGGAAAGCCTTTGTCGAGAAATCCGCCGAGCAGGTGGCGCAAGGTGCCGAGCTGCCGCAGCACGGTGGCGGTGAGCCGGCGCATCAGCGCGCGGTCGCGGTCGGCGAGCCCCGGGAGGCCGGGATGGGCGGCCTTGCCGGACAGTTGCTCGTCGAGTGCGATCTTCCGCCGCAGGACGCCGTCGAGAATGTCGGCGGCGATCCTTCGGGCGGCGAGGCCGGGGACTTCCGGCTGCGGGGAGGTGCGCGGTCGCGCCATGCCCCGATCATTGCCACGAATTGTGGCTTGGGCGCGAACCGGCCGGAAAAAAGTGCCATCGACGCACAGGTTTAAGCTGGCCGTCGGAGCACCATGTGATAGCAAAATAAATATAATGCTATCTCAGATTGTGCTTGCGCGAATCGGCCGGCCCAGGCCGGCTTGATGAATTTGCCTTCGATGCGGGCCGCGCCGGTCCAGGTCTTGCCGGGGCGGCCGACGCCGACCGGAAAGCGCAGCGCGCGGCCGCCGTCGATCACATAGTAAAGCCGGCGCTCGCCGGTCTTGATCACGATGGTGCCCGGCCGGAAGCCGGCGATCGGCACGATGTCGCGCGACGCGGAATGCGCAGCGGCCGCCGCCAGCAGCGCGAATGTCAGCACGAACGCGACAAAAAGTGCCGTCCGCCGCAGCACAAGAACCGTGGCATCCGCCCGCAATTGTTAACGCGCACAATAACAATGCGGCGCGCGGACGGCTCGGGCGAAAGATCGAAATAGCGTAAATGACGACTAAAAGCCTTGTCATTCCGGTCGCGCGCATCAGCGCGCGGGCCGGAATCCATAACCCAGGTCTGTGTTTATGGATTCCGGGCTCGCCCGCTTTCGGCGGGCGCCCCGGAATGACGATGGATAGGCTGTAAGCGGGGAGAAGAAACTACGCCCCCGCCTTCGCCCGCTTGTTTTGCCGGTTGTTCACCAGATCGTCGACCACGGCCGGCTCGGCCAGCGTCGAGGTGTCGCCGAGATTGCCGAACTCGTCCTCGGCGATCTTGCGTAGGATTCTCCGCATGATCTTGCCCGAGCGCGTCTTCGGCAGGCTGGGGGCGAACTGGATCAGATCGGGCGAGGCGATCGCGCCGATCTCCTTGCGCACCCAGGCCACCAGCTCCTTGCGCAACTCCTCGCTGGGCTGCTCGCCCGCCATCAGCGTGACATAAGCGTAGATGCCCTGACCCTTGATGTTGTGTGGATAGCCGACCACGGCGGCTTCCGACACTTTCGGATGCGCCACAAGAGCGCTTTCCACTTCGGCGGTGCCGAGGCGGTGGCCGGCGACGTTGATCACGTCGTCGACGCGGCCGGTGATCCAGTAGTCGCCGTCTTCGTCACGGCGGCAGCCATCGCCGGTGAAGTATTTGCCGACGTAAGTTGAGAAGTAGGTCTGCACGAAGCGCTCGTGGTCGCCATAGACCGTGCGCATCTGCCCAGGCCAGGCATCGGCAATACAGAGGTTACCGCTGCCGGCGCCTTGCAATTCCTTGCCTTCGGCATCGACGATCTGCGGGATGATGCCGAAGAACGGCCGCGTCGCCGAGCCGGGCTTGAGACGAGTGGCGCCGGGCAGTGGCGTGATCAGAATGCCGCCGGTCTCGGTCTGCCACCAGGTATCGACGATCGGGCAGCGGCCCTCGCCGACCACGTGGTAGTACCATTCCCAGGCTTCCGGATTGATCGGCTCGCCGACGGTGCCGAGCAGGCGCAGCGATTTGCGCGAGGTCTTCTTCACCGGCGCGTCGCCCGCCTGCATCAGCGCGCGGAGCGCGGTCGGCGCGGTGTAGATGGTGTTGACCTGATGCTTGTCGCAGATTTCCCAGAAACGCGACACGCTCGGATAGTTCGGTACGCCCTCAAACATCATGGTGATGGCGCCATTGGCGAGCGGGCCATAGACGATATAGCTGTGGCCGGTGACCCAGCCGACGTCGGCGGTGCACCAGTAGATGTCGCCGTCGTGATAGTCGAACACGTATTGATGCGAGAGTGCGGTATAGACCAGATAGCCGCCGGTGGTGTGCAGCACGCCCTTCGGCTTGCCGGTCGAGCCCGAGGTGTAGAGGATGAACAACGGATCTTCGGCGTTCATCTCCACGCACGGGCAGTCGTCGCCGACCGTCTTGGCGATGTCGTCATAATAGATATCGCGGCCCGCCTGCATGTTCACGGCGGCGCCGGTATGGCGGACCACGATGACGGTGGTGACGTGGCCGACCTTGGCGCACGCGGCGTCGGCATTGGCCTTGAGCGGAATTTTTCGGCCACCACGGACGCCCTCGTCGGCGGTGATGACGACATCCGACTTGCAGTCGTCGATGCGGCCGGCAAGTGAGTTCGGGCGAGAAGCCGCCGAACACCACCGAATGAATGGCGCCGATGCGGGCGCAGGCGAGCATTGAGATCGCCGCTTCCGGAATCATCGGCAGGTAGATGGTGACGCGGTCGCCCTTCTTGACCCCGCGCGCCTTCAGCACGTTGGCGAACTTGCAGACCTGCGCGTGCAGCTGCCGGTAAGTGATCTTCTGATCGACCTTGGGGTCGTCGCCCTCCCAGATGATGGCGGTCTGGTCGCCGCGCTTGGCTAGATGGCGGTCGAGGCAGTTATAGGCGACGTTGAGCGTGCCGTCCTCGAACCATTTGATCGAGACGTTGTGCGGGTCGAAGGAGGTGTTCTTGACCTTGGTGAACGGCTTGATCCAGTCGATGCGCTTGGCCTGCTCGGCCCAGAACCCGTTCGGGTCCTTGATCGAACGCGCGTACATTTCCTCGTACTTGGCTTTGTCGGCGAAGGCGCGCTTCTGCCAGGCAGGCGGAACGTCATAGATCTTGTCGGCCATCGGAACTTCCTCCCCGCCCGTCCGGCTGCCCCGGGGGCTTATGATTTGGCACTTGGGGCCATTATGCGCTGGCGGCTCGACGAGCGACAAGTCGGCAGCATTCTACTTTGGTCGTGACTCCCAGTTGAGAAATATCAAGACATTATCGGCAGGACTGCGGATGACGGCTCTGGCGCCTGGTACGCCTAAACCCCCCAGGCGCCGATGATCGCGCCCATCAGCAGCAATACGGCCAGCCAATGGCCGCCGTCGATGACGATCAGCTTGGGGCTGCGCATGCCGAAGGTGTTATTGACGACCAGCGTCGTGATGACGAAGCCGAACCAAACGAAAGCGGCTGCGATCACGCCGTTCTTTATCGTTACCTCGCCGAGGTGGCCCATCACGCCGGCCAGCATCCAGGCCATGATCAGGTCGGCGGCCAAGGCAATGATGAGCGGCCAGGGCGCCGCGCCCTTGCCGTGATGGGCGCGGATTTGCTCGGTGCTGAAGCCGTGCGCCGCCTTCCAGGGCCCGGCCAGTAGGCGGTACCAGACGCCGCCGAAGGCAAAGCCGATGGCGCCCGCCATCAGCACCGCCCAGTAATTGATGCCTGCGAAGGTCATGGAGGTCCTCCCGCTATAGCCCGCCCATCTTGCACACGATCTTCCACTCAACGTCGGTGACCGGCTGCACCGACAGCCGCGTGTTGTTGACCAGTATCATCGCCCATGAGCGTCGGCTCGGCCTTGATCGCATCGAGCGTCACCGGCTTGGGCAGAGCCTCGACCGCTTTCACGTCCACGACCACCCAGGGCTCGCCCGGCTTGGCGCTCGGATCGGGATAGGCCTCACGGATCACCTCGACGATGCCGACCGCCGCCTTGTCAGCGCCGGAGTGATAGAACAACGCGCGGTCGCCCTTTTTCATTTTCATCAGGTTGAGCTTGGCCTGATGATTGCGCACGCCGGTCCATGCTTCGCCCTTGGCGCCCTTCGCCAGCTGCTGGGCCCACGACCAGGCGCCGGGTTCGGATTTCATCAGCCAATACGCCATGTCATTCTTCCGACTTGATCGGGCGCGTCAGCAACGAGCCGATCGCTTCGTCCACGCTCAGTTTTTCCGCCAGCACGGCGGCGACCGCGGCCGAGATCGGCATGTCCACATTTTTCTCGCGCGCCATTTCCAGCAGCACCGGCGCGGTGAAGGCGCCTTCGGCCAACTTGCCGTGCGCGGCGCCGTCCGGCTTCTCGCCTTTGCCGAGCGCGACACCGAAGGAAAAATTGCGCGACTGCGGGCTCGAACAGGTCAAAATCAAATCGCCGAGCCCGGAGAGACCCGTCATCGTCTCCGGCTTCGCGCCATAAGCCTTGCCGAAACGCACGAGCTCCGCGAAGCCGCGCGTGGTCAGCGCCGCCGCGGCGCTGGCGCCGAGCCCGCGGCCGGTGACGATACCCGCCGCGATCGCCAGCACGTTCTTGGTAGCGCCGCCGATCTCGACCCCGCGCACGTCGGTCGAGTGGTAGGGGCGGAAGCTCGCCGATGCCATCGCTTGCGCCAGCTCGCCGGCCAGCGTGCCGTCGGCCGCGGCCAGCGTCACCGCGGTCGGCATGCCACGCGCCACGTCGGCGGCGAAGCTCGGGCCCGACAGGATTGCCGGCACCGCTTGTCGGTGCGCATTCGGCGATGATCTCGGTCATGAATTTATGCGTGCCGTGCTCGATGCCTTTCGCGCAGGCGATCAGCGGCGTTGGCCCGCTCGACACTTTCGCCAGCGCCGCGCAGACCGCGCGCATCACCTGCGCCGGCACTACCAGCAGCATCGCGTCGGCGCGCGCGGCCTGGCCAAGGTCGCGCATGATCTTGATCCCGTCGTCGAGGCGCACGCCCGGCAGGAAGCGGCTCTCGCGTTTCTTTTCCAGGCTCTCGGCATTGCCGGGCTCGTGCTCCCAGAGCGTTACTTCGCGCCCGGCGCGCGCGCAGGTCAGCGCCAGCGCCGTCCCCCAGGCGCCGCCACCGAGCACAGCGATGCGTTGAATGGTCATGCGCTTTCCTTCTCCCTCCCCCCTTGAGGGGGAGGTGAAGAAAGAGTGGTGCGAGGCTTCATCATTTGTACGCCGCCGTCCGTTGCAGCGCGCCCTTGGCGGCTGCAATCTCGTCGAGCGGCCAGCGTGCGCGCGGCGCGACGTCGAGGGAATCGGTGAGGCCCATGGCCAGCCGCTCGGCGCCGGCCCAGGCGATCATGGCGCCGTTGTCGGTGCACAGTTCCAGCGGCGGTGCCACCAGCACGGTGCCGACCTCGAAGGCGAGGCGATGCAGCACCTTGCGGATCGCCTGATTGGCGGCGACCCCGCCGGCGGCCACCAGCGCGGTGGGCGCGCCGAATTTCGCCCGGAACATGCGCAATCCCGCGCGCAGCCGGTCGAGCACCACCTCCACCACCGCCTGCTGGAACGAGGCGCACAGGTCGGCCACGTCCTGGTCGGAGAGCGGCGCGATCTTTTCCGCTTCCAGCCGCAGCGCGGTCTTCAGACCCGACAGCGAAAAATCCGCATCCTTGCGGCCATGCATCGGCCGCGGCAGCGCGAAGCGGGCGGCGTCGCCGCGCGTCGGCTTCCTTCTCCACCTGCGGCCCGCCCGGATAGCCGAGGCCGAGCAACTTGGCGGTCTTGTCGAAGGCCTCGCCGATAGCGTCATCCTGCGTGGTGCCAATCCGCACGTAATCGCCGACGCCGCGCACGGCGACGATCTGGGTGTGGCCGCCGGAGGCGAGGAACAGGCAGTAGGGGAACGGCGTGGCGTCGGTCAGCCGCGCGGTGAGCGCGTGCGCTTCGAGATGATTGACCGCGATCAGCGGCTTCTCCTTGACCAGCGCGATCGCCTTCGCCGTGGTCAGCCCGACGATGACGCCGCCGATCAGTCCGGGGCCGGCGGCGGCGGCGACGCCGTCGATGGTGTCGTAGGTGTAATTGGCCTGGTTCATCGCCTTGGCAATGATGAGGTCGAGCGCCTCGACATGGGCGCGGGCGGCGATCTCGGGAACTACGCCGCCGAAAGCGGCGTGTTCGCTGACCTGCGACAGCACAATATTGGACAGGATCTTGCCGCGGCCGTCCTCGAAACGTTCGACCACCGCCGCCGCGGTCTCGTCGCAGGTCGTCTCGATGCCGAGGACGATCATTTCTCCCTCCGGCCCTCCCTTTTGCAGGGACGGTGCACTAAAAGGTGCCCTAGCATCGAGAGGTAATATGACGCAATCCACCGCCCCCTTGCGCATCGGCACGCGCGGCAGCCCGCTGGCATTGGTGCAGGCGCGCACCGTGCGCGCGCGGCTGGCGGCGGCGCTAGGGGTCAATGAGGAGGCGATCGAGCTCGTTATCATCCGCACCACCGGCGACACCATCCAGGACCGGCCGCTGGCGGAGGAGGGCGGCAAGGGCTTGTTCACCAAGGAGATCGAGGAAGCGCTGCTGGACGGCCGCATCGATCTGGCCGTGCATTCGGCCAAGGACATGCCGACCGCTCTGCCGGCGGGGCTGATGCTGGCGGCCTGCCTCGAGCGCGAGGATGTGCGCGATGTGTTCATCAGCCGCAAGGCGCCATCGCTCGCCGATCTGCCGCAAGGCGCCACCTTGGGCACCGCCTCGCTACGCCGGCAGGCGATTGCCAAGCGCGCGCGGAGCGACCTGCGCGTGGTGCCGCTGCGCGGCAACGTGGAGACGCGGCTGCGCAAGCTCGACAGCGGCGAAGTCGATGCCACTATTCTCGCGCTCGCAGGTTTGAAGCGGCTCGGGCTGCAACACCACGCCACCAAAATCATGCACGCGCATGAATTCATCCCGGCGGTCGGGCAGGGCGCCATCGGCATCGAGGCGCGCGCGAACGACTCACGCACGCGCGAATTGCTAGCGCGCATCGATCATGCCGACACCTCGACCTCGCTTGCGTGCGAGCGCGCGTTCCTGGCCGAGCTCGACGGCTCCTGCAAGACGCCGATCGGCGGGCATGCCACGCTGACCGGAGACGTGCTGCAATTCCGCGGACTGATCGCCAAGCCGGACGGCAGTGCCGCGCATGAAACGGCGGTGGCCGGCGGGCGTAAGCATGCGACGACCATCGGTGCCGATGCGGGCCGCGCCTTGCGGCAATACGCCGGTCCTGGTTTTTTCGACTAACCATGCGCCTCGTCGTCACCCGTCCGCAGGCCGACAGCGAACGCACCGCCGCCGTCTTGCGCGCGCGCGGGCACGACGTGCTGGTGGCGCCGCTGCTGCGGGTCGAGCCGGTGGCGACCGATTTTTCCGGTGGCTGGGGCGGCGTCATCATCACCAGCGCCAATGCGCCGGGCGCCATCGGCGGCAACCCGGCATGCAGGACGCTGCTCAAGCTGCCGCTGTTCGCGGTCGGCCAACGCAGCGCCGACGCCGCGCGGCAGGCGGGATTTGCCCACGTCACCTCGGCCGGCGGCGACGTGCGCGATCTGGTGCAGCTCATCGCCGAGCGGCACGCCGATGCGGCGGCGCCTCTGCTTTATTTGGCCGGCGAGGACCGCGCCGCCGATCTGGTGGCCGAACTGGCTGTGCACGGCATCGCGGCGGAGATGGTTGTGGTCTATCGCGCGGTCACCGCGCCGTTTCCGCCCGAACTGACCGCGGCGCTCAAGGCCGGTGCGGTCGACGCGGTGCTGCATTTTTCCAAGCGCAGCGCCGAGAATTACATCTCCGGCGCCCGTCAGGCGGGCATCATCGAACAGGCGCTGGCGGTGCGACATTTTTGCCTGGCGCGGCCGATCGCCGAGCCGCTCTCCGGCGCCGGCGCCGGCAGCATCGCCGTGGCAAGGCGGCCGGACGAGGCGGCGCTGATCGGACTTCTGGAGCCGGCCCAGGGTTGATTGGCGCCCCTGCGCCATTTGCGTTATTTGCTGCTGGCGGGCGGGCCAATTCGCCGAGGAACCCAATGGCAGATAAGCGCACGACGCCGGAAACGCCCCCAGGAACGGAACAAGGCGCGCAACAAGCTGCGCCCGAGGGACCGCGCCGCAAGAAGCGGGCGGCGCCGACCATCGATCTCACCGCCACCGAGATGGCGCGCGCCGTCCGATCCGTCGTCGGCTCCGGCGCAGGAACCGCCGCCAGCGGCACAGAACCGCCGTCCGGGCTTGCGAAGGACGCGACGGCCGGGAATCGGCTCGGCGGTCCTATCAGCGCGGCACTGCTCGCCGGCGTCGCCGGTGGGGCAATCGTGACGCTGGCGCTGTTCGCGCTCTGGCTGACCGGCCTGGTGCCGGCCCGTTATGCGGCTTCGGCCGATACGAGTGCGCAAGTCGCAGCGTTGGAAGCGCAGGTGCGCGACTTGAAAAGCCGCCCGGCGGGCGACAACAAGGCGGTCGACGCGCTTGGCCAGCGCGTGAACAAGATTGAAGAGGCGATCGCCAAGCTGCCGGCCAGCGATCCGGCGATGGCCGAGCGGCTGGCCGCCGCCGACAACGCCATGAAGTCGCTCGGCATCGCGCTTACCGCGCTCAACCGCCGCAGCGACGACATTGCCGCCAGTGCAAGCCAAGCGCGCGAGCGCGCCGACGCGGCGGCGAAGGCGGTGACGGACTTGGGCACCAGCGTGCAGGATGTTGCGAAAAACAGTTCGAGCGGAATTTCGTCAGCCGAGCTTGATGTCTTGCAAAGGCGCATCGCGGCGCTCGAACAATCCGCCAAGGCTGCGCGCGAAGACATCGCCAAGGCGTCCTCGGCCGATATCGCGGCTCGGCTGGCCTTGAGCGCGGCGGCACTGCGCGATGCCGCATTAAGCGGCGCGCCGTTTACGGCCGAGCTTGCGCAAGCCAAATCGCTCGGCGCCGATGACAAAGCTTTGGCACCGCTTACGCCGTTCGCGGTGGCCGGCGTGCCGACGGCACAAGCGCTCGCGCAAGAGCTGCGCGCGTTGCTTCCGGCTATGATCAAGATTTCGGGCGCGCAGGCGCCGGAAGGCGGCTTCCTCGAACGGTTGCAGGCCAATGCCGGCAAGCTGGTGCGCATTCGTCCGGTCGACGCGCCGGTCGGCGACGATGCTTCCGTGGTGTTGGCGCGCCTCGAGATCGATGCCGCCAGGGCCGATATTGCGGCCGCGCTTGGCGATCTCGGCAAGCTCGCCGATGCGACGCGCGCGCCGGCGCGCGTTTGGATAGTGAAGGCACAGGCGCGGCAAGATGCGCTTGCAGCCGGCCGTCAATTTGCCGCCGACACGACGCGCGCGCTCGGGCCACGGTGAGGGCGCTATGATCCGAGTTGTCCTATTCCTGCTGGCGGTAACGGTGCTCGCGGCCGGCTTTGTCTGGGTCGCCGACCGGCCGGGCGACGTCGCCATCACCTGGATGGGTTACCGGATCGAGACCTCGGTGATGGTGGCCGCGCTCGCCATCGCCGTGCTCGTCCTCGTGCTCATGCTGCTTTGGGGGATCGTGCGCGGCATCCTGCGCTCGCCCGAGCAAGTGTCGCTGTTCTTTCGTCACCGCCGCGCCGTCAAGGGCTATCTCGCCATCACGCGCGGGATGATTGCGGTCGGCGCTGGCGATCTGCACATCGCGCGCAAGGCCGCCGCCGAAAGCGGCGCGGCTGTCGCCCGGCGATCCGCTGGCGCTGCTGCTCACCGCGCAGTCGGCGCAGATGGCGGGAGACCGCGACGGCGCCGAACGCGCCTTCCGCGCCATGACCAGGCGCGACGACACCAAATCGCTCGGCCTGCGCGGACTCTATATCGAAGCGCAGCGCCGCGACGATGCGCAGGCCGCGCGGCTGTTCGCCGAGGAGGCGGGCAAGGCAACGCCGGCGCCGGCATGGGCCGGACAGGCCGTGCTCGATTATCGCTGCGCGGCCGCCGACTGGGCCGGCGCGCTCGCCGCGCTCTATGCCATGAAGGACGCGCTGGAGAAGGCCGACTACCGCCGCAAGCGCGCCGTGCTGCTGACCGCCCGCGCGCTGGCGCTGCAAGAGATCGACCGCGACGCGGCGCGCGCGGCGGTGCTGGAAGCGGTGAAGCTCGCGCCCGATCTGGTGCCGGCGGCGGCGCTGGCCGGACGGCGGCTGGCGGAGGCGGGCGAGCAGCGCAAGGCGCGCAAGATCCTGGAGAAGGCGTGGACGATCAATCCGCACCCGGATATCGCCGAGGCCTATGCCAACCTGCGGCTCGGCGACAGCGCACGCGAGCGCCTCGCGCGCATGCACAAGCTCGCCGACAAGGTGCCGGGCCAGCTCGAGGGCGCGCTGGCCGTGGCGCACGCCGCGCTCGATGCACGCGAATTCGCCGGCGCGCGGGCGGCGCTGGCGCCTTACCTGTCGGCGCCGACGCGGCGGGTCGCCACATTGATGGCGGAAATCGAGGAGACCGAGCACCGCGACGAGGGCCGCGTGCGCGAATGGATGGGCCGTGCCATGCGCGCGTCCGGCGATCCGGCGTGGACCGCGGACGGCGTGGTGTCCGAGCGCTGGATGCCGGTGTCGCCGAACGGGCGGCTCGATGGCTTCGCATGGAGGGTGCCGCTGGCCGAAATCGGCGTCACGCGGCCGGTGATCGAGGTCGCCCCGCCGCCACTGAGGCCGGCCGCCGGGCCGATCGAGCTCGCGGCGCCCGTGCCGAAAACGCCGCCGGCGCCTGAAACCAAGGCGGAACCGCCGGCGCGCAAATCGGCGAAATCCGCGGCCAAGGCCAAAGCGAAGCCGGTCGAGGCGGTGATCCCGCTGGTGCACGCGCCCGACGATCCGGGGCCGGATTCGACGCTGGAGAGCGATCCGGCGCCGGAACCTACTGCGCCGCCGCCGCGGGCGCCCTGGCAGCGCTTCATGCAACTGTTTCGTTAAGGGCCTAAGTGTATTGCCATTCCCGGCCGGCGCCGATATCAGTGGCGCGCTTTTCATGCTCTAGCCGGCGTAGCTCAGCGGTAGAGCATCCGCTTCGTAAGCGGGTGGTCGGGGGTTCAAATCCCTCCGCCGGCACCAACCCTTTCCCCAACTGGGAATTGGTCTAGAGCGTACCGAAGCGCACTCCCGTGCAACGGGGAGACGCAGCGACGGCCCTTTTTAAGGGGGCCGTGCTGAAGTCGGAAGAGGCCGCCCAAGAAGGGCGGCCTCTTCTCCTTTTGGCGGGGGTTTTTAATTTAACGCAATGCGCGTTTTGGTTCTGCGCGAGCGGCGCGCCGGGCGATGACCCTACGTGAGCTATTCACCCGCCGCTCCCAAATGGGCGTGCGCCAGCCGCAGCTCACAACGCCTTTTTCCCCTTCAACTTGTCGTCGATGCATTTGGTGACGATGTCGGCACGCTTGTCGAATTCGTTTTGGCGTAGTCCTTCTCGGTCGACTTCCAGCAATCGGCGGCGGCCCACGTGCGCGCCGGAGCTACGCACCCGGCGAGCGCAGCGGCGGCGAGGACAACCACCAGGATGGCGATAAGATTGCGGGTGTGCGGGGGTGATAACGTCATTCTGTTCGCGCGCATGTTGCCAAGGGTCATGGGAGGCGTGGTTTGTATTGGAGGATATTACCACGCCGTACGTTCCACGAGCACCGGCTGTCTGGCCTGCCAGCCAGACTTCAGAGCCCGGCCCAGGACGCCCGACCGCGAGGCCCTCAAGCGACCCCGCGGGGCATCAAAACTTGGCTCGGAAGCAGTGCGGCCAACTCTAATCCGACCCTTTAGCGCCGAGGATTTCCGTACTTTTTCGGTGCCATCCGAGTAGCCATCAATTTGCGGGCGTGGATTCTCTGGCGGGAGCGGGCGATGTTCTCGTGATCCACACCGCAGCAGACACCATCCTTATTTGATCACCTCTTCGACCCGGACACGGGTCAAATTGCCGGCCAAACCAAACCCTTGGCAGAGCTCGTTCCGCATTCCGCAGCGCCGAAACTTCAAACCGTTCTGATCGCCTCGATGGGTTCTAACCTGGACGCGCGGAACGCCGGGTACCAACCAAAGAACACCCCTACCAGCACCGACGACGTGACGGCCAGAGCGACCGACCAAGGGTCAATGATCAATGACCAATTCGCCAAGCGGGCGATCATGAGCGACACGATAAACCCCACGACTACACCCGCAACTCCTCCAACGATCGACAGGCCGATGGCCTCCAGCAGAAACTGCCAAAGGATGTCTCCCCGCCTGGCGCCGACAGCCAGCCGAATCCCAATCTCTCGGGTCCTCTCGGTTACTGACACCAACATGATGTTCAGTATGCCAATTCCCCCTGTTACGAGCGAAACCAGGGCGACTGACGCGAGTAAGATTGACAAGGTCCTGGCTCCGGCCTCCTTGGCGGCCGTGGCCTCCGACAGATTTTGCACCGTGAAGTCATCATCCTGCAGTGGCTGGAGCCGATGTCTCTGTCGCAAGAGAGATTGCACCTCTTCTTGGGCTCCACTCATGTTCAAACCCTCGCGCACCTTCACGAAGATTCCGCCAACCGACCTGGATTTGGCCTGGTTATGCCCTAGCACCCGTCTACCCGCCTCGAGCGGCACCAGAATCGCATCGTCCTGATCCTGACCAAATCCCGACTGACCTTTCTTGGCCAACATCCCAATCACCCGGAAGGGGACATTCCTAATCCTGACCTCTCGGCCGATCGGGTCTTGGTCCTGAAACAACTGGCGGGAAACGGTTTGTCCCAGGAGGGCAACTTGTGAACCACGTGTCGCCTCATCTGGCTCGAATGAACGTCCGCTCTCCACGTCCCAGTCGCGCGCCTCGAGGTATCCAACATCTACGGTGAAGACACTCGTAGCCCAGTTGGCGGCGTCGGAGACGACCTGGATATTTCCCTTGGCGATCGACGACGTCACCTGCACCGATGGGATGTCTCGGGCAATCGCGGCTGCGTCCTCGTCGGTGAGTGTGGGCGTTGCCCCGGCCCCAAGCCTGACGCCCGATTGGTTGACGTTCCCGGATACGACGATCAACAGGTTGGCGCCGAGGCTGCGGACCTGTGCCGCCACCTGCTCGCGGGCCCCCGCACCGACCGCCATCATGGCGATCGTGGCCGACGTCCCAATGATAATCCCGAGTGCCGTCAGGCTCGACCGCAGCTTGTGCTGGCGGAGCGCTCCTACTGCGGAAAAGATCGCGTCCAGCAATGTCACTGTACCCTGCCGTCGAAGAACCGGATTACCCGGGACGCGTGCTTTGCAATCTGGGGATCGTGCGTCACAACGACGATCGTTCTGCCGCTCTCGCTGAGCTTGTGAAACAGGTCCATCAATTCGCCTGATGACTTGCTGTCCAGCGCACCTGTCGGTTCGTCCGCAAGAATAATCTTCGGTGAGCAGGCGAGCGCCCGAGCGACGGCAACCCGTTGCTGCTGGCCCCCCGAAAGTTGAGCCGGACGATGCTTGGCCCGATCAGTAAGTCCAACCAATCTTAGTGCGGTGTCGGCGATCTCTCGACGGGATCGTTTGTTCACTCCCGCATACATCAGGGGCAGCTCGATGTTTTCTCTCGCGTCGAGGCGATCGAGCAAGTTGAAATTCTGAAAGACAAAGCCGATTTTGCGGTTCCTTATCGCGGCGAGGTCGTCTGAAGAGAGACCGGAGGTCTCCTCACCGTCGACCCAACACTTTCCACTCGTGGGCCTATCCAAGCATCCGATAATGCTCATGAAGGTCGATTTACCCGAGCCGGACGGACCACTCACCGCGAGAAACTCTCCAGCATCGACGTTGACGCTAACGTCGCATACCGCAGTGACCGTCTCTCCCAGCTGAAAGCGGCGGGTGAGGTTCTCGGTCCTGATCACTATTTCTTTCCTACAATGGCCTCTTGGACCGGTTGCGTTGTTGATATCTCGGTGACGCTGCCGTCGCCGAGTCCGAGTCTGGACCGGGACCATCCGGGGGTTCCCGTCGGGGTCTAGGACCCAAAGTCCCGGACCGCTTGCAATCGCTCCGGCGGGCCTCCACCGAAGCGCCGCGTTGGGCGCTAGCAGCACGTCCGCTCGCGAGTCAGTTTCGATCTTGACGCTGGCCGTCATCCCGGGAAGGAGCTCCATTTTTGGGTTCTCAATGGACACGATCCCGGTGTACGTGACGACGTTGGACACGGTTTGCGAACCCAGCCGGACCTGCTTGACCTTGCCCTCGAACTCACGATCGGGATACGCGCTCACGGTGAATGTGACCCTCTGGCCAGGCTTTACACGCCCGACGTCTGTTTCGTCGACTGAGGCGGCGATCTCCATATGGCGTAAATCATCGGCGATGGTGAATATCGTGGGAGATTGCAGGGATGCAGCCACAGTCTGGCCGAGCTCGACGCTGCGCTGGATAATAACCCCGTCTACGGGTGAGCGGATGTCGGTATTGGTATAAGTCGACCTCGACTTGATGGAGCACCGCTTCCATCTGTTCGATCTTGGCAGTAGTGACTTGGAGCTGAGCCTTTGCAACCTCAGCTGCGGTATGAGCCGCATCATAGGTGACCTCGGAGACTGCACCGCTCGGCTTGAGCTTTGCCTGTCGCGTAAATGCAAGATCGGCCTCGGCAGCCTTTGCCTCCTGCATGACTTTCATGGCGCGGGCCTGGGCGAGATCGGCCTTGGCAGCATCGTGCTTGAAACGGATCTGATCGGAGTTGAGCCGGGCAAGGATCTGTCCCGAGCTTACACTGTCATTATAATCAGCGAGAATCTGGACAATCTGACCAGAGAGCTGCGAGCCGACGATGATGGTTGTTACGGGGTTGATGGTGCCGGTTGCCGTCACCGTGCTGGTGATCGAGCCGCGTTTTACTGCGGCGACCTTGTAAGCCGGCGCGTTCGCTGTGGACCAATGCGGGACCAGGGCTGCCACGCCAACGATCACCAACACACCGGTCAGTATGAGCGCAGATTTCCTATTCCAGGTGAAAGTGCGAAGGTTCATGAGAAAGATACCAAACGCAGAAAGCAGAGAGGCGCGTTTGTGCGTCTCTCTGTATCTTTGAAGAAGGCGGCCGAAAGACCGCCCGTCGAATCAAATCGTGCCTAGTTTCCGTGACCCTGGCCGCAGACAGCCGAGTTGTTGAGTCCGGTTTGTACACCGTCCGCGCCGCCGGCGAGGTTGTTGTCCTTGCCGAAGTATCCGAATGCGCCGGAGCCGGCCCCCGAGCCACACTGCGCGCCGACGTCCGTGGCCTGCTGCCGGCCTGGATTGGCATCATAACGGGCGATCCCAGGTACATTATTTGCCGTAGGAGGCGGTGGTGTGACTTGGGCAAAAGCGGTCGTTGACAGCATTAGGCCGCCGATCACCGCAGCAATTCCAATAACTTTCCTCATTTTTTCTCCTTTAGTGCATTCCTCCGCTCAAGAATAAATTCCTATCTGCGCCTCTGCGCCTGGCAATTCATCGAGGAGGAAATCATTAGTTAAGTACAGATTGCGCCATTGATAGTCCGGCGTCGATCATTTCGACTAATTCTTTTATGTAATTTGTTTTGCCCGCGGGCGAATGTGCAGTCGCACACCCGGGTTGCCACCGTTGTCGTCGATGAATTCGACCGACGTTCACGCGCGCCATCAGGTCAACCGCGGTCTCCCAACGTTACAGAAACGGGACCACTGTTGTCCGGCAGCCCCGTGTTTCGTGTAAAGTCAGCCTGTTAGGCCGAATCCGATCACTTCACCTTTATAGGCAGCATCGAACTCGCGTGCTGGCCCTAGCAACGATCACCGCTTAAACGGGGGTTAGGTTCGGCGTCGCTGCGAGCGGCTATTTAAGCTACGTGCAAATCATGCGGAGTCGCTTGACCGACAAGCCCGACACCGTGATCCGGCGAGCCAACAAAATTAGTGTTTGTGGCCACACCAGCGACCGCGCCGCAAGCGGTCATGGCGCCGCACCGCCGATAAGCGTGATGAACTCGCGCCGTCGCATATCCACTCCTAAGCTCAGGAGGCAGCATTGTATCGGCTCCTACGAGTACTTTGATAGGCGCTGAAACCGGCATCAAAACCATTGCCGCAGTGCACAGCCAATGTCCGCTCTGGGTCATAAGCGGACAAACCATCACGGGCCAAAATCCACCTTTGTCCGCTCTTACTCCAATAGCGGACATTCGCGGGTGCGGTTGGAATGTCCGCCGTGTGCCAACGGGCGACCCATGTCTGTGATTTGAAATAGCTAAAGAGGCCGCCTTAGTTGGCGGCCTCTATTTGTTATGCGCTTACTACGACGGCGCGTCGCTCGTGGATACGCGTATGTCCATGAGGCCAAAATATGCTTTGGCTTCAGAAGTAAGTTCTGAACTCGAGAAGTCTCGTGTCCGCCCATCGCGCATCCAGAAATTGACAAACTCTCGCCTTGAATTTGCACGACCCAGCATTTAACAGCCCGGCCTTCGGCGGGGGCCAATCGGGGAGCATCTGAATGATGGCGCGCTTGGGCGCCGCGATTTGCGGCGGCGCAATTCTGCTTGCCTTTTCATCTTCTGCAATGGCTCAGTCGGCAAATGTGAACGTTTATTTAAATGCTGGCGAAATAACTGCGAATGGCGAGTACGCATATTCCGGTGCATCTGCCGCAACGCGTCGCGCGCTGGCTTTCGTCATGCATGCGTGTGTGACGAACCAGGACAATGGGCGCTGCGTCGTCGCGAGCTCGGTGCCTTTTATAAGCTCTGATCTGCAGCTCAAGGTCGCCGCCTACCAATCTTTGCTTGCCCCATTGGCGGTCATAGGATCGGGGCTCGATGCGGCTCCCGTGGGCGTTACTATCGTTGGCACGGCGTCGATGTATGATCCCTTTCGGCCCGGATATGATTCGGGCGGAATAGAAACCGCGTCCGGCGAACTATATGATCCGATCGCGTGGACCGCTGCGATTCAAACTGATTTTCGTGGGACGTTCGGTGGCGTCCGCTATGGCAAAAACTATCTGCCCGCCTATGCACTGGTGGAGAGTGGCGATAAGCATGTAATCGTCAAGATCAATGACGTTGGGCCACTCAAACCCGGCCGCGTTATTGATCTTAACGAACAGAGCATGCGCTACTTTGATCCGTCTCTGCAGGCCGGGCTCATCAGCGATATAAAAATTACGCCTTTGTCCGGTGAAGACTGGACGCCCGGACCGATTAGCAGCGAACAACTCATAAGCGTCGCCGCTGCACAATAACTGCCACTTCGACAAGCTCCAAAAAATACGCCGTATGGCATCCTTCAGATTGGTGAAATAGCACCGCGTTTGGCTAACCCCGCCGGACCCTCTGTCTGATGTTCACTACTGGCATGGTCAATGTCCGCTTCGGGTCATTAGCGGACAAACCATCGCGGGCCAAAATCCACCGTTGTCCGCTGCTGTCCGAAAGCGGACAAAATTTGCGGCGCACCGAATTGACGCTATGTGCCATAAGCGGACTCATGCACCGCAGCAAACAGTGTCGCTATTCGATCACGTCGTCGGTGAGCGCCAGCAGCTGCGCTGGCACTTCGAGGCCGAGCGTCTTGGCGGTCTTGAGGTTGATCACGAACTCGAATTTGGTGGACCGCATGACCGGCAGGTCGGCCGGTTTCTCGCCCTTGAGAATCCGCCCGGCGTAGATGCCGGCTTGGCGATAGGCATCGGTCAGGCTGCTTCCGTAGCTCATCAGGCCACCGGCCACGACGGGCTCGCGCTGGCTATAGCTCGCCGGCAGCGCATGGCGAGCCGCCAGCGCGACGAGCCGTTCCCGATGGGAGAACAAGAACGCGCCGGTACCGACGAACAGCGCACCGGCCCCGCGTTGGACGAATGTTGCAAAGGCTGGCTCGATGTCGCGGTCGCTGCTGACATCGAGAACGATGAGTTGCTGCCCGATCGCCTGCGCCGCGGCCTGCACGTCTCTTCGCTCCGCCTCGGTATTCGGATTGTTCGGGTTCACGAGCAGGCCAATTGTTGTCGCCTTGGGCACAAGCTGGCGCAGCAGCTCCAGTCGCTTCGCCCCTAACACGCCGGTGAATAAAGACCACGCCCGTGACATTGCCGCCCGGCCGGTTGAGGCTGGCGACGAGGCCGTCTTTGACCGGGTCGCCCCCGTACGCGAAGACGATCGGCACCGTCGAGGTTGCGGCCTTGGCTGCAAGCGCTGCAGGATTATTCCCGACGATCACGGCCACCCGACGGCCAATCAAATCAGCCACCAGCGCAGGCAATCGATCAGGGTGATCTTCCGCCGAGCGGTATTCGATCGCGACGTTCTGGCCCTCGACGAAGCCTGCTTCCTTCAGGCCCTGGCGGAACGCGGTCACGAGGTGCGTCGCGTCGGCGAGCGACGTGCTGCGCAGGAACCCGATCACCGGCATCGCCGGCTGCTGCGCGCGCGCCGCCAGCGGCCACGCTGCCGCCGCGCCGCCGAGAAGCGTGATGAACTCGCGCCGCTTCATTCGATCACCTCGTCGGCGCGGGCGAGCAGCGTCGGTGGAATGTTGAGGCCGAGCGCCTTGGCGGTCTTGAGGTTGATGACCAGTCTCGTACTTGGTCGGCGCCTGCACCGGCAGGTCGGCCGGCTTCTCGCCCTTGAGGATGCGATCGACGTAGCCGGCCGCACGCCGGAACTGGTCGACGAAATCAGGCCCATAGGAGACCAGGCCGCCGGCGGCGACGAAAGTGCGTTCGCTGTAGACCGCGGGCAGCTTGTGCCGGGCCGCGAGCGTGACGATCAGATCGCGATGAAGGTCCGCGGTCCGCTCGCCGTCACGATCAGGCCGCCATTCGGAGAGCGCGCGAAAGCCGTGACGGCGCGCTCGATCTCGCCGGCGTCGCGCATGTTGACTGGGTTCACCTCCACCCTGAGCGACGGCGCCATGGCCTGGATGACGCCGAACATGGCGGGACCGGTGGGGGTGGCGGGATCCCGAAGGACCGCCACGCGCGTCACGCCCGGCGCGATCTCTTTGAGCAGTTCCAGCCATTTTCCGCTCATGCTGTATTCGAACGCGAGGAAACCGGTGGCATTGCCGCCCGGCCGCGCCAGGCTGTCGACGAAGCCGGCGGCCGACCGGATCGCCGACGACCGGGAACACGATCGGCACGGTGCGGGTCGCCTGCAGCAGCGGCCCCACGGTCGAGGCGCCATGGGCCAGGATGACGTCGGGCGCGAGCGCGGCCAATTCCGCCGCGTGTCTGCGAATTTCGGCGGCATTGGCCGTGGCCCAGCGGGTGTCGATCCGCACGTTGCGGCCGATGGTCCAGCCCAATAGCGCCAGCCCCTGCAGGAACGCGCCGACGCGGGCCTGCATGGCCGCATCGTCCGCGGCCGCGGGCAGGAGGATGCCGACGCGCCGCATCCGCTCGCCCTGCTGCGCGCGCACGGTCAGCGGCCACGCCGCCGCCGCGCCGCCGAGAAGCGTGATGAACTCTCGTCGTTGCATGTCCGCCCCCAGGCTCAGGAGACGGCATCTTATCGGCTCAAACGAGTACTTCGATAGGGGCTGAAACCAGCATCAAAACCATTGCCGCAGTGCACAGCCAATGTCGCTGTTGGGTCAGAAGCGGACAAATCACCTCGGACCAAAATCGACCGTTGTCTGCTTTTGTCCGAAAGCGGACAAAAACGCGCGGCGCGGTTGGATTAAAGAATACGATGATGCCATGCCGCGCGGCTGTGCGATCATTGTTCTTGGCCTGTATTTTCAGGGATGCCACCAGTAGCGCGTGTCTGCGCCGGGGCGTGTTCGCGGAGCCATTCATTAAGGGTGGGTTTTTCAGTCCGTCCACCATGGTAGAGGATTGCGTGGCCATTGAACGCGATATGCGCCATGCCCGCGTCTAACCAGCTTTGCATTTCCCCGCGTGTATAACCGTCACCGCCTTTCCTGGGTTCTGGCATGAGACAAACCCCGGAACCAGCCGGTGCGGAAATTCAGTGAGCCGCACTGCCTCCAGCTTTGATAGCCGGGCTTGTAGGTTTAGATTCATGGCTTCGCTTCCTTCGCTAATGCAGCCTCGATACGTTCAAGCCGCGCCTCAAATCCTGCCGCCTCATTGGTTCGCGTGAAACCTTCGACCACCTTCTGCTGCTTCGGAAAGCCTTCCAAAATTTGCAAGGCGATGAGGTACAGTTTTATCCGCCTTTGAATGAAGCCGCAGCGAAAGCGCTTAATTTGCAACCGGGCGACGTTTTAGAATGGGGCGTCGGGGAGCGGATCAACGCCGCATCCGATCGCTCCAACATTGGTCGGAATGCTCAAGGTAACCTGCCTTGGGAAATGGCTAAATAATAGCATCAGCCATCGCCAAATGACGGCGGGCTACACTTCAGTGACAAGGCACTTTTTTTGGCCTCGCTGGCGCGCTGACGAAGCAGAATGGGCAAATCGGAATCGCCACTTTCTTTGACGTCGATAGCAGCTTCGTTGGCTTCGTCGGCTGCATAATCCGGGACCATGCGACCGTCTTCACGGACGCGCACGAAAAATTTGCCCCGAAGCTCCTCAACGGAGGTCGTTCGCTCAGGCGGCCGTACAAGGCCAAGATGAGCCAAGAGTCTGATTGCTTCGGCACGAGACGGCTCGCCGGGTTGTTTCTTTCGCCATTTGTTTATGCGGCGCAGCAACTCGGGTAGCACTCGCATTTCCCTATCGATGTACTCGTTTGAGCCGCTAAGATGCCGTCTCCTGAGCTTGGGGTCGAACATGCAACGGCGCGAGTTCATCACGCTTTTCGGCGGCGCGGCGGCGCTGGCCGCGTGGCGGCGCGGGCGCAGCAGCCGATGCCGGTGATTGGGTATCTCGGCGGGGGATCGCTAGTCGCTCCGTATGTGGTGGCTTTCCGCCAAGGCCTAAAGGAGGCCGGCTTTGACGAGGCCCGCAACGTCGCGATTGAATTTTATTGGGCCGATGGCCAATCCAATCGACTACCGGAGCTGGCGGCCACTTTGGTAAGCCATCAGGTGGCTGTGATTGTAGCGACTGGTGGCAACGCTCCGGCGCTGGCTGCAAAGACCGCGACCGCCAAGATTCCCATTGTCTTTGTTAGCGGCGGTGACCCGGTCAAGTTTGGTCTCGTCGCTAGCCTCAATCGACCCGGCGGCAATGTCACGGGCGTGAGTGTGATCACGACCGAGTTGGGAGCTAAGCGTCTAGAACTCCTTCATCAGCTTGTTCCAAAAGCCACGACGATCGGAGTGATAGTGAACCCCAACTATGCGGATGTTGGCCTTCAACTGGAAGAGCTGAAACGAGCAGCCGACGCGATCAATCAGAAAATCCATGTCGCAAGCGCAGGCACAGAACGCGATATCGACACCGCAGTTGCGACCCTTGTGCAAAACGGAGCTGATGCACTTCTCGTTGCCAACGATCCGTTCTTCAACAGTCATCACAAACAACTCGTTGCACTGGCCGCTCGATATGCCTTGCCGACAAGTTATCATGTCCGCGAGGCAGTAGTGTCCGGCGGGCTAATGAGCTACGGCGCCAGCTTTGCGGACGGCTATCGCCAAGCTGGCATCTACACCGGACGGATTCTCAAGGGTGAGAAGCCTGCCGACCTGCCGGTTCAGCAGTCCACCAAATTCGAGTTCGTGGTCAACCTCAAGACCGCCAAGACGCTCGGCCTCGAAGTCTCGCCAATACTCTTCGCGCTTACCGACGAGGTGATCGAATAGAGTTGCTGTTTGCTGCGGTGCGTAGTTCGGTTATGGCACAAGGCGGACAATCTAGCCGGACAATGGACATCGCTTCTGGCCCGAAATTGCGAGCTAGGCCACAGGATTAAGAAAATGCGCCACAGGCGAGTAGTCGTCACCCGCTACGGCGGTCCGGAAGTGATCACCGCCATCGAGGAAGATATCCCCAGTCCGACAGTAGGCGAGGTACGGGTGAAGGTGTTGGCGGCGGGGGTCAGTCTGCCGGACGTCCTGGCGCGCGAGGGCGTCCATCCCGAAACGCCGCGTGTGCCCTACACGCCGGGTTGGGATCTCGTCGGAACTGTTGATCAACTCGGCGAAGGCGTAGCGGGGCGCGCCGTCGCGGACCGGACCCGATTATGGATTTTAGCCCGGCTGGATCGCGTTAAGCGAGATTTCAGGATTTTGTTGCCTAATTGCTACAACGGAAGGGATTTAGGCCAACTAGGACTGGACAGCAGAGAATCACCACAATTCGCGCCAATCCAAGAGCCATCCTGCTTTGCGGTTACCTGACGAAGCGACCGGAAAAGAGGAATGAATGTCTGCAAGGCGATTGTTAGTGGGTCTGTTCGGGGTCGGCGTTCTGCTCGGTGGCTGTACGCAGTACACGCAGTACACCCTACAGCCCGCGTCAGAAGCGAACCTAACCGCCCGCGACAAGAAGCTGCTGGAGGCAGCGCCTTATAAGAATGCAGCGATCCCCCTGCCATATCAGCGGCGAATCGTAATCTATGAGCGCAAGGAGCAGCCGGGCACGATCCTGATCGATACCGACGCGCGTTATCTCTATTACGTGCTGACCGGCGGCACGGCGATCCGCTACGGCGTCACTGTCGGCGAGGAAGCAATGGCCTGGTCGGGCGTCGCGAAAGTCGGCCGCAAGAGCGAATGGCCGGCATGGATTCCAACAGCGAGCGAGAAACAGCGCTTGGGTGTGCCGAATTATGTCAGTCCCGGACCGCAAAATCCGATGGGCGCTCGCGCCTTGTATTTGTTCGAGGGCAACAAGGACACCCTCTACCGCATCCACGGCACCAACCAGCCGGAATATATCGGCCAGGCGATTTCCTCGGGCTGCATCCGCATGACCAACGAGGACGTGATCGACCTCTATAAACGGGTCAAGCCGGGCACGGTGGTGGTAGTACTAGCGCCGCAGCAGGACTTTTTTGGATTTTTTCGGAATTTGTAGTGAAACGGTGTCGGGGCAGAGAAAAATTATTCAGCGGGACCCCTTTTATTAGCGGGGCGCTCCGTCTGCCCCCGGACCCAGTTTGAGATTCGCGCCCCAGCTTTGGCGTACTTCGGAAAAAAAGAGGGGGCAATATCCGCCCGCTTTCACCCTGCATATGTCGGCTCAGTTAGGATACCTGTCGCATAGCCAGATCGAATAAGGCCAAGAATGCCGTAGCCACTGAGCCGTTTCTGCACGTATGATCTGTTCTACTCGTTACGTGAGTCTGCCGCGGCTGGCGGTGTGGTGAGCTATGGACATTCGAGTTGCGACCGAAAGTGGAAATCAGACGGTGTGATTGGAATGGCTGCTAAGTGCTGCCAAAAGCGGACATTCAGCAACCTCAAAGGTCTGTCCCCTCGGACTAGTCAATGATGTGGTAGCCGGCGTCGACATAAAAGGTTTCCCCGGTGATAAGCCTCGTCGCATCGTGTGCTAGAAACGCAAGAAGGCTGCGTTTGTCGCCGTTTGAAAGATTAGTCATGGGATCAAAACAAAGCCCCCAGGTTGCCTTTTTGACGAACCCGATTATCAGCAGAAGAATTACTGCCCCAACGACGGCATTGATGATCTCGGCGACGACACCGCCGATGAAAATGATACCGACCCGCGGTAAAAGCCACCCCGCTATTATGGCGCCGATAATGCCGACTACGATGTTGCCGACCAGCCCGATCCGTAGCCCTTCATGATTAGGCCAGCAAGCCAGCCCGCAATCGCGCCGATAACCAGCCAAATGATAAGTTCGATTAGCATGCCCGTCCTCCCAATAATTACCCGTTTTTATTATAATACCGGTGTCGCCAGCGGTTCCGGTGATATCGCGTGACTCGAATTCCCCGCGCAGCGAATTGACGCAAGTGCCATCGGCGGACTCATGCACCGCAGCATAAACAGGGAGATGGACTGCCTATGTCGCTATCCGCTCGCCGGTTGAGGTAACATCAGTCAGCAGAGACGAGATGGCTTATGAGGGGAAAGACTGTTGTCATCACGGGCGGCACGTCCGGAATTGGCGAGGTCGCCGCAGTAGCGCTGGCAAAAATGGGCGCTCGGATCGTCTTGGTCGCACGAGACAAATCCCGCGGGGGCGCAACTCTCGCGCGGCTTCGCGACAGCGCTCCTGGCATCGCCCATTCTGTACATTTTGCCGATCTCTTACGCTTGGCCGAGATGAAACGCGTAGCGGCTCAAATCGCCGATCAGGAGTCGCGCGTCGATATCCTAATTAACAACGCAGGCGCACTATTCGGCACGCGCAGGGTCACAGAAGACGGGCTTGAATATACCTTCGCGCTCAATCACCTCGCCTATTTCGTTATGGTAGAGGGATTGCGCGAACGGCTCTTAGCCTCGGCGCCCTCGCGCATCATCAACACGGCGTCCGCCATGCATCAGAACGCCACGTTAGATTTTGACGATCTTCAATCGGCAAACAGCTTCGGAGTATTGAAAGCCTATAGTCGGTCGAAGTTATGCAACATCCTGTTCACACGCGAAATCGCTCGCCGCCTGCACGGCACGGGTGTTACTGCAAATTGCCTGCATCCAGGTTTCGTCGCCACACGCTTCGGCGACCAAAGCGGTGTCTTGATCTCCCACTTCGTTTGGCTTGCCAAGATCTTCGCAATATCTCCTGCTAAGGGCGCAGAAACGATTATCTATCTCGCCTCCTCACCAGACGTAGCGGAGACAACGGGACAATACTTTTATAAGTCCATGCCGACTACGCCATCGTCGAGGGCTCAAAACGACCGATCTGCTTTATTGCTTTGGCAACGCAGCGCGAGCTTGGCCGGCATGAAGGAATAGGCGCAATTAGCTGTGCGCTTGTAGCAGCGTAGCGATTATGCACGGAAATGTCGCATCGGTGGGCGCGATCGCGCTTTCGATCGAAGTCCCTTTCAATTTCGATCGCGCCGACCCCCATCGACTCTGTGCTCACGACACTTTTTTCAACGCGCAATTATGCCATCGGTGGGTGGCTAACATGCCAAAAGCAGCTTTCAATGTCCGCTATGCATCCTATAGCGACCAAATGTTGCAGTGCCACGAATGACGCGAAGTGCCAATAGCAGACGTTGCGCGGGGACACTCGATGCGAAAGCGACCACCCTTCGGTAGCCCCTCAAACGCACTGTCCGTTATTTTTTTCTTCTAGTCAGTTGGTTTCTTCTTTTTCTTCTTATAGCGTCGGTCCTGACGTCGATCACGCCGATTTGCGCCAGCAACGCTCACGGCTGAGGCTGGATTGCCAACTCGGGCCTCGGCATCCGTTGCGGTCATCACCGTCGGGGGCACTGCGAGGCTCGTGATGCTGGTACTCAACGCCATCATTGGATAGTCCGGTACCTGGCCCTTTTTAAAAGTCCATTTTTTGGAAGTTTGTTCTGCTACATTTTAAAGCGTGGCTGGTACGTTGTTTGGTTTGGCTAATTCGACGCTAAGGCACCGACGCGATGAATGAAAGCTGAACATTGAGCACCGGAACTGGCGGTCGGAACAATCGAACAATGAAGGCGATGTCTTACTTGCCGTATCGTTCCAGACTAGATCACACGAATATGAAGAGTGGCTCGGAACAAAGCACGGTCCCCCACAATTCCTGTTGCATAAAAACAGGAGGCCGGGCCGATGAAAGCCTTGACGGCCACGCTGTTACTTTTGCCCCTGGTTACGGCCGCACTTGCGAAACCCAATCCGGTCGAACAGTCACGCTTGGCAGTTGTGAATGCTGACATTAACATCGGTTCGGTAGGCGACGAGAATATCGGCTCGACCGGAGCTAAGAGAGAGCGGGATTATTTTGAAGATCCGCAACTGCCGTTCAACACTGGCGCTTTCCCCTGCCGATGGGAGCCGGTTTTGTTCCACAAGACGCACCTAGCCCAATCATGCCCGTAAGAATGGATGCGAAATAGGTCACTTCTGGAACTTTAGGTAGTGATTGGACGTTGCCCGTGCGCGCAATTTCAGACAATTCAATTTGGGGATTGTCCAATGGCCAACTTGCGCAGCACGGCCAGCATAGCTCGTCCTTTCCGAAAATCTTATCCGGATACAATGGTGGTGCAGTCCGGATGTAGTTGGGATAGCGACAATGATACCAGAGCGCTGGGCGCCGCGGAGGTAGGTTATTAGCTAGGTCAAATGGTAAGTGTGGCTGCTGCGCGCGTCTTACCGCCTCTGCGGCCCAATGCCGCCGCCGCAAGGTCTTTCCCCCTATTCCTCAAGTGTCGGCGCGCGATCCTCAACCTGCCCCGCGGCAATGTCGCCGATCAGTTTGGCAAGTTCAAGCGGATCGCGGGGGGCGTACGCGGTGGTCATCATTGGCCAATCCTGGACGACTTGAGGAGCTTTTCAAGCGCGAAACGCCCATCCGTATGAGCCATTTCCGGCGTCTCGAATGAGTCATTTGATGTCTGCACCGGCTTACCCTTCGCGGTAATTACCCAACGATGACGGCCCGCATGGATTGTGCAGGGTCTAGTCGTCAATTCGTATCCCGGAGGGAACGTTTCGGCCATCCTCGCAATATGTGGCCTATCAGGCCATGTCGCTAGGCCAAAAATTGGGTAGTAGGTTAGTTTGAAATAGGATATTGCAACACTGTCTCTAGGCTCTAATCGGGCGTAAATTCCTCATTGGGGGGACACTATGCCGATTAGAAAATTTATTCCTGGTGCGACATTCGGGCCGGAAACGATAAAAGATATGATAATCGCCTTCGAGCGGCTCCGAACGATTTTGAATCTGGATAATCCCGACGATCCGCTTATTGAGGTCGTAGCCAAGAAGGTTATTAGTTTGGCATCCCAGGGAATATTTGACCCAAAAGAAATTGAACGTCTTGTGATAGCTGACACTGAGCAACACAAGTAATTAAATGTTCCGTTGCCTTTCCCAATCCTCTAACATTTTCACCAGATCCGACATTTTCCAAAGCTGGTTAGTCACGACAGAGACCGGATAGAGTATTCGGAAAGGACAGAGCACTGGCCCCTACTTGTCCTTACTCAAAACTCCGAATGCCAAAGAAATCGTCGAGTTCAACCAACTAGCACCTTTGTGCAAACGAGCCCATGAACATTTTTTGTTCCGAACGATTGAGTCCGTAATCTGCAGGGGCAAAAAATGAAAACGATCGCGATTGCGTTTGTCGCTTTATGCACTGCCGTGACTAGCGCCACCGCTCAGACAAATCCGCCGATTTCCACCCGAACGATAAACCTTACGGCGGAACAGTATCACGTTCGTGTGCTTCTGCTGTGGGGAGCGGATGAAGCTAGTTAAGTCCGTCCCGCGCATTGGCTCGTATCCAGAGCTTCAGACTTATCAATGCGACAAATGCCACAACGCCGAAACAATCGATCGATTGGAATTCCAGGTTCGTATTTGGGTTCTTCAGCGGCAGCCATGCCTGGAAAGTAAGACTAAAGTAGAGTTCGCTTTGAATTCCGGATCTTTACGTAATGCATAAACCATCATCAAAAGCGGCCAATTTCAATCTACAGCTCGTGCCGGGCCATGCGGTCTGGCCCGTGCAAAAATTGACATTACGGCCGGAAGGCGGTCTGCCGATGATCGTGAAACGACGATGAGGTGAGTGATTTGACCAGGCTTTTGTAGACCAAGCGATATGAGAGAATATGGAAAGGAGCTTGGGTCATGCCGAAGAAGGAGCTTGGGATGGGCAGGGCAAACCTACGCCGGTGGCCTCCCGGGATGCGGGGATATCGCAGCAGAACTACGCGATGAACGCACAACTGAGCCGCCGGCTGGCGAATTTTCTGAGAAATGGAGTTCCGTGGTCAACGACCGTAAGCTGCACAGTGACGGCAGGAACAATCCCGCACATGCACGAGTTTAAATGAATATGCTGACGCAGCCAATTGCGAACGACTTGGCCACGGATTTTTTCACGAGCCTTGATCCAAAAGCGGTCGCGCTTCTGCTCGACGTGGACGGCACGCTGATCGATATTGGTCCGTCGCCGTTTGAGGTTGATGTCTCCGACGAGTTGCGGGGATCGCTTCAGCGGGTTTTCGAATTGACGGAGGGGGCGCTCGCCCTGGTCAGCGGCCGTCCCGATCGCCGATCTCGACCTGCTGTTCGCGCCGCTCAAGCTGCCCACGATCGGCGGGCATGGCGCGGAGATACGCGTGCGCGGGGACGAGGTGATCAATTCGGCCGAGCCGTTGCCGCAAGAGTTGCGCCGACAACTCTCCGATGCGGCAACGCTGGATTCCGGAATCGTCTTCGAGGACAAGGGCTATTCGTTCGCACTGCATTACCGCAAAGCGCCGCAGCACGCAGAACGCCTGCGCCATCACATTGCGGCCGGCCGCGCGGCATTTCCCGGCGAGGCGACAGAGTTGTTGCTGGGCAAGGCGATGTTCGAGGTCAAGCGGCCGGGCATCAGCAAAGGCGACAGCGTGCGCAAACTGATGGCGTATCCGCCGTTCGCCGGCCGCATGCCGGTGTTCATCGGCGACGATGTCACCGATGAATCGGTTTTCGAGGCGTTGCCAGACCTGGGCGGCAAGGGCTTTTCCGTCAGCCGGTACTTCCCCGGGCTCACCGGAACATTCGAATCCCCGGCGCAGGTGCGCCACGCGTTGCAACGACTTGTAGCCAACGGACAGGCACCGAGCGCATGACCGATTACGGCCTCGATCTGGCGGTGATCGGCAACGGCCGCACCGCGGCGCTGGTCGAGCCGTCCTCGCGCATCGTGTGGTGGTGCCTGCCGCGCTATGACGGCGATCCGGTGTTCTGCCGCCTGCTGGCGGGCGAGGAGGAAAAAGGCTTCACCGACGTGGTGCTCGACCGCCTGGTCGAGACCCGCTCGAATTACGTGCGCAACACCGCCATCGTGGTCACCGAGCTGATCGACAGCGACGGCGGCGCGGTGCGCATCACCGATTTCGCGCCGCGCTTCCAGAATTACGGCCGCACCTTCCGCCCGCCGCAGCTTGTCCGCATCATCGAGCCGATCGCCGGCATGCCGCGCATCACCATCCGCTTCCGCGCCACGCACCATTACGGCGTGCCGGTGGCGTCGCGCTCGGCCGGCAGCAACCACATCCGCTACTGGCGCGACGAGGTGCCGGTGCGGCTCACCACCGATGCGCCGCTCTCTTATATCGAGAACGAGGCCTCGTTCGTGCTTACCCAGCCCGTGCACATGGTGTTCGGCACGGATGAGCCGTTCGAGGGCACGCTCGAGAGCACCTGCCGCGAGTTTTCCGAGCGCACCCGCGACTACTGGCTGGAATGGGTGCGGCGGCTCGCCTTCTCGATCGAGTGGCAGGACGAGATCATCCGCGCCGGCATCACGCTCAAGCTTTGCAATTTCGAGGAGACCGGCGCGATCGTGGCGGCGCTTACCACCTCGATTCCGGAAGGGCCGAGCTCGGGGCGCACCTGGGATTATCGCTATTGCTGGCTGCGCGACGCCTTCTTCGTGGTGCGCGCGCTCAACCGCATCGGCGCAACGCGCACGATGGAAGATTTCATCTCCTATATCCTGAGCATCGCCGCCGGCCGCGCCGACACATTGCGGCCGCTCTACGGCGTCGTGCACACCGATCCGCTGGAGGAACGCACCGCCGAGGCGCTCGCGGGCTACGGCGGCGACGGGCCGGTGCGAATCGGCAATGCCGCGGCGCATCAGGACCAGCACGACGTCTATGGCAGCATCATCATGGCGGCGACGCCGATGTTCTTCGACCGGCGGCTGCCGCGGCCGGGCGATGTCGCGCTGTTCAATGTGCTCGAGCCGCTCGGCGAGCAGGCGGCGCGGCTCGCGCTCGAGCCGGATGCCGGCATTTGGGAATATCGCGGCCGCAAGCGCGTGCACACGCATTCGGCGGCGATGTGCTGGGCCGGCTGCCAGCGGCTGGAGGCGATCGCGGCGCATCTCGGTCTCGCCGATCGCGCGCAATATTGGGGCACCACCGCCGACCGGATCGGCGAGCAGGTGTTGCAACGCGCCTGGAATCCCAAGCGCAAGGCGTTCTCCGCAGCTTTCGGCAGCGACGATCTCGACGCCAGCGCGCTGCTGCTGGCCGAACTCGGGCTGATCGCGCCCGACGATCCGCGCTTCGTCTCCACCGTGGAGGCGATCGAGCGTGAACTTCGGCGTGACTTCCACGTTATGCGCTATGTCGCCGCCGATGACTTCGGCATGCCGGAAACCGCATTTTTGATTTGCCGGTTCTGGCTGATCGATGCATTGTGGGATATCGGGCGGCGCGAAGAGGCCCGGGACATGTTCGTCGATGCGCTCCGATTGCGAAACCGGTATGGGATTCTGTCGGAAGACGTGCACCCGCTGACCGGCAAATTGTGGGGAAATTTTCCGCAGACCTATTCGATGTCCGGATTAATTATGACCGCGATCAAGCTGTCGCGCAGTTGGGGAGATCGATATTGGCGCGGCTCGTCGTAGTCTCCAATCGCGTTGGCGTTCCCGACAGCGGAGCGCGGGCCGGCGGGCTCGAAGTGGCGATTCGGCCGACGCTCAGGCGGCGGGGCGGCGTCTGGTTCGGCTGGAGCGGGCGCGTTGCCGGATAGCGATCCGGGACCGGCCAAGACGGTCGAGCACGACAACGTCTCCTACGTCACCATCGGTCTGCGCAAGGACGACTACCAGGAATTCTACAACGGCTTCGCCAATCGTGTGCTGTGGCCGATCCTGCATTACCGGCTCGATCTCGCCGAATTCACCCGCCGCGATCTTGGCGGCTATCTCCGGGTCAATGAATTCTTCGCCAGCAATCTGGAGAAGCTGCTGCGCCCGACGATGTGGTGTGGGTGCACGACTATCATTTGATTCCGCTGGCCAAGGCGCTGCGCGAGCGTGGCCACAAAAACAAAATCGGCTTCTTTCATCCATATCCCGTGTCCGCCGCCGGAAATCCTCACCGCGCTGCCCAATCACGAGAAGCTCATTCCGGCGCTCTGCCACTACGACCTGGTCGGCTTCCAGACCGAGGTCGATGCCAGCAATTTCTCGCGCTATCTCGCCAACGAATGCGGGTTGGCGTGGTCGCAAGGGCAATAGTTTCCATTTCGGACGACCGTGTCGTGCAAATCGGCACCTTTCCGGTCGGAGTAGAAACGAAAGGTTTAGCGCGGCTCGCGCGGCGCGCCATCGAGACCGAGTTCGTGCGTGACGTGCTTGGTAGTCTTTCCGGCCGCGCCATGATCATCGGTGTCGACCGGCTCGACTACAGCAAGGGCATGCCCGAGCGGATGAATGCGTTCGAGCGGTTTCTCACCAATTTCCCCGACTGGCGCGGCAAGGTCACCTATCTGCAGATCACGCCGCGCAGCCGCACCGGCATTCCCGAATATGCCGACATTGCGCGGCTGGTGGGCGAGACGGTCGGGCGCATCAACGGCACCTTCGGCGAGGCGTCGTGGACGCCGGTGCGCTACATCAACAAGGCGCATAGCCGCACCGCGCTCGCCGGCCTCTATCGCGCCGCGCGCGCGGCGCTGGTGACGCCTCTGCGCGACGGCATGAATCTGGTGGCCAAGGAATTTGTCGCCGCGCAAAATGCCGACGATCCCGGCGTGCTGATCCTGTCGCGCTTTGCCGGCGCGGCGCACGAATGCGCCGCCGCGCTGCTGGTCAATCCGTACGATTCGGAAGGGTGTCGCGATTGCCATCAACCGCGCGCTGTCGATGCCGCTGGCGGAACGGCGCCAGCGCCACGCGCGCCATTTCAGGCGCTGGTGCAGAACGATCTCAGCCATTGGGCGGAGCGCTTCTTGGGAGCTCTGGAACATCCGCATGCGACGTCCGGCACACCGGCCGAGGTGCTTGCCGCGAGCGGCTGATGACCGTTAATCAGGTTACAAATCTCAGCCTGCAGGCCGCGACGGCTATCAGTTAATGGGAGCTAAAGCCGGGCGATCCCCGGCAGTGAAGACTGAAATAGCACAGCCGATCGAACGTAGCAGCCGGCTAAATGAATCCGCACCGGTCACTTCGGCTGAACATTCGGATCGCCGCCCGGGCTGCCCGGCGGGGGGATTACCGGCATTGACCCTCCTGGCGGGGTCGGCGCCTTGATGCCAGGATCCACTTGCAAAGGCGGACAGATAACGCCACCGGATCGGGCGAGTTGGTCGCTTAAGTCGCGTCCGTCCGCCTTTCTGGTGTCGAGGTCACCGGCCTCGCCGACGATTGCACGGTCGAGGTTACAGGCATTGGGATCGAGCTGTTCGGTCTTCGGCACGATCGGCGGATCAGCTTTGGGCGGCGTTTGCGCCGCGGCCAGAACCGGCGTCAATATCCCGGCCGCCAACGCCGCCAGGCTGAGAACACGGATATCCCGATCCATCACATGCTCCATCCGCGCCAACGCCACGTTGCGTGACTCCGGAACCAACGATCAAATGGACGGAAGAGTTCCACCTAGCTAATTGGGTTCCCGGCCACACGGGAACTCGCAAGCGACACGCCTCGTCGCCCAACGGCAATCATTCAAGAATGGGCAATTCCTGTAGTTTTTATCAAATAGATGATCGCGGATTGCCGCATGATCGGATTATCAAAAAAAAGAAACGTGGGGACCCGACCGCTCCATCGATGTATGCGTCGATCGGCACTCAACAAAAATGCGCCCGGGCTTTGGGCCTGAGCGCATCTTTGGTCAGTCGAATGTATCGGCCGTCATTCGATGATTTCAACGATCCTCCGCGTCTGAGGTTCGACCAACACAGGGCGGTCGTTCACGTAGGCATAGCGGTAGCCAGACACGTGATATTCAGCAGGCACATCGTAGTAGGTCACTGTCTCGGGTAACACGACCCCGATGCGAAGGTCACCGCTATAGTGATAGGGCTGCGGGTGCTCGTGAATCACATATTCGCGAAATCGAGGGCGCTCCTCGACTCCAAGGATTCCGCCGATTGTACCAGCAATACGGTACTGAACCAGGCACGACATAA
>CAWFMZ010000006.1:0-93157 GCA_963817045.1 uncultured Alphaproteobacteria bacterium
GCCTTGCGCAGCCGGCCGACATGCACGTCCACGGTGCGCTCGTCGATGTAGATATCGCTGCCCCAGACGCCGTCGAGCAATTGCTCGAGCGCGAGAATACCCGGCCCGGGCGCTCCATCAGGAACTCCAGCAGGCGGTACTCGGTCGGCCCGAGGTCGATCGGACGGCCATTGCGCGAAACCCGTTTCTTTTCGCGATCGAGTTCGATGTCGCCGATGTTGAGGACGAGCGCGACCCGCTCAGGGTTCGCGCGGCGCAACAGCGCACGCACGCGCGCCAGCAGTTCCGGCACCGAAAACGGCTTGACGATGTAATCGTCGGCGCCCGTGGCGAGCCCGCGCACCTTTTCGCTCTCCTCGCCGCGTGCGGTGAGTATGATGATCGGCAGTTCGGGTTTCCGGCCGCGCCCGCAGCCGGCGGCATAGTTCGATGCCGGACAGGCCCGGCAGCATCCAGTCGAGCACGACCAGGTCCGGGCTGCTCTCCTTGAGGCGGGTGTCAGCCTCATCGCCGCGCGCGGCGGTCTCAACCTCGTAGCCCTCGGCCTCGAGATTGTAGCGGAGCAGCATGGTGAGCGGCTCTTCGTCTTCCACGATCAGGATGCGCGCGTTCATGTGTTTTTTCCTTGGCGCATGATCTTATCCGAAGACCGGTTCCCACTTTTCGGGATCATGCGCAGCCTCGTTATCTTTCTGTCGCCGTCCGCAACGCGGGAATGGTCGTCGTGTCGCCCTTCGGCCGTTGGTCGGGGATCGGCCGGCCTTCGATAACGTAGTGCACCGTTTCGGCGATGTTGGTGGCGTGGTCGCCCATACGCTCGATGTTCTTGGCACAGAACAAGAGATGGATGCAGAATGTAATATTACGCGGATCTTCCATCATGTAAGTGAGCAGTTCGCGGAACACCGAGGTACAGACCGCGTCGATCTCCTCGTCGCCGCGCCATACCGCCATCGCCTTGCTGTCGTCGCGGCGGGCATAGGCATCGAGTACGGCCTTCATCTGCCCCAGCACCATATCGGCCATGTGCTCGACGCCGCGAATGAGTTTCGGTGGCGGAAATTCGCCGTTGAGCGCGATCACGCGCTTGGCGATGTTCTTGGCGAGATCGCCGATGCGCTCCAGATCGTTGGCGAGCCGCAAGGCGCCGACGATCTCGCGCAGATCGACCGCCATTGGTTGGCGGCGGGCGATGGTGAGCACCGCCTTTTCCTCGATCTCGCGTTGCAAGGCGTCAATATTGGCGTCCGCCTCCGTGATGCTTATCGCGAGCGCGCTGTCACGCTTGACCAGCGCATCGACGGAATCGGCGACCTGCTTTTCGGCCAGGCCGCCCATCTCGGCCACCATGCGCGCGAGGTCCTGCAGATCGGTGTCGAAAGCCTTGGTGGTATGCAGATCGGTCATTGTTGTTGTCCTTCAGTCGCCGGCTAGCCGAAGCGACCCGTTATATAATCCTGGGTACGATGATCGTTAGGTGTCGTAAACATTCGCGTCGTTTCGCCGTATTCGATCAGCTCGCCGAGATACATGAACGCGGTGAAGTCGGACACGCGCGCGGCCTGCTGCATGTTGTGGGTCACGATGGCGATGGTGTAGTCGTCCTTGAGCTCGTCGATCAGCTCCTCGATCTTGGCAGTGGAGATCGGATCGAGCGCAGAACACGGCTCATCGAACAGGATCACCTCCGGCCGCACCGCGACGGTGCGGGCGATACAAAGCCGCTGCTGCTGGCCGCCGGAGAGCGAGAGCCCGTTGGCATTGAGCTTGTCCTTGACCTCTTCCCACAAGGCGGCGCGCTGCAGCGCATGCTGCACGCGGCCCTCCAGGTCGATTTAGGCAGCCGCTCGTACAGCCGGATTCCGAAGGCTATATTCTCGAAAATCGTCATCGGGAACGGCGTCGGCTTCTGGAACACCATGCCGACCTTGGCGCGCAGCAGGTTGAGATCCTGCGAGGGGCTGAGAATATCCTCGTCATCGAGCCGCACATGCCCGCTGGCGCGCTGGTTCGGATACAGGTCGTACATCCGGTTGAGGACGCGCAGCAGCGTGGACTTGCCGCAGCCGGACGGACCGATGAACGCGGTCACCTTGCCCTGGTAAAGCGAGCAGTTGATGTTATTGAGGGCGCGGTTATCGCCGTAGAAGAAATCGAGGTCCCGGATCGAAACCTTCTCCAACAGGCCTTCGGTGTTGACCGCTGCGTGGGTGACGGTCGGTACCGTGAAAGATGCTACGCTCATGACGATTTTCTCTTTGCCGCGAGGATGCGGGCGATGATGCTCAGGCTAAGCACCGCCAAGGTAATGATCAGCGCGCCGGTCCACGCCAGTTTCTGCCAGTCCTTGTAGGGACTGAGCGCGAACTGGAAGATGACGACCGGCAGGCTGGCGACCGGAGCATTCATGTCGGTGCTCCAGAACTGGTTGTTGAGCGCGGTGAACAACAGCGGCGCGGTTTCGCCGCTGATGCGCGCGATTGCCAGCAGCACGCCGGTGATCATGCCGGCGCGCGCGGCGCGGTAGGCGACCTTGGTGATCATCAGCGCGCGCGGCAGCCCGATCGAGGCGGCGGCCTCGCGCAACGTATCAGGCACCAGAATGAGCATGTCCTCGGTGGTACGCACCACCACCGGCACCACGATCACCGCCAGCGAGACGGCGCCGGCCCAGCCGGAGAAATGGCCCATCCGGGCGACCATGATTTCGTAGATGAACAGGCCGACCACAATCGACGGCGCGCTCAGCAAAATGTCGTTGATGAAGCGCACGACCGTGGTCAATTTGTCGTAGCGCCCGTACTCCGCCATGTAAGTGCCGGCGAGCATGCCGAGCGGCGTGCCGATCGCCACCGCGATCGCCGTCATGACCAGGCTGCCCATGATTGGATTGAGCAGCCCGCCGGCCGCGCCCGGCGGCGGCGTCATCTCGGTGATCACCGCGAGCGAGAGGCCGCTGAAGCCGTTCCACAGCAGCACGCCCAGGATCAGCATCAGCCAACTGAGGCCGAAGGCCGTGGCGGCGAAGGCGAGCCCCATGGTAATGACATTGCGGCGGCGGCGTTTCGCGTAAAGCGGGGAGGAGGCGCCAGATATCATGACCATGGTCATACTCCGACCCGCGCGTTGAGACGCATCAACATCAGGCGCGCGAAAGCGAGCACGATAAACGTAATCACGAACAGGATGAGGCCGAGGGCGATCAGCGCGGACGTATAGAGATCGCCGACCGCCTCGGTGAACTCGTTGGCGATGGTGGCCGAAATGGTCGTTCCCGGCGCCAAAATCGAGCCAGAAATGCGGTGCGCATTGCCGATCACGAAGGTCACCGCCATGGTCTCGCCGAGGGCGCGGCCGAGCCCGAGCATGACGCCGCCGATCACGCCGACACGGGTGAACGGCAATACCACATAGCGCGCCACCTCCCAGGTGGTGCAGCCGAGCCCGTAGGCCGCCTCCTTCAGCACCGGGGGCACCGCCTCGAACACGTCGCGCGAGATCGAGGTAATGAAGGGCAACACCATGATGGCCAAGATCAGGCCGGCGGTCAGGATGCCAATGCCGTAAGGCGGGCCTTCGAACAACGTGGAGAGCACTGGCACATGGCCGAACACGGTGATCAGGAACGGCTGCACATACTGCTGCAGGAACGGCGCTAACACGAACAAGCCCCAGATGCCGTAGATGATGCTGGGAATGCCGGCGAGCAGCTCGATGGCGATGCCGATCGGGCGGCGCAGCCACATCGGGCAGAGTTCGGTGAGGAACAGCGCGATGAACAGGCCGACCGGAACCGCGATCAACATGGCGATGATCGAGGTGACGACGGTACCGTAGATCGGCGCGATGGCGCCGAACCGCTCGGTCACCGGGTTCCAGCTCTCTTCGAACAGAAAGCCGATGCCGAAGGTGCGTAGCGCCGGCCACGAGCCGTAAACCAGTGAAAAGATGATGCCGCCAAGGATGATAAGGACGGTTATGGCGGCGGTGCGGGTTAGATGACGGAACGCCGCGTCGCCCAAACGCAGCCGCTGGAGAACCTTGGCTCGATCGACCTGCTCGGCGACCGAGATGGTTCTGCCTTGCAACGCAACGTCAACCACGGGTCGCCTCCCGGCGGGTTGCATTTGGCTCTCCCTTTGGCTCAAGCGCATCCGGGGGAGCCACTCAAGCGGCCCACTGGCCGCGTGACAAGCCGCCTTGCGAGCGGCGGTGGACAAGGAAAGGGCGCCATGCCGGCGCCCTTTCCCGTTGTCATCGGATCAGAATATGGGCTTGCCGCTCGCGTCCTTGATCTCACTCTTCCAGGACTTCTCGACATCCGCGGCCACATTGGCTGGCATCGGAATATAGTCGAGCTCTTCGGCCATCTTGGCGCCGTTCTTGTAGGCCCAGGCGAAGAACTTCAATGCTTCGCCCGTAGCGGCCGCATCGGCCGGGTGTTTGTAGACCAGGATCCAGGTCGCCGCCGTCATCGGCCATGACTTGTCGCCGGGCTGGTTGGCGAGGATCACGCCGTAACCGGGCTGCGATTTCCAGTCGGCGTTGGCCGCCGCGGCCTGGAACGCTTCCGACGTCGGCGCCACCGTCTTGCCGGCCTTGTTGACCATCTTGGTGAAGGTCAGCTTGTTCTGCAGGGCATAGGCATACTCGACGTAACCGATCGAACCCTTGGTGTTACCGACATTTTGGGCAACACCTTCGTTCCCCTTGGCGCCGATGCCGACCGGCCACTGCACCGAGGTGTTGAAGCCGACCTTCGATTTCCAATCGGCGTTCACGTCCGCCAGGTAGTAGGCGAAGTTGTAGGTGGTGCCCGAGCCGTCCGAACGATGCACGACGGCGATCGCCTGGCTTGTCAGCTTGGCATTCGGATTGAGCTTCTTGATTGCCGGATCGTCCCAGGTCTTGATGTCGCCCATGAAGATCCTGGCGAGCGTCGGGCCATCGATCGTCAGCTCGCCCGGCGTAACGCCGTCGAGATTGACCACCGGCACGATGCCGCCCATCACCATCGGGAACTGAGCGAGACCGGCCTCATCGAGCTCCTTGCCCGGAAGCGGCGCATCGCTGGCGCCGAAGGTCACGGTCTTGGCCTTGATCTGCTTAATGCCGCCGCCGGAACCGATCGACTGATAGTTCAGCCCGTTACCGGTTTCTTTTTTGTAGGCGTCGGCCCATTTGGCATAGATCGGATAGGGGAAGGTGGCGCCGGCGCCGGAAATGTCGGCGGCGTTAGCCGGAACAAAAGCAGCGGCGGCGATTAAACCGGCGGCTGCCCAAATTGTGGACCTCGTCGTCCAGTGTTTCACGGTGTCTCTCCATGTTGGCGGCCAAAGGCTTCCGCGGGGCTTGGCGCCCGCGGTCTCCACCTTCGCGCCCTTGGTCCGGGCGGCCGCTGTTGCTTTAAGACGCTCTCCAAGACTCTGCTTCGGACGTAATTTTTTGTTCGTATTGGCTCGAGAATTTCCGAAGCCGAGGTCAGCCATAGGCGTCGCATGTCACCGTTCTATAAACGTTTGGTGACATTCACATGACAGTTTAACCCTATGATTATTCTAACAATTCTCCCGTAACCGGAAAATCGATGGTGCGTAAGGGCAGATGCATGATGAAGGTGGCGCCTTCGCCCGGCGTGCTCTCGATGCTTAATCGGCCGCCATGCCGGGTCAGCACGTGCTTGACCAGCGCCAAGCCCAATCCGGTGCCGCCCTGGGCGCGACTGTCGGCCACATCAACCCGGTAGAACCGCTCGGTCAGCCGCGGCAGATGCTCGGGGGCGATGCCCGGCCCGTAGTCGCGCACCGCCAAGCGCAACCCCGGCGCACCGGCGCGAGTTTGGCTGCGGGTGAGCGTGATATCCACCCGCTTGCCGGCGGCGCCGTATTTGAGCGCATTTTCCACCAGGTTTTCGAGCGCGCGGATCAATTCGTCGCGGTCGCCGAGCACGATCAGTGCCTCCGGCGGCGCGGTGACCTTGATCACGACGTCGCGGTCGCGCGCCAGCGTCTGCAAGCCGTCCGCCACCTGCCGCACGATCGGCGCCAGATCGAGCGGCGTATTCGGCTGCAGATGCGCATTGAGCTCGATGCGCGACAGCGAGAGCAGATCGTCGATCAGACGGGCCATGCGGGTGGCCTGTCCCTGCATAATGGCGAGAAACTTGGCGCGCGCCGCAGGATCGTCTTTGGCGGTCCCCTGCAAGGTTTCGATGAAGCCGAGCAGCGCCGCGAGCGGCGTGCGCAGCTCGTGGCTGGCATTGGCGATGAAATCGGCGCGCATTTCCTCGACCCGGCGCAGCGGGGTGAGGTCGTTGAACGTCATCAACAGAATGTCGGAGCGCCCGTCGCCTGCGGTCGCCAGTTTCACCGGCGTCACAAAGGCTTCGAACCAGCGGTCGAGCGGCACACGCTCGAAGAATTCCACCCGTTGCGGCGTCCGGCTGGCGGTGGCGCGCCGGATCGCGTCGACCAGTTCCGGCATGCGCAAGGTGATCAAGGCCGGTTCGCCGCGGCGCAGCGACGGCGCGATCGCCGACGCCGCCGCGTTGAAGGCGATGACGCGGCCGTCGCGGACGAGCACGATCGCCGGTCCGGGCAATCCGCCGATCAACGACTCGATCAGCAAGGCCTGCGGATGCGGGGCGGTGCGGTCGTATATCGGCGCTAACCGCCCGGTATTGGCGTCCGCGCCCAGCCTGCCGAGCAGCGCAAGCCAAGCCCCGCGCAGGCGGCTCGGCCAATCCGCGCCGCGCGGCAAGTTTGCGCTGTTGTCTTCGCTCGCCATGGTCAATCGGCGTTGGTTTTCTCGGCCTCGATCTCGCTGCGTAGCGGCGCGGTCACGCTCGTCACCGGATGCAACGCGGGCTTCGCACGCGCGCCCCGCATATTCAGCCATATTTCGCGGGCGCCCAAAATAATCAACGCCATGGTGAACGGCGCCAAATAATAAAGCAGCCGGAACAACAGTAGTCCCGCCAATACACTTTCCTTGTCGAATTGCCATAAGGCCACCAGCATGGCGGCGTCGAACACGCCGAGACCGCCGGGCGCGTGGCTGGCGAAGCCGAGCAGCGTCGCCATCACGAACACCACCGCCAGCGTCACGAAACCGATATTCGGTTCGTTCGGCAGCAGCATGTACATGGCGAGCGCACAGCAGCCGAGATCGAGAATGCCGATACCAATCTGCAGCAACGTGGACGGCCCGCTCGGCAAATTTACTTTCCATTCGCCCCGCCCGATCTCACGCGGCGCGCTCCAGACCCAGCCGACATAGGACGCGAGCACTAGGAGCATCGCACCCGCGATGCTGCGGTTGATCCAGGCCGGCAACTGGTCGACCCAGCCCGCGGCCTGCGGCGTGTAGACGACGCCGAGACCCAGCACGGTGGCATTGCCGAGCCAGAACGTCAGGCCCGCCACGAAACAGATCTTCGCCACCTCGATGGCGTCGAGACCGTAGGCCGAATAGATGCGGTAGCGCACCGCACCGCCGGTGAACACAGTGGCGCCGATATTGTGGCCAATCGAATAGCTGGTGAACCCGGAAAGCGCCGCGATCCGATACGGAATTTCCTTGCGCCCGATCGCACGCAGAGCGAACCAGTCGTAGAACGTGAGCGTGAAATAGCCGCAGGCGACAAACCCGGCGGCGGCAGCGATGTGGCGCGGCTCGGTCGCCTTCAGCGCTCCGATCACCTCATCAACATTGATGTCGCGCAGCATGTGGACCAGCACCACCACCGCCACGGCGATGATGGTCAGACTGAGCAACACGCCGATCCGATTCCAGCCGATATGGTTCTGGAAAAATCGCGCCCCCGCGCGTAGCAGATTGAGCATCTTTCCTCCGGTTCGGCGCGCAGGCCCCCCGGCCAAGGAACCCCGCAACGCCGCGCGCCCCGACAGCACGCTAGGAAACCCCACTAGCAGAACTCACTCCCCAGCGCGAGTGGACTGCCGCCGACTGGCGCGATCTGCTAGTCTGCACGGTAAACGGCTGCAAGGCTCAATTGTGGCCAGTTAGAGGGAGGATAACCCATGAGTGAGTTCGATCGGTCCCTGCCCCGCCGCGCGGTGCTGCAGAGCGCCGGTATCGGCATCGGCGCCAGCCTATTGTCCGGCCTTTCCACCCCCGCGCACGCGCAAACGTCTCCGGCCAGCGGCGAGATTTGGAGCCAAGACTATTGGGCGAAGAAGAGCGACGTAAAACTTAATCTTTGGCGCAAGCGCATCGGCGCGCCTCGTCCAAGCGAGCCGGCGCTGCCGATCGTGTTCCTGGTGCACGGATCGTCGAATTCGGCGCGCTCCTCCTATGACCTCACGGTACCCGGCAAGGGCGAATACTCGCTGATGAACGTGCTGGCGCGCTACGGCTATGACGTCTGGACCATGGACCATGACGGCTACGGATACTCCGGCTCATCCGGCAATAACTCCGACATGGCCTGCGGTGTCGAGGACATCAAGGCCGCGATCCCGGTCGTGATGAAGGAGACCGGCCAGCAAAAAGCGCATTTCTACGGTACTTCATCCGGTGGCATCCGCGCCGCGGCCTATGCGCAGTCGCAGCCCGAGCACGTCGGAAGGCTCATGCTCTGCGCCTTCACCTACAAGGGCAACGGCGCGACGGAGATTGAGCGGCGGCGGAAGCAAATCGACGAACTGCGCGCCAATCCCCGTCGCAAGCGCGACGCCGCGATGATCCGCTCGATCTTCACCCGCGACGGCCATCCTGAGTATTACGACCCGGCGATGACAGAGGCGCTCATCGCCGACGAGATGAAATTTGGCAACGAGATACCGAGCGGCACCTATATTGACATGGCCGCCAATTTGCCGATCGTCGATCCCAAGAAGATATTGTCGCCGGTGCTGATGCTGCGGGGCGAGTTCGACGGCAACTCGACCAACGACGATTTGCTCGACTTCTATCGTCAACTGCCGAACGGCGACCGCCAGTTCGTCATCCTGCCGCAGACTGCGCACAGCGCGGGCTACAGCAAAAACCGGCACCTGCTTTATTACGCCTTACGCAACTTTCTCGCCGCGCCGACACCGCTGGCGGCTTAGAGCTTGGCTGCGAAAAATTCGCGCAGCGCCGCCGTCGTCTCGGCCGGCGCCTCTTCGGACAGATAGTGTCCGCAGGACAGCGCCTTGGCGCCAACGATATTGGAGGCGTAACGGGTCCAGATCTCGGCTGGTCCAGGATTATGGCTGCGGCCGACGCCGCCGGTCGCGCCCCATAGCAGCAGCACCGGGCATTCGATCTTGCGGCCGGCCTCCAAGTCCTTCGCATCCATCTCGAGGTCGATACCGGCTGCCGCGCGGTAGTCCTCGCAGATGGCGTGGATGGTCGCCGGATTGCGGAAGCAGCGCTTGTATTCGGCGAGCGCGTTCTTGTCAAAGAAGCTCAGGCCCTGCTTGGTTTTCGCCAGCTTCTTCTCGATGAACCAGTCGGGGTCAGCGCTCATCATGCGCTCGGGCATGTCGTAGGGCTGGATGTTGAAAAACCAATGCCAGGAGAACGTCGCCCATTGCTTGTTGATGTTGTTGTACAGGTAATGCTGCGGGACGATGTCGAGGATCGCCGCGCGCGCGACTTTTTGCGGGTGGTCGAGGCACATGCGATGCAGCACGCGCGCGCCGCGGTCGTGGCCGGCCGCGAAATAGCGGTCGAAGCCAAGCGCCGCCATCACCTCGACCTGGTCCTGCGCCATGGCGCGGAACGAATAGCCGGAATGGTCGTCGCCGCCCGGCGGCTTTTCGGAATCGCCGTAACCGCGCAGATCGGTGGCAACCACTGTAAATTCGCGCGCCAGCGTCGGCGCCACTTTCAGCCACGACAAATGGTTGAACGGGTTGCCGTGCATCAGCAGCAGCGGCGGTCCGCTGCCGCCGGTGACGGTCACGATGCGCGCGCCGCTGGTCTTGATCTCGCTACGTTTAAAGCCTTCCAGCACGTTTAATCCCGAAATACTGCGAATATTTCTTCTTGATCTCCTCGGTCGCCGCCTCGATCAGCTGCGGGGTAACCGGCTCCGGCGGCGCGGCGAAGGCCGCACCCGGCAGCAGAGCGAACGCGCCCGCCGCAACGGCAGCACGCATCGTCAATGCGGTTTTCATGACGTCCTCCCTGGACCTTTGCCGCCGTGGCGCGCGCCCGCCGCCCATCGGCTTGTTTGCCGGCCAGCATAGCAAAGTCATTCCGAAAAAGGACAACCCCGGCGTCGCGCTGGCGAGGCCGGGGCTATCGGCGGTCGATGGTCGGGTAGATCAGTCGCAGACTGTGAAGCGGCGCACGCGCAGGCTGCCGTCCGGCAGTTCGATGGTGCGCTTGACGACGTAACAGTCCGGGGCGGCGACGTAGGTCGGGGCATAGATGCCGAACGTGAAACCGTGGCCCCAGTAGCCATGGCCGTGCCAACCAGCGGATGCGGCTGTCGGGGTCAGTGCGGCGGCGCCGAGGACGAGGGTGGCACCGAGGGCGAGAGCGAGTTTGCGGAACATGGTGGCCTCTCCTGTTTGTAAGATCTGGTCCAAGGGATGTGCTTTCACATCCTGGCCGTGGGTCGCGGGTCCCCTAAGAAAGGTTCAGGGCCGTCGTGCTGGAAAACGACGCCGGTGCAGGGCTGGACCACCGCCCGACACCCATTCATTGGCAAAAAGCATCGAAAAACGCGCGTTTGACCGGGCTTGGCTTGCCGAGCCACGCCGGAAAAGGGGAAACTGCGACCCGCCGCCGCGATCGCCATCCTGTTGCAGGCCGGGCTGATCGTCAGCATCGTGATCAAGGAAAAGAGCGCCGGCAGCTATGTGATCGCGTCGGCGCCGACCACCGATCCGGGCGTCGGCTCGTTCACGCTCATTCGCTTCGCGCCGCAGGTCACCTCCGACGACATCACCAAGTTTTTTGAAGCCAACAAGCTGCAGGTCGCGGCCGGACCGATGGCCGGCGGGTTCTACAAGGTCCGTGTCGCGGTGACCGGGCTGCCGAAGGCCGAGCTCGCGCGCATCGTTAAGAAGCTGCAGGAAGACAAGGTCGTCGGCTTCATCGCCACGACCGAGTGAGCCGAGCCAGTTCCGCCGGCAGCCGGGGATCAAGCTGCGCGCGCGGCAAATTGCCCTCCTCGGCCAAGCTGCTGTCGTGACGCTGACTTTGGCGCCGGCGACCGCAACGCCCTGTCCGAATGATCGCGTGAGCACCGGCGCGCGTTGACGTAAGCGCCGCCCACTTGCGGTTCGGGCGTAAAACCGCCACTTGTGTGGCGACAGAACAATTTTTCGCCGGAGCCGCAATGACTGCCAGTAACCAGCCGCAGATGATGCCGCTGCGCGTGACGCGTAACGACAAGATCGCCGACGGCATCCATATGCTGGAATTCCGCGACACGGGCGGCCAACCGCTGCCGGAATTTTCTGCCGGCGCGCATATCGCGATCCAGGTGCCGAACGGCCTGCTGCGCAAATACTCGCTGTGCAACGACCCGGCCGAGCGCGATCGCTACCTGGTCGCGGTCAAGCGCGAAGCCAATAGCCGCGGCGGCTCCGCCAATCTGATCGATCATGTGAAGGCCGGCGATGAGTTGATGGTGGCTCCTCCGGTCAACGACTTCGGGCTCCCGCCGCGCGCGCAGGAATTTCTGTTCATCGCCGGCGGCATCGGCATCACGCCGTTCATGGCCATGATTCGTCAACTGCGGACGGAGAACAAACGCTTCCGCTTGTTTTATTGCGCGCGTTCGCCGGAAACGACCGCGTTCCTCGACGATCTGAGCGCGCCCGAGTTCAAGGACCAAGTCACCATCCACTACGACGGCGGCGATCCTTCCCGCTCGCTCGATTTGCGGCCGATCCTGCAAGAGCGGAAGAACCGCGAACATCTGTATTGCTGCGGGCCGCGCCCGTTGATGGAGGCGGTGCGCCATATGACCGATCACTGGTCATCGACGGCGGTGCATTTCGAAGCGTTCAGCGACGCCGAGACCCATAAGCCGACCGACAAGCCGTTCAAGGTGAAGCTGGCGCGCTCAGGCGCGGTCATCGAGGTACCGACCACCAAGACCATCCTCGAAGCCTTGCGCGAACACGGTCTCGACGTGCCGAGCTCTTGCGAGACCGGCACCTGCGGGACCTGCCGCACCAAGATGCTCGCAGGCGAGTCCGACCATCGCGACCTGGTCCTCGCCGAGCACGAGCGCGCCGACACCATCATGATCTGCGTCTCGCGCGCGCGCACCGACGAGATCACCATCGATCGTTGAGCCGCGATGCCTGCAGTCACGCGCGGGGCAATTACGGCTGGATCGATCGCAAATAAGCGCTCACCGCGCGGGCATCGTCTTTACTGAATTTGAATTCCGGCATGGCGGGATGGCCGGACGAGATGCCGCGCTCGAGTAGCCGGGGAAAATGATCGAGATCGAAGCTGCGGTCGAGGTCACGAAACGGCAGCGCGCCGGGATCCGGACTCTTGCCGGTTTTCCCGATCGCATGGCAGCGCGCGCAGAATTCCGTGAGCAGCGCGCGGCCGTGCCGGGCCGGGTCCTGCGCTTGCGCGGCGGAGCCCAGGATCAAAAGCGCCAGCAATGTCGCGATCAGCGGCATGATTATTATCCATCGCCGTTGCATATGGTCGGCACCGGCTTTAGCGGCGGCCGGCTGGTTTATTGTCTAATTGAATCCTAGCATATAGGAAAAAATCAGTCGTTATCTCTCACAGATCGATCAGCAAAGGGGACCATAGCGGGATCCGCCAAGATCAAATTAGAGCGCCCAGCACTGCCCCAATGGACAATATCTATTGGGGTGAACTCGCGGTTCAATTTTACAGTACTTGGGCCTTGTTCGATGCACATGTTTGGGAAAATCTGCTTCTGGCGCTGGCTTGTCGTGGCGGCTGTTTTTGCGATAGCCGAATTCGCTGGCATGGCCGCCGTCGAAATAGGCTTCGTCGCTCCTGCCCAGGCCCAGTTTTTCGGCGATCAGCGGTACCAGGACTACAGGCAGGAGCGGCGGCCGCGCGGCTTTTTCCAGAATTTATTTGAACCATTCAATTCACGGCCTTACGAGCGCGAAAACTCGCGGCCGTACGAAAACGAATATGGCCGGCCAAATCAGCCACAGCAAATACAGCCCACGCAGCAACCGAGCGAAAGTTCGCGTCCACCGCCGCCGCGCAAAACACAGTCAGAAGGCGAACAGTTCGCTCCCACGACTTCGATCGTAGTGATGGGCGATGGCATGGCCGATTGGCTTGCCTATGGACTGGAAGAAGTGTTCTCCAATTCACCGGAGCTCAACATCATCCGCAAGAACAAGTTTTACTCCGGCCTGCTACGCTACGACGCGAAAGGCGATCTCGACTGGTGGCACGTCGCGCGCGACATTTTAGCAAAAGAGAAGGCTAACTACGTGATCATGATGCTCGGGGTCAGCGATCGTGAGAGCATTCGTCAAAAGGACCTCGCCAAAGAGACCGAAACGAAGGTCAAGGAACAGCAGGCCAAGAACGAAGCCGAAAAAAAGGGCGAACAGCCGCCCTACCCGATTGACAATTCGGATGAGATCGTCGCCCCCAATCTGCAGCGCGGCAAAAACGATGGTGTTGTCGAGTTCCGCAGCGACCAGTGGGTAAAAATTTACTCGCGGCGCATCGATGAGACAATCGCCGCCCTTAAGAGCAAGGGCGTGCCGGTGTTCTGGGTCGGTCTGCCGTCGATCCGTGGCACCCGCTCTACAGCCGACGCGACCTATCTCAATGATCTCTATCGCTCGCGCGCCGAGCGCGCCGGCATCGTTTATATTGACGTGTGGGACGGCTTTGTGGATGAAGCCGGTAAGTATTCAAACTATGGGCCCGACTATGAGGGGCAGATGCGCCGGCTGCGTTCGAGCGAGGGCGTCTTCTTCACCAAATACGGCGTGCGTAAGCTCGCGTACTATGTTGAACGCGAACTGCGACGCTATATGAGTAATAGAATGCCTGTGGCGCTACCCTCCGAACCGCACCGGCCCCTCCCATCCGAGCAAATGCCGGTCGAGCGACCATTGGCGGGGCCGACAGTGCTGCTGACGGGGACACCAACAAGCGAATCCGACGAGCTGCTCGGGGGCGCCGGCGGCGGCTCTGCCCATAGTGACGACATCGCGGCGAAGGTTCTGCTCAAGGGCGAGCCGGTGGCCGCTCCGCCCGGCCGTGCCGACAATTTCGTCTGGCCGCTTGGCAGTGAGACCAAATTGACTCAGCCAGTGGAGGCAACGCCTCCGGCGGCGGCCCAGCCGAAGGCACTGCCTACGGCAGCGGCACGCGCTTTAGCCTCGGCTCCAGTACAAAAAAAGAAGGAAGAGCGGAAAAGCGGTAGCGTCGGAAAAACCACGCAGAACACGATGACGAAGCCTAGCCGGTCGGGAGAGATCACGGCGGAATCGCGAGGCGGCAATATGCCACGTCCACCACTGCCGATCGGACCTGCGAGTGGTCCTTTTGGCTGGGTCCGCTGACCTGAGCTGAGCCCTGCTGCGCCAGCGCTGAAACGTCGCCGATACCTGTCCTTTCTAGCGGACATTCGCGGGCGCGATTGGATTGTCCGCCGTGTGCCGATATTGTTGCAAAAGTCGGCGACCCCCTCCAAGTGCGCAACTATCGAATCAAACAAACGTGCCGCTTGAATCAATCTTGCGCGACAAGCTGTTTTTTTGAATCAATGTTGCGCGGCGGGATGCGAAAACTCTTTTTGCAACAGTATCTGCCAACGGGCGACACCATGTCTGTGATTTGACATAGCTAAAGAAGCCGCCTTAGTTGGCGGCCTCTATTTGTTATGCGCTTACTACGACGGCGCCTCGCTCGTGGATACGCGTATGTCCATGAGGCCAAAATATGCTTTGGCTTCAGAAGTAAGTTCTGAACTCGAGAGTCTCGTGTCCGCCTATCGCGCATCCAGAAATTGACAAACTCTCGCCTTGAATTTGCACGACCCAGCATTTAACAGCCCGGCCTTCGGCGGGGGCCAATCCAGGAGCATCTGAATGATGGCGCGCTTGGGCGCCGCGATTTGCGGCGGCGCAATTCTGCTTGCCTTTTCATCTTCTGCAATGGCGCAGTCGGCAAATATGAACGTTTATTTAGATACTGGCGAAATAACTGCGAATGGCGAGTACGCATATTCCGGTGCATCTGCCGCAACGCGTCGCGCGCTGGCTTTCGTCATGCATGCGTGTGTGACGAACCAGGACAATGGGCGCTGCGTCGTCGCGAGCTCGGTGCCTTTTATAAGCTCTGATCTGCAGCTCAAGGTCGCCGCCTACCAATCTTTGCTTGCCCCATTGGCGGTCATAGGATCGGGGCTCGATGCGGCTCCCGTGGGCGTTACTATCGTTGGCACGGCGTCGATGTATGATCCCTTTCGGCCCGGATATGATTCGGGCGGAATAGAAACCGCGTCCGGCGAACTATATGATCCGATCGCGTGGACCGCTGCAATTCAAACTGATTTGCGTGGGACGTTCGGTGGCGTCCGCTATGGCAAAAACTATCTGCCCGCCTATGCACTGGTGGAGAGTGGCGATAAGCATGTAATCGTCAAGATCAACGACGTTGGGCCACTCAAACCCGGCCGCGTTATTGATCTTAACGAACAGAGCATGCGCTACTTTGATCCGTCTCTGCAGGCCGGGCTCATCAGCGATATAAAAATTACGCCTTTGTCCGGTGAAGACTGGACGCCCGGACCGATTAGCAGCGAACAACTCATAAGCGTCGCCGCTGCACAATAACTGCCACTTCGACAAGCTCCAAAAAATACGCCGTATGGCGTCCTTCAGATTGGTGAAATAGCACCGCGTTTGGCTAACCCCGCCGGACCCTCGACCGAAACCGCCCGACGAGCGCATACCAGATCAGTCCAAAAAAATTGAACATCGGGCAAAAGCATCACCCGATTCGCAGTTCCTCATCGCTGTTTTAGGTTTGCGGTAGGGACAGCCGACAAACTCATTATTCGTATCACCGGCGCATCCCTCTGACCTGACGGCATTCTTGTACAAGTGGATGAGAGATTACTGCATCTCCCAATCTGAGATCTCCGATAGGTATCACCAAAGTTACATCACGGTTTTTAGGATCCAGTATTTTTCGAATAAGGAATACGGGGTGCGTGGTTCTATGGTTACACGAGAATTACATTGGGTTTTCTCGTGCTACATAACGGAGGGGCCCCTCGAAGGAGGCGGGTACGGTGGGGGTGGCCTGTCCAATACCCCCCGGGGATCGGGGGTGCCCCGACACTATTGTAATGTCAGATTTGTTATTGGGAGGCGTAGTGCGTTAGTCGCGCGGCTCATTTTGCTTCGCGGATTAAGGGGATTGCGTTTGCCCTCGTTGGAAAAAGATTTGATCGGATGAAAGCGCTCCGCTTCCATATTGCTTCCAAACGGGAACCTCGTGGAAGCAGCGCTACAACCTGCGACGATAAATATCAATTTTCTCAGGGAGATACCTGGCGCGCCGGAAGGGATTCGAACCCCTGACCCCCAGATTCGAAGTCTGGTGCTCTATCCAGCTGAGCTACCGGCGCGTGAGTTTATTCTTATAGCAGTCCGGCGCGATCAAGCCACCGGCACTTTGCAGACGGGCGCGATCACCACGTCGGTTTCGGGCAGCGCATCGCCGCGCAAGAAAGCCTTGGCATTCTCCACCGCCCGCGCGATGACACCAGAAAAATTATCGAGCGTCGCGCCCGCCAGATGCGACGTGACCACGGTGTTGTCCAGTGCGAGCAGCTCGCTGCCGACCGGCGGCTCGCTCGCAAAGGCGTCGATGCCGGCGCCGAACAGGTGTCCGTCTTTCAGCGCCGCCGCCAGGGCGGCTTCATCGACCAGGCCGCCGCGGGCGCAATTGATCAGCACTGCGCCGGACTTCATGGCGCGGATGCGCTGCGCGCTGATGATGCCGGCCGTTTGCGGCAGAAGCGGCAGGTGCAGCGAAACAATGTCGGCGGTTCGAACCAACTCGTCGAGATCGGCGTACCTGACGCCTAGACTTTGCTCGATGTCGCGCGAAGCGCGAACCGGATCGTAGTAAAGGGTCGTGACTTCGAAACCGCGCAGCCTTTTCGCCACTTCCTTGCCGACGGCGCCGAAGCCGACCAGCCCGACCGTCTTGTGCTGCAGCTGCCGATGCATGCCGCGGGCATCCTCCTTGTTCCAGGCGCCGGCGCGCGTGCGGCGATCGATCTGCGGAAGCTGGCGATAGATGGCGAGCATCAGCAGGATCGTATGCTCGGCGACCGGAATGCTGTTGCCGGCATGCAGCCGCGCCACGCCGATCCCTCGGCTGCGGCAGACATCGAGATCGATGCGGTCGACGCCGGCGCCGAGCTTTTGGATGAAGCGCAGCCGCCGCGCCTCGGCCAGCAATTCTTTCGGCACCGGAGCCGCCATGACAAACGCCATGTCGGCGTCGCGCAGCACCGCCGCCCGCGCGGCCAAGGTGCTTTCGTCGATGAACAACAAGGTCCAATTCGCAGGGACGGCCGCCGCGATCGCCGTCTTGATGTGCGGATGAAACTTGTCGAGGATGGCGACCTTGATTTCGGGCATACCTGATCCAATCCAAAAACAGGTAACGATAGTAATGCATGCGGTGAATTGCTGCTATCGTGCCCGCCGGACCGACCGGGAGAATTGAGCAATGGCCACGACCGTCGAAGTGCTGGCTGCGGCATTCAAGGACGCCGGCACGCCCTTCATTGTCGGGCATCCGGGCGGCGAGTCGGTCGAACTGATGGAAGCGGCGCGCCAGCGCCAGATGCGCTTTCTGCTGATGAAACAGGAGGTGGCCGGCGCCATGCTGGCCGCGACCTGGGGCGACCTCACCGGCAGCCCGGGCATTTGCCTGTCCACGCGCGGACCCGGCGCCACCAACATGGTCAACGGCGTGGCGCACGCATTTCTCGACCGCTCGCCGCTGATTGCGATCACCGACTCCTATTCGCGCCCGACCTACGAGACCGGGCTGCGTCAGCGCATCAACCAGCTCGCGGTCTACGAGCCGATCGTGAAGTGGAGCACGACCATCGACGCCAAGACCGTGCGCCAGCAGGTGCGCCGCGCCATGCGCACCGCGACCGCGATGCCGCCCGGCCCCGTGCATTTCGAATTTCCGCAGAGCGAAACCACGCGCGAGGCCGGCGACTATGTCGCCGAGCCGCCGCTGATGCCGAATTGGATCGTGCCCGGCCCGGACCGCGCCGATCTCAAGCCGGCGCTCGACATGCTCGGCAAGTCGAAACGGCCGATCCTGATTGCGGGCTTAGGCGTGTACTGGTGCGGCGCCTCGGCCGAATTCGTCAAATTCGCCGAACGCCTCGGCGCCCCGGTGCTCACCACCACCAAATGCAAGGGTATGATCCCGGAGGATCACCGCTTGCGCGCCGGCTGCATCATCGGCGGGCTGATCGAGCGCAAGCTGGTGATGGAGGCCGACCTCATCGTCACCGTCGGGCTCGACGCGGTGGAGCTGCAGCCGAAGCCGTGGCCCTACACGCTGCCGGTGCTGGCGTTGTCCTCGGTGCCGAGCGTCGATGCGCTGGTGCCGGCCGATCCGGAAATCATCGGCGACCTGAAGGCGCTGCTGGCCGGTCTCGCGCAATGGGCGCCCGAGGGCACAAACTGGGGCGAGAAGGCCGCCAAGTCGTTCCGGCAAGAGGTGCGCGACGCGCTCAACACGCCGAGCACCGGGCTGTCGCCGCAACGGACGATGGAAGTCGCGCGCGCGGTGCTGCCGCGCAACACGATCGCCACATGCGATGCCGGCGCCAGCCGGCTGCTGATCGTGCAGAAGTGGGAGTCCTACGGACCGCGCGAATTTCTCACTTCGAATGGGCTCGCCTCCATGGGCTACGCGGTGCCGGGCGCGCTGGCGGCGCGTATGGCTTATCCGGACCGGCCGGTGGTCGCGTTCACCGGTGACGGCGGCTTCCTGATGACGGTGGCGGAATTGCAGACGGCCCAGCGCGAAAACCTGCCAATCATCGTGCTGGTGTTCGATGACCGCGAAATCGGCCTGATCCGCGTCAAGCAGGAGATCAAGGGCATCCCGCTGCACGGCGTGCAGCTCGGCGGCGTCGATTGGGAGAAACTGGCGCAATCCTTCGGCGCCGACGGTATCGTGGTGGAAACCGAACAAGCCTTGAGCGCTGCGCTCAGCGCCGCGGTGCAATCCAAGCGCACCACCGTCATCGGCGTGCGGATCGACGCTTCCGGCTACGTCGCGCAGTTCAACGCACTGCGCGAGCTCTAGGCCTTGAGCCCGTCGCGGATGCCGGCGGTCCATTTCGACGCCGCCGCCGCTAGGAAGCCGATATCCGACTGGGTGGTCAGGAACAGACAGCCCTTGCGAACCAGATCGACCTGACGCTGAACATCGCGGTTGCCGCCGCAGCCGGCAAACTTACCGTGCTTGCGGCAGGCGGCAATCAGACGTTCCTGCGCCGCCACCAAAGCCGGATCGTCGAATTTTCCGGGCTTGCCCATATTGGCGAGCAAATCGTTGCTGCCGAGGTGGAGCACGTCAACGCCATCGACCGCCGCGATGGCTTCGACGTTTTCCAGGCCCTCGACGGTTTCGATCATGCACACGAGCAGGCAGCTGTCATTGAGCTGGGGAACGCTCACCGCCAGCGGCACGGATTTAAAGTCGAAGTGCGGGTAGCCGGCGGTGACCGAGCGCTTTCCGACAGGTGCGAATTTGCAGATTTCGACCACCTTGCGGGCCTGTGCGGCATTGTTCACGTCCGGATACACGATCCCCATCACGCCATTGTCGAGCAACAGCGACACATCGGGGTCGTCGATGCCGCGCACGCGCACCAGCGGGGCAATGCCGCAGGCAAGCGCGGTGCTCGCGATGTGGCCGATGGTCTCGAGGTTGAACAGCGAGTGCTGGCCGTCGATGAAGATGAAGTCGTGCCCGGTCGTCTTGGCGATCCGCGCGATATCGCCGGAGCGCGCGAGCCGCACCGGCATGCCGAGCGCGACCTCGCCGGCCTGCATGCGCGCCTTGACCGGGTTCACCAACCTGTCGGCGTGCGGCGCCATGGCTTGGCTTAAGCGCCCTTGAGTTCGTGCGATTCCGGCATGTAGAGATCTTTCCACGATGCGGGCTGCCGCTTCATGGTGCCGACCTTGTGCATGAAGTCGGCAAAGGTCATCGTCTGTTGCGGCGTCGTCGTCCACATATTGTCGGGGTCGGCAATGAACTTGGTCATCTCCGCCTGGCTGCTGCGCTTTTCATTGGTGGTCTTGATGTAGATCTGCGCCGCCTCGCCCGGCTTTTTATTGATGAATTCCTCCGCCTCGGAGAGCGCGGCATAAACCGCGCTGGTCACTTTGGGATTGGCGTCGCGGAACTTTTTCGTCATCAGCATCACGCCGTTGGTCGCGGGACCGCCCAGCGTGTCGTAGGACTTGAGCACGTTGTGCACGCCGGGCGTCGCCAGCTCGTAGTAATAGAAAGGCGCGACGGAATAGTGGCTGTTGATCTCGGTCGCCTTCGACATCACCGAGGTGGCGGCGTCCGGATGCGGGCGCGTGATCGTGAGCGGATCGAGCTTGGCATATTGATCCTGGCCCCACTCCTTGGCGGCCGCCATTTGCAGACAGATCGCCTGGCTCGACGTTTTGACCGACGGCACGGCGATCTTGTCGTGTTCGTTGAAATCCTTGATCGTCTTGATGGCCTCGCGGTTGGTCACCAGCATGAACGGCATCGACTGCACGGCGGAGAGCGCGCGCACTTCGTTCGGCGTGCCGGCGGTCTTGTCCCACAGCGTCGCCAGGCCCGGCACGCCGGTGACGCCGAAATTCATCTGTCCGCTCAACAGCGCGTCGATCAGCGATTGCGTGCCGCCCAAGCGTCTTGATATTCAGGCTTGAGCGATGGCAACGCCGAGCTTCCCGGCATGCTTTTCGACGAGCTTGAACGTGCTCCATCACCATCATCGGCAAATACGGCAGACCGTGCTGGCTCACGAGCACGATGCTCGACACTTCGTCGGCGAAAGCCGAGCGCAGCAGCGCCGGCGTTGCCAGAACGGTCGTCGCCGCGAGGGCTTTGCAGAAAGCGCGCCTGTGGATCATGAATTCCTCCCGTTGCACTGAGCTCGCGCTTGACACGCAATCAGGACTGCATGCCCCAGCGTTGGACCGTTCTGGTCTCGATGAAGCGAAACACCACGTTCTCGACCGCAAGCCCGATCAGGATGATCGTGAGCAGGCCGGCAAACACTTCCGGAATATTGAGCTGATTTTTGCTCTCGAAGATGTACCAGCCGAGCCCGCCCTGCCCCGACGACACGCCGAAGATGAGTTCGGCCGCGATCAGCGTTCGCCAGGCGAAGGCCCAGCCGATCTTGAGGCCGGCGAGAATGCTCGGAAACGCCGCGGGGATGAGAATCTTGCCGACGAAGCGCAAGCCGTTGAGATTGTAGTTGCGCCCGACCATGCGCACCGTCATCGACACGCTGCGGAATCCGGCCAGCGTGTTGAGCGCGACCGCCCACATCACCGAATGCACCAGCACGAACACCAGGCTGCCCGCGCCCAGGCCGAACCAGATGAGCGCGAGCGGCAGCAGCGCGATCGCCGGCAGCGGATTGAACATCGCGGTCATGGTCTCGAGGAAGTCGGTGCCGATCCGCGTGCTGATGGCGAAGACCGTGAGCAGCCCGGCGAGCAGCGTGCCGGTGGCAAAGCCGATCAGCAGCACCTGGATCGAACTCAGCGCGCGGCTGGGAATCGTCCCGTTGCTAACGTCCTCCAGCAATGCACGCATGGCGTCGCTGAACGGCGGCACCAGCAGCGGATTGTCGAGCCAGCGGCCGTAGATTTCCCACGCCAACGCGAGCGCCACGAGAATGGCGATCTTGCGCAGCCAGGCTTGATTATAAATCTTCTCGGGCAAAGTCAGCGGCTTCTGGATAATGCCGAACTGTTCCGGCCCCAGCGTCTCGCAGTAGATATTCGCCCGTTGCACCGCCTCAAGCATTTGGCGCCTCCTCGATTTGATCGGCGAACAGCATGTCGTGAATCTCGCGGCCGAGGGCCGCTGCTTCGTTGGAGTTTTCTTGGCCTCGCGGCACGCTGTTGATTTCGGCCTTCACCTGACCCGGATGCGGCGACAGCAGCAGGATGCGGCTGCCGATCTTGATCGCTTCCGGAATCGAATGGGTGACGAACAGCACGGTGAAACGTATTTCGTCCCACAACGCCAACAGCTCGTCCTGCATGCGCGTGCGCGTCAGCGCATCGAGCGCGGCGAACGGCTCGTCCATCAGCAGGATATCCGGCTCCATGGCCATGGCACGCGCGATCGCGACGCGCTGCTTCATGCCGCCGGAGAGCGTGTGCGGATAGCTGTGCACGAATTTGGTGAGATTGACCTTTTCGATGTACTCCATCGCCCGCTCTTCGGCGGCTTTCCCGTGCAGCGTTCCCGTCGTCTTGAGCGGAAAGGCGACGTTTTCGAAAACCGTCTTCCACGGCAGCAGCTGATCGAATTCCTGGAACACCATGATGCGGTCCGGGCCGGGCTTCTTGATCAACTCACCCTTCAAGCGGATCTCGCCTTCGGTCGGTTGCAGATAGCCGCCGACCGCCTTCAGCAAAGTCGACTTGCCGCAGCCCGATGGCCCGAGCACGACGAAGCGGTCGCCCTGCAACACGTTGAACCCGACGCGATAGGTCGCGGTGACCAGATGGCGCTGCGTCTTGTATTGGATGGTGACGCCGCGCACATCGAGCAATGGCTGGTTTGGATCGGCGTCCGCGGCCGCGCGACCGCTGCTACCCGCCGACACCGCCTTGATGCCCCCCGCACCCGGCAATGCAGATTTTGATGCGAGTGTCGAACCGCTCGCCATCAGCTGCTTCCTCCCACCGCCATTATCATTATTTTTATGTGAGGCTTCGGTATCTTCCGCACCGCTGTCCAATAATAATTTGGACGGTTTCCATAAGCTTGTCTATGCTCCTCATTGGACGCCCGCGCCACGAGCCGCCCATGCTCAGTCAATACCAATAGCGGGCGCGAGGAAACGCCGGATGAGATCGCGCGAAACGATACGCGTCGGCGCCGGCGCGGGCACCTCGGACGACCGCATGGTGCCGGCGCTGGAACTCGCCGAGCGCGGCGACATCGATTACCTCGTGTTCGAATGCCTCGCCGAGCGCACGGTTTCGCGCGAAAATCTGGCGCGCAGCAAAGACCCGGAACTCGGCTATTCACCCTCGCTGCACGCGCGCTTGCGCATGGTGCTGCCGACCTGCATGCGCAAGGGCATCCGCATCGTCAGCAACATGGGCGCCGCCAATCCGCTCGGCGGCGCGCGCGCCGCGCGCAAGGAGGCCGCCGATCTCGGCCTCGGCGATGTTGCGGTCGCCGTCGTGCTCGGCGACGACGTGTCGAGCATCGTGAAGCATCGGGGCGAACTGACGCTCATCGAGAACGGCGAGCCGCTGGAATCCATCCTGCCCAAGATGATTTCCGCCAATGCCTATCTCGGCGCCGACGTGGTCTGCGAAGCGCTCAACACCGGCGCGCCGATCGTGCTGTCCGGCCGGGTGGCCGATCCATCGCTTTTTCTGGCGCCGATGCTGCACGAATTCGGCTGGGCCTACGACGATCTGCCGAAGATCGCGCAGGGCACCGCGGCCGGCCACCTGCTCGAATGCACGGCGTCGGTCACCGGCGGCTGCTTCGGCTGGCCCGGCAAAAAGGACGTGCCCGATCTCGCCCGCAACGGCTATCCCTTCGCCGACGTCAAAGCCGACGGCTCCATCGTGATCGGCAAGACGCCGGGCACCGGCGGCCGCCTCGACGTCATGACCTGCACCGAGCAGTTGATCTACGAGATCCACGATCCCACGGCCTACATCACGCCGGACTGCGTGCTCGACATCACCGGCATCGCGCTGACCCAGGAGGCGGCCGATCGCGTGCGCGTCGCAGGCGCCAGGGCCCGCCCGCGCACTCCCACCTACAAGGTCAATGTCGGCTATGCCGACGGCTATATCGGCGAGGGCGAGGTGTCCTATGGCGGCATCGACGCCGTCGCGCGCGCCAAATGGGCGGCCGAGATCGTCAAGGAGCGGCTGAAGCTGCAGGGCTTCGTCTATGACGATTTCCGCGTCGATCTGATCGGCATGTCCAGCCTGCACGATCAGGTGGAGATCCGGCCGGAGCCCTACGAGGTGCGGCTGCGCATGGCCGGGCGGACACGCGAGCGCAAGGCCGCGCATGCCATCGGTTTCGAGGTGCGCGCCATGCACATGCATGGGCCGGGCGGCGCCGGCGGCGCCTGCGAGCCGCGCGTGCGCGACGTGCTGGCGGTGAAGTCGGTGCTGTTGCCGAAGAACCTGGTCAATGCCCAGGTGGTCGTGGAGGGCACGCTATGAGCGTCCGCGTCTACGATCTCGCCCACGCGCGCGCCGGCGACAAAGGCAACACGTCGAATATTTCGGTCATCTGCTACGACGCCAAGCATTGGGATTTTCTCGAGCGCGAGCTGACGCCGGAACGCGTGGCGGAAGCCTTCAAGCACATCGCCAAAGGGCCGATCCGGCGCCATCCGTTGCGCAATCTCAAGGCGTTCAACTTCGTGATCGAGAATGCGCTCGGCGGCGGCGTCACGGTCTCGCTGGCGCAGGACATTCACGGCAAGAGCTTGAGCAATGTGATGCTGGCGATCGAATTGCCCGATCCGAAATAGAGCGAATGTAAAAGCGGGAGTAGGTTCAGTGCGTGCGAATGAAGTGGTGCGTAACGTCGTCAAGGAAAAGCTGGCGCGCAACGAGGTCGTCGCCTCGATGACGATCCGCCTCACGCGCGGCGTCGAGATCGCGCGGCTGGCCAAGACCGCCGGCTTCGACATGATCTATATCGATCTGGAGCATTCGACCATGACGCTCGACATGACCGGGCAGATTTGCCTGGCGGCGCTGAGCGTCGGCATTGCGCCCATGGTGCGCGTGCCGGCCAATACGCCCGAATATATCCAGCGCGTGCTGGATGGCGGCGCGCTCGGCATCGTCGCCCCGGGCATCAGATCGGCGGAGGAGGCGCGCGCGGTGGTCAAGGCGGCGAAATTTCCGCCGCTCGGCGAGCGCGGCGCCGGCGGCGCCCTGCCCCATCTGGAATACCGCTCGTTCCCGACGGCGGAAGCCAACGCCGCGATGAACGACGCCACCATGGTCATCGTGCAGTTCGAATCCGCCGATGCGGTGGACAAGGCGGACGAGATCGCCGCGGTCGAAGGTGTCGACATGGTGCTGATCGGCGTCAACGACATGCTCGCCAGCATGGGACTTGCCGGCCAACTCGAACACCCCAAGGTGCGCGACGCCTATGCGCGCACCATCGCGGCCTGCCGCAAGCACGGCAAGCACGTCGGCGTCGGCGGCCTCTCGACCAAGCCGAAGCTCGCCGCCGAATTCATCGCCATGGGCGCGCGCATGGTCTCGACCGGGACCGACATTCAGTTCCTGCTGGCCGCCATGACCGAGAAGGCCAAGCAGGTGCACGAGATTTCCGTCTAATGACAGCAGCCGGGCAAACCATTCTCGGCGTCGCCCACACGGCGCCCGCATTCGAGGTGCCGCGCAACGCCTGCGACTGCCACACGCATATTTTTGGCCCGGCCGACCGCTTCCCCTACTCGAGCAAGCGGCTCTACACGCCCGGCGATGCGTCGATCGACGACCTCTGGCGCTGCATCGCGCGCTGCATATCGACCGCGTCGTGATCGTACATCCGAGCCCCTACGGCGCGGACAATGCCTGCACGGTCGACGCCGTGCGCAAACTGGGCGATCGCGCGCGCGGCGTCGCCGTCATCGACGACAGCACGAGCGCCAGGATGCTTGCCGACATGCATGCCGCCGGCATCCGCGGCGTGCGCGTCAACCTGGAATCTACGGCGAGAGCGACCCCGCCGTGGCCGGGCGGCAATTGCAACAGGCGGCCGAGCGCGTGGCGCCGCTCGGCTGGCACGTGCAGACCTATACCAATCTCGGCGATCCTTGCGGCGCTGCACGACACCATATTGGCGCTGCCGACGACGCTGGTGGTCGATCACTTCGGCCGCCCGCAGGCGGCGCGCGGCATCGCGCAGCCCGGCTTCGACGCCTTGCTGGCGCTGCTGCGCAGCGGCAAGGTCTACGTGAAAATTTCCGCGCCCTACCGCATCTCGCAGCTGCCGCATTATCCCGACGCCGCGCCGCTGGCGCGCGCGATGATCGCCGCCAATCCGGATCGCGTGGTCTGGGGCACCGATTGGCCGCATCCCGGCGCCGCCAAGCGCGATCCGGCCGTGATCGAGCCGTTCCGGCCGGAAGACGATGGCGCGGCGCTCAATCGGCTCGCAGAATGGACCAGGAACCGCGCGGAGCTGCAGAAGATCCTCGTCGACAACCCGGCGCGGCTTTATCAGTTTTAGAGACAAGAAAAGCACGGAGGAACCCATGTGGAGAAAGCTCGCAGCCGCCGCCCTGTGCACGATCGCATTGGCGCCGCCGCCCACGCCGAAGTCAACGAGGTGCGGATGTCGAAGCAGTTCGGCCTGCCCTATCTCCCGATGATCGTCATCGAGGCGCAACAGCTGATCGAGAAGAATGCCAAGGCCGCGGGTCTCGGCGAGGTCAAGACCTCGTGGACGCAACGCGCCGGTCCGGCGGCCGAGCTTGACGCCCTGCTCGCCGGTCAGGCCGACTTCATCGGGCCGGGCGTTCCGACGCTGGCGACGATCTGGGACAAGACGGCCGGCACGCCGCAGGAGGCGCAAAGCGCTCATCGCCATGCAGTCGATGCCGTTATGTGCTGGTGACGCGCAATCCGAACGTGAAAACGATCGCCGACTTCACCGACAAGGACAAGATCGCGTTGCCGGCGGTCAAGCTCACCGGTCACGCCATCGCGCTGGAAATAGAAGCCGCCAAAATCTGGGGGCCGGATCACTACGACAAGCTCGACTCGATCACCATTACGCGCTCGCACGCGGATGCAGCGGCGGCGGTGATGGGCGGAGGCTCCGAAATCAATTCGCATTTCGCCAGCTCGCCGTTTTATTACTACGAGCTGGCGACGCCGGGCATCCATCAGGTGCTGAAATCATATGACGCGCTCGGCGCAAGGCATACCAACGGCGTTCTGGTAACCAGCAAGAAATTCCATGACGCCAATCCGAAAATGTGCGGCGTGGTGATCAAGGCCTTCGAAGAGGCCAACGCCTTCATCAAGGCGCATCCGCGCGAGGCCGCGCAAATCTACCTGACCGCCACCAAAGACAAGAATTCGCTCGACGCGCTCGAGAAGATGGTGGCCGACCCCGACGTCGATTACACCACCACGCCGGTCAGCGTGATGAAGATCGTCGACTTCATGTACAAGGTCGGACGCCTCAAGAAGAAGCCGGACTCGTGGAAGGACATGTTCTTTCCCGAGGCCCATGGCTTGAACGGCAGCTGAACGTCATGACTGCACGAAGCGAAAGCCGAAACGGCGCAGGGCCCGGTCTATGCCAAGGCGGAGGCGGCCGAGGCCTTCGGCCGCCGCCTGCTGGTCGCGCATGGGCTGTCCGAGCAGGACGCGGCCATCGTCGCCGGTTGCCTGGTGCGCGCCGATTTGCGCGGCGTCGACACCCATGGCCTGCAGTTCCTGCCGCAATATCTCGATCGGGTGCGGCGCGGACTGGTCAATCCCAAGCCGGAACTGGTGGTCGAGCGCGTCACGCCGATGGTGGGATCGCTCGACGGCCAAAACGGCTTCGGCTTCGTGGTGGCGACCAAGGCCATGGCCGCGGCCATGGACATGGCGCGCGAATTCGGCGTCGGCGTCGTCTCGGCGCGCCGCAGCACGCATTTCGGCATGGCGGCCTGCTACACGCTGCAGGCGCTGGAGGCCGGCTTTATTTCGTTCGTCTTCACCAATGCGTCGCGCGCCATGCCGCCGTGGGGCGGACGCGAGGCCTTCCTCGGCACCAGCCCGTTCGCCGCCGGCAGCGCCGTCCGGCAAGGAATTGCCGTTCGATCTCGACATGTCGCCGGCGGTGGCCGCGCGCGGCAAGATCAGGCGCGCGGCGCGCCGCGGCGAAGCAATCCCGCTCGGCTATGCGCTCGATGCGCAAGGCCGGCCCACCACCGACCCGAATGCCGCGCTCGACGGCGGCGTGGTGCTGCCGATCGGCGGGCCGAAAGGCTCCGGCATATCGATGCTGATGGACGTCATGGGCGGCGTGATCTCGGGCGCCGCCTGCGCCGGCGACGTCGGCAACCAGTTCCTCGATTGGGACCGGCCGCAGAATGTCGGGCACTTCTTCCTGGCCATGAAGCCCGACCTGTTCATCCCGAAAGACGAATATCTCAAGCGCATGGATACGCTGGTGCAGCGCGTACACGCCATTCCGACGGCGGAAGGCGTCGATGAAATCCTGATGCCGGGCGAACGGGAACGCCGCTTCGAAGCGACGCGCCGTCGCACTGGCCTGCCCTATCACCCCAAGGAAGTCGCGGCCTTGCAAAAGGAGGCCACCAAGGCCGGACTGCCGGCGCTGCCGGTTTCCAACGCGCCCTACGCGTCGAACACGCCATGAAGATCGACGATTACGATATCGACGTCGTCGTGCAGGGCTTTCCCGGCAAATCGGTGTGTCATGGCGGGCTGGGCTGGAGCTCGGTGGCGCTGCTGCGCGCGCATGGCCGCATTGTGCTCATCGATACCGGCGGCTTCAGCATGCGCACGATGCTGATCAAGCGCTTCGCCGAACGCGGGCTGAAGCCGGCCGATATTACCGATCTGCTGCTCACCCATTCGCATCACGATCATTCGGTGAATTGGACGATGTTTCCCAAGGCGCGCATCGTGATCGGCGCCGACGAGCTGGCCTGGTCGTTGAAAGTGCCGTGGGGCGAAACGCCGGTGCCCGAACTTTATATGCGCGAGCTCAACACTTGGCCGACGCTCCACACCGCGGCGGAAGGCGAGGAAGTATTTCCCGGCATCACCGCGCATCTCGCGCCCGGCCACACGCCCGGGCTGCCTGGTCTTCGTGCTGCACGCCGGTGACCGCGACGTGATCTTTTCCGGCGATGCCGCCAAGAATCGCGCCGAGCTGGTCTCGGGTACGACCGACATGACCTACGACGCCGCGGTCAGCAAAGCCTCGATCGACGCAATCTGGACGCTGTGGCGCAAGCGGCCCGGCAATATCCTGGTGCCGGGCCACGACGTGCCGATGGTGCTGGAAAACGGCAAACCAAATATATCGACAAGCGCGAAGCCGCCATCACCGCCTGGTACGGCGACGACATGGAAACCACGACGCTGTTCAAGCTGATGGTGTGAACTTTACTTGAATCCGAACAGCCGCGCCGGATTGTCCACCAGGATACGCTGGCGCAGCGCCGCGTCGGGCGCCCATTCGCCCAGCATATTGTAGAGCTGGATGGTGCCGACGCGGTCGTGGAACGACAAATGCGGGAAATCGCTGCCCCAGATCAACTGATCCGGCGCGGTTTGCATCAGCGCCTGCGCGATCGGCTTGACGTCGGCGAAGCCGGGCGCCGTGGAAAAGCGATAGATGCCGGTGAGCTTCACCCAGCAGCGCTTCGAGCCGTCGCCGACCAGCTTAAGGAACTCCTGAAATCCGCGCTGCCCGGGGCCGTCCTTGGCGGGAAACAGCCCCATATGCGCCACCGTGAACTCGATCGGCAGCGCGCGCAAAACTGGCATCAACTCGCTGACCAGCCAGCCCGGCGTGAGGAAATCGAGATGCCAGCCGATCTCCTGGCAGAGCTTGGCCAGCCGCGCGATGCGCGGCTTCATGGAGTCGGCGAGCCCGGCCTCCGGCTTGCGCACCGGCGAGATATTCACCCGGATGCCGCGCACGCCGAGCGCGTTGAGCTCCGTCAACTGCTTGTCGTCGGTCTTGCTCTCGTCGAGATCGATAATGCCGCGCCGGATCGCCGGGTCGAGTTCGCGCATGGCATCGAGCATGCAGGAATTGTCGAAGCCATAGGCGCTCGGCTGCACGAACACGTAACGCACGAAGCCGATGCGGCGCGCGAGCTTGAGATAGGCCGCGAGCGGCTCGTAGGGCGGCTTGTAGCGGATGTCGGTGCCGTAGGGATAACGTTCGGCCGGTCCGAATACGTGAAAATGCGCGTCGCACGCTTGCGGCGGCGCAGCGTATGCCGGCTCAAAACCTGCATCCGGGTCGTGCTTGCTGGCGTCGTTCATGGTGGTCCCGTCAGACAGCGTGGGCGTCGGCCAGCAACCGAACCGGCAGGCCTTGCGCGGTCAGCGCGGCGGCGGCGGCCCACGCCGTAGCCTGGATCGACGACCACACCGGAATGTCGAGCTGGGCGCGCAGCTTCGCCACCACGTTCAGCGTCGGCAATTGCGAGCAAGCGATGAACAGGGCTTCGCTCTGCGGCGTCACCGTGCGCAGCGCCAGGTCGAGCACCTGCTGCTCGGTGATGCGGCCGAGCTCCGCCGTGGTTTTGCAGTAGAAGCTGTTCAGCGTCTCAACTTTGATGCCGGACGCTTCGAGATAGCCGCGCAAGCCGTCGTTCACCGGCGCCAGATATGGCGTCACCACCGCCGTGCTGGAGACGCCTTCGCTGCGCAAGGCGTCCACCATGGCACCGGCCGTGCTCACCACGGTCGCGCGCGTGCGCTCGCGCAGTTTCTCCACCATGCGGGCATTGCCGGCGGGGTCGCCGAGGAAGCCAGCCGCCGTGCAGCCATAGATCACCAGATCGAATTGCCGATCGGCAAACGGCTCGATGGCGACCAGGGTCGCGTCGCCGTAAGCGGGCAAATCCTCCAGCAGCAGCGTGCGCGCCGGGCGCTTCACACGCGCGACCGGAATCGGCGCGAGTTCCGGGCAGAGCGCGGCGATTTCCGGCTCCATCGTGGTGTTGTTCTCCGGCACCACGATCAAGGCTTTGATGTTTCGCTGCATGAAATCCTCGCCGCGATTATCAATTTGACCCGGCGCGCAGATCGTCGGCAACAGTGCACTTGACAATCATATGCCCCTAATTGTGGGATGAGTTCAATAGCAAGCCGCCACGGACGACCCACAATTGTCCCGCGATTCAAGCGATGCGGTTGCGCAACAAGAATCAACGATGGGGAGGATGCCGTGAACCGACGTGAATTCGTGACCGCGCTCGTCGCGCTTCCCGCTTTGGTCCGGCCGGCTGCGGCCGAAGTAACCAGCATCAAGCTTGGCAAGCAATACGGCCTGCCCTTCCTGCCGCAAATGGTCATGGAGGATCACAAGCTGATCGAGAAGCACGCCGAACGGCTTGGTGTCAGCGGACTTAGCGTCGGCTGGCAGACGATGGGCGGCCCCGGCGCGCTGAACGACGGACTGCTGAGCGGACAGATTCAATTCGTCAACGTCGCGTCGCCTTCGCTCGCCACGCTGTGGGACAAGACCTTCGGTTCGCCGCAGGAAGTGCGCGCGGTGTGCACCGTGCAGTCGATGCCTTATGTGCTGACGACGCGAAATCCGAAGGTCAAGTCGATCGCGGATTTTTCCGCCAGGCGACCGCATCGCCGTCCCCACCGTCAAGATTTCCGGGCAGGCCATGGCGCTGCAAATGGCGGCCGCCAAGCTGTGGGGATTTGAAAAATACGACAGGCTCGACGAGTTCACGGTGACCATGGGACATCCCGACGCCATGCAGTCGATGCTCACCGGGCAGACGGTCAACAGCCATTTCGCCGTGGCGCCGTTCAATTACTACGAACTCAAAAATCCGAATATTCATATCGTGCTCAAAAGCTACGACACGGACGGCAAACACACCAACGGCATTCAGGTCACGACCAAGAGCTTCCACGACGCCAATCCGCTGATCTGCAAGGCGGTGCGCGCGTCGCACGAGGAAGCCAATGCGTTCATTAAGCGCGAGCCGAAGGCCGCGGCGGAAATCTATTTGAAACTTACCAACGACAAGAAGAACTCAGCCGACGATCTGGTGGCGATGATCACCGATCCCGACATCGACTACACGACCGCGCCGGCCAATCTGATGAAGCACGTCGAGTTCATGCACAAGGTTGGCCGCATGAAACACATGCCGGCGTCCTGGCAGGACCTGTTCTTCGCCGAGGCGCACGACCTCAAGGGCAGCTGACGCCCGACGAGATCTATTGCGCCATGATGTGGCCTTCCTTGACGACGCGGCCCCACTTGGCCGTTTCTGATTCGATGTATTTCCCGAACTCGGCCGGCGCCATCTTCACGACCGAGGCTCCTTCCACCTCGAATTGTTTCTGCAGCTCTGGCGCATCGAGCGCAGCCGAAATGGCTTTGTTGAGTTTCTCGACGAGTGCCGGCGGCGTGCCGGCGGGAGCGAGCATGCCCCACCAATTATTGGCCTCGTATCCGGGCACGCCGGCTTCCGCGATCGTGGGCACATCGGGCAGCACCGGATTGCGCTTGGCGCCGCCGGTTCCCAAGGCCTTGAGCTTACCGGCCTTGACGTGCGGCGTCGTCTGAATCAGCGAACTGAACACGATTTTGGTATGGCCGCCCATGACGTCGATCATGGCCGGGCCACCGCCGCGGAACGGCACGTGCACGATGTCTACGCCGGCCATCAGCTTGAATAATTCGCCGCCGAGATGTTGGAAACTGCCGATGCCGGCTGAGGCGTATTGAGTTCGTCCCGGTTTCTCCTTGGCGAGCGCGATCAATTCCTGCACCGAGTTGACCGGTAATTCCGGATTGATCGCCAGCACGTTGGTGCCGCTACCAAAACTGGCGACCGGGACAAAGGATTTCTCGTGATCGTAAGGCAGTTTGTAGAGCCACGGATTGACCGCGTGCGCCAGCGAGATGACGAGCAACGTATAGCCGTCGGGCGCCGCCTTGGCGGCGATGTCGGTGCCGATCGTTCCGCCGGCGCCGCCGCGATTGTCGACATAGACCTGCTGGCCCAACTGATCGCTCAAATGACGGGCGACCAGGCGGCCGACCACGTCGTTGCTGCCACCCGGCGGGAACGGAATGATGAGCCGTATTTGCCGGTTCGGGTATTCGTCGGCGGTGGCGCCAGCGATCAATGCCAGCAGCACAGCGCCAGCTTTCAGGAACCGTGATAGCAGAACGTACATCGTGTCCTCCCCCTCGCTGCTCGCCCTGCAAATCTTGACTGCGCCGCTTGATCGGGCGCCTTGAGTTAGAAGCTTAAGCGAAAGCTATCGTCGTGGGGAGTGGCGCGCCCGGAAGGATTCGAACCTCCGACCCCCAGATTCGTAGTCTGGTGCTCTATCCAGCTGAGCTACGGGCGCTGATGCCGGCCAAGGGAAATATGGCGACGGAACCGGCGCATAGCTAACGTTTCGACACCCCATTGGCAAGTCGCTTTGCCCACCGCCAAGCGGGTCACTTCAAACGGCCGATCACGAAGCGGAAAAGAAACCAGCGCAGCCGCACCGCTTCGCCGGCAATGCCGGCCGCGGCCAGCCGCTCGCGCCATTCTGTCGCCGTCAGCGAGCGCTCGACCGAAATCCGTCCGTCCCGGATCATCAGCGGGTTGAGACGGGTCAGCCTGCCCATCAGCGTGATGAAATAATGCGGCGCCGGGTGGCGCTGCAGGTCGTAGATCAGCCAGCCGCGGCGCGCGGTCTGCTCCATCCAGCGCAGAAACCTGACGATCAGTTCGTCGGACAAGTGATGGGCCAGCAGGCTGCTCACAACGAAATCGATTGGCTCGGGCGGCCGGAACTCGAACACATTCCCCACCCGGTACTCGATGCCGTCCGTCTCCGCACCCGCCGCTTGCGCGATGCGGATGGTTTCGCGGGAAAGATCGAGGCCGATCAGCCGCAGCACCACGCCGCGCGGCTCCGCCCAGCGCCTGATCGCCCGCAACAGATCACCGTAGCCGCAGCCGACATCGACAAGCGTCAACGGCCGATCATTCGGTGCGTCCTTGATGGCGCGGCGCAGCCACGCAATCACCGCCCGATGGCCGAACATCGCGCCGTTGAAGCGAGCGAGATCGCGGAGGAAAAACTCCAGTTCTGCCGCGTCCGCGCCGGCGTCGTCGAGCCACTCGATCTCGCTGCTGCGGCGGGATAAATCGCGCGGCGACGCTGGCGCCTCGGCTAATACCGTCATCGTCAAGCCGCGGTCCGGAATAGCATGGTCTCCGCCGTCAACCCGGGGCCGAACGACATCGCGCAGCCGGTGCGCCCGCGCGTGCCGACGCGCAGGAGTTTTTCAATTACGAACATGACGGTAGCGGACGACATATTGCCATAGCGACGCAAAATCTCGCGCGACGCCGCCAGCGCCGGCGGCGCCAGACCGAAGGCGCGCTCGACCGCGTCGAGTACGGTGCGGCCGCCGGGATGCACCGCCCAAAGATCGATCGAACTCGACCGGCGCTCCCTCAAGAATCTCGCCCACATGGTCATGTAACGCGCCGTGGATCGCGGCGGGCACTTGGCCCGACAAGAACATGTCAAAACCAAATTCGCGGATATTCCAGGTGATCAGATCACGCGTGCCGGGCACTAGCACGGCGCGGAAGCTGTCGAGAGCCATGCCGACCGGATCAGCGCTCACCAGGCACGCGGCGCACCCGTCGCCGAATAGGAGGAATGAGAGAACCTGCTCGATGTCGGTGGTTTCCCTCAGATGGAGAGTACAAAGCTCAAGATTGACTATGAGCACGCGCGCCGCGGATTCGGAGCGGACAATGTGGCGAGCGAGCTTGAGCGCATTGATGGCGGCATAGCAGCCCATGAAGCCGATCATGGTGCGCTCGACGGTGCTCGGAAGATTGCAACGCTCAACCAATTCGAGATCGAGTCCGGGCGCGGAGAAGCCGGTGCAGCAGGTGATCAGCAGATGGGTGATGCGCGTCGCGCTCGGCGCCGAGCTGCAGCCGATCGACCGCGGCTTGCGCCAAACCCGGCGCGTGCTGCTCGAAACGGCGCATCCGCGCGGCGGTGTCGGGAAAGTGGCCGCGCGCATAAAACCTTTCGGCATCGATTGCGTCGCCTTCCGGCAGATTGCTCGGCGCGAGGCACGAATATCGGTGCTCGATCCCCGACTTGGCGGCCATGCGCTGAAACAATAGTGCGTTGCGCCGGTCGCCACCGAACATTGATTGGGCGAATCGGCGGAAAGGATCGTGGACGTCGTAAGGCGGCACGGCAGTTGCGACGCGATTGATGTATGCATTTTGCAATGGGAGCTTCTCCAGACTGATAAGTCGCCGCGGTCGCCGCGGCAGTCACGTCGCCCCCTTCGACAAGAACACCAGAATTCGCCGCGTTTGTCGCCACTGCCAGGCCGAATGTGTTCAATTCGGCGTGACCGACCGGCTAATAAACCTTTGGCGCGAAGACGAAATTGAGCGTGGATGCTGCCCGCGCGCTACGCCCGCACCCGCTCACCGCGCCGCGAGTTGAGATCGACCGCGCGGTCGGGGATCATGATGCTGAAGGTCGCGCCGATGGTCCCCGGCACCAGCCGGATTTCGCCGCCATGGGCGCGGATCAATTCGGCTGAAATGGCTAAGCCCAGCCCGGCGCCGCCGGAACGGGTGGAGCCCTGGAAAGCCTGGAACATATGGGCCCGCGCCCTTTCCGAGACCCCCGGGCCGGTGTCGGACACCTCGATCACCACCACGCTGCCTTCGCGGCGGCCGGTGATGCGGATCTGGTCGCGGGCCGGATCGCGCGCGCCGCGCGCCTCCAGCGCCTGCACCGCGTTGCGCGCCACATTGACCAGAACGCGGAACAACTGATCGTGATCCGCTTCCACCGTGAGGCCGCGTTCCACCGCGACGATCCAGCGGATCGGCACGTCGAGGCCGAGACCGAGCGCCTCGTGCACTTCCTCGATCAGCGGCTCGACCTCGAGCGTCTTGCGTTCGGGCGGCGGCTCCTGCGCGGCGCCGTAGGACAAAGTAGATTGGCAGAACGCGATCGCGCGCTCGAGTGCTCGCATCAGCTTGGGCGCGAAGCGCTGCACCTTCGGGTCCGGCAGGGTCGACAATTGATCGGAAAACAGCTGCGCCGACGCTAATAGATTGCGCAGGTCATGATTGATCTTCGACACTGCCAGGCCGAGCGCCGCCAGCCGGCTTTTCTGATGCAGCATGGAGGCGAGCTCACGCTGCATGGCGGCGAGTTCTTCTTCCGCCGTGCCGATTTCATCGCCGCGGCCGGATTCGGCAATGATGCGCGCCGGATTTTCCGGATCGGCGCGGAACGTAATCATGTTCGCGGTGATCCGCCCCATCGGCCGCACCAGCAGGTAATGCAGCGCGAAGAACACCAGCATCGCGGTGACGCAGGAGATCACCAGCGACAGCAGCAGGATGTTCACGGAGAAGGTCAGCATCGCCTTGCGCAGCGGCGCTTCGTCGAGAATGATTTCTATGAATTGGCCTTCCGCCATCGGCGCCGGACCGACGAGCCGCATCACGTCGTTCGGCTGGCAAAACAGCAGCGTATCGAAGGCGTCCATCATGGCGCGCCACCACGACACGTCGCGCATGTCGATGTCCTGCTCGATCTGCGACGGCACGTCGGAGGCGGCCAGCAGGCGGCGCTGGTTGCCCATCTTCATCGCCACGGCGCGCGCGCCGATGCTTTTCAGGATTTGCTTCGCCAAACTCTCCGGCACCATGCCGCTCGGCGCGGCGTCGAGCACCAGCGCGGCGGTGTGCGCGGCGGCCAGCCGATCGTTGAGCCAGTTGAGCCGGAAATTGGCGATCGACGGGACGTAAATGAGAACTTCCGCCACCATCACGAACAGGATGGTGAGGAACAACAGCTTGCCGGAAAGCCCGATGCGCGGGGCCCGCGCATGGCGTGGCGCCGTCAGCGCGACAGGCTCGCTCAATGGTTCGGTTCCCGATTCCAAAACCGCCTCAACCGAAGATTCGCAGCCAAGCTATGATGCGCCGCACCCAAGGGCTCGTCAAACTTGGCGTGAAAAAGTCTATGGCCGCGCGTTTGCTGATTTCCGACAGCGTCGGATAGGGCAACACGATGCCGGTAAGGCTACGTATATTCAGGCCCTGCGCGATCGCCAAAGTCCACATCGCGATCAATTCTCCGGCCTGCGCGCCGACGATGGTGGCGCCTACAATCTTACCTTTGCTCGTGGTGATGACTTTAATGTGGCCGTGCGTTTCGCGCTCGGCCTGGGCGCGATCGTTGTCGTGATAAGGCCAGCGCAGGATGCGTAATTTGAGCTTGCGCTCGCGTGCCTGCGCCTCGGTCAATCCGGTCTGTGCAAGTTCCGGCTCGGTGTAGGTCACCCACGGAATTACGTCGTTGTTCACTTTGACCGGAAGACGGAACAAGGCGTTCCGGATCACCAGGCCGGCGTGATAATTGGCGGCGTGGGTGAACTGCAATTGTCCGGCCGCGGCGTCGCCGATCGCATAGACACGCCGGTTGGCGGTCTTGAGCTTCTTGTTCACCAAGATGCCGGAGCGATCGTACTTGATGCCGGCGGCGTCGAGATCGAGCCCATCGGTCGTCGGCTTGCGGCCGGTGGCGACCAGCAGATAGCGACCCTCGACCGTCTTTTCGCCGCCCGAACCTTCATACGTCACCGCCACGCTGCCGCTCGTATGCTTGACGCGCACGACCTTGACGCCGCTACGGATGACGACGCCCTCACGTTCGAGTTGATCGAGAACGATTGTCGCACATTCCGGATCGTCCTTGGCAAGCGGCGCCGCCGCTTCCAGGACGGTCACCGCGCTGCCGAGCCGGCGGAACGCTTGCGCCATTTCCAGGCCGATCGGTCCGGCGCCGATGACGATGAGGTGATCGGGCCGCTCGGCAAGATCGAAAACGGATTCGTTGGTAAGATACGGACCCTCATCCAGTCCCGGAATCGGCGGCAACGCCGGCGTCGATCCGGTCGCGATCACAAAACGCCGCGCGCTGATTTCGTAATCGTCGCCGACAACGACGGTCCTGCGGTCCTTGAATTTGGCGTGACCCTTGATCACCCGTACCCCAAACCCGGCGAAGCGCTCCATCGAGTTGGTCGGCGCAATCGCGGCGATCACGCGCTGCACATGATTGCGCACCTTGCCGAAATCGACACCGACACTTGCCGCCGTCACGCCGAGCGGCGCGGCGACGCGCATCGCTTCAGCGCGCTTGGCCGCCGCCAGCAAGGCCTTCGACGGCACGCAGCCAGTGTTGAGGCAATCGCCTCCCATCCTGTGCTTTTCGATCAATACCGTGGGCACGCCGAAGGCCGCCGCGGCCGCGGCCACCGACAAGCCGCCGGAGCCGGCGCCGATGACGCAAATGTCGGGTTTGAGTGTTTCCGCCATGCCCTTAATGCTCTTGCGCGCAATAATAACTCAAATTTCACATCGTCGCGCGTGTGCGCGCGCGCAGTCTTTTCACCACTACCGGCACCAGGGCGAGCAGGCCGAGCGCGATCAGCGCGCCGATTAGTTGCGGCGTCAGCACGTCCTTGACGTCGAAACTCATATGACAATCGCTCAGGCCCGCGGCCAGGCAGTCGCCATACGCGGCCCGCTGCGCGGCAATGACGCTGTCGAGGCCGGTGCCCGCGAGGGCATAGACCAACGCCCCGGGAATGACGCCAAGCGCGGTCGCGGCAACAAACGGCGCCAGCCGCACGCCCGCGAAGGCTGGCACCAGATTGACCAGGAAGAATGGAAAGGCCGGCACCAGCCGCAGGAACAAAAGATAGCTGAAGGCGTCGTCGCGGAAGCCCTGCGCCAGCTGCGCGGCACGCGGGCCGGCCCGCCGCAGCAACGGCTCGCCGAGCGCCGTGCGCGCCACCAGGAAGATGAGCGTCGCGCCGATGGTGGCGCCGATCACCGCCGCCGATGCACCGACCGCAAGGCCGAACAGAAAGCCGCCGATCACGGTGAGGAACACGGCGCCCGGTAACGACAGGGCGACGGTGGCAATATAAAGCGCGATATAGGCGAGCACGGCCAAGACCCGATGCTCGCTCACGAAAGCGTCGATGGCCATGCGGTGCCTGACCAGCGCCTCGAGCGTGATCCCGCTATGGCCGACGATGGCATAGGCGGCACCGGCGAGCAGGACGACCACGACTAACGGCGTCAGCCGGCGGGTCAGGCTGCGCGGTTGATCGGCGGACGGCGGGGTCGCGGACATCCGCGCTATATACACGGAGATTGCCGAGCCTGCGGCCCAAGCGGTCCGATCTCACCGCCTTGTGAGCCTTTGTGACATGGCTGCCAAAGGCCCGCCGCCGATGCGCGCGGTCGCATTGACGCGCCCTAGCCCCTCCCTTATAAGCCGCGCAAATCGCGTGCCGATCCGCACGGATGCGGGTTTTCATGGCCGATCCTGGGGGCGACCTTCGCGCCCCCGTCGCCACGGCGCGACCAGCGGAGAACTCATCGTGAAGCGGACCTATCAACCGAGCAAGCTTGTACGCAAGCGTCGTCACGGTTTCCGCACGCGCATGGCCACCAAGGGCGGACGCAAGGTCTTGTCGGCACGGCGCTCGCGCGGACGCAAGCGGCTTTCCGCCTGACGGCGGGTACACGAAGCCGCGCATTGCTTTCATGGAACGGCTGAGACAACGGGCGGATTTTCTGGCCGCGGCGTCGGGGGTCAAGATTTCCGCCGCCGCGTTCGTGCTGCAGGCGCGCAAGCGAACGGATGACGGGCCGGCGCGGTTTGGCTTCACCGTGTCGAAGAAGGTCGGCAATGCGGTCGAGCGAAACCGGGTGCGCCGCCGTTTGCGGGACGTCGTACGGCACTTGGCGGCGAACCGGATGCGGAGCGGACACGACTATGTGCTAATCGGCCGGCGCGCGGCGCTCAAGGTTCCGTTCGCGCGGATCGCCGAGGAGTTCGAGGGGGCACTGCGGCGCATGCATGCGGGGCGCAACGGCAACACGGGATCGCGATGACCGACAGTAAAAACACCATCATTGCCATCGCGCTGTCGGCCATTGTGCTGATCGTCTGGCAGTTTTTCTACGTGATGCCGCAGGAGAAGGCGAAGCAGGAGAAACTGCAGGCGGAGCAGCTGGCGCAAAAGCAGCCGGTGCAGCCGAGCAAGCCTGGCCAGCCGGTGCAGGCACCCGCCCCGCTCGGACCGGCGCAGCCGCCTGGTCAGGTGGCGCAATCTCCCGCCGACGTGACCGCCAACCGCACCGCGGCCTTGGCGATGTCACGCCGCGTGCCGATCGCAACCGACAGCTTGCAAGGCTCGATCGCGCTCAAGGGTGGACGCATCGACGACCTGGCGCTAGCCAAGTTTCGCGAGACGGTCGATCCGAAATCGCCGCCGATCGTGCTGCTCTCGCCATCCGGCAGTCCCGAGCCGTTCTATGCCGAGTTTGGCTGGACCAATGCCGCCGGCGCCAATGTGAAGGTCCCCACGTCGGAAACGGTGTGGACGCAAACAAGCTCCGGCGCGCTCGCGGTTGGGCATCCGGTGACGCTGACCTATGACAACGGCGAGGGCCTCGAATTCCGCCGCACCGTCGCGATCGACGACAATTATCTGTTCACGATCAAGGACGAGGTGGTGAACAAGAGCGACAAAGCGGTCTCGCTTTTTCCGTTTGCGCTGATCTCGCGCCACGGCACGCCGCAGACGCTGGGCTACTATATTCTGCACGAGGGCCTGATCGGCAAGTTCGGCGACAAGGGCTCCGAGGAAGTCACCTACAAGAATCTCGAAGAAAAGAAGGTCATCAATTATAACGCCACCAACGCATGGCTCGGCATTACCGACAAATACTGGGCCGCCGTGCTCGTGCCCAAGACCGACGCCCATGTGGTCGCGAATTTCCGCGCCGACACCATCGGCACGATCAAGACCTATCAGACCGACTACCTGCTCGACGCGCAGACCATCGCGCCGGGAGCGACCGCGACGGCGGACGCGCGGCTGTTCGCCGGCGCCAAGGAAGTCCGGGTTGTCAACGATTACGAAAAGAAACTCGACCTCAATCATTTCGATCTGCTGATCGACTGGGGCTGGTTCTATTTCATCACCAAGCCGCTGTTCTTCGTGATCGACTACATCTACCGGCTGGTCGGCAATTTCGGCGTCGCGATCCTGCTCGTCACCGTGCTGATCAAGATGGCGTTCTTCCCGCTCGCCAACAAATCCTACGCCTCGATGGCGAAGATGAAGGCGGTGCAGCCGCAGATGACGGCGCTGCGCGAACGCTTTAAGGACGACAAGGCCAAGCAGCAGCAGGCGCTGATGGAGCTGTACAAGAACGAGAAGATCAATCCTCTGGCCGGTTGTTTGCCGATAGCAATCCAAATTCCGGTGTTCTTCTCGCTCTACAAGGTGTTGTTCGTCACCATCGAAATGCGGCACGCGCCGTTCTTCGGCTGGATCCGCGACCTCTCGGCGCCGGATCCGACCAACATCTTCAATCTGTTCGGCCTCATTGCGTTCGACCCGACGATTCTGCCGCTGGTCGGCCCGTTCCTGCATCTCGGCGCCTGGCCGCTGATCATGGGCGTGACCATGTGGGCGCAGATGAAGCTCAATCCGGCGCCGCCCGATCCGACGCAAGCGATGATCTTCAACTGGATGCCGATCATCTTCACCTTTATGCTGGCGACCTTCCCGGCTGGGCTGGTGATTTATTGGGCCTGGAACAACTCGCTGTCGGTGCTGCAGCAGAGCGTGATCATGCGCAAACACGGCGCTAAGATCGAGTTGATCGACAATATCAAAGCAGTCTTCGTGAAGAAGAAGACACAGCAATAACGCTCTGCGCTGCGCGCCGATGGACAAATTCGCCCGCGACGAGATCGAGGCTGGCCGGCGCCTGTTCGCCGGCGAGTGGCGCTTTGTCGCCGCCGCCGGCTCGGCCGTGTCGCTGCCGCCGATGCGCGGGGTCGAGATCGCGCTGGCCGGCCGCTCCAATGTCGGCAAGTCGAGCCTGCTCAACGCGCTAACCGGCCGCAAGAACCTGGCGCGCATTTCGCGCACCCCCGGCCGCACCCAGGAACTGATCTTTTTCACCGCCGGCGGCCATTTCAACGTGGTGGATATGCCCGGCTACGGCTACGCGGCCGCCGCCAAGAGCAAGATCGCGGCCTGGACCGAGATGATCCATGCTTACCTGCGCGGGCGCGCCAACCTCGCCCGCATCTATGTGCTGGTGGACGCCCGCCACGGCCTCAAAACCGCCGATGACCCGATGTTCGATGCGCTCGGCCAGGTGGCGGTCAGCCATCAGGTCGTGCTCACCAAATGCGACGCCTTGAAGCCGGCCGAGCTCGCCAGCCGCATCGCCGAAGTCGAGGCGGCGCTTGCCAAGCGCCCGGCCGCCTTCCCGACCGTTTTGGCCACCTCGGCCCACGACGGGACCGGCATCCCGGAGCTGCGCGCTGCGATTGCCCGGCTTTTGGAAGAACGGAAGCGCTAGGGTTTGACTTTCAACTCAGCCTATCATGTCCTGCGGTAGCCGCTATTGCCGCGGCTCACACGAAAAACACGCGCGCAGATCGGGAGGGGATAATGCCAAGGAGGAAAGCAATCCGGCCAGTGACCCGGCGACAGGCCATCGCGACAGTGGCAGGCGGCATGGGGCTGCTTGCGGTGCCTTCAATTGTCGGCGCACAGGCTCCGCTCAAGGTCGGCTTCGTCCAGCAGCGCGGCCTGCTCTATCTTCCCATCGACATGATGGTTACCGGCGGTGTCCTGCAAAAAGAGGCAACCAAGCTGGGGCTTGGTAAGGTCGACGCAACCGCGACGACGTTGAGCGGTCCCGGGCCTATTATCGACGCGATATTATCGGGATCGGCCGACTACGGCACCGCCGCACTGCCGTCGTTGCTGACGCTTTGGGACAAGACCCATGGCACGCCTAACGAGGTCAAGGCCGTCGGCACCGTGTCTAATGGAGCCATGGTGCTCTACACCATCAATCCGAACGTCAAGACGATAGCCGATTTCACCGAGAAGGATCGCATCGCCGTGCCGTCGGTGCGCATATCGTTCAACGCGATGATGCTGGAAATGGCGGCGGAAAAATTATGGAACGATCCGCATCGCCTCGACCATCTGACGGTCGGCCTCGGCCATCCCGACGCGGTTGCTGCGATGTCCGCGGGCTACGGCTCGGCAACCATTACCGCGCACATCGGCGTGCAGCCGTTCACTAACCGCGGCCTGAAACTGCCGGGCGCGCATGTCGTTGCGGATAGTCGCGAGGTGTTTGGCGGGCCGCTGACGCAAATTACATTGCTCGCGACCAAGCAAACGAAAGACAAAGATCCTATTTTGTTCAAAGCGGTCGCCAACGCGCTGGAGGAATCGATCAAGGTGTGTAGCGCGGACAAGCGCGCCGCCGCGGTGCTTTGGAAAAAGGCGCAAGCAGCGTCCGAACCTGTCGACGACCTGGTCGCGCTGCTTGACGATCCGGGCTTTGAATTCACCTCGCAACCGCATCGCATCGCCTACTTCGCGGCATTTCTCAACCGTATCGGGAGCATGAAGGCGAAGGTTGGCGATTGGAAGGAGCTCTTTTGGGAGACGGCTTATAACCAGAAGGGCGACTGATCATGGCCTGCCAGCGGCTTTCCGCCCCCGAAAAAAAGCGCTGACTTATTGTCGGGTGCCGTCCACATCGGCTAGAACGCTGCGGCGTTTCAAGGGAAGGCCGGCGCAATGGGCAAAGCCCCCAAGATCGATCCGCTCGAGCAGGCGCGCATCCTGTTGGAGGCGCTGCCGCACATGCAGCGCTACGACGACAAGATCGTCGTCGTCAAATACGGCGGCCACGCCATGGGTCAGGAACAGACCGCGCGCGACTTCGCCCGCGACATCGTTCTGCTCGAGCAGACCGCGATCAATCCGGTGGTGGTGCATGGCGGCGGGCCTCAGATCGAGGCCATGCTCAAGAAGCTCGGCATCAAATCGGAATTCGCCGCCGGCCTGCGCATCACCGATCAAAAGACCGTCGAGATCGTCGAAATGGTGCTGGCCGGATCGATCAACAAGCAGATCGTCGGCTACATCAATGCCGCCGGCGGCAAGGCGATCGGGCTGTGCGGCAAGGACGGCAACATGGTGCAGGCGCGCAAGGTGGCCCGCACAGTGGTCGACCCGGATTCCAACATCGAAAAAGTCATCGACCTCGGTTTCGTCGGCGAGCCCGAGAAAGTCGACATCACCATGCTCAATCAGTTGATCGGCCGCGAGATGATCCCGGTGCTGGCGCCGGTGGCAACCTCCGCCAGCGGCGGCACCTTCAACGTCAACGCCGACACCTTTGCCGGCGCCATCGCCGGCGCGCTCAAGGCCAAGCGCCTGCTGCTGCTCACCGACGTGCCCGGCGTGCTGGACAGGTCGAAGACGCTGATCGAGGACCTGTCAGTCGCCGACGCCCGCAAACTGATCGCCGACGGCACCATCTCCGGCGGTATGATCCCCAAGGTCGAGACCTGCATTTATGCGCTCGATCAGGGGGTCGAGGGCGTCGTTATCATGGACGGCAAGATCCCGCACGCCGTGCTGCTCGAATTGCTGACCGACCACGGCGTCGGCACGCTGATGCATCGCTAGACCCGCGCTTTCCCGCCCCCGCCTACGCGGGGGCGGACTCCAGCGGGAATCCAGCACTGGGTTCCTGCTTTCGCGAGGACGAGCGGAGCCCTTGTGATTTAGCATGGCCGCATGATTCGCGGTTCGGACTGCATCCTTGCAGCGGCAAGCGCGACAGTCGTGATGCTGGCGATCTCGCCAGCACAAGCCGATCTCACTTTGTGCAATCGTACTAGCTATCGCCTGGACGCGGCGATCGGGCTGGAAAGGCGCGCCAACATCGCGACCCGCGGCTGGTTCCGCATCGATCCCGGCGCGTGCCGACAGGTGGTCGATGGCGCGCTCGACGCCGACATGGTCTATGTGCATGCGCGCACGCCGCCGGTCTACGGCAGCGCGCCTATGCCGCAAGCCGGAAATGCCGAGTTGTGCATTCGCGACGGCGACTTCGAGATCGGTAATGCGCGCGGCTGTCCGGTGAGCCAGCAGACGCGCTTCACCGCCGCGCAGCCGTCCGAATCGCCGAAAGGGCCGACGGTCAATCTTGCGGAAGAAGCCGATTATGACGACGCGCAGGCGCGGCTGGCCGGCATCCAGCGGCTCTTGGCGATCGCCGGCTATGACGCCTATCCGATCGACGGCGTGCAGGGCGCCAAGACGCAAGCTGCGCTGACAAAATTCTTGAACTACCGCAAGCTGCCGGCCGACGCGACGTCGAAGCCGGAATTTTTCGATATCCTGCTTACAGCCGCCGCCAATCCGGGAGGGACCGGCTTTTCCTGGTGCAATGAAACCAAATACCCGGTGATGGCCGCGCTCGGCGTCGTCGAGATGGGTACGATCGTCACCCGCGGCTGGTATCGGGTAGCGGCCGGCCAATGCCTGCGGCCGGACCTGCGCGGCGAGCCGCACCGGCTCTACAGCTATGGCGAGGCGGTCGACGGCAACGGCCGCACCATCAGGCAAGGCGATGCGCCGCTGTCGTGGGGCGGCAGCGTTGCGCTCTGCACCCGCGACGGCAAATTCGAGCTCTCCGACCACAAGGACTGCGCGGCGCGCGGCCTGAATTCCGCCGGCTTTGCGGTCATCGATATGGGTGGCCAGCCCGCGAACACCGTGCATTTCAAGGAACCGTGAGCGCGCGGAGTCGGAAAAGTCGTTTTACGGGCATTTACGGCTACTTTGCGATAGCCCCTTTTCATGAGATATTGCGCCCGGGAGAACATTTTAATGACTGACCGCCCTTGTCGCGTCCTGATGGTCTATCCGCGGTTCGCGTCGGACTCGTTCTGGGTCTACACGCCGGCCTGCGAAATTGTGGGTGCCAGCTATCCGACGGCTCCGCTCGGGATGATTACCGTCGCGGCGATGCTCCCGTCCGACTGGCAAGTGCGACTCGTCAATCGCAATACCGAGGACTTGGGCGACGGCGATCTGGAGTGGGCCGATATGGTGATGACCGGCGGCATGCTGTTCCAGCAGGCCAACTCGTTGCGCATCACGGCGATGGCCCACGCTCTCGGCAAACCGGTCGTGGTCGGTGGGCCGGACGTCTCCTCGCATCCCTACGTATACAAGGCGTGCGACTTCCAGATTCTCGGCGAAGCCGAAAGCGTCATCGATGCGTTCATCGCAGCCTGGCGAGCCGGGCAGCGCTCGGGGGTATTCGAAGGGCCGAAATTCCAGGTCGACGTCACGACAACTCCGATCCCGCGCTTCGATCTGCTCAAATTCGACCAGTATCTCTATATCGGCGTGCAATTCTCGCGCGGCTGTCCTTTCACCTGCGAATTCTGCGACATCATCGAGCTCTATGGCCGCAACCCGCGCGCCAAGACGAATGCGCAGATGCTGGCGGAGCTCGATCGAACTCTATGAGCTCGGCTATCGCGGCCATGTCGATTTCGTCGACGACAACCTGATCGGCAACAAGAAGGCGGTGAAGGCCTTCCTGCCCCACCTGAAGACCTGGCTCGAGCAACACGACTATCCGTTCGAGTTCTCGACCGAAGCGTCGCTCAATCTCGCCGACGACGAAGAACTTCTGCGGCGGATGCGCGATGCGAATTTCTTCGCCGTCTTTGTCGGCATCGAAAGCCCCGACACCGAGACGCTCAAGCAGATGCGAAAGAAGCAGAATACGCGCCGCAACATTGCCGAGAGCATTCATCGCATCTATGCGCACGGGATGTTCGTCACTGCGGGCTTCATCGTCGGCTTCGACAGCGAGAAGGGATCCATTGCCGAGCCCATGATCGAGCTGATCGAGGAAACGGCCATTCCCGTGGCCATGGTGGGGCTGCTCTATGCGCTGTCCAGCACCCAGCTCGGCCGGCGCCTCACCAAGGAGGGACGCCTGCATGCGGGCCACGACGTGCAGGTTACCGGTGACGGCGATCAATGCACGGCCGGCTTGAACTTCGACACGTTACGGCCGCGGGCTGACGTGTTGGACGATTATCGCCGCGTGCTCCAGGAAGTTTACGACCCAGTCGCCTTCGCCGGCCGCCTCAAGCGCCTGTCGGCCTTGCTGGACCGCTCCAAGGGGAGACGTGAGCCACCGGCGGGCGATATCAAGCTCAAGGCCGGCGCGCTCGCAACCGTGCACCAAATCATCAGCCGGATGCCGGAAGTGCGTGAAATTTTCTGGCAGACCTTCACCGAATGTGCAGCGAGCAACCCCAAGTCGGTGCGATTCCTGGTGTTGATGATGGCTATTTATCTTCACGTCGGTCCGTTCTCGCGCAAGGTCATTGCCACCATCGACCGCCAGATTGCAGCCCTGCACAACCAGCGGCCGGCGAGACCCGTCATCGTCCAGGAACCGGCCGTGGCTGCTAGCTGACGTGCGGTCCCTCCCAGCGCCCCCGCATCAGCCTTGACGGCGTCACATCGCACTCCGCGCGGCTTCGGCCATGTCGAGACCTGGGTGTTCGATCTCGACAACACGCTTTATCCGCATCATCTCAATCTCTGGCAGCAGGTGGACGACCGCATCCGCGCCTATGTCGCGGATTTTCTCAAAGTGTCGAAGGACGAGGCGTTCCGCGTGCAGAAGGATTATTACAAGCGCTACGGCACCACCATGCGCGGGTTGATGGCCGAGCACGGCATGAAGCCGGACGATTACCTCGAATTCGTGCACCAGATCGACCATTCGCCGCTGACGCCAGATCCGGCGCTCGGCGCCGCGCTCGCGAGCCTACCGGGCCGCAAGCTCATCCTCACCAACGGCACCCGCAAGCACGCCGACGCGGTGATGCGGCGGCTGGAAATCGATCAGCATTTCGAGGATGTGTTCGACATCGCCGCCGCCGACCTCGACCCCAAGCCGCTGCCGCAAGTCTACAAGCGCTTCCTGGCGCGCCACGACGTGGATCCGACCAAGGCCGCCATGTTCGAAGATCTCGCCCGCAACCTGGAGACGCCGCACGCCCTCGGCATGATCACGGTGCTGGTGGTGCCGGAAGGCACGCGCGAAGTGTTCCGCGAAGATTGGGAATTGGAAGGGCGCGATGAGCCGCATGTCGACTATCTGACCGACGATCTTGCCGGATTTCTTGAGCGAATCCTTACGCACCAGCGCACGGCTTGACATCCCCTGCCCCGACCCCGACAAACCGCTCCCAAACGAAGCGCCGGGTTGCCCCATGTCCAACGACAAGCTTGCCAAGATCATCGACGACGCCTTCGAGAGCCGCGACAAAATCGGCCCGAAGACCAAGGGCGCCGTGCGCAAGGCGGTCGATAGCGCGCTCGATCTGCTCGACCGCGGGCAGGCGCGCGTGGCCGAACGCCAGTCCGACGGCCGCTGGCAGGTCAATCAGTGGCTGAAAAAGGCCGTGCTGCTGTCGTTCCGGCTCAACGACATGAGCGTGATTGCGGGCGGCCCCGGCAAGGCGGTGTGGTGGGACAAGGTCGATGCCAAGTTCAAAGGCTGGAACGCCGCGCGCTTCCGCAAAGCCGGCTTCCGCGCCGTGCCCGGCTGCGTGGTGCGGCGTTCGGCCTATATCGCGCCCGGCGTGGTGCTGATGCCGTCCTTCGTCAATCTCGGCGCCTATGTGGATTCAGGCACCATGATCGACACCTGGGCGACGGTCGGCGTCTGCGCGCAGATCGGCAAGAACTGCCACATCTCCGGCGGCGCCGGCATCGGCGGCGTGCTGGAGCCGCTGCAGGCCGGGCCGGTGATCATCGAGGACAATTGCTTTATCGGCGCGCGCTCGGAAGTGGCGGAAGGCGTGATCGTGCGCACCGGCGCGGTGCTCTCCATGGGCGTCTATCTCGGCGCGTCCACCCGCATCGTCGACCGCGAAAGCGGACAAATAACGCAAGGCGAGGTGCCGGCTTATTCCGTGGTGGTGCCGGGCACGCTGCCGGGCAAGAGCGGCGGGCCGGGTCTTTATTGCGCTGTCATCGTCAAGCGCGTGGACGAGCGCACCCGCTCCAAGACCAGCATCAACGAGCTGCTGCGGGATTGAAGGCGGAGGACAAATGACCGCCGATCCCGTCGCCATCGCCCGCGATCTGTTGCGTTGCCGCTCGGTGACGCCGGCGGAAGGCGGCGCGCTTAAGTTTCTCGAAACGACGCTAAAGGCCGCCGGCTTCAGCGTGCATCGCATGACCTTCCGCGAGCCGGGGGCGGACGACGTGGAGAATCTTTACGCCCGCATCGGCAGTGCCGCGCCCAATCTTGTGTTCGCCGGCCATACCGACGTGGTGCCGCCCGGCGAGGAAACCGCCTGGACACATCCGCCGTTCGCGGGCGAGGTGGCCGGCGCCCAGCTTTACGGCCGCGGCGCGGTGGACATGAAGGGCGGCATCGCCTGCGCACTGGCCGCCTCGCTCGATCACCTTGGCGCGCGCGGCGGAAAGCCGAACGGCTCGATCTCGTTCCTGATCACCGGCGACGAGGAAGGCATCGCGGTCAACGGCACGCCCAAGCTGTTGACTTGGGCGGCCGAGCGCGGCGAAAAATTCGATCACTGCATCCTCGGCGAGCCGAGCAATGTCGAGGAGCTCGGCGACACCATCAAGATCGGCCGCCGCGGCTCGCTCAACGGCCACCTGATCGTGAGCGGCCGGCAAGGCCACGTCGCCTATCCGCAGCGCGCCGAGAATCCGATCCGCGGCCTGGTGACGCTTGTTGCGGCGCTGCAGGCCGAGCCGCTCGACGACGGCAGCGCGCTGTTCCCGCCCTCGCATCTGGAATTCACCTCGGTCGACGTCGGCAACAAGACGGTCAATCTCATCCCCGGCGAAGCGCGCGCGCGCTTCAACATCCGCTTCAACGACAAGCACACGCTGGAGTCGTTGAAAGCGCTGATCGAACAGCGCGCCGCCAAGGCGGCCACGGCACCATCAATTTTTCGTTGCAGTGGGAGCCGTCGAACGCCGGCGTGTTCGCCGTCAAGCCGGGCCCGTTCACCGAACTGGTGACCGATGCGATCGCGAAGGTCACCGGCCGCAAGCCGGAACTGTCCACCAGCGGCGGCACCTCCGATGCGCGCTTCATCACCGCCTATTGTCCGGTGGTGGAATTCGGCCTGGTCGGGCAGACCATGCACCAGGTCAACGAGCGCGTGCCGATCGCCGACCTGCGCGCGCTGACCAAGATTTATCGGACGATTCTCGACCGCTATTTCGGCTCGTAATCCACCCGCATCAGATAAAGCCCGTCCGGCGGCGCCACCTGGCCGCAGGCGGTGCGGTCGCGCGCGGCCAGCACGCGGGAAAGATCGTCCGCGTTCCACTTGCCCTCGCCCACCATCACCAGCGAGCCGACCATCGAGCGCACTTGCGTGTGCAGGAACGAGCGCGCGGAGGTCGTGATTTGCAGCTCGTCGCCGTGGCGCTCGACGGCGAGGCGGTCGAGCGTCTTCAGCGGCGATTTGGCCTGGCACTCGGCGGCGCGGAACGTGGTGAAGTCGTGCTTGCCGATCAGGCGTTGCGCGGCGGCATGCATCGCCGCGGCATCGAGCGGACGCGGCACGCGCCAGGCGTGGCCGGCGTCGAGCGTCAAATCGGCGCGGCGGTTGATGATGCGATAGAGATAGTGGCGCTTGACCGCCGAGGTGCGGGCGTTGAAGTCTTCCGCCACCCGCTCGGCGGCCAGGATCGCGACCGGATGCGGGCGCAAATGCGCGTTGAGCGCATCGCGCACGGTGTCGGTGTCCCAGTCCTTGGTCAGATCGACATGCGCGACCTGGCCGCGCGCGTGCACGCCGGCATCGGTGCGGCCGGCGCCCTGCACCGGGATCTTCTCGCCCGACAAAGCTTCGATCGCCGCGGTCAGCACGCCCTGCACGGTGAGCCCGTCGGCCTGGATCTGCCAGCCGACGAACGGTGCGCCGTCATATTCGATGGTGAGCTTGTAGCGCGGCATCCGCCGCTATTTTCCCGCCAGCTTGGCCGCATCGTCGTGCACGCTGGTGTCGACGAGCGACGCCGTCGGCACGGTTTTCGGGAGCACGCCGGCCTTGACGAACAGTTCCTGCATCCAGTCGATCCGGTCGGCCGGGATCGCCAGGCTCGGATCGATCTGCTTGTCCCTGATCGCCTGATCGATGATGAATTCGGCGCGCTTGTCATCCGGCTTGGCATGGGTCAGTTCGTGGGCCAGCTTGATGTTTTCTTCGCGATGGGTGGCGGCGTATTTGTAGGCGTCCATTTCGGCCGCGACAAAGCGCACCAGATCGTCGCGCCGCTCCGCCAGCACCTTGTTGCTGGTGGCCAGACACAGGCGGATGAATTTCGGCACCGCGGTGTTGCCCTTCGCCAGCACTTTGATGTTGGGCGGCATCACCGCTTCGAATTCATTCGACACCACGGCGGCATCGGTGATGCCGGCGAGCAGCGACTTGTAACGGTCGAGATCGGCGCCCTGCGTCGCTAACTTCACGTCCGAAAACGGGATGTTTGCGGCATCCAGCATTCCGCGAAACAGCAAATCGGGCAGCGAGCCGGGCGAGGAAATGGCGACATTCTTTCCCTTGAGATCGGCCAGCGTCTTGATTTCCGCTTTTGCCAAGACAACCTGCGGCACGCCGGGCCAGGTACAACCGACGATTTTGACGCCGGTGCCGCGGGCTCCCGCCACGATCGATTCCGCCGCGCCCATGTCGACGCTGTCGATTTCCCCCGCGAGCAATGCCTTCATCAGCGTGGCGCCGGCCTTGATCTGGAGAATTTCGACCTTCAAGCCGTGCTTGGCGCCGAAGCCGCCTTTGTCGACCATGGCGATGAAACCGGCATCGCTCTTGGCTTCGAGAATGCCGTGCTTCCAGACCTTCTCCTGCGCGTTCGCGGCCGCGAGGCCGAAGGCGAGCAGCGCGACAGCGACGACCAGCGATTTTGTTGCGGACATGTGAGGTTTCCTCCCTTGCATTTATTGTAGCGCGAATTTTCTAGATGCGGTACTCGCCGCCGCGCTTGCGGCCCTGGTCGACGTTGAGGAATAGCTGCTCCAGCGTCGGCCGTTTCTTGATCAGTCCCTGCTCGTGCGAATAGCCGACCAGCGTCTCCAGGTTCTTCCGGTTCTTGTCGGTCAGGCCGTATTCCCATGGATCGGGACCGAGGATCTTCTCCTGCTCCTCCCAGGCCGCGCGATACCAGGCGAGCGGCACGATGCGCGGGTTCGCCATGCGTTTCATGGCGATCGCCTTCGCCTCGTTGAAGGCCCGGAACAGATTGACCGCCAGCCAGGGATGCTCCTCTGCCAGCGCCTGACGGATTCCGACGACGTGCATGATCGGAAAGATGCCGGTGCGCTGATAATAGGCCATCTCTTCCGCCTTGTGATCGGGGAACAGGCGCGCCACGCGCGGATCCTTGGCGAGAAACGGCTTGACGAAATCGGAATGGAACAACGCGTCGAGTTCGCCCTCGGCCAGCATGGTGTCGACCGATTTGTTGTTCGGCAGGCACGAATATTTGATGTCCGGCGGCAACGTCACGTTGACGTCGTCCTCGATCTCGGCAACCCACTCGATGCTGTTCAGCGGCACGCCGTATTCGTGCTGCAGGATGCCGCGCATCCACAGCACGGCGCTGGTCATCAGCGTCTTCACGCCGATCTTGCGGCCGCGCAGATCGGCGGGCTTGCTGATGCCTTTGCTCGTATTGATGAACATGAAGCCGTGGCGGAAGCGCCGATGCAGGAACACCGGAATGGCGCGGAACGGCCAGTCGTTGTCGCGCGCGGCCAGATAAGACGAGCTCGACACTTCCGCGACGTCGAATTCGCGGTTGTTCAGGAAGCGCCAATGGCGCGTCGCCGAATCCATGTCGGTGAGGATGGTGAGATCGACCCCGTCGACCTTTATCCGGCCGTTGATCAGCGGACGCACGATCTCGTAGTCGCCGCAGGCCAAAGTGAGGGCCAGTTTTTTCGACATACGATTTCCTTGACTAGTGCCCGGTCGCGATCGCCGCCAATCGCGCCGGATCGTCGAGGCGGTTGCCGCGCCAGACCACGTGCAGGTCCGGCCGCAGCAGCAGCAGATCGAAACCCGTAGATATCGCGCGGGTGCGCTTCGCCGATGTCGAGGACTGTAAACGGCGCGGCATAAGAGGCAAAGGCCCGCGCCAGCGGCGCGCTATCTGCCTGCGCGCCGGCGAGACGCAGCAGCGTATAGCCGTCGCCGATGCGGTCATGCAGCGCGCTGCCGTCGCCGAGCCAAAGATGCGGCAGGCGCGCGCCCGGCCAGGTGGTCGGCTCGTATTTCATGAAATTGGGCGCGGGTCCCTCGCCCGCTTCCGGCCAGATCAGGGGCGAGCCGGTATAGCGATAGCCGAGTTCGGCCCCGATCATCTCGTTGCTCTTGCGCTGTTCCACGTCGGCGATGCGCGTCAGGTTGGCGCGCGTCTCGGCACCGGCGGGCGTTTGCTCGCGGATATTCGGCCGATAGGCCGCCCGCCAGGCCCGCCGTCCGCGCGAGGCATAACGCGAGGCCTCGACGTTGCGCGCGCCGATCTGCCGGCGTTCGATTTCGTAAGCAGCCAGCAGGCCCGGCCCGCCCCAGCCTTGCAGCGTGGCGGCTAGCTTCCACGACAGGTCGACCGCGTCGCCGACGCCACTGTTCATGCCGAGTCCGCCGGTCGGGATCACTAGATGCACCGCGTCGCCGGCCAGAAAAATGCGGCCCGCCACCGTAGCTGTCGGCCAGCAGCAGGTTCTGCCGCCACGGCGCGCACGACAGCATTTCATATTTCACCGGCAGGCGACGGCCTGCTCGAACATTGTTTTCATGTCGGCGTCGCTGTCGACCACCGAATGCAAGGTGAAATGGCGGGTCGAATCCTGCACGATCAGAAACGTCGAATGCGCGTCGGCGACGTGGTAGTGCCGGCCCTTGCCGATCGGAATGCGCTCGAACAGATCGTCGCAACGGTACAAGGCCTGGCGCAGTTGCAGCAGATTGGCTTCGCCCTCCAGCTTGATGCCGAGCTGCCGGCGCACGGCGCTGGTGCCTCCGTCGCAGCCGACGAGATAAAGCGCGCTCAAGCTCGGAGGCCGTCCTCGCCGGTCTTAACCCGCGCCGTGACGGAGCCGGCGTCCTGCTCAAATGAGATGAACTCGCAGCCGTAGCGCACGTCCACATTCGGGATGCTTTCGGCCACCGACTTGAGCAGCGGCTCGAGCGTGTATTGCGAGATGAGCTGGTAGGGCTCGAGCGGCAGCGTGCCGTCATGGCAGGCGGCGATCTGGGCTTGCGCCTGCGCGACCGACGGGTAAGGCAGATGCAAGAGCGGCGGCTCGGTGAGCGAGGTGACGATGAACACGTCCATGGGCGCGTCGCGCGGAAAGCCGGCATCGCGGATTTTCTGCGCCAGCCCCATGCGCCGGTAAATTTCCATGGTGCGGGCGTTGCACCGCTCCATCTTGGGGAGAAATTGCGGCGCTTCTTTTTGCTCGAGCAATATGCAGCGCACGCCGCGCCGGCCCAGGGCGATGGCGAGCGTCAAGCCCACGGGTCCGGCGCCGACGATGATTACTTGCGTATCCAACCGAGCCGTCCTAGCCAATTTGGGTTCCCGCTTTCATCGGCGTGCCGCGCAGAAATTCCTCCGCCGCCATCGGCTGCTCGGCCGGCGCGCTGCACCTGCGTGAGCCGCACCGCGCCGTCGCCGCAGGCGATGGTCAGATGATCGTCGAGCAGCGTGCCGGGCGCAGCCCAGCGCCCTCGCCCTTGGTCGAGCGTAGCGCCTTGACGCGCGTGGCCGCGATCTCGAACCAGGCGCCGGGAAATGGCGACAGCCCGCGGATATGGTCGTGCACCTGTTTCCACGGTTTCGTCCAATCGATGCGCGTCTCGTCCTTGCCGATCTTGGCCGCATAAGTGACGCCGCTCTCGCCCTGCGGCGTAAGCGACAGCGAGCCGCGCTCCGCCGCGGCCAGCGCGCGCAGCATCAGATCGGCGCCGAGCCGCGCCAGCGCGTCGTGCAGGTCGCCGGCCGTCATGTCGGCGCCGATGCTGATGCGCTCGGCCATCGCCATGGCGCCGGTGTCTAACCCAGCGTCCATCTGCATGATGGTGACGCCAGTTTCCGTATCGCCCGCCATGATGGCGCGGTTGATCGGCGCGGCGCCGCGCCAGCGCGGCAGCAGCGAGGCATGCACGTTGAAACAGCCGAGCCGCGGCGCTTCGAGGATCGGCTTCGGCAGGATCAGGCCATAGGCCACGACCACCGCCGCATCGGCCTTATGCGCGCGGAACGCAGCCTGCGCCGCTTCGTCCTTCAGCGTCTTCGGCGTGAGCACCGTCAGTCCGAGCCGCCGCGCCTCGCGCTCGACCGGGCTCGGCTGCAACTCCATGCCGCGGCCGGCGGGCTTGGCCGCGCGCGTATAGACCGCCGCGATCTCGTGCCCGCGCGCGGCGAGCTCGATGAGCGTCGGCACCGCGAAATCGGGCGTGCCCATGAAGATCAGGCGCAGCGGCATGCAACACCGTCGTGATCAGGGCGCACTTTCGCTCGCGCCAGATTCAACCAATGTGATGCGAAGGCTCTTTGTCCTCGGCCAGGGGTTTTGCCGGTTCGCCGCGCTTCGCCGCCTTCTTGAATCGCTTCATCACCATGCTGCGCTTGAGCTTGGAGATATAGTCGATGAACAGCACGCCGTTGGTGTGGTCGATCTCGTGTTGCAGGCAGATCGAGAGCAAGCCGGTCGCCTCGATCTCGTGCGGCGCGCCGTCGAGATCGAGATATTTGATGCGCACCGCCGACGGCCGCTCGACCTCCTCGTAATAGTCCGGGATCGACAGGCAGCCTTCCTCGTAGGTCGCCTGCTCGGCCGATTTCCAGGTGACTTCCGGGTTGATGAAGACCTGCGGATTTTTCGAATCGTCCTTCTTGGCGAGGTCCAGGGTGACCACGCGCTGCGGCACGCCGATCTGGATGGCGGCGAGCCCGATGCCGGGCGCCGCATACATGGTCTCGAACATGTCGTCGATGAGCGCGCGCAGCGATTTGTCGATCGCTTTCACCGGCTCGGACTTCAGCCGCAGCCGCTTGTCGGGGATGATGAGGATGTCACGGACCGCCATGCGCGCGATGTAAGCGGTAGCGTTACCTGGGTCAATGCGTGCCTTTGCCCTTGAGCCACGAGCCGTTATCGCCCTACCGTTCGCCCTTCGTTCGCGTGGCCGGACGAATCACGGTAGAAGCTGCGCAACCTGAAGAGCCATGCCGGAAATCCTCCTCCCCGTTCTCGCCCTGGTTATCGCGATCGGCGTCGTCGCCATCCTCGTGCTGCTGCTGCGGAAGCAGCCGGCGCCGGTCGACCTCGCCGCTGAGCAGCGCATGGCCGCCCTCAACGCCCAAGTCAAAGCCATGGGCGAAATGTTGGCCAACGCACAATCGCAGCTCCAGCAGACTGTCAGCCACCGGCTCGACACCGTGACCCAGCATCTCGGCGAGTCGATGAAGACATCGACCAAGAACACCACCGATCATCTGCAGCAGTTGCATGCGCGGCTCGCCGTGATCGACAGCGCGCAGAAGAATATTACCGATCTCGCGACTCAAGTTAATTCGCTGCAGAACGTTCTTGCCAACAAACAATCGCGCGGCGCATTCGGTCAGGCGCAGCTTGAGGCAATTATTTCAGACGCCCTGCCCAAGGGGGCATTTGAATTCCAACATACGCTCTCAAACAAGACGCGGCCGGACTGTGCGATCTTCATGCCAGAGTCAGGCCCCCTGGTCATTGATGCGAAGTTTCCGCTTGAAGCGATGACCGCCTGGCGCGGCACCACCACCGAGGATGAACGCAAACAGGCGGTGCAGCGCGTCAAGCAAGACATATTGAAACACGTTGCCGACATCGCGGACAAATACCTCATTCCGGGCGAGACCCAGGACATCGCCCTGATGTTCATTCCATCGGAGTCTGTCTACGCAGACTTGCATGAGAGTTTCGACGATGTCGTGCAGCGCGCGCACCGCGCGCGCGTCATGATCGTGTCGCCGACGCTGATGGTGATGGCGATCCAGGTCATCAAGCAGGTGCGCAAGGACGCCCAGATGCGCGAGGCCGCCGACCAGATTCGCGACGAAGTCGGCCACATGATGAAGGATGTGCGGTTGCTCAGCGAACGCGTCCGCAAGATGCAAGCGCATCTCGGCAATACCAGCGACGATTTGAATGCGATCCTTACATCCACGGGCCGGATCGAGAAACGCGCAACGAACATTGAAGAACTCGATTTCGATAGCGATGTCCCGAAAAGCGCCGAAGTGATTCCGGCGCCGATCCGCAAACTGGAAGCCGGCGAATAGCGCATGACCGTCTCGCCCGGCACCGCGCAGGCGCGGCCGTCGTTTTTCGACGCGCTGGCGGTTTACTTAAAGCCGCGCGTGCTGATCGTCTTGTTCCTCGGCTTCTCCTCCGGCCTGCCACTGGCGCTATCGGGCGCGACGCTCTTGGTGTGGATGCGCGAATCCGGCGTCGACCTCGGCACCATCGGCCTGTTCGCGCTGGTCGGCACGCCCTACACCGTGAAATTCCTGTGGGCGCCGATCACCGACGCGCTTGACGTGCCGCTGCTGTCGCGCTGGTTCGGCCGCCGCCGCGGCTGGCTGGTGTTCACGCAGATCCTGCTGATGGCGGCGATCGTGTTCCTCGGCTCCTGCAATCCGGCGGTGGCGCCGGGCCTGGTGGCGTTCGGCGCGCTGTTGGTCGCCACCGCCTCGGCGACGCAGGACATCGTGGTCGACGCCTTCCGGGTCGAAAGCCTGCCGGAAAACGAGCAGGCCGCCGGCATGGCTTCCTATGTGGCGGCCTATCGCATCGGCATGCTGGTCTCCACCGCCGGCGCGCTGTTCATGGTCAGCGGTTTCCAGGCTTACGGCTTCGACAAGCAGGCAGCCTGGCATGCGGGCTATGTGGCGATGGCCGCGCTGGTATTGATCGGCACCGCGACCGCGATACTCGCCACCGAGCCGGAGCGCTCGCGCGAAGCGGAGGCCGCGCATGCCCATCAGAAGCGTTTCGCGCGCGTGGCCGAGGCCGCCATCGGCGCATTCAGGGATTTTCTCGGCTACGAGATGGCGTTCGCCATGCTCGCCTTCGTGGTGCTGTTCAAATTCACCGACGCGCTGTCCGGCGCTATGACGGCGCCGTTCGTGATCGATCTCGGATTTACCCGCAACGAATATGCCGCGATCGTCAAAGGCGTGGGCCTGGCAGCGCTGCTCGCCGGCGGCTTTGCCGGCGGCTTCGTGGCGCGCGCGCTGCCGCTCGCCACCAGCCTGTGGATCGGCGCCATCCTGCAAGCGGCGGCCAATCTGGGGTTCTGCTGGGTCGCGGTCACCGGCCACGACCTCACCGCGCTGACTATCGCCATCACGCTGGAGAATTTCACCAGCGCCATCGGCACCGTGATGTTCGTCGCTTATCTGTCGGCGCTCTGCCAGAACCCGCTGCACACGGCGACGCAATACGCGCTGCTCACCGCACTGGCCGCGGTCGGCCGCACGTATCTATCGTCGGGCGCGGGCTTCATCGCCGAATCGGCCGGCTGGGTCTGGTTCTTCGTGATCTGCGCACTCGCCGGTCTGCCCAGCCTGCTGCTGCTGGCCTGGCTGCAGCGGCACGGGCATTTCAAGCGGCTGGAGCCTAGGAGATAATTCGTCATGGCCGGGCTTGTCCCGGCCATCCACGGCTTCCTTTGCTGTGAAGCCGTCAAGGCTTGGATGCCCGGCACAAGGCCGGGCATGACGGTTGTGGCGACGTATTGCTAGAACAACGTCCGCTGCTTGATCGCGGCGGAGAGCGTGCCCTCGTCGAGATAATCGAGCTCGCCGCCGACCGGCACGCCGTGCGCAAGCCGCGTCACCTTCACGTTCGCGTCGTGCAGCAGCTCGGTGATGTAATGCGCGGTGGTTTGCCCGTCGACCGTGGCGTCGAGCGCCAGGATCAGCTCCTTCACCTGCGGCTCATGCGCGCGCGAAATCAACGCGTCGATCGCCAAATCCTGTGGCCCGACGCCGTCGAGCGGCGACAGCGTGCCGCCGAGCACGTGATAGCGGCCATTGACCGCATGCGCGCGCTCGAGCGCCCACAGATCGGCCACGTCGGCCACCACCACGATGATCGATTGATCGCGTTTCGTGTCGGTGCACACCGTGCAGGGATTTTGCGTGTCGATATTGCCGCAAGTTCGGCAGATCTCGATCTTTTCCATCGCCGTCTGCAAGGCGGAGGCGAGCGGCGCCATCAGCAGTTCGCGCTTCTTGATCAGATGCAGCGCCGCGCGCCGCGCCGAGCGCGGCCCCAAGCCGGGCAGCCGCGCCAGCAACTGAATCAGGCGCTCGATTTCGGGTCCGGCGACGGCGGTGGGCATGGTCAGTTCGTTCCTTCCCTCTCCCCGTTTTTACGGGGAGAGGGTGGCCCGAGCAAAGCGAGGGCCGGGTGAGGGGCAAGCGAGGTGTGCATATTAAACGAAATAGCCCCTCACCCGCCTCGCGCGCCAGAGCGCGCTCGGCACCCTCTCCCCGCGACGCGGGGAGAGGGAAACAAAATCAAGTCAGCGTCATCCCCGGCGGCAGCGGCAGACCGCCGGTGAGGGCCTTCATCTTGTCCTGCATGACGGCTTCCGCCTTGCGCCGCGCGTCGGCGTGAGCGGCCACCAGCAGATCCTCCACGATTTCCTTTTCCGATGGCTTGTAAAGCGAATCGTCGATGCGCACGCCCTTGAGATCGCCTTTGGCGGAAAGCCGCACGCTCACCATGCCGCCGCCAGACGTACCCTCGACTTCGATGGTGTCCAGCTCGGCCTGCAGCTCCTGCATTTTGGTTTGCAGTTGCGCGGCCTGTTTCATCATGCCCATGAAATCGACCATCAGTCTTCCTCACTATCGGTAGGCGGATCGAGCGACACGTCGCCAGCCTCGGCGGCGGGCGCGTTCTGCGTCACGCCCACGACTTTGGCGCCGGGAAAACGATTGAGCACCGCCTGCACCAGCGGGTCGCTTTGCACAACGCGCTCCAGTTCCGCTTGCCGCGCTTCCGCCTGCGAACGCAACGTGGCGCTGCCCTGCTCCTGCGAAACCACCACCATCCAGCGCTTGCCTGTCCAGGCGGTGAGCTTGCGTTGCAGATCGTGCACCAGCGTCTTCGGCGCGCTCGCCTCGAGCGCGATCTCGAGCTGGCCGTCCTCGCAGCGCACCAGCCGCACGTCGCGTTCCAGCGCCATTTTCATCGAAATGTCGCGCTTCTCCTGCGCCAGTGCGATTAGTGCCTCGAACGAACCGATGGCCAAGGTCGGCGCGGCGGCGACCGGCTCATTGATTTCAGGCACCGGATTCTCGGCGGGCCGCGGCGACACCGCCGCCGAGGACCGTGTGCTCCCGCGCGGGGCGTCGTAGCGCGGACTGAAATTCTGCGCCGGCGCTGGCGTGGAAGCCGCGCCGCCATTGCCTTGCGGGCGCGCAGCGCCTGCGCCCTCCTCGCCGAGCGAGCGGATGACTTCGTCCGGCGTCGGCAGATCGGCGGCGTAAGCGATGCGCACCAGCACCATCTCGGCGGCGGCAACCGGCCGGCCGGAGGCCTGCACCTCGCCGACGCCCTTGAGCAGCATCTGCCAGGTGCGCGACAGCACCCGCATCGACAGTTGCGCGGCAAAATCGCGGCCGCGTTTGCGCTCGGCTTCCGACAGCGACACGTCGTCGGCTACCGACGGCACTACCTTCACGCGGGTGACGAAATGGGTGAATTCGGCGAGATCGCTCAACACAACGCCCGGATCGGCGCCGATATCGTATTGCTCGCGCAGCTCTTTCAATGCGGCGGCAACGTCGCCCTTCATCAGCGCCTCGAACAGATCGACGACGCGCACGCGGTCGGCAAGCCCGAGCATCTGCCGCACGTCTTCCGCGCGCACTGGCCCGGCGGCATGCGCAATGGCCTGATCGAACAGCGATAGCGAATCGCGCACCGAGCCTTCCGCCGCGCGCGCGATCAAGGCGAGGGCCGCCGGCTCGACCTCGATGTTTTCCTTAGCTGCGATGCCTTCGAGATGTTTCACCAGCAGCGCGGCATCGACCCGGCGCAGATCGAAGCGCTGGCAGCGTGACAGCACCGTCACCGGCACTTTGCGGATTTCGGTGGTGGCGAAAATGAACTTGGCGTGCGGCGGCGGTTCTTCCAGCGTCTTGAGCAGCGCGTTGAACGCCGCGCCCGAGAGCATGTGCACTTCGTCGAGGATATAGACTTTATAGCGCGCCGACACCGGCGCGTAGCGGATGGCGTCATTGATCTGGCGCACGTCCTCGACCGAATTGTGCGAGGCGGCGTCCATTTCCAAGACATCGATGTGGCGGCTCTCGATGATGGCCTGGCAGTGCACGCCCATCGCCGGCATGGTGATGGTGGGCGCAGTGATCGAGCCGTCCGGCAATTCGTAATTGAGCGCGCGCGCCAGAATGCGCGCGGTCGTGGTCTTGCCAACGCCGCGCACGCCGGTGAGGATCCAGGCTTGCGGAATGCGCCCGCTCTCGAACGCGTTCGAGATGGTGCGCACCATGGCGTCCTGGCCGATGAGGTCGTTGAAGCTGGCCGGCCGGTATTTGCGCGCCAACACGCGATAGCCGCCTGCCGGCGCCTCCGGCGTCGCGCCGAGGTCGCGGGCTTGATCGGAGGTTTTCGGTAGCTCGCTCATCATGCCATCCGATCGGTAGCCGCGCATGCGTCGGCTATCGCTGACGAATCGAGGAATTGGTGGGAGGCTGACGAGCGACCCGAACCGCGCTCGTTAGGGCTGCTTCCTTCCGGACCTGACCCGGTTGGCGAGTGGCTCGTCCACCGCCAACCTCCCGGCTCCTATATCGGCGGAACGTAACGGGAATGCAAGCTCAGCGGCCGGTGATCCGCTGGTAATAAGTCCGCAGACTCTCGCCACTATCCTAGGAAATGTCGGCAATTTTCCACAGGCCATTCTCGCGCACCGGACGGACGATGATCTGATGCGTCGCGCCGTGGTGCTCGAGATCGACCCGCACCAGCGTGAGGTCGCCGGTGCCGCCATAGGCCGGAACCACCTGGACAAGTTTCACCGGCTGACCGGGCAGCACGTCCCAGCCAAAAACGCGTGCAGGATGCGCCCGATCGGCTCGCGGCCAGCATAGGGCCGCGGCGTCTACAGCAGCGCGCGCAGGTCGCGGGCAAACAGTGCAAAAAAAGCCTGTTCGGAAACGGGCGCGCGGGTGAGGTGCAGTTCGATTTCGCGCACATAGAGATCGCGCACATATTTGACCATGCCGGTATCCTGGGCGCGAGCGGGGCTGCGCCCGCCCGCCGCCAGACCTGCGGCGCATTAGCGCGAATACGATCTGGCGCCGGTCTAACCGGCATGGGGGCAATTGACGCGGGTACATGGGAAGCCCTATCGCGAGGACCGAAAGCCGGCCGCTCCCCTTTAGTCGCCGCCGGAGGCTGGATCGTCCACGGAAGCGCCAATGATCGCAGGCTTCACGCTGCATCCGCAACTCGCCTTGGACACGGTTCCGGTCGGCGACCTGACGCTGTCGCGCGTGCTGCTGGCAAACGACGCCAATTTTCCCTGGCTGATCCTAGTGCCGCGGCGGCCGGGGCTGAGCGAGCTCATCGATCTCGACGACGCCGCGCAGGTGCAGTTGCTGGGCGAGATCGCCGCAGCAGCGCGCGCGCTCAAGGCCATTACCGAATGCGAGAAGCTCAACATCGCCGCGCTCGGCAACCAGGTTGCACAATTGCATGTGCACGTGATTGCACGCCGCCACAGCGACGCCGCCTGGCCGAAGCCGGTGTGGGGTGCGGCACCGCCGACCGTTTACGATCCTGCCGTGCGCGAGGGCCTTGTCGGCGCATTGCGCCGCGCTCTTCAAATCAAGCCCGTTGGCGGCTAGGCTTAACGCAACAAGGAGCGTGTCATGACTTTCCGCATTGCCGTCGTGCAGCCGATTACCAACCCGATCGGCGAGGATGAAAAGAATGTCGCCGACGCGGTCAATTTCATCGCCCGCGCCAAGGCCGAGGGCGCCGACTTCGTCTGCTTTCCGGAAACCTATCCCGGGCCGTGGCGGATGCCAGCGAGTTTCGATCCGACGCCGCGCCTCGCGGAGGCCGCGGCCAAGCACGGCATCAACGCCGTCTATGGCACCATCGAGCCGCTCAGCCACAACGAAGGCACAGCGCATAACCTGATCTGCATGGCCTATGGCGACGGTCGCGCGCCAGTCTCCTATCGCCGCACCCACCCGAACGGACCGTGGATTTATACCGGCGGCAAGTGGTGGGAATTCCAATACGTGCCCGGCAACGAGTTTCCGGTGTTCGATACTGCACACGGCAAAGTCGGCCTCGCCATGTGCAGCGAGGTCTATATGCCGGAGGTCACGCGCGCGCTGGCGCTGCGCGGCGCCGAGCTCATCTTCATGCCGGCCGGCACCGACAAGGGAAAATTGTGGGCGAGCTGGCGCAACCTGATCTGGTCGCGCGCGATCGAGAACCTGGCTATCGTGGTCACCACGCAGAATCTGTTCAGCCATGCCGAGCGCGGGCTGGCCATGGTGGCGGCGCCGGAAGAAATATTGTTCGAGAGCACCGCCGCCGGCCTCTTCGTGGTGGACGTCAGCCTCGAGCGCGCACGCGCCATGCGCACCAGCACCGACACGCGTGACCTCGTCACAGAATTACGCCGCCAAGCAGGGCGTGCTGGGGCCGCAATGGCAGCGGCCGGAGCTGCGTGCCACCATGTATCCGCGGCCGGAGCAGGCGGCGGAATGACTGCGCGCCGCGGACTCCTCTTCACCTCTCCCCTAGGGGGAGAGGTCGGCGCACGAAGTGCGCCGGGTGAGGGGGCAAGTGCCTTTCGATCGTCGGTAACCCCTCACCCAACCCTCTGCCTATGGGAGAGGGAGTCCGGCCGCATTTGGGGCGCGTCTGTAAACTGAATCGCACGGTGGCGGCTTAAGCACACATTGCGCTAACTGATTCATCGTGCGAATTTCCGCGCTGATGCCCTCGTCTCCCGAACTCGGCCCCAAACCGCGTCTTGGCTACGTGCAAAGCCGCATCGAGCGCGCCGCCGAGCTGCGTGCCGACGATGCCGCGATTGCGCGGCTGGCGGGCGAGCCGCGCGCCGGCGCCTATGTGATCGGCGGCGACCTGATCGTGATGAAAAAGGGTTCAGCCCTCAGCGATCCGCTGTTCACGATGGATGAAGCGCGCGCGCTCGGCCCCGCCAGCGCGACGGTTTTCCTCGGCTCGTTGGAAGGCGCCGGCCGCTTCGGCTACGGCATTGCGCCGGCCGCCGCGGACGCGCTGAAAACCCGCGACGGCTTCCATGCCACCGACCTGCGCTCGATTGCGGTGCAGGGGCTGGTCGAGCCCGAGCACCTGCCGCCGGTCGCCGAAGCCAAGGCGGTGCTGCAATGGCACGCACGCCATCGCTTCTGTCCGAACTGCGGCGCGCCGACGCAAGCCGTGCTTGCCGGCTGGCGGCGCGATTGCGCGAAATGCGAGGCGCAACATTTTCCGCGCACCGATCCGGTGGTGATCATGCTGGCGGTCGACGGCGAGCGTTGCCTGCTCGGCCGCAGCCCGCGTTTCGTGCCGACCATGTGGTCGTGCCTGGCCGGCTTCGTCGAGCCGGGCGAAGCGATCGAGGACGCGGTACGGCGGGAAACGCGCGAGGAAGCCGGCATCGCCTGCGGCCGGGTGGTCTATTTCGGCTCGCAGCCGTGGCCGTTCCCGAGCTCGCTGATGATCGGCTGCCATGCCGAGGCGGTGACCCACGACATCGTGGTCGACCGCCAGGAACTCGAGGATGCCCGCTGGTTTAGCAAGAGAGAGATCGCGACCATGTTGATGCGCAAGCACCCGGACGGCTTGACCACGCCGCCGCCGGTGGCGATCGCGCATCACATCATCCGCGCCTGGCTAGAGAACGAGATCGCCTTTGATTGAACCTGCGCCGGGAAGCAAAGCTCCGAAAATCCTGTGCGCCGGCATCGCGGTGCAGGACATCGTCATGGGCGTGCAGAATTTCCCGGCACCCGGCACCAAGGTTTCGGCATCGGAATTCATCATCACCGGTGGCGGCTGTGCGGCCAACGCCGCGGTCGCCATCGCGCGCCTGGGCGGACGCGCGGCCTTCGCCGGCCCGCTCGGCGGCAGCGACGACCAGGTGAGCAACCGCATCGTCACCGATCTCGCCAGCGAGGGTGTCGACTACAGCGGCGCCGTGCGCGTTGCCGGCGGCACCGCCTCGGTGTCGCTCATCCTGCTCGACGCCGCGGGCGAGAAGACCATCGCCACCCGCCGCGGGGTGCAACTCGGCCATGCGCGGCCGGCCGACGCCGGCAAGCTGGTAGCGGATGTCGATGCCGTGTTGGTGGACAACCGGTTTCCCGAATTCGTCACGGCGGTGTGCGAGGCGGCGCAAGCGCGCAAGATCCCGATCGTGATCGATCTCGATCTGACGACCAGGCCGGACGACCCGCTGCTTAAGCTCGGCACCCATGTGGTGTCGTCGGCGGAAGCCTTGCACGGCACGACTGGCTTAAGCGACTTCGGCGCTGGCTTGCAGCGCCTGGCCGCGCATGTCCCCGGCTTCCTCGCCGTCACCGACGGCCCGAATGGCGTTTATTGGCTCGACAAGGGCACGCTGCGTCACATGCCCTGCGTTCCAGGTGAAGGCGATCGATTCACTCGGCGCCGGCGACGCCTTCCACGGCGCCTTCACGCTCGCGCTGGCGGAAGGCCGCGCGCTCACCGACGTCCTGCGCTTTGCCTGCGCCACCGCCGCGCTCAAATGCACGCATTTCGGCGGCGCCGCGGGCGCACCCAACCGCGCCGAGGTCGAAGACTTTCTGAAAACGCAGGGCTAGCTTTATCTCTTCGACGGACAGGGCGCGCCGCAGGGCGCGCAGGCGCCGGCGAAATCCTCCGGCGAGACCGCGCGGCCGCTCGATGGGCTGGTCAGGTGATTGCCGATCACCGCCGCCAGAGCGAGCACCACCACGACGATGTAGACCTTGCGCATGGGCCTAATCCCGCGACAGGCCGAACAGCGGCCGCAAGCGGATGCCGATCAGGCAGCCGGGTAGCGCGGCGGCAAACCAGATCCAGCCGTGCAGCGAGCCCGAGGCAACACCGCCGACAAAGGCGCCGATATTGCAGCCGAAGCCGAGCCGCGCGCCCCACCCCATCAGCAATCCGCCGATGCCCGCAGCGAGTAGCGATTTCGCCGGCGGCCAAGCGGTCGCGGCGAACGGCTTAGCGGCGGCGGCGGCGGCCATGGCGCCGAACAGCATGCCGAAATCGGTGAGGCTCGAGGTGTCGGAGAGCACCGACTCGGCGAGCGCGTGCTTGGGCCCCGGCCATTGCCAGAACGGGCTTTGCGAGAAATCGAGGCCGAACGCGCTCGCCGCCTTGGCGCCCCACAGCGTGTAGCCGAAGGTCACGCTCCAGGGATGCCCGCCGGCGATAAACACGGCGACACACAACAAACCGATAGCAACACCGCCGATCATATAGGTTCGCGACGGCATGAAGGCAGCGCCGCGCTTGCGCGCGACGGCGATAATGAGAACGGCCGCCAGCGCGATGCTCGCCAGCGTTGCCGCCAGTCCGCCCCAGGGGCCGAGATAGTCCGACGCCAGCACCGGATCGATGCCGCCGAGCGCGAGAAACGACGGCAGCGACAGGCTGCCGGCGACGCTGCCGATACAGAAGAACAACAGCGCGATCAGCATGCGCCCGGAGCCGCCGCCGGCGGTATAGAGCGTGCCGGAGCCGCAGCCATTGGCGAGCTGCATGCCGATGCCGAACACGAAGGCGCCGATCAGCAAGCGAGGGCCCGAGCGGCGCGATGGCGCCGCCGAAATTTTGCTTGAGCGCGGCCACCGGCACGACCGCCAGCGCGGTGACCGCGATCACGATCAGCCCGCCGAGCAGGCCGCCCGCCTCCCCGCGCGTCAGGAAGCGCCGCCAGGACGCGGTGTAGCTGAATTCGGCTTTCAGGAAGGCGATGCCGAGGCCGAAGCCGCCGAGGATCAGCGCCGCCGACCATGGCTGCCCGTCCAGCAGCACCAGCGCGACCAGGGTCGCGGTCGCGCCAGCGCGAGGCCGAGGAACAGACGGTCGATGCTGACGCCCGCGCGCGTGTCGGGCGCGCTCAACGCGGCCGTGGACATGGGAACTCCGCGATGGCCCGGCGGTTCAGGTGCCCATACCGAGCTTCTTCTTCAGATCGTCCCACTTGGTGCGCGCGGACTCGATGGGGCGGCTGGCATTGCTGGTCCACTCCACCATCGAGCCGGCGTAGAGCCTGGCCTGCGTGCGGCCGAGCAATTCGTGCAGCACGAACCAGTCGGTCGCCGCCCAGTGGCCGGTGTTGCAATAGCTGACCGTCGCACCCGCCGGCACTTCGCCGGCGATGGCCGCGAGCTCGGCCTTCGGCTTCAACCGGTTGGCAACGGAATCGTAGAACTGCGCGCTGTCGATATTGAGCGCGCCGGGGATGTGGCCATAGGCCGTCGACGCCGGCGCCTTCTCCTTGCCGAGGAAGAACGAGATGGGGCGCGCGTCGACCAAGGTGGCGCCGCCATTCTGCTCGATCTTCTCGACGTCGGGGGCGAGCGCGAGAATGCTGTTGTCGATGGTGGCGGTGAAGATCGCCGGCGACGGCGCGTGCGCGCCGGTTTCGACCGCGTAGCCCGCCGCTTTCCAGGCGGCGAGGCCGCCGTCGAGGATCGAGACACTGCCAACGCCGGCATATTTCAGCGTCCAGTAGGTGCGCGCGGCCGAGCCGAAGTCGAGCACGTTCACGCCGGCCGGCACCACGACCACATGGCTGGTCTCGTCGATGCCGAGATCGCCGATCAGTTTTTCCAGCTCGGCCGTGGTTGGCACCATGAACGGCACGTTATTGCGGGTGACGCGCCAGCCGGCCTTGTCGTAGTCGCTGTGCACGGCGCCCGGGATATGGCCCTGCGCGAAGCTTTCGGTTGTGCTGCCGTCGATGGCCGAGCGGATGTCGAGCACCACCAGGTTCGGTTCACTGCGATGGCTGTTGAGCCAGGCGGCGTTCACCAGCGGCTGCGTTTCGGCGGCAGCGGCGGGCGCGGCGACGACAAGCGCGAGGGCGAGGCCGGCGGCGAGGCGGCGGAGCGTGGTGGAGAATTCGGCGGGTGAGAATTTTGTCATGTCCATGGGTCCGGTCGAGTTGTCGCGCAGAGAAGCGCAACAAATTGGGCTTGAAATAGAATATTTTTCTCTATAAATACATATGAAAGGATGAAATAAAAATATTATTCTAATTTCAGCCGCAGCCTTAGGCCAACGATTCCAAGTTTCGAAGGAAACAGAGAATGGATGCCATCGACCGCAAGATCCTCGCCGTGGTGCAAGAGGACGCTTCGCTCTCGGTCGCCGAGATCGGGCAGCGCGTCGGCTTGTCGTCGACGCCCTGCTGGAAGCGATTGCAGCGGCTGGAAGCCGACGGCGTGATCATGCGCCGCGTCGCGCTGGTCGACCCGGAAAAGATCGGTCTCGGCATTACGGTGTTCGTGTCGATCGAAACCGGCGACCATTCGCAGGACTGGCTCAAGCGCTTCGCCGATGTGGTGGAGGCGATGCCGGAGGTGATGGAATTCTACCGGATGGCAGGCGACGTCGATTACATGCTGCGCGTGGTGGTGCCGGACATCCAGGGCTATGACGGCTTCTACAAGAAGCTGATTGCGACCGTGCCGCTGAAGAACGTCACCTCGCGCTTTGCCATGGAACGGATCAAATCGACCACCGCGCTGCCTATCCTCGCAGCACGATAAACGGTATTGCCGTTAAGTGCAGGCGATACTGTTGTAGGTCGGAGCGGAAATGCGAGGGCTCATAAACATCTTGTCCGACAATGTGATCGTGCCGGTTATGATGTAGCCGACCGTCGGCGCGTAGGCATAGCTTGCCTCGCCGAATGACAGCGACGTGCTTCGCACCGTCAGAGCCGAGGGAATCGAGACAATCGGTGCGATTGTACGCGCGTGCCATTCCTTGATGCACTCCAGGCTATTATCAATCAGCCGGAAATCGTATAATCCACATTTAGAATTTTAGATAAATCTCTATCTAATTCTCATCAGAATTGTGGTTCGGTCTAATCAATCACGATTAAATTCCGCGCGTTTTTATCGGCAGTCTCTCAATATCTCCAAGTCTACAGTCGTAACAACGCAACGACGCAACACGTCGCTCTCTGACTATGTTTGCGTTCTGCAACGACTGTGGAGCCTGATATGTCGCGTTTTTATTTCAATCTGATATCACGCCACAACTACATCCCCGATGAGAAGGGCAAAGAGCTTAAGAGCCTCAACGATGCGTATGAGCATGCACGAAAGCTTATTGACAGCATCTTGTTCCATGTTGGTCCCGACGACGAGGCTGGTTGGGCGGTGAAGATCTGCAACGACGAACACAACGCGCAGTTGGTTGTACCCTTCCCATTATCGGGAGGCCTGAGGACGGAGAATAGACTAGTGGATCGCTTCTGACATTTGAATCCCGGAGGTGATTCCCGCGGGGCTGAATGCATGCGAGTTCTGGCGCATGCGAACCGGAATTTTCATCACTCTCAAGCCTGCCGATCGTCGCCGTCTGAAGGTGCTCGCGCGAGATCGCAACAACCCGCACAAGCATGTCTGGCGGGCTGAGATCGTCCTGTTGAGCGCGGACGGTGTTGGCACCAATGAGATTATACGCCGGACCGGCAAGTCGAAGACCTGTGTGTGGCGCTGGCGGGAACGCTTCATGGAGGCGGGTTACGACGGCCTCCTGCACGATAAGACACGCCCCTCGCGCATCCGGCCGCTGGGATCGAACATCACCGAACGCGTCGTGACGCTCACCCAGACCGACCCGCCCACCGAGGCGACCCACTGGACCTCCGCCATGATGGCGAAGGTCGTCGACATCAGCGCGAGCTCCGTCCAACGCATCTGGCGCGGCCAAATCCCCGAGAAAACGGTCAGATCAGACTATCGAACGCTATTCGGACGCCTGGAATAATGGCAGCTGCCTGTACCTCGAATCTGGGCTTCCAGGTGAACCAGAAAACCCCTATGGTCCACGCCGGTTCAGTAGTCATCTGGAGTATCCGGCTTGAGTCGTTCCTGGCCGAGCACGAAGCACTGCTTTCTTTGACGATCGACTGCCCTCTGCTATCGTCTTGCGCTGGGATAGGATAGTCGCTTGCGACCTGGACGGCGTGCTCCATTTCGCGGGCGAGCCTTAGAACGCGCAAGTTTGTTTTATTTCGGCGCCCGGGAACGGATTCCTATGTCTGTCGATCTCTTGTATAATTTAATGATCGGGTGGTTCTACATAGCCGGCACGGCCTGCGCTATATGGTTTCTCGGCGGATCCCGCGGCGATGATGCTGCCTATTTTACCATCCTTATAGGAAGCGTCTTATTTGTCGTTGTCGCGAGTGTTGCTGCTCTGCTCTGACCACTTATCGGCACTTTAGGCCCCGCGGTCTTATACCAGGTCACGTTACCGGCGACCCACCTACGGAGTTGTGGCGGGTTGGTGACGGCCGTCCAGGTGTTTGATTTGACTCATGTTTACGATGCGATCATCCCCGCACAACGCGGGGTAACATGAGTCAAGGTTTCTGAGTTTCGGTATTAGTTCGCTTTATACAGGCGTATCAATCTTCGTCCATCACCCCAGCGCGGCGGCTCAGCAGTTCGCCGTCAGCAAGCACCTTTAAGCATCGATACAAGCTCATTTGGAAGAGCCATTCCATTTTCTTTTTTTGAATCGTCAATCGTGGTAAGCAAATGCAATAGCTTCAGATTTTGGAAATGGAATGATAATTTGGGTATCGTTTGCATCACTTGAGATTATGACGCTCCACTCAGACGCATCATCTTCGGCGGCATAAAACAGAATTTTGTCAATAAGCTTGCGCGCATGTTCATATGCATCATTTAGGCTGCTGAGTTCTTTTCCAGTATCGTCGAGGATGCGAGACTTACGCGAAGTCAGATGGAAATAGAAATGCGCCATAGACCACCTCCGCTACAATTGCAGACCACGAAACGCAGCATCACAACTGCGCTGACCCGTTGGGTGAATTGCTAACGCGGAAGAATTAGGATTTGTTTTTTTGAATCGCGTGGATTGGAAACAAAAAATACTAGACCACTTTTCAATACTGCCGAAAAACTATGGATAATTTTACGCAAAGAAATGATCAGCAGCTTTTCGATTTCCCGCGATGAGCTTGGGGTCTCATCTAGCTAACGGGCTCATGTATTGCATGCTTCCTGCTGTGGCGCGGAAGCCGCTGTCGTGGACTCTTTGGCCGACGTAGCCGTGCGTTTAGCGGCTCACTGATGTCGGCGGAGATTTGGCCGTGTGAATTGCAGACGCCGGGACACTCATAAGCTCATTGCTACGCCTGCGCTATAAAAGGTGCGGGCACCTTGGCGTAGACGCGAGACCAAATTGGCAAAAGCGTGCGCCAATGGACACATTCGGCAAAAATTAACCCAATTACTTAGGGCGCGCGTAACGTCCAACTGAATATAAATTTTGCGTGAATAGTGTGGTCGAAGGCAACGCTGGAATAATCGCATGAGCAAGCTAGTCCTGCGTTTCTTGAAGAATGACTCGGGCGCTTCCGCCATCGAATACGGATTGATCGCCGCTGGAATTTCCCTCGCGATCATTGCCGTGGTCAATGGCGTGGTTCGCGCGATTGGGTAAGCCTAAAAATTCATAAATTGCGGTAATAGGTCTTAGGCCATTTAGCTAAATGGATTTAATCGCGCTGTTTGTTATATCAATTTTTACAGACGGAAATCCGTCTCCACCCGTGTAGGATGTTTCATGCAATTGGTTGCAGGAGCGCGCGCATCATGATTAATTTGTGGCCCGCAGTCGTTCTGCTGTCTCTGGTCTTTATCGTTGGCCTCTCTTGTCGCGCTCCTTGATCGGGGGCGCGTTGGGCGAACGTTACTGCGTCATGTGACGTCCACCCTCGCATAATGCCGAGGTCTGTTAAACCTGTATTCCGAGGAAACAGGGGTGACGCCGGTCACAGCCATCCAACGCAAGCCTAGCGCGCAGGACTCTCGGAAGGCGTGCTGTCCGTGACCGGGTTGCGCGGACTTACAGCGGCGCTCGGAGCGGTGGGGGCGACCAGTATCCTTGGCCCGCCCAGCAGCGGCCTTCTGGACCGTGAGCGTTGTCGGCAGCGGCAAGCCATGCGGGTAATAGGTCCAGTACACAAAGAGCCCGGCGAATATCACTGCCGTCAGCACGGCGCCTATGCCGCGATGTTTGAAAGACAACAGATTGCCCACCACTGTGGCAATTAAGACGAGCCCCGTCAGCACGGCGACATAGAGCCAATTCACAGTTGCCAGATCTATTGGCATATCTATTGGCATTGGATGCATCCTCTTCGAAACACTGACGCGCCTCATTACCGCAAGCGCCACTATCCCGCAGAAAGGGGCGCAATTCCTCTACAAGGACTGCACAAACCCGCGCTCCTAAGCGGCACGGTCGTCTTCAAAAACCGGCCCCGCAAGCCAGAGGACTAGTTAAGCACCATAACCAGACGAGGCCCGCGGAAGAACCTGCCGGCATTAGTCTAGATATTATCATAGGCCAGCCGAGAGGATCGGGGGCGCCTTAGCTACAACTGTTGGCCAGCTCGCCAATGGGTTGGCGGCGAACTTGTAGTTCAGCCCAACCTTGAACAGTTGGATGTTCTCCGACGCGGCCACCAGGAGGAACAGCGTCCGTAATGATGCAACCACCGGAGACATAAATGCAGGTTAAGACTGCCGACGTTGACGAGGCTTCTGCTGCCAAGGCCGAGGTATTCGTATTCGGCCTGCAGCAACCAGGCGGGCGTCAGCACTTGCTCGCTGCCGGAGGTCACGCTCTGGCTATTGAAGTTCGTCAAGGCGGGAGTTCCTCCGGCATTGAGGGCCATGTCGGTATTATCATTCGCCCTGCCCAAGCCACCCTTGCCGTCGAGCAGGGTACGGCCGGATGGCCCCATCGCGTAGCCGATATGGCCAGTGGAGGTATCGACGATTTGCGGACGAACCCGACAGCTCGTGTTCATTGTCGAGGCCGATGCGGCCAAACACGTGTTGGTGCCGTCAGAGGATAGCCCGCTGATGTCGGCTTCGAGCCCGAAAACCCATAGTGAGCTAGGCGCCTGCCAGTTGTAGCCGATCTGGCCACCCCCGAGGAATCCCGGGCTGCGCACCTTGTCGCCGAATACCGAGATACCGAATGGGTCGGAATAATTAACTGTGCTCAAGCCGCCACCCGCGTGCGCGCCGATAATAAAGGGGACTGGCTGCGCATGGCTGGCCGCGAGCTTCGAAGGCTGCGTCGTTTTACGCGATGATGGCTCGGGCGGTGATGGCGGCCCCATGCGAGAGAGGTAGTCCGTCGGGACAAACGAGCCGCGCAGATTTTCCGAATAGAACTCGGTTGCACCGGCGCTATGGGCCAATCCAATCGCTGTTAATGGATCTATCGAGCCGCGCAGATTTTCCGAATAGAATTCGGCTGCACCGGCGTTATGGGCCAATCCAATCGCTGTCAACGGGACTATCCACCAACGCATTTGGCCTTCCTTGTAATTCACGTCCTTTCGATAATGACTCGTTAACCTTAACAATTGACTAATCTGCGCAAGCGACCCGCGGACAATGGCGCACGGCTGGGCTTTTAAAGGCGTGCCCTCATAAATCGAGATTGGTGAGCAACGGTTATACCAACGGTAGTCAGTTCCGCTTTGCCCCAAAGGCGGCTCTTTACCGCAGTCGCGGAATGTCGGCTAAGGGCCCAAGTCGCGTTACCCGCGACCCACCTGCGGCGTTGCGGCATGTTTGTTCGCCAAGGGGCTGTGGGAACAGACGCAGCAAAATCTGCGGCGGCAGAAACGCAGCAACCCAATGAAATTGCCGCCAAGGCCCCAACGGAGAACTGATGGTAACGCAAAAGCAGATGGGGGCAGATCGGCAACGTGCCGGACAAGGCACGGGGCCATGCCGAACGGTACTGTGCTCTGCCCAATGACAAAACGAACCCATTTTGTCTAACCGGTCTTCAATGACATCGCTCAAGCAGATTGAAGCCAATCGCCGCAACGCACTCAAAAGCACCGGGCCAACAACGCCAGAGGGCAAGGATCATTCGCGCCGCAATGCTATGCGCCATGGTCTTACCGCCGAGACTGTCATTGCGGCGCTGGAGGATGCGGAAGATTACCAGGCCTTCGAAGCCGCGGTGATTGCTGACTATGACGCTGAGTTAGCCGTCGAGCGCGAGTTGGTGCTTCGGCTAGCGAGCGTCCTCTGGCGGCTTCGTCGCGCCACCGGCATTGAGACAGCCCTTTTTGAGTCTGTGACCGCAGAACCTGGCAAGCTCGAACACGGGTTTTCACGCCCGACCCTCATCGAGACAGTCGACCTCTCGGATCACAATCAATTACATCTGATAGCAACACCGCAATCTGACATGGCGGCGGGAAAGGAGCTCAGTCTCGATACGAAAAAGGATCTCGCGGACAGTTTCTTGCGCTTGGCCGCTCTGCCGACTTTCGCCCTTGACCGCCTCAGCCGGTACGAGCATTTGCTCTGGCGGCAAGCCCGCCAGATTGTGTTTACGCTAGAGGCGTTACGGCGACGCAAGCGACAGCGGAGCCCCTCAACCTTTCCATTTTCGTTCCGGCGCCGCGAGCCAGGCGCGTTGTCCGAAGAGTCCCGATGACCACGTGACGAGCCTCAAGGAATACATTACTGGGAACCGCGTGAACCCCGCCTCAACCGCCAGGAATTGGCGAACGAGCTCAAACGGGGCGCGGAATTCGCCGGCGTTACCCTCTCAAACCCAGAGCCCGTTTTTAGCGTGAGGACACGATAATGGGCTTCTCAGCAAAACAGGTGCAGGCGCTGCGGCGCAATCTCGACCACCGTTATATCCGCACCCGTGGGGCGCATGGTCGCGAGCTCTATTATATTGAGGGCTGGTACGCGATTACGGAAGCCAACCGGATCTTCGGGTTCGACGGCTGGAGCCGGGAAACGCTCGAATCTCGCTGTGTGCTCACCCGCGAATACCGTGGGACCTTCCTCGCGGTTTATATCGCCAGAGTGCGGATCACGGTGCACGCGGACGGCGCGACCATCATTCGCGAAGGCCATGGAACCGGTGAAGGACGCGGAACGTCACCCCAGGAGAAGCCCATGATTTTGCGCTTAAAGCAGCAGAAACCGATGGCACCAAACGCGCCTTGGCAACTTTCGGCAAACCCTTCGGACTAGCGCTGTATGGGAGTGGAAAGACTGCGTTTTCTCCGAAACCCTCAGCCACTGAGCCAAAGCAAAGTGATGCTGGGCATCGGGTTAGCCTTGCGCCGGACGACACCACGCCGATTCCACGTCCATCCCGCTACTACGGTCGCCGCCAAGACCTCGTGACGCGGGATCGGGCTCATCTACGTAAACTGGGAGTTCAGGCTTCAGCCGATGCCTCTATCGTCCCGTCTGCACCAGATCTGTTGCCGGCCCGGATCGATAAGAGCGTTCTGACCATTGCCGAACCCAAACGTCATCGTGACAAAGCCCATCTGAGGTTTGTTGCTTCGCAACCATGTCTCCTCTGGGACGTCAGCCATCAGACCCGCATCATCTGCGTTGCTCAACCGAGAGCTCTGGGTCTTGAAAGTCAGGGATGAGTTCACTGTACCGCTTTGCCGCGGCCATCACCGACAGCTACATCAGGCCGGCGATGAAACGGCATGGTGGGACAACTTGAATATTAATGCGATCGAGATCGCCAAGGGACTTTGGGAGCAAAGCCGGATGGAGACGTTTCCGGTCACAACTCAGAGCATCTCAACCGCGAGCAAAGGCGGGCTCTTCACCGCAGTCGCGGAATGTCGGCTAAGGGAAAACTGTACAAAAGACCCGCCGCGTGGCGGGCCTTTTCTCTCATTTACTTACCGTCATCGGGGGTGAATGGACAGGATGGCAGCTCGTCGTAGCCATAGGGCGCCCCGAAGTAGCTATAGTGGCCGGGATAAAGACGCCTTAACGCGACTGTCGACTAAGCCATTGTAACAACAGAATTTTTATCAACGGTACTTGCTCGTGCCAAAGTCGCCCCGCGCAGCGCGGGGCGCGTGCGTTTGCTTGTGGTGGGCGGTGCAGACTTGACCGAGCCGCCTAATTCAACGCGCAATAGGACACCACGGCTTCGAAAAATGAGCGTCAGCAAGCTGCCGCGAACACTACGCACGGGCGCAAGCGAACGTTAAGGAAACTGCACAGCGACGCGAGATAAATGTAAGCGAAAGTCAGCCCGCTGGTGCGTTAATCAGGCTGCCCGAGTATCCACGGCATGGGGGTAAGCGGCGTTATGGAAACTTCACAGCGACGCGAGCATAAATGTGACGGTCTGAAAAAAGACCATCGCCACGGACCAAACAGCCGGTGATCTGCGAGGCGGGCAACGCATCTTAGCAAACATCGGTTCGACGACAAAAAGCAGCAGGGCAGATAGCGAGATCGCGATCACGCTGACGGGCAGTGTGAGCCGCGAGAGTGGTTCTTCGAGCGACGCGTAGCGCGTCGCACCAATTCGCACAAAAGTCATCTCGGGCGTCTCTTCTCGGCGCAGACGTATTTCGATCAAGGCGCAACGGGCCAAGGGGCCGGACGGGCTGGTCTTTCCAGGACAAGCTGGCAGGAAACGAGACAAGCCCATTCGGCTAGAGGCGGCGGCCTTAGCAATTGGTCGCTTTATTCATCAAGCGGGTGTCGCGGCCTTGGCGGGGGCCCTGGGAGATCGGCCCTCGAGCTTTTCAATTCAATGCAGTAACCGGCGGAGCGCGGCCACGGCAGCCCATATTCGGGCGACACGGGACTCGAAAAGCCGTGACCGCGCGCGATGAAGCGCGCAAAAAGCCGCGGAATTGGCTGCAACGCGGCTGCCTGTAGATAAGTCTACAGCTGGCTACATCGCGACGAGTGCGCAATCGAAACGTGGAGCGCACCGCGCGCTAGACTATCATCTCAGAAGCCTTCGATTCAACGACCTATCTCGGTAGCGGTACTGGTTGGGATCCAGCCAACCCAACTACGCGGGATCAGACGTGGTGTTCGCTCAGCGTAACTTTCGTATTCCGCGAAGGTCGCCTTCAAAATTCTTTCTTCATTCAGCATACGACGGAACTGGAAGAAAGCGTGCGCTAGTAATACGATTAGCGCTACAGGCGATCTTACCTGCATGAAGATCCCAATCACGGCAATTTCTTCGCAGATATAGAGTGGGTGGCGCACAAACGCGTAGGGGCCGTGCGTAATCAGCTGCCGGGCCTCCGCCATGATGCTGAACGCCTTGCCAAGCCAGCGCAGCACCACAAAGGATGCGGCCATTCCCACGATCACAAGCACGCTCGAGATCGCCAGGGAAATCGGCGCGAACTCTGCGCGGGGCAGCGCGGCCAAAGCAGTCAGCAAAAAAGTCCCGAGCAGAGCCGAAATGCGCGGCTCTATCCCTGCGGCTTTGCGTATCGGCGGAAGGCGGGTCAATGTCGTCGCCGCGGCCAAGGCCAAAAATAGGGCGCTGGAAACGCGTGCTGCCATGTCCAACAAAGTATGATCGAGCGCTTCGTGTTTCCAGTTGGCCGCAGCCTGGATAGTCGCACTCACGTTGGCGAATATAAGCAACGTAAATACCAGCACGATCGCCAGTCGGATCATCCAATCATACGCGGAGCTCTCGAACCAGTTCGAGCTGCATCCTGCTTGTCGATTTCCGGTTTTGATCACGACGGGACGGGTCGGCATGAGTTCCTCGTCAAGGTGATGGGCGGCATTATCGATACATTTGGGACGATCGGCAATTCGCGCGCTGTATTCTCGAGTTCGGACTTCGTCCAGGCCCGCCTACCGAGCTCTGTTGCACCCAGGAGCAAGGGTACGAGAATGAATGTCGTGACCATCGCCAATTCGATCGCTGACGCTCCAGTTTGTTTTTGTCACTCGACCCGCGACCATTTTATGACATCACGTCCAGCGTACATGCGGTTCGAAGGTACGTATTGGGCTTTTACGATAGACATCGGCCAAAATGCCATTCGGCTAAATGGCCTAAGCCGAACTGGCCAGACCGGACTGCGTCAACGGCACGCTTTGGATCTCAGGACATTATTGAACATGCCAGGCTTCGCGGGGGGATCCGTGCGGATATGCCAACGTCGCGTAATTGGTTGGCAGTGCCGGGCTCACTCCAACTCTAGCCGGCCAATTGCTTGTTGGTCATAGCCCCACGCCATCTCTCAATCACCAAGTCGACCAATCGATCGTCCAGACCGGCCTGCAAACGCCGGCCGCTCTCGGCCTCGCTGCGCGGAATGAGATGCTCAGCCAATCGAGAAAAAGTGAACCGGGATGGTAAGGGCACTCCCGCTCCGAAGGCGATGACCTCGCGCGTACCCAGAGACGGTAGAAGCCGAAGCAGGTTTGCCGCAACATCCGAAACAGCCGCCTGGACAAGCTGCTGGTCCCGTTCATTTCCCATGCGCATGGCAAAGAGTGTGCTGCATTGCGAAATGATGGTCGCATCGAGCTCCGCAGGACGCTGAGTGACTAGGCCGAGATAAACACCGTGCGCGCGTCCTTCCTTTGCAATTCGAGACAGTGTCCTTCGCGTCGGCTGAAATCCCTTGGATTGGTCGGCCGAAACGTAGCGGTGGGCCTCCTCGCAGACGAACAACAGTTCGATAGCGCCATCGCTCCACAGACCAAAATCGAAGGCCATACGGCTTAGAACCGAAACCACTGCGTCCACGATCTCGGACGGAAACCCGGCCAGCTGCATCACGGTTATACGCTTGCCGTCAGGTTGCCACCGGAATAGGTGGCGAAGAATGTCCGCCATTGTGTCGCCGCCAATATTGGCATTGGCAAACATGAATGCGTAGCGCGGGTCGTTGCGAACCGTTTCGATACGCGCCATCAGTCGACGATAGTTCATCCGCAACGAGCGATTCTCAAGTTTGCCCATTCGCTCATTGATCAGAGCAAACAAGTCCAGCAGCCGATAAGGTACCGGTGTATCGATGGTGTAACCTCTGCTCGGATCGGTTCGCCTCGCGATCAGCTGCTCCTTGGATTGGTAATAGAGGCCCTTCGCCAGCGGAATGAGTTCGGACAGGATCTCGACTTCTTCATCGTTGGCCTGCCGACCGCCATAGATGACCTCGAGCAGCTCCTCAAAAGTGAATAACCAAAATGGCAGCTTGAGATTGGCTAGATTGATGACCAATGCGCTGTCGCCGAAGCAGTGCCCATATTCGTTGTGGCCATCGAGCAGAAATATTCGCAAGTCCGGCCGAGCCAACAGGATTCTTTGCAGGATGAGTGCGACCCCACTGGATTTACCGGATACCGGTGCTGCCGAGAATCGCGAAATGCTTTTTCGTCATTTCGTTCACGTTGACTCTCGCCGCGATCGTCGCATCTTGCTGAAGATACCCGACCTCGATCGCATCAGGTCCAGTCGACCTCGTAGATCGTCCGCAGCTCGCGCGTGCCCATGAGAACGGCGGGATCTCCAATCTCCGGATAATGCGTGACACCGCGATGGAAATGGATGCCGTCCGGAATATTCGTCGTTCGTGATCTCTCCCATCAAATCGACGCTAGCGGCCGCGCTATAACCGTCCTCCCGGGCCGGGAGTGGAAGCTCCATGGAGACCTCGCTGATGATGCCAACGAGGAGCGATTGGCCCCTGCGAATCCCCAGGAATTTTCCCACCGTGGCAGTCGTGCTGTTGTCGTTCGACGTCGTGGGAAGAGTGCCGCCAAACAGCCCGATCCGCGCCTCCGAGCCGTGGACAGAGAGGACGCGTCCGACCGACTCCTGAACCTGTTCTTCATCGCCGCATTGTTTGATGTGGATGTTCACAGTCGGTTCTTTCGATTAGCGCGCACTGGCAATGTGCAACGCGGTTGAATTGTTGCCCGCCGATCGCTTTAATTCTGTTTCGCGCGTTGGTCGTGTTGCAGGCCAAGAGCTGCGCGCGGATATTCGGACAACCGGTTCCATTCGGCATAATTCGTTGCGGCGCACGCACATGGGTTGGTCATCAGCGGGAGACAATTGGTCCATGCTGGGCGCGGACGTTCGAAACCTGGATCAGCGCCGGAGTAATGATGATGGCGAATAGAACCGGCAGGAAAAACAGGACCATCGGAACGGTGAGCTTCGGCGGCAGTGCGGCCGCCTTCTTTTCGGCTGCACTCATGCGCTGGTCTCGGCACTCCTGCGCCAAGACGCGCAGCGACTGGCCAAGGGCGGTCCCGTATTTGTCGGACTGCCCCAGCGTAATAACCAAAGCCCTGACCACATCGAGGCCCGTGCGCTCCGCCAGGTTTTCGTACGCTTTGCGACGGTCCGCCAAATAAGAGAGCTCCGCGGTGGTCAGACCGAACTCCTCCGCGAGTTCCGGACATTGCGCGACAATCTCCTCCGAGACTTTTGCGAAGGCGCTGTCGAGCCCCATACCGGATTCGACGCAGATCAACAGGAGATCGAGGGCGTCAGGCCAAGCTCGACGAATGGCCTTCTGCCGCTTGGCGATTCTATTCTTTACGTAGATCCCCGGTGCGTAATAGCCGAGCAGGGCGACAGCCATGGCGGGGCTGAGCTTCACGAAGAACGGATATTGCAGTTTCAGCACGACAAAAACGTAGAACGCAGCGACGATGAACAGCAAGCCAGGCATGATCACCCGGGCCGCGATGAACGTCACGACCGGTCCCTGACCACGATAGCCGGCCATCCGCAGCTTCTGCACCATAGTGGCTGTCGTTGAGCTGGTCCGTAAGGTTCAGGCGATGCAGAATGTCCTTGAAGATCTTCTTCGGTTCGCTCCTGAGCGAATTGCCTTGCAGCTTGGCGCGTTCGCGAATCCGGATGGCCTCGCGCTCGCTGCTCACTGCGCGCATGCGCGCGCCAAGAGTGTCTGGCATGAGATATGGCCAGACGACCACGATGGTTGAGAAAAAGACCGAAATCGCCGCCATCATTGCGATGATAAGGTCAATATTGCCGGTTATCCCGCTGAAGAGCATGGCGGCCTCAGATATCAAAGTTGATCATTTGGCGCATCACCACGGTCCCGATCAGCATCCAAATGGCGCAAACGGCCAGAACGATATTGCCGGTCTGGGTGGTGAAGAGGAGCGCGATATAGGCAGGGGTGGTCACGAACAGGGCCGCAGCGACGAAGACCGGAATTAATCCAATGATAAGAGCGGAAGCCTTCGACTCTGCACTAAGCGCCTGGATTTTAGCCCGCATCTTTTTTCGGTCGCGCAGCACCTTGCTCAGATTGCCGAGAGCCTCGGACAGACTTCCGCCCGTGCGGGTCTGCGTGGTGATCACAATTGAAAAGAAGTGAGTTTCCGGAATCGGGACGCGGTTGAGCAACCGCTCGGTGGCGTTACCCAGCGGCATGCCCATCGTTTGATCGTCCACAATCAGCTTGAACTCTTCTTTTACCGGGCTATGCGCCTCCCTTGCAACGATCTTAAAACATTCCACCAACGGCAGACCCACTTTGACGCCGCGTACGATGATATCCACGGCGTCGGCGAGTTCGGCGGTGAAACGCTTGAAGCGACGGCGTCGCCTGAAGTTTACGTACAAACGGGGAAGCAGGAGGCCTCCAGATATGCCGAACCCGAGTGCCGGCAGTTTGCCCAGCCCGGTGGTGCCCAGGACGAGAAGAAAGGCGGCAAGCCCACTGATTACGCAGACCAGGTAGTAGGTGCTTTTGCTCCAATTCAGCTGGGCTTGGCGCAGACTGGCCGCGAGTGAGACCTTGGTGTGCTTTGCTTTTGCCGCGGCTCGCTCCTCGACTTCGTGTAGCGTCTCCTCGACCGAGCGCTTTCGTGCAGTCTCGCCGTTTCCCTGTAGCTTTTCCGCACTGCCCGGGGCCGAGATAAGCTCCAGCCGGCGGTTAAACGGGTTGCTGGCTTCAATCCGTGGATACAAAATGGCCAGCAAGAGGCATAGCACGCTAACCGTGCACAGAAGGAAAAGCAGAAACGCTAAAATGACGTGCGAGTTCATCATTCAGGTACATTGTGCGTTCACGGCGACTCACCGTGCTTGGGAGTTCCTGCCGCATCAAGAGCAGCGGCGAGCCGGCTATCCTCGCCGTAGTATTGAGCGCGCTCCCAGAAACGAGGACGCCCAATCCCCGCGCTGCGATGCGTGCCAGTCAACATGCCGTTACTGTCTTCCCCGTCGATGTCGTAGAAGAGAAGGTCCTGCGTCGTGATGACATCGCCCTCCATGCCGAGGATCTCGGTGATGAAAGTAATCTTGCGCGAACCGTCGCGCAGACGCTCCGTTTGGACGATGATGTCGATGGAACCGCAGATCATTTCTCGAATTGTTTTCGACGGCAGCGTGAATCCAGCCATCATGATCATTGATTCCAGACGCGACAGCGCGTCGCGAGGACTATTGGCATGAAGCGTTCCCATCGAACCGTCATGGCCGGTGTTCATGGCCTGCAGAAGGTCGAACGCCTCGGTACCGCGAACCTCGCCGACGACGATGCGCTCGGGCCGCATGCGCAGGCAGTTCCGCACAAGATCGCGCATGGTGATCTCGCCCTCGCCTTCGAGGTTGGGAGGGCGAGTCTCCAGGCGTACGACGTGCGGTTGCTGGAGCTGGAGCTCGGCCGCGTCCTCGCAGGTGACGACGCGCTCGTCCTCATCGATATAGCGGGTCAAGCAGTTGAGCAGGGTCGTCTTGCCGGAGCCCGTACCGCCCGAGATTAGGACGTTGCAGCGCACCCGGCCGATGATCCTGAGAATCTCCGCGCCCTCCGGCGAGATCGAGCCGAGTTCAATTATTTGATCGAGAGTGAGCTTGTCCCTCTTGAACTTGCGGATGGTGAGCGCCGTGCCGTCGACCGCGAGGGGTGGCACGATCACGTTGACGCGAGAACCATCCGGGAGCCGCGCATCGCAAATTGGGGACGACTCGTCGACGCGACGGCCGATCTGGTTTACGATTCGCTGACATACATTAAGCAGCTGCGAGTGGTCGCGGAAACTAATGTTAGTCTCGCGGACCTTGCCCTGCACTTCGATGTAAATTTTATTGCTGCCGTTCACCATGATGTCCGAGATGTCATCGCGAGCGAGGAGCGGCTCCAGCGGGCCGAAACCGAGGACATCGTTGCAAATGTCTTCAATTAGCTCTTGACGCTCGGCCGCCGTCATTGCGACCTTCTTGGCTACGACGATCTCGTTGACCACGTCGCGAATCTCAGCGCGCGCGGCCCCCGGCTCCATTTTTGTTAGCTGGGATACGTCGATGATTTCAATCAGCGCGTTGAAGACCTGCTGTTTGATCTCATAATATTCGTTGCTCTTGATCTCGTACGGCTGCTCGATTGGCGCAGCGAAGTGCGAAGACTTGCCGTTGAGTACGTGCAGCTTTTTCTGAGCCGGCGCTGGCGGCTTGGACGGCGCCGGGGCGCGCTTCGATCGCTCGACCAGCTTGTCCTCAAATCCATGTCTCCTGCCGAACATTGGTGAGCTCTTCAGATCGATCTATTGCGACGATGCCCGGCGCTGCGCGATGCCGCAGCGTTTGGAAACTTGCGCAGCTTCGTCGGGGCCGGAGACTAATGACCCAGCTGCCCAGCGCGCCGACTGCAGGGCGGCTGGCTGCTCGCGCAGCCAGCCGTCGAACCGCCACGTTCGCCGGACCCTCGTCTTTTCGCCTCGGACGAGGCTAAGCTATGCGCAGCGACCATCGCCGCCGCAATCGGACCATACAACATGGTTTGAATGCGCCGAACCGACGAGCCGTAATCGCACCGATGATCACGACGACGACGAGAGCGGCGATCAGACCATACTCGATGGCGGTGACGCCAGTTTCGTCAGACGACGAAACGGGAGACGAGGGTTTTCATCGAACCCGATCCGTGTGCTTGTTAAGCACGCGCAGCTAGAGCGCGGCCGCAATAGTAGTGAACACGGCTGTAAGGTTACGTACCGACGAGTCGTAACCGCAGCCGATGATCACGACGGCGATGAGAGCGGCGATCAGACCATACTCGATGGCGGTGACGCCAGCTTCGTCATTGACGAAACGAGAGACGAGATTTTTCATGGCACTACATCCTGTGTTGTTAAACTACAGACGGCGCGATAGCTTCCGTCTGTAGAAATTGATACAATGAACAGAGCGATTAAATCCATTCAGCTAGATGGCCTAAGACCTATTCTTACTGATTCAGAAAGTCGCGGAACCGCGGTTGGTAAAATCGCGTATCGGACGAAGCGCAGGTGACAGTGAATCGCGGTTAGCGGGCCAATTTCGAGGCCCTCGTAAGCGTGATCGGCCACATAGACTGAGCCGGGCCGTTGGGCGACGATTTGCTTGGGCCTCGGGATGGCGCTCTCATCACGCGCCTGCCGCGATGTCGATGCCGGACCGCTCCAATCGCAAGACGCGCGGCAGACGAATTTATGACGTGCTAGTTTCAGGTCGTATTAGTCTGAGTGCACCAGCTGCGGCGCCCCACAGTCGCGTCAGCAAGTCCAAGCCGTTTTTTCGGCCGTTTCCCATCCTCTGCCCGGTGACCGTTTCCGCGATCGTGGCGAAGCTCTTGCAAACCGCCGATTTCGGCGATACGTCCGCGATCATCTTACCGCTGTTGGCGGCAGTGCTGACCGCCAAGTCAAAGGGGATGCAAGCGATCGGCTCGATATGGAGCGCACTCGCGAATTTATCGGGTTTGATTTCCGCGCGCTTTGGCACGCCGGTTTGATTAAGCACGAGCTTTGGAGGCGCATCGTTAGGACGCTCTTGCTTCAGCAGATCGATCAGACTTTTCGCGTTCCGGAGACTGGCGAGGTTAGGCAGCGCCGTAATCACCACTTCGTCGGCGGCGAGTAGTGTCTTCTTCGTCCATGAGGTCCAGATATGGGGTACGTCCAACACCACAATAGGAACATTAGCTTGAGCAACGTCCAGCACGCGCTCGAAGGCATCCTCCTCTAGGTCGTAGGAATGTTCCAAAGTGGCCGGAGCGGTGAGCACGTGAAGATGATCCTCAGATTTCGTCAGCAAACGCTCCAATAACATCTCGTCGAAACGGCTGCCGTCTTTCAGCGCTTGGGCAATGCCTCCGTTAGGATCCAGGTCGAACCCGAGACTCGCGGTTCCAAACTGCAGGTCCAAATCCGCCAGAATAACGTCGTAACCGTGAGACCGCGCAATCGTTGAGGCAACGTTGTGTGCGATGGTTGACGAGCCGACGCCTCCGCTTGCGCCGATGAAAGCCAAGCTCCGGCCGATCCGATTTGCGCCCGGGTCCCGATAAAGCCGCGAGATGATGTTGATCATCGAGAGCGGGTCGACCGGTGCCACGACGTATTCGCTCACCCCCCTGAGAAGGAGTTCGCGGTACATGGCGACATCATTGGTGTATCCGATCACGATCACCTTGGTGCTGGATACGCAAACGTCTGCGAGAGAATCAAGTTGTACACAGAGGTCGGCAACTGCCGCCCGGCTTTCGACGATGACCAGGTTCGGTGACTGTGAATGCCGGTACAAATCGATTGCTGCAACGATTCCGCCGGGATGTAGTTTCGCATTCGCTCGCGACATACGGCGGTCGGCGAGGGTTCGCTCCATCGCGTCGACGAGGGAGGACGTATCGCAAAAGACATGAATTGTGATCGGCGGAATCCGGAGTATCTCGACGGTCCGGGCGACCGGACTTTCGGATGGCAAAGGCACCGATGCCCCCGGCGGCAGATCCGCCGACGCCTTGGGCTGCAGCTCCGGCGAGGGCTTGGAAGCCAAGCTCGTCATCGGATCATTGTCCTGCGTGGCCTTAGTGGTGACGACGGTTTGCATGCTGGACCTGCTATTGTGACTTCACGATTTCGGTACGGCCGGCACGGATGATCCGGATGTTCTGCGCTTCCTGTTGGCTGTAATCGTCATTATCCGCCGCGGAGCGAAGCGAAAGCGAAAGCATGCCCGTTGCTTGGGCCGTGGTCAGGACTTCCACCTGCAAAGGATCCAACTCGAGCGTGGCCGTCTTTCCAATGGTCTTGCTCGTGTCGTCGACCACGTTATCGATCGCCAGCACTTTAACGTTCCTAAGGATGGTGCGGACCCGGCCCTGGCCTTCGTTGTGGAGAACGTCTACCCGATCGTTTGGCTTCATGAGACCGCCGGCGGTGCTCTCGGCCGAAGTCCGGACGGCCATGGCGCGCTTGCCGGCCGGGAGCATCGTCGCAAGGAAACCGGCATGACGAGGAATCAGGTTCTCATCTCGGATGGGTTCGCCAACAGATATGCGGTTGCGAACGATAGAGCCAGCCAGAGCGTCAGGCGCATCGGGCCGCGACGAGCGAGTGATGTAGACAGGATTGAGCGCACTCTTCGGCCAGGCTTGCCACCGCAGGCTTTCGGTGGTGAGCGCCTGAGCCGGCAGAAGATCACTGGAGGCGACCAGCACATCCTGCGTAGCTGCCTCAATGGATGCGACGGCTGGCCCAGGCCGCGCAGCGATGACCAGCCAGGCGGCGATGCCACCGGCAGCCAGGGCGACGAGCAGAAGACCAAGACGTAACATCTTCCAAAAACCCTTCTACAGGAGCCGTCCAAATTCAGAAGATAGCAGTTATCCAGGACGTTGACGGAAACACGATCGAACGCAGCCAGCGCCATGGCAACTCCATATGGCATTTTGGCACCGCTCGCGTGCAGCTGAACGATCCAAGGCTTGCTCAGCAGTCGCTCTGGCAGCGGCTGCATTCTGAACAACTGGATGGTCAAAGCGAATAGCCCGCCGAGCAGTGCCATGCAGAGAAGATAAGCGAGCGTGTTATTAGCGCCGAACCAAAGCGCCGTCACGGCAGCGAGCTTGGCATCTCCGCCGCCGATCCAACCCATCGCAAAGAGGATGAAGGCAAAAAGCAGCACCCCAAGTGCTACGGCAATACTCCACCCAATTTCGTAGGCTGTGAATCCGGCGAGCGGTGCCAGCACCCCGTAACCAAGAAGAAGCAGGAGTACGAGGCTGTTGCGAATCTTGTTAGTAGTGAGATCGGTGAGCCCCGCATGCGTCATGGCAAAAGCGAATAAGAGCGTAGCGGCAGCTGCCGCAAGAGCTGGGGTCGTCATGATTGCATCGACCAATAAGCTTGAGAGGCTCGAGGCATACGAATAAAGCCACGTGATTACGACGCAATTTATGCGTCTCCGAGCTGCCATCAGTCCACTCGGCCTGACGACCTAGGCCGTTAGGCCAGCTTGCCTAAGCCGTTCGCAATCGGTGAAGCCAACCTAATGAGGTGTCCTTAACCACGTTATAACCTAGCGGTGGCAGTGAAGCGGTCATGGAAGCATACTGGTACAAGGAGGATATGAAATGCCGGCCCGTCACATACGTCTTCTTCCGCAGGGCGCCCTGCTAGCACTGTTTTGCCTGGGCTTGTTTGCTCCGGCGGTGCAGGCTGCCGAAACCGAAACGATACGGTTGAGCCCCGGCTTCGCGAGGCTCATAAAGTTGAATCAGACGATCGGTACCGTCGTAATCGGCAGCACCGACGTCGTCGATGCAACGCTCCAGGGCGACAAGGCGGTGCTGCTCACTGCCAAGAGGATCACCGGTGCTGCGGCAACGAATGTGGTCATCCTCGACCCGCAGAACACGGAAATATTCAATGCTACGATCGCCGTTGGGTTTGGCAGCGGCAAGATTGAAATTCACAGCAAGGGCCGAGACAGCAGGCCGCGCTGGCAGTGTTCACGAATATTGGGCATATCGCTGCTCACCGATTTGCGACCGCGTCGAGGATAAGTTCGAAGCCATTCAGTCGAGCAACGTTCCTGCTGAGGCCCCGCCACCAGGGCCTCCCGCACAAGTCGCGGCCCCCCAGCAAGCCGCCCCGCAGTAATCGCAGCGCGAGCTGTATTAACGAGCCGGCATTGGGGTTCCGCGGGTTCGCTATGGTCTGGCCTTGGGCCGCTTCAGCACGGTCAACATTGCACGTTTCACCGTGGTCTCGAACACGGTCCCCCTCGCATCCTTCCAAGATACGGTGACCATGCTAGCGTTGGCGTTCAAGTCGACGACAAGCATCGGCGTCCCTGCGTCACCCCCGCGAACAATGTCGCCCACCCTGATAGGCGTGTTATTCGCGCCCATGGGCGTCAGATTTTTCATGGCAGGGCTCGATGTGACCGCACGATTAAAAATATCGCACAACCGCGATCATGCCTATTCGGCTTGATGGTCTACTATAGTGCTTTATCGCGACTGCATGGGCATCGCACGTCGCTATGGGTATGAGAAGTTTGTACCTGGCGCGGAGCCGTCATTTGGAGCTTCGCGGCTCAAGGGGGACAGCGCCTGCCAAAGGCGGCGGGGAGCCCGTGGGCGTAGTGAAGAACATTCTGAATTCAGATTGCGCGACCGAGTTCCATGGCCCCCGAAAAAAGAAGCGGCGGCGACGCGCCCCCGCTGGCGGTGTGTTTTCCGGTGATAAACGCAGAGACGGCGTTGATTTTGGCACCGCGCCGACCAGTCGATCTCGTCCGGGGCCTTGCCGTGAAAGCGGCTGGCGTCCGCATCGGACCGGCCCTCGATTGCGCAGATCCCAGAACCCGCGTCACAACCGGATTGATCCGCCGGCCGCAGATGGGTCCCGGAATGCGCTCTTCGAGGTTGAACAGGTAGAACAGCTGGCTCTGATCGCCCGTCTGCCGGCCCATCATGGCAAACCTCAGCCGCTGTAAGCCTCAAGCCGACGGCATCACTGTTCGCCGAAAATCACGCCCTGTTTCAACGGCATCTGCCATCAGCGGAAGTAGACGGCCTCATTCGAGCACCTCGTCGGCGCGGGCGAGCAGCGTCGGCAGGACGGCGAGGCCGAGCGCCATGGCGGTCTTGAGATTGATAACGAGCTTGAAGTGGGTCGGGTGCTCGAATGGTAGTCCGCTGGGTTTTCCCGTCGCGACAGCCCAAAGCCACTTTTTTAAGTTCGGGCGGCGATCGGTGAGCCGCTGTTCAGGGGGAAGCATGCTTAGCGCTGATTGGAATGGTCACCGTTCTTCAGAACCAGATTCATCACGTAATTCACTGAAGCACTCACGGAATTGCCGCAGGCGGCAGCGGCATAGGTGAAGGTGGGTTTGGGCGAACTCGGCCCATGATAATGACTTGTCGCATAGGCGATGACTCCGCTCGCGTTCTTGCATGGTTGGGTGGATAAGGTTTCGACGGAGGCGCAGCGTGCGGCGTCTTCCACGGCGTAGTGCAGGCTGCCGACCAGCCAGAGGCCCATGCACAAATAAAATATACTAACAATGAGGCCGAAGAAGACGGGAGCAATTATGCCAAATTCTACCGCGGTCGTGCCGCGATTGTTGCTCCATACTGCGGCGAGGTTGAATTTCGACATACTCAATCCAATCGCATCCAGGCGGTTTTGGTGATTGTGGTCGGAAATGTCTTGGCAGCAACGGTAATGCCGGCGAAAAGCGGAGTATATGTGAATGTAGTGTTGATTTTGATATAATCTCCGGGCTGCAAATTGGGCATGCCCGCAGCTGAGCAGTTGGCCGGTTTGGGGCTCGTAACCGCACCTACCAATTGAAGCGCGTTCGACGAATTTACGCAGTAATACCCCTCTGACACAGATTGTACTGAGACGCTCGTTCCTAGCGACGTGCTGTGCACCGCGTTGTTCACGGCGGTGGTCAATGCTGGGCAAGAAATCGTAGCCGGCAGATAGTTTAAGTCACAATTTTCCCAGGCCGCCTGCGCCCCCATTTCGGTCGCGTTCTCAACTTCCGTTCGGTGGTAGATGTATGTCGAGATGTCAGCCACGTTTAGTATTGCGAAGGACAGAAGACCTGCAAAGAGAGCGAATTCGATTGCGGCCACACCACGTTGATCCGTCGTCAGCAACGCGACCTTGTTGGTCGCGTTGCTCAGGCCCAAGATCATTTTTGCGCGTTCCACGAGTTGCAAGTCCATCATGCCTCAATTGACCAGCTCGCCTCTGCCGCCGAGGTTTACTTGTGGCATGGCCAGCCCCGCTTTAACGCATTCGCCGTACTCCAAAATGCTGCCGGTGCCGTTAACTAAGATGTGGTCTATGACCAAGACAAAGCACGAGTAGCCATGGCTCGACTTATTGACAGCCCCGCTAAAGGTGACACTCGCATGTGGCAGGTAAACCAAGCCCGTTATGTTCCATGTCGGGCTATTTCCCGCATTCGAAATGTCGACACCGGTCGTCAACTTAGGATCTTGATAAATCGCGACGCCCTTCCAGGGTCCCGAGGTCGGCGCATTGAAGTCGAGGACGCCGTTGCTATTGCCATTACCACTCGCGGGAGCATGCAGGTAGTTTCCTCCGTTGGTGCCGGAAAATACGATGGTCAGTGCGGAACCACTAGAGGTCTGCAGTGTGTAATTGGAATCGAGTTGCCCGTTTTCAATGACGAGAACCGCTCCAGCTGCAGGAGTATTGATTGTTACGTTGCCGGTAAGCTGCAGGTCCCCGCAGACGATCGTATTGCCGCTCGGCAAGCTTTTAGTCCCCGACCACAGGTTGCTGGCCGGCAGCGGTGGGTCATTCTTTTTGGCAGGTTCTTGCGGATACGAACTGCAGGGATTGGCGGGAATATTGCTCGCCAGATACGCATATGGGTCCGCAACCACCGGCGCATGCGAATATTGCTGTCACGCCGCAGCCGGCGCTACCCCCGTTGATTCCGTGGGCGAAGCCTTTATCGGCCAACAAGTTATGGCCATTGCAGGTGGCGTCGGTATTTGACATGACGTTACAGTGCGCCATGTTAGAGTTTGGCACACCGTTACCGCGGATGCCCGGCGTATAGCCACTGGAGGCGAGCGCCAACATGCAAAGTTGACTCCAACCTTGTCTAGCAACCGCCGCGCTACTCAATAAAGCCCCTTGTGCCGCCGCGCTACTCAATGCCCCCTCCCCTGCCGCCGCGCTACTCAATAAAATGAGGAAAAGGACCGCCTTCATCGTCTTCATGACACCCGTCCCGCTGGTTTCTCGGCTCATGTGCAATCACCCTTGAAGCCCACGACTTTGGACAAATAGAGCGGTACGCATTTGGTGATGGTCACGCTGTAGCAAGTATTGCCATCGGCCACATCGGCCGGATCCGGGCACACCGCTGTGTTCGATACCGTCACCGTAACTTTGTCGCTGCCATTAACGAATCCATATTGCGCCGCGACCGCTTTGGCTTCGACATCGTAATTGGAGCCGCCGTTGTCGGCCGCAGCAATTACCGCTGCATCAGCAGCGTTCTGCATGGCGCGCTTTGTCAAGTACCAGTTCGAAACCTCAAATCCCACGCCCATCGCGCCGATCACCGGGACCATGAGCAAGCCCATCATAATAGCTACATTGCCGCGCTGATCCGCGCGCAGGCCAACTAAATGGCGGGTGATCGCAGAACGCGATTTCCAACTTTTGCCATACATGTACCTTACCGCGTTGCGGCGAGACGACCTGATAAGTATCCAGTGCGATGCTTGAGATCTGATCATCTATGCAATCGCTGATACTTTTGTCCGGCATCTCCGGCCAGGACACAATTCGGCTTGTTGACCTAGGTCGTATGGCGGAATTCACGCCAAGCCGCAGGCTGCCGGCTCCGGAGCGAAGACTGGTTCGATCATCGCCCCGCCCTCAAAATGGACGATGTGTCATGATCCCAACGAATGATGGCACGCGTTGCGCGATGCCTTACGGGTAAGCGCGATAAGGTCGAAACTAATGGGCAAAAAGAGACATTCGGCGGTCATGTGCTGAATGCATACCGTCGTGCGTCCAATCCAACCCTATTAACCATAATCAATCCCAAAGCAAAATATTGAGAACGCTATGACATACGTCACATGTCCACGTACAAAAATTCAATTATCCGTTCAGAGTGCGAGGTGTAAGCGTTTAGGAGTGCGTCAAATGAAAAAAGTACATCCGGATCCCGATATCGTCCGGTCCGATAGTCTGCGCAGCAAAGTGACGATCATGTATGGTCCGAACAACTGGGATTCTGTTTGCCCCTCGTGGGCGAGCACCCCTGGCCCGCTTGGCTATAGGCTAAAAAATTCGGCCAGCGCCGAACTTACAGCAGTGACACAGTCCGTCGAACGACCGGCCGACAAGGTGTCGTCCCCGCCTGCTATGGGTTCGATCCGCAAGGAGCCGCACCCTACATTAACGGAAGCCCCGGCGGTGTCATTGCCTTTAAGCATGGATGCGCTGACCCGCCGTCAGCGAGATGTCTTGTACCTGATCGTGCAGGGCAAGACCAACAAGGAGATCGCGCGCAGCCTTGGGCTTGGCGAGGGAACCGTGAAAATTCACGTGGCGGCACTGTTCGGCAAGCTTGGCGTCCAACGTCGCGCGGCCGTTGCCGTTGCGGGTGCGCGATTCCTCTCACAGGGCGCTTTGAAAACCGCATAGCCGCCGACTGCGAACAAGCTCACGGTGTTCCCGAGACCGGCCACACCTCGGCCGTTCGTTGAACGAACTTACGGCTCGAATTGAGCAGCGCGAGGTTGTTGATGATAGTTGGATTCGTCGGGTCGCGCTCGTAGGCTTTTAAGAATTTGCGGCGCGCCTTCACCAAATCTCCGCGCAGCATATAAGAATATCCTTGATCGTTAAGTGTCTGAACGGTTTCACCGGTCAATTTGACAGTCGCCGCATAAGCCTGATCGGCCAAATCGAACCGCCGCAATCTGTCATAACTCGCGGCGAGCCCGGTCCAAGCGGTAGCGTCTTTGGGAGTTTTTTCAACGGCATCGCGGAAATAGCGCTCAGCGAGACCGTAGTTGCCCCGACTAAATTGTTCCAAACCCATTCTCAGTGGTTCGTCAGAAGGGTAATACTTGACGTCAGC
>CAWFMZ010000007.1:0-351082 GCA_963817045.1 uncultured Alphaproteobacteria bacterium
CCACCGGCACACCCAAGTCCACCAAACCCGAGGCGCAGCGATGCCCGAAAAGACGCCCTTTTACATCACCACCGCGATCTCCTATCCGAACGGCGCGCCGCATATCGGCCACGCCTATGAGGCGATCGCCACCGACGCCATCGCGCGCTTCATGCGGCTCGACGGCTACGACGTCTATTTCCTCACCGGCACCGACGAGCACGGGATGAAAATCCAGCAGACCGGCGCCAAGGAAGGGCTGACGCCGCACGAGTTGCTCGAGCGCAACGTGCCGCGCTTCAAGGCCATGGTCGAGCGGATGAACTGCTCGAACGACGATTTCATCCGCACCACCGAGGAGCGCCATCACCGTTCGTCGGAGGAAATCTGGCGGCGCATGGAGAAGAACGGCGACATCTATCTCGACAAATATGCCGGCTGGTACTCGGTGCGCGACGAGGCCTATTACGCCGAGAACGAGACCCATCTCAACGAGCAGAAGGTGCGGGTGTCGTCGAAGACCGGCACGCCGGTCGAGTGGGTGGAGGAGGAGAGCTATTTCTTCAAGCTGTCGGCCTATCAGGACAAGCTGCTCGAGCTGTACGCGCGCGACCGAACTACGTGCTGCCGAAGGAGCGGCTGAACGAAGTGGCGAGCTTCGTGCGCGGCGGCCTGCAGGACCTGTCGATCTCGCGCACCACCTTCGACTGGGGCATCCGCGTGCCCGGCAACCCGAAGCACATCATGTATGTGTGGGTGGACGCGCTCACCAATTACATCACCGGCGTCGGCTTTCCCGACACCGACAGCGAGATGTTCAAGCGCTATTGGCCGGCCGCGCTGCACGTCATCGGCAAGGACATCGTGCGCTTCCACGCGGTCTATTGGCCGGCCTTCCTGATGTCGGCCGGCATCGAGGTGCCGCAGCGCATTTTCTCGCACGGCTTTCTGTTCAATCGCGGGGAGAAGATGTCGAAGTCGGTCGGCAACGTGATCGATCCGTTCGCGCTCGCCGACGCCTATGGCGTCGACCCGCTGCGCTATTTTTTCCTGCGCGAGGTGCCGTTCGGGCAGGACGGCAATTACAGCCACGAGGCGATCGTCAACCGCATCAATGCCGATCTCGCCAACGACCTCGGCAATCTGGCGCAGCGCTCGCTGTCGATGATCGGCAAGGCGTTCGGCGGCGTGCTGCCGGCGCCGGGCGCGTTCAGCGAGACCGACAAGACCATCCTGGCCGCCGCCGACGGCATGATCGCCATCGCGCGCGAGCACATGAAGACGCAACAGCTGCACCAGGTGCTCAATGCGGTGTGGGCGGTGGTGGCCGACGCCAACCGCTATTTCGCCTCCGAGGCGCCCTGGGCGCTGGCCAAGACCGATCCGAAGCGGCAGGGGACGATCCTGTACGTCACGGCCGAGGTCTTGCGATGCGTTGCGATCATGGCCCAGCCGTTCGTGCCATCCTCGGCCGCGAAACTTCTCGAGCTTCTCGCTGTTCGGCCCGAGGAACGCGGCTTCTACGAGCTTAACGGCACCAAACGCATAGCTCCCGGCAGCGAAGCTGCCGCCGCCCGCGCCGGTGTTCCCGCGCTATGTCGAGCCGGAGGCAAAGGCCTGACAATGCTGGTGGACAGCCACTGCCACCTGGATTTTCCGGATTTCGCCAGCGAGCTCGACGCGGTGGTTGGCGCGCGCCAGGGCCGCCGGCATCGGGCGCATGGTCACGATCTGCACGCGCGTGCGCAAGCTTCCGCAAGTGCTTGCCGTCGCTGAAAAATATCCCGAGATATTTTGTTCGGTCGGCACCCATCCGCACAACGCGCATGAGGAACTGGACATCGACGCGAAAGCGCTGATCGCGCTCACCAAAAATCCCAAAGTCGTCGCGATCGGCGAGGCCGGCCTCGATTATCACTACGACAACAGTCCGCGCGACGCGCAGGCCCAAGGCTTGCGCCAACATATTGCCGCCGCACGCGAAACCGGGCTGCCGCTGGTGATCCATTCGCGCGATTGCGACGCCGACATGGCGCGCATTCTGGAGGAGGAAACGGGGAAGGGCGCCTTCCCGGCCGTGCTGCATTGCTTCACCGGCGGCCGCGATTTGGCGATGCGCGCCATAGCCTTAGGCCATTACGTCTCGTTCACCGGCATTCTCACGTTCAAGAATTCGCAAGGCTTGCGCGACATCGCAGCCGCGCTGCCGGCCGACCGCATCCTGGTCGAGACCGATGCGCCTTATCTGGCGCCGCTGCCGTATCGCGGCAAACGCAACGAGCCGGCCTATGTGGTGGAAACCGCCAAGGTCTTGGCGCAAACGCGCGGTGTTTCGCTCGGACGAAATCGCGCGGCAGACCACGGAGAATTTCTTCCGGCTGTTCAACAAGGTGCCGCGCGATCTGGCGGATGCCGCATGAGCCTGACCTTCACCATCCTCGGCTGCGGCTCCTCCATGGGCGTGCCGCGCGTCGCGCTCGGCTGGGGCTCGTGCGATCCGAACAATCCGAAAAACCGCCGGCGGCGCTGCGCCTTATTGGTTGAACGGGTGGACGCCCATGGCCGCCGCACGCGCGTTCTGGTCGATTGCACCCCGGATTTGCGCGAGCAATTGCTCGACGCCGAAGTCGATTGGCTCGACGGCGTGCTGATCACCCACGAGCATGCCGACCACACCCACGGCATCGACGATTTGCGCCCGCTGTTCGTGCACAAGCGCCAGCGCGTGAACGTCTGGCTCGACGAGCCGACCTCGCGCGCCATGCACGCCCGCTTCGGCTATTGCTTCATGACGCCGCCGGGCAGCGAATATCCGCCGATTTTGACCGAGCACCGGCTGGTGCCTGGGCAGGCGGTGAGTATCGCCGGGCAGGGAGGCTCGATCGAGGCGCTGCCCGTCCTGCAAAATCACGGGGATATCCCCTCGCTCGGCTTCCGCTTCGGCAACGTCGCCTATTCCGCCGATATCAAGAGCCTGCCCGCGGACAGCATCGCGGCGCTCGCCGGGCTCGACGTCTGGATCGTGGACGCGCTGCGCAAGGCGCCGCATCCGAGCCATTTCAACCTCGAGGAGGCGCTGGACTGGATCGGCCGGATCAAGCCGAAGCGGGCGATCCTGACCAATCTGCACAGCGATATGGATTACGAGACTCTGCGGGCCAGCCTGCCGCCGAATGTCGAACCGGCCTATGACAGGATGATGCTCGGTGGAAATTAATCCAATTTCTTCATTCTTTTAGCCACTCAATTGAAACAACAATGAAAATACCTCTAAGCCGACGGCAATACCGCGATTGATCGATCTCATAAATACAATAGTCTTTTCATTTAGATATCGAGGTTCTTGATGTGCCACCGTCGGGTACGCCAAGTGAAACATCGCCAGTATATATTCCATAATATGTCTTATGCGAATTAGCCATCCACGGTCGCGGCTTGGGGCGGGCTTTGCTACGGTCGACCTGCTCCAGCCCGAATGAGCCGCCAGCCCGTGAAGCCTTCCCGCGATATTGCCCGGCTGATCGAGATCATGGCGGCGCTGCGCACGCCCGGCAGCGGGTGCCCCTGGGACCTCGAACAGACCTTCCGGACCATCGCGCCCTATACGCTCGAGGAAGCCTACGAGGTCGCCGACGCCATCGCGCGCGGCGATCTGGACGAACTGCGCGACGAGCTGGGCGACCTTCTGCTCCAGGTCGCGTTCCATGCCCGCATGGCCGAGGAACAAGGCGCCTTCGATTTCGGCGACGTGGTCGAGACCGTCACCGCCAAGCTGGTCCGCCGCCACCCGCACGTCTTTGCCGATGCCGACGGCCGCACCGCCAAGGCGGTCGAGGGCCTGTGGGAGCGTATCAAAAGCCAAGAAAAGGCCGAACGCGGCGAGGCGGCCCCGAGTGGCGCGCTCGCCGGGGTGCCGGTCGCCCTGCCCGCGTTAACCCGTGCCCTCAAGCTGCAGGACAAGGCCGGCCGGGTCGGCTTCGACTGGAATGACCCGCGCGCTGTGCTCGCCAAGATCCGCGAGGAAGCCGATGAAATCGAGGCTGAGCTTGATAGTGCCGACAAAAGCAAGGTTGGGGCCGAGGTCGGCGACCTGTTGTTCGCCGTGGTCAACCTCGCCCGCCATCTGGGCGCCGACCCGGAAGATGTTTTGCGGCAGACCAACCTCAAATTCGAGCGGCGCTTCGCGGCCATCGAGCAGGCGCTGGCCGCACGCGGCAAAACGCCGAAGGACGCCACACTGGCCGAGATGGATGCGCTCTGGGACGAGGCAAAGGCGGCGGAAAAGCTTTAGCGGGTCAGGTGCCGAACTTCGCCTTCACCCTCGCCGCGTTATCGGCATCGGCACGCACCGTCACCGCCAACCGGCCATTGTCGTCCATGTCGCGGGACAGCACTTCGGAGTGGCGGTAGAGCCAGCTCAAGCCCGCGCCGTCGGCGGGATCGAGTGAGAGTTCGAGGGTCTGACGACTTTCGCCCAAGCGCGTTTCGATCGCGGAGATGAGACGGTCGAGCCCTTCCCCGCTCAAGGCCGACACCGCCACCGGCCGGCGATCCGCCGGTTGCCGCTCGGCAAGATTGACAATGCGCGCGCGGCCATTGGCGTCGAGTTGGTCGATCTTGTTCCAGACCTCGATCAGGCGATGATCGGTCGCTTCAATGCCAAGTTCCCCGAGTACCTTTTCGACATCGTGCGATTGCGCGCCGGCGTCCTCGTGCGTCATGTCGCGCACGTGCAGGATGACGTCGGCCTCGATCACCTCTTCCAGCGTGGCGCGGAAAGCCGCCACCAGCATGGTCGGCAGATCGGAGATGAAGCCAACCGTATCCGAGAGGATGATGCGGTTGCCGTGCGGGAGCGCGACCGCCCGCAAGGTCGGGTCGAGCGTGGCGAACAACATGTCGGCCGACAGCACGCTCGCCGCCGTCATGCGGTTGAACAATGTCGACTTGCCGGCATTGGTGTAGCCGACCAGCGCCACGATCGGGTACGGCACCCGCTTGCGGCTGTCACGATGCAGCTTGCGGGTGCGTTTGACCTTGTCGAGTTCGCCTTCGATGCGCGCGATGCGGTCTTCGATCACGCGCCGGTCGGCTTCGAGCTGCGTCTCGCCCGGACCACCGAGAAAGCCGAATCCGCCGCGCTGGCGCTCAAGGTGGGTCCAGGAACGAACCAGCCGGCTCTTCTGATAGTTGAGATGGGCGTGCTCGACTTGCAGCGCCCCTTCGCGGGTGCGCGCGCGCCGGCCGAAGATTTCCAGGATCAATCCGGTGCGATCGATGACTTTCGCGTTCCAGGCCTTTTCCAGATTGCGCTGCTGCACCGGCGAGACCGGGCAATCCATCACCACCACGGACGCGGAAAGGCTTTTGACCAGCCCGGCGATCTCATCGACCTTGCCGGTGCCGATATAGGTCGCGGGCCGGACTTGGTTGAGCGTAACGAGCCCGGCCTGCACCACATTGAGATCGATGGCGCGGGCGAGCCCGGCGGCCTCCGCCAGGCGAGCCTCCGGGCTGCGCGTCTCCGCTGGCGCGCGGGCGGCACCTGCCCTGACCTCACGCTTGAGCCACGGCTCGACGACGATGGCGCGGCCGGTCTCCGCGCCCGACGCGGTTGGGCTCAGGAGATCGGCGCGCTTGTCACGCTGGCGTTGTTCCAATCAGACCTTATCCCCGGCCGCGGCGGCTCTTCACCGCCTTCGAACAACTGGATCGGGTGACCGGGCATGATGGTCGAGATCGCGTGCTTGTAGACGAGCTGGGAATGTCCGTCCCGCCGCAACAAAACACAGAAATTATCGAACCAGGTCACTACGCCCTGCAATTTAACCCCGTTGACCAAAAAAATGGTGAGCGGAATTTTGCTTTTGCGGACGTGATTGAGAAAGGTGTCTTGCAGATTTTGCGCACGTTCGGCTGCCATGGCCGTGTTCCATTTTTTGCCCGCGTCTTACGCGCGAGAACTTCGTTGCCCAAGCCCTTCCGCATGCGAGTTCCACTCCATGCGCCGCTTAGCCCCACGCAAAAGCGGTGTCGGGCTCAGGAGGCCACTATTAGATGGCAGGCGGTCTTCCGGCGCAAGCACAAGTTGGCGCCTGCCCCACCAAACCGCTGAAATAATTGATATTTTACGGTCTTCCCGCAGGCTATTTGGGCGCCTCGTACGGCCCTGCAATGGGCCCTGCCCACTATCGGCTTCTCGGAGCTGTCACGGTTTGGAAATCACGCAATTTCGGCGTGGCGGTGATAGTCGCGGCGCAATGCGGCGGCCACCAGGCCGGGCGCGCCGTTGCCGACCGGACGGCCGTCAATGCTCACCACCGGCAACACGATCTGGCTCGCCGAGGTGATGAACGCTTCGCGCGCGGCATAGGCTTCATCGACCGAGAACGCCCGTTCCTCGAACGCCAACCCCTGCCCCTTGAGCATATCGACCACAACGGAGCGCGTGACCCCGGCCAGGATATCGCGGCCGAGCGGATGGGTGATGAGCTTGCCGTCACGGCTGACGATCCAGGCATTCGACGAAGCACCTTCGGTGACGCGGCCTTGCGCGTCGACCAGCCAGGCCTCGCGCGCGCCCTTGTCGCGCGCGGCTTGCTTGGCCAGCACATTCGGCAGCAAGGCCACCGATTTGATGTCCACCCGCTGCCAGCGGATATCGGGCACGGTGACCACGGCGATGCCATCGGCCGCCCATTGTTCGAAACGCGCGAGATCATTGCTGCGCGCAGTCACCACCACGGAAGCCGTCGTGTCCGCCGGCGGAAACGAAAAATCCCGCCGCGCGACCCCGCGGGTGATCTGCAAATATACGATGCCGTCGCGCACGCGGTTGCGCCGCACCGTTTCCCGCAACACGATCGAGAGCGCGGCCGGCGACATCGGGCGCGCGATGCGCAGCTCATTCAGAGAGCGATCGAGCCGCGCCATATGACGGCGCTCGTCGACCAGTCGCCCTCCCCGCACCTCGCACACTTCATAAACGCCGTCGGCGAATTGATAGCCGCGGTCCTCAATCGAGACCATGGCTTTCGCGCGCGGCAGGTAGCGGCCATTGACATAGGCGATGCGCGACATCGAATGCTTATTCCTTGGGCGTCGCTAGCCGATCCCGAGCGCTTTGAGCTTGCGGTGCAGCGCCGAGCGCTCCATGCCGACGAATTCGGCGGTGCGCGAGATATTGCCGCCGAAGCGGCTGATCTGCGCCACCAGATATTCGCGCTCGAACACCTCGCGCGCATCGCGCAACGGCAGGCCCATCAGATGCTCGCCGCCATTGCCATTGGGCATGGTCGGCACCATCGAGCCGACATCGGGCGGCAGCATACTGGCATTGAGTACGGCATCCGGGTCGCCGCCGGCCAGGATCATCAAGCGCTCGATATTGTTGCGCAGCTGACGGACATTGCCCGGCCAATTATGCGATTGCAGCACGGCCATGGCGTCGTCGCCGATGCGGCGTTTCGGCAGCCCGGTCGCTTGCGAAATCTGGTCCATGAAATATTCCACCAGCTCGGGAATGTCCTCGCGCCGTTCGGCCAAGGGCGGCACACGTATCGGCACCACCGAAAGACGATGATAGAGGTCCTCGCGGAATTTTCCGTCCGCGATCTCCGCTTCAAGATTGCGCGCGGTGGATGAGACGATACGCACATCGACCGCTACCTTGGTGCTGCCGCCGACCCGCTGAAAGGTTTGATCGACGAGCACGCGCAGGATCTTGTTCTGCGTCTCGCGCGGCATCTCGGCGACGTCGTCGATAAACAGCATGCCGCCATGGGCCTCTTCCAGAGCACCCGGCTTACGGTCTTCCGAGCCATTGGCGCGGTCGACGCCGAACAATTCGACTTCCATCCGCTCGGGCGTGATCGCGGCGGCATTGATGACGATGAAGGGGCCATTCGCACGTCCGGATAACTGGTGGATCGTGCGCGCGGTCAGCTCCTTGCCCGAGCCGGAAGGGCCGACGATAAGAATCCGGCTGTTCGTCGGCGCCACCCGTTCGATGGTCTGGCGCAATTGGGCGATTGCCGCCGATCGACCGATCAGCGTGGCCGGTTGCGGCGCCAGCTGCTTGAGTTGCCGGACCTCGCGTCTGAGCCGCGAGGTCTCGAGCGCGCGCTCTGCCACCAGCACCAGCCGGTCGGCCTTGAACGGTTTCTCGATAAAATCATAGGCGCCAAGCTTGATGGCGGCGACGGCGGTTTCGATATTGCCATGGCCGGAGATCATCACCACCGGCACCTCGGGATGATCATGCTTGACGATATCGAGCAATTGCAAGCCGTCGAGCTTGCTGCCCTGTAGCCAGATATCGAGGAATACCAAGCTCGGTTTCCGCGCCATGACGGCAGCGAGCGCCTCATCGCTGTTGCGGGCGGTACGTGCGTCGTAGCCTTCGTCCTGCAGAATCCCGGCCACCAGATCGCGGATATCGGCCTCGTCGTCGACAATCAAAATATCTGCAGACATTGACTACCCGTTCACGTTTTTCTGTTTTTCAGGTTCCGGCACTTGCGCGTGGTCGGCGGCGGCGAAACGCACACGCACCCAGGCGCCCCGCTGTCCGGGGATTTTGCCGGCCGCGTCATGCAGCTCGATGCTACCGCCATGATCTTCGACGATGCGGCCGACGATGGCGAGCCCGAGTCCGGTGCCCTTCTCGCGCGTCGTGACATACGGCTCGAGCAAGCGGCTGCGGTTTTCCTTCGGCAAGCCGACCCCGTTGTCGACAACATCGATGACGACGTCGCCACCTTCGCGCGTAGCAATGATCCGGATCGAGCCCTTGCCAAGGTCGGCTGGCGGCACCGCGGCGGTGGCTTCGGTCGCGTTCTTGATGAGGTTGGTGAGCGCCTGCGACATCAGGCGCCGGTCAAATCGCGCCGGCATCGGATCCTCGGCAATATCGCAGTCGATGTCGATTTCCGAATTGCCCACGCGCATCAGGAACACGGCCTGTCGCACGGTGTCGGCCACGTCTTCGGCGGTGATCACCGGCTTCGGCATGCGCGCGAAACGCGAGAACTCGTCGACCATCCGCCTGATGTCGTCGACCTGACGCACGATGGTATCCGTGCATTGCTCGAACACGGCGCGATCTTCCCCGATCATGTTTCCGTATTTGCGGCGGAGACGCTCGGCCGACAATTGAATGGGCGTGAGCGGATTTTTTATCTCATGCGCAATACGGCGCGCAACGTCCGCCCAGGCCGACGTGCGCTGCGCGGCGACCAATTCGGTGATGTCGTCGAGCGTCACCACGTAGCCGTGGCTCGATTCGCCGGATTGCTCGCTGGTGATCCGCACCGACAGGTTACGCTCGCGGCCGTTGCGGGTGATCGTCACTTGATCCTGTGTGCGCGCGCCCGTTTGGGCCGCCGCCATGAAATCGGCGAGTTCCGGAAAAACTTCCATCAAGGGGCGGCCGAGCGTTTCGGGTTCCGTGCGGCCGATCAATTTTTCCGCCGAGCGGTTAAGGATGCTCACGCAACCGTCCCGGTCCACACCGATCACTCCGGCGCTGGCGCCCGAGAGCACCGCTTCGGTGAAGCGCCGCCGGCTGTCGATGAGATCGCGCGCGCGCATGATATCGTCGCGCTGCGTGCGCAGTTCCTGCGTCATGCGATTGAATGTTTCGCCAAGCTGCGCGAGATCGCCTTCCGACTGGTGAACCGGCACGCGCACATGCAGATTGCCCGTGGAAACAACATTGGCGGCGCCGATCAGGCGCCGGATCGGCGCCACCAGGCGGTTGGCGAAGTTCAATCCGATCCAGACCGCGGATAACAGCACGGTGAGCGCGATGACGGTGTACATCAGCGCGAACGCTATCTGCACGCCGAGGCGACGCGCCTCAATCGCGGCATATTCGGTCACGCTCGCCCGGGTCGCTTGCAATTGCGGCACGACGCTCGGATCGAGCAGCCGCGTCACGTATAGATAATAGCTGTCGTAGTTCTGCAATTTGACGACCGCCGCGACATAATTGGTATCCGGTAGCAAGACAATTTGCGGATCGTTTTCGCCGATACGCACAAGCGCATCGTGCGGCGGCATTGCGAAGGTCTGGTTGATCTTGAGGTCGGCGCGCGCAATGACATTGAGCTCCTTGTCGATAACGATCGCGGCGGCCAGCCCGCGCACTGATGATTGGAACGTCAGATATTGCTGCAGATTGTTACGGTCTTGCTCGAAGATCGGCTTGGAGCGCGTGATGTCAGTGGCCATGACGATGATATCGGATCGCACGATCTGCGCGTGATCGCGCAGATAGGCTTCCGCCACGATCAGCGAATTCTCGATTGCGGCGCGCGTGCGGGTCGAGAACAGCCGATCGAGGCCGCGATCGAGAGTTACGCTGGCAACGATCGCCACCAGGATCGCGGGCGTGGCGGCGATGATAGAGAATAATCCGACGATGCGCACATGCAGCCGCGCGGCCGCCCGCCCGGTGCGTCGGGCCTGCACCACCTGCCACACCTCTCGCACGATCACGCCAAGCAGCAGCAGCACGGTCGCCGCGTTCACGAGCAGCAACGTGACGACCACGTAGTGGGTCGGCAAAATCGGCGTGAGGTCGGCGAGAACGATGAAGGTGATAAAGGCGGACAGCAGGGCGAGGCCGACCGCGATCGGCCCTAGCATCCTTGTTTCCCCGCGCTTAGGAGCCGGAGCAACAAGCGCGGTCTCGGCGCTGGTAGCCTGTTCTACGCTCATGGACCCCTGTCAGCGGATGGCGGAGCCTGGCGGCCCCTAACGAACATGCGCCAAGACGGCGAAAGCCATCTCGGCAATGATGCTTTTATACAACAATGTTGCCGAATTGCGACAAAACCGCGGCCCGAAAACCAAACTCTCGGTTAACTAAGCTGGGTCGCGTTTTCCCACGACTTCTTCCGAAAGCCGGCTGCCGCTAGGGATCAAGTCCGGACCAGTATTTTCGGACCAGGGGCTAGGGCGCGTGTCCGTTAGGGGCCTACAGCAGATATCCACCCGCCTGCTTCAGATCAGGCACCGCCCCTGATGCCACAGGCGGTCTTTCGCGCGCAGGGCGGCGCCGTAGCTCGGCAACGGGCCGGTCAACACGCGATAGTTGTGGGGAATCGGGCCGTAACCGAAGCCAAAATCATAAATCTGACAGACGTTGGTGATGTTCCATTTGATCACACGGTAAGAGGCCTGGGCGGGACTGGCGGCGAAAAAGCCGACGGCAACAAGGCCGACGGCGGTGCAAAGGATGAGGCTCCGGCGCATCTTCGCAGCTCCTGTCAGATGAAAATAAAGCTATTCCGCGTTGCCCGCGAACGCACGGCAACACGATGGGCTAACGCGATTAAAAATGAGCTCAAAGTTCCATAGAGACTTTGATTTACCTCAACGCATCCACGTCGGTGCTTGGCTGCCCTTATATAAGTCCACGCCCTAGTTGCCGCCGCGAAATACTTGGATATCGAGATCTCGGATTTTCTTCCGCAGAGTATTGCGGTTGACCCCTAACAGATCGGCGGCGCGGATCTGGTTGCCGCGCGTGGCGGCAAGGGCTGCTGACAGCAGGGGATATTCGATCTCGCGCAAGACCCGGTGATAGAGGCCGGCAGGCGGCAGACTGTCGGCGAACCCAGAGAAATACGCGGTCAGATGCCGCTCCACCGCGGCGCTGAGACTTTCCTCCGCGCGCGGCTCATCGCTGCTGACCTGCATCGCAGGCTGCGCCAATTCAGCCTCGATTACCGCTGCCGTGATGATCTCCTGCGGATAAAGAGCCGCCAACCGGCGCGCCAGGTTTTCCAGTTCGCGCACATTTCCCGGCCAGCGGTGGCGCTTCAGGCGGTCAATGCCGGCCTGATCGATTTGCTTCGGCGGCAGCCCCTCGCGCTGCGCCTGGGCGAAGAAGTGACGGATGAGATCGGGAATATCCTCGATGCGCTCGCGCAGCGGGGGTAACCGCAGCGGCACAACATTGAGGCGGAAGAACAGATCTTCGCGGAACAGGCCCTGCTGGATCAGCTGCCGCAGATCCTTATTGGATGCGGCGATGATGCGAACGTCGCTCTTGATCGGCGTGCGCCCGCCGACCGTCGTGTATTCACCCTGTTGCAGCACGCGCAGCAACCGCGTCTGCGCTTCCATTGGCATGTCGCCGATTTCGTCGAGGAACAGCGTGCCGCCCTCGGCCTGTTCGAAGCGGCCGGCGCTGCGGGAGTTGGCGCCGGTGAAAGCACCTTTCTCGTGTCCGAACAATTCGGATTCGATTAGATCGCGCGGGATCGCCGCCATATTGATGGCGACAAAAGTTCCGGTTCGCCGCTTGCCGTAGTCGTGCAGCGCACGCGCGACCAGTTCCTTGCCGGTCCCGGATTCGCCCGTGATCATCACCGTCAAATCGGTCTGCATCAGCCGGGCCAACACACGATAGATTTCCTGCATCGCCGGCGAGCGGCCAACCAACGGAATGCTATCGAACTCCTCGCTCTTTACATTCGCCGGCCGTTTTTCTTTCGGTTCCGACAGCGCGCGCCCGACGATGGCGATGAGCTCTTTCAGGTCGAATGGTTTCGGCAGATATTCGTAAGCGCCACGTTCGGATGCGCGGATCGCGGTCATGAACGTGTTCTGTGCGCTCATGACGATGATCGGCAGATCGGGACGCGCTTTTCGGATTCGCGGAATAAAATCGAAAGCATTCTCATCCGGCATCACCACGTCGGTAATGACCAGATCGCCGTCGCCCTGGCTGACCCAACGCCAGAGCGTCGCGGCATTGCCCGTGGAGCGCACCTCGTAGCCGGCGCGCGAGAGAGCCTGATTGAGGACGGTGCGGATCGCGGCATCGTCATCGGCAACCAATATGCTTCCCGTCGGCATCGTCTTACCTCACGGGCTCTGGACGGGCGGCGCGCCGCCACCGCTGTAGATCGGCATCAGCACACGAAAGATCGTTCGCCGCGGCTGCGATTCACATTCGATGATGCCGCCGTGGTCGCCCACGATCTTCGCCACCAACGCCAGCCCAAGGCCGCTCCCGCTCTGCTTGGTGGTGACGAACGGATCGAACAAATGCGGCATGAGGTCTTCCGGAACGCCCGGCCCGTTGTCCTTCACGCAAAACTCGAGTGGCAGCGACACGCGCGCCTTGCTGCCAGGCCTGGCCAGCCGCACGCCTGGGCGGAACGCGGTCGTAAGCTGGATTTCCCCGTCGCTGGCCCCCTCGCCGATCGCCTCGGTGGCGTTCTTCACCAGATTGAGAAAGACCTGAATAAGCTGGTCGCGATTGGCGAGAACGGGCGGCAATGAGGGATCGTATTCCTCGACGAATTTGATGTGCCGGGCAAAGCCGGTTTGCGCCAGGCGCTTCACGTGGTCGAGCACCACATGAATATTGACCGGCTCGCGTTCGACCGGCCGCTCGTCGGCGAACACCTCCATGCGATCGACCAGCTTTACGATGCGGTCGGTCTCGTCGCAGATCAGCTTGGTGAGCGAGCGGTCGTCGTCGCCGGCCGACTGCTCGAGCAGCTGCGCCGCTCCGCGGATACCCGACAGCGGGTTCTTGATCTCGTGCGCGAGCATGGCGGCGAGCGCGATCACCGAACGAGCCGCGCCGCGATGGGTGAGCTGGCGGTCCATTTTGTCGGCGATGGTGCGCTCTTGCAGCATCACGACGACGTGGTCGGTATATTCCGGCAGCGGCGCCACGTGCAGATCGACCAGCCGTTCGCCGGGATTGCGCGGGGTCGCCAGATCCACTTTGTATTCGTTCACCGCCGACCCGCGTTGGCGCACCTGCTCGATCAGCGTGAGCACGGGCGAGCCGAACGGCACCAGGTCGCGCAGCATGTGCCGGCGCAGCACGGGGATCGAGGCCTCAAAGAATTGCTCGGCGGCGACGTTGGCGTCGGCAATCTTGCCGTCGGGCGACACCATGATCACCGGATGCGGCAGCGCGTGCAGCATCGCATCGGCCGGAGAATTGACGGTGGCGGAGACGGCGTGAGCGCGGCTCATGCGGCGGCTCTCCATGCGAAGGCGTCGTAGGCATCGGCGAGCAGTCGGCGAGCCTGCGCCGGCTCTTCGGCGGTGAGCACGCGGACGCGATGGTTTTTGAGAAGATCGATCGATACGCCGGCGGTTGCCGCTGCGGAATCCAGCGCCCACGCCAGATGCTTGCGGGCGTGACGGCGGCCGATCGCTAACCCGTGGTGAGCGAGCATCTCGTCATAGAGCGTATCGATCAGCGTAAGTTGCTCGTTGAGCGGCGGCGTGCGCTCGCGCTCGCCGGTCGCGAGATAGCGCGCCACCTGCCCCGGGAACCAGGGGCGGCCCTGTGCGGCGCGGCCGATCATCACCGCGTCGGCGCCGGAGGCGGCGAGCGCACGCGTGGCGTCGTCGAACGAACGAATGTCGCCATTGACGACGACCGGGATCGATACGGCTTGCTTCACCGCGCGCACCGCGCACCAGTCAGCGCTGCCGTCGTAGAACTGGCAGCGGGTGCGGCCATGCACGGTAATCATTCGAACCCCGGCCGCTTCCGCGCGGCGCGCGAGGTCCGGCGCATTGATGTTGTCGTGGTCCCAGCCAAGCCGCATTTTCAGCGTGACCGGTACGCGCACGGCGGCGACCGTTGCTTCGATCAAGGTCAGGGCATGATCGAGGTCGCGCATCAGCGCCGAGCCGGCGGCGCCATTGGTGACCTGTTTGGACGGGCAGCCCATGTTGATGTCGATGATGTCGGCGCCCTGCGCTTCCGCAACGCGGGCGCCCTGCGCCATCCAATGCGCCTCGCAGCCGGCGAGTTGCACTACGTGGATGGCGACGCCCTGCCCCTCGCTGCGCACGCGGGCTTCGCGCTGGCCCTCGACGAGTGCAGCGCACGCGGTCATTTCCGAGACCACCAGACCCGCGCCATGCCGCTCGGCAAGCCGGCGGAACGGGGCGTCGGTGATGCCAGACATTGGCGCCAGAATCACGCGGTTCGGCACTTTTACAGGGCCGATCTGTAGAGATTTCGCTGCAAACTGGTTGATTTCGGCCCGCACGGAATAACTGCCTATCAATTAGGCTGCCCCTTTTGATGCCCAGAGTTTAGCCATTTTGACACCGGGCGCAAGTGCTGCACTGCAAAAAGTTGTTCATGCCTAAGCGCCACGCAAACCGGCTAATCCATTCCCGCTGCAGCAGGAACGCGCTAAAGCCAAGCGGCAACCAGGGAGCACCAACAACATGCGGGACGTCGCAGCCGTCATTGTCGCCGCCGGGCGGGGATCGCGCGCGGGCGGCGATCTGCCCAAGCAATTCCGGCCGATCGGTGGCGAAAGCATGCTGCGGCGCGCGCTGTCCATGTTCGTAGAACATGGCGAGGTCGGCTTCGTACAGCCGGTTATTCGGCAAGAGGACCTCGATCTCTATCGAAGCTCGGTGGCCGGAATTGATGTTCTTCTGCCGGTATTCGGCGGCGCCACCAGGCAGGCCTCGGTGCGCGCCGGCCTCGAGGCGCTCCAGCCCAGCAAGCCCGATATCGTCCTGATCCACGATGCGGCACGGCCGTTCGCCAGCGCGGCGCTGGTTTCGCGCGCTATCGCGGCCGCCGCAAAGACCGGCGCCGCGATCCCGGCGCTGCCGGTGACCGATACCGTCAAGACGGTCGATGCCGCTGGCCTGGTCGACAAGACGCTCGACCGCAATACGTTGCGGCTGGTGCAGACGCCGCAAGGTTTCGCCTTCGAGCCCCTGCTCAAGGCCCACCGCCGCGCCGCAGCCGAGGGCCGCGAGGATTTCACCGACGATGCCGCGCTGGCCGAATGGGCCGGCCTCAAAGTGAGCGTGTTTGCGGGCGAGCCCGGCAATATCAAGATCACCAACGAGGGCGATTTCGCGCGCGCCGAAATCATGCAATTTGCCGCGCTCGGCGACCTGCGCACCGGCACCGGCATCGACGTGCATGCCTTCGGTCCGGGCGATCATGTCACGCTCGGCGGCATCCGCATCGCCCATGACCAAGCGCTGGTCGGCCATTCCGATGCCGACGTCGCGCTGCATGCGCTCACCGACGCCATCCTCGGCGCGCTGGCCGAAGGCGATATCGGCGCGCATTTCCCGCCCAGCGATCCGCAATGGCGCAATGCTTCGTCCGACCGCTTTCTCGCCTTCGCGGTCGAGCGCGTGAAGGCGCGCGGCGGCCGCATCGCCCATCTCGACCTTACCCTCGTGTGCGAGGCCCCGCGCATCGGCCCGCAGCGCGACGCCATGCGCGCCAACATCGCGCGTTTGGCCCACATCGCGATCGAGCGCGTGGCGGTGAAGGCGACCACCAGCGAGAAGCTCGGCTTCACCGGCCGCGGCGAAGGCATCGCGGCTTACGCCACCGCCACCGTCCGCCTGCCCTGGGGCGAGCCATGACGAGTGCAAGATGAGCGAGGACTTGCGCGCCGCAGCCATCGCCGTGCTCGATGCCTGCCGCGCGCGCGGCTTGAAAGTCGCGACCGCCGAATCCTGCACCGGCGGCCTGGTGGCGGGCGCGCTCACCGATATCGCCGGTTCGTCCGACGTTTTCGATCGCGGCTTCGTCACCTATTCCAACGAGGCCAAGCAGCAGATGCTCGGCGTGCCCGCCGGCATGTTGCAGGAGCAAGGCGCGGTCAGCCGGCAAACCGCTGAAGCGATGGCGCGCGGCGCGCTCGGCCACGCCAAGGCGGATATTGTGGTCGCCATCACCGGCATCGCCGGCCCTGGCGGCGGCAGTGCCGACAAGCCGGTCGGCCTCGTGCATTTCGCCGTGGCCTCGCGTGGCGGCAAGCTCACCCATGCGGAAAAGCGCTACGGCGACATCGGCCGCGCCGAGGTACGGCACAAGTCGGTGCTGCAGGCGCTGATGATGCTGAAGACGATGGTGGAATTATAAATGCGCAATCGAGCATGATCCGAACATGAAAGTGATTGCATGAGCCTTCCCGATAAGCCGCTGATCGCCTTTGTGGTGCCCTGTTTCAACGAGGAAGCGGCGCTGCCGCATACTATTCGCGATCTGCTGGCATGGCTGCAGACTTTGTCGCAAAGGCAATGAGATTTCGCGCGCGAGCTACATCGTCTTCGTCGATGACGGTAGCACCGACGGCACCTGGACGCTGATCGCGCAAACCTGCGCCGCGCACCCTAAGCAAATTCGCGGGCTGAAGCTCGCGCATAATGCCGGACACCAAAATGCGCTGCTCGCCGGACTGCTGAGCCAGATCGGCAAGGCGCAGCCGACGATCTCGCTCGACGCCGATTTGCAGGATGACCTGTCCGTGGTCACGGAGATGCTCGATCAATTCTGCAATCAAGACGTCGATATCGTATTCGGCGTACGCAAGGACCGCAAATCCGACACCGTGTTCAAACGCGCAAGCGCCGGTCTCTATTGCCGGCTGGTCGACTCGCTGGGCGCCAAGGTCATTCCGCACCATGCCGATTTTCGCCTGATGAGCGACCGCGCAGTGCGCGCACTGGCGTCCTATGGCGAGGTCAATCTCTTCCTGCGCGGCCTGGTCGTCCAGCTCGGATTCAAGACCGGGATCGTCGAATTCGACCGCCTACCGCCGCGTGCACGACGAAACTAAATACACGCTGTCGAAGATGGCCGGCCTGGCGATCGACGGCGTCGCCTCGCTGTCGATCCGACCGATCCGCATCGTCGCCGCCTTCGGCATTCTGCTGTTCGTCGCCTTCATCGGCATGGTGGTGTGGGTTTTGGCCACCTGGCTCGCGGGCGCGACACGGTGCAGGGCTGGACCTCCGTGATGATGCTGTTTCTGATGATCTCGTCGTTTCAGACTTTGGCGATCGCCGTGATCGGCGAATATGTCGGCAAGACCTATTTCGAGACGAAAGCGCGCCCGCGCTATATCATCGAGAAGGAAATCAATTGACCGGATGAGGCATCATCGGCCTAGACCTTGCGCCCATACACCGCGTCCGCGCGCTTCTCGAACTCGGCGGAAAACTTGTGGAACGCGGTGTCGAACATCGCGCCCATCAGCATCGCCAAGGTGCGGCTCCTGAATTCGTAGTCGATGAAGAACTCGACCTCGCAGGTCGTTCTCCGCCGTCGGATGGAACGTCCAGCGGTTCTGCAGGCGGCTGAACGGACCGTCGAGATATTCGATCAGGATTTTCAGGTTCGGCCGGTCGAGCGTGTCGCGGGTGGTGAAGGTCTGGCTGGATCACTTTGTAGGCGACCGTCATCTCCGCAATCACGACGCTGACGCCCTCGCCCTTCTCGGTGCGGCTGCGCACCTTGCAGCGCACTGCACAGCGGCACGAAGGCCGGATATTTCTCCATGTCGGCGACCAGGTCGAACATGTCCGACGCGGAGTGGCGGACGCGGCGCTTCGTGGAAAATTGCGGCATGCCTCAACGGATGGCTAGCGCGCGCCGCCTTCAGCCGCGCGAAGTCCTCGCCGGCATGATGCGACGAGCGCGTCAGCGGCGAGGCCGCCACCATCAGGAAGCCCTTGGCGTAGGCGATGGTCTTGAGCGCCTCGAACTCGTCGGGCGGCACGAAGCGCACACCTCGTGATGCTTGCGGGTCGGCTGCAGATATTGCCCGATGGTGAGGAAGTCGACATTGGCCGAACGCAGGTCGTCCATCACCTGCAGCACTTCGTTGCGCTCTTCGCCCAGGCCCACCATGATCCCCGACTTGGTGAACATCGTGCGGGTCGATCTCCTTCACCCGCTGCAGCAGCCGCAGCGAATGGAAATAGCGCGCGCCCGGCCGCACGGTGAGATAAAGCGACGGCACGGTTTCCAGATTGTGGTTGAACACGTCAGGCTTGGCCGCGACCACGATCTCGAGCGCGCCGTCCTTGCGCAGGAAATCGGGCGTCAGCACCTCGATGGTGGTGCGCGGGCAACGCGCGCGAATGGCGCCGATGGTGTCGGCGAAATGTTGCGCGCCGCCGTCGGCGAGATCGTCGCGGTCGACCGAGGTGACGACGATGTGCGCGAGGCCGAGCTTGGCGGTCGCTTCGCCGACATGCGCGGGCTCGTTCGGGTCGAGCGCGCCCGGCAGACCGGTTTTGACGTTGCAGAAGGCGCAGGCGCGCGTGCAGGTGTCGCCCATGATCATGAAGGTGGCGTGCTTCTTCTCCCAGCACTCGCCGATATTCGGGCAGCCGGCCTCCTCGCACACGGTGTGCAGGCCGTTGGCGCGCATGATGGCGTGCGTCTCGTTATAGCCGGCCGACACCGGCGCCTTGACGCGGATCCAGTCGGGCTTTTTGGGCGAGGCCGAATCCGGCCGATGCGCCTTTTCCGGATGGCGCGGGCGCGGAGTATTGAGGTCGAGAACGACGGCCATGCCTTTACTTACGGCTGCCGCGCGCGCGCCGCAAGGCAGGCGCCCGCGCGTGCAACGCGCATCAGGCCCGCCGGATCGCGCGCCAGATCAGCAGGAAGATGATGGCGCCGATGGTGGCGGTGATCAGTTGCCCCCAGAAATCCGGCATGACTTCCAGCCTTAGCTTCTCGAACAGGAAGCCGCCGACGATGGCGCCGACCAGGCCGACCGCGAGGTTGTACAGCAGCCCGCCGCGGCCGCCCAGGATTTGCGTCGCCAGCCAGCCGGCGATCAGGCCGATGATGATCCAAACGAGTATGCCCATGGCGTATCCCCTAACCTCTCAGCTTGTTATGCGCGGGCTTGTCCCGCGCATCCCGCTTATTTCGGCACCGCCGTGCGTCCCTGATCGGGATTGCCGGTCAAGCCCGGCCATGACAACGAATAATTACGCCACCTTCTGCGGCATGCGATGGTTCGGCGTCGAATTGGAAATCTTCAATTCGTCCTCGTTCATGTCGGCGCCGATGTCGCCGAACAGCGGCGTCGACAGATAACGCTCGCCGGTATCGGGCAGCATGGCGAGCACGGTCGAGCCCGCGCCTGCGCTTTTGCACACTTCGAGCGCGCCGGCGAAGGTCGCACCGGCGGTGATGCCGACGAAGATGCCTTCCTGCTGCGCCAGTGCCTTGCTCCATTTCATGGCGTCGGCGCCAGCAATGGTGATGATGCGGCTGATCACGCCGGTGTCGACCGCGTCGCTGGTGAGCTTCGGGATGAAGTCCGGGCTCCAGCCCTGCATCGGATGCGGCTTGAACACCGCATTGGGCTTGGCCGGCGAGCCGTCCGGATTGCGTTCCTGCTTGGAGCCCGAGGTGAGCATCGGCGCGTCGGCCGGTTCGCACAACACGATCTTGGTGTCGGGCCGCTCCTTGGCCAGCACGCGGGCGACGCCTTTGAGCGTGCCGCCGGTGCCAAAGCCGGTTACCCAGTAGTCGAGCTTCTCGCCTTTGAAGTCGTTGACGATCTCGCGCGCCGTGGTGCGCGAATGCATGTCCGGGTTGGACTCGTTCTCGAACTGGCGGGTGAGGAACCAGCCATGGGTCTTGGCGAGTTCGACCGCCTTGTTGACCATGCCCATGCCGCGCTCGGCGGCGGGCGTGAGCACCACCTTGGCGCCGAGGAAGCGCATCAGCTTGCGGCGCTCGACTGAGAAGGTCTCCGCCATGGTCACCACCAGCGGATAGCCCTTCTGCGCGCACACCATGGCGAGGCCGATGCCGGTGTTGCCGGAGGTCGCCTCGATCACCGTCTGCCCGGGCTTTAGCTTGCCGAATTTTTCTGCGTCCTCGATGACGCCGAGCGCTAGGCGGTCCTTGACCGAGCCGAGCGGGTTGAACGCCTCGATCTTGACGTAGAGGTTGATGCCTTTCGGCCCCAGCTTGTTGATGCGCACCACCGGCGTGTTGCCGACGGTTTCCAGAATGTTTGCAAATTTCGCCATAGGTTCACTCCTTACATATTCAGCACGCGACCATAGGCATCGAGCACCGCTTCCTTCATCATTTCCGACAGCGTCGGATGCGGGAAGACGGTGTGCATCAATTCTTCCTCGGTTGTCTCCAAATTCATCGCCACCACATAGCCCTGGATCAATTCGGTGACTTCGGCGCCGACCATGTGGGCGCCGAGCAATTGCCCGGTCTTCTTGTCGAAGATCACTTTCACCAGGCCCTGGTCCTCGCCGAGCGCGATCGCCTTGCCGTTGCCGATGAAGGGAAAACGGCCGACACGGATGTCGAGCTTTTTGTCCTTGGCCGCCTGTTCGGTGAGGCCGACCGAGGCGATCTGCGGCGAGCAATAGGTGCAGCCAGGGATCATCAGCTTGTTCATCGGATGGGGGTTAAGGCCCTTGATCGCCTCGATGCAGACCACGCCCTCATGCTCGGCCTTGTGCGCCAACATGGGCGGACCGGCGACGTCGCCGATGGCGTAGATGCCCGCCACGTTGGTCTTGCTGTAGCCGTCGACCACGATGCAGCCGCGCTCGGTTTTCAGCCCAAGCTTTTCCAGCCCGAGATTTTCGATATTGCCGGTGACGCCGACGGCGGAGATCACGCGCTCGGCGGTGATGGTCTGCGTCTTGCCGCCTTCCTCTATCGTCGCGGTGACGCTGTCGGTTTTCTTGTCGAGCTTGGTCACTTTCGCGTTGGTGTGGATCTTGATGCCCTGCTTCTCGAAGCTTTTGCGCGCAAAGGTTTGAATCTCGTGGTCCTCGACCGGCAGGATTTGCGGCAGCACCTCGACCACCGTCACTTCGGCGCCGAGTGTGCGGTAGAACGAGGCGAACTCGATGCCGATGGCGCCGGAGCCGATCACCAGCAATGACATCGGAATGCTCGGCGGCGCCATGGCCTCGAAGTAAGTCCAGACCAGCTTCCTGTCGGGCTCCAAGCCCGCCAACACGCGCGGCCGCGCGCCGGTGGCGATGATGATGTGTTTGGCCTGATAGGAGCCGGCGCCGAGCACGCCCTTGGGCGCTTCGCTTTTGGAAGCCTTCACGGTCACCTTGCCGGGCGCGTCGATCGAGGCTTCGCCCCAAATGATCTGCACCTTGTTCTTCTTCATCAGGAAGCCGACGCCGTCGTTGAGCCGCTTCGCGACGGCGCGCGAGCGCGCGACCACGGCTTTCGGGTCATAGCCGACATTGTCGGCTTTCAGGCCATAGTCCTTGGCATGCTGCATGTAGTGGAAAATCTCGGCCGAGCGCAGCAGCGCCTTGGTCGGGATGCAGCCCCAGTTCAGGCAAATGCCGCCGAGATAGTCGCGCTCGACGATGGCGGTCTTGAAGCCGAGCTGCGCCGCGCGGATGGCGGTCACGTAGCCGCCGGGACCGGAGCCGATGATCAAAACGTCAAAGGAAGTATCGGCCACTTAGCGTCTCCACTTGAACGGTCGGGTTTTACCCCCTTCCGTCTCCCATACGGGAAAGGGTCAATCAAGCCGCGTGGGATTGCGCCTTCGGCCAGATACCCATTGAATATAGCGGAATTCCGGAATCTAATTCGTTCCAAAGATAAAAGCTCAGGGAGGCGAACATGCTCTTTTCGATCGGCCGGCTAGCAGCCGGTTTCGCTAGCCGTCATTCTGGCCGTTCAGACGACCGCCGCCGCCGAGATCAAGGTGTTCAGTACCATCGGCGTGCAGGCCGCGCTGGAGGAACTCACCCCGAAATTCGAGAAGGCCAGCGGCCACAAGCTCACCATTACCTGGGGCACGGCCGCATTACTGGTCAAGCGCGTGCAGGCCGGCGAAAGCGCGGACCTGCTGGTCCTGACAAAACAAAGTCTCGACGTGCTCACCAAGGACGGCAAGGCGTCTGCCGACTCCGATGCGACCTTCGCCAGTTCAGGCATGGCCATGGTGGTCAAGAAGGGCGCGCCCAAACCGGACATTTCCACGCCGGAGGCATTCAAGCAGACCTTGCTCAAGGCCAAAACGATCGCCTATTCGAATCCCGCCCACGGTGGCGCCAGCGGTGTCTACCTCGCCAAACTGCTGGAGCGGATAGGCATCGCTGATCAGATGAAAGACAAGACCAAGTTTCCGCCGCCCAGCGGCAACTCGGCCAACCTTGTCGTGAGCGGCGAAGCCGAATTCGCGATTCAACAGGAACCTGAAGTGATGGCGGTCGCCGGCGTCGATATGGTCGGTCCGCTGCCTGGCGACTTGAACAACATCACGGTTTTTGCTGCCGGCGTCGACAGCGGAACGAAGGAAGCCGATGCGGCCAAGGCGTTGATCAAGTTCCTGCACACGCCAGAAGCCGCCGCGGTATTCAAGGCGAGAGGGCTCGTGCCGGCGGCAGCGCCGAAGGCATCGTAGCGCCGACCCACATTCCGCTCATTCCCGCGCAAGCTGGAATCCAGGGTTACGATTGCAGAATCTTTGATTTGTGCTCTGGGTCCCCGCTTTCGCGGGGACGAGCGGTAAAAAGCGATTCCGCGCCAACGAAATCTGCACAAGCAGCTAAAGCGTCTTGGTGGCCGGATAGAACGGCGCCACGATATTCTTGAAGCTGATCGCCACCGTGTCCTCGACAGCGAGCGCGCCGTGCAGCACGTTCGAGGGGTGATAGCTGACCTCGCCAGGGCCGACCTCGTAGGTTTCGCCGCCGACGGTCATGCGCATGCGACCGCTCACCACATAGATCGCCTGCTCTTCCGCGTGCTGGTGCGGGCGCGCGCTGTCGCCCTTCTTCCAGTTCATCTGCATGATCTCGATCGACTGGCCGCGCACCACCGGACCGCGCGCGTCGGAATGCGTCGGGGTGACCAGGTGATCCTTGTCGGTGTCGAGCGTGACGCGCGCCATGAGCGGCTCCTATTGCAAGACAAGGCGGCGTTTACACCACCATCATCACCGGGTTTTCGATCAGTTTCTTGAACGCGCCGAGCATTTCGGCGCCGAGCGCACCGTCGACCGCGCGGTGGTCGGTGGACAGCGTCACCGTCATGATAGTGGCGACGGCGAGCGCGCCGTTGCGCACCACCGCGCGCTCCTCGCCGACGCCAACCGCCAGGATGGTGGCGTGCGGCGGATTGATCACCGCGGCGAAGTCCTTGATGCCGTACATCCCTAAGTTCGAAATCGCGGTGGAACCGCCCTGGTATTCCTGCGGCATCAGGTGGCGCGTGCGGGCGCGCGCAGCATAGTCCTTCATCTCATTCGAGATCGTGGAAAGCGATTTTGCTTGCGCCTGCCGCACCACCGGCGTGATCAGCCCGCCGGGGATCGCCACCGCCACGCCGACGTCGGAATGCTTGTGATGCAGCATCCCGGCTTCGGTCCAGGTGACATTGGAGTCCGGCACGCGTTGCAGCGCCAGCGCCAGCGCCTTGATGACGAAGTCGTTGACCGAAATCTTGTAGGCAGGCTTGCCGTCCTTGTCCTTGGGCGCGGCCTCGTTGATCTCGGCGCGCGCGGCCAGCAGCCGGCCGATGTCGCAGTCGAGCGTGAGATAGAAATGCGGGATGGTCTGCTTCGACAGCGTCAGCCGCTGCGCGATAATCTTGCGCATCTGATCGTGCGGAACGAAATCGTAGGAGCCGTCTTCGTAGAGCGCGCGAATCTGCGCGTCGGAGGGCGACGCCGCCATCGGCATCGGCGCAGCCGCCGGCGCCGCGCCCGGCGCGCGCAAGCCCTTGCCGGATTTTGCCGCGTCGATATCGCGCGCGATCACGCGGCCATGCGGGCCGGAGCCCTGCACGCGGTTGAGATCGAGGCCAGCCTCTTTCGCGAGGCGTCGCGCGAGCGGTGAGGAGAAGATGCGATTGGCGCCTTCGGTGCGCTGCACTCCACCCGGCGCGGCTTTCGCCGCGCCACCTTCCCCACTGCGTGGGGAGGGATTGGAGGTTGCCGCGGGCGCGCTTGTCCCTCCCCCTTTGGGGGCGGGTGGCGCCGCAGGTGCTGGGTGGAGGGTGCTTGTTGCGCGGAGTGGATTTTGCAGCGCCCGATGCCGCCGCCTTCACGTCCTCGCCCTCAGCCGCAAGCACCGCGATCACCGCGTTCACGGCTACATCTTGCGTGCCTTCCGGCACCACGATCTTCACGAGCGTGCCCTCGTCGACCGCCTCGTATTCCATGGTGGCCTTGTCGGTCTCGATCTCCGCGATGATGTCGCCCGACTTGATCTTGTCGCCCTCCTTCTTGAGCCAACGCGCCAGGTTGCCCTTCTCCATGGTGGGCGACAGCGCGGGCATGAGAATGTTGATGGGCATGGGCTGCGCTACCGGTAACAAACGGCTTTGGCCGCCGCGACCACTTCGGCGACGGACGGCAATGCGAGCTTCTCGAGATTGGCGGCGTAGGGCATCGGCACGTCCTTGCCGGAGACGCGCGCGACCGGCGCGTCGAGATAATCGAAGGCGTGCTCCATGATGCGGGCGGCGATCTCGGCGCCGACGCCGGACTGCTGCCAGCCTTCCTCGACGGTGACCGCGCGGCCGGTCTTCTGCACCGAGGCGACGATGGTGTCGGTGTCCATCGGCCTGAGCGTGCGCAGGTCGATGACTTCCGCCTCGATGCCATCCTTGGCGAGTTCCTCGGCGGCCTTCAGCGCATAGTTCATGCCCATCGACCAGGCCACGATGGTGACGTCGTGGCCCGCGCGCGCGATTTTCGCCTTGCCGATCGGCAGCACGAAGTCGTCGAGCTTGGGCACCGGCGCGGAATGGCCGTAGAGGATTTCGTTTTCCAGGAAGATCACCGGATTGGGATCGCGGATCGCTGCCTTCAGCAATCCCTTGGCGTCGGCGGCATTCGACGGGGCGATCACCTTCAGGCCGGGAATGTGCGAAAACCACGCCGAATAATCCTGGCTGTGCTGGGCGGCGACGCGCGCGGCGGCCCCGTTCGGGCCGCGGAACACGATTCCGCAACCCATCTGCCCGCCCGACATGTAGAGCGTCTTGGCCGCCGAATTGATCAGCTGATCCATCGCCTGCATGGCGAAATTGAAAGTCATGAACTCGACGATCGGTTTCAGGCCGCCGAGCGCCGCGCCGACGCCGAGGCCGGCAAAGCCGTGCTCGGTGATCGGCGTGTCGATCACGCGCTTAGGCCCGAACTCCTGCAGCAGTCCTTGCGTGACCTTGTAGGCGCCTTGATATTCGGCGACCTCCTCGCCCATCACGAACACGTCCTTATCGCGTCGCATCTCCTCGGCCATGGCATCGCGCAAGGCTTCGCGCATGGTTATGGTCACCATCTCGGTACCGTCGGGAATGTCGGGATCGCTGGCGGCGTGCGCGACCGGCGCCTCGGGCGCAGGCGCAAGTTTCGCCGCGGGCTTGGCTTGGGGTTTTTCCGGTTCTGGCGTGGCCGCGGTCACTTGCGGCGCCGGCTTGCTGTCCTTGATCGCCGATTTGTCCTCACCCTCGCTCAGGATCACCGCGATCGGCGTATTCACCGCGACGTCGACAGTGCCTTCCGGAACCAGAGATTTTCCCGAGCGTGCCCTCGTCCGCCGCTTCCACCTCCATGGTGGCCTTGTCGGTTTCGATTTCCGCGATGATGTCGCCGGACTTGACGCGGTCGCCCTCCTTCTTGAGCCACTTGGCGAGGTTGCCCTTCTCCATCGTGGGCGACAGCGCAGGCATGAGCACTTCGATCGGCATGGGCGCTACTGTTTCCCGAACAACTGCAACTAGCGGTAAATATCGGCATAAAGCTCGGCCACGTCCGGCTCCGGATCGTGGGTAGCGAATTCCGCCGCCTGATTGATCAGATCGCGCACTTGCGCATCGATCTTCTTGAGCGCGTCCTCGTTGGCTAATTTCTTCTCCAGGATGCGGTGGCGCGCCATGTCGATCGGATCGTGTTGCGTGCGCACCTCTTCGACTTCCTCGCGCGTGCGGTATTTCGCCGGGTCCGACATCGAGTGGCCGCGATAGCGGTAGGTCAGCATTTCCAGAATGTAGGGCCCCTTGCCGGCGCGGCACCAGGCGGCGGCCTTCTCGCCCGCCGCTTTCACCGCGCGCACGTCCATGCCGTCGACCTGCACGCCGGGAATATTGAACGACAGTCCGCGCCGCGACAGGTTGGTCTCGGCCGAGGAGCGCGCGACGGCGGTGCCCATGGCGTAGCGGTTGTTTTCGATCACATAGATCGCGGGCAGCTTCCACAGCTCCGCCATGTTGAAGCTCTCGTAGACCTGGCCCTGATTGGCGGCGCCGTCGCCGAAATAGGTCACGGCGATATTGTCGTTACCGCGGTAGCGGTTGGCGAAGGCGAGACCGGTCCCGAGCGGCACCTGCGCGCCGACGATGCCGTGGCCGCCGAAGAAGCCCTTCTCGACGCTGAACATATGCATCGAGCCGCCCTTGCCCTTGGAATAGCCGCGGCTGCGGCCGGTGAGTTCCGCCATCACGCCCTTGGGGTCCATGCCGCAGGCGAGCATGTGGCCGTGGTCGCGGTAGCCGGTAATCACCTCGTCGCCGGCTTTCAGCGCCATCTGCATGCCGACCACCACCGCCTCCTGGCCGATATAGAGGTGGCAGAAGCCGCCGATCAGGCCCATGCCGTACATCTGCCCGGCCTTTTCCTCGAAGCGGCGGATGGTCAGCATGGCGCGGTAGGCGGAAAGCTCCTCGTCCTTGCTGAAATTGGCGACCGGCGCGGCCGGCTCTTTGGCATCGACCCTCGGTTTTTTCCTGGCGGCCGCCATTGGCACTCCCTGCGAAAGCGTCCGAGCCATTGTGACGGGGGCTTCGATTACGCTTTGCGACCCCCCAATAGCTTAAATCGTCCGAAGGCGAAAGCGCGAGGCCGCTGGGCGGAATTGCGGAAAACGCCGGGAAATTGGCTGAAAATTACCAGCCGAGCGGTGGATAACGCTGCACCCGGGACACGTCCCAGAGCTAGCGCACCGGCAGCAGCAACGTCAGATCACGCGGGTCGCCCAGTCCGAGCAGCGCGCGAGCGCGCTCGTCCAGCATGTCGGGATCGATGCGGTCGGAGCGCAGCAGCGCCACCCGCCGCTCCCATAGCGCATGCTCGGCTTTCAAATTCCTGAGCTCGCCCTGCATGGTGGCCATCTGCTGGTCGAGGTCGGCTTGCGCGCGCAGGCCATGATTGCCGGTGAAGGCATTGACCCCGAAATAGCCGATGAACAGCGCGGCGAAGGTATAAAGCCCGAGCGCGGTCAGGATGGCGCGGCGATGCCGGTGGGAGACCATGGCCGCAAGATGCGGCAATCGCGTTAAGGCGTCTTTAATGCGGCGGGCACCTGATAAGTGAAGCTAACTTGTCTGCGAAGCGGGTTTTAAAAGTTCTTATAATCTATAGTCCTGGAAACGCCGACTGGTCGGGGACCGCCATCGGTAAGGCTCACCGGGTGCCGCATAACCGACGAAGTCGCTAGGCGACTCTTGTCACGCGACTTCTTGTAGGTCGCCTCTATTTCCAGGCGTAAATTATATGGCGGGAGTACTGGTCGTTGACCGGAATGCCCTTTAATTCGGGATGCAAAGTCACCTCAATTTTCTTAAAGCCAACGACTTCCACCATCGCTATGACGCAGGCGATGTTCGGCGCCCACCAATTGGTTGGATCGTCGTTTAACTCGGTGCCGGGATAAAACACCATCGTTGGCTGGTACATACTATCCAACGCGGTGACCGTCTCGACGATCATCATCCCCGAGGCCAGGGGCGCAACACGCTCCAGTCCCAAAAGTGGATGTTTCAAATGGTAAAGAACGCCGAGCAACAAAACCACATCGAAGGTGCCAACATTCGCTGGCGTCAAGTCGAACCGGTCGGAAATTTTCTCTTCGATTTCGGGCGCTAGAGCCTGCTTGGCGAGATCGAAGGCCGCCTTCTTACCCCATCCAGGGCCAGTCCAGCAAAAATAGTCGCTCGCCATGACCCGCTTCGCGCCGCGCCGATGGGCCTCAATGCTGAAGACCCCGTCCCAGGCTCCAATGTCCAAAACCGATTTACCTTCCACCCCATATTTGAAGAATGCATCGGCCTCCCTCTGTATCGTCCTAGCCGGTTTTATCCCCTTAGACACCACGCCGTCGCCGAAATCGATGGTGTGAAACCATTTGTGCTTATCGACTTCTTGCTGGGTGACTTTCATTTGTTATCTCCAAATTCGCGCCGTCTAACACTTTGAGCAAAAAGAGAAAGGAGGACAGGTGTGTTTAATATCGCTCAGATCGGAACGCGCTGGCGGATCTCGTTAAGCACGAAATTGCCCAGCCGCTTGCCGCGATTGCGGAAAGTGCGCAACAGCCCCTGGTCGACGAAATAAGTGAGCAGGATCGAATCGCGGCTCTTCACGCGGGTGTGCACCGGGTCGGCCGAATGCCAGGTGTCGTCGCCGACCGCAAACGCGTAGCCGCTATTGGGGGCAAAGCGCATCTGCGCCTTCTTCGGCATTGAACCGTCAGCGAGCTTCTCGTGGAAGATGGTGCCGATATCGGTGTTGGCGTTGTCCTTCGGCAGATAGAGTTGCACCGTGATGCCTTTCCAGCGCGTATCGGTATGCGGCGTGATCAGATAGCCGGGGATATCGCGGGTCAGGATCGGGATCGGATACATGCCGACCCTGGCGAAGTCGGCGCCGAACCGCTTCGACAGTCCGGGCGCCAGGCGGCGGATGAATGCCTGCTTGACCGGCTCGGAGCACAACGCGCGGCCGACCACGCCCCACAGCGCGCGTTTCTCCGCCGGCAGATTGCGGATGTATTCCGGAGAACAGGTCGATCTTCACGCGGGTATGGGTGCCGTCGGTGAGATCGTGACCCTTGCTGCGGCCATGCATCGGGCGATAGTCGGTCGCCTCCGGCATCAGTGCGAGGATTTGCGCGTAGACGTCGTCCGGGAACACGCGGTCGAATTCGAGATGGAAGAACGGCTTTTCCACCGCGCGCGCGGCATCGACCGATTGCGTCACGAATGCGGACAGGCGCTCGACCGCCTGGCGGCGGTCGCGGCTGGTGAGGGCCGTGATCTGATCCATCGCGGGTGCTCGATTTCAGCGTCCGGAATTCGGAGCAATCTGCGGTGATTTGACCGCTAATGCAAGCCGCAGGTTCATTGGGAAATGTGACCCGGACTGGAACCTTGGCGCACTATGCTCAGTTTACAATAATCAACGCACCGATTGCTGGAGCCAAGAATATGTTTGTCGGTCACTACGGCGTTTCGTACGCCGCCAAGCCATTCGCGCCGCGTGTGCCGCTCAGGGGTTGGTTCACCGCCGTGCAATGGCTGGATGTGATCTGGTCGGTCCTCGTGCTGACGGGAGTTCGAGAAGCTGCGCATCGTCCCCGGATTCACCGAAGCCAATGCACTCGATCTCTACTACATGCCCTACACACACGGCTTACCCGGATCGATTGTCCTCTCGCTGATCTTGGGCGACGTTGTGGCTTTATTCACGCCCGGGAATCGCGGGGCGACGGCATTGCTCGTGGCGGCCGCGTCATTTTTTTCACATTGGATTCTTGATCTTGTCGTGCACACGCCCGATTTGCCGCTCTACAACAATACGGCCAAGGTCGGTTTTGGATTGTGGCAGCACGTTGCTTTGAGTTTTCCGCTCGAGCTTCTCGTTCTCGGGCTTGGTGGCTGGCTCTATGCCCGCGCGACCACGCTCAAACGCCCATACGTGTTTTGGGGCTTCGTGATTTTCCTGGCGGCAATGCAGATCTATGCGAACTTCGGCCCGCCACCCGCTTCGACTGACGCCATGGCAATCACGGCGCTAGCTTTCTATGTCCTACAGGCCTTGCTCGCAGCAGGTGTCGAGCGGGTTGCGGTGGTCTCGAAAAACTAGCGCCGCGCCTTCAAAGCCTCGCGGCCGGCATATTTCGCCTGCGCACCCAGTTCTTCCTCGATGCGCAGCAGTTGATTGTATTTGGCGGTGCGGTCGGCGCGCGCCAGCGAGCCGGTCTTGATCTGCCCGCAATTGGTGGCGACGGCGAGATCGGCGATGGTGGAATCTTCCGTTTCGCCCGAGCGGTGCGACATCACCGCGGTGTAGCCGGCCTTGTGCGCCATCTCGACGGCGGCGAGCGTCTCGGTGAGCGTTCCGATCTGGTTGACCTTGATCAGGATCGAATTGGCGATGCCATCCTTGATGCCCTTGGCGAGCCGCGTCACGTTGGTGACGAACACGTCGTCGCCGACCAGTTGGCATTTAGCGCCGATTTTTTGCGTCAGCAATTTCCAGCCGTCCCAGTCGTCCTCCGCCATGCCGTCCTCGATCGAAACGATCGGATACTTTGCGACGAGCTGGGCGAAATAATCGGCTTGCTGCTGCGGTGAGCGGGTCTTGCCCTCGCCTTCGTAGACGTAAGCGCCGTTCTTGAAGAATTCGCTGGCGGCCGGATCGAGCGCGATCATGACGTCGCCGCCCGGCTTGTAGCCGGCTTTCGCGACCGCCTGCATGACGAAATCGAGCGCGGCTTCCGCCGACGGCAGGTTGGGCGCAAAGCCGCCCTCGTCGCCGACATTGGTGTTGTGGCCGGCCGCCTTGAGCGCCGAGCGCAAGGTGTGGAAGATTTCCGCGCCGGCCCGCAACGCCTCGGCAAAGGTCGGCGCGCCCGCCGGCATGATCATGAATTCCTGAAAGTCGATCGGATTGTCGGCATGCACGCCGCCGTTGATGATGTTCATCATCGGCACCGGCAGCATCCGTGCGGATGTTCCCCCGACATATCGATAAAGCGGCGCATGTTTGGCGGCGGCCGCCGCTTTAGCCACGGCCAGCGACACGCCGAGGATGGCGTTGGCGCCAAGCCGGCCTTTGTTGGGCGTGCCGTCGAGCGCGATCAGCGTCTCGTCAATCTTGGCTTGCGCCTCGGCGTCCATGCCGCCGAGCGCATCGTAGATCTCGCCATTGACCGCATCGACCGCCTTGCGCACGCCCTTACCGCCGTAGCGCGCCTTGTCGCCGTCGCGCAGCTCGACCGCCTCATGCACCCCGGTCGAGGCGCCCGACGGCACCGCGGCGCGGCCCTTGGAGCCGTCTTCGAGCACGACGTCGACCTCGACGGTGGGATTGCCGCGGCTGTCGAGGATTTCGCGGCCGATAATGTCGGTAATGGCGGTCATGGGTTGGTCCGGCGTTTTGGTGATGCGGGCCTTCTACAGGATGGACAACCCCCTTGTCATGTCCTGTGCGGGCGGGCATCCAAGCACTGTCAAACATGCGATAAACGCCGATGGCCAAGAAACGATTGCAACTGGGGCGCCCGAGCCCGATACCCGCCTCGCCCGATAAGGCGGTGCTCGACCGCGTGCTCAATCCGCATGCCGATACGAATTATGTGGCGCGCTTCACGACGCCGGAATTCACTTGCGTTTGCCCGATCACCGGCCAGCCCGACTTCGCCCATCTAGTGATCGACTATGTGCCGGGGCGGTTCCTGGTCGAGTCGAAGTCGCTCAAGCTTTACCTGAATAGCTTCCGCAACCACGGCGCCTTCCACGAAGACTGCACGGTCGCTATCGGCAAGAAGCTGGTGGCGCTGCTCAAGCCGAAATGGCTGCGTATCGGCGGCTACTGGTATCCGCGCGGCGGCATGCCGATCGACGTGTTCTGGCAGGCCGGCACGTTGCCGAAGAACGTGTGGCTGCCGGATCCGGGCGTCGCGCCCTATCGCGGACGCGGCTGACATTCAGCCCAGAATGGCGTGCGGCAGAAAACGGGATGTGTTCTTGGTGATCGCGCCCGTGTCCTCTCGCACCGATAGCCCGCACGGCGCGCCGGCGGCAAACGACGATCCGAGCACGGTATAATTGCCGTCAAACTGCGGCAGCGGCGCGATCCCCTGCCGCTTCCTTCCAGCCCTGGATCAGCCGCTCGTGCAGCGAATTGAACTGATCGGTGTCTTTCGGCAGGACTTTGCGCTCGATCGCCTGCTCGAGCCATATCCATTGAAACACGCCGGTCTCCAGCACCGAGGTCGGCGTGTCGGCATTATATTCGAGCAGCTTCGCCGGCCCGTTGCCGTCATAACGCAGGTCGAAGCGGCCATAGAGGCTTGGCTCAGACTTTTTCCAGCTGCGCGCGATCCAGTTCCAGAACGGCACCGGAATGGCGAGCCGCCGCATCAGTTGCTCGTCCGCGACCACGCGCGCGGCCAGCTCGCGACACATCGTGTCCAGTTCGGCGGTCGGCGCTTCAAGATCGCGCTCGATTTCCTTGAGCGTGAAGACGTAATAGGCCCGCTCGTCCCAATAGCGCTCGCCGTCGATGGTGTGGAAATTGAAACCGATCTCTTCCGCGCGGGCGCGCCAGTCCGGGCGCTCCTCGCGGGCGATGCGTCGCATCAGGTGCCGGAGGAATGAGCGCCGACCGAATGGCCGGTGCCACCGAAGCCACCGCGCAATCCGGTACTGTGCCCGACCGAGGGAACCGAGGTGTGGCTGCGCGACGGCGAGAATATGCCGCGGCGGCCGGATGGCTGCGTCGGCGACGAATTGTATCCATAGGAACGACTGTACCAATAGGTACGATGGCCCCAGGACCAGCGCCGCGTTGTTTCGCAAGGCACTGCCGGCTTCGAATCCAGAGCGACACCGGGAGCCAGCGTCTGCGGGCTGATCGCGCCCGGCGCCATCGCCGCCGGTTTTTCCGGCGCGGCGCAGTCGCGCTGAGGAATGAGCGCGTAGCTCGAGGCGCCTGCGCTGGTCACGCCCATCAGCAACAATGCGACTTGGGACGATCGCTTCATCGCCGCTTCACAGGGTCATCGAGGCGGCGCTCAGCAGTCCGGCGGTAAGCGAGGCAAGCCCGAGCCAAATGGCGGGCCCGAGATCGCCGGCCGCGATCCGGTTTGAAAGATCCGGCACGGGAATGCGCGCGGCATAGAACGTGATAATTTGTCCGACGAGCGCGATCACGCCCCAGATCGCACAATCCACGATGTCTTCGGCATGGGCGATCGCGCTGGCGACCGGCAGCGCGAAGCCTAATAGGCTCAAGCCCAGCGCAATGGCGGCGCCCGGCACATGCTTGCGGATCAGTTCATATTCGTTGATCGGCGTGAGGCGGGTGTAGATCAGCAGGGGGACGCGATCACCAATACCGCCGCCAGACAAAAATAAGCAATGAACGCCGGCAATCCTTGAAGCGACTGCAACACCATGGCTCGCCCCCGTGGCTCGCGCAAAGACGCTGAATTCAGACCAGCGCGATCATATCGAACGCCTTGCGCTTGCGAAGCAGGTTATCCAACACTTTCGACGGCATCATACCGGCGCCATCGACGGGCGCTTCAAGCGCAAGGCGCAAATCCAGCCGGTGGCCGTCAGCATCACCGCGCCGAGCAGCAGCACCGGCGTAATTCCGACGCTGTTCAGGCCAAGGCCATAGACCACCGGCCCCACGGCCTGACCGAGGAAGAAGAATGCCGAATGCCCGGCCATCGCCGATCCACGCGCGGCCGGCGCCAACTCGGTGACGTAGACCTGGATGCAGCCGTGCAGCAGGTAGAAGCCGAAGCCGAGCAACACGAAATTGGCAAACTCCACCGGCCAAGGCATGCGCAACGCGACCACGACCAGACAAAACGCTATCGTCATACCGCCGGTCGCCATCAATCGGCGTTCGCCGAAGTGGTTGAGCAGGCGCGATACCGTGACGGTATAAATAATGCCGCCGATAGCGAAGCCGCCGATCACCACGCCGGCGATGGAGGCGCGCGTGACGCCTTCGGTTTGCAGCAGGCTGGCCATGTAGGGGAACACGCCGAACATGAAGACCGCCTCCACAAACACGGCGCCGAAGCAGTATTTCGCCAGCGGGTTGCGGAAGATCGCGCGATAGTTCGGCACCAGCGTCGAGAGATCGAAGCGGCCGGCGGATTCGCCCATGCCGCGAAAGCCCGGGATCGCGAGGCCAAGCGCGATCAGGTCGATGGCGCCGGTGGCAATGAACACCCCGCGCCAGCCGATCAGATCGCCGATGACGCCGGCGCCTGAAGCGCCTAAGAGATTACCGCTCATGGCTGCAAATAGCAGCTTGCCGAACGCGACCTGGCGCTGCGCTACCGGGACGCGGTCGCCCGCGAGCGCGAACGCGATCGGGAATACGCCACCGGCGGTCATCCCGGCGAGCACGCGCAAAATCATCAGCGTCTCGAAATTCGTCACCAGCCCGCAGGCGAGCGTGGTGATGCCGCCGATGAGCATGCACACCGCGATCAGGCGCGTCTTACTGAATATGTCGGCGAGTGCGCCGAGCACCGGCTGAATCAACGCATAGGGCAAGGTGAAGCCGGTCGACAGTAATGCCGCGGTGGTCGGCTCGACGTTCAATCCGCTGGCGATCTGCGGAATGACCGGATCGACCGAGCGCATGAACAGCGACGTCGCGAATATCACGAACGCCATGAGATTGAGGACGCGTCCCATCGGGGTCGAGGGCCTTAAGTGGATTAGCGCTTCGCCAGCCGGTCGAATTCGACCAGCGTGCGCAATAGCGGCTCCATCTCCTTCAGCGACATCATGTTGGGACCGTCGGAAGGCGCGCGATCGGGATCCTGATGCGTTTCGATGAACACGCCGGCGACGCCGACCGCGACCGCCGCGCGCGCCAGCACCGGCACGAACTCGCGCTCGCCGCCCGAGGCGGTGCCCTGCCCGCCCGGCTGCTGCACCGAATGGGTGGCGTCGAAGATCACCGGCGCTTGCGTGGTGCGCTTGAGGATCGGCAGCGCGCGCATGTCGGAGACCAGCGTGTTGTAGCCGAACGACACGCCGCGCTCGGTCACCAATACGTTCTTATTGCCGGCGCCGGTGATCTTCTCGACCACGTTCTGCATGTCCCAGGGCGCCAGGAATTGTCCCTTCTTCACGTTGATGACTTTTCCGGTCTTGGCGGCGGCCACCAGCAGATCGGTTTGCCGGCATAGGAAAGCGGGGATTTGCAGCACGTCGACCGCGGACGCCACGCGCGCGCATTGCGCCGCGTCGTGCACGTCGGTGAGCACCGGAATTTTCAGCTTGTCGCGGATTTCTGCGAATATAGGCAGCGCCGCATCGAGACCGACGCCGCGCGCACTTTTTGCTGAGGTGCGGTTGGCCTTGTCGAACGAGGTCTTGTAGACGAGGCCGATGCCGACGCGGCCCGCGATCTCCTTGAGCGCGGACGCCATTTCGAGCGCATGCGCCCGGCTTTCCAGCGCACAGGGGCCGGCGATCAGCGCCAGCGGCAAGGCATTGCCGAAGCGCACGGCGCCGATGTTAACGGTGGCGTTAGGGGCTTGGTCCAAGAGTTGTTTCCTCGCGGCCGCGACCATGAAACGCGGAAGCCCGCCGGTCAACGGGAAGTCTCGAATACCAGCACCGCGCCCATTGCGGCTTCCCGCCTAGACGCGAGAGACGGGCCGGAAAAGCGCACAGCGCCGAGCCGCATGCCCCCGGAACAGTCCGGCGCCGGTAGGCCAAAGCGGCGCTCGAAACCGGCCGGGGTGGTCAGCTCGATTTGCCCGCGCGGCAGATCGATGGTGAATCCATCGCCGGTGTCGCGGCTCCCAGCGGCGCCGGCAAAGGCCAGCAGAAAATCGCGGTGCCGCGCTGGCTCGTCGGCCACCGCAACGACGCCCGCCACTCGTTCGGCCCCGTTGGCATGCTGCTGGAACGCCGGATTCCAAAAATGCTCCGGGTGCCGATGCTGGCAGGTGAAGTATCCGATGTCCCGTGCACGCGGATCGGACGCAAAGGCGAGCGCGAAGGCGACCTTGATCGGCGCGCCGTCCGGCCGCCTGCCGTCGCGTTCGAATTCATAGAGCGCGAAATCGCCGATCCCACTCTCGCGAAATTCATCGGCGTCGGGGGCGCCCCGCCCTTCGAGCACGAGCATCGAAAGCCCCTGCCCGCGCTCCAAGAAATCGCGGTTGAAGGCGCCGAACGAAAACTGCCGCGGCGCATGAGGCGTAATTCCGTTTTCGTCAGCGACACTCAGCAATTCTATGTAGGTGCCAGGCAGTTGGACGATGTGGTTCTGCGTTCCCCAGCCGCGCGGATGCCGGTTGCGCGCGCCCACGGTGAAGCCGAGCCTGCGATAGAGGTCGACCGCCGCGTCGAGATCGCGTACGGCGTGAACGATGTGATCGAGGCCGCGGGGCGCGATTGCGTTCACCCGAACCGTTCCCATGCCGCCTGGCGCGAAATGCCGAGCGCAGTACCGATGTCGGCCCAAGATACGTCGCGCTTACGCAGCGTATCGACGTAACCGCGCAGATGTTCACCGCCGGCGTCGGCATTGGCGGACGACAGGGCCAGCACGCTGAGCAAGTATTCGTCGGAATTGATGTCGCGACGCGGTTTCGAATTCGTCGCCGTCTTGTCGATGAGGATTTCGTTGCAGAGGGCGACACACTCATCGCATATGAAAACGGCCGGACCGGCGATCAAAGCTTTGACGTCCTTCGAATTCCTGCCGCAGAACGAGCAAAACATTTTTTTCGTTTTGGTCTTGCCGCCGAACAGGCTCCAATTAAGGCGCATGGCTGCATGCTCCTCTTTGTCAGGATATCCTGACAATAGGCCGGAGGCCGCCGCTCTGTCAAGATGCCCTGACGCCGGGCTACACCAGCCGGCTCTGCTCCACCGCCGCGCCGATGAAGGAGGCGAACAATGGATGCGGCTCGAACGGCCGCGATTTCAGCTCGGGATGGAATTGCACGCCGATGAACCAAGGATGGTCCTCGTATTCGATGATCTCCGGCAGGATGCCGTCCGGCGACATGCCGGAGAAGCGCATGCCGCGCTGCTCGAGCCGGCCCTTGTAGGTGGTGTTGACCTCGTAGCGGTGGCGGTGGCGCTCGGAGATTTCGGTCTGGCCGTAAATGTTGGCGACCCGGCTGCCGCGCGCGAGCGTCGCCGGATAGGCCCCGAGCCGCATGGTGCCGCCGAGGTCGCCGCCGTCCATGCGCCGCTGCAACTCATTGCCCTTGAGCCATTCGGTCATCAGGCCGACCACCGGCTCGCTCGTCGGGCCGAATTCGGTGGAGTTGGCCTGCTCGACGCCGCACAGGTTTCGCGCCGCTTCCAGGACGGCCATCTGCATGCCGAAGCAGATGCCGAAATACGGCACGTGGCGCTCGCGCGCGAAACGCGCCGCGCGGATTTTGCCTTCCGCGCCGCGCTGGCCGAAGCCGCCCGGCACCAGAATGCCGTTGACGTGCTCGAGGAACGGCGCCGGGTCCTCGTTCTCGAACACTTCCGACTCGATCCAGTCGAGATTGACCTTGACCTTGTTGGCGATGCCGCCGTGCGACAGCGCCTCGATCAGCGATTTGTAGGCGTCCTTCAGGCCGGTATATTTGCCGACGATGGCGATGGTCACATCGCCTTCCGGATTGCGCACCCGCTCGTTGATCAGCCGCCAGCGCGCGAGATCCGGCGACCCGGCCGGATCGAGACCGAAAGCCTCCAGCACCTCGCGATCGAGGCCGGCCTCGTGATAGGCCTCCGGCACCGCATAGATGTTGTCGACGTCGCGCGCTTCGATCACGGCGTTTTCGCGCACGTTGCAGAACAGCGCGAGCTTGCGCCGTTCGCCGTGCGGGATTGGGCGGTCGGTGCGGCAAAGCAGGATGTCGGGTTGAATGCCGATCGAGCGCAGCTCCTTGACCGAATGCTGCGTGGGTTTTGTCTTCAACTCGCCGGCGCTCGGAATGAACGGCAGTAGCGTCAGGTGGATATAGACCGCGTGGTGGCGCGGCAGATCGTTGCCCAATTGCCGGATCGCCTCGAAGAACGGCAGGCCCTCGATATCGCCGACGGTGCCGCCGATCTCGCACAACACGAAGTCGAAACCGTCATTGCCGTCGCGGATGAAATCCTTGATGGCGTTGGTGACGTGCGGGATGACCTGGATGGTGGCGCCGAGATAGTCGCCGCGCCGTTCCCTGGTGAGGATATCCTGGTAGATGCGGCCGGTGGTGATGTTGTCCTGCCGCGTCGCCGGGCGGCCGGTGAAGCGCTCATAGTGGCCGAGATCGAGATCGGTCTCGGCGCCGTCGTCGGTGACGAACACCTCGCCGTGCTGATACGGCGACATCGTGCCGGGATCGACATTGAGGTAGGGATCGAGCTTGCGCAGGCGGACCTTGTAGCCGCGGGCCTGCAGCAGCGCGCCGAGCGCCGCGGATGCGAGACCCTTACCGAGTGAGGAGACCACGCCGCCGGTGATGAAAATGTACCGCGCCATGGGGCCTAACCTTTAACCGCCGCGAATTGATTCGACGAGCGTGAAAAACTCAGAGCCGCCTTGCACCTGTGTGCAAATCGAAAAATCGTTGCGATCCAAGCCCGTTGCATCGATGTTTTCATTTCTCACCTGAAAGATTTGCGGCCTTTCATGTCACGCCTGGTCCCTAACGCCGAAGGGCCGGTTTCCCGGCCCTTCGTCAGCACTTTATCTCGATTGCGGCACCTGCGGGCCGGATGGCGCCGCGGGAGCAGCCGGCGGCGCCGAAGGCGCGCCCTGCAATTGTTTGAGGATCCCGCTCGCATCGGTCGGCGACGCCGGCCCCGGCGCGCTGGGCGAACTTTGGCCGCCCTGCAGGATCGTGGTCGGCTTGCGGTTCATGCCGGCCAGGATCGACAGAACAAGACTGGTCGCGAAAAACAGTCCGGCGAGGACCGCGGTGGCGCGCGTGAGCACGTTGGCGGTGCCGCGGCTGGTCATGAAGCCGCCGGTCGAGCCGATGCCGAGCCCGCCGCCTTCGGACTTTTGCAGCAGCACCACGCCGATCAAGGCGAGCACCAGCATCAGATGGATCACAATGACGACGTGCTGCATAAGGCCAAAATCCGTTCAAACCAGCCGGTCTGGGCTGCCCGCCCAGGCGGCGTTTCGCGCGGTATATAGGAATTCGCCGCGGTCTCTACACGATCATGCGCAGCTTTTCCACCCTCGGAGCTTTGTTGGCGCATGATCTTGTCCGAAAACCGGTTCCCACTTTTCGGGATCATGCGCTAGCGGTAAACCGCGGCAATACCGAGGAAATCGGCCGCTTTCAGGCTGGCGCCCCCGACCAGGGCGCCGTTCACATTGGCGATCGTCAACAGTTCCTTGGCGTTGGCCGGCTTGACCGAGCCGCCATACAGGATGCGGATACGACCGCCTTCGGCGCCGAAGCGCGCGGCCAGCTGCTTACGGATGAAGGCGTGCGCCTCGGCCACATCGGCCGGCGTCGGGGTTAGCCCGGTGCCGATCGCCCAGACCGGCTCATAGGCGATCACCAGATTGGTCGCCCGTCGCACCATCGGGCAGCGAGCCGTCGAGCTGGCGGCCGATCACGTCGAGCGTTTGGCCGCCCTCGCGCTCGGCGCGCTGCTCGCCGATGCAGACGATGGCGGTCAGGCCGGCACGGCGCGCGGCCTGCGCCTTGGCCGCGTACCTGCGCGTCGGTTTCATGATGGTCGGTGCGGCGCTCGGAATGGCCGACGATCACCGCCACGGCGCCGGCATCTTTGAGCATTTCCGCGGCGATATCGCCGGTATGGGCGCCGGACGGCTCGGCATGGCAATCCTGCCCCCCGATCGCCACGGCGGAGCCGCGCGCGGCGGCCGCAAACTCCGTGATCAGGGTCGCCGGCGGGCAGACCATCAGCTCGGCCTTAAGACCGGCCGCGCCGTTGATGATCTTGGCGAGCTCGCCCTCCGAGGCGGCAAGCCCGTTCATTTTCCAGTTGCCCGCCACCAGCGGCGTTAAGTCGGCCGACGGCATGTTTTGGTCCTTGTCCGCGTGCGGTTATCAGACCCGCTTAGGCTGCGCCAGAGCGTCCCGGCCGCAAGCCGATCCTTCTTGAGTTGCAAGGAGTTGGCCCGCTCCCTATAAGGGCGCGACCAGCCATTCCTTTACACCTCACTGTCATCCGGGAAGAACGCGCGCATGCTTCGCGGTATCCACAAAGCCTCCTCGACCTGGATCGGCAGGGCCGCCATGGCCATCGTCATGGGCGGATTGGTCGTCAGCTTCGCGATCTGGGGCATCGGCGATATTTTCCGCGGCTTCGGGCTCAATTCGGCGATCAAGATCGGCGATACCGAGATTTCGATCGAACACTTCCGCCAGTATTACACCGACCGTCTACAGCAAATCGGGCAACAAATTGGCCGGCCGATCACGCCCGATCAGGCGCGCGACGCTCGGCATCGACCGTCAAGTGCTCGGCCAGTTGGTCGCCGAAACCACGCTCGACGAGAAAGCCAAGGCGCTGCGGCTCGGCATCAGCAATGACGAGATCGCCAGCCGCATCACCAACGATCCCAATTTTCGCGGGCTCAACGGCCAGTTCGATCATTCCCGCTTCGAACAGATCATCCGGCAAGCCGGCTTTACCGAAACCCGTTTTGTCGAGGAGCAACGGCGCGTGATCCTGCGCCGGCAGATCGCGCAAGGCATCGGCGGCGAATTTCGCGTGCCGGTCACGGCGATGACGGCGTTCAATCAATATCAAAACGAGAAACGCGCCATCGAGTACCTGGCCTTGGGCCCGGCGCAGGCCGGCGATATTCCGGCTCCGACCCCCGAGGCGCTCGGCAAATATTTCGAGGAACGCAAGGTTTTGTTCCGCGCGCCCGAATACCGCAAGCTCACCTTGCTCTCGATGGCGCCGGCCGATCTCGCCAAGGCCGGACGCGGTGTCCGATGCCGACGCCAAGAGCTATTTCGAGCAGCGCAAAGACAGTTACGGCACGCCCGAACGCCGCGAGTTGCACCAGATCGTGTTCCCGAATGCGGAAGAGGCGGCGGCCGCGCATGAGCGCATCGCCAAGGGCATGAGCTTCGCCGATCTCGCCAAGGAACGCGGCTTGAAGGACAGCGACACCGATGTCGGCATGGTGACTAAGTCCGGCATCATCGACCCGGCTGTCGCCGACGCCGCCTTCGCGCTCAAAGTCCGGCGACGTCAGCGCACCGGTCAAAGGCCGTTTCGGCAGCGGTGCTGCTGCTGGTCGGCAAGATCGAGCCGGGAGACCAGAAGACCTATGAGCAGGTCGCGCTGCAGATCAAACGCGAGATTGCCGAGAACCGCGCCAAGGCCGATATCAGCACGCTGCGCGACAAGCTCGAGGACGAGCGCGCGGCCGGCGCCACGCTGGCCGAGACCGCCAAGAAACTCGGTCTCAACGCCCGCGCCATCGAAGCGGTCGACCGCGCCGGCCGCGGCCCGGACGGCAAGCCGATCGCCGACCTGCCGAAGACGCCGGACGTGATCGCGGCGGCCTTCGGCAGCGACGTCGGGGTCGACAACGATCCGCTGCAGCTGACGAGCGGCGGCTATCTCTGGTTCGACGTCACCGGCATCACGCCGTCGCGCGAACGCAACCTCGACGAGGTGAAGGATCAGGTCGAGGCGCGCTGGCGCGATGACGAGATCGCCAAGCGCCTGCAAGCCAAGACCGACGACATGCTCGGCAAGCTCAAGGCCGGCACCACGCTGGCGCAGCTCGCGAGCGAGACCGGCCTCAAGGTGGAAACGGCAGCCGAGCTGCAGCGCGGCAAGCCGGGCGGCTTCGCGCCGGCCAAGCTGGTCGATGCCGCATTCAAGACGCCCAAGGGCGCACCGGCGAGCGCCGCGGGCGACCAGGGTACCGCGCGTTTCGTGTTCCGCGTGACCGACATCGTCGAGCCCATGCTCGATGCCGACGCCAGCAAGGCGATCGCGACCTCGCTGCAGAATTCCTACGCCGACGACATCGTCGGCGCCTATGTCACGCGGCTCGAAAACGATTTCGGCGTCACGCTCAATCAGACCGCGATCAACCAGGTCATCGGCGGCGGCACCGGCAGCACCGGCGATAACTGATCCCATGCAGATCGAGCCGTCGGAAACCGCATTCGCCGAACGCTACGGCCGCGGGCAGGCGCAGGTGGTGTGGACCACGCTGGTCGCCGACCTGGAGACGCCGGTCTCGGCGTTCCTGAAGCTCGGCGGCGGCAAGCCGATGAGCTTCCTGCTCGAGTCGGTGGAAGGCGGCGCTGTGCGCGGCCGCTATTCGATCATCGGGCTCGAGCCGGATCTGATCTGGCGCGCCAATGGCGCCAAGGCCGAGGTCAACCGGAGCGCGCGGGCAAAGGCGGACGCCTTCGTGCCCTGCCCCGAGCCGCCGCTCAAAGCCCTGCGCACACTGATCGCGGAAAGCCGCATCGAATTGCCCGATAGCCTGCCGCCGATGGCGGCCGGGGTGTTCGGCTATCTCGGCTACGACATGGTGCGGCTGATGGAGGAATTGCCGCCGCCCAATCCCGATCCCGATCGGCATTCCCGACGCGGTGCTGGTGCGCCCGACCCTCATCGTCGTGTTCGACGCGGTGAAGGATTCGATCACGGTCGTTACGCCGGTGCGCCCGGAAAAGGGCATCGACGCCAAGACCGCGCTGCACGCGCGCGCGTCGAGCGCCTCGCCGGCATTGTGGAAAGCCTCGACCGCCCGCTCGACAAATCCCTGGTCGAATTCGACGCCGGTCCGCTCGACGTGCCGCCGCAATCGAACACCACGCCGGACGAATACAAGGCGATGGTGCGCAAGGCCAAGGACTACATCACCGCCGGCGATGCGTTCCAGATCGTGCTGGCGCAGCGCTTCGAGGCGCCGTTCACGCTGCCGCCGTTTTCGCTCTATCGCGCGCTGCGGCGGACCAATCCGTCGCCCTATCTCTACTTCCTCGATTTCGGCAGCTTCGCCGTCGCCGGCTCCAGCCCGGAGATCCTGGTCAAGGTGGCCGGCGACGTGGTGACCATCCGCCCGATCGCCGGCACTCGCCCGCGCGGGGCGACGCCGCACGAGGACAAGGCGCTGGAGGAGGAACTGCTGGCCGATCCGAAGGAGCGCGCCGAGCATCTGATGCTGCTCGATCTCGGCCGCAACGATGTCGGCCGCGTCGCCAAGATCGGCACCGTGACGGTCACCGATCAGTTCTTCGTCGAACGCTACAGCCACGTGATGCACATCGTCTCCAATGTGGAGGGCAAGCTCAGCCCGAACCGCGACGCGCTCGATGCGCTGGCCGCCGGATTTCCCGCCGGCACCGTGTCGGGCGCGCCGAAAGTGCGCGCCATGCAGATCATCGACGAGCTGGAGAAGGAAAAGCGCGGGCTCTATGCCGGCTGCCGTCGGCTATTTCTCCGCCGCCGGCGAGATGGACACCTGCATCGTGCTGCGCACCGCGCTGGTGAAGGACGGCAAGATGTATGTGCAGGCCGGCGCCGGCATCGTCGCCGACAGTAATCCTGAGTTCGAGCAGCAGGAATGCATCAACAAGGCGAAGGCCTTGTTCCGCGCCGCCGAGGAAGCGCGCCGTTTCGCCAGCGCGGCCAAGCGCGGGCAATGACGAAACCGGGTGCTCTAAATGCTAGCGCATGATCCCGAAAAGTGGGTACCGGTTTTCGGATAAGATCATGCGCCAGAAAGAGTGCCCACCATGACCTTCCTGCTACGCCTCGATCGCCTGATTGGCCGCTTCATCGCCGGCGCGCAATGGCTGGTGCTGCCGCTCGTCCTGCTGTTGTTCCTGCAATGGCCGCTGCGCGACATCGGGCGCGGCTATTCGCGCGAGGCCAACGATCTCGGCCAGATCATCTTCGCGCTGTTTGTGGCGGTCAGCATCACCGCCGCGACCCGCGCCGGCACGCACCTCGCGGCCGACACGCTGGCGCAACGCTATAGCGCGCGAACGCGCCACCGGCTCAAGCAACTGGGCGCGGCCTTCGCGATCTTGCCATGGGCGCTGTTCGTGCTGTACGCTTCTAAGAGCATCGTGGTGTCGTCCGTGCTCGGACTGGAGGCGTTTCCGGACTCCAACAATCCCGGCTATTTCGTCGTCAAGGCGGCGCTGTGGGTCATGGCCGTCACGATCATCGCGCAGTCGCTCGTCGACGTCTTGCGTCCCCCGCCCGCGGGTGACGCCTGATGGAATGGAGCGGCTTTGCGCTGTTGATCCTGGTCGGCGTCGGGATTATTTCGACCGGCCTGCCGGCCGCCTTCATTCTGATCGCGGTGGCGAGCCTGGGCGCTGCGCTCGGTCTCGCAACCGATACAATTCCGTTGTCGCTGCTGTGGGCCTTGCCCGGCCGGCTGATCAATCTGTTCGACAATGACCTTCTGCAGGCGCTGCCGCTCTACGTGACCATGGGCTTGCTGCTCGGCCGTTTGCCGGTGGCCGACGCGCTTTATCGCAGCAGCAACGCCATATTGCCGAAACGAGCCGCCGCGCCACTGGTCTCCGGCATGTTCCTCGGCGCCCTGCTCGGACCAATGAACGGCTCGGTCGGTGCCAGCGTGCTCGGCCTCTCGCGCGTGGTGGCGCCGCGGCTCACCGCCGAAGGCGTTCCGCCGGCCACGCGCGACGCCGTCATCGCGGTCGCCAGCACGCTCGGCGTGCTGGTGCCGCCCTCGCTGGTGCTCATTCTGCTCAGCGATGCCATGTTGAACGCGCACACTTATGCGGTGACGCAGACCGGCCGCACCGACCGCGTCATCAACACGCAGGATGTCTTTCACTCGGCTTTGGTGCCGGCCGCTATTTTTCTGGCGCTTTGTCTGTTTTTGGCCTGGCGCGCCGGCCGCAGTCACGACTGCTCGCTCGTGCGTGAACGCCTGACGCCGGGTGAAGGCATCCTCGCCGCCGTCGCCCTGATTGCCTTGCTGGTGCTGCTCGGCGGCGTCGCCACCGGATATTTCTACGCCGTCGAAGCGGCGGCGATGGGCGGCTTCACATTGCTGAGCGCCGGACTGATCACCGGCCGGCTGCGCGGCGCCGTGATGCGCGAACTTCTGCACGACGCCATTGCGATCACCGGCGCGCTGTTCTCGCTGCTGATCGCGGCCACCACGTTCACGCTGGTGCTGCGCCTGCTCGGCACCGACCGGCTGGTCAACAATCTGGTCGCCGCCATTCCCGGCAACGACGTTTTGGTGACCGCCGTCATTCTCGGCGTGATCGGGCTGTGCGCTTTCGTGCTGGACGCCTTTGAAATTATTTTCGTCATTGTGCCGATCGTCATTCCACCGCTGCTCGTGCGCGTCGCCGATGCGCGCTGGGTGGCGGTGCTGGTGCTGCTCACCTTGCAATCAAGTTTCCTGCTGCCGCCGTTCGGCTATGCGCTGATGATGGTGCGCGGCGCGGCCAAGAATCCGGCGCCGTTCCGGCCGTTCGTGCGGGCGCTCATTCCCTTCCTGCTGGCGCAGTGGCTGCTGCTGATCGTGGTGCTGCTGATCCCCAAGCTCGTGCACATCGGCGAGAACGCCGCCGAGAGCAGCCGCGCGCCCGCCGCGCCGGTCTCCAACGAAGAAATCGACCGGCGTTTGCAGGAGATGCTCGCCCCGCCGCCCGAAAACGAGCAGAAATGACGCCTGCTTGACCCCCCTCGAGCGTGGTCTTAAGACCTTGAGACGGGCCAAGAAAATACGAAGAAAACATGATCGTTCTGATCGACAACTACGACAGCTTCACCTTCAACCTGTTCCATTACCTGGGCGGGCTGGGGGCGGACGTCGTCGTCCATCGCAACGACAAGATTTCGGCCGCCGACGTGATCGCCGCCGAACCGGAAGCCATCGTGCTCTCGCCCGGCCCCTGCACGCCGAACGAGGCCGGTATTTGTCTCGACCTCATTGCCAAAGCGGCGCCCACCATTCCGATCCTTGGCGTCTGCCTCGGCCATCAGGCGATCGGACAAGCGTTTGGCGGCAAAGTGGTGCGCGCGGCGCCGGCGCACGGCAAAGTGTTCGAGATCAAGCACACCGGCGCCGGCGTGTTTCGCGGCATCAACGGACCGTTCCACGCCACGCGCTATCATTCGCTGGTGATCGAGCGCGCCAGCATGCCGCGCGAGTTGATCGTCAACGCCGAAACCGGCGATGGCCTGGTGATGGGCCTCGCGCATACGAGTTTGCCGGTGCACGGCGTGCAGTTTCATCCCGAGAGCATCGCCTCCGAGCACGGCCATTTGATGCTGAAGAATTTTCTCGATCTTGCCGCCGCCTGGAACAAGCAGCGCGGCAGGAAGTCGAGCCCGGCGCCGGCGCGCAAGTCGCCCGCCCACGCGGCCGGTTGAAAGCTCAAGCCCATGGCCGACGATTTCAAAGCGCTCATCGCCAAGGTCGCGACCGGCGCGAGCCTCACCCGCGCGGAAGCCGCTAGCGCCTTCGACAGCATGATGTCGGGCGAATCGACGCCCTCGCAGATGGGCGCGCTGCTGATGGCTTTACGCGTGCGCGGCGAAACCGTCGACGAGATCACCGGCGCAGTCACCACAATGCGCGCCAAGATGCTGGGCGTGAAAGCGCCGCCCGACGCGATCGACGTGGTCGGCACCGGCGGCGATGCCTCCGGCTCGTTCAATATCTCGACCTGCGCCGCATTTATTGTCGCCGGCGCCGGCGTACCGGTCGCCAAGCACGGCAATCGTGCGCTGTCGTCGAAGTCCGGCGCCGCCGATGTGCTCGGCGCGCTCGGGGTCAAGATCGATCTCAACTCCGAGCAGGTGGGCGCTTGCATCCGCGAAGCCGGCATCGGCTTCATGTTCGCGCCCGCGCATCATCCGGCAATGAAGAACGTCGGGCCGACCCGGGTCGAGCTCGGCACCCGCACCATCTTCAATCTGCTCGGGCCGTTGTCGAATCCGGCCAGCGTCAAACGGCAGATAATCGGCACCTTTTCCAAGCACTGGATCGAGCCGATGGCGCAAGTGCTTAAAAATCTCGGTTCGGAATGCGTCTGGGTGGTGCACGGCTCCGACGGTCTCGACGAAATCACTACTTCCGGGGCGACCAGCGTGGCCACGCTCGAACACGGCAAGATCCGCCTGTTCGAGGTCACGCCCGAGGATGCCGGGATCAAACGGGTCAAGCCGGAGGCGCTGCGCGGTGGCGACGCCGAGCAGAACGCCAAGGTGCTGCTCGACGTGCTGAAAGGCAAAGCCGGCCCGTTCCGCGACGTGTCGATATTCAACGCAGCTGCGGCACTGATCGTCGCGGGCAAGGCCAAGGATTTGAAGGAAGGCGCCGCACTGGCCGCCAAATCGATCGACAGTGGCGAGGCCGAAGGCCGGCTCGACCGCCTGATTGCGGTATCCTGCGCCGTGGAAGTCTGAGATGTCCGACTTCCTGGCAAAGATCGAGGAATGTAAACGCAAGGAGATCGCGGAAGCAAAACATGTGCGGCCACTGGCAGCACTCGAAAAGCTCGCACAGTCCGCCAGCCCCTCGCGCGGTTTCCTGCGTGCGATCGAGCGGCGCATTGCCGGCGGCGATTATGCGCTGATCGCGGAGATCAAAAAAGCGAGCCCTTCGAAGGGCTTGATCCGCGCCGATTTCGATCCGCCGACGCTCGCCAAGGCCTATGAGACGGGCGGCGCCACCTGCCTGTCCGTACTCACCGATGGACCGTCATTTCAGGGCAAGCCGGAATTCCTCGGCGCCGCGCGCAGCGCCACAGCCTTGCCAGTCCTGCGCAAGGATTTCATCTACGAGCCCTACCAAGTGGTGGAATCGCGCGCGCTCGGCGCCGATTGCATTCTGATCATCCTGGCGGCGGTCGACGACGCGACGGCCAAAACGATCGAAGATGCAGCCTTTACCAATGGTATGGACGTTTTACTTGAGGTTCATCAAGAAGGTGAGCTTGAACGTGCGCTTCGGCTTAAATCGCGGCTGATTGGCATCAACAACCGGGATCTGCGCACCTTTGAGACGTCCCTCGCCGTCAGCGAGCGGCTGGCGCCGAAAATCCCGCGTGACCGCATCGTGGTTGCCGAAAGCGGCCTGAATGCGCCGGCCGATCTCGCCCGCCTCGCCCGCATCGGCATTTCCACCTTCCTGATCGGCGAAAGCCTGATGCGTCAAAGCGACGTAACCGCCGCAACGCGCGCCCTACTCGCGCGCGCGCCGCGCCGCGCCGCCGCGGAGTAAGCCATGGCGCGCACTAAGAAAACTGTCGCGCGGCGTAAAAAGGCGGCGCCGCGGCGTGCCAAGACGAAGGCGAAACGCGCGCCTTTGATGACGAATGCCGAACTCACCCATATCGACCCGCGCGGGCAGGCGCGCATGGTCGACGTCTCCGCCAAGAACGCGACCGAGCGCCTCGCCATCGCGGAAGGCCGCGTCATCATGCGCAAGGAAACGCTCGACTTGGTGCTCGCCGGCAACGCCTTGAAGGGCGACGTGCTGGGCGCCGCGCGGCTGGCCGGCATCATGGCCGCCAAGCGCACCCACGGGCTGATCCCGCTCTGTCATCCGCTGCCGATCACCAAGGTCGAGATCGACATCAATCCCGAGCATGCGCTGCCCGGCTTTCTGGTGCGCGCGACGGTGAAGGTGACCGGGCAGACCGGCGTCGAGATGGAAGCTTTGGTCGCGGTGTCGATCGCCTGCCTGACCATCTACGACATGGTCAAGGCGGTCGAGCGCGGCATGCACATCGAAGGCATCCGTCTCATCGAGAAGCGCGGTGGCAAATCCGGCGATTATCGCGTGGAGGATTAAGTAGTGGCGTTGATGCCGGCCGCCGAAGCGTTGCAGCGCGTGCTCGCCGAGGCGAGCGCGCTGCCTGCGCAAGCGGTCCCGCTCAACGATGCGCTCGGCCGTGTGCTTACCGAAGACTTGGACGCGTTGCGCACCCAGCCGCCGGCCGCGGTTTCTGCCATGGACGGCTATGCCGTGCGCGCCGCCGACGTGGCTCAAGCGCCGGTCAAGCTCAAACTGATCGGCGAAGTCGCCGCCGGCCATCCTTTCGAAGGTGAGGTGAAAGCGGGGCAAGCCGCGCGCATCTTCACCGGCGGCCTGATGCCGGCCGGCGCCGATACCGTGGTGATCCAGGAACTCACCGCGCGCGAGGGCGACACGGTGATGATCCAGAAGCCGACCGCCAAGGGCCGCAATGTGCGCGGCCAGGGCATCGACTTCACGCAAGGCCAGACGCTGCTGCGCAAAGGCCGCCGCCTCAGCGACCGCGACCTGATGCTGGCCGCCGCCATGAACCATGCGACTTTAAGCGTGCATCGCCGGCCCAAGGTGGCGGTGCTCGGCACCGGCGACGAGCTGGTGGCGCCCGGCAGCACGCCGGCGCCCGGCGAGATCGTCTATTCCAACGGCTTCGCCCTCATCGCCATGGCGCGCAGCGAAGGTGCCGAGGTGAGCGACCTCGGCATCGCGCCTGACCGCGTCGAGGACATCGCGGCGGCGGTGCGGCGCGCACGCGATTGGGGCGCCGATATTTTGGTCACCAGTGGTGGCGCCTCGGTCGGCGAGCACGACCTGGTGCAGCGGGCGCTGGCGATCGAAGGGCTGGAATTGTCGTTCTGGCGCGTGGCGCTGCGTCCCGGCCGGCCGATGATGCACGGGCGGCTCAATGCCATGCAGGTGCTGGGCGTGCCCGGGAACCCGGTGTCGTCTTATGTCTGCGCCTTCCTGTTTCTGGTACCGCTGATCCGCCGGCTGGCTGGCCGCGAGGATATCAAGCCCGTTCCGCAACCGGCCCGCCTTGGCCGCGACCTGCCGGCCAATGACGAGCGGACCGACTACATGCGGGCAACCCTCATCCTAGGGCCAGACGGCCCGATCGCGACCCCGCTGCCGAACCAGGACAGTTCCCTGATGGCGCCGCTGGCCACGGCCGATTGCCTGCTGATTCGCGAGGCAAACGCGCCGGCGGCGGCGGCCGGTTCACCATGCGTCATCCTTAGGCTAGGCCTTTAGCGGCCTTTCGATTTTTTCACTCCAAATTAAATGGTTGCGGAACACATATCGAACAGATAGTGTCCGTTCATGATTTGTTTCTGACCGGTACCCCTAAAAGGCCCGGCCGCGACTGGGAGAGAAAGATGCTGACCCGCAAGCAGTTTGAACTCCTGCGCTTCATCCACGAACGTCTGACCGAAGCGGGGGTACCACCCTCTTTCGATGAAATGAAGGACGCCCTCGACTTGCGCTCCAAATCCGGCATCCACCGGTTGATCACGGCGCTGGAAGAGCGCGGCTTCATCCGCCGCCTGCCCAACCGGGCGCGCGCCATCGAAGTGATAAAGCTGCCCGACTCGGTCGCCCACGGCATCAGTGGCGGCCGCTCGCGCGGTTTCAGGCCGAGCGTGATCGAGGGCGACCTCGGCCGGGTGCGAACTGCTTCCGCCAATTCCGAGGACGACGACGATAGCCGCCGCCCGATCGCGGTGCCGGTGATGGGCCGCATTGCCGCCGGCACGCCGATCGAGGCGATCCAGACCCGCAGCCATGTCATCAACATGCCGGCCGACCTCCTGACGGCCGGCGAGCATTTCGCCCTCGAAGTGCGCGGCGATTCGATGATCGAAGCCGGCATCCTCGATGGCGACATTGCGCTAATCCGCAAATCCGAGGCCGCCGAGACCGGCGACATCGTGGTGGCGCTGATCGACGACGAGGAAGCCACCCTCAAGCGCTTCCGCCGCCGCGGCGCCTCGATCGCGCTCGAGCCGGCCAATACATCCTACGAGGTGCGAATTCTGCCGCCCAACCGCGTACGCATCCAAGGCAAGCTGGTCGGGCTGTTTAGACGGTACTGATTTCGCCGCCGTTCGTCCCCGCGAAAGCGGGGACCCAGAGCCAAACATTCTGGATTCCCGCTTTCGCGGGAATGAACGGAGAGCGGGTTAATCTCCAATTTCCAGATCTTCCACGCGCGGCGTCGCATCGGACGCGGCTGGCCTCGTCGGGGCCTGTGCGGTTGCGGACTCGTGGGGCGCACGCGTCCAAGGCCGCTCATAGCCTGCCGGCCGGGCGGCGGATTGCTCAGAAACGATCGCCCGTCCAACGCAGCGCCAGCGACCCCACTGGCTCGCCAAGCTTTGCGGTCAATCAGGGTCGCGGCGCAGGCACCCGACCGATAGCGCTTGCGACACCAGCCGGCCGTCCGAGAGCCGTCCAATTCAGCCGGCGGTATCGCACAGCACGCCTTCATTCAGCGTTGTGTCCTTCGGCTTGCGCGCATCGCCGTCGGCGGCGAGCAAGCCGGATTAATTCGGCCGCGAGCACAGGAAGACGATCCGTGTATCCTTCTGGGGAGCGAAACTCGAATACAATATTTTGCCCTTCCACATAGCCAAGTTCACGCAGACCTTCCCGGAGTTCCTTCTTGAACGACACCGCGTCGGCGGTTCCTATGTAGAGTGCGCCACCTTGGATTGTTGGGCGCGTGTCGCGAGCGGCCACACAGCGGCCGAACCAGCAACAAACTTGATGAACTCGCGCCGTCTCATTTGCCTCCTCCCCGAGGCTCAGGACAAGGGCACCGAATGGACTTAAACTAGCACACTAAAAGAGGGCGGATATGCCTTCAGGCGGTGTCCGGCCGATGTCCGCTTCGGGTCGATTTTGTTGCAGAAGTCGGCGATGCGAAGAGCGCGGCAATTGCCTCGATGTATTGAACCCATCTACTGCGCCCGCTTCATTTGGCGGCGGGGGACTTTGAGGTAGCGGCACTGACACCCGCAACGCTTACGCAGCACAGACGGCGCTCATCGGCGGTGGCCGAACGACCAGTTTGGCGAGCCGACGAAGGTTCTGGGCGATGGCTGCCAGCGTGAACTCGTCTTGTGCACCATAAGGACCGCGTAGCCGAAGGCGACCAAGTCTCAGGATGCGCTTGAGATGGGCGAACAGCATCTCGACACGCTTTCTTTCGCGACGTGATATCTCGAACGCCTTGGTCTGGGCCAAGGCGCGGGCAACGTCGCGCGCCTGTTCATAGATACTGCGTGGAATCCTGCGGAAAGATGTCTTTGGACAGCATCGCACCTTGAGGGGGCAGCCCCGACAGTCGGATGTAGCCGCGCGATAACGAAGTGTCTCGCCATCGTTGATCATATTGCGAGAGCAGACGACCGGGCCAGGTGGCACGCTCGGCCAGCCCGGCCGGCAGCATGATCCCGGCGCGCCGCCGCGCGGCGTCAATATCCCAGGTTTTGGCGCGCGTCCGGCGCTGTTCGTTGTCGGCCATAGGCGCGGCGCCCCCCGACGCTCACGATCTCAGCTACAGGTTGTGACTAGGAGAACGGTTGCGAACGCGCACGTGCAAATCCACGATGCGAGCTGGCGTCAGCCTGCCGCCTTTTCCTTGGCCTGGTCCTTCGCCCAGGTGTCGCGCAGACCGATGGTGCGATTGAATACCAGCCGCTCAGGCGTCGACTCCGGATCGCGGCAAAAATAGCCATTGCGCTCGAATTGCACCGGCACTTCCGGCTTGGCATCGGCAAGCGCCGGCTCGAGGCGGGCGCCGCCGAGCACCTCCATCGAATTCGGATTGAGATCGGCGATGAATTTTTCGCCGCCGCTCGGGTCGGGCTTGCTGAACAGCGGATTGTATAGCCGCACTTCGGCGGGAATGGTCTCCGCTGCCGAAACCCAGTGCATGGTCGCCTTCACCTTGCGGCCGTCCGGCGCGTTGCCGCCCTTGGTCGCCGGATCGTAGCTGCAGCGCAGTTCGACCACTTCGCCTTTGGCGTTCTTCACCACCTCGCGGCAGGTGATGAAATAGGCGTAGCGCAGCCGCACTTCCGTGCCGGGCGACAGCCGGAAGAATTTCTTTGGCGGGTTCTCCATGAAGTCATCTTGCTCGATATAAAGCTCGCGGCCGAATTTGATCTTGCGCGCGCCCGCCGCCGGATCGTCGGGATGATTGACCGCGTCCAGTTCCTCGCTCTGCCCTTCGGGATAATTCTCGATCACCACTTTGAGCGGCTTGAGCACCGCCATCCGCCGCAATGCGCTCTTGTTGAGCGCCTCGCGCACCGAAAATTCGAACATGCCGACGTCCACCAGGCTGTTGGCCTTAGAAACGCCAACGCGCTTGATGAAATCGCGGATCGCGGCCGACGGCACGCCGCGCCGGCGCAGTCCGGCGATCGTTGGCATGCGCGGATCGTCCCAGCCTTTCACATGGCCGCCGCGCACCAACTCGGTAAGCACGCGCTTCGACAGCACGGTATAGGTCAAATTCAGCCGCGCGAATTCATATTGGTGCGGCTGCGACGGCACTTTGAGATTGGCGATAAACCAGTCGTACAGCGGCCGATGATCCTCGAATTCGAGCGTGCAGACCGAATGCGTGATACCCTCGATGGCGTCGGACTGGCCATGCGCGAAGTCGTAGCTCGGATAGATTTTCCACGTTGTGCCGGTGCGCGGATGTGGCGCGTTCAGGATGCGGTAGAGCACCGGATCGCGCAGATTGATGTTGCCCGAGGCTCATGTCGATCTTGGCGCGCAGCACGCGCGCGCCGTTGGGAAATTCGCCGGCGCGCATCCGGCGGAACAGGTCGAGGTTTTCCTCCACGCCGCGCTCGCGGAACGGGCTGTTTTTGCCCGGCTCGGTCAAGGTGCCGCGGTTGGCGCGGATCGCGTCCTGGCTCTGGTCGTCCACATAGGCCAAGCCGGCGCGGATGAGGTCTTCCGCCCAGCCGTACAGCCGCTCGAAATAGTCGGAGGCGTGGTAAAGGTGCTGCCCCCAATCGAAGCCGAGCCAGCGCACGTCGCGCTCGATGGCGTCGATATATTCCTGCTCTTCCTTGGTCGGATTGGTGTCGTCGAAACGCAAATGACAGCGGCCGCCGAATTCCTCGGCGATGCCGAAATTCAGGCAGATCGACTTGGCGTGGCCGATATGCAGATAGCCGTTCGGCTCGGGCGGAAAGCGGGTGACCACCTGCTTGACGCGCCCGCATCGAGATCGGCCTGCACGATGTCGCGAATGAAGTCGCGCCCGGGCTCAGCCGGTGCCGGATTGCCGCTTGCCTTATCGCCCGTGGCCATGCTTCCTCGATTTCAAGTCCGACTCTATGATGCGGCCCCCAACCGGCCGGCGGCCTATGCCATGACGTGTCACTCGGCTCAATGTCAATTGCGCTGACAACTTTCATCTCAACTGTGGTACTAGGCCTGCGATGAGCGAGCCTGTCGTCACCCGTTTTGCGCCGTCCCCCACCGGCTTTCTCCATATTGGCGGCGGCCGTACCGCGCTTTTCAACTGGCTCTATGCGCGCCGACACGGCGGCAAGATGCTGCTGCGGGTCGAGGACACCGACCGCGAGCGCTCGACCGCCGCGGCCATCGCCGCCATCATCGACGGGCTCACCTGGCTCGGGCTCACCTGGGACGGCGAGATCGTGTTCCAGTTCTCGCGCGCGGCGCGCCACCGCCAGATCGCCGAGCAATTGCTCGCCGCCGGCAAGGCCTATCGCTGCTACGCCAGCCCAGAAGAGCTCACCGAGATGCGCGAGGCGGCCCGCCGCGAGGGCCGTTCCAAGCTTTATGACGGGCGGTGGCGCGATCGCGACCCGTCCGAGGCGCCGGCGGGCGTCAAGCCGGTCATCCGCCTGCGGGCCCCGCTCACCGGCGAGACCGTGATCGAGGACCAGGTGCAGGGCCGCGTGGTCTGGCAGAATTCCGACCTTGACGATCTGGTGCTACTGCGCTCCGACGGCACGCCCACCTACATGCTGGCGGTGGTGGTGGACGACCACGACATGAACGTCACCCACATCATCCGCGGCGACGATCACCTCACAAACGGCGCCCGCCAGAAACATATCTACGAGGCGCTCGGGTGGAATGTGCCGATCATGGCGCACATCCCGTTGATCCACGGGCCGGACGGCTCCAAGCTGTCCAAGCGCCATGGCGCGCTCGGTGTCGATGCCTACCGGGCCATGGGCTATCTGCCGACGGCGATGCGCAACTACCTGGTCCGCCTTGGCTGGGCGCATGGCGACCAGGAGATCTTCAGCACCGAGGAGATGATCGCCGCGTTCGATTTGCCGCAGATCGGCCGCTCGCCGGCGCGCTTCGATTTCGCCAAGCTAGAAAGCCTCAACGGCCACTACATCCGGGCCAGCGCCGACGCCGACCTGATCGCCACGCTCGAAGGGCTGCTGCCGCACATCGCCTCCGGGCAGGAACTCGCCAGCAAGATGACGCCGGCGCTACGCGGCAAGCTGCTCACGGCCATGCCGGCATTGAAGGAACGTGCCAAGACTTTGGTAGAACTATTTGATGCAACAAAGTTTCTATGGGCCAACCGACCGCTCGATATGAACGACCAGGCCAAGGCCCTGCTCACGCCCGAGGCCAAGTCCGTGATCGCCGCGCTGCTGCCGAAAGTGGAGGCGGTCACCGACTGGACGCCCGAAGCGATCGAGACGGTGGTGCGTGGCTACGCCGAGAGTTCCGCCCTCAAGCTCGGCGCAGTGGCACAGCCACTGCGGGCCGCCCTCACCGGGCGGACCACCTCACCACCGATCTTCGACGTGCTGGCCGTGCTGGGGAAGGACGAGAGCCTGGCCCGCTTGCGGGATCAGGTGGGTTAACCCCCCGTCCTGTCGATATTCTCCGCTCGCGCCGCGGCGCCTTGACCTATGTCATTTCGCGAGTCGCGCACTGTGCACTATCTTGCAGCGCATATAAGGATGGGCTACCCAAAAAGCGGCCGGAATCCACGCCCACCTGCCCGGCGTCTCGGCTCCCGGCCAAACGTTTTCACGCGAACCGCTCGCTGCTAATTTGAGGGCTCGTTTATGGACGCCAAAACGGACGCCAAGAAGAAAAAAACCGGCACCATCACCGTCGGCAACAAGAACTGGGACTTCCCGGTCTACGACGGCAGCATCGGTCCGGAGGTGCTCGATATCTCCAAGTTCTATGGCGATAGCGGCATGTTCACCTACGATCCCGGCTTCACCTCGACGGCGAGCTGCGAATCCAAGATCACCTATATCGACGGCGACGAGGGCGTCCTGCTCTATCGCGGCTACCCGATCGATCAGCTGGCCGAGCACGGCGACTTCCTGGAGACCTGCTACCTGCTGCTCTACGGCGAACTGCCGACCCCCTCGCAAAAACACGATTTCGACTACCGCGTCACGCGCCACACCATGGTGCACGAGCAGATGGCCCGGTTTTTCCAGGGTTTCCGGCGCGACGCCCATCCGATGGCGGTGATGACCGGCTGCATCGGCGCGCTGTCGGCGTTCTATCACGACTCCACCGACATCTCGGATCCGCATCAGCGCATGATCGCCTCGCTGCGCATGATCGCGAAAGTACCGACGCTGGCCGCCATGGCCTACAAATATTCGATCGGCCAGCCGTTCGTCTATCCGAAGAACGAGCTCGACTATGCGTCGAACTTCCTACGCATGTGCTACGCGGTGCCGGCCGAGGATTACAAGGTGAACGCGGTGCTGGCGCGCGCCATGGACCGCATCTTCATCCTGCACGCCGACCACGAGCAGAACGCCTCCACCTCGACCGTGCGGCTGGCCGGCTCATCCGGCGCCAATCCGTTCGCCTGCGTCGCCGCCGGCTGCGCCTGCCTGTGGGGTCCGGCGCATGGCGGCGCCAATGAGGCGGCGCTCAACATGCTGAGCGAGATCGGCCACGTCGATCGCATCCCGGAATTCATCAAGCGCGCGAAGGACAAGAACGATTCCTACCGCCTGATGGGCTTTGGCCACCGCGTCTACAAGAACTACGATCCGCGCGCCAAGATCATGCAGAAGACCTGCCACGAGGTGCTCAACGAACTCGGCATCAAGGACGATCCGCTGCTCGACGTCGCCATGGAGCTGGAGAAGGTCGCGCTGCACGACGAGTATTTCCTGGAGAAGAAACTTTATCCCAATATCGACTTCTATTCGGGCATCACGCTCAAGGCGATGGGCTTCCCCACCACCATGTTCACCGTGCTGTTCGCGGTCGCGCGCACCGTCGGCTGGATCGCGCAGTGGAAGGAAATGATCGAGGACCCGAAGCAGAAAATCGGCCGTCCGCGCCAGCTCTACACCGGCGCTACGCAGCGCGATTACGTGCCGATTTCGCGGCGGAAATAATCTGGAATTGAGGGCGCTTTAGCCGCCCTTGCCGTTGCCGCCCTTGCCGTTGAGCTTCGGCGCGGTGGCGCCGTCGTAGGCCCACTGCACATAGACGCCGGCCCAGGTGAAGCCGCCGCCGAAGGCGGCGAGCAGCAGGCGATTGCCCGCTTTGAGCTTCGCTTCGTAGTCCCACAGGCAGAGCGGGATCGTGGCATTGGTGGTGTTGCCATATTTGTGGATGGTCACCATCACCTTGTCCATCGGCAGGCGCATGCGCTCGGCGGTCGACTCGATGATGCGCTTGTTGGCCTGGTGCGGCACCAGCCAATCGATCATGTCGGCGCGCAAATTATTACGCGCCATGATCTCAGCCGCCACTTCCGCCATGCGGGCGATGGCGAACTTGTAGACCGCGGCGCCTTCCTGATGGACGTAGTGCAGGCGTTTGGCCACCGTCTCCGCGCTCGCCGGCATGCGGCTGCCGCCGGCCTTCTGATGCAGATGGATCATGCCGGCGCCGTCGGAGCGGATCAGCGTGTCCATGATGCCGTAGCCGTTCTCGTTCGGCTCCAGCAGCACGGCGCCGGCGCCGTCGCCGAACAGAACGCAGGTGGCGCGATCCCGATAGTCGATGATCGACGACATCTTGTCGGCGCCGACCACCACCACCTTGCGCGCCGTGCCGTTGGCGATGAATTGCGCGGCGATGGTGAGCGAATAGAGAAAGCCCGAGCAGGCCGCCTGCACGTCGAAGCTGCCGATATTCTTCACGCCCACCATGTCGCAGATCAGATTGGCGGTGGACGGAAACTGCATGTCCGGCGTGGTGGTGGCGCAGATCAGCAGGTCGATGTCTTCCGGCTTGGTGCCGGTCTTCTGCAACAGGCCGCGCACCGCTTCCGCCGCCATATGCGAGGTGCCGAGCCCCTCGCCCTTCAGAATATGGCGTTCCTTGATGCCGGTGCGTTCGATGATCCAGGCGTCGCTGGTGTCCACCATGCGCGCCAGTTCCGCATTGGTGAGCAGGTCCGGCGGCAGGTAGCCGTGGACGGCGGTAATCGCGGCGCGGGTGGGAATGGTCAAAGGCGATTAGTCCAGTTAACGGCCATGGCTTAAGCCCGTCGGGCCAAGCGAGGCAAACTACGCTGTTGGCGGGGCGGATGCCACTGTTTCGCGTTCCGGTTGGTTAAGGGCGCCGGCACAATCCAGTACCACGGCGGCGGCCCGGTCGCTGGGCGCCGCTTTGCCGATTTCCATGATGGCATCCAGCCGATGAAACGCCTCGACTTGCCGGCGGCGCTCGGCCGTATCGGTCAACAGCGGCACCAGCGTTTCGGCCAGCCGCTCGGGCGTGAAGTCGCGTTGCAGAAGTTCCGGCACCACGTTCTCGCCCAGAACCAGGTTGGCAAGGATAACGCTTTGAACCTTGACCAGCAGGCGGGCCATCAATTCCTCCAGCAGCGGCACCTTGTAAGCGGCGACCATCGGGATGCCGGCGAGTGCCAGTTCGAGCGTCGAGGTGCCAGACTTGGTCAGCGCCACCCGGGCCGTGCGGAAGGCCGCATCCTTTTGGTCCGGGTCGGTTAGCACTCGCGCTGGGACGCGCCAGGATGCCACCGCCGCCTGCACCGTATCGGCAAGCCGCGGCACCGCGGGCACCACCACCTCCAGCGCCCCGACGCGTTCGGCCACCAGCGCAACGCATTCACCGAACACGCCCGCCATGCGGCGGATTTCGCTCGCGCGGCTGCCCGGCAGCACCAGCAGCAAAGGCGGATCGCTGAGGCGCCGGCGCGCCTCCTCGGCGTTTGGACGCAAGCTCGCGACCCGTTCGCTCAGCGGATGGCCGACGAAGGTGCAAGCCGGCCCACCTAACCGTCGCATCACCGCCGGTTCGAACGGCAGCAAGGCCAGCACATGATCGACGTAAGTTTGCATCGCGCGCGCGCGGCCCGGGCGCCAGGCCCACACCGAGGGGCACACATAGTCGACGATCGGGATCGTGGCGCTGCGGGCGCGCACGCGCCGCGCCACGCGATGGGTGAATTCCGGGCTGTCGATGATGACCAGAACATTCGGCTTGGCGGCGATGACGGCGGCGGCGGTCTCACGAATGCGCGCCAGAATTTTCGGCAAGCTCGCCGGGATGGCGGCAATGCCCATAATCGCCAGATCGCCGAGTGGAAACGGGCTTGGCACACCCGCTTGCGCCATGTGCGTGCCGCCGATCCCGGAAAATCGCGCACGGCCTTGCGTCGCGCGATTGATCGCGGCGATCAGCGCGGCGCCGAGCCGGTCGCCGGAGTCCTCGCCGGCCACCAGAAAGATGTGCGGGCCCGACGTCGGCGCGCGGCTCATCGCTCGGTCCCGGCCGGCGTGCCGACGACGAATATCTTGGCGCGGTCGGCCGCCGCTAGCAGCCGCTCCGGCTCGGCGATGATGGTTGAGCCCGCCGCCACGGCTATGCCGGCAAGTCCGGCGCGCGCGACGCCTTCGACCGTCAGTGGACCGATCGACGGCAGATCAAAGCGTTTGTCCTGCCCGCGCTTGGGCGCCTTCACCAGCACGCCGCTGCCGGCGGCGGCGCGGACACGCCCGTTCGCGCGCAGCTCGGCCACGCGGGCGAGCATCTGGTCGGTGCCTTCCGCCGCCTCCACCGCCAGCACGTGCTTGCCGGCCACCACCACCGCTTGCCCGACGTCGAACGGTCCGGTGGCGCGCAGATAGTCCAGCCCCAGGGCGATATCGGCGCGATCGCGGTCCGACGCCTGCACGTGGCCGAGCGTGCCTTCCGGCATCAGGATTTCCGGCGCCACTTCATGCGCGCCAAGCAAGCGGAAGCCATCGCGCTCGAGCAACTTGCCCATGCTGGACAACAGATGATTGTCGCCGCCGCGAAAGGCTGCGAGGACGTGCGCGCAAGGTGCTGAGACCTTTGAGATCGGGATGGACCTGCCACAGCGACGGCCGCACCAGCGCGCCAATGAAAATCACGTCGCGGCAGCCCGCGGCGCGCGCCAGCCGCATGAATTTGCCGATCTGGCCGATATAGATCCAATGATGCGGAAAACGCTCGACCGCGGTACCTTCGGCGGCGCCGTGCAGCGGAAACAGCACCACCTGCCGCCCGCGCGCGCTGACGAAATCCGCCACCGCCAGCGGCAGGCTGCCGCCGCCGCAAATCAGCGCGAGCGGGCCGTCCTGCTGCAAGCGGCCGGCGTCAGCGCTCATGTGTCCTCGTCGGCCTCGCCGCGTTTGATCGCCATGGTGAGCGGGCGTTTGCCGGCGCGAATGAAGGCGATCATCTTCGCCACCAGCGCATCCCCGCTATAATCGGCGGCAACGCTCTCGAGCCGGGCGCGAAATTCACCGTCACCGAAAAACAGCGCCCGATAGGCTTCGCGATAGCGATGGATATCGGCCTTGCTAAACCCACGCCGGCGCAGGCCGACCACGTTCAACCCGACCAGATAGGCGAGCGGACCCTGCACCGTGCCCCAAGGGATCACGTCGGCACGGGCGCCGCTTAAGCCCACGAGCATGGCGCCCTCGCCGATGCGAACGAATTGGCGCACCGCCACGCCGCCGCCGAACACGACATGGTCGCCGACGGTGACGTGACCCGCCAGCAAGGTGTTGTTGGCGACCACGACGTTGCTGCCAACCTTGCAATCGTGCCCGACATGCGAGCCGACCATGAAAAAACAGCGGTCGCCGACCTCTGTTACGCCGCCACCATCCTCGGTGCCGGTGTTCATGGTGACATTTTCGCGGATATCACAATCGGCGCCGACCACGAGCCTGGTCGCACCGCCGCGATAGTGCACCGACTGCGGCGGCGAGCCGAGCGAGGCGAAGGGATGGATGACCGTGCGCGGGCCGATCGTGGTGTGACCGGTGAGGTTCACATGCGCGAGCAGCCGGCAGCCTTCGCCGACCGTCACATGCGGGCCGAGGGTGCAATACGGCCCGATCGTAACGTTGGGTCCGATCGTCGCCGTGGCCTCGATCCGCGCCGAGGGATCGATCATGGACGCGCTCATGCGTCGGAAATCATGGCGCCGACTTTCGCTTCGGCAACGATCTGGCCCGCCACTTTGGCCACGCCGCGATACCACCACATGGATTTGCGCTGGGCAATTTTATTCATGTGGTACTCGATGGTGTCGCCCGGCAATACCGGCTTGCGGAATTTCGCCTTATCGATGGTCAGGAAGAATACCGCCTTCGGCGGTGTCGCGTAGGACTTTGCGATGCAAAGCACGCCGGCCGTTTGCGCCATGCCTTCGATCATCAACACGCCCGGAAACACCGGATTGCCCGGGAAAGTGCCCCTGGAAATGCGGCTCGTTGAATGTGACGTTCTTGATGCCGATACCGTGCTCGTCGCCGCGGATGTCGATCACCCGGTCGACCATGAGAAACGGATAGCGATGCGGCAGCATTTTGAGAACCACCGCGATGTCGGCGGCATCGAGTTTTGTGACGGCTTTATTCATGGCAATCGTCTCATTCGTCCACTGCCGCTTTGGCGCCGCCTTTTTCGCGCGCAAGTCGTTCGAGCAGCAGTCATCTCGCGGAACCACTGCTTCACGGGCTTCGCCGGCGTGCCGCCCCAACGTGCACCTGGCGGCACGTCGCCGTGGACAATGCTGGTGGCGGCGATCTGTGCCCCTTCGCCGATCGTCACGTTGTTATTGACGCCGACGCGCGCACCCAACACGACAAAGTCTTCAAGCGTCGCACTGCCGGAAATGCCCGTTTGCGCCGACCAAAACGCAATGCCGACCGACGCTGACATTGTGGCCTACCTGGACAAGGTTGTCGATCTTGCTGCCCTCGCCGATCACGGTGTCGCGAATGGCGCCGCGGTCGATCGTGGTGCCGGCGCCGATTTCGACGTCGTCCTGGATGATGACGCGCCCGACCTGCGGGATCTTGAGGTGGCCGCTCTTTCCCATCACGAAGCCGAAGCCATCCTGACCGATCTTGCAGCCCGGATGAATGATGACCCGGTCGCCGATCAGCGCGTCGGTGATCACCGAGCCCGCGCCGATGGAACAATCGCGCCCGATCCGCACCTCGGTTCCGATCACGGCCGTAGCCGCGATGACGGTGCCGCTGCCGATCTCGGCCCGCGGCCCGATCACCGCGCCCGGTTCGACGGTGGCGCCGCTTTCCAGCCGCGCGCTCGGATGCACATGGGCGCCGGCCACAGCGCCCGGCTCGGCGAGCGAAGACGGCCGCAGCGCATGCGGAAATAGTTCGCGCGCCACCGCCACGAAGGCGCGATACGGCTCGCGCACGACGAAGGCCGGCACCTGCGGCGGCAGATGCTTGGCGAGCGCCGCCGTGGTGAAGCAGGCGCCGGCGTGGGTCGCGCCCGCAGTCGCGGCGTAGTTCTTGTTATCGAAGAAACTCACCGCGCTCGGCGATGCGCGATCGAGCGCAGCGACGTCGACGATGCGGCGCGTAGCGCAGCGGCGCCGGCGGCGGCGTGGCGCCGGTCAAGGTGGCGATCTCTGCCAGTGTGAGACCGCTCGCGTGTCGTAAGAATACCGGCTCGCTCATATCGCCAGCGCTGTGCCGCCAAGCGCGGCCAAGATCAGAACTTCGTACCGCCGCTGAAGCGGAAGATCTGCGTACGGTCGTAGCTCTCCTTGGTGATCGGGTAAGCAAAATCGAAGCGTAGCGGTCCAAGCGGGGAATCCCAGATCAAGCCTACGCCGATCGACGATCGCACCGCACTGGAATCGGCGACCTGCAGCGTTTCGCCGGTCACGTTCCAAAAAGTCGGGCCCTTATAGTTCCACAGCGAACCGGCATCGGCAAAGGCAGCGAGCTTGATGCCGACCTCCTTGGGCAGGAAATAGAGCGGAGTTTGCATTTCGACGCTGGCACCCCAGTACATGGTGCCGCCGAGCGCATCGTTGGTGGTGCCCGGTGTCAGATCGCGTGGACCGATGCCGGCCGGCTGGAAGCCGCGCACCAGGTTCGGGCCCATCTGGAATTGATCCAGCATGCGCAAATCCTTGCTGCCCCAGCCGGCAAGGTAGCCGCCTTGCAGCCTGAGCACGCCAATCACGTCCGGGTAGACTTCGTAGTAGTTACGCGCTTCGATGCTCGAACGGATGAAATTCACGTCGCCGCCGACGCCCGCGAAATCCTGCTTGAGTTCGGCGTAGAGGCCGCTGGTCGGCGACTTGTTGTTGTCGACGGTGTTATAGGCTAGCGAATAACCGACCAATGAAACAGTCACCGGACCGTTAGCGAGCTCCATGCGTACTGGAAGCGAAGCTTCGCCGTCGCTGTAACAGCTATTGCCAGGCCGAACTCCCGGCCCAATGCCATTTCGGAAAGCGGCTTGCTTCTAGTGTATATTGACAGTTGTCCAACTGGATCGGCAGCGTAATTTCCTGCCGGTAAATCGAATAGTGCGGCTGAAACGCAAGTTCTTCCGACAACGCAAAACCGAGGCGCAAATTGGTCCCGATCGATTGCGTATTGTAGGATACGTATGACGAAGCCAGGGTCTGTCGCGCAAAGAGGTCGATGCCGCCGGCCATGCGGTAGCCGAGCAAATAGGGCTCGACAAACGACAAGTCGAAGCCGCGCGTATACTGGCCATAGCTTACCGACGCCTTGGCGAACTGGCCGCGGCCCATGAGGTTGCGGTCGGCGACGCTGACCTCGCCGAGGAAACCGTCGGTGGTGGAGTAGCCGCCCGCGACGGAGAACTCGCCGGTCGGCATTTCCTCGACGTTGACATTGACGACGACCCGGTCGGGCGCCGAACCGGGCTCGTTGGTGATCTTGACCGTCTTGAAAAAGTTCAGGTTCTTCAACCGCCGCTCGGCGCGGTCGATCAGCGCGCGGTTATAAGCATCGCCTTCGCCAATATCGAATTCGCGGCGGATCACGTAGTCGCGGGTACGGGTATTGCCGCGAATATTGATGCGCTCGATATAGGCACGCGTGCCTTCTTCGACCACGAACACGAGATTGATGACTTTCCTCGCAACATCGCGGTCGCCGCGCGGACGCACAGTGGCAAAGGCGAAGCCGCGCTTGGCCGCTTCAATCGTCATCGACTCGATGCTCTTCTCGACCAGATCGGCGTTGTAGACGCTCCCCGCGGCGAGCTTGAGTCTGTTGCGCAGCGAGACCGGATCGATCGCGTGCACGTTCGACACCACGTCGATGGTGCCGACGTGATATTGCGGACCCTCGTCGATCGTGAACGTGATGGTGAACCCTGCTCCCCTTTGGCCTCGAATTTGCGTCCAGCTCCATTCCCCTGTCGGCACCACAGGGGGCTCGTACTCGCCTACCGCCGAGACGACGCGCACGTCCGCATAGCCGTGCTTGAGATAGAAGCGGCGTATCAAGTCACGGTCGGCTTCCACCCGATCCGGATCGTAGATATCGGTAGATTGCAGGAAGCTGACCCAATTGCTCTCGGCAGTCTTGATCACGTCCTTCAAACGGCCGTTCGAGAACGCATGCGTGCCGACGAAACGGATATTCCTCACGCCGGTTTTGCCGCCTTCCTTGATCTCGAAAACCAGATCGACGCGATTGTTCGGCAACTCGATGATCTTCGGATCGACACTCACCTCGAAGAGGCCGGTGCGGTGATAGATTTCGAGGATGCGCTGCACGTCGGCCTGCACCGTCGGTCGCGACAACGTGCCGCGCGGCTTCGACTGAATTTCCGCCTTGAGCTGATCGTCCTTGGCCTTCGAGTTGCCCTCAAAGGCAATGCGATTGATCACCGGGTTCTCGACCACCGAGACCACCAGCCGGCCGCCGGAATGGTCGATCTGCACGTCCTGGAATAGACCGGTGGCGATGAGCGCCTTGAGGCCTTCGTTTTCCTGCTCGGCGGTCAGCCGGCCGCCCGGGCCAGCCTTGAAATAGGAACGGATGGTCTCGGCCTCGACCCGCCGGTTGCCCCTGACGTCGATCGAATTAGCCGATTGCGCGACCGCAACGCCCGAAGTCGCCACGCCCACGATTCCGGCCCCGACAGGGATACCGCCGAGGACAACACAGCAAAGGGCCAGTCCCCGTAAAAGCCGCACACCAAGTCCCATGCGCTAAGCGCCTTTTTGATCCTTGCGTCCGCCCCCGCTCCGCATTCGACAGCCTGTCGGGCTAGCTTTGGCCAGCTTTGTACAGCGTTTTATAGGCACTGCAAACGAACTTCCCGGCACAAGTATCTCTTTCCCCTCAAAAAGTTGCCGGGCGGCAACGATTAAGAGGTAGCGAGGTGGAGAATGTCATTAAAGGTTGCGAATATCATCAACATGACGACGATCGCCAAGCCGATCCGGAACCCGACCTCCTGGGCGCGCTCGGAGAGCGGCCGGCCACGAGCGGCCTCGATTCCGTAGAACAAAAGGTGACCGCCATCGAGCAGCGGGATCGGGAATAAATTCAAAAGCCCGATCGAAACCGACAGGACCGCCGTCAGATGGATGAGCGCGACAAAACCGGCCGACGCCACCTGGCCGGAAACCTGGGCGATGCGGATCGGCCCGCCGAGCTGATCGGCGGCTTCCCGTCCGGTAAAGACCCCGCCGATGTATGACAGGGTGCGCTCGACCACGAACCAGGTCTCCTGCACCCCCATGACCACGGCCGGCAACGGCCCGACCTTCTGCGTCTTGATATCGCCGGGCGCCATGGAACGGCTGATGCCGAGCACGCCGAGCTTGTGCACATTGCCGAAATTGTCCTTGAGCTCCCTGAGCTGAGGCGTCGCCTTGAGCGTGACATGCACGCCGCCGCGCTCGACTTCGACATTGAGCGGCGCGCCGGCGCTGATGCTGACGATGCGCTGCATGTCGGCGAAGCTGTCGATCCGCTCGCCATCGATGGCCAGCACCAGGTCGCCCGGCTGGAAACCGGCGGCCTGCGCGGCGCTTCCCGGCTGTACCGCATCGATGCGGGCGCTTGTGGTCTGCTTGCCGACGGTCATGAAAACACCGGCGAAAATCGCGACCGCCAGCACGAAATTCGCGATCGGGCCGGCCGCCACCACGGCGGCGCGCGGGCCGACCGGCTTGTGGACAAAGCTGACCGCCTTTTCGGCCGCATTCATGGCGGCAGCGGCCTCGTGATCGGGCACGCTCGCCGCGTTGTCGTCGCCAAAGAATTTCACGTAACCGCCGAGCGGGACTGCGGCAGATTTTCCAGCGCGTGCCATAGCGGTCGTAGAATCCGACGATTTCGGGACCGAAACCAATCGAGAACACCAGCACTTTGATGCCGCACCAGCGGGCCACCAGGAAATGGCCAAGCTCATGAAAAAACACAACAATTGTCAGCACAAACAGGAACGGCACCAGATAGCTAACGAGGCTGCCGCCGAATGCGCCTAAGCCCGCCATAATGTCGCTACCCATCACACCCTCGTCCCGCCGTCTGGCGCCTTTAGCGTAACCGAAAGCTTACTAGGATGACTTTACGGCAATTTCAGGCAAGAGGGCCAAAGCTATACTTCTCGCAATATGGTCAATGGCGAGGGCGGCATCGATTGTGGCGGGTTCCGCCAAAAGCCCGCGCGCGGCAGCCGCATCCAGCGTCGCCTCGACCAGCGCCGTAATGGCGGGAAAGCCGATGCGGCCGGCGATGAATTCGCCGACGGCGATCTCATCGGCCGCATTGAGCACGGTCGGCGCCGCCCCGCCCGTCACCAGGGCGCGCCGCGCCAGCGCAAGCGCCGGAAAGCGGGCGAGATCGGGAGCCTCAAAGGTCAATTCGCGCACCCGCGCCAGATCGAGCCGCGGCGCCGGCCCGTCGAGCCGCCGCGGCCAGGCCAGGCAATGGGCGATCGGAATTCGCATGTCGGGTGAACCGAGCTGGGCCACGACCGAGCCGTCGCGGAATTCGACCAGCCCGTGCACCACCGACTGCGGATGCACCAGCACGTCGATCTCATCTGGCTTGAGCGCGAACAGATGATGCGCCTCGATCAGCTCAAACCCCTTATTCATCAAGCTTGCCGAGTCGACAGTGATCCTCGGACCCATCGACCAGTTGGGATGGCGCAATGCCTGTTGCGGCGTCGCCGCCTTGATCGCATCCAGCGACCAGGTGCGGAACGGGCCGCCGGAGGCGGTCAGGATCACCCGTTTGACGTCTTCGCGTGCGCCCGCGCCCATCGCCTGGAAGATTGCATTGTGCTCGGAGTCGACCGGCAGCAGGGTCGCGCCGGCACTGGCCGCGCGGCGCATGAACAAGGCGCCAGCGCAGACCAGACATTCCTTGTTGGCGAGCGCGACGGTGGCGCCGCGTTCGATCGCGGCCAGCGTCGGTTTCAGTCCGACCGAGCCGCTGATCGCCGCCATCACCCAGTCGGCCGGACGCTGCGCCGCCTCGAGCAAAGCGGCCTCGCCCGCCGCCGCCTCGATGCCGCTGCCGGCCAAGGCGTCCTTCAGGTCGCCGTAAGCGGCCGGATCGGCGACCACGGCAAACTGCGCGCCGACCTCGCGCGCGATTTTCGCAAGCGCCGCCGCGTTGCGGCGGGCGCTGACGGCCTCGACACGATAACGTTGCGGTTCGCGTTTGATCAGATCGACGGTGCTGGCGCCGATCGAACCGGTGGCGCCGAGAATAGTGACGCGTCGCATGGCCGCAGCCGGCAGCGGGTTCGAACGCGCAAGTCCGGGTACGGTCATGCGCTCACCACACCAGTAGGCCGCGCGCGGCGCCGTCGAAGCCGCCGCGCAGCAATCCGATCACGCAGCCGACAAGGGCCGCGGCCCAAAAACCGTCGAGCCTGTCCATCACGCCGCCATGACCGGGAATGAGATGGCTGGCATCCTTGGCGCCGAACTGGCGCTTGATCCAGGACTTCCAGCAGATCGCCGAGCTGCGCCACCACCGACAACAACAGCGCGATGATCGCAATCGCGATCCGGTTGAACGATCCAAAATATGCCGCGACCAAAACGGCCACGATCATCGCGCCGAGCGCGCCGGCGATCGCGCCGGACCAGGTTTTTTTCGGACTGATCGCCGGCAGCAATTTCGGACCGCCAAAGGCGCGGCCGGCAAAATATCCCAGAACATCGGTCGTCCATACCACCGCGAACAACAGCACCATTGCAAGAAACCCGTAGGTCAGATCGGCACGCAGCAGGATTGGCGCGACCAGCATGATGCCGGCGTAGCCAATGCCGGCGATGATCCAACCCCGGCCGGCGACCAGCGAAATCCATTCCCACAGCACTGCGGCTGGCGGCGACACCCCAAAACAGCGCGAATGGCCAGCCGCCGAGATAGGCCGCCAGCACCGCCACCGGCACCAGCACGACCGCCGAGATGATGCGCAATGCGAGATTGTTCGCGGCCGCGGACATCAGGCCCGCCGGCGTCGCCCGGTCCGGAAACGGGGTCGGCTTCGGCCACCGGTTCAGGATCCGGTCTTCGCGACCAGGCCGCCGAACCGGCGCTCGCGCTGCTGGTATTCGCGGATCGCCGCCTCGAGCGCGGCGCGGTCGAAATCGGGCCAATAGGTCGGCACGAACACCAGTTCGCTATAGGCCGACTGCCAGAGCAGGAAATTCGACAGCCGCTGCTCGCCGCTGGTGCGGATGACGAGATCGGGATCGGGGATATCCGGCGCGTCGAGAAAAGCACCGACGGTCTCCATGCTGACGTCGGCGGGCTTGAGGCGCCCCTGCGCCACGTCTTCGGCAATGCGTCGCGCCGCGCGCGTGATCTCCTGGCGCCCGCCGTAATTGAAGGCCACCACCAATGTGAGGCCGTCATTGTTCTTGGTGAGCTCTTCCGCCTCCACTAGCAGCCGGCCGATATCGGGGTCGAGCCCGTGGCGCTCGCCGATTACGCGCACGCGCACGCCGCTGCGGTGCAGTTCGGCGAGATCGTTGCGCACGAAGCGGCGCAGCAGACCCATCAAGTCGCCGACTTCGTTGGCCGGCCGCGACCAGTTTTCCGCGCTGAAGGAGAAGATGGTGATGAACTTGATGCCGATCTCACCGGCCGCGCGGATCGTCCGCCGCAGCGCCTCGACCCCGCGGCGGTGCCCCTCTCCGCGCGGCAGTCCGCGCGCCGCTGCCCAGCGACCATTGCCATCCATGATGATGGCGACGTGACGCGGCGCCTCCTCGAACGGCGGCGCGGCGCTTTGCGGAATCTCGGCCTCGGGCATGGGTTTTCGACCTCAGACGGTGAGGATCTCCTTTTCCTTCGCCGCCAGCATATGGTCGATTTCGGTGATTCCGGAATCGGTCGCCTTCTGAATATCGCCGGAAAAGTGGTCGTGGTCGTCCTTGCTGATCTTGTGATCCTTCTCCAGCTTCTTGATCGCGTCCATGGCGTCACGGCGCACGTGGCGCACCGCCACGCGCGCAGTCTCGGCATATTTATGCGCGATCTTGACCAGTTCCTTGCGCCGCTCCTCGTTGAGCTCGGGGATACGCAGCCGCAGCATCTGCCCTTCGGTGGCCGGCGATAAGCCCAGATTGGAATTGATGATCGCCTTTTCCACCGCGTGCACCAGCGAGCGGTCCCAGACATTGACCGTGATCAGCCGCGGCTCCGGCACGCTGACGCTCGCCACCTGATTGAGCGGCATCTGCGCGCCATAGGCGTCGACCATGACCGGATCGAGCATATGGGTGGAGGCTCTGCCCGTGCGCAGGCCGGACAATTCCGTCTTGAGGACCAAGCTGGCGCCCTGCATGCGGCGCTTGATTTCGTTGATATCGTGCGTTGCGTTAGTCATGGCGATCCCCCGAACACGACGCCGCTTTCTCTTTTCGGCGCGGGCTGGCTTCGAAGCTGATCATTTCAGAACGAAGCGGGGCCCTGACATCACATTTTGCTTTGCGTATGATCATGTCCGAAAGCCGGTACCCACTTTTCATGGATCATGCGCTAGCCGATGACCGTCGAGCGTCCCTTGCCACGCAGAACGGCCTCGATTGCACCCTTATCGGCGATCGAGAACACGATGATAGGCATGTGGTTTTCCCGGGCAAGCGCGAAGGCGGTGGAATCCATCACCCGCAGGTCCTTCTCGATCGCCTCCTGGTGGCTGAGCTTGTCGTAGCGCTTGGCTTTCGGGTCTTTCTTGGGGTCGGCGGTATAGACCCCGTCCACATTGGTGGCCTTGAGCACCGCGTGGCATTCGAGTTCGGCGGCGCGCAGCACGGCCGTGGTGTCGGTGGTGAAGAACGGATTGCCGGTGCCGGCGGCCAGCAGCACGACGCGGCCCTTGCCGAGATTTTTCATCGCGCGCTTGCGGTTATAGGTCTCGCATACCGCGGTCATGGCGAGCGCCGACAGCGTGCGCGCCTCGCGGCCCTGCGCGTTCGATGGCGGCTTCCAGCACCAGGCAATTCATCACCGTCGCCAGCATGCCCATGGTGTCGCCGACGGGGCGCGGCACGCCGCGCCCGGACACTTCGACGCCGCGGAAGATATTGCCGCCGCCGACCACCACGCCGAGTTCGACGCCGAGCTTGGCCGCCGCCACCAGATCGGCGGCCAGCCGTTCCACCGTCGCCTGATCGATGCCGAATCCCTTGGCGCCGGTGAGCGCTTCGCCGGACAATTTGACGATGACGCGTCGGTAGACCGGATCACTCATGCGCTGCGATCCTCCATGCGGACCGATACAAGCCGAAGCGGCCTCAAGGCGCGCTCAGCTTTGACCGGCGGCGGCCGCGACCTCGGCGGCGAAATCGGTTTCCTGCTTCTCAATTCCCTCGCCGAGCGCGTAACGCACGAACCCGGCGATCTTGATCGCACCGCCCACTTTGCCTTCGGCTTCCTTGAGCGCCTGCGCGACGCTCTTGCTCGGGTCGTGAACGATAAGCCTGATCGAGCAGGACAGACCTCCTTATAGAAGGTCTTCAAGCCCGAACTCGACAATCTTCTCGATCACATTGGCCGGTTTTCCCTGCTGCCTTGAACTTGTCGGCCAGCACGTCCTTCTCGCGCGCCACCACGGCCGGGTCGAGGCCGGAGGCATCGACCGCCTGCGGATTGGAGGCGGCGACATGCATGGCGACCATGCGGCCGAGGCTCATCAGTTCGTCGGCTTTGCCCGGCGATTCGAGCGCGACCAGCACGCCGATCTTGCCGAGCCCGTCGACCACCGAATTGTGCACGTAATAGGCGACGATCGCCCTTGCCGACCGACAGCGCGGCGGCGCGGCGCAACGTCATGTTCTCGCCGATCTTGGCGATCGTGTCGTCGATGGCGTCGCCGATGGTGATGCAGCCGACCTTGGTGGCCTTGATCTTCTCGACGTCGGTGCCGGTGCCGACATGGCCACGCCGGCGATCATCTTTACCAGGCCCTGGAACAGGTCGTTGCGGGCGACGAAGTCGGTTTCCGAATTGACCTCGACCACGACGCCCTTGGTGCCCGCGACCTGCACGCCGATCAGGCCTTCGGCGGCGACGCGGCCGGCCTTCTTGGCGGCTTTCGACAGGCCCTTCTTGCGCAGCCAGTCTTGCGCCGCCTGCATCTCGCCATTGGTTTCGGTGAGCGCGGCCTTGCAATCCATCATGCCGGCGCCGGTTGACTCGCGCAGTTCCTTGACCATCTGGGCGGTGATATTCGCCATTACTCTATCCTTTTCGTCGGGCGCGGCGCTTATTCCGCCGTCAGTTCTTTCGCCTTCGCGATCCAGCCCGGGACGCGGCCCGGAAGCCCGACCTCTTCGCCGATATTGTGTGCGGCCTTCTCGTTGAGCGCGGCAATCTGCGAATAGTGGAAGATGCCGAGATCGTTGAGCTGCTTTTCGATCGCCGGCGAAATGCCGGGCAGCTTCTTGAGATCGTCGGCGACGCCGCGCGGCCCCGGCAGCTGCTCGAAGCCGAGATCGGCGAGCGCGGGCGCGGTCGGCACCGGCTCCACGATCGGTTTCTCCGCCGCGCCGATATCGATGCCCATCTCGCCTTGCGCGCGCGAAATTCCGTCGAGCGCGGCCTTCGCCACCAGATCGCAATAGAGCGAGACGGCACGGCTGGCATCGTCGTTGCCGGGCACCACGTAGGTGATGCCGGCCGGGTCGGAATTGGTATCGACGATGGCCGCGACCGGAATGTTGAGCCGGCGCGCTTCCTTGATGGCGATGTCTTCCTTGTTGGTGTCGATCACGAACAGGAGGTCCGGCACGCCGCCCATGTCCTTGATGCCACCGAGCGAGCGGTCGAGCTTGTCGCGCTCGCGCTGCATGGTGAGGCGCTCTTTCTTGGTGTAGCCGCCGGCGTCGCCGGAACTGAGCATCTCGTCGAGCTTGCGCAGGCGCGAGATCGAGCCGGAAATCGTTTTCCAGTTGGTCAGCGTGCCACCGAGCCAGCGCGAATTGACGTAATACTGCGCCGACTGTTTGGCGGCGGCGGAGATGGCGTCCTGCGCCTGCCGCTTGGTGCCGACGAACAGAATGCGGCCGCCCTTGGCGACGGTGTCGCTCACGGCCTGCAGCGCGCGATGCAGCATCGGCACGCTCTGGGCGAGGTCGATGATGTGAATATTATTGCGGGTGCCGAAGATGTAACTACCCATCTTCGGGTTCCAACGGTGGGCCTGATGGCCGAAATGCACGCCAGCTTCCAAAAGCTGGCGCATGGTGAAGTCAGGAAGCGCCATAATCTTCTCCGGTTGATCCGCCGCGGACGTTGTGAGCCCGTTTCAGGGCCACCGGACGGCCTTTTTGACCCGATGTCGGGGCCGAAAGCCACGGTCCGCGTGAGTGATGGGGGGCTTATATAGGCGCAATTTTGGGGATGCAAGGCGGCAAACCGCGCGCTTTCCCGGGCCGCCCCCGCCCCCGGATGGATGGGCCTGCGGCAACACGGCCGCCGCTCGCATTCAGACGTGGAAATATTGCGAATAGCGGCGTTTGATCTCTTCGCTTTGCGCGACCACCGCGGCCGGGTCGTCCTTCCAGACCTTAATGGCCGACAGCGGCGTGCGGCCCGGCTTGTCTTTGACCAAAGCGTGCACCGAGCGCAGCGCGCCGGCATCGACGAAAAGCTGCTGCGCCTCGACGGTGAACAAGTAGTTCTGGAATAGCCGCGCGGCATTGGGATGCGGCGCGGCGGCAAAGATCGCCGACGGCTGCACGATGAACGGCGAGCCTTCCGCTGGCATAGACCGGTTCGATCGGCTTGCCGGCCTCCTTCAGCAGCAACACGTTGTATTCGTTGCCGTCGGCCATCACGGCGCGTTCGCCCAGCACGATTTTCTTCGGCGTATCGGTGGCCGACTGCACCTGCAAAACATTTTGCTTGGATAGTTTCTCAAGATACGGCCAGCCGAGCTCGCGCACCATCTGATAGGTCGAGGTCATGATGGTGCCGCTGTAGCTCGGATGCGCCTTGACGATTTTGCCCTTCCATTTCGGATCGAGCAGGTCAGCGAAACTTTTCGGTGCCTCTTGCTTCTTCACCAGCTCGGTATTGTAAGCGATTACGCACATCGACGAGCGCACCGTCGCGTAGAGTCCGTCCGGGTCGCGATGGCCATCCGGAATAAGTTTGGCGACATCCTCGGGCACGTAGGGCGCCAGCATGTCCTGCCGCTTCCACGCCAGGAACTGCGCGGCGTCGCCGGTGTTGACTGCGTCGACCGCGTGGATACCGCTGGCATATTCCTGGCCGACGCGGGTGAAGATGCGCTCGGCCCCGCCGCGCTCGACCCGCGCCGTAATGCCGAATTTCCTCTCGAAGGATTTGCCGACCAACTCGGCCAGCTGCAAGTCGGCCGAGGTGTACCAGACCACCAGACCTTCCTGCTTCGCCGCGGCGATCAACGCGGGCGTGATCGCTTCCGGCGGCGGCGGCACCGCGCGCGCGGGCGCGGCGAAGACGGTGAGCGCCAGCGTGGCGGAGCCCTTCAGAATATCTCGGCGTGTTATAGCGTGGTCACGCATGACAAATTTCCGCTCATTCCCGCGCAAGCGGGAATCCAAAGTCACAATCGCAGAATCAACAATTTCTTTCCCTGGGTCCCCGCTTTCGCGGGGACGAGCGGAAGAATATAGCACACGCAATCGCGCGATCTACAACGCCTCGACCTGCACCACGCCCGGCACCGCCTTGATGGCGCCGGCGATCTGCGGCGAGACTTTGAAGCGGCCGGGCAGTTTCACTTCCACCTCGGTGCCCTGTTCCAGCATCAGCACCATGCTCACCTCTCCGTCGCCATTGGCGGCGGCCGAACGCGCTATCGGCTCCAGCCGCTTGGCGACCGCCTCGATCGGCGCTTCGTTGCGCAGGAACACGCGCAGGCCCTTGTTGAGATTGGCGGCCGCCTCATCGAGCGGCTCGGCCGACTGGATACGGGCGCGCACCTCGTCGCCCTGCACTTCCGCCGACAGGAACAGCAGCACCGCGGTGCCCGGCTCCAGCAGATCGCGATGCTCGGCGAGCCCTTCCGAGAAAATCACCGCCTCGTAGTGGCCGGTCGGATCGGACAGCCCGATGATGCCCATCTTGCTGCCAGTGCGCGTGCGCCGCTCGGTGCGCGCGACCACGGTGCCGGCAACTCTGCCGGCCGTCGCGCCGGCTTTCACCGCGCGCGAAAACTCGGCCCAGGACTGCACGCGCAGCTTCTTGAGCACGGCGGCGTAGTCGTCGAGCGGATGGCCGGAGAGGAAGAAACCGACCGCCTCGTATTCGCGTCGCAGCCGCTCGGCCGGCAGCCACGGCTCAGCCTGCGGCAGCACTACGGCCTCGCGCGTACCGCCACCGCCGAACAATTCGTTTTGCCCGATGGCCGCGGAATTGTGCGAACGCTGGGCGCGCGCCAGCACGGCGTCCATGGCGGGGAAGACGCGCGCGCGGTTGGCCTCGAACTCATCGAAGGCGCCGGCTTGAGCCAGGCTTTCCAGCACGCGCTTGTTGACGGCGCGCGGATTGATGCGGTCGGCGAAATCCGCCAGATCGGCGAACTTAGCGTGCTGGCGCGCCGCGATGATCGCTTCCACCGCCAGCTTGCCGACGCCTTTGAGCGCGGCCAGCGCGTAGATAATGGTATTGCCGTCGACCTCAAAGGCGACATGCGAACGATTGATCGAGGGCGGATCGACCTTGATGCCGAGCCGCTCGGCCTCGGCGCGGAACTCGGCGAGCTTGTCGGTATTGCCCATGTCCAGCGTCATCGACGCGGCCAGGAACTCGACCGGAAAATTCGCCTTCATATAGGCGGTCTGATAGGCGACCAGCGCGTAGGCCGCGGCATGGCTCTTGTTGAAGCCGTATTCGGCGAAGCGCTCGAGCAGGTCGAAGATGGCGTCGGCGTGGTAGCGCTCGATGCCGTTCTTGAGCGCGCCCTCGACGAAATTGTGGCGCTGCGCCTGCATCTCCTTCTTGATCTTCTTGCCCATGGCGCGGCGCAGCAGATCGGCCTGACCGAGCGTAAAGCCGGCGAGGATTTGCGCGGCCTGCATCACCTGTTCCTGATAGACGATGACGCCGAAGGTCTCTTTCAGGATCGGCTCGAGCTTGGGGTGGATGTAGTCGGGCTGCTCCATGCCGTGCTTGCGTGCGCAATAGGTCGGGATATTGGCCATCGGACCCGGCCGGTACAGCGCGACCAGTGCGATGATGTCCTCGAAACGGTCGGGCCGCATATCGAGCAGCGCGCGCCGCATGCCCGCGCTTTCCAGTTGGAACACACCGACCGCTTCCGCCCGCGCCAGCAAATCGTAGGTTTTCTTGTCGTCGAGCGGAATGGCGGTGAGATCGATGTCGATGCCGCGCCGGGCCACCAGCGCGACCGCGGTCTGCAGCACGGTGAGTGTCTTGAGGCCGAGGAAGTCGAATTTCACCAGGCCCGCCTGCTCCACCCATTTCATGTTGAACTGGGTCACCGGCATGTCGGATTTCGGATCGCGATAGAGCGGCACCAGCTCGGAAAGCGCGCGGTCGCCGATCACGATACCGGCGGCGTGGGTGGAGGCATGGCGGGTCAGGCCTTCGAGCTTCCTGGCGATGTCGAAGGCGCGCTTGACCACCGGGTCGCCGTCGCGCTCGGCCTGTAGTTTCGGTTCGCCCTCAATGGCTTGTGCAAGCGAGATGGGGCTGGTCGGGTTCTGCGGCACCAGCTTGCACAGCTTATCGACCTGGCCGTAGGGCATCTGCAGCACGCGGCCGACGTCGCGCAGCACGCCGCGCGCCTGCAGCGTGCCGAAGGTGATGATCTGCGCCACCTGGTCGCGGCCGTAGCGCTCCTGCACATAGTGGATCACCTCGTCGCGGCGGTCCTGGCAGAAGTCGATGTCGAAGTCCGGCATCGACACGCGCTCGGGATTGAGGAAGCGCTCGAACAAGAGCCCGAAGCGGATCGGATCGAGGTCGGTGATGGTGAGCGCGTAGGACACCAGCGAACCGGCGCCGGAGCCGCGGCCGGGGCCGACCGGGATGCCCTTGGCCTTCGCCCATTGGATGAAGTCGGCGACGATCAGAAAGTAGCCGGGATATTTCATGCCGGCGATGACGCCCAATTCGAAATCGAGCCGCTCGCGGTATTCTTTTTCGCTGTGGCCGGGCGCGACGCCCGCGCTGGCGAGCCGGCGCGCGAGGCCGGCCGCGGCGCGCTTGCGCAATTCACTCGCCTCGTCGACCACGCTGTCGCCGACCGAGAAGCGCGGCAGGATCGGCAGGTGGGTGTGCGGGCGGAACGCGCAGCGCTCGGCGATTTCGACGGTGTTGCTGAGCGCCTCCGGCAGATCGGCGAACAATTCGCGCATTTCGGCGCGGCTCTTGAAGCGATGCTCGGCGTTGAGCTGGCGGCGATCGCTTTCGGCCAGCAGCCGGCCTTCCGCGATGCAGATCAGCGCGTCATGCGCTTCGTGATCGGAGCTTTCCGCGAAATAGGGCTCGTTGCTGGCGACCAGCGGAATGCCCTTGCTATAGGCGAGATCGATCAGCACCGGCTCGGTCATGCGCTCGTGAGCGGTGCCGTGCCGCTGCAACTCGACATAGAGGCGGTCGCCGAACAGGCGATGCAGTGCGTCGAGCCGGGTGGTGGCGAGATGGCTCTGGCCGGCGGCGATGGCGCCATCGAGTGGCCCGCCGGGGCCGCCGGTGAGCGCGATAATGCCGTCGGTCTCGCCCGCCAGCCATTCGAGCTTGAGCCGCGGCGGCTCGTTCGAGGGCGTGTCGAGGAAGGCGCGCGAGGACAGCCGCATCAGGCTGCGATAGCCGGGCTCGCGCGCGGCCAGCAGCACGATGCGCTCGCGCGGGGCCGGCGCATTGCCGTTGCGGGCGCCGTGGTCGGTATCGCCGAAATCGATCGCCAGCGCACAGCCGACGATCGGCTGCACGCCGACGCCGGCTAGCTTTTCGGAGAATTCCAGCACACCGAACATGTTGTCGGTGTCGGTGAGCGCCAGCGCCGCCTGCTTGTCGGCCTTGGCGAGTTCGGCCAGGCGCGCGATGGTGAGCGCGCCCTCCAGCAGCGAATAGGACGAGTGCACGTGCAAGTGCACGAAGTCGAGAGCGGCCATATCTGCTCGAAGGTTGGGTGATTCCTTTGGCTCACCCAGAGTGGGGACAGCAAGCGCCCGCGTCTACCGCCAACGGGGACCGAACGCCCGCTATGCAGGTTTTCAACAGGGCTCCCAGTTCGTCATGGCCGGGCATGACGGCTGAAAGTCAGAGCCACCTGGCCTTACAGGTTACTGAACACCTGCGACCAGATGGCGATCATGCCGACGAACAGCGTGAGCGACGCCAGCGCAGCAGCTTCTTGGATCATGGCTTTGAGCATGGTTCTCTCCCTAGAACGGAAAGAGAAAATAGTTCATGGTATGTTCTAAAGTCAAGGGCAATGAAATCGCGCCTCCGAAAGACCAATAATATCAAATAATCAATCTGTTATAAGCATTTCCTCAACCGCCTCACTCCATCTCCACCACCTGCCCCTCCCGCAAGGTCACCCGCCGGTCCATGCGGGCGGCGAGCTCCATGTTGTGGGTGGCGATGATGGTGGCGAGGCCGGAGGCGCGCACCAGCTGGGTGAGCGCGGCGAACACGTGGTCGGCGGTGTGCAGGTCGAGATTTCCGGTCGGCTCGTCGGCGAGCAGAATGCGCGGCGCATTGGCGACCGCGCGCGCAATCGCCACGCGCTGCTGCTCGCCGCCGGAAAGTTCCGCCGGCCGGTGTGTGAGCCGGTCGCTCAGGCCCAGATAGCCCAGCAGTTCGACCGCGCGCTTCTTCGCCTCCGCGCGCGCGAGACCGGCGATCATCTGCGGCAGCAGCACGTTCTCCAGCGCGGTGAATTCCGGCAGCAGATGGTGCGACTGGTAGACGAAGCCGATCTCGTTGCGGCGGATACGGGTGCGCTCGTGATCGGGCAGGATCGCGGTGGCGCGCCCGTCGATATAGACGTCGCCATGGTCGGGATGCTCGAGCAGGCCGGCGATGTGCAGCAGCGTCGATTTGCCGGCGCCCGAGGGCGCCACCAGCGCCACCGATTGCCCGGGCCAGATCGCCAGTTCCGCGCCGTTGAGGATGTGCAGCGTGGCGTCGCCCTGCCGGTAGGTGCGCTCGATCGCGTGCAGGAACAGGACGGGGATATCCTCGGCCTTCTCTTCCACCACCTCGATGCCTTTGATGAGGGTTTCACTCATAGCGCAGCGCCTCCACCGGATCGAGGCGCGCCGCGCGCCAGGACGGATAGAGCGTGGCGAGCAGCGAGAGCGTGAGCGCCATCACCACCACCGCGGTGGTCTCGGCCGTGTCCATGTCGGCCGGCAGATGCGAAAGGAAATAGAGTTCGGGCGAGAACAGCTCGGTATTGGTGAGCCAGGACAGGAACTGGCGGATGTTCTCGATGTTGAGGCAGACCACGATGCCGAGCAGGAAGCCGACCAGCGTGCCGACCACGCCGATGGAAGCCCCGGTGATCAGGAACACGCGCATGATCGAGCCTTGCGTGGCGCCCATGGTGCGCAGAATGGCGATGTCCTGGCCCTTGTCCTTCACCAGCATGATCAGGCCGGACACGATGTTGAGCGCGGCCACCAGCACGATGAGGGTCAGGATCAGGAACATCACGTTGCGCTCGACCTGCAACGCGTTGAAGAAGGTGGCGTTGCGCTGGCGCCAGTCGATCATGAAGATCGGCCGCTGCGCGGCGTCGGTCACCGCCTTGCGGTAGCGGTCGACGCGGTCGGGATTGTCGGTATAGACCTCGATGGCGGTGACGTCGCCGGCGCGGTTGAAATAGGCCTGCGCCTCCTTCAGCGGCATGAACACCATGGCGTTGTCGTATTCCGACATGCCGATCTCGAACACCGCGGCGATCTTGTAGACCTTGATGCGCGGGGTGGTGCCCATCGGCGTGACCGCGCCGCGCGGCGCCACCAGCGTGATGTTGTCGCCCGAGCGCAGCGAGAGCTGGTCGGCGAGCCGGCGCCCGATCGAAACGCCCTGCCCTTCGTCGAAGCCTTGCAGCGTGCCCTGCTTGATGTTGTTGGCGACGGAGGGAAGCTTCTCCAGGTCCATCAGCCGGATGCCGCGGATCAGCACGCCGCCGGCATTGAACGGCGAGGACGCCAGCGCCTGGCCTTCGACGATCGGCGCCGCCAGGCTGGATGCCTTTGACGCCGGCGATGCGGGCGGCCACTTCCTCCCAATCGGTCAGCGGCTTTTCCAGCGGCTGGATCAGCAGATGGCCGTTGAGGCCGAGGATCTTGTCGAGCAGCTCCTTGCGGAAGCCGTTCATCACCGCCATCACGATGATCAGGGTGGCGACGCCGAGCATGATGCCGAGGAAGGAGAACCCGGCGATCACCGAGATGAATCCTTCCTTGCGCCGCGCCCGCAAGTAGCGCAGCGACAGCATCCACTCGAACGGGGAGAAGGGCCGCGTCCCGTTGGGCTCGGTCATTGATGAATGGTTCCCGCGCCTTGATTTTCACACGATTCTGGCAGTTTCAAGCCCGGTTTCCGCGCGAAAGTGCTTGGCCACACACAGGTTTATTGGTCGTTACGTCGTCATTGCGGGAATGCAATCTCCCGCCGAACCTGAAACCCAAATGCAGACACAGCATGTGGCGCTGGATTTTGGGTTCGCGTGCGGAGCCTGTCATCGGGCCACGCTTCGCGCGGACCCGTTGGAACGCGCCCCGGATTGAAAGGAAAATCACCGCGACAGCAAATCGAGCGCGGCCGCAGGGCTCATCATTTCGCGGGTGCCGTCGGCGCGCTGCTTGACCTCGACCTTGCCTTCGGCCAGCCCGCGCGGGCCGACCATCACCTGCCAGGGCAGCCCGATCAGATCGGCGGTGGCGAATTTTGCGCCGGCACGCTCGTCGAGGTCGTTATAAAGCACTTCGACGCCCTTGGCGGTGAGGTCGCGATAAAGCTGCTCGCAGGCCGCGTCGGTGTCGGCCGTCGCCCTGCTTGAGATTGAGGATCGCCACCTTGAACGGCGCCACCGGCTCCGGCCAGATGATGCCGGCGTCGTCGTGCGAGGCCTCGATGATGGCGGCGACCAGCCGGCTCGGCCCGATGCCGTAGGAGCCCATGTGCACCGGCGTCTCGCCGCCCTCGCCGGTGGCGACCACGGCCTTCATCGGCTCGGAATATTTGGTGCCGAAATAGAAGATGTGGCCGACCTCGATGCCGCGCGCCGAGACCTGTTTGTCGGCGGGCACTTTGGCGTAGGCCGCCGCATCGTGCATGTCGGACGTCGCCGCGTATTGCGACGTCCACTTGTCGACGATGCCTTGCAAACCCGCAATGTCGTCGAAATTCACGTCTGCTGCCGGCACCGGCAGATCGAGATAGTCCTTGTGGCAGAACACTTCCAACTCGCCGGTGGAGGCGAGGATGATGAATTCGTGGCTGAGGTTGCCGCCGATCGGTCCCGACTCCGCGCGCATCGGGATCGATTTCAGCCCCATGCGCGCGAAGGTGCGCAGATACGCCACGAACATCTTGTTGTAGGAATGCTGCGCGCCGGCCTGGTCGATGTCGAACGAGTAGGCGTCCTTCATCAGGAATTCGCGGCCGCGCATCAGCCCGAAGCGCGGGCGCACCTCGTCGCGGAATTTCCACTGGATGTGATAGAGGTTGAGCGGCAGATCCTTGTACGAGCGCACATAGGCGCGGAAGATCTCGGTGATCATCTCCTCGTTGGTCGGCCCGTACAGCATGTCGCGCTCGTGGCGATCCTTGATGCGCAGCATTTCCTTGCCGTAGGCCTCGTAGCGCCCGCTCTCGCGCCAGAGGTCGGCCGACTGGATGGTCGGCATCAGCAGCTCGATGGCGCCGGCGCGGTTCTGCTCCTCGCGCACGATCTGGCAGATCTTCTGCAACACCCGGAAGCCGAGCGGCAGGAAGGCGTAAATGCCGGCGGCTTCCTGCCGCATCATGCCGGCGCGCAGCATCAGCCGGTGCGAGACGATCTCCGCCTCTTTCGGCGTTTCGCGTAGGATCGGCAGGAAATAGCGGGACAGGCGCATTGCGAGCACTCAGGAAACGGGGCGGACGGGGCCCGAGTGAAAGCGGATCGGCCGGCAAAACACAAGGCGGCGCCGCCTCTCTGGATAGCAATACGACTTATACGCGAAGACCGTCGATTCTTCCCGTTATGTATCTTGAAGTAATGCTCATGCCGCGGGTCCCGGACGATGCGCCGATCGGCAGCTAATGGAATACTGGTGACTGCGCCACATAGATCGAATAGCGTGCCGTATCCGTGTGAATGGTGACGTCATAGCCTTTGTCGCCGAGGAGTTCTTTGGCTTTCGGCAGGGCAGCGAGCATCAAAGCCGCGCCTTTATAGTCGCTCATCTGGCCTTCGCTGAGCAACATGATCAGCGGTCGCCCCTGGCCATCGCACACCGCGTGCAGTTTTGAGTTCAAGCCGCCCTTTGTGCGCCCAATACGTCGGGGAATAGGCCCTTTTTTAAAAGGCTCGCGGCGGTGCGATGGGCTTTGAGATGGGTCGCGTCGATCATCAGCCGGCGCGGCTTACCAGCCTTGCGCGCCAGCTCGGCGAATATCTTGTTGAACACGCCAAGACGGCTCCAGCGCACAAACCGGTTGTAGATGGTCTTGTGCGGGCCGTAGTCACGCGGGGCATCACGCCAGCGCAGTCCATTCCGGATGACAAAGACAATTCCGCTGATAACCAGCCGATCATCCACCCTTGGAATGCCATGTGAGAGCGGAAAATATGGCTCGATCCGGCGCATCTGCGCTTCCGAAAGTAAGAATAAATCATTCATGACGGCGCCTCCTCGCGCCGCCACTAAATCAACCGATCAACTGATCCGCAAGATATTTAATGGGTCCTGACCCTAACATTACAGTTGCATTTTATTTTGACTTCTGAAATCCATGGGCCACCATGATTTGGAGGATCATGGATGGCAGGAGCATCGATTGAGGCGACGCTTGAGCTTTGGGCGTCTTCGCTACGGGATGTAAAGGCGCAGCTTCGTCCTTTGTTCGGCCAAGAGCGGGTCGCGGCGTCGGCATGGAAATTTTTGGATGGGTTGCTCGGGAACGAACCGCGCAAGACAGGCTGGATGCGCGCGGAAGCGGCCGGCGATCCCGGCCCGTGGCGTCAACAGGCGATCCTCGGCCGCGGCCAGTGGGACGCGGATGGGTTGCGCGACATTGTACGCGATTACGCGCTGGAAACCTTGGCTGATGAGGATGCGGTTCTTGTCATTGACGAGACCGGCTTTCTGAAACAGGGCAAGGCGTCGTGCGGCGTTGCGCGGCAGTATACGGGCTCGGCGGGCAAGATCACCAATTGCCAAATCGGGGTATTCGCGTCCTATGTGTCGCGCCACGGTCATGCCTTCATCGACCGGGCGCTTTATCTGCCACAGGCCTGGACGGACGATCCTGAACGGATGACGGCGGCGCATGTCCCGGATGATGTGAGCTTTGCGACGAAACCGCAAATCGCGCGCAAGATGATCGCGCGGGCAATCGCCGCAAAGGTACCCTTTTCTTTTGTTGCGGCGGACAGCGTGTACGGCACGGGAGAACTCGAAATCGCGCTCCGCAAAGCGGGCAAGGGTTATGTTCTCGGCGTTGCCGCCAATCATATGTTCCATTCCTGGGACAAGAAGCAGATGGTTCGCGGGAGCGCCGCAAAGATCGCGCAAAATCTTCCCAAAAGCGCATGGCGACGCCTGTCGGCAGGCGATGGAACCAAAGGCGCGCGCCTGCATGACTGGGCCTATCTCGAACTGGCCGATCTCGATGCCGGCGAATACAACAGCACGCTCAGCGGACAGTGGACGCGGGGTCTACTGATCCGCCGGAACATTGCCGACGGCGATCTCGCTTTCTTCTCCACATGGTGTCCCAAGGACACGTCCATGAAAAAGCTGGTATCGGTCGAAGGTCATCGCTGGGCCATCGAGGACAGTTTCGAAACCGCCAAAAACGAACTCGGCCTCGATCACAACGAAACCCGCTCCTGGCATGGCTGGCACCGTCATGTCTTGATCGGATAGCGTGCCGCATCCGTGTGAATGGAGATCTCGGCGCCAAAAGCCGGCTCCAACGTGCGGTCCAAGTCTTGGGAAGGAAGCAAGTCCTTGGCGCGGAAAACGCCGCCGCCTCGCGCATAAAACGAACAAAATGCGGGGATGAGGACAGTCATATGCGACGAGCAGGGCATCGTGCCCTGCTCTTTTTTTGCGATTGAGCATTGGTTCACGGCCGCGACGGGCCGGAAATCCGCATCAGGAAATCGTACGGGATCAGGCCCGATCGGTAGACCGCCACGAGAATGCCGAACACAACGGCGGCGATCACGGTGGTCCAGACCAGCTTGCTCCAGATGCGATGCACCGCCGGCGCGCCCGGATCGGTGCCGGGCGCCACCTCGCCGCTCTCCTCTTGGCTGCGCACGCCCCAGGGCAGCACCGCGAACAGCACCACCCACCAGATGATGAAAAAGATCGCGATGACGGTGCTGATGGCCATCGGTTATTCCCGGCGACTGATCTTGTCCGAAAACCGGTGCCCACTTTTCGGGATCATGCGCTAAGCCTGTTCCAGTTCAACCAAAGTTCCGCAGAAATCCTTCGGATGCAGGAACAGCACCGGCTTGCCATGGGCGCCGATCTTCGGTTCGCCGTCGCCGAGCACGCGGGCGCCTTGCGCCTTCAGCGTATCGCGGGCCGCGCGAATATCGTCCACTTCGTAGCAGACATGATGGATGCCGCCGTCGGGATTTCGCTCTAGGAACTTGGCTATCGGAGAATTTGCTCCCAGCGGCTCCAGCAGTTCGATCTTGGTGTTGGGCAGCGTGATGAACACGGTGGTGACGCCGTGGTCGGGCTGCGCCACCTGGCCAGAGACCTCCGCGCCCAGCGTGTCGCGATAGACTTTTGCCGCCTTGGCGATGTCGCGCACCGCGACGGCGACGTGATTGAGACGACCGATCATTGACTTCCTCTGTTAGGCGCGCCGGCGGCAGCCATCATACCGTCAAGACGTGCACGTGGCACATCGGCTTTTTGCCCCAGCGATCGGCCACTGCGGCGCGCACCGCGCGGCGGATCGCCTCGGCCACCGCGTCGGGATCGCTGCGGCGCTTGCGCGGCATCGACTGCAACGTCTCCAGCACGGCGTCGTTGACCGCCTCGGCGATGAGGCCGCCGTCGCGGTCACGTTCCGGAATGCCGATCAGATCGAGTTCGGGATCGGCCGCCAGCTCGCCCTTGTCGTTAAGCGCGAGCGCGACCGACACAGCGCCGGCAAAGCTCAGTCGCTTGCGGTCGGCGACCGTTCGCGCGTCGGCCTCGACCAGCAGCGAGCCGTCCTTGTAGAGCCGCCCGCACGGCACCTCGTCGATGATCCCGGCCGACGGCGACAGCCGCACCAGATCGCCGTTGCGGCATTGGATGACTTCCTTGATGCCGCAGCGGCGAGCGAGCGCGGCATGCTCGGACAGATGCAAGGCCTCGCCATGCACCGGGATGAGGATCTTCGGCTTGACCCAGGAGATCAGTTCCTCGAGCTCGGCGCGGCGCGGATGGCCCGACACATGCACCATATGCGTGCGGTCGGTGATCACCTCGATGCCCTGGTCGATCAGCCCGTTGATGATGCGGCCGACTGCCTTTTCGTTGCCGGGAATGGTGCGGGCAGAAAAAATCACGGTGTCGCCGCGCGACAGCGTGACGTCCGGATGCTGGTCCTCGGCGATGCGCGAGAGCGCCGCGCGCGGCTCGCCCTGGCTGCCGGTGCACAGCGCCACCACCTTGTTGGGCGGCAGATAGCCGTAAGCCTCCACCGCGCGCAGGTCCTGCACACCGTCGATGTATCCGGTTTCGCGCGCGACCTGGATGATGCGCTCCATGGCGCGGCCGACCACCACCACCTCGCGGTCGGCGGCGCGGGCGGCGTCGGTCACCGTGCGCAGGCGCGCCACGTTGGAGGCGAAAGTGGTCACCGCCACGCGTCCGCGCGCCGCTTTCACCAGTTCGGTGATAGTCTTGCCGACATCGGCCTCCGACGGCGAGCGGCCATCGCGCACCGCATTGGTGGAATCCCCGACCAAAGCGAGGCAGCCTTCGTCGCCAAGCGCGCGCAGCTTCTTTTCGTCGGTGACGTCGCCCAGGATCGGCGTCAGATCGATCTTCCAGTCGCCGGTGTGCAGCACCGTGCCGGCCGGCGTGCGGATGATGAGCGCGTTCGATTCCGGGAATCGAATGCGCCATCGAGACCAGTTCGACGTCGAACGGCCCGACTTTGAAGCGGCTGCCGAGCGGCACGATGGTGACCGGAATGTCCGGCGCGCCCGGCTCGCTCGCGCGCTTGGCCGCCAGCAGCGCGGCGGTGAACGGCGTGGCATAGACCGGTATCTTCAGCTTCGGCCACAGGTCGAGCAGCGCGCCGTAATGATCCTCATGCGCGTGGGTGAGCACCATGCCGGCGAGGTTTTTGCGCTCCGCCACCAGATAGCGGATGTCGGGCAGGATCAGATCGATGCCCGGCAGATGCTCTTCCGAGGCAAACGACACGCCGAGATCGACCGCCAGCCATTGGCGATGGCGCTCGTCGCCCAGGCCGTAGATCGACAGGTTCATGCCGATCTCGCCGACGCCGCCGAGCGGCGCGAACACCAGTTCCTGCTTCGTATGCGGCATGGTCAGCGCGATCCCAACTCGAATACTTCGCCGGCGGTGACGGTCGCGAGCCCGTCAGGCTGCTCGACCAGCAGCCGCCCGGCCTCGTCGAGCCCCTGGAAGCGGCCGCGCAGCTCGCGCTCCGGCAGCCGCACCCGAATGTCCTCGCCGAGACCGGCGGCGCGCGCCAGCCAGTCGGCGCGGATTGTCGCAAAGCCGGCGCCGCGCTGCCACTGCGCCAGCCGGCGCAGCATCGCCGCCGAAAGCGCGGCAAATAGCGCCTCCGGCGCGACCACCGCGCCGGCCAAAAGCAAATCGGTCGCCGGAAAATAGGTGTCGAGCGGATGGTCGACGCAATTGACGCCGAATCCGATGACCACCGTGAACACCGGCTCGCTCTCGCCTTCGATCAATATGCCGGCAAGCTTGTCCAGCCCCAGCAGCACATCGTTCGGCCATTTGAGCTTGAACAAAGGCCCGAGCCGCGGCGCGCAGTCGCACAGGGCATCATGCAGCGCCAGCGCCGCCACGAACGACAGTTGCGGCGCCAACGGCTTGGGCGACGGCTCGCTCAGCAGCAGCGAAGCGTACAGATTGCCCGGCGGCGAGACCCACGCGCTGCCGCGCCGGCCGCGCCCGGCGCTCTGGCTTTGCGCGGTGATCCACAGCGGCCCGCGCTCGCGCCAGCGGGCGCGATCGAGCGCCTCGGCATTGGTCGAGCCGACGGATTCGTAACGCGATGTGCCGGACCCCCGCCGCCCGGGCCGTGGGATCGAGTTGCATCTCAGAACAGCGATTTCGCCGCCACGGTCGCCGCATCCAGGATCGGGGCGGGATAGGCGAAGAACAGCATAACGATCAGACCGGACACACCGAGCACCAGCCGCAACAGCCCCGGCATGCTCTCGAAGCCCTTCACCGGCTCGTCGAAATACATGATCTTCACGATCGTCAGATAGTAAAAGGCGCCCACCACGCTGCTCAGCACGCCGATCACCGCCAGCATATAAAGCCCAGCCTTGATGGCGGCGAGGAACACGTAGAACTTCGCAAAGAATCCGGCGAGCGGCGGAATGCCGGCGAGCGAGAACAACAGCATCGCGAGGAAGAACGCCATGGTCGGATGCGTGCGCGCGAGCCCGGCGAGATCGCCGATGGTCTCGACGAACTTGCCGTCGCGCCGCATGGCGAGGATCACCGCGAAGGTGCCGAGCGTCATCGCCACATAGATCGACATATAGACCAGCACGCCCTGCACGCCTTCCGGCGTTCCGGCGGCCAGGCCGACCAGCGCGAAGCCCATGTGGCCGATCGAGGAATAGGCCATCAGCCGCTTGATGTTGCGCTGGCCGATGGCCGCGAAGGCGCCGAGCACCATCGAGGCGATCGAGACGAACACCACGATCTGCTGCCACTCGTGCGTGATGCCGGGGAACGCGACCACGGTCGCGCGCACGAAGATGGCGATGCCGGCGACCTTGGGCGCGGCGGCAAAGAAGGCGGTCACCGGCGTCGGCGCGCCTTCATAGACGTCGGGCGTCCACATGTGGAACGGCACCGCCGAGATCTTGAAGCAGAAGCCGACGAACATGAACACCAGGCCGAAGATCAGGCCGATATTGGCGCCCTGCCCGGTTGCCTTGGCGATGCCGACAAAATTCACCGTGCCGGTGAAGCCGTAGATCAGCGAGGCGCCGTACAGCAGCATGCCGGACGACAGCGCGCCCAGCACGAAATATTTCAAGCCGGCTTCGGTCGAGCGCACATTGTCGCGGTTCGAGGCCGCCACCACGTAGAGCGGCAGGCTCATCAATTCGAGCCCGAGATAGAGCGCGATCAGGTCGGCGGCCGAGATCAGCATCAACATGCCGAGCGTCGAGAGCAGGAACAGCACGCCGTATTCGAATTTCTGCTGCTTCTCGATCGTGAGCCAGTCGAGCGACAGCATCAGCGCGCCGCCCGAGCCGGCGAGCGCCAAGCAGCTTGAGGAAGCGCGCATAATCGTCGACCACGAAACTGCCGCCGAACAGCACGGTGCGGCCGGCCGGCAGCATCGCCACGACGAAGGCCGCCAGCGCCAGCACGCCGATGCAAAAGCCGTTCACGATCTTGGCGCTGCGTTCGCTCTGGTAGACGCCGACGCCGACCATCAGCATCAGCATGGCGCCGCACGCCAGCACGGCTTCCGGCAGCATCGGCAGCAGCGCTTGCCATTGCATCAATTGATTCATCGGGCGGTGCTCACTGGGATTATTTCGGCCCGTTCCATCTTGATGGCGGCGGAGTCGGCTGTTGCATCTTTTGCCGGTGCCGGGACCGCGGCGATGGCGTGCTTATAATTGTCGAGCAACTGCGCGACCGAGGCCGCCGACATGTCGAGCACCGGCTTGGGCGCCACCCCGAGCAGGATGGTGAGCACGACCAGCGGCGTAAAGATCAGCGTCTCGCGCCAGCCGAGGTCCTTGATGCCGACCAGCGCCGGCTTCAAGTTTCCGAAGATCATCTTGCGGTAGAGCCACAGGGCATAGGCCGCCGACAGGATGACGCCGAAGGTGGCAATCGTGGCCACCGCGGTATTGATCTTGAAGGTGCCGATCAGCGACAGGAATTCGCCGATGAAGCCGGAGGTGCCCGGCAGGCCGACATTGGCGAGCGTGAACACCATGAACACCGCCGCATAAGACCGGCATGCGGTTGACCAGCCCGCCATAGAAGGCGATCTCGCGGGTATGCATGCGGTCGTAGACCACGCCGACGCAAAGGAACAGCGCGCCGGAAACGATGCCGTGCGAGATCATCTGGAAGATGCCGCCGGCCACGCCCTGCGTGGTCGCCGCGAAAATCCCCATGGTGACGAAGCCCATATGGGCGACCGAGGAATAGGCGATCAGCTTCTTCACGTCCTCCTGCATCAGCGCCACCAGCGAGGTGTAGATGATGGCGACCACCGACAGCGTGAAGATCAGCGGCGCGAAGTCATGGCTGGCCGACGGGAACATCGGCAGCGAGAAACGCAGGAATCCGTAGCCGCCCATCTTCAACAGGATGGCGGCGAGGATGACCGAGCCCGCGGTCGGCGCTTCCACATGCGCGTCCGGCAGCCAGGTGTGCACCGGCCACATCGGCATCTTGACGGCGAACGAGGCAAAGAAGGCGAGCCACGCCCATTTCTGCAAGCCGAGCGGGAAGCCGTGCCGCAGCAGCGCCGGAATGTCGGTGGTGCCGGCATCCCAGTACATCGCCATGATGGCGAGCAGCATCAGCACCGAGCCGAGCAGCGTGTAGAGGAAGAACTTGAAGCTGGCATAGACCCGGCGCGGGCCGCCCCAGACGCCGATGATCAGGAACATCGGGATCAGGCCGCCCTCGAAGAACAGATAGAACAGCACCAGATCGAGCGCCGAGAAGGTGCCGATCATGAGCGTTTCCAGCACCAGGAACGCGATCATGTATTCCTTCACGCGCTTCTGGATCACGGTCCAGCTCGCCAGGATGCAGATCGGCATCAGCGCGGTGGTGAGGATCACGAACGGCAAGCGAAATGCCGTCGACGCCCATGTGATAGGAGGCGATGCCGAGCCAGGGATGCTTCTCGACGAACTGGAATTCCGGCGAGGTCGGATCGAAGCGCCACACCATCACCAGCGAGATGGCGAAGGTGACCAGCGTCGTCCACATCGCCACCCAGCGCGCGGTGCCCTTGGCGAGACGGCTCGTTGCCGCGCACCAGCATGATGAACAGCGCGCCGAGCAGCGGCAGGAAGGTGACGACGGAGAGGATCGGCCAATTCATGTTCATTAGCGCACCGCGAACATGAAGTAGGTGATGAACGCGGCCGCGCCGATCAGCATGGCGAAGGCGTAGTGGTAGAGGTAGCCGGTCTGCAGGCGCACCACGTTGCGGGTGACGTCGAGCACGCGGGCGGAGACGCCGTCGGGGCCGAAGCCGTCGATCAGCCAGCCGTCGCCGCCCTTCCACAAGCTGCGTGGCCGAGCCACTTGGCCGGGCGCACGAAGATCACTTCATAGAGCTCGTCGAAGTACCACTTGTTGAGCAGGAAGTTGTAGAGCACCTCGTGCGTGCGCGCGAGTTCGACCGGGATATCCGGCCGGCGGATATAGAAGTGCCAGGCGATCACGAAGCCGAGCGCCATCATCACGGTCGGCAGGATGCCGATCTCGCAGCGGCACGTGATGCATGTCCTCGAGCACGCTGTTGCCCTTGGCGAAGGTGAGCGACTCGCGGAAGAAGCCCTCGACGCCGTGGCCGGCGAAGATTTCCTTGAACGGCAGGCCGGCCATGATCGAGCCGAAGGCCAGGAAGCCGAGCGGGATCAGCATCACCATCGGGCTCTCATGCGCGTCCTTCCAATGCTTGCGGTCGTGCGGCTCGCCGTGGAAGGTCTTGAAGATCAGCCGCCAGGAATAGAACGAGGTGAGCAGCGCGGCGCTGACCGTGCAGATGAACGCATAAAGCGCCATCGGATTCTTGCCGACATAGGCCGCCTCGATGATGGCGTCCTTGGAGAAATAGCCGGCGGTGAGCGGAAAGCCGGTGAGCGCCAGCGTGCCGATGATCATCACGATGTAGGTGTAGGGAATGCGGTCCTTCAGCCCGCCCATGTGCCGCATGTCCTGCTCGTGATGCATGGCATGGATCACCGAGCCGGAGCCGAGGAACAGCAGCGCCTTGAAGAACGCGTGCGTGAACAGATGGAACATGCCGACCGAATAGGCGCCGACGCCCATGGCCACGAACATGTAGCCGAGCTGCGAGCAGGTCGAATAGGCGACGACGCGCTTGATGTCGTTCTGCACCAGGCCGACGGTGGCGGCGAAGATCGCGGTGGTGGCGCCGATGAAGGTGACGAAGGTCTGCGCGTTCGGCGCCAGCTCGAACAGCGGCGACAACCGCGCCACCATGAACACGCCGGCGGTCACCATGGTGGCGGCGTGGATCAGGGCGGAGACCGGCGTCGGGCCTTCCATGGCGTCGGGCAGCCAGGTGTGCAGCAGGAACTGCGCCGACTTGCCCATGGCGCCCATGAACAGCAGCAGGCAGATCAGCGTGAGCGCGTCGGGGTGCCAGCCGAAGAACGGAATGGTCTTGCCGGTCAGCGACGGCGCCTGCGCAAAGACGGTGTCGAGATCGATCGCGCCGACCAGCATGAACAGCGCGAAAATGCCGAGCGCGAAGCCGAAATCGCCGACGCGGTTGACGACGAAGGCCTTGATCGCCGCCGCGTTGGCTTCCGGCTTGTGATACCAGAAGCCGATCAGCAGATAGCTCGCCAGACCGACGCCCTCCCAGCCGAAATACAGCTGCACCAGATTGTCCGCCGTCACCAGCATCAGCATGAAGAAGGTGAAGATCGACAGATAGGCGAAGAAGCGCGGCCGGTACGGGTCCTCTTCCATGTAGCCGATGGAATAGAGGTGCACGAAGGCCGATATCGTGTTGACCACCACCAGCATCACCGCGGTGAGCGTGTCGATGCGCAGCGACCAGTCCACCTTCAGGTCGCCCGACAGCATCCAGGTGAACACCGGCACGCGCATGTCGTGATGGCCGAAGCCGACCTGCACGAAAGCGATCCACGACAGGATCATCGAGATCAGCAGCAGCGTGGTGGTGATCAGTTCCGCCGTGCGCGAGCCGGCGGCGGCCGGTTCATGCGCGTGCGCATCGTGGGCGTGCGGATCGTGAGCGTGCGCATGGCCATGCTCGGCGTGCGCGGCATGCGCACTGGCGTGAGCGCCCTCCTCGTCGCCCGGCGGCGGTCCCTCGCCCGGGCAGCGCGCACGCGCGCCCGCGAGCGCGATCAGCCCCGCCAAAATGGCGCCGAGCAAGGGTAAGAAGACGATTGCCTGATACAAAGTACTCAGCCCTTCATCAGATTGATGTCTTCGACCGCGATCGAGCCGCGGTTGCGGTAGTACACGACGAGAATGGCAAGCCCGATCGCCGCTTCCGCCGCCGCCACCGTGAGCACCAGCAGCGCGTAGATCTGGCCGACGATGTCGCCGAGATGGCTGGAGAAGGCGACCAGATTGATGTTGACCGCCAGCAGGATCAGCTCGATCGACATCAGGATGATGATCACGTTCTTGCGGTTGAGGAAGATGCCGAAAATCCCGAGCGTGAACAGGATCGCGGCGACCGAGAGATAATGTCCGAGGCCGATGGTCATGGATTGCTCCCCAGGCCCTGCCCCGAGCGCACCTTGACGGATTTCCATCGCCGTTGCCGGCGTCCGCGCGTTCTGCTCGGGGATGTTCTGGCGGCGCACGCGCTCCTTGTGGCGCAGCGTGAGCACGATGGCGCCCACCATGGCGACCAGCAGGATCAGGCCGGCGGCCTCGAAGAAATAGACATAGCGGGTGTAGAGCACGAGGCCGATCGCCTCGATATTCGGTATCTTGGCCGAAATCGGCGCGGTGATCGCCTGCGGAACGCCGGGCCCGATCGCCCAGGCGCCGACCACCAGCAACAGCTCGGCGAGAAAAATGCCGCCGATCAGCATGCCGATCGGCAAATATTGCAGCGCGCCCTGCTTGAGCTCGGCGAAATCGACGTCGAGCATCATCACCACGAACAGGAACAGCACGGCGACGGCGCCGACATAAACCACGATCAGGATCATGGCGAGGAATTCGGCGCCCAACATCACGAACAGCCCGGCCGCGTTGACGAAGGCGAGGATGAGATAGAGCACCGAATGCACGGGATTTTTCGCCGCGATCACCATGAAGGCGCTCGCCACGCAGAGGCCGGCGAAGAGATAGAAAAACAGCGCGGCGACGATCATCGGTTCACCTGTAGGGCGCGTCGAGCGCCAGATTCTTGGCGATCTCGCGCTCCCAGCGGTCGCCATTCGCGAGCAGCCGCTCCTTGTCGTAGTAAAGCTCCTCGCGCGTCTCGGTGGCGTATTCGAAATTCGGTCCCTCGACGATGGCGTCGACCGGACAGGCTTCCTGGCAGAGCCCGCAATAGATGCATTTGACCATGTCGATGTCGTAGCGCGTGGTGCGCCGCGTGCCGTCGTTGCGGCGCGGGCCGGCCTCGATGGTGATCGCCTGCGCCGGGCAGATCGCCTCGCACAGCTTGCAGGCGATGCAGCGTTCCTCGCCGTTCGGATAACGGCGCTGCGCGTGCTCGCCGCGGAAGCGCGGCGAGAGCGGCCCTTTCTCGGCCGGATAGTTGAGCGTGGCCTTCGGCCCCAGGAGATAGCGCATGCCCAGAATCGTGGCGGTGACGAACTCCCACAAAAACAGGCCCTTGGCTGCGCGATCCAATCTCATCGCATCCTCACTTTGGCACCTGCACGCCGTACTCGAGCACGACGGCGACGATCGCCACCATCGCCAGCGACATCGGCAGGAACACCTTCCAGCCGAGCCGCATCAGCTGGTCGTAGCGGTAGCGCGGCACGATGGACTTCACCATTGCGAACATGAAAAACAGCACGAACGCCTTGAGCACGAACCAGATCACGCCCGGTACCCAGGTGAACGGCGGAACGGCGATCGGCGGCAGCCAGCCGCCCAGAAAGAAGATGGTGCCCATGGCGCACATGGTGCAGATCGCCACGTATTCGCCGAGCATGAACAACACGTAAGGTGTCGAGCCATACTCCACCATGAACCCGGCGACGATTTCCGATTCTGCTTCGACCAGATCGAATGGCGGCCGGTTGGTCTCGGCCAGCGCCGAAACGAAGAAGATGATGAACATCGGGAACAGCGGCAGCCAGTACCAGTTCAGGAAACCGAGCCACGGCAGGCCGATCAGGTTCGCGATCCCGTTCTGTTGCGCGATGACAATGGTCGTCAGATTGAGCGAGCCCGCGCACAGCAACACGGTGATGATGACGAAGCCGATGGAGACTTCGTAGGACACCATCTGCGCCGCCGCGCGCAGCGCCGACAGGAACGGATATTTCGAATTCGACGCCCAGCCCGCCATGATGATGCCGTAGACCATCAGCGACGAGATGGCGAAAATATACAAGACGCCGACATTGATGTCGGCGATCGCCCAGCCGACATTGACCGGGATCACCGCCCAGGCGGCGAGCGCCAGCACGGTGGAGACCAGCGGCGCCAGCAGGAACACGCCTTTGTTGGCGCCGGCCGGGATCGTCGGTTCCTTGAGCGCGAATTTCAGCATGTCGGCGAAGGACTGGAACAGGCCCCAGGGCCCGACCACGTTGGGGCCGCGCCGCATCTGCACCGCCGCCCAGATCTTGCGGTCGGCATAAATGACATAGGCGACGGCGACCAGCAGGAACACCAGCAGCAGCACGCATTCCGCCAGGATGATGATCAGCGGCCAGAGATAGGTGAAGAAGAATTCGGTCAGGTCCATGGCCGCTACTCCGCCGCCGTCTTGGCCGCCGCGTTGGCCAGGGCCGAACACTCGGCCATGGTGGCGGATGCGCGCGCGATCGGATTGCTGAGATAGAATTCCGGCACCGACGAATGCAGCGGCGCCTTGTCCGCGCGCGCCGCCGAGCTTGGCGAGCTTTTGGATATCGGCGGCGTCAGCCGGCGCGATCTGGTCGATGCGCATGAAATGCGGATGCGCGGCAAACAGCGCCTGCCGCAGCTGCGCCAGCGAATCATAGGGCAGCGTGTGGCCGAGCACGCCGGACAGCGCCCTTAGGATCGCCCAATCCTCGCGCGCATCGCCGGGCGGGAACGCGGCGCGCGTCGCCATCTGCACGCGGCCTTCGGTGTTGACGTAGATCGCCGATTTTTCCGGATAGGCGGCGCCGGGCAGGATCACGTCGGCGCGATGCGCGCCGCGGTCGCCGTGGGTGCCGATATAGATGACGAACGCACCCGGCTTGACCTCGATCTCGTCGGCGCCGAGCAGGAACAAGACGTCCACGCCGCCGGCCGCCATCTGCGCGGCGGTCTGCCCGCCCGCGCCGGGCGTGAGGCCGAGATCGAGCGCGCCGACGCGCGAGGCCGCGCTCTGCAGCACGCAGAAGCCGTTCCAGCCGTCCTTGACTGCGCCGAACTCGACCGCCGCCTTGGCGGCGAGCGAAGCGATGGCCGCGCCGTCCTTGCGCGCCAGCGCGCCGGCGCCAATCAGAATGAGCGGCCGCTCGGCGGCTTTCAGCGCGTCGGCGAATTTGCTCTTGGCGAGATCGGCCAGGCTTCCGGCGCCGGCGCCGAGATAGTCGTAACTGTAGGTCAGGTCGGCCTTCTCGCCGATCAAGCCGATGGGGAAATTGCCGGCGCGCCAGCGCTTGCGGATGCGGGCATTGAGCACCGCCGCCTCGCGGCGCGGATTGGAGCCGACGATCAGCAGCGCGTCGGCGCGCTCGATGCCGGCGATGGTGGCGTTGAACAGATAGCTCGCCCGGCCCCAGGCCGGATCGAGCGCCGCGCCGTCCTGGCGCGCATCGATATTCTTGGCGTCCGAGACGGCCCATCAGATCCTTGAGCGCGTACATCTCTTCCACGCCGGCCAAGTCGCCGACGATGGCGCCGATGCGTTGACCGCCTACGCCTTTCACTTTGTCGGCGATGGTCCCGAACGCCTCGTTCCAGGACGCCGGCCGCAGGCGGCCGTTGACGCGCAGATAGGGCTGATCCAGCCGCTGCGTGCGCAACCCGTCCACCACGTGGCGGGTCTTGTCGGAAATCCATTCCTCGTTCACGTCGTCATTGGTGCGCGGCAGAATGCGCATCACTTCGCGTCCGCGCGTGTCGATGCGGATCGCCGAGCCGAGCGCATCCATCACGTCGATCGACTGCGTCTTGTTGAGCTCCCACGGCCGCGCCGCGAACGCATAGGGCTTGGAGGTGAGCGCGCCGACCGGGCAGAGATCGACCACGTTGCTTTGCAGCTCCGAGGTCATCGCGTGCTCGAGATAGGTGGTGATCTCCATGTCCTCGCCGCGGCCGATGGCGCCGAGCTCGGGCACGCCGGCGACTTCGGTGGAGAAACGGATGCAGCGCGTGCAGTGGATGCAGCGCGTCATGATGGTCTTGACCAGCGCGCCGATATATTTGTTCTCGACCGCGCGCTTGTTCTCGGCGTAGCGGCTGGCGTCCACGCCATAGGCCATGGCCTGGTCCTGCAGATCGCATTCGCCGCCCTGGTCGCAGATCGGGCAGTCGAGCGGATGGTTGATCAGCAGGAATTCCATCACGCCTTCGCGCGCCTTCTTCACCATCGGCGACTTGGTGCTGAGCACTTTCGGCGAGCCGTCCTTGTTGGGCGGCAGATCCTTGACGCCCATGGCGCAGGAGGCTTGCGGCTTCGGCAGGCCCTGCACTTCGATCAGGCACATGCGGCAATTGCCGGCGATCGACAGCCGCTCGTGGAAGCAGAAGCGCGGGATTTCCGCGCCCGCGGCTTCGCAGGCCTGGAGCAGCGTGTACTCCGGCGGAACGTCGATCTCTTTGCCGTCAACGATGAGCTTGGTCATTGTCTCAAGTCTTTACTTCTGCGATTTGGCATCATCACTGCTGGACATGCTCATGCTCGCCGCACCAGTCGTCGCGCTTGGTGGTCGCCCAGGCCGGGTAGTGCCGGGTGTGATCGGGCAGATCGCCAATGAGCAGTGACGGCGCGCGGCGCCGACACTGCCCGAGAATCGAGCGGTCGCGGCTCGGCTCATTTCCGGTTCCTTCCGCCGTCGGCCACCAGAACCTGCAATGGTTGCACCGCAAGTTCTTGTTTTCGAAGGTCATGACTTTGCTCCACGGGTTGCACCTTTCCCGCTATTCCGCGGCCATAGCGGCGAGCGGCGCTACGCTCGCCATCAGGCCGCGCTGTTTCTTCCAAAGTTGTCCCTCCGGCAGCTGTTCCCAGCCGAAAGCATAGTCGCTCGGTCCGTGCGCCTTGAGATGTTCGAGGCGTTCGACCCCTTCCGCCAGCGTGGGCCGATAGCCCGCCGGCACGAACCACAGCACCAGCGGCGTTTCGATCCGCTCGAACCAATCTTCGCGGCGGCGGTAGAAGCGCCCGTGCAAGGTCTGCCAGACGAAGCGCTCGAGCGCCTCGACATTTTCCCACAGCGTCAGGTTCGGCAGGATGCGCGGATCGTCATAGACGGTCATGTTCATGGCGTGGCCGCTTGCGTCCTGCAGCCGCCAGACAAAACCTTCGATCTGCTCCGCCAACCCGTTGACGCGTTCGACATTGTCGACGAATTCCACCATGCGCGGATCGTCGAGCGGATATTTGATCCGCGCGATGTTGAACTGGGCGAGATGGCGGGCGGCTTGCATCATCATTACTCCGCCGCCTCGCGCACCGCGCCGTGGGCGTCGGCATTGCGCGTATATTCGTCGATGCGCCGTTCGATCTCGGGACGGAAATGCCGCAGCAGGCCCTGCACCGGCCAGGCGGCGCCGTCGCCGAAGGCGCAGATGGTGTGGCCTTCGATCTGCTTGGTGACCTCCAACAGCATGTCGATTTCGCGCTTCTGCGCGCGGCCTTCCGCCATGCGGGTGAGCACGCGCCACATCCAGCCCATGCCCTCGCGGCAGGGCGTGCACTGGCCGCAGCTCTCGTGCTTGTAGAAATAGGAGATGCGCGCCATCGCGCGCGATGATGTCGGTGGACTTGTCCATCACGATCACGCCGGCGGTGCCGAGCGCGGACTTCTTGTCGCGGCAGCCGTCGAAATCCATCAGCAGCGTGTCGCCTGATCGGCGCCGGCCGGCACCAGCGGCATCGACGAGCCGCCGGGAATGACCGCGAGCAGATTGTCCCAGCCGCCGCGCACGCCGCCGGCATGGGTTTCCAGCAGCTCGCGCAGCGGAATGCCCATCGCCTCTTCGACGTTGCACGGCTTCTCGACGTGGCCGGAAATGCAGAACAGCTTGGTGCCGGTGTTGTTCGGCCGGCCGATGCCGGCGAACCAGGCGGCGCCGCGGCGCATGATGTCGGGCACCACCGCGATCGACTCGACGTTCTGCACCGTGGTCGGGCAGCCATAGAGACCGACATTGGCCGGGAACGGCGGCTTCAGGCGCGGCTGGCCCTTCTTGCCTTCCAGGCTTTCGAGCAGCGCGGTTTCCTCGCCGCAGATATAGGCGCCGGCGCCGTGATGGACGTAGAGGTCGAAGTCCCAGCCGTGCACATTATTCTTGCCGATCAGCTTGGCCTCGTAGGCCTGGTCGATCGCCGCCTGCAGGCGCTCGCGCTCGCGGATGAATTCGCCGCGCATATAGATGTAGCCGGCATGTGGCGCCCATGGCGCAGCCGGCGATCAGGCAGCCCTCGATCAGCAGATGCGGGTCGTGGCGCATGATCTCGCGGTCCTTGCAGGTGCCGGGCTCGGATTCGTCGGCATTGACCACGAGATAATGCGGCCGCTCGCCCAGCCTTCTTGGGCATGAACGACCACTTCAATCCGGTCGGGAAGCCGGCGCCGCCGCGGCCGCGCAGCCCGGAGGCCTTGACGTCGTTGACGATCGCATCGCGGCCTTTTTCCAGGATCGCCTTGGTGCCGTCCCAGGCGCCGCGCGCGCGCGCGCCTTTGAGGCCCCAATCGTGCAGGCCGTAGAGATTTGTGAAGATGCGATCCTTGTCAGCGAGCATTCGTCATTCCCGTGCGCGTGCCGCGTAGATCGATTTGTCGGTGAGCGTGGTCGGCCCGCCGACCGGCGCCGACAGTTGCCGGTCGACCTGCGGACCGGGCTTGGGCGTCTTGCCGGCGGCGAACTGATCGAGCATCTTGCCGAAGCTTTCGGGCGTCAGGTCCTCGTAATAGTCGGAGCCGATCTGCACCATCGGCGCATTGACGCAGGCGCCCAGACATTCGACCTCGACCCAGGAGAACTTGCCGTCCTTGGTGACTTCCATCTGATCGCCGATGCGCTTGCGGCAAATCTTTTCCAGGTCGTCGGCGCCGCGCAGCCGGCACGGCGTGGTGCCGCACAGTTGCACGTGAACTTTGCCGACCGGCGACAGATTGAACATCGTGTAGAAGGTCGCGACTTCGAGCGCGCGGATATGCGCCATGCCGAGGAAATCGGCGACGTAGCGGATCGCGACTTCCGGCAGCCAGCCGCCGACCTGCTCCTGCGCGCGCCACAGCAGCGGAATGATCGCCGACTGCTGGCGGCCTTCCGGATATTTGGCGACCTGCTGCTTGGCCCAGGCAAGGTTGTCCTTGCTGAAGGAGAAGTCCTTCGGCTGCATTTCGGGCGGGGCGAGACGACGCACGCTCATCGGTCGATCTCCCCGAACACGATGTCGAGCGTTCCCATGATGCAGGACACGTCGGCCAGCATGTGACCGCGGCACATGAAATCCATCGCGCTCAAATGCGCGAAGCCGGGCGCGCGGATCTTGCACTTGTACGGTTTGTTGCTGCCGTCGGCGACCAGATAGACGCCGAACTCGCCCTTGGGCGCCTCGACCGCGGCATAGACTTCGCCGGCCGGCACGTGGAAGCCTTCGGTATAAAGCTTGAAGTGCTGGATCAGCGCTTCCATGGAGCGCTTCATGTCGCCGCGCTTGGGCGGCACGATCTTGCCGTCGTCGACCGAGACCCGGCCTTGGCCCGCGGGGCTGCGCAGTTTCTCCACGCACTGCTTCATGATCTTGATGGACTGGCGCATCTCTTCCATGCGGATGCAGTAGCGGTCGTAGCTGTCGCCGTGCTTGCCGACCGGTATGTCGAAATCCATCTCGGAATAGCACTCATAGGGCTGCGCCTTGCGCAAATCCCAGGCCGCCCCCGAACCGCGCACCATCACGCCGGAGAAGCCGCGGTTCCAGGCGTCGGCAAGCTTGACCACGCCGATGTCGACCGTGCGCTGCTTGAAGATGCGGTTGTCGGTGAGCAGCCCCTCGAGGTCGTCGCAGAATTTCAGGTACGGATCGCAGAAGGCGTAGATGTCGTCGATCAGCTTGTTCGGAATGTCCTGATGCACGCCGCCGACACGGAAATAGGCCGCGTGCATGCGCGCGCCCGAGGCGCGCTCGTAGAACGCCATCAGCTTCTCGCGTTCCTCGAAGCCCCACAGCGGCGGCGTGAGCGCGCCCACGTCCAACGCCTGCGTGGTGATGTTGAGGATGTGCGACAGCAGCCGCCCGATTTCGCAAAACAGCACGCGGATCAGCTGGCCGCGCTTGGGCAGCTGGATGCCCAACAGCTTTTCCGCCGCCAGGCAGAAGGCGTGCTCCTGATTCATCGGCGCGACGTAATCGAGCCGGTCGAAATACGGCACCGCCTGCATATAGGTCTTGTGCTCGATCAGCTTTTCGGTGCCGCGGTGCAGCAGCCCGATATGCGGGTCGACGCGCTCGACGATTTCGCCGTCGAGTTCCAGCACCAGGCGCAGCACGCCATGCGCGGCCGGATGCTGCGGTCCGAAATTGATGGTGAAGTTGCGTAGCGCGGTTTCCGCCATTTCAGCTCACGACCCCTTGCCTTCCGGCTTCGCTTTCTCGTCGCCGGGCAGCACATAGTCCGTGCCTTCCCACGGCGACAGGAAATCGAACGTGCGGAATTCCTGCGCCAGCTGCACCTTGTCGTAGACGACGCGCTTCTGCTCGTCGTCGTAGCGCAGCTCGACGAAGCCGGTGAGCGGGAAATCCTTGCGCAGCGGATGACCCTCGAAGCCGTAGTCGGTGAGGATGCGCCGCATGTCCGGGTGACCGGTAAACAGCACGCCGTAGAGATCGAAGGTCTCGCGCTCGTACCAATCGGCGCCGCGGAACACATCGATCAGCGAGGGCACCGGCGTCACCTCGTCGGTCGCGGCCTTCACGCGGATGCGCTGGTTCAGCCGCGGCGAGAGCAGATGATAGACCACATCGAAGCGTTGCTCGCGGCCGGGCCAATCCACCGCGGTGACGTCGATGATGCAGATGAACTGGCAGGCCGCATCGTCGCGCAGGAAGGTCGCGACCTTGACGATGTCGGCGGCCTTAGCCGTTACGGTCAGCTCGCCGTGCGCCACCTCGTAGCCGGTGACCGACGCACCCAACGCGTTCTTGATCGTCTGCCCAAGCCTGTCGAGCATCTCGTCCATTCCGCGGCTCCGCTCAACGCTCGATCGTGCCGGTGCGGCGGATCTTCTTCTGCAGCAGCATCACGCCGTACAGCAGCGCCTCGGCGGTCGGCGGACAGCCGGGCACGTAGATGTCGACCGGCACGATGCGGTCGCAGCCGCGCACGACTGAATAAGAGTAGTGATAGTAGCCGCCGCCATTGGCGCAGGATCCCATCGAGATCACGTAGCGCGGCTCCGGCATCTGGTCGTAGACCTTGCGCATTGCCGGCGCCATCTTGTTGGTGAGCGTGCCGGCGACGATCATCACGTCGGATTGGCGCGGGCTGGCGCGCGGGGCAAAGCCGTAGCGCTCGCAGTCGTAGCGCGCCATCGCCGTGTGCATCATCTCGACCGCGCAGCAGGCGAGCCCGAACGTCATCCACATCAGCGAGCCGGTGCGCGCCCAGGTGATCAGATCGTCGACGGCGGCGACGAGGAAGCCCTTGTCGGCGAGCTCGTTGTTGACGCCGGTGAAAAACTCATCGTCGGCGCCGACCGGCTTGCCGGTGCGCGGATCGAGAATTCCAGTCGGCGCGGGTGCGACGAGGGTCATTGGGCGATCAATCCCATTCGAGCGCGCCCTTCTTCCACTCATAGATGAAGCCGATGGTGAGAACGCCAAGGAACACCATCATCGTCCAGAAGCCGTAGAGACCGATCTCGCGGAATGCCACGGCCCAAGGGAACAGGAAGCTCACCTCGAGGTCGAAAATGATGAACAGGATGGCGACCAGATAGAAGCGCACGTCGAACTTCATGCGCGCGTCGTCGAAGGCGTTGAATCCGCATTCGTAGGCGGACAGCTTTTCCGGGTCCGGCTGTTTGTAGGCGACGATGAAGGGCGCGATCAGCAGCACAAGCCCGATCACGAGCGCGACCGCGACGAAAACGACCAGGGGCAGGTAATCCAGCAGCAATGCGCTCATGGCGATCTCTGCGTACAGCCCCCTGTACCCTACCAGGATTTACGTCCGTCCTGGACTCTTCGGCGGCCCGTAACGGCGCCGTCGCCTCGCACAAAAAAGCCCTTGCCGTGTCTGGAATAGCCTCAAGGACGGGCGCGGCTGAGGCTTAGCGCAGTGCACAAAGGGTGGCAAGACGACATTGGAAGGCATACACGAGCATGCGCGCCGGCGTGGCCGCACGCGCCGAGCGACGCGATTGACAGGGCCGCAAGCAGCCCTCGATAGTTGCCGCGGGCGACGTGAACAAGCGCAATGACCGGGAAAACGTGCATGACACTTATGCGACATTTCGCAGCCCTTCTCGCTCTCGCGGCCGCTGTCACTATCGGGGCACCACCTACAAAAGCCGATGACTACCCATCGCGGCCCGTCAGAATCATCGTCCCGTTCGGCGCCGGCGGGCCGACCGACGTTTACGCCCGCTCCATTGCCGAAGAATTGCGCAAGTCCCTGCAGCAGACCTTTATCATCGAGAACCGCCCCGGCGCCGGCACCACCATCGGCACCGAGCTGGTCGCCAAGGCTGCGCCCGACGGCTACACGCTGCTGATGGTGTCCGGCACGCAGACCGTCAACGAAACGCTGTACAATAAGAAACAGTATCAGCTGATGCGCGATCTGGTTCCGATCGCGCCGCTGATCGACAGCGACCTGGTGCTGGTGGTGCACCCGTCCGTGCCGGCGAAGAATTTGGCAGAGCTGCTCGCGCTCGCCCGAGCGAAACCGGGCACGCTCAATTTCGGCTCATCCGGTCCGGGTTCGAACTATCACATGGCGGCCGAGCTTCTAAAACATCTCACCGGCATCGACATCGTGCATGTGCCCTACAAGGGCTCGACCGGCATGCGAACCGATATCCTGAGCGGGCAGATCCAGATGCTGTTCGACAGCATTCCGACCATGGCGCAGATGATCAAGGCCGGGAACGTGCGCGCGCTCGGCACCAGCGGCAAGACGCGCTCGCCGAATTTGCCGGACGTGCCGACGATCGCAGAAGCCGGCGTCCCCGGTTTCCAGGCGACTCTGTGGGTCGGATTCATGGTGCCGGCCGGCACGCCGCAGCCGATCGTGGAACTGCTCAACCGCGAGATCAGCAAAATTCTGGCGCGCCCGGATATCAAAGAAGCCTGGGAGAAGACCGGCGCCACGCCGGTCGTCATGAGCCAGCCGGAATTCAAGGCGTTCATGGAGTCCGAAGTCGCGAAATGGACCAAGATTATCGAGGCCAACCACATTCCGCCGATCAATTAAACATTATGGGTGCGCGATGAATGAAATGAGCAAGCCTGTCACGATCAAGGGCGAGGAACATTGGACCGCCAAGGACGGCGGCGTGAAGCTTTTCCTGTGGGAAAAATGCGCCGGCGAGCCGGGCAAGAGCGCAGGCTGCATCCTGTTCGTGCACGGCTCGTCCATGGCCTCGCAGCCGACCTTCGACCTGCAGGTGCCGGGACGCCCCGACTCCTCGGCCATGGATCACTTCGCCCGCCGCGGCTACGACTGCTGGTCGGTCGACATGGAAGGCTATGGCCGCTCGACCAAGGATCGCGACAACAATGCGCCGATTTCGCAAGGCGCCGACGACTGCTATGCCGCCGCGCTTTATATCCAGAAGCTGCGCGGCAAACGGCCGCTGCTCGTCTACGGCATTTCATCCGGCGCATTGCGCGCGGGCCTTTTCGCCGAGCGGCATCCCGAGATGGTGGCTCGCCTGGTGCTTGACGCCATGGTGTGGACCGGCGAAGGCTCGCCCACGCTGGAACAACGGCGCAAGAAGCTGCCCGAATTCATGGCCAAGAACCGGCGCCCGATCGACAAGGCGTTCATTCATTCGATCTTCGAGCGCGATCATCCCGGCACCGCCGAGGCCAAGGTGATCGATGCCTTCGCCGACGCGGTCACCGCGCTCGACGATTCGGTGCCGACCGGCACTTACGTCGATATGTGCGCGCGGCTGCCGGTGGTGAATCCGGAAAAAATAACCGTGCCGACGCTGGTCATGCGCGGGCAATGGGACGGTATCGCGTCGATAGAAGACTTGTTGAAATTCTTCGCCAAGCTGCCCAATCCCGACAAGCAGTTCTCGGTTATGGCCGGCATTTCGCACGCCAGCTTCCAGCAGAAGAACTACATAATGGTCTATCACATCCTGGCCAGCTTCTTCGCGCAGCCGGCGCCGGTGTATCGGGGGTGAAGCGTTTCTGCCGTCATGCCCGGCTTTATGCTGGGCATCCACGTCTTCCTTTTTTGAAGCCAAGACGATGGCCGGGACAAGCCCGGCCATGACGAATTATTAGAACTCCGAGCTGGTCGGCGAGATCGCTTAAATCCTTAGCCGCGAAATCAACGGGAACGGTCGGCGCGCGCTCGGCGGTGCCGGGGCCGTACTCGTCCGGCCGCGCCGTATGCCCGGTACGCAATCCCAATTTGGCCGCGACCGCCAGATCGTTGCTGTGCGCCGCCACCATCATGCATTGCTCGGGTTTGAGGTCGAACGCCGCGCAGGCGGCGAGATAGACGCCCGGCTTCGGCTTGAAGTCGCCGGCAATTTCCGAACCGAGGATGGCGTCCCATGGAAAATTATTGCGGCGGGCGAGATCGACCATCAGCGAGATGTTGCCGTTCGAGACCGGCGCCAGCCAAAATTTTTGGCTGAGCCGCGGCATGGTCGCCGGCACGTCCGGCCAGGCATCGAGCCGGTGCCAAGACAGCGTCAGGGCGTGCAACACGTCACTGGGTAACTTCTGCAACCCAAAGCCCGGCAGGATGCGTTCGAGACTGCGCAGGTGCAGTACGTCGAGTTTGGCAAAGGGCTGCCGGCCGGAGCGGACCTCCTCCATCCCGGGCTGGTATTCGCCGCGCCAGGCATCCGCGAAGGCCAGCCAATCGAGCTTGGCCCCCAGAGGACTGAGGATAAGTTCGGCCTCGCGGGCAACCGAGGTGCGCCAGTCCACCAGGGTTCCGAACACGTCGAAGAACAGGGCTCGGACGCCGAGGATCGGGGCTTCTACGAGCATGAATTTATCGCCCAAAAGCTGTGGCTTCGGGATCCGAAACCGTGACTAAGTCATTGATAATATGGCGGGAGCGACGGGACTCGAACCCGCGACCTCTGCCGTGACAGGGCAGCGCTCTAACCAACTGAGCTACGCCCCCGCGGGCGTGGATTCGAGTTATAGGCGCCCCCAACCCAAGTCAAGGTAAACGCCACCTACCCGCTGGAAATTGCGAAAAAGCCTTATTTACCGCGAAGAATCGATGGTCAGACCGCCCCCGAATTGTCTATGCGGGCAAGGTGTTTGGCGCTCCGCCAAACTCACGGATTCACGAGGAGGGTCCTAAGATGGCAATGGTTCCTGGAAAAGCTCCGACACCGCCAACCGTCACGTTGAAGCATCTTGCCGCCGCGCTGGCGGAAGCCCACGAGATGTCAAAGAAGCAGGCGGAAGCTGTGCTCGGCGATTTCGTCGGCAACATCGTCAAGCATTTGAAGAAAGGCGAGCGCATCCGTATCGGCGGCCTCGGCATCCTTCAGGTGCGCAAGCGCGCCGCGCGCATGGGCCGCAACCCGGCCACCGGCGAAGCGATCCAGATCAAGGCGAGCAAGAAGGTCGCGTTCCGCGCGTCCAAGGAATTGAAAGAGTCGGTCTGACGCTTTTCAGGCCGGACCCTCCGGGGAAATAACGGCAGGCTGGGAGCGACAAGCTCCTGGCCTGCCGCTTTGTCGTTTGAGGACGCACAACGCCCTTGCGTCAGCCCCGCATTCCAACGATATTGAGCGGCAAACGGGCGGTTAGCTCAGTTGGTAGAGCGCCTGCTTTACACGCAGGATGTCGGCGGTTCGAGTCCGTCACCGCCCACCACGTCGCGTCTAAACGAAAACGGCGCCTCGCGGCGCCGTCTTCTATTCGTTGATTTGCCGGCCGCGTCAGTGCGCGGTCAGGCCGGAGCCATCCTCGTCCACCGCGGGTTCGGCAGTGGTGGCTGCAGCGGCGAGCTTGGCCGCCTCCTCGTCCCAGGTGATCGGCACCAGCGGACGCACCAGCGCGCGCGCCAGCACTTCGTCCATGCGCGTGACCGGAATGATCTCCAGGCCCTTCTTGATGGTCTCGGAGATTTCCACCAGATCCTTGGCATTCTCCTCCGGGATCAGCACGGTCTTCATGCCGCCGCGCGAAGCGGCCAGCAGCTTCTCCTTCAAGCCGCCGATCGGCAGCACGCGGCCGCGCAGCGTGATCTCGCCGGTCATGGCGACATCGCGGCGCACCGGGATGCCGGTCATCACCGACACGATCGCGGTGACCATGGCGACGCCCGCCGACGGCCCATCCTTCGGCGTCGCGCCTTCCGGCACGTGCACGTGGATGTCGCGCTTGTCGAACAGCGGCGGCTCGATGCCGAAGGCAACCGCGCGCGAGCGGACATAAGACGCCGCCGCCGAGATCGACTCCTTCATCACGTCACGCAGGTTGCCGGTGACGGTCATCTTACCCTTGCCGGGCATCATCACGCCTTCGATGGTGAGCAGCTCGCCGCCCACATCGGTCCAGGCCAGCCCGGTGACCATGCCGATCAGATCCTCGGCCTCGATCTCGCCGTAGCGGTATTTCGGCACGCCGAGATAGTCGCCGACGGTCGCCGCGGTGACGGCGATCGACTTCTTCTTGGACGTCATCAGTTCCTTCACCGCCTTGCGGATCAGGGTCGACAGCTCGCGCTCGAGGTTGCGCACGCCCGCTTCCCGCGTGTAACGGCGGATGATGAGCAACAGCGCCTCATCGTCGATCGACCATTCCTTTTCGTTGAGGCCGTGCTTCTCAATTGCGTGCTTGATCAGGTGCTCGCGCGCAATCTTGACCTTCTCGTCCTCGGTGTAGCCGGCGATGCGGATGATCTCCATGCGGTCCATCAGCGGCGGCGGAATATTGAGCGTGTTCGCCGTGGTGATGAACATCACACTGGACAGATCGTAGTCGACCTCCAGGTAGTGGTCGTTGAAGGTGTGATTCTGTTCGGGGTCGAGCACCTCGAGCAGAGCCGATGACGGATCGCCGCGGAAATCGGCGCCCATCTTGTCCACCTCGTCGAGCAGGAACAGCGGGTTCGAGGTCTTGGCCTTGCGCATCGACTGGATGACCTTGCCGGGCATCGAGCCGATATAGGTGCGCCGGTGGCCGCGGATTTCGGCCTCGTCACGCACGCCGCCGAGCGACACGCGCACGAATTCGCGGCCCGTGGCGCGGGCGATCGACTTGCCGAGCGAGGTCTTGCCCACGCCGGGAGGACCGACCAGGCACAGGATCGGCCCGGTCAGCTTGTTGGCGCGCTGCTGCACGGCGAGATACTCGACGATGCGTTCCTTGACCTTCTCCAGGCCATAGTGGTCGTCGTTGAGAATCTTCTCGGCGCCGACCAGATCCTTCTTGACCTTGCTCTTCTTGTTCCACGGGATCGAGAGCAGCCAGTCGAGATAGTTGCGCACGACGGTGGCTTCCGCCGACATCGGCGACATCTGACGCAGCTTCTTGAGCTCGTGCGTGGCCTTCTCGCGGGCTTCCTTGGAGAGCTTGGTCTTCTTGATCTTCTCTTCCAGTTCGGCGAGCTCGTCCTTGCCTTCCTCGTCGCCGAGCTCCTTCTGGATCGCCTTCATCTGCTCGTTGAGGTAGTACTCGCGCTGGGTCTTCTCCATCTGCCGCTTGACGCGGGTGCGGATGCGCTTTTCCACCTGCAGCACGGAGATCTCGCTCTCCATCAGGCCAAGCACCTTCTCCAGGCGCTGGGTGACGATCGGCGTCTCCAGGATGTCCTGCTTGTCGGGAATCTTGACGGCGAGATGCGAGGCCACGGTATCGGCGAGCTTGGCGTAATCCTCGATCTGCTGGATCACGCCGACCACCTCGGGCGACACCTTCTTGTTGAGCTTCACATAGTTCTCGAATTCGGTGATCACCGAACGCGCCATGGCTTCCGCCTCCACGCGCTCGCCCATGTCGTCGGCAAGCACAGTGGCATCGGCCTCGTAGTAGTCGCTGCGGTCGGTATATTTGAGCACTTTCGCGCGCTCGGCGCCCTCGACCAGCACCTTGACGGTGCCGTCGGGCAGCTTGAGCAGCTGCAGCACGCTCGCCAGCGTGCCGACCTCGAAGATCGAGTCGGTCGCCGGATCGTCGTCGGAGGCATTCTTCTGCGTCGCCAGCAGAATGAAGGTGTCGGAGCGCATCACCTCTTCCAGCGCCTTGATCGACTTTTCACGGCCGACGAAGAGCGGAACGATCATGTGCGGGAACACCACGATGTCGCGCAACGGCAGCACGGGATAGGCCCGGGTTTCGCCGGGTTGCAGCTGAGGTCGTGGTTTGTTGGTCATTGGCCTAAAGTCCTTTTTGTTGTGCCCCTGTCCGTTGACCCGCTCGATGCGGCATCGCCGAACAGTGCCAGAAGGATGGGCAAGGGGCGTCGGGCGAACGGGTACCCGGCGCGCTTTCAGGAAGGGTACGAAACCCTCACCCACTCGGGAAACTACGATCTTTCGTACGCGAGTTCGCTTCGAACGCTATACGTAGGATGACGCCCTAGGGTCCGCAAGTAAGTCCCGTTTTTCAGTAAAAACGGTTCAAACATACCCTCAGCACGCCATTAACGGCGTGATTCTACAAGCGTTTCCCTGCCGCCCAGGGGATAGGCGGGGTCAGGCGCTAGCGCTACCGGATTCAGCCGTCCGGTCGCTGCGGTCGGCATAGATGTAGAGCGGCCGGGCGGTACCCTCGACCACCTCCTTGGAGATCACCACCTCTTCGACCCCCTCCAGGCTGGGGAGGTCGAACATGGTGTCGAGCAGGATGGTCTCCATGATGGAGCGCAGGCCGCGCGCGCCGGTCTTTCGCTCGATCGCCTTGCGGGCGATGGCGCCGAGCGCCTCCTCGGCGAGCGTGAGATCGATCAATTCCATCTCGAACAGCCGCTGGTACTGCTTGACCAGGGCGTTCTTCGGCTGGGTGAGGATGAGCTTGAGCGAAGGCTCATCCAGGTCTTCGAGCGTGGCCACCACCGGCAGACGGCCGACGAACTCCGGGATAAGACCGTATTTCAGCAGGTCTTCCGGCTCGACTTCGCGGAAGATTTCGCCCTGCTTGCGATCTTCCGGCGCCAGCACTTTGGCCGAGAAACCGATCGAGGTCGAACGGCCCCGCGCGGAAATGATCTTTTCGAGGCCGGAGAAAGCCCCGCCGCACACGAACAGGATGTTGGTGGTATCCACCTGCAGGAATTCCTGCTGCGGATGCTTGCGGCCGCCCTGCGGAGGCACCGAGGCGATGGTGCCTTCCATGATCTTGAGCAGCGCCTGCTGCACGCCCTCGCCCGACACGTCGCGGGTGATCGACGGGTTGTCGGACTTGCGGGAAATCTTATCGATTTCGTCGATATAGACGATGCCGCGCTGCGCGCGCTCGACATTGTAGTCGGCCGACTGCAGCAGCTTGAGAATGATGTTCTCCACGTCCTCGCCGACATAGCCGGCTTCGGTGAGCGTGGTGGCGTCCGCCATCGTGAACGGCACGTCGAGGATGCGCGCCAGCGTCTGCGCCAGCAGCGTCTTGCCCGAGCCGGTCGGCCCGATCAGCAGGATGTTCGACTTCGCCAGTTCGACGTCGTTGTGCTTGGTCTGGTGGTTGAGCCGCTTGTAGTGATTGTGGACTGCGACCGAGAGCACCTTCTTGGCGTGGTCCTGGCCGATCACGTAGTCGTCGAGAACTTTGCGGATTTCCTTCGGCGTCGGGATGCCGTCTCGCGACTTCACCAGCGAGGATTTGTTCTCCTCGCGGATGATGTCCATGCACAGTTCAACGCATTCATCGCAGATGAACACGGTCGGGCCGGCAATGAGCTTGCGCACTTCGTGCTGGCTTTTGCCGCAGAACGAGCAGTACAGGGTGTTCTTGGAATCGCTACCGCCGACTTTGCTCATTCCATTCTCCGTCACACTCGTCCGTACATTCCGTAGTCGGCGAAGCCCTCAAGTCACCCGCCTATACGCGACACATCGAACGAAGCAAGTTTCGCGCCGGATTTCCGGCCCGGTGGACCTTGGTACCGGGAGGCCCGCTGTCCCTGCCACTCTCCCACACCATAAGCGAAGCATGCTAACGGCGCGATAATCAAGAATTCTATTAACGATAATGCCCGTCCAAGCCTAGCCGCGAAAGTGGAACTTCCGTGGCAATCCCCGGCGATTGCGCCGGCCGGCTGAGGGCCCTTTCGGGAAGGATCAGGCCGGTTTGGGAAGCATTTCCTCGGTCCGCCGCTCGATTACCTTGTCGACCAGACCGAACTCCTTGGCCGCCTCGGCGGTGAGAAAATAGTCACGCTCGAGCGCATCCTCGATCTTCTTCAGCGACTGGCCGGTATGCTTGACGTAGATCTCGTTGAGCCGCTTCTTCAGGTTCAGGATCTCCTGGGCATGCACCATGATGTCGGTAGCCTGGCCCTGGAACCCGCCGGACGGCTGGTGCACCATGATGCGGGCGTTCGGCAGCGCGAAGCGCATGTCCTTGGCGCCGGCGGCGAGCAGCAGCGATCCCATGGAGGCTGCCTGCCCGACGCAGAGCGTGGACACCGGCGGGCGCACGAACTGCATGGTGTCGTAGATCGCCATGCCCGACGTCACCACCCCGCCGGGCGAGTTGATGTACATCGAGACTTCCTTCTTCGGGTTCTCCGCCTCCAGGAACAGGAGTTGCGCCACCACCAGCGTGGCCACCCCATCCTCGATCGGGCCGGTGATGAAGATGATCCGCTCCTTGAGCAGCCGCGAGTAGATGTCGTAGGCCCGCTCGCCCCGGTTGGTCTGCTCGACCACCATGGGCACCAGATACTGCATATAGGTATCGACCGGATCTCTCATTTCGGCTCCTTCACGCGAATCACGTCGGCTAGATTAGCCTTAACCGTCGCGTCCGCATGATCTATTTTCGAATAGCGCCCGCCGCAAGGCGCGCCCGCTCAGGCCGCGGTCGATTCGTCGTCTTCCTTGTAGAGCTCCTCGCGATCGACCTTTTTTTCGGTCACGCGGGCGAGTTCGAGCACGTAATCGACCACCTTTTCCTCGAAGATCGGCGAGCGCAGCGCGGCGATCGCCTGCGGGTTGCGCTGGTAGTATTCCCACACCCGCTGTTCCTGGCCGGTAAACTGGCGCGCGCGCTCCATGACGGCACGGCTCAGTTCCTCCTCGGTCACGGTGATGGCGGTCTTATCCCCGATCTCGGCCAGCACCAGGGCAAGCCGCACCCGCCGTTCGGCGATGGCGCGGTATTCGGCCTTGGCTTTTTCTTCGGTGGTGTCCTCGTCCTCGAAGGTCTTCTTCTCGATCTCCATCTCAGACAAGCACCGTTTTCCACACCCGGTCGAACTCCTCCTCGACCAGCGACGGCGGCGGCTCGAATTTGTGCCGGGCATCGAGCTGATCGAGCAGCGCGCGCTTGAGCTTCTGCCGCGACGCGGCGACATGCTCGCGCGCAATGCGGTCCTTGACCGCCTCGCGCAGCTTGGCGAGCGACTCCATCCCGAGCGACTTGGCGAATTCGTCGTCGAGCCGTCACCGTGCCGGGCGTCTCGATCGATTTGGCGGTGACGACGAATTCAGCGTCCTTGCCGGCCAGTTCTTGTTTCGGGTAGTGCACCGGGAACTTCACCTTCAGGGTGCGGGTTTCGCCGGTGGCGATGCCGATCAACTGATCCTCGAAGCCGGGAATGAACGTATTCGATCCGATCAGCACGACGGAATCGTCGCCCGTGCCGCCCTCGAACGGCTTGCCGTCGATAGTCCCGACAAATGAGATGACGACGCGATCGTCCTTGGCCGCCTTCTCGCCTTCCGACTTTGGGCTGTAGGGTTTGTTCTGATCGGTGATGCGGGCGACGGCCTCATCCACTTCGGCGTCGGTGACGTCGCTTGTGAGTTTGGTGAGCTTGATGGTCGTGAAATCGGTCAACTCGATCCGCGGCACGATCTCGACCGCCATGGTGTAGTCGAGGTCGCTCTTGCCTGACATCAATTTCTCGATCGCGTCTTGCTCGGTCGGCAGCGTCACCTTCGGATCGGCGGCGAGCTTGTAGCCGCGCTCGTACACGATCTGGTTATTAGCATCGCGCACCGTCGCATCAATCACCTCGGCCATGGCCGAGCGGCCATAGATGCGCTTGAGGTGAGCCACCGGCACCTTGCCGGGGCGAAAGCCGTTCATGCGGACGCTATTTTTGAGCTCGTCCAGACGCCGATTGACCTTGGCGTCGAGTTCGGCGGCCGGAACGACCACCTTGAATTCGCGCTTGAGACCTTCGGACAGCGTTTCGGTAACTTGCATCGATCACACACTTCTTTGGTTGCACGTCGCGCCGGGTTTTCGTGTCGCCATGCGCGCCGGACGTGTTGGAATAAGGGCAGTTGCCCGCGTTTCTTTCGGCCCTCGGCGTGGTGCGGGCGGAGGGACTCGAACCCCCACGACTTTCGTCACGGGAACCTAAATCCCGCGCGTCTACCAATTCCGCCACGCCCGCAAAGGGCAAACTTTAGGACGATCCTGGCGCCGCAATCCGGCAGGGCTTAACGCACCGCGGCCCGCCAGGGCAAGCCGTTAAAGCCTACCTTTCGGGCGGCGGCTTATATCACAGTAAAATTGGGCGGCATCATTAAAATAGGCCGCGCTTGGGCTCGCTCAAGGGCCCTCGGCCCGGTTGTTTTCCAGTTCAGTGAACAGGCGCCGGTAGACCCCCGGCAGTGCCTCGGTGAGATCCTCCGCGATCAGGCCGGGGCCGAACGCATGGGCCGCCTCGCCATGCAGCCAGACCGCGGCACTCGCCGCCTCGAAGGCCGGCATGCCCTGCGCCAGCAGACCGGCGATCATGCCGGCCAGCACGTCGCCCGACCCGGCGGTGGCGAGCGTGGGCGGCGCATTGTCGGCGATCGAGGCGCGCCCGTCGGGGGCGGCCACCACGGTGTCGGCGCCCTTGAGCAGAACCACAGCGCCGCTAGATCTGGCCGCTAGGCGAGTTTTCTCAAGTTTCGCAATAACATTATGATCTTCATGTATTACTTTAAATAATCTAGCGAATTCGCCTTCATGCGGTGTCAACACCACATCCCGCCCGCGCCGCTTGGCGATCATCCCGATCAAAGTCGCCGGCTCGTCGGCAAAGCTCGTCAAGGCGTCGGCGTCCAGGACCACCGCCGCCGCGCTCGCCAGGGCCGCAGCCACCTGATCCCGCATCGCCGGCCCGACCCCGCCCCCGGGCCCCAGCACCACCGCATTGCGCCGCTTGTCGGCGAGGAAGGCTGCCAATTCGCCGGCGCCCTCCACCGGCCGCACCATCACGGCCAGACTGGCTGCGGCATTGACGCTGAGCGCCTCGCGCGGGCTCGCAAGGGTGACCAGCCCCGCCCCCGCCCGTAGCGCGCCACGCGCCGCCAGCCGCGCCGCGCCGGTGGTCGACAGTCCGCCGGACACCACCACCGCATGGCCGCGCGAATATTTGTGGCCCTGCGGGCGCGGCAGCGGAAACGCGCGCCCCCACAGCGCCGGCCGGTTGGCGAAGGCCATGGGCTTGATCGTCGCCAGCACGCTGTCGGGAATGCCGATATCGGCCAGCTGGATCGCGCCGCAATGCGCTCGGCCCGGCAGCAGCATGTGGCCGGTCTTGCGGCGGAAAAAGGTCACGGTATGGGTCGCGTTGACCGCAATCCCCATCACCGCGCCGGTGCTGCCGTTCACCCCGCTCGGCAGATCGACCGCGATCACCGGCACCCGGCTGGCATTCATGGCCCGGATCATGGCGCGCGGCAGCCCCTCGACCTCGCGATCGAGGCCGGCGCCGAACAGCGCGTCGATGACGATGTCGCAATCGCTGAGCGAAACCGGCGAGGCCTCCTCGACCGGCCCGCTCCAGCGTTCGGCGGCGAGCGCGGCATCGCCCTTCAGCCGCGCCTTCTGGCCGACAAAGCTGACGCGGACCACATAGCCGCGCTCGGCCAGATGGCGCGCCGCGACAAAGCCGTCGCCGCCGTTGTTGCCGGGCCCCGCCACAATCACCACGCGCCGGCCCTGCAGCACGCCAGCGGCATCGGCCACGGCGCGGCCAGCATTCTCCATCAGTTCGATGCCGGGAACGCCGCCGGCGATGGTCAGCCGGTCGGCTTCCGCCATTTCGGCGTTGGTGAGGAGTTCGATCATCGCCGCCGACACTACCGGCCAGCCACAGGGCCGACAAATCGGGCTAATCGCCTGCAGCATAAGATATCTCGGGCCGCTGGCAAAAGTTTTTGCAGGGTGCTTAATTGCTGGGCACTATGCCTTAGGCAGGCTCGGCCTCACCCGGCCATCTACGCCCTAAAGCATTGCGGAGAAATGGTTATTATGCCCTCGCCGGCTTGGCACGGGACCTGCTAACCGGTAGCGCGGCGCTCCGTAGGTTTGCGGTGGGCTGGTGGGAAGGAAACAGAGAAAATGAAAAAAATCGAAGCCATCATCAAACCCTTCAAACTCGACGAGGTGAAGGAAGCACTCCAGGAAGTCGGCCTCCAAGGCATTACCGTCACCGAAGCCAAAGGCTTCGGCCGGCAGAAGGGGCACACCGAACTTTATCGTGGCGCCGAATACGTGGTCGATTTTCTCCCCAAGGTGAAAATCGAGATCGTGCTCGCCGACGATATGGTGGATAAAGCGATCGAGGCGATCCGGCGCGCCGCCCAAACCGGCCGGATCGGAGACGGCAAGATATTCTTATCCAACATCGAGGAAGCCATCCGGATCAGGACCGGCGAGTCCGGTGTCGACGCCATCTAGCTAACCCGCGGGCAACGTCTTCCGCGGGAAATTTCATGAAAAAAGGGGGAATGCAATCGATGACGACAGCCAAGAATGTCATGAAGATGATCAAGGACAACGACGTGAAGTACGTCGATTTCCGGTTTACCGATCCGCGCGGCAAGTGGCAGCACGTCACCTTCGATGTCTCCATGATCGAAGAGGACACCTTCGCCGAAGGCCAGATGTTCGACGGCTCATCGATCGCCGGCTGGAAGGCGATCCACGAGTCCGACATGAACCTGATGCCGGATCCGGCTTCCGCTTGCATCGATCCGTTCTTCGCCGAAACCACGCTGGTGCTGGTCTGCGACGTGCTCGAGCCGACCACCGGCGAGCCCTATAGCCGCGACCCGCGCGGCATCGCCAAAAAGGCCGAAGGCATGGTGAAGTCGATGGGCGTCGGCGACACCATCTTTTTCGGTCCCGAGGCCGAGTTCTTCGTGTTCGACGACGTCAAATACGCGGTCGATCCTTACAACACCGGCTTCAAGCTCGACTCCATCGAGTTCCCGTCCAACTCCGACACCGAATACGAAGGCGGCAATCTCGGTCACCGCATCGGCACCAAGAAGGGCTATTTCCCGGTGCCGCCGCAGGACTCGGTGCAGGACATGCGCTCGGAAATGCTCGGCGCCATGGCGCGCATGGGCTGCGTGGTCGAGAAGCACCACCACGAAGTCGCCTCCGCCCAGCACGAACTCGGCCTGAAGTTCTCGCCACTCACCGTGATGGCCGACCGCATGCAAATCTACAAATACTGCATCCAGCAGGTGGCGCAGATCTACGGCAAGACCGCGACCTTCATGCCGAAGCCGGTCTATGGCGACAACGGCTCGGGCATGCACTGCCACCAGTCGATCTGGAAGGCCGGCAAGCCGGTGTTCGCGGGCAATAAATATTCCGACCTGTCGGAGACTTGCCTGTCCTACATCGCCGGCATCATCAAGCACGCCAAGGCGATCAACGCCTTCACCAACCCGACCACCAACTCCTACAAGCGCCTGGTGCCGGGCTTCGAGGCGCCGGTGTTGCTCGCCTATTCCGCGCGCAACCGCTCGGCGTCGTGCCGCATTCCTTACACCACCAACCCGAAGGCCAAGCGCGTCGAGGTGCGTTTCCCAGATCCGCTCGCCAATCCGTATCTCGCCTTCGCGGCGATGACGATGGCCGGCCTCGACGGCATCAAGCACAAGCTCGATCCCGGCTCGGCGATCGACAAGGACCTCTATGATCTGCCGCCGGCGGAATTGAAGAAGATCCCGACGGTGTGCGGCTCGCTCCGCCAGGCACTCGGCGAACTCGACAAGGACCGCGCGTTCTTGACGGCGGGCGGCGTGTTCGACGACGACTTCATCGACAGCTACATCGACCTAAAGATGACCGAGGTGATCCGCTTCGAGCACACCCCGCACCCGGTCGAGTTCGACATGTACTACTCGGCGTAAGCGTTCCTCCCAACCATTGCACCGAGCGATGCAACTGATCGGGCGCTTCCCACGGGGAAGCGCCCTTTTTTTGCGCTGGGAACGCGATCAGACGATCAGGAAAATGATGACGGCAAGTCCCGCGGCGACGCCCGCGGCGGTGACCAGCATCTGCTTGCGGTGACGTTTCGGCCCATAGACCCCGGCGGCACGGCGCTCGGCGATCAGCGCGGCGTCGAATTCGGCCGAGGACGAATAGGCACAGGCAGCGACCAGACAGCAGACGACAGCAGATGGGTTTTTGCCCGCGATCACGGCGACCAAACGGAATTGTCATTGATATGGATCAAAATGAAATGGAAAGAATAAATCTCGTACCTGTGAAATTTGTCACAGCCAGCAAGCCAATTCTTCGTATGGAATAGCGTGGTACGCCGCGTTCTTCCAGCCGGAGCTTGTCAGTGGAAATACAGAAAAGTGCGGCGTTTGAGAAGTTCCTCGCAGTCCTTCCGCTGGTGAATTACCGCGCCGGCGAAACCGTCTTGAAAGCCGGGTCAAAAACCGCTCGGCTACTGATCCTCAAAAGGGGGGCGGTTGTAGTTGTCAAGGACACGATCGAGATTGCCAGAGTGGATGAGCCCGGCGCTGTTTTCGGCGAAATCTCCGCGTTATTAAATCAGCCGCATTCAGCGGACGTTAGGACTTTGGTGGACTCGCAGTTTCATGTCGCCGACGCATCGCAGCTCGGGAAAAGCCCGACTGCGGTGCTTTACGTCGCAAAGATTTTGGCGCGGCGTCTTGTCACTGCCGACGAGAGTTTTATAGACCTGAAGAAAGAGCTTCTGGTGTCAATGATCTGAAGCGAATTTCCCGTTGCGGCGTCTCGGTCAGGTCGATGCTGTCGGTAGGCCCTATGTATCGTTATTTGCCGTTTTGATTGCAATGCTTAGCTTGAAAGTGCTTGACCCCAAACGGCCGATTAGAGAAGCGGACGTTCGCGGCAGCGCAACATTTTGTCCGTTATTGGAAGAGTGGACATAGTTCCGTAAGGAGCGAAAAACAAAACACGGTATCGCCAGAGGAACTCGAACGGGTTTCGAGACGATACCGCATGTGGTTCGTAGCGATACCACCTATTCCCAAAAACCCCCTCTAAGGTATCGCCACAGCACCCGTGAGCGCATTTCACGGTAAGCACGTTCGTATATCGGGGTTTTAAGGCTGACCGTCTTGTAGCCAGTCCTGCCGTCCAGTTTGATCCGGGCCTGCCACATGCGGTCTTTGTCAGGCTTCCGGCTATCGGGGCGCCTGAACAGCACCACAGCGCCTTCATACAGGGTGTGCCGGTTCAAATAATATTTCGCCTTCTTTGCCACGCCCTGCCCCAACTTGTGAGCGAGTTGTGCAAAACGATAACAGGAAGGTCGGCGGAAACAATAACTTGTGAGTGAGTTGTGAATACGAAAAAGGGCTTGCCATTTCTGACAAGCCCTTGATTTCCTTGGACGTTCCTTTTTTTGAACTTATCGCTTGGAGAACTGGAATGAGCGCCGCGCCTTGGCCCGGCCGTACTTCTTGCGTTCGACCACGCGCGAGTCGCGGGTGAGAAAGCCGCCCTTCTTGAGTGCGCCGCGCAGGTCCGGCTCGTAATAGGTCAGCGCCTTGGAAATGCCATGGCGCACCGCGCCGGCCTGACCGGACAAGCCGCCGCCGGAGACGGTGCAGGTGACGTCATATTGCCCGGTGCGATTAGCGGCGACCAACGGCTGCTGGATCATCATGCGCAGCACCGGACGTGCGAAGAATATTTCCACCGTCTTGGTGTTGACCAGGATTTTGCCGGAGCCGGGCTTGATCCAGACGCGCGCGACCGCGTTCTTGCGTTTGCCGGTGGCGTAAGCGCGCCCCTGTGCATCGATTTTCTGCACGTATTTCGGCGCTTCCGGCGCGGCCGGCTTGAGGCTCGCCAACCCTTCCAGTGACTGTACGGTCTCCGCCACGGTCAGGCACTCCTCTCGTTCTTGCGGTTCATGGCGGCGACGTCGAGTGTTTCCGGCGTCTGCGCCTCGTGCGGATGTTCGGGGCCAGGATAGACGCGCAAGTTGCCGAATTGCACGCGCCCGAGCGGTCCGCGCGGCAGCATGCGCTCGACCGCCTTCTCTACGATGCGTTCGGGGAAGCGGCCCTCGAAGATCGACTTCGCCGTGCGCTCCTTGACCCCGCCGATAAAGCCGGTGTGATGGTAATAAACCTTCTTCTCGCGCTTGCGCCCGCTGAACACCGCCTTGGCAGCGTTGATGACGATGACGTTGTCGCCGTCGTCCACATGCGGGGTGTAGGTCGCCTTGTGCTTACCGCGCAGCCGCATGGCAACGATCGAGGCGAGCCGGCCGACGATGAGCCCGCTGGCGTCGACCAGCAGCCACTTCTTCTCGATGTCGGCGGCCTTGGCCGAATAGGTAGTCATGACAAATCCTTGGAGGAGCAGAAGATGCGGTTCTCTAGCCGAGCGGAGCTTGCCGGTCAATGCCCGATGCGTGATGTTTTATGAACGAGATCAAATGGTTATAAGATTGGTATTTTGGCACCATTAGCTAATTAGCGAGCGTAAGGGATTGAATAGGTGGCGGTGACATGGGCCACCGGCTCGTCCGCGCCCTCCGAGTAGATCATGACCTCGCCCACGGCAAGCCGCTTGCCGACTTTCATCAAATGGGCATCGGCGATCAGGTCGGCGCGCGTCGGCTTGCGCAGGAAATTGATGTTGAGATTGGTGGTGACCGCCAGCGGCTGCCGCCCGATCGCCGAGAACACCGCGACATACATGGCGAAGTCGGCGAGCTCCATCATGGTCGGACCGGAAATCGTGCCGCCCGGGCGCAGGCTGCCCTCGTCAAAGGCCCAGCGCACGCGCACATCACCATGCTCGACGCGCTCGATGCTGTGGCCGCAGCCGGGATAGAACGCCTGTGGGAATTCCGCGTGCAGCAACTCCGCGATTTCGTCGGCTGATAATGCCGGTGCCGGCATGCCCGCCCCCATCGCCGGACCATCCGGCGCCCCCGTCTTAGACGGGACAGCCATACGGTCAAACGGTCTTTTCAGTCCTTGCCTTGCACGCCCGGCTGGCCGGGTTAAGTATCAGCCGTCATGACCGCGCGCAGCAGCAGCCCCAATTCCGCGACGTCACCCGTTTTGTTGCGCGGCGATATCGACGGAATCGCATTGCTCTCGCTCAACCAGCCACAAGCCCGCAATACGCTGTCGGAGGCGATGCTGGCGGCGCTGCAGGACCAACTCGCCTCGATTGCCAGAGACGACCAAGTTCGCGCCGTCATCATTTCACACAACGGCCCAGCATTCTGCGCCGGCCACGACATGAAGGAGATGACCGCGCACCGCTCCGACCCCGATCGCGGCCGCAGTTATTTCAAGGCATTGATGGAACGCTGCAGCGTGCTGATGCTGTCAATTCAAAAATTGCCGCAGCCGGTGATCGCCGCCGTCGAAGGGGTCGCCACCGCCGCCGGCTGCCAGCTCGTCGCCACTTGCGACCTCGCGGTGGCTTCCGAAACGGCGCATTTCTCCACGCCGGGCGTGCATATCGGCCTGTTCTGCTCGACGCCGATGGTGGCGCTGTCGCGCAACGTCGCCAACAAGCACGCCATGGAAATGCTGCTCACCGGCGACATGATCTCCGCCGCCGACGCCCATCGCATCGGCCTCGTCAATCGCGTCGTGCCGGCCGGCAAAGCGTCCGAACACGCGCTTGAGTTGGCGCACCAGATCGCATCGAAGTCGATGCTGACCGTCAAGCTCGGCAAGGAAGCCTTCTACCGCCAGCGCGAACTCAATCTCGCCGACGCCTACAAGCTCACCATCGACGTGATGGTCGATAATATGCTGGCGCGCGACGCCGAAGAAGGTCTCAACGCCTTCATCGAGAAACGCGATCCGACCTGGGAGGACCGATGATGAAACGCATCGTGCTTGTTGCCGCCATCGTGCTGCTGTCGCTCGAACGCCGCCAAGGCGCAGGACTTCACCGCCGAGCAGCGCGCCGCCTGCAGGGGCGACTACGACAAATTCTGCAAAGGCACCATGCCGGGCGGTGGCCGCGTGCTCGCCAGCCTGAGCAAGCAGCACGGCCAGCTCTCCGATGCCTGTAAGAAAGTCGTCGACTCGCAGAATAAATGAACCACGACAACTATCCCGACAGCTATATCCGCGGCATCCTCAATACCGTGAAGACCATCGCCATGGTCGGCATCTCGCCGAAGGACAATCGGCCGAGCTATTTCGCGTTCAAATATCTGCTCGAGCGCGGCTACCGCATGATCCCGGTCAATCCCGGCCAGGCCGGCAAGGACATCCTCGGCCAGAAGGTCTACGCCAAGCTCGCCGACATCCCGGAGCCGGTCGACATGGTCGACATCTTCCGCGCCTCCGCAACACGTGCTGCCGATCGTGCAGGAGGCGCTGACGCTCAAGCCGAAGCCGCAGGTGATCTGGATGCAGCTCACCGTGCGCAACGACGAGGCCGCGCGGCTCGCCGAAGCGGCCGGCCTGAAGGTGGTGATGAACCGCTGCCCGAAGATCGAATATGGCCGGCTGTCGTCGGAGATTTCCTGGATCGGCGTCAATTCGCGCACGCTCTCCTCCAAGCGCGCGCAGACGCTCGGCAAGGGCGTGCAGCGCATGGGGCTCGGGCAGCACCACGCGGGGCGGCGCCACCGAGGCGACCGACCGGGCGCAAAAAGGCGAAGAAAACGGCGGTTGAACGAACGCATTCGCGCCGGAATGAATTTCCACGGCGCGGCCGCCGCCTAGCCGCCGGCTTTCGTTTTCATGGCTTGCACAATGCCGCCTTGACGGCGCGCCCACCCCCGCCCTTAAATCGCGCTCTTTTCCGCTCAGGTCAATAACGGCCAGCGGACGACACCAGGACGGGGCACCCATGGCCGACGCCGAACGCATTCCGGGCTTCAAGACGCTCTCGATCCACGCCGGCGCCAAGCCCGATCCGACCACCGGCGCGCGCGCGACGCCGATCTACCAGACCACGTCCTTCGTGTTCGACGACGTCGATCACGCCGCCTCGCTGTTCGGCCTGCAGGCCTTCGGCAACATCTATACCCGCATCGGCAACCCGACCTGCGCCGTGCTGGAAGAGCGCGTCGCCGCGCTCGAAGGCGGCACCGCCGGCCTGGCGGTCGCCTCCGGCCATGCCGCGCAGGTGATCGTGATGCACGCGCTGATGACGCCGGGCGACGAGTTCGTCGCCTCCAAGAAGCTCTATGGCGGCTCGATCAACCAGTTCAACCATTCGTTCAAGAATTTCGGCTGGAACGTGGTGTGGGCCGATCCCGACGACATCGCATCGTTCGAAAAAGCGGTGACGCCGAAGACCAAGGCGATCTTCATCGAGTCGATCGCCAATCCGGGCGGCATCATCACCGACATCGAGGCGGTCGCCAAGATCGCGCGCAAGGCCGGCGTGCCGCTGATCGTCGACAACACGCTGGCGACGCCCTATCTGTGCAAGCCGATCGATTACGGCGCCAACATCGTGGTGCATTCGCTCACCAAGTTCCTCGGCGGCCACGGCAACTCGATCGGCGGCCTGATCGTCGACGGCGGCAACTTCAACTGGATGCACAACAAGCGCTATCCGATGCTGTCGGAGCCGCGCCCGGAATATTCCGGCATCGTGCTGGACGAGACCTTCGGCAATTTCGCCTTCGCCATCGCCTGCCGCGTGCTGGGCCTGCGCGACCTCGGCCCGGCGCTGTCGCCGTTCAACGCCTTCCTCATCATCACCGGCATCGAGACGCTGCCGCTGCGCATGCAGCGCCATTCCGACAACGCGCTCGCCGTTGCCGAATGGCTGTCGAAGCGGCCGGAGGTGGCCTGGGTCAGCTATCCGGGCCTGCCCGGCGACAAGTACAACGCGCTCGCCAAGAAATACGTGCCGAAGGGCTGCGGCGCGGTGTTCACCTTCGGCCTCAAGGGCGGCTACGACGCCGGCGTGAAGCTGGTGTCGAACGTGAAGCTGTTCTCGCATCTGGCCAATATCGGCGACACCCGCTCGCTCATCATCCATCCCGCCTCCACCACGCACAAGCAATTGTCCGACGCGCAGAAGGTGCAGGCCGGCGCCGGACCGGACGTGGTGCGGCTCTCGATCGGGCTGGAGGATGCGGCCGACATCATCGCCGATCTCGAACAGGGCCTGAAATCGGCGTGACCACCAAAGTCATCCTCGGCACCGCGACGCCGGGCGGCGGCTTTCCGCTCTACGGCGGCGCCTTCGCCGAGACCGATCAACGAGACCGATACGACGCTCGCGGTCGAGCCGCGCAACACCAAGGGCTCGACCGAGAACATCCCGCTGCTGGAAGCGGGCAAGCTCGACATCGCGCTGGTCACCGGCGAGCCGGCCTACGAGGCGTGGGAAGGCATCGGGCGGCCGCGCTCGCGAGTTGAAGATCATCGCCGCGATGTATTCGACCGCCGGCATGTTCGTCGTGCGCGGCGACAGCCCGGCGCGCACGATCGACGATCTCAAGGGCAAGCCGGTGGCGTTCGGCGCCAAGGGCTCGGGGCTGACCATCCTGTCGCGCTATGTGCTCGACGGGCTCGGGCTCGACCAGGCGCAAGGATTTCCAGGCGATCTTTCTCGACAAGGCCGGCGACGGGCCGGCCATGGTGCTCGACGGCCGCGCCGCGGCGCTGTGGGGCGGCGGCGTCGGCTGGCCGGGCTTTGCGGCGGTGGCGCAGGCGGGCGGCCGCTTCATCGCGCCCACCGCCGACGAGGCCGCGCGCATCCGCGCCAAGCACAGTTTCCTGAAAGCGACTCACGCTGCCCGCCGGCAGCTATGCCGGGCAGACCGCGGCGGTGAACTCGGTCGGCTCCTGGAGCTTCGTGCTGGCGCGGCCGACGCTGCCCGACGACATCGCCTATGCGCTGGCCCGCGCCTTGCACAAAGGCCACGCCGCTTTCGTCAAACGGCTGGCGCAGGCGGCCGAGACCACGCCGCAGAACACCGCCGCCGCCGCGCCGCGGCCGGAGCTGATTCATCCGGGCGTGCGGAAATATTTGAGCGAGATCGGGTTGGGCTAAACGGCTCTTCCTCCGTCATGCCCGGCCTTGTGCCGGGCATCCACGTCTTTCTTGCGGCCGTAAACAAGACGTGGATGGCCGGGACAAGCCGGCATGACAAGTGCTATTTCTTCAGCGTGCGCGCGACGTAGTCGCGGATAAAGGCGAGCGTCGCCGGCGCGGTCCAGATCTCGGTGACCGCTCTTGTCGGTCGCCTCCCCGCTCGCCGCCATCCGCTCGCTCACCGCCTGGCGGATTTGCGTCTTGGTCTGCGCGAAGGCCGGCGGCGACAGCGCGGCCAGCGATTGCGCGACGGCGATCGCGTCGCTCCATCAGATCGCCGCGGGCTCCGCCGACTTCGTCGACCCAGCCGCGCTGCAAGGCGACGTCGGTGGCATAGGTCGCGCCGCTCAGCGTGAACTCCGGCAGATGGCGCGGCGGCACCGCGAAGCGCACGATCTCGAAGGCGAGCGCCGGAAACGGCACGCCCACCAGCAATTCGGTGACGCCGATGCGCCCGCTCTCGCGCGCCATGATGCGGCGGTCGGCGCAAGCGGCGAGCACCGCGCCGCCGGCGATGGCGTGGCCGTTGATCGCGGCCACCACCGGCTTGGGATGAAAGAACACCGCGTCGTAGAGCTTGTGCAGGGCGGGCAGGAATTTGCGGATGTAGTCGGCGCCGCCTTCGCTCAGCCGCTTGAGATCGACGCCGGCGGAAAACATCTTGCCCTGCCCGGTGATCACCACCGCCTTGGCGTCGGACCTGCGCAGCTCCAGGAAGCGCGCGGCCAGCGCCTCGCAGAATTCGATGTCGAGCGCATTGGCCTTGCCGTGCGTCAGCGTCAGCACGGCGATGCCGTCATCGGTCTTGATGTCGATCATGCGCCCTGCCCCGCCGCCGGGCTAACGGAACCGCGCGCGATGCGACAGCCGCTCGGCATGCACCACCGCGATAGTGAACACCACGATCGCCGCCACCTGGTGCGCGAGCGCGAGCGCGAGCGGCGCCTCATAGAGCAGCGTGACGATGCCGAGCGCGGCCTGCAGCGTCACCGCGCCCGCCAGCATGATGGCGCCGCGCAGCTCGCGCCGCAGGCGCCAGGCGTCGATAGCCTGCAAGCACGGCCAGCAGCCAGATCGCATCGGCCAGCATGCGATGGTTGATCTGAACGATGAGATCGTTCTCGAACAGATTGCGCCAGAGCGGACTGATGAACAGCAGCCGGTCGAGCGACGGCATGAAGGCGCCGTCGATCGTCGGCCAGGTGTTGTATTTCAAGCCGGCATCGAGCCCGGCCACCAGCGCGCCGAGATAGATCTGCACCAGCAGCAGCGCGGCGATCGCCAGCGCGCCGAAGCGCAGCCGCCTGGGCGCATCGCTTGGCGCGCTGCGGCGCGATCTGCTGCGCGGTCCACAGCACCGCCGCATAGATCGCGCAGGCCAACGTCATATGGAACGCCAGCCGGTATTGCGAGACCTTGGTGAGCGTGCCGGCCAGGCCCGAGGCCACCATCCACCAGCCGACCACGCCGAGCAGCGGCGCCGGCGGCGAAGATCGTCCACAGCCGCGGCCGCAGCGGCGGCGGAATCGAGCCGCGCCACAGGAAGAACAGAAACGGCAGCAGGAACACCGCGCCGGTCGAGCGCGCCAGCAGCCGGTGCGTCCATTCCCACCAATAGATCACCTTGAACTGCATCGAGGCTCATGCCGCGGTTGAGTTCGCGGTATTGCGGGATCGCCTGGTATTTCTCGAATTCGGCCTGCCAGGCCGTCTCGCTCAGCGGCGGCAGCACGCCGGTGACCGGCTTCCATTCGACGATCGAGAGGCCGGATACGGTGAGCCGCGTGGCGCCGCCGATCATCAGCGTCAGGAAGATCATCGCCGCCGCGGCGAGCAGCCACAGCCGCACCGCGCGCACGCGAAACTCCGGAACCGAACGCTGATCGGACATGGAATGCAAGCTTTGCAGGAAACGGCGCGGACCATATAGTCATGCGCGTTGCATCGCAATGACGGCAGCGCATGATCCCGAAAAGTGGAAACCGGTTTTCGGACAAGATCATGCGCCACATAAACAAAGACCTGCTATGTCCATCCGCACCCGCAAGCTGATCGGCACCGTCGCCCTGCTCGTGCTGGTGTCGGTCTGGGGATTGCTCGCCATGGCGCTGGCGCAGTCGGTGCTCACCGACATCAACGGCTTCGTGGCGGCGATCTTCTACGTGGTCGCCGGGCTCGGCTGGGTGCTGCCGGCGATGCCGCTGGTCAGCTGGATGGCGAAGGCCAGACAAAATCAAGCCGCGTTGACGCGGCGGAAGCCGTTCCACATCGCGGTGGCGGCGCCCGACATCAGCACCTTCAGGTAGCGCTGCTGCTGGAATTCGCCGTTGACCGAAATGCGCGGCAGCGCGGTCAGGTGGTCGCGGTGCACCTTGAACAGCACGCCCGGCCGCGTGGTGACCGCGGTCTTGAAGCCCAGCTCGGCGGCGATGCGGAATTCGCGCGGGCCGGCCGAGGTCGGATCGCCGACCGGATAGGCCAGATGCTCCGGCCGCTTGCCGAGCGCCGCTTCCAGCACCGCGCGGCTCATCTCCATTTCGGCGCGCACGGCGGCATTCGTTCGGCATCTTCTTGAGCATCTTGTGATTGACGGTGTGCGCGCCGATGGTGACCAGCGGATCGGCGGCGAGATCGCTGATCTCCTGCCAGTCCATGCACAGGTCGCGGCAGAACGCGGCGATGATCGACGCGGTGGCAGGCGGCGAGGTCGCGCACCACGTGGCGCAGTTCGTCTTCGGTCTTCATGCTGCGCAGATAGCCGTAGACCGCGTCATACAGCTCGCGCTTTTCCCTCACCGTGCCGCATTCGAAGAACTGATCCTTGCCGTTGATCACCATGCCGATGCGGCTGTTCTGCGCGATCACCGCTTCGAGCGCGACCCACCACAATTCGCCGAGCCGGTCGGGGAAGCTGGTCGGGATGTAGAGCGCGAACGGCATCTGGTATTTTTTCAGCAGCGGATAGGCACAGCGCATCAGGTCCTTGTAGCCGTCGTCGAAGGTGATGCAGACGAAGCGGCGCTTGAATTCGCCGCTGATGAAACGCCGGTGCATCTCGTCGAGCGAGACCACGTCGATGCGCGCGCGCTTGAGCCGCTTCAGCAGGCGCTCCAGGAACGCCGGCGTGATCTCCAGCAGCCGGTTCGGCTGGAACGCGTCCGGGCGCGGCGGGCGCACGTGATGCAGCGTCAGGATGGCGCCGACGCCGCCCACCAGCGGGCGCATGAAATGATGCATGCCGCTGAAATAGAGCGTTTCCAGCCCGGTCCGGATGATGGTTTGCTTCATGCCCGCCAAGTTTCTCGATCCAAAGCTCAATCGGCCGACTATCCCAATCCTATATTGATAAATGTTTGCGAAGCCATGACCAGGGCTAACTCACCGCCCGCCCGAACGAAGGGGATTTAGGCGGCGACGACCTGCGGCGCGCCGGCCAGCAGCGTCACGTCGGCAAAGCCCGCCATCATCAGCCGCTCGCGCGCGGCCTGCGTCGCCGGATTGGCCGGATCGGCCGCCACCAGCACCGCGCGCGTGGCGAGGGCTGCGAACCGCTCGACCGCGATATCGGCGGCGGAGCCGACATCGATCACGACGTGATCGTAGCTGCGCACCAGCGCCTCGATCACCGTCGCCAGCATCGGCGAGGCGGCGAGCGCGGGCGCGTCGCTGCCGACATTGCCGGTCGCCACCAGATGCACGGGCGAATATTGGTCGCGGGTGATGATGTCGCCGAACGAGGCGGTGCCGCGCACGAGTTCGGCGATGCCGGGCGCCTTGGGATCGGTCGAAATGATCGACAGATTGGGCGCGCCGAAGGCCAGATCGACCAGCACCACATTGGCGTCGCTCGCCAGCGTGCGGGCGAGCGAAATCGCGGCATAGGTGGTGCCGACATTGCGCATGGCGCCGACCACGGTGACGCGGCGGCCGGCATCGCCCGCTTGGCGCAGGCTCTGCGCGATCTGCTCCACCGTGCTGACCGCCAAAGGCACGGACGCCATGGCGGCGGCAGGCGGAGCGGCCGGCATCAATGGCGGCGACGCCACGCGCGGCATCACCGGCGCGGCCATCGGCCGGAGCCGCGTAAGCCGGCGCGGCATAGCTCGCCGGCGCATAGGCGTAGCCATAGGACGACGGCGCCGGCGCCAGCAGCGCGCCGGTCACGGTGAAGCCGGCCGACAGCGCGAAGGCGGCGAAGGCCGCGATCAGCACGGTCGGCAGTTTCTTCGGATAGTCCGGCTTGATCGCCGGGCTGGCGCGCGAAATGATGCGCGCCTCCGGCGGCGCGGCATTGATGTTGTCGCGCGCGGTCGCTTCGCGATATTTGGCCAGATAGGATTCGAGCAGATCGCGCTCGGTCTTGGCGTCGCGTTCGAGCGCGCGCAGTTGCACGTCCTGCTCGTTGGTCTGCGAGGCGAGCTTCTTGACCGTGTCGAGGCTGGCGGTGAGCGTCTCCAGCCGGTCGCCGGCGACCTTGGCGTCGTTGTCGAGCTGGCGCGCCAGCCGCTCGCCTTCGGTGCGCATCTGCGCGATCGACCTCGCGCGATCTGCGCCTGCAGTTCCTTGATGCGCGGATGCTGGTCGAGCAAGGTGGTGGATTGCTCGGCCAGCTGCGAGCGCAGCGCGTTGCGCTGCTCGATCAGCCGGCGCATGGAATCGGAATTGGCGATGTCGGAGGATTCGATCGACTTGCCGGAACGGATGACCTCGCGCAATTGCCGCGCCCTCGCCTCCAGATCGGCCTTCTGCCCGCGCGCCGCCGAAATCTGCGAATTGATCTCGGTGAGCTGCTGGTTCGGCAGCGAGGTGTTGTTGGAGCCGACGAACAGATTGGACTTGGCGCGATATTCGTCGACCTTGGCTTCGGCGTCCGCCACCTTGGTGCGCAGCTTGTCGATTTCGCCGGCCAGCCAATCGCCGGCGGCGTGGGTCTGGTCCTGCTTCGACGTCTGCTGCATCTTGAGGTAGGTCTCGGCCACGCGATTGGCGACGCGGGCGGCAAGCTCCGGATTGGCGGAACTGAAATCGACCGCGATCACGCGGGATTTTTCCACCGCATAGACGTTGAGCCGGTCGTAGTAGGATTCCAGCGTGCGCTCTTCCGGCGACATCGTGCTGGGATCGCGGCCGATGCCGAACAGGCCGAGCATGATTTTCAGCGGCGACATGCCGCCGACCGACGGATCGAATTCGGATTGGTCGGCGAGTTTTTCGCGTCTGATCACTTCGCGCGCCAGATCGCGCGACAGCACGAGCTGGATCTGGCTGGTCACCGCCTCGGGATCGATGGTGTTGCGGTCGCCGCTGTTCTTGTCGGCCTCGGCGCGCAGGAACACGTTCTCGCGCGCTTCCAGCAGCAGGCGCAATTCGGAGCGGTAGCGCGGCGTGATGGCGTTGACGACGACGAAGGCGGCGGCGGCCGACAGCAGCGTGACGCCGATGATCTTGGTTTTCTTGGCCCACAAAACGCGGCCCAAACCGCGCATATCGGGCTCGCCATCGGCGGCGAAGCGGCACCACGGCGGGCGCAGGCGCGGCGGCTACTTTCGACTTTCTACGGAACAACATTCCCCACTCCAAACGCACGGCTCTATGGCGCCGCGATGATCACAACCTATTATGGTTGCTTCCGCGTTAATTTCCGGCGGCCGCAGGCGCGACAGTTAGGTTTTGTTAACCATCCGCCCCCCTATTCGGATCGGTTTTCCGCGACGCGGCCGGGCGATTCGCGGCGCAATGACGCCCTTGAACATCCTGCACGTGTTCCGCGCGCCGGTCGGCGGCCTGTTTCGCCATGTGCTCGACCTGACCCGCGAGCAGATCGCGCGCGGACACCGCGTCGGCCTGATCGCCGACTTGCAGCACCGGCGGCGCGCGCGCCGACGACGTGTTGCGCGAGCTCGAGCCGTCGCTCGCGCTCGGCCTCAGCCGCATCGCGATGCGCCGGCAACCCGATCCGAGCGATGTCTTCGCGCTCGCCCACGTCATGCGCCGCGTCGCGCAGGCGCAGGCCGACGTCGTGCACGGGCACGGCGCCAAAGGCGGCGCCTATGCCCGCCTGGCCTTCGCCACGCAAGCGCGCGGTGCGCGCCTATACGCCGCATGGCGGCAGCCTGCTGTTCGGCCACGACACGCTGGCCGGAAAATTCTATCTGACCACCGAGCGCCTGCTGATGCTGCGCGGCGATCTGTTCCTGTTCGAAAGCGCCTTTAGCGCCGACATTTTCCGCCGCAAGATCGGCAAGCCGCGCGGCCTCGTGCGCATCGTGCACAACGGCGTGTCGCGCGCCGAATTCGAGCCGGTGGCGACCGCGCGCCGACGCGACCGATCTGGTGTTCATGGGCGAGTTGCGGCACGTGAAAGGCATCGACGTGCTGATCGATGCCATTGCCCAGCTGCACCGCGACGGCCGCAACGTCACCGCAACGCTGGTCGGCGACGGCCCCGACCGCGACGCGTTGCAGGCGCAGGTCGAGCGCTGCGGCCTCGACGACGCCGATCCGGTTCCAGCCGGCCATGCCGGCGCGCCAGGCCAGACGCTCGGCCGCGTCATGGTGGTGCCGTCGCGGGCCGAAGTCGCTGCCCTACGTCGTGCTGGAGGCGGCCGCCTCCGGCAAGCCGCTGATCACCACCCGGGTCGGCGGGATTCCGGAAATTTACGGGCCGCTGTCGGACACGCTGGTACCGCCGGATGATGCCGCGGCGCTCGCCGCGCGCCATCGCCGCAGGCCTCGACCATCCGGCCGCAGCCGCGGACGTCGCGCGCAAGGCTGCGCGAACGCGTTGCCGGCGTCGTTTTCGGTCGAGACCATGGTCGATGGCGTGCTCGCCGCCTACCAGGCCGCGCTCGAAACGCTGCAGCAAGACCGGCCGCCGTTAAGACAGTTTTCGGCGGTCCCGATAAGCCTTTTTTGACGACTTTTTCCCTAGAAATTTCCGGGAATTACGGGACAATCCCTGCCGCCCTCCGAGCGGTCGCGGACCGGCGTGATGTTTGGCGTCAAGCCATGACCGATACCGACACTCGCCCGTCCATGAGCGGACGCAGAGCGCCGCCGCGGTCATCGACCGCCTGCGCGCGCGCGCCGCGCGCCAGACGCGCAAGCCGCATTCGCTGTCGCCGGAAGCGCTCGCCGTCGCCGCCAAGCCGCAGCCAGCGCCGATCTCGCCGATCGTGCTCGCCGGCTTCGTGCGCATGGCCGAGTTCGCGCTGATCGTCGCTGGTCGGCATGGCGATCTTTGCCGTCTATCTGCCGTCAGTCGAAGGACTTGTTCTGGCGCTACTCTGGTCGCGACTCTTCGCCATCGCGGTGCTGTCGATGTTCGCGTTCCAGACCGCCGACATCTACCAGGTGCAGGCCTTCCGCGGCCACGAGAAGCAATACATGCGGCTCGCCTCGGCCTGGTCGGTGGTGTTCCTGATCGTGATCGGCGCGTCGTTCTTCGCCAAGGCCGGCGAGATGTTCTCGCGCGTCTGGCTCGGCAGCTTTCTACGTCAGCGGCCTGGTCGCGCTGATGATCTCGCGCAGGCTGTTGTTCCTGCTGGTGCGCAAATGGACGCGCGAAGGCCGCCTCACCCGCCGCACGGTGATCGTCGGCGGCGGCGAGACCGGCGCGCACGTGATCGAGGAGTTGCGCCGGCAGAAGGATTCCGGCGTCAAGATCATCGGCCTGTTCGACGATCGCGGCGACGACCGCAGCGGCGCCGAATGCGCCGGCGAGCGCAAGCTCGGCACGGTCGACGATCTGGTCGAATTCGGCCGGCGCACGCGCGTCGATCTGGTGATCTTCTCGCTGCCGATCTCGGCGGAAGGCCGCATCCTGCAGATGCTGAAGAAGTTGTGGGTGCTGCCGGTCGACATCCGGCTCGCCGCCCATACCAACAAGCTGCAATTCCGCCCGCGCTCCTATTCCTACATCGGCAACGTGCCGGTGCTCGACGTGTTCGATCGGCCGATCGCCGATTGGGACGTGGTGATGAAATGGCTGTTCGACAAAATCATCGGCGGCCTGCTGCTGCTCTGCGCGCTGCCGGTGATGGCGCTGATCGCGATCGCCATCAAGCTCGACAGCCGCGGCCCGGTGCTGTTCAAGCAGAAGCGCTACGGCTTCAACAACGACCTGATCGAGGTCTACAAATTCCGCTCGATGTATGCGGACGCGGCCGACGCCGACCGCCAACAAGCTCGTCACCAAGGACGATCCGCGCGTCACCCGCGTCGGCCGCTTCATCCGCAAGACCAGCCTCGACGAACTGCCGCAGCTGTTCAACGTGGTGTTCAAGGGCAACCTGTCGCTGGTCGGCCCGCGCCCGCACGCGGTCAACGCCAAGGCCGAGGCCCGCCTCTACGACGAGGCGGTCGACGGCTATTTCGCCCGCCATCGCGTCAAGCCGGGCATCACCGGCTGGGCGCAGATCAACGGCTGGCGCGGCGAGACCGACACGCACGAAAAGATCCAGCAGCGCGTCGAGCACGATCTCTACTACATCGAGAACTGGTCGGTGCTGTTCGATCTCTACATCGTGGCGCGCACGCCCTTCGCGCTGCTCAAGACCGAGAACGCGTATTGATCACCGCCCGACGACATGGCGATCCGCAGGCCGCGCCGACCGCTCGCGCCGGCACGGCGTGCCTGGCGCGCCGGCGGCCGCCGTTCGCGCGAGCGCGCTGCTGCTCGATGGTGCTGTTCGTGACCGTGCTGACCAGCTCGGTCGCCTTCATCGAGCCGTCGCCGCATGACGCGCTGATGGGCTGTGCTGGCGCTCGCCTGCCTGATCGCCGGCGTGCACGTTCGAGCGCCAGATCGCGCTGCTGTTTCTGCTGCTGCTGATCTGGAACATCGGCGGCATGCTGTCGCTGCTCAACGTCGTCGGACAGGAGCAGACGATCCAATACGCCGCCACCTCGATCTATCTGGCGGTGGCGGCGATCTTGTTCGCCAGCCTGTTCGCCCAGAACACGATGCCGCGGCTCGCCACCTTGCGCACGGCCTATGTGCTGACCGCGACCGTCATCGCCGCTCTGCCGGCATCGCCGGCTATTTCCAGCCTGTTTCCCGGCGCCGACGATCTGTTCGCGACCGAACGACCGCGCGCTCGGCGCCTTCAAGGATCCCAACGTCTTCGGGCCGTTCCTGATCTGGCCGACGCTGGTGCGTGCTCGAGCGCATGCTGGCGCGCCGCATCACGCCTGCGCCGACGTCTGGCGTCGCCGGCATCCTGCTGTTCGGCTCTGCTGCTGAGCTTTTCGCGCGGCGCCTGGTTTCATTTCGCCGTGTCGTGCGTCGGTCATGATCGCGCTCGCTTTCGTGACCGCGGACGACGCCCAGCACGCGCCTGCGCATCTTTGCGATGAGCGCGATCGGCATCGCGCGCGCTGGCGGCGCTTCATCGCGATCGCTGCTGTCGTTCGATTCGATCGCGACCATGTTCCAGCGAGCGCGCGCAGCTCGTGCAATCCTACGACGTCGGCAGCGGCGGCCGCTTCCGCTTGCAGGAATTGGCGCTCGCCGGATATGCTGCAATTTCCCGAACGGCATGGGCCCGTTCGAATTCTCCCGCATCCACGGCCTGCAGCAGCACAACGTCTATCTGCAGGCCTTCCTGGTCTACGGCTGGGCTCGGCGGCATGGCCTATATCGTGCTGCTGGTCGCCGACGTTCTGGATCGGCTTGCGCACCGTCTTCGTGCGCACGCCGTGGCAGCCTTATCTGATCGCGCCTTCGCCACTTTTGTCGGCGAGGTGCGTCGAAGGCTTCGTGATCGACACCGATCACTGGCGGCATTTCTTTCTTCTGCTCGGCATGATCTGGGGCTTGGCCGCGGCGACGTTCAACCACGGACGCGGCCGTACAGATGCCGCTGCCGGCGGGACGGTTCGTCCCATGTCGGCGCTTGAATTCGCCGCCGCGAGCGCGCGCCGGCGCGGCGCAGCGCCCTGCGCCGGCTGTGGCAGCGCCTGCCGCAGCACACGCGCACGCAGATTCTGTTCGACGTCAGCCGCTGGTCGCGCCGCTGCCGGACACGCATCCGCGCGGCGGATTTCCGCTCGGCATCGCCGGCCTGTTCTCGACCGCCAGCGGCCTCGGCGAAGGCGCCCGGCTCGCTTACGCCGCGCTCGACGCCGCCGGCTACGCGCCCGCCGCCTTCGATCTCAGCGCGGCCTTCGGACAGACGGAACTTGCAGCGCCGATCGCACCGCGGCGCGCGCTGGCGCCCGGCAGCGGCAGTCTGATCGTTCATCACAACGGCCCCTATCATGCCGCACGCGTTGTGGGCGCTCGGCCGCGCGCGGGTCGCGGCCGCCGCATCATCGGCTACTGGGCCTGGGAATTGCCGCGGCTGCCGGACGGGTGGCGACGCGAGCTTCCGCTACGTGCACGAAATCTGGGTGCCGAGCACGCTTCACGCGCGATGCCGTCGCCGCCGCCACCGATCTGCCGGTGCATGTGGTGCCGCATCCGCTGCCGCCGATGACCGCCACGCCCAACATGCGCGGCAAGCTCGGCCTGCCGGACGATGCGCTGGTCGTGCTCAACGTGTTCCATCTCGGCTCCGCCTTCAGCCGCAAGAACCCGCTCGCCGCCATCGCCGCGTTCCGCCGCGCCTTCGGCGACGCGCCGCGATCGCGTGCTGGCGATCAAGCTGATCGACAACGGCGCCGCCATGGGCGCGGCGCGAACTCGACGCGGCGATCGCCGGCGCCTCCAATATTCGCCTGATCGAGGGCATGTTGCCGGCAGCCGACATGACCGGGTTGATGGCCGCCGCCGACATCGTGATTTCGCTGCATCGTTCGGAAGGCTTCGGCCTGGTGCCGGCGCAGGCGATGGCGCTCGGCAAGCCGGTGATCGCCACCGGCTGGTCCGGCAATCTCGATTTCATGAACAAGAACAATTCGGCGCTGGTTTCCTATTCGCTGATGCCGGTGCACGATCCGGAAGGCGCCTTCGAAGCCGACGACCAGATGTGGGCCGACGCCAATGTCGAGGAGGCCGCGGCGTGGCTGCGCCGGCTCGCCGACGATCGCCGATCTGCGCGCCCGCCTTGGCGCTGCCGCCGCCGGGACGTCGCCGCGCAGCTCTCGCCCAAGCATTTTGCCGCACGGTCGCCGCGCTCATCGAAGCGCGGAGCGCCGCTGATGTCGACCGCTCGCGCATCGCCATCAACGGCCGTTTCCTCACCCAGACGCTCCTCGGGCGTGCAGCGCTTCGCGGCGGAAGCCGATCAAGGCGATCGACCGCCTGCTCGACAGCAGACTATCGCCGCGCTAAAGGTCGCATCGAGATCGTCGCGCCGCGCGCAGGCGCGCGATTTTCCGCTCAAAAATATTCCGCTCCGCCGCGTCGGCTATTTCACCGGCTATGCCTGGGAGCAGATCGAATTTCCGCTGCACGCCGCGCGGGCAGCTGCTGCTCAATCTCTGCATGCTCGGACCGCTCGTCGCCCGCCACCAGATCGTGGTCGTGCATGACGCGACGGTGCGCGCGCTGCCCGAACAATTTTTCGTCGCGCTTTCGCGCCGCCTACAAGTTTCTCATTCCGCGCCTGTGCCGGCGCGCCGATCTGGTGGTCACGGTCTCCGAATTTTCGCGCCGGGAGATCGGCAAATGGTACGGCGCCGATATCGCCAGCATGCCGGTCTGCTACGAGGGCGGCGACCACATCACGGCGGTCGCCGGCCGATCAGTCGGTACTCGACCGGCTTCGATCTCAGCGGCCGCAAATTCTTCCTCGGCGTCGGCGTCAACTCCGCGAACAAGAATATCAAGACGGTCGTGAGGCCTTTCAGCAGGCCAAGACTCGACGACGCCGTGCTGGTGCTGACCGGCGCCGACGATCCGACGGTGTTCGGCCATTTCGACATCGCCAATCGCGACGGCGTGCGCATCGTCGGCTTCGTCTCCGACGCCGAATTGCGCGCGCTCTACGAGCACGCGCTCGCGCTGGTGTTTCCCTCGCTGCTACGAGGGCTTCGGCCTGCCGCCGCTCGAAGCGATGACCTGCGGCTGCCCGGTCATCATCAGCGAGCAGCCGGCGCTGCTGGAAGTCTGCGGCGATGCGGCGCTGCCTGCCGAGCCGACGACGCGCGCCGCGATCATGCGCGCACATGCATGCGCTCGCATGCGATCCGGCCTTGCGCGCGCGGCTGGCCGCGGCCGGCCGCGAGCGCGCGCGCCGCTTCACCTGGGAAGCGACCGCGCGCTCGTTGCTCGATCATTGCCTGGCGCTCGGCGCAGAACGGGCCGCGTGACATGAAGCAAGCGGCTGATTTCAATCCCGTTCTTCCTGCTGCGCACCACCACCGCCGGCGCCGCCCTGCTCACCGGCCTGCTGCAGACCTTCGTGTTCGCGCATGTGCTCAGCCCGCAACGGTTCTCGATCTTCATCCTGGTCGCGGCCATCGGCTATTCGCTGTGGCTGATCGACTTCGGCATCGTGAAGATCCTGTTCGTGCGGCTGCGCGCGCGCTTTCTGGCGGGCGATCGCAGCGACGCGGTCGCCGGCCACGCCACCGCCGTCGTGCTGTTTTATTTCGCGCTGGTGAGCAGCCGGCGCCCTGCTCTGCTTCATTTTCATGGCGACGCAGACGGCCGCCTCGCTCCGTGAGGCGGCGGAGTTCGGATTGTTCTTCCTGTTCGTCGCGCTCAACCTGGTCTGGTTCGCGCTGCGCAATATCGCGATCGCGGTCGATGAATACGTGCTGTTCGAGGCGCTCGAAACGGTGCGCCGCGCCGGCTATTTCATCGGCCTCGCCGCGGTGCTGTTCGGCTTGCCGCTCATCGCCATGCTGATCGCGCTGAATGCGCTGTGGGCCGTGGTGCTGACGGTTTGCGTCAAGCGGATGATCGCGCGCGGCGCCTTGCTGCCGCGCATCGGCGGATTTGTCGACGACTTGCGCTCGTTCTTCCGCGCCAATCGCGCCCAGCTCATCCGCAGCGGCACCTATGCGGCGAGCGAAATCTACATCTGCAACTATCCTTATCTGATCGTGCCGATGCTGTTCGGCCTGGGCGCGCCGCCGATCATTCTCGACACCACGTTCAAGGTGTTCCGCGGCGGCGCCACCATTTTCGGCGCGGTCTGCGATATCCTGGTGCCGCGCCAGACCAGCGCGCTGGCCGAACGCGACGGGCCGACGCTGGTGCGCGCGACGCTGCTGGCGGCCGCGCTGTGCAGCATTCCGGCGGCCATCGCCTGCGGCATCCTCATCTTCGGCGCCGACAAACTGTTCGCCATCCTGCTCGGCAATGCGGCGACCATGCCGCCGGCGACCACGCCGATCCTGATCGTGCTGCTGATCGCCAATCTGACGCAGATGGTCACCCACAGCGTGCTGGTGCACAACGGCTACTTCCGGGAAGTGGCGCGCATCGGCATGGGCGTGGTGGTGGCGATGACCGGCGTTGCCGCCTTCGCCGTCGTCGGCCCATCTCGATATCGTGCAATTTCTCGAAGCCTATGCCGCAGTCTACGCCTGCGGCGCGATCGCGGCCGTGGTGCTGATGATCCGCGGACCGATCCGGCTCGCCCATCAGGTCGCGGCGCGTGCCGGAAGTGGCGCCGCGCTAGGTCTAGCGGCGAAATCGCTGCGCCAGCGATCCGACGAACGCCCGCGCCCGCGCTGAACACGTTCCACAGCACCGGCGTCTGCTTGATCCAGCGCTTGAGCCGCTGACCGGCGAGCATCGGCATGGCGATGAGCGCGCCGCGCCAGGTGGCCGCCGAGATATGGTCGTACAGCTTGAGCTCGGTATCGCACCAGTCGCGCTTGTAGCGTTCGTCGCCGATGGTGAAATCGAAAACGCTGAAAGCCGCGGTCGATCGCCTGATGCAGCAGGTCGTGCAGATGCGCGGCGCCGGGTCCGAAGCGCGACAGCTCGCCGTCGTCGTAGCTCGCCAGCAGGTGATAGTAGCAATCGCGATAGGTCAGCCCGAGATTGACGGCGGCGGCCGTCGCGCCCGACGTCGAGCCGGCTGACATGCACGAGATGCCGGGTCGCCGGATCGCTCGCGAGCGCGCGATAGAATTCCGCATGGCCCGGCTTGGCGAACAGATTGCCGACGCCCATGCGGGCAAACGATCGCGCCTTCTGCTCCATCAACATGTCGAGCGTGCGCAGGATTTCGCTGTCGCTCTCCGGATTGACCAGCTGGACCTCGCCGAAGCTCGGACAACCGTTTGCGCTTGGTGCGGTCGCGCCGGCGCGTCGTCGACGACCGCTTGGCCGCGTAGAACGTTTCCCAGTCGCCGGCGAGATGGGTCAAATAGGCGCCGCTCGGATTGATCGTCACGCCCAGGCGCAAGCATCGGATTCGGCTTGCGCGCCGACCATCGCCGGCATTTTGGTCAGATTGATGAAATCGAATTGCAGTGCGCGCGATTGCTTTGCAGGCACTGCGTGATATCTGCCCACAGCGACAGGAAACCGCGCGCGGTCGAACCGCTCGGCGAAATCCGGGCGCCAGCAGCGGCGCGTTGTAGTCGCACAGGTCCGAGCCGAGCCAGGCGAGCTCGCGCGCAAAGCCGGCCGCGCGCATCGACAGCGGCAGCAGGAACAGAATGCCGCCCGCGCGTCGCGTCCGACCACGATGGCCGGCCGCACGCCGGTGCGGACGCCGATATGGCGCTGCCAGGTTGCGAGCCAATCGAAGCTCTGGAAGACGGTGCAGTCGGCATGCGTCTCGAAGTCGCGCCAATCCCGCTCGATCGCCGACAGATCCTCGTAGACGGACAGACGAATGTCGCCGGGAACCGCAGCCGGCGACAGCGCCTGCGCGCGGTCGGCGGCCGGCGGGTCGACGCCGAAATGCGCGTCAAGTCGTGCAGGGACAGCGTGGGCCATGGCCGCGTCTCGATCCGGAGCGCTCAACAAGGCGATTACGTCCAATAGGCGTGCACAATCCGTTAATTCGGCCGCATGGCTGAATATGCCGTTGCTGGAGCGTTGTTGCGCCGCCATAGCCGCATCCCTATAGTCCGCGCCGTTCCGGTCGGGGCGTGGCGCAGCCCGGTTAGCGCACCAGTCTGGGGGACAGGGGGTCGTGGGTTCAAATCCCGCCGCCCCGACCAAAAAGACAAATAGTTAGCCCATAAAATCGAGCGACGACCGGACTGGGCGCCTTTCGATGATGTCTTGAAACCGCGTTCTTTAATCCTTGGGGTAAAGTCGGCGCCAATAATTCGCGATAATCGGCGCAACCCAGCTTGCGTTAATGAGCGCCTTGAACACGCCCGCGTTCGGACAATAAGTTTCCCACACTGGATTATTGGGATCTCGCTTCAAGTCGACCACACAGGCTTCGCGACAGGCGCACTTCGCGCAACGGCGCCTAATTGATTCGAACGTTTCGCTGTCGCCACTTTGGATCACGTGGCGATCAAGTCCCAGCATTGCCAGCCGACAGTCTAGAAGATCGTCGTTTTCGTGACGTGCCGTGTGTTCACGATCGAACCGTTCAAGGTCATCAAGATCGGCTGGTCTCTTCACGGTCTTCTCCGACTCCAAGCATGACCGCGTGCATAATACGAATAACGAAGCAAAAGACATAGATCTTGATCAATCCGTCCGTGTCGTGCGCGACATGGTAGCCGAGTAGTCGACGTTTCGTTCCGCGCTCCAGCGCACAAGATGCCGCATCGGTACGAGTTCGCGCTTCGCGTCGCGCTCGATCACCGCGACGCCGACATCGCGCCGGTTGTCTTCAAGCCCGCGCGCCGATTGGATCAGCACGCTGCGTACATTGTCGGGTGTGAGTTTTGTGCTGCGCGCTAGCAGCAGCGCCGCCACGCTGCTGGCGTGGGTGGAGGCGGCCTATTCGGCGCGCGTGACCGCGGTCTCGATGAGCTTGCGGCATTCGGCAAGCTCATGCAGCACGGCGTGCAACTTGCGCAGGTCGTCGCGCGCCAGTCGGCCGGACGGGTACGGCGGCGCCGCGTCCACCACCGGCGGGGCGGGTTGCGGCGGCGCGATCGCCGGCTCCGGCTCGGGCGCACCATGGATGGCGCGGTCGGTGGGCTCGATGCGCGGCACCGGCGCGCTCTTGAGCGGCGGCTCGTGGCGCGCCCCGACGTCGTCCTGGCGGTCGGCGAGATCGCGGCCGATCAGCGAGGAGAGCCGGCCGCGCAGGCCGCTTTCCTCTTCCAGCATTTCGGTGGCGGAGGCCGCCTCCTCGGCGAAATCCTCGTCGGTGGCGCCGTGCGGCGGCTGCGGCGCGCCCTCCTGCCAAACGACTGCTACGAATTTCGCACCCTGCTCGCGCAAGATGCGCTGCACGCCGCGGATGGTGTAGCCCTCGCCATACAAGCAGATGGCGAATACCGCGCAGCAGATTGACGTCGTCGGGACGATAATAGCGCCGCCCGCCGCCGCGCTTCATCGGCTTGATGTCGCGGAAACGGCTTTCCCAGAATCGAAGCACGTGCTGCGGCAGATCGAGCTCGTCCGCCACTTCACTGATGCTACGAAATGCGTCCGGCGCCTTGTGATCCAAAGCGGCCTCTCTCTCGGTGCTGAATTGAACGCAGTACTGGAACGAACTCAGGCAGTCCATTCTATTCGGCGTGGCCGTTGATGCGATGCTTGAGGATCGCCGACGGCTTGAACACCATCACCCGGCGCGGCGAGATCGGCACTTCCTTGCCGGTCTTGGGATTGCGCCCAATGCGCTGGCCCTTCTTACGCACCACGAACGAACCGAACGAGGAAAGCTTCACGGTTTCGCCACGCTCAAGGCAGTCGGTGATCTCCTTGAGCACCAACTCCACGAGCGCCGCGGATTCCGTCCGTGAAAGGCCAACCTTTTGGTAGACCGCCTCACAGAGGTCCGCCCGCGTTACCGTCTTACCACTCATCGCCGCCCTGCCCCTGGCGAAGATATCTCGCTGAATTATCAACGATATTAGCATCGATCCCGGGGGTCAACTGGGGGACTGCAAATATGGCAAAGGCGTTGCCCGGACTTAAGTCCTTGCCCGCTCACCAGCGCAGCAGCGCCGATCCCCAGGTGAAACCGCCGCCCATCGCCTCCAGCAGGATGAGGTTGCCGCGCTTGATGCGCCGGTCGGCCACCGCATCGGCCAGCGCCAGCGGAATCGAGGCCGCCGAGGTGTTGCCATGGCGGTCCACCGTGACCACCACCTTCTCCGGCGCGATGCCGAGCTTATGGGCCGAGCCGTCGATGATCCGTTTGTTGGCCTGGTGCGGCACGAACCAGTCGATATCGGCGGCGCTGGTGCCGGTGGCCTTGAAGGCGTCGTAGATCACGTCGGTGATCATCGCCACCGCATGCTTGAACACCTCGCGGCCTTCCATGCGCAGATGGCCGACGGTCTGGGTCGAGGACGGCCCGCCGTCCACATAGAGCTTGCCCTTGTGGCGGCCGTCCGAGCGCAGGTGGGTGGTCAGGATGCCGCGGTCGGCGGCGGTGCCCGGTTGCGGCTGCGCCTCCAGCACCAAAGCGCCGGCACCGTCGCCGAACAGCACGCAGGTGGTGCGGTCGTTCCAGTCGAGGATGCGCGAGAAGGTCTCCGCCCCGATCACCAGCGCGCGCTTGAAACCGCCACTTTTGAGCAACGCATCGACCACCGACAGCGCGTAAACGAAGCCCGAGCAGACCGCCTGCAGGTCGAAGGCGGCGCCGTGGGTGATGCCGAGCCCGGCCTGCACCGATACGGCGGTGGCCGGAAAAGTCTGGTCCGGCGTCGAGGTCGCCAGCACGATCAGGTCAATCGAAGCCGCCTCGACATGGGCATTGGCGAGCGCCGCGCGCGCGGCATGCAGCGCGAGATCGGAGGTCAGTTCGCCGGCGGCCGCGATATGGCGTTCGCGGATGCCGGTGCGTTGCACAATCCATTCGTCGGTGGTCTCCACCGACTTTGCCAGTTCGTCGTTGCTGAGAATGCGCGCCGGCAGATAGCTGCCGCAGCCGAGCACCACCGAACGCAATAGGGTCACGAGGCTGCTCCGCTCGCTACGCGCGCAGTCGCGCTTGCTTGCAGGTCGCGCGCCATCAATTCACCGATCTTGGCGAGCAACCCGTAGCGGAACATGTCATAGCCCATGTCGACGGCGGAGGCGAAGCCTTCGGCATCGGCGCCGCCATGGCTCTTGATCACAACGCCTTTGAGGCCGAGAAACACGCCGCCATTGGACTTGCGCGGGTCCATCTTGTCGCGCAGCGTCTGGAAGGCTTGGCGCGCCAGCAGATAGCCGAGGCGGGCCGCCCAGGTCCGGTTCATGGCGCCTTTCAGATATTGCGCGAACTGGCGGGCGGTGCCTTCCGCGGTTTTCAGCGCGATATTGCCGGCAAAGCCTTCGGTCACCACCACATCGACCGTGCCCTTGCCGATGTCGTCGCCCTCGACGAAGCCGACATAATCGAAATAGGGGAAATGGCCCTCGCGCAGCAGGCGGCCGGCCTCGCGCACCGGTTCGAGGCCTTTGATCTCCTCGACCCCGATATTGAGCAGGCCCACGGTCGGCCGCTCGATGTCGAACAGCACGCGCGCCATGGCGCTGCCCATGGCGGCGAGGTTGAGCAGGTGCTGCTCGTCGGCGCCGATCGAGGCGCCGACGTCGAGCACCACCAACTCGCCCTTGAGCGTCGGCCAAAGCCCGGCGATCGCCGGCCGCTCGATGCCCTCGATCATCTTGAGATTGAAGCGCGCCATGGCCATCAAGGCGCCGGTATTGCCGGCCGAGACCACGACATCGGCCTCGCCTTTCTTCACCGCGTCGATCGCCAGCCACATCGAGGACTTGTGGCGCCCGTAGCGCAGCGCCTGGCTCGGCTTGTCGTCCATGCGGATCGACACCTCGGTATGCACCAGTTTCGACGTTGGCCTTGAGCCGCGGCAGACCCTCGAGCAAGGGCTCCACCACGGCGCGGTCGCCGTAGAGCAGGAATTCGATATCGGGATGCCGGGTGAGCGAAATATCGGCGCCCGGCAAGACGACCGAGGCACCATGGTCGCCGCCCATAGCGTCAAGCGCGATGCGAGCCTTGTCAGGCATGGATCGACTTCGGCGGCGCTGGCATGGACGCGGGCGACTTAGTCAAAAGGATTCGACGCACGGGGGCGACCTTAACCGCTCGGCCGCGGCAGACAAGCCGGTTCAGGCGCCGGTCCATGGCTTAACCGCCGTTCACGGCTGGCCGCCGCCGAGGAGCTTTTTCAGTGCTTCCAGCGCGGCAAATGGGTGTTCGCCGGCATCCTCGACCTTGGGCGGCGCGAATTGGGCGCCGGCCTTGCGCGGATAGGGGTCGATGCCAAGGATCAGGAATTCGGTCGCCAGTGCGCCCAGATCCACGGTCCCGTCGACCAGCGGCTCCGGCGGCTCGTCGTCGCTGCTGCGCCCGCTTGCGGGCGCTTTTGGGCGCAGGCTCCGTCCCGCCGGCCGGCACGGGCGCGAACTCGAGATCGACCGCCTCCTCCACCGCACTCTCGATCGGCTCCAGCGTCACCACACAGGTCTGGCCGACCCGGGCGCTCACCTGGCCGATGACGTGTACCGCGGTGTCTTGGCGGGTCAGATCGAATACGGCCGATAGCCGCGGCAATTCGCGCAACGCGACGAGTTCGGCCACCGCGGCGCGGGTGGCGGCCGGAGCCTCGATCTCGATATGCAGGCCGGTGTCCGGGATGGCTTCCACGGCCACCGGCACGCTCCAGGGAATGCCGGTTTTTGTCATTAAAATCAGGCTCTTATCTTGTCGTCTGGGATCGTGGCCGGGTCCGGAAAATGCAACTCGCCGCCGGCGAGGCTAGTGCTGTCCTGCGCCGCCAGATCACGTACCGCCTCTCGCATATAGGCCGCAAGGCGGGGTGCCGCCCCGGAGGCCGCCGGCGATCCGCCATAGATATTGCGTGCCAAAGCCTCGACGAGCATCTCATTGTCGTTGGCGGCCAGCGCCGCCCGATAGGCCTGTGAGCGGCCATAATAAGCCTCGCCCATACGCCGCATTTCTTTCGGCACTTTCAGGTCGGCAATGCCCATTTCCCGCAAATTGTCGTCCATATCCTGGCAAAACCGATCGAAAACTCCCTGCCCGAGGGTCTGCAACGCCCGGTCCTGCGCCAGGCGATCGAGCACCAGCGCCAAGTGCAGCACGATCAGGTCGAAACGGCCGTTAACCGTATCGGCGACGGCATAGTCGCGATAAAAACAGGGTAATCGCGCCTGCGCCACGATCATGCCATACAGGGTGGAAATGGTGTCGGGCCGCGCGCCGCGGCGAAAAAGGGGAAAAATCATCGCTTGGGCTCGCCGCTGACCGGGATTTGCCGCCCGGTACGGCAACGCCATCGCCGATGCAAGACCGAAATGGCAATGCTTCGTTTGGGCTGCAAAACCACTCGCAATCGCAATACGCCGATCCGGCTCGCGCTGGTGCTTGCCTGCGCTTGGGCGCTTGCCGGCTGCGGCGGCAGCTTCGGCGAGACGCTGCAGCGCGGCTATGTGCTGCAGGAAGGCACGCTCGAACAGATTCCGATCGGCGCGACCCAGGAGCAGGTCCTGATCGTGCTCGGCACGCCCTCCACGGTCGCCACCGTGAGCGGCGAAGCGTTCTATTATATTTCGCAAAAGACCGAGCGCACGGCGGCTTTCATGCCGCACCGAGTGATCGATCAGCGGGTGGTCGCGGTCTATTTCGATAAGGATCGCCGGGTCGCGAAGCTGGCCAATTACGGCATCAAGGACGGAAAAATCTTCGACTTCGTGTCGCAGACAACGTCGACCGGCGGCCAGGAGCTCAGCTATATCCGCAACCTCTTCCGGAGTATCTCACCGAAGGTGTTCTAGCGTCACAAAGCGAAGGACAAAGGGCCCGCGCAACGGCGGGCCCTTCATTTTCGCAGTTCTCGCTCAGTGCGCCAGCACCGCCAGCAGCAGCAGCGCCACGATGTTGGTGATCTTGATCATCGGGTTCACGGCCGGACCGGCCGTGTCCTTGTAGGGATCGCCGACGGTATCGCCGGTCACCGCCGCCTTGTGGGCTTCCGAACCCTTGCCGCCGTAGTGGCCATCCTCGATGTATTTCTTGGCATTGTCCCAGGCGCCGCCGCCTGAGGTCATCGAGATGGCGACGAACAGGCCGGTGACGATGACGCCGAGCAGCATGGCGCCGAGCGCCGAGAACCCGGCCGACTTGCCGGCCGCTCCGCCGCCCGCGATCAGATAGATCACGAAATAGACAGACGATCGGCGACAGCACCGGCAGCAGCGACGGCACGATCATTTCCTTGATCGCGGCCTTGGTGAGCATGTCGACCGCGCGGCCGTAGTCCGGCTTGCTCCTTGCCCTTCATGATGCCCGGGTTTTCGCGGAACTGCCGGCGCACCTCTTCGACGATCGCGCCGGCGGCGCGGCCGACCGCGGTCATGCCCATGGAGCCGAACAGGTAAGGCAGCAGGCCGCCGAACAGCAGACCGACCACGACGTAGGGGTTGGTCAGCGCGAAGTCGAGCTTGACGTCCGCTGAAGTACGGATGGGCCACGGTGTCCTTGGCGAAGAACAGCAGGTCCTGGTTATAGGCCGCGAACAGCACCAGCGCGCCCAGGCCGGCCGAACCGATGGCATAGCCCTTGGTGATCGCCTTGGTGGTGTTGCCGACCGCATCGAGCGCGTCGGTGAACTTGCGCACTTCCTTGGGCAGGCCGGCCATTTCGGCAATGCCGCCGGCATTGTCGGTGACCGGGCCGAAGGCGTCGAGCGCAACGACCATGCCGGCGAGCGCCAGCATCGTGGTCACCGCGATGGCGATGCCGAACAGATCCGGCCAGCCCGTAGGACACCAGGATGCCGGCGATGATCACGATCGCCGGCAGCGCGGTCGATTCCATCGAGATGGCGAGGCCCTGGATCACGTTGGTGCCGTGGCCGGTGACCGACGCCGACGGCGATCGACTGCACCGGGCGGAAATTGGTGCCGGTGTAGTATTCGGTGATCCAGATGATCAGGCCGGTGACCACCAGGCCGACGATGGCGCAGATGAACAGCGACGTGCCGGTGAAGGTGACTGCCCGGGATCGCGCCGAAGCCGACCAGCCGGTACGTGATGTACCAGACGGCGCCGAGCGAGAGCACCGCCGAGGCGATGAAGCCCTTGTAGAGCGCGCCCATGATCGATTGGCTCTTGCCGAGCTCGCACGAAGAAGGTGCCGACGATCGAGGTGATGATGCAGACGCCGCCGATGCCGAGCGGATAGCATCATCATCTTGAGCAGCATCGGCGTGCCGGCGAAGAAGATCGAGGCCAGCACCATGGTGGCGACGATGGTCACCGCATAGGTCTCGAACAGGTCGGCGGCCATGCCGGCGCAGTCGCCGACATTGTCGCCGACGTTGTCGGCGATGGTCGCCGGATTGCGCGGATCGTCTTCCGGAATGCCGGCTTCAACCTTGCCGACCAGATCGCCGCCGACGTCGGCGCCCTTGGTGAAGATGCCGCCGCCGAGACGGGCGAAGATCGAGATCAGCGAGGCGCCGAAGCCAAGCGCGACCAGCGCATCGATCACGGTGCGGTCGTTCGGCGCCATGTGCAGCGTGCCGGTGAGGAAGCCGAAATAGAGCGTGACGCCGAGCAGCGCCAGGCCCGCCACCAGCATGCCGGTGATGGCGCCCGACTTGAAGGCGAGCTCGAGCCCGCCGGCCAGCGTCTTGGTCGCGGCTTGCGCCACGCGCACATTGGCGCGCACCGACACGTTCATGCCGATGAAGCCGGTGGCGCCCGAGAGGACCGCGCCGACCAGCGAAGCCGACGGCGACCAGCCAGCCGAGCGTGAATCCGAGGATGACGAAGATCACCACGCCGACAATGCCGATGGTGGTGTATTGGCGCTTGAGATAGGCCTGCGCGCCTTCGCGCACGGCGGCGGAAATTTCCTGCATCTTCGCGCTGCCGGCATCGGCACGCAGCACCGAACCGGTGGCCCAGATGCCATAGAGGATCGCGAGCACGCCACAGCCGACGATCATCCACAATGTATTCATGGTGGCTTCAACCTCGATTGAAATGGCATGGCGGAAGAAACGCTCCCGCCGGCACAGGAGCGTCGAGGATGGCCGCTTTGAGGGCGCTTCACCCCGACCGGAAAAGCGCGCGGACATATGCCAAAAAGGCTGCGGCAACGCAACGCCGGAAAACTCCGGTATTTCACGTATTCTGGCGCCCGGGGAAGGCTCAGACCGGCGCAATCCGCTTGCGCGCGGCCAGCCAAGCCAGCATGGCGCCGGCCACGAAGATGGTCGGGAAGATCACCTCGTTGATCGCCTGCCAACCCAGATATTCGAGCATCTGGCCGGAGGAGAACGAGCTTACCGCCATACTACCGAAGATCAGGAAGTCGTTGAACGCCTGCACCTTGTTGCGTTCCTCGGGCCGGTGGCACTGGGTCACCATGGTGGTGGCGCCGATGAAGGCGAGGTTCCAGCCGACGCCAAGCAGCACCAGGGCGCTCCAGAAATGCGCCACCGTGATACCGGCAATGCCGACCACCGCGGTCAGCGCGATCAGCCCCAGGCCAATTCCGGTGATGCGCTCAACCCCGAAGCGCGCGATCAGGCCGCCGGTGATGAAGCTCGGCGCATACATCGCCAGCACGTGCCACTGAATGCCGAGGGTCGCGTCGGTGACCGAATGGCCGCAGCCGACCATGGCGAGCGGTGCCGAGGTCATCACCATGTTCATCATCGCATAGCTCGCCATGCCGCAGGCCACGGCAACAATGAAGCGCGGCGCGCGCACGATCTGGGCGAGCGGCCGCGCATTCTCGGCGCGCTTTGCCGCCAGCGGCGGCACCTTCACGAACATCAGTACGCCGGCGGCGAGCACCGCGCAGGCGGATTGTCCGAGATAGCTGGCGGCGAACAGGTACGGCGGCATCAAGTCCTTGGTGAAGATCACCAGCTGCGGCCCGATCACCGCTGCGAATACGCCGCCGGCCAGCACCCAGGACACCACCTTGGGCCGAAACGCCTCGCTCGCGGTATCGGCGGCGGCAAAGCGGTAGGATTGATGCGCGGCGGCATAAAGCCCGCCGCAGAAGGTGCCGACCAGCAGCAGCCAGAACTGGCCGTTCAGCACCGCCGCATAGGAAATCAGCCCGGACATCACGCCGAACGCCGATCCGACCTGCAGCGCGAAGCGCCGGCCGAAGAAGCGGGCGAGCGCCCCCACCGGCAGCGTGCCCAGCCACATGCCGATCACCATGCAGGTGATCGGCAGCGTCGCCAGCCCCTTGTCCGGCGCCAGCACCGCGCCGACGATGCTGGCGGTCGAGACGATCACGGTGTTGTTGCCGCCGGCGAGCGCCTGCGCCACCGCCAGCACCATGGCGTTGCGGCGCGCCAGACCGTCGTCGATGGTGGCGTAAGCGATCGGTTCGGCGACAGCGGACATGCAGGGGGCTCCCGGAGAAACGATTCTTTTTAATGGCCGCCGCAGAATACCGCTACTGCCTGAGGCGCAGGGCAGCCTCTCATTTCCCCTCCCCCCATGAGCGCTTGCGAGTGGTGGGGAGGGGTCAGCGGTGGGGGCAATAAATTGAATTGCGCCAGCACCTCCCACCCCGGTTTGCATCGCTAAGCGCGATGCAAACCGACCCTCCTCACCGCTGCGCGGAGGAAGGGAAAAGTGGCAGCGGCAGATCAGGGTTGAACGTTGCGGTCGAACCGCCAGGCGCCGGGATGGCGCACCACCGCATCGCGCGCCTCGGCCGGCGAGCGGGCGCCGATCTGGCCGAGCGATGAGCGCAATTCATCGATGTAGAGGTCGATCAGGTGGCCAGGCCCGTCGTCGCCGAGCGCGCCGAGCGCCCACAGGAACGACTTGCCGGCAAAGGCCGCATCGGCGCCGAGCGCCAGCGCCCGCATCACGTCCTGGCCGCTGCGGATACCGCTGTCGAGCACGATGGTCGCCTTTTTCCCGACCGCCTTGACGATCGCCGGCAGGCAATCGATCGAGGTGGCCAGCGCCTCGATTTGCCGGCCGCCATGGTTCGACACCCAGACGCCGTCGGCCCCGAGCGCCACCGCCTTTTCGGCGTCTTGCGGATGCAGGATGCCCTTCAGCATCATCGGGCCCTTCCAGCGCTCGCGATAGCGGGCGACCTCCTCCCAGGAAAACGCGCCGCCCATCTCGCGCCGGGCAAACCGGATGACGTCATTGGTGCCGGCGCGCTCGCCGACATAGGGGCGGATGGTGGCGAAGCGCGGATAGCCGTTGCGCAACAACGCCAGCAGCCATTTCGGTCGGATCAGCATTTCGTAGATCATGCGCGGGGTCGGGCGGAACTCGCCGGCGAGGCCGGCATATGTTTCACGTGAACGCGTGGTGCGCACCGGCACGTCAAGCGTGAGCACCAGCACCTTGACGTCGGCGGCTTGCGCGCGCCGCACCAGGTCGAAACCGATTTTGTGGTCGTCGTGCCAGAACCGATAAAGCTGCAGCCAGAACACGTCGGGCGCCACCTCCGCCACGTCCTCGATGCTGGCGCCGCCGGCGACGCCGAGCGTGTAGGGAACGCGCGCGCGCTGGGCCGCCTTCGCCATCAAGAGATCGGCGCCCGGCCACACGATCGACGGCCCGCCCATGGGCGCGATGCCGATCGGCGCCGCATAGCGGCGGCCGAACAGTTCGACCTCGGTCGGCGGCAGCGTCGGCATCACGCCGTAGCGCGGCACGATCTTGATGGCGTCGAGCGCGGCCCAGTTGTGCGCGATGCCGATATCGTTGCCGGCGCCGGTGTCGCCATATTCGAAGGCAAAGCGCGGAACATTGCGCGGGGCCTGCTGGCGCAGCCAGGCGGTGGTCGGGAACCGGCGATGATGCTTGTCGAAGTTCGGATTTGGCCCGGCCGCCCCGATGGCCCCCTGTTTTGCCGTCATGTCGTGCATGGCGCTTCCTGCTCCCAACCTCGTTTTTTATTATACCCCGGCGGCCGCCCGCGTCCCTGCTAATTTCAGAAGTGGCTGAACGAGGCGCGCTTGAACATAAGCGGCTTTCCGTCGGCGCCAAGAAACCGGGCGCCCTCGCCCGCCTTGATTTGCCCGATCTCGTTCACCGCCACATGGGCCGCCTGCGCCGCGGCGCGGAAACTCTCGGCCTTGGCCGCCGGCACGGTGCAGACGATCTCGTAGTCGTCGCCGCCGGTCAGCGCAGTCTCGAGCATGGCCGGCTCGGCCGCAATTGCGGCCTTGCCCGCATCCGACAGCGGCACCCGTGCCACCTCGATCTCCGCCGCCACCTGCGAGGCCCGGCACAGCTTGGCGAAATCGCCGGCGAGGCCATCGGATACATCCATGGCCGCCGAGGCGTGAGTGCGCACGGCTTCCGCCAGCGCGTTGCGCGGCTGCGGCAGCAGATAGCGCGATAGCAAATGCTGACGCTGCGCATCGCTGAGCTTCCAGGGCGCGCCGTTGCGCAACGCAAGCCCGAGCGCCGCGTCGCCAATGGTGCCGCTCACGAACACGCGGTCGCCCGCTTTGGCGCCGGCGCGGCGCACCATGCTGCCTTCCGGCACGCTGCCGAACATGGCGATGGAAACCGTGATCGGCCCCGGCGTGCGGTCGGTATCGCCGCCGAACAGCGGGCAGCCGAACAGAACAGCGTCGGCGCGCAGCCCTTCCGCAAATCCGGCGAGCCAGTCGTCGCCGATCTCCTTCGGCAGCGCCAGCGACAGCAGGAAGCCGAGCGGGCTAGCGCCCTTGGCGGCCAAGTCGGACAAGTTCACCCGCAGCGCCTTGCTCGCCACGTCACGCGCGGCGTCGTCGGCAAAGAAATGCACGCCGCCGATAATGGCATCGGTCTTGAGCACCAGGTCGCAGCCGGGCGGCGGCTTGATGAAGGCGGCATCGTCGGACAAGCCGAGCGCGCCCGGATGGGTGGCGATCGGCTGGAAGAAGCGCGCGATCAGCCGGTCTTCGCCCGACATATCATCGTGCGCGGCCAATTTATCAGTCATTGGCATCACCCGGTAAATTCAGCCGCGCGCATCTTGCGCGCCAGCTGATCGAGCACGGCATTGACCATGCCGGTCTCGTCGCGCTCGACGAAAGCGGCTGCGACGTCGGCATATTCCGACACCACCACGCGCGCCGGCACGTCGCGGCGATGGTCGAGCTCGTAGGCGCCGGCGCGCAGCGCGGCGCGCAGCACCGCCTCGATGCGCTTGAGCGGCCAGCTTTTGGCCAGCGCCTCGTCGATGATCGGATCGAGCCTGCGCTGCTCGCGCACCACACCCGACACGATATCGCGGAAGAACGCCGCCTCGGCCGGCAGATATTGCGCGCCCTCGACCTCGCGGCCGAGCCAGTGGCTCTCGAACTCGGCCAGGATCTCGTTCAGCCCGGTGCCGGCGAGATCCATCTGGTAGAGCGCCTGCACCGCCGCCAGCCGCGCCGCGCCGCGCTTGTTCGCTTTGCGCGCGTCGTTGTCGTCGAGCGGCGCGTGGCGGGCCATCAATGACCCGCCAGCGTGCGCTTGAGCGCGACCATGGCCAGCGCCGCGCGCGCGGCCGAGGCGCCTTTGTTGCGCTCGTCGGCGGTCGAGCGGGCCCGCGCCTGCGCCTCGTTATCCACGGTAAGAATGCCGTTGCCGATGGCGAGTTGCTGGTTGACGCTCAAGTCCATCAAGCCGCGGGCCAACTCGTTCGACACCAATTCGAAGTGATAGGTCTCGCCCTGGATCACGCAGCCGAGCGCGACCACGCCGTCATAAGGTGCGCGCTTGGCTTTCGCCGCATCGACGGCCATCGCGATCGCCGCCGGAACCTCGAGCGCGCCCGGCACCGTGATGCAGTCATATTGCGCGCCGGCTTCATCGAGCACGCGGGTGGCGCCGGCGAGCAGCGAGGCGGAAATGTCATTGTAGAAACGCGCCTCCACGATCAGAATCCGGATCGTGTCGCTTTTCTTTGCGGTTGCTTTGGCGCCCGCTTTGCTTTTGGCGACGCCGCTCTTCTTCTTGGCCATCATAAAAATTCCTTGTTGAGCCGCGTGGTAGCAAGCTGATGAGGCGGGAACAAGGGCCACATCGTCATGCCCGCACTTGTCGCGGGCATCCAAGTCTTTCTTACTACTGAATTGTTGGCCAAGGCGTGGATGGCCGGGACATAGCCGTTCGATGAACGGCGTCGCTTCGCTCGCCTATGCCCGGCCATGACGGCGGATAAGTTACCGCGTCTCCATCAGCCGCGCGGCGTAGCGGGCCATGGTGTCGATTTCGAGATTGACGTCGTCGCCCTTTCGCAGAGCGCCGAAGGTCGTCACCTGCAGCGTGTGCGGGATAATCAGCACCGAGAAGGTGTCGTCTTCCACCGCATTGACCGTGAGCGAGACGCCGTCGAGCGCCACCGAGCCCTTGGGCGCGATGAAGCGCGCCAGCGCCGGCGGCGCGCGAAATATAATACGCGCCATGTCGGTCATGTCTTCGCGCGCGTTGACGGTCGCCAGCCCGTCCACGTGACCGGCGACCAGATGGCCGCCCAGTTCGTCGCCCATTTTGAGCGAGCGCTCCAGATTGACGCGCCCGCCGTGCCGCCAGCGGCCGACGGTTGTGACACGCAAGGTCTCATCCGCCGCATCGACCGCAAACCAGGTGCGGCCATCCTCCTCGCCCGTGCCCACCACCGTCATGCAGACGCCGGCACAGGCGATCGAAGCGCCTTCGATCAGGTCGGCGCGCGGATAGTCGCAGGCGATGGTGATGCGATGCAAATTATTGGCGCGCGGTTTGACCGACCGCACCTCGCCCACGTCGCTGACGATGCCGGTAAACATGTCACGCTCGCTCGAACATCTCGAGCGTATCGGGCCCAAGCTTTTCGCTGCCGCGCGCGTGCAATTGTCCGGTCAGCCCATTGAGCGGCATGCCGTCCAGCGGCTCGATGCCGCCGGCACCGATGCTCTTCTCACCGCGCAGCAGCGCCACCTCGTCCACCAGGCCGCTGGCGGCGATGGCGCCGGCGACGGTCGGACCGCCCTCCACCATCAGCCGGGTGATGCCCTGCTCGGCCAGCACCTTGAGCACCTCATCGAGGTCGAGCCGGCCGTCCACATCGCCGACCCGAAACACCTTGCAGCCCTTCTGCTGCAGAATCTCCTCGGCGATGGCCGAGGGCTTGTTGGAGGTGAACACCCAGGTCGGCGTTTCGCGCACGGTCGCCACCACCGAGGTCGCCAGCGGCAAATTCAATTTGGCATCGAGCACCACGCGCACCGGCGAGCGCTCGAATATGCCCGGCAGGCGGCAGGTCAGTTGCGGATTGTCGGACAGCACGGTGCCGATGCCGACCAGGATGGCGTCGCTGGCCGCGCGCATCTGGAACACACGCGCGCGCGCGGCCGCGCCGGTAATGGCCGCCGGCTTGCGTCCGGCGAGGCCGGCCTTGCCATCCGCCGACACTGCTAACTTCAACATTACAAAAGGCCGATTGTTCGTGACGCGCATGATGTGCCCGGCGTGCACACGGCGCGCCTCGTCGGCGCCAAGCCCGATATCGACCTTGACGCTACGCTCGGTGAGGCGCCGATGCCCGGCGCCGGCGACTTCCGGATTGGGGTCTTCCAGCGCCGACACCACGCGCGCGATGCCGGCCTTGATGATGGCGTCGGCACACGGCGGCGTTTTGCCATGATGCGAGCACGGCTCCAGCGTCACATACATCGTAGCGCCCTGCGCCGCCTTCTTGGCGTGGCGCAGCGCCTCGATCTCGGCATGCGGGCGGCCGTGGATTTGCGTCCAGCCGCGGCCGACGATGATGCCATCCTTCACGATCACCGCGCCGACCGCCGGATTGGGCCAGGTGTGGCCGAGATTGCGGCGGCCGAGCGTGAACGCCAGCGCCATGAAGCGGGCGTCGTCTGCCGGCGCCTCAGCGGCGCTTTGCTCGGCTGGCAAACTCATTTGCGCGAGGTCGCGGGCTTGGCCTCATCCTCGCCCGACAATTCGTCGAGCGCGGCGCGGAAGTCCTTGGCCTCGCGGAAATTGCGATAGACCGAGGCGAAGCGCACATAGGCGACGTCGTCGATCTCGCGCAGATGCGCCATCACGATTTCGCCGATCGCCTCTGAGGAGACTTCGTTCTCGCCGGCGCTTTCCAGCTCGCGCACGATCTTGGAGACCATCTGTTCGATGCGCTCCGGCTCGACCGCCCGCTTGCGCAGCGCGATCTGCACCGAGCGCATCAATTTATCCCGATCAAACGGCACGCGCCGGCCGTTGCGCTTGATGACGGTGAGCTCGCGCAACTGCACGCGCTCGAAGGTGGTAAAGCGGAAATTGCAGGTCAGGCACACGCGGCGGCGGCGGATCACCGCCAAATCCTCGGTCGGCCGCGAATCCTTCACCTGCGTATCCAGGCTTGCGCAACTCGGGCAACGCATGACGCCCCCCTTGGCCCCTCAGCCTTGATAAATCGGAAATCGCGAAATCAATGTTTTCACTTTGTCGCGCACCGCCGCTTCGATCAGGGAATCCTCCTCGACCTTCTTCTGCGACAGCACGTCGAGCACCTCGACGATCATTTCTCCCACGGTGCGGAATTCGGCGATGCCGAAGCCGCGCGTGGTGCCGGCCGGCGTGCCGAGCCGTATCCCTGAGGTCACCGTCGGCTTTTCCGGATCGAACGGGATGCCGTTCTTGTTGCAGGTGATATGGGCGCGGCCGAGCGCGGCCTCGGCCACCTTGCCGGTGAGCCGTTTCGGGCGCAGGTCGACCAGCATGAGATGGGTGTCGGTGCCGCCGGACACGATATCGAGCCCGCGCGATTTGAGCGTTTCGGCCAACGCCTTGGCGTTCTCCACCACGTTGCGCGCATAGGTGCGGAAGCTCGGCCGCAAGGCCTCGCCGAACGCCACCGCCTTGGCGGCGATCACATGCATCAGCGGCCCGCCCTGCATGCCGGGAAACACCGCCGAATTGAGTTTCTTGGCGATCTCCTCCTCGTCCGACAGGATCACGCCGCCGCGCGGGCCGCGGAGCGTTTTGTGCGTGGTGGTGGTGACCACATGCGCGTGCGGGAATGGCGAGGGATGCACGCCGCCCGCCACCAGCCCAGCGAAGTGCGCCATGTCCACCATCAGCAGCGCGCCCACTTCGTCGCAAATCTCGCGGAAGGCGCGGAAATCGATGATGCGCGGATAGGCCGAACCGCCGGCGATGATCAGCTTCGGCTTATGCTCGCGGGCGAGGCGCGCGACTTCCGCCATATCGATGCGGTGGTCGTCGCGGCGCACGCCATAGGGCACCGGCTTGAACCATTTGCCCGACATGTTGACCGACGAGCCGTGGGTGAGATGGCCGCCGGCGGCGAGATTGAGCCCCATGAAAGTATCGCCGGGCCGCATCAGAGCAAAGAAAACCTCCGCGTTAGCAGAAGCGCCAGAATGCGGCTGTACGTTCGCGAACTTGCAGCCGAACAGCTTCGTTACCCGCTGTATTGCCAATTCCTCGACCACGTCGACGAACTGGCAGCCGCCGTAGTAGCGTTTGCCCGGCAAGCCTTCGGCATATTTGTTGGTGAGAACAGAGCCTTGCGCTTCCAGAACGGCGCGAGAAACGATGTTCTCCGAGGCGATCAATTCGATCTCGTCGCGTTGTCGGCTCAGTTCAAGTTGTATGGCTTCGGCGATCTCAGGATCGACCTCGCGCAAACTGGCCGAGAACAGGTTTTCCACAGCGCCGGCTGGCGTGGGCTTGGAAGTCGCCGCCATCACGATCTCCTGGCGCCGGGAACACGGTCGGCGCCGAATACGAGGCAAAGTCCGGGATTACGTCCGCAAATAGCATATCACCTGCCAACCGCCAAGCGCTGGCATGGGGAGCATCCACTGACCGCAATATCTAGGGTTTGCTGGGGAGCCGTCGGAGCCGCAGCCGGCGACATTGCGGCTCATTCCGCGGCCCAAATAGCAAAGCCCCGGCCGCAAGCGGCCGGGGCAAGTCGTTCCGCCAGTAGGAGGACTTAGAGGCGGTAAAGGATCTGATCGGTCCAGAAACGCTCGAGCCGGTGCAGCGACTTGTTGAGCGTGGCGAACTCGTCGGCATTGATGCCGCCGACCTGCTCAACGGTGCGCACGTGCTTCTGGTAAAGCGCCTCGACGATATCGCGCACTTCGCAGCCCTTCTCGGTCAACTTGATGCGCACCGAGCGGCGGTCGACGCGACTGCGCTGGTGATCGAGGAATGCCGTCTCGACCAGCTTCTTGAGATTGTAGGAGACGTTGGAGCCGAGATAGTAGCCGCGCGTGCGCAGCTCGCCCGCGGTCAGCTCCTTGTCGCCGATATTGTAGAGCAGCAGCGCCTGCACCGAATTGATGTCGGCGCGGCCACGGCGATCGAATTCGTCCTTGATGAAGTCGAGCAGCCGGCGATGCAGCCGTTCGACCAAGGTCAAGGCCTCATGATATAGCGGCCTGATGTGATCGAAACGCGCCTCGCGCTCGGCGGGTTCGACCGTCTTTGCAACGGCTTTCATGTCCAACGCCCCTTTTGCGTTTTAGAGTTTTCGCAACTGTCCGGTAGCGAGGCCCTGTCTTCCCCCGCTCCAGATGACGGACCCTATAAGGGGCACTCTAAAATCGGCTTAAATAACACCATAAAGATTAGGTTTATTTGCAACGGTGAATGCTTCCTTGATCGCGCAATGGCATCGATCGCCGCAAGATTTCATTCACCTTGAACGCCCCGTATTACCCGCGCACGAAGCGGATTATGCCGGAAAAATCCTTGCCCGCCTCCCCGCTCTCGACATAGGCCGAATAAATCCTTGCCGCGTCGGCGCCGAGCTGCGTCTTGGCGCCCGCCGCATTCGCCGCTTCCTGCGACAGTTTTAAATCCTTAAGCATCATCGCCGCGGTGAAGCCGGCCTGATAGTCGCGATTGGCGGGCGAGGTCGGCACCGGCCCCGGTACCGGGCAATAGGTCGTCATCGACCAGCACTGGCCCGACGACTTCGACGAGATGTCGAACAGCTTCTGGTGATCGAGGCCGAGCTTCTCCGCCAGCACGAAGGCTTCCGACACCGCGATCATCGACACGCCGAGGATCATGTTGTTGCAGATCTTCGCCGCCTGCCCGTTGCCGGCGCCGCCGGCGTGCACGATCGTCTTGCCCATTTTCTCCAGGATCGATTGCGCGCGCGTGAACGCCTGCGCGCTGCCACCGACCATGAAGGTAAGCGTCGCCGCGGTGGCGCCGCTGACGCCGCCGGAAACCGGCGCATCGAGCATCAACAGCCCTTTCTTTTCCGCCGCGCTTGCGACCGCGCGCGCGGTTTCCACGTCGATGGTCGAGCAGTCGATCAACAGCGTGCCGGGATTGGCGTTCTCGATAATGCCGGAGTTGCCGAGATAGACCTCGCGCACTTCCTTGCCCGACGGCAGCATGGTGATGACCACGTCGGCGCGCGCGGCGGCGGTCTTGGCGGTCTCGACGCCGGCGCCGCCCGCAGCCACCAGTTTGGCGATCGCGGCCGGATTGACGTCGACGCCCTCGACCTGGTGGCCGGCCTTGAGCAGGTTCTGCGCCATCGGCAGACCCATGTTGCCGAGCCCGACAAATCCTATGCGCGCCATAACGCCCTCCCTATTTTTTGTTGTCGCCGATCACGCCGGCTGCTCCTGCGCCGATTTCAAAGCCAGCCATAGATAAAGCACGAGCAGTCCGCCTTCCAACAGGCCGCTCAGCATGCCGCCGCCGAACACCTGCGGGAAAAATATTTCCACCGCCAGCATCGAGGCAATCGCGGTAAGCCAGATCACGGCGCCCCAGGCGGCTGCGAGCCACAGTCCGACGGCGGCGACCAGATCGATCACCGCGAAGAACACCGTGGCAGCCTGCCAGGCGATGGAATGATATTGGAACACGTCGCTCGCATCGACGCCGATGCCGCACACCCGCGACCAATGATAGAGGCCCTTGAGCATCGACACGCCGGCCATCACGCGCAGGAACAGCACCAGCCGCTGCGTCCAACGGCCGACGCTCTGCTCGCCCTCGTGCTCATGCACCGGCTCGAGGCTTTGCACATCGTCGCGGGCGATCGGCTCGCTCATGGCAGGACCAATTCCTCGGCGCCGAGGGCTGCGAAATGGCGCTCGACCTCCGCCGCGCTCACGTCCGCGAGCGTGGCCGGCTGCCAGCGCGGCTTGTTGTCCTTGTCGACGATCACGGCGCGCACGCCCTCGTAGAAATCATGTCCGTGGATGACGCGCGACACTATGCGGAATTCGGCGCGCATGCACGTCTCGAAATCCCATGACTTGCCGCGCCGCACCTGCGCCAGCGCCAATTTGAGGCCGAGCGGCGACTTCGCGCGCAGGGTCGTGGCGGTATTGCCGGCCCACTCCGCGTCGGCGCCGCCGGACGCCGCTTCGCGGTCGAGCGCAGCGAGAATGCCCTCCACTCGGTCGCCGGCAAACAGCCGGTCGATCGCCGCCCGCCGCGCCATGATCGGTCCCTCGCCGGCCGGCTCTGCGAAGGCGGCGAGCACGGCGTCCACCGACACCGTTCCGCTCAAGCCGTCGAGCAGCGCGGCAAAGCGCGCCGAAGCAATGCGGTGAGTGGCGAGACCCGCGGCGCAAGCATCGGCGATGCCGAAGCGCTCGCCGGTAAGCGCACAATAGGTGCCGAGTTCGCCCGGCATGCGCGCCAGGAACCAGGTGGCGCCGACGTCGGGAAAGAAGCCGATGCCGACCTCCGGCATGGCGAATTGGAAGCGATCGCCGGCGACGCGGTGCGAACCGTGCACCGACACGCCGACGCCGCCGCCCATGACGATGCCGTCGATCAGCGCGACATACGGTTTGCGGAAATTCTTGATCGCCACGTTAAGCGGATATTCGTCGCGCCAGAATTGCAGCGCCTCGTCGTGACGGCCGGCCTGGCCGAGATCGTAGAGCGCGCGGATATCGCCGCCGGCCGAAAACGCGCGCCCGCCCGCGGCGCTGATCACAACGCGGGTAATCGCCGGATCGTCGGCCCAGCGATCGAGCTGCGCGCGCAGCGCCCGCACCATGGCGTGGGTGACGGCATTGAGCGCCTGCGGCCGATTGAGTGTGACCAGACCGGCCGCGCCGCGACGCTCGAAAATGATTTCGGAAGCGGTGACTGTCATTTTAATCCGTTCATTCCCGCCCAAGCGGGAATCCAGGGCCGCATGGTCCTAGTCAACAGTCTGTCGCCCTGGGTCCCCGCTTTCGCGGGGACGAACAAAAGATGTGGCATGTCAATTTCCCAGCATCTGACGGCTGATAATTAGCCGCATGATCTCGTTGGTGCCTTCCAGGATCTGGTGCACGCGCACGTCGCGCAACACGCGCTCGATTGGGTGATCGCGCAGGTAGCCGTAGCCGCCGTGCAATTGCAGGCAGCCATTGACCACCTCGAAGCCGGCATCGGTGGCAAGTCGCTTGGCCTGCGCGGCGAGCCGCGTGGCCGCCGGTTCGCCCTCGCCGACCGCCATCGCGGCGCGATGCAGCAGCAGCCGCGCCGCCTCGAGCTCGGTCGCATAGTCAGCGATGCGGAATTGCAGCGCCTGGAAATCGGCCAGCCGCGAGCCGAATTGCTTGCGCTCCTTCATGTAGTCGAACCGTGCGGTCGAGACAGAATTGCGCTCCGCCGAGCGAGCAGGCGCCGATGTTCAAGCGGCCGCCGTCGAGCCCGGCCATGGCGATGCGGAAGCCTTGGCCTTCGCAGCCGATAAGGTTTGCCGCCGGCACGCGGCAATTCTCGAACATCACCATGGCGGTCGGCTGCGTTTTCCAGCCGAGCTTCTTCTCGCGCGCGCCATACGAAAGCCCCGGCGTGCCCTTCTCCACCACGATGCAGGAAATGCCGCGCGGGCCGGCTTCGCCCGGTACGCGCCATCACCACATAGATGTCGGAGACGCCGCCTCCGGAGATGAAAGCCTTGGTGCCATCGAGCACGTAATGCTCAGCCTCACGGCGGGCGCGGGTGGAGAGGCTCGCCGCATCGGAGCCTGCGCCCGGTTCGGTCAGGCAGTAGCTCGCGAAATGTTCCATGCTGCAGAGCTTGGGCAGTAATTTCTTGCGCGCCGCCTCGCCGCCGAATGCGTCGATCATCCAGGCCGCCATATTGTGGATCGAGATATAGGCGGCGGTCGAGGTGCAGCCCTGCGCCAGCTCCTCGAAGATCAGCGCGGCGTCGAGCCGCGACAGCGCCGAGCCGCCGACGTCTTCCTTGACGTAAATACCGCCGAAGCCGAGCGCCGCCGCCTTGCGCAGCGCCGCGACCGGGAACACCTCGTCCTCGTCCCAGTCGCGCGCATGCGGCATCATCTCATCGCGGGCGAACTGCCGCGCGGTGGCCTGGAACGCCCGCTGTTCTTCGGTGAGGGTGAAATCCATGGCTTCGACCGATAGAAGGCGGCTTTATCCCCGTCAACGGCAGTTAATCGTGGCGACAAGGGCGGGTAGCGGGCGGTCCCCGGAACGGCTAAAAAGAGGCCCCGGAGACCCTCATGGCAATCAAATTCGGCCGCCCGATCGAAGCTCGCAGCCGCCTGACGCCCGTCGAGAACGAGGCGGCGGCGGCCGAGCGTCTCGACCTGCCGACCCGCCTGCGCCGCAACCGGCGCAGCGAATGGGTGCGCCGCATGGTGCGCGAAAACCAACTGACCACCGACGATCTGATCTGGCCGCTGTTTCTGATGGATGGCGACAATGCCCGCGCGCCGGTCCCCTCCATGCCTGGCGTCGAACGGCTGACGGTCGATCAGGCGGTGCGCGAAGCCGAACGCGCCGCCAAGCTGACCATCCCCTGCCTGGCGCTGTTCCCCTATACCGACCCCAGCTTGCGCGACGAGACCGGCAGCGAGGCGCTCAATCCCGACAATCTGGTCTGCCGCGCCATCCGCGCCATCAAGCAGGAAGTGCCCGGAGTCGGCCTGCTCTGCGACGTGGCGCTCGATCCCTTCACCAGCCACGGCCATGACGGGTTGCTGCGCGACGGCGTCATCCTCAACGACGAGACGGTCGCCGTGCTGGTCCGCCAAGCGCTGGTGCAGGCGCAGGCCGGCTGCGACATCATCGCGCCTTCCGACATGATGGACGGCCGCGTGGCGGCGATCCGCAAGGCGCTCGATGCGGAGAATTTCACCGACGTGTCGATCATGTCCTATGCGGCGAAGTACGCTTCCGTGTTCTACGGCCCGTTCCGCGACGCGGTCGGCTCGGCCAAGACGCTGACCGGCGACAAGCGCACCTATCAGATGGACTTCGGCAATACCGACGAGGCGCTGCGCGAAGTCGCGCTCGATATCGAGGAAGGCGCCGACATGATCATGGTCAAGCCCGGCCTGCCCTATCTCGACATCATCCGGCGCGTGAAGGACACCTTCGCCATGCCGACCTTCGCCTATCAGGTGTCCGGCGAATACGCGATGATCATGGCGGCGGCGGGCAACGGCTGGCTCGACGGCGAACGCGCCATGGTCGAAAGCCTCACCGCATTCAAGCGCGCCGGCGCCGACGGCGTGCTCACTTATTTCGCGCCGCGCATCGCGGAAAAGTTGAAATCCGAGAAATAGCTTCCCGCAATGCACGATCCACATTCCGCTCATTCCCGCGCAAGCGGGAATCCAGAGCCACGATCTCAGGCTTTGCAAGTTCGCCCTGGGTCCCCGCTTTCGCGGGGACGAGCTGAGACACTAATCGGAATCTCGCCATGGGTGAGTTCGCAATCGGTCAAGGCGTGTCGCGCTTCGAGGATCCGCGGCTGATCCAGGGCGGCGGGCGCTACACCGACGACATCAAGCTGCCCGGCATGGCCCATGGCGTGGTGCTGCGCTCGCAGCATGCGCACGCCAAGATCAAGTCGATCGACACCAGCGCCGCCAAGGCCGCCCCCGGCGTGCTGGCCGTGCTCACGGCGGCCGACGTGAAGGCCGCCGGCTACGGCGATCTTCCCGTTCACGGCGGCCTCAAGCGCCGCGACGGCTCGCCGCAATACAAGCCGCGTTATCCGATCCTGGCGGAGGAGCGCGTGCGCTGGGTCGGCGATTGCGTGGCCTTTGTGGTGGCCGAGACCGTGGCGCAGGCCATGGACGCCGCCGAACTGATCATGGTCGATTTCGAGCCGCTGCCGTCCGTCACCTCCACCGCCGACGCGCCGACGCCCAGGCGCACCGCGCGTGTGGGAGGATTGCCCGGACAATATTTGCTTCGTCGAGCAGATCGGCGACAAGGCCGCGACCGACGCCGCCTTCGCGCGCGCCGACCGCGTGGTCAAGCACAGTTTCGTTGTCAACCGCGTCACGGCCGCCACCATGGAGCCGCGCGGCGCCGTCGGCGACTACAACGCGGCCGATGGCCGCTACACCGTTTACACGCCGATGCAGCGCCCGCATCCGACCCGCAGCGAGCTCGCCAAGGTGCTGAAGGTGGCCGGAGAGCAAAGTGCGCATCATCACCGGCGACACCGGCGGCAGCTTCGGCATGAAGTCGCCGGTGTTCAACGAGACCCCGCTGGTGCTGCTGGCGTCCAAGCTCACCGGCCGTCCGGTGAAATGGATCAGCACGCGCTCGGAAGCTTTCCTGAGCGACCCGCAGGCGCGCGACAATGTCACCGAGGCGGAGCTGGCGCTCGACAAGGACGGCAATTTCCTCGGGCTGCGCGTGAAGACCATCGCCGCCATCGGCGCCTATCTCCAGCACGCGATGCCCGCTTTCGTGCTCAATGCCGGCACGCTCGCGGGCGTCTACCGCACGCCGGCCATTCACGTCGACATCACCGCGGTGTTCAGCAACACCAATCCGATGCGGCCTTATCGCGGCAACGGCCGCCCCGAGGCGGCCTACGTGATCGAACGCATGGTCGATCTCGCCGCCGCCGAGCTGGGGCTCGATCCGGCCGAACTGCGCCGGCGCAATTACGTTCCGCCCAGCCGCGATGCCGTTCAAGACCGGCCTGACATTCACTTACGACAGCGGCGAATTCGAGAAGAACATGGATCTCGCGCTCGCGCTCGCCGATCGCAAAGGCTTCAAAGCGCGCAGGGCCGAAGCGCGCAAGCGCGGCAAGCTCTTGGGTTTCGGCCTATCCAACACCATCGAGCGCGCCGCCGCCCCGAGCACGGAAGGCGCCGAGGTGCGCTTCGACCGCTCCGGCACGCTGACCATATTCTCCGGCTCCAACTCGCAGGGACAAGGCCACGAGACCGTGTTCAAGCAACTGGTGTGCGACCGGCTCGGCCTCAATCCCGACGACGTGCATTACGTGCAGGGCGACACCGACCTGGTGGCCTATGGCGAAGGCACCGGCGGCTCGCGCTCGGCCACCATGGCCGGCTCGGCGTTCCACCTGGCCACCGAAAAGATCGTGGTCAAGGCGCGCGCGATTGCCGCGCATATGCTCAAGGTCGACGAGAGCGATCTGAAATTCGACGAGGGCGTTTTCTCGACAGACAAGACCAACCGCACGCTCTCGGTCAAGGAAATCGCGGCCGCATCGTTCGATCCCGCGAACATTCCAAAAGGCCTGGAGCCGGGATTGTTCGCCACCGCGGTCTATCGGGCGCCGGTCAACAATTACCCGAACGGCTGCCACATCTGCGAACTGGAGATCGACCAGGAAACCGGCAAGGTCGACATCGTGCGCTATTCCGTGGTGGACGATTTCGGCACCGTGCTCAATCCCCTGCTGTTGCACGGCCAGGTCCACGGCGGCATCGCGCAAGGCGCCGGCCAGGCGCTGATGGAGGACATTCATTTCGACGCCGCCGGCCAGCTCGTCACCGGCTCGTTCATGGACTACGCCATGCCGCATGCGCACGACTTCTGCGACATGACGGTCGAGAGCAATCCGGTGCCGACCAAGACCAACCCGCTCGGCGTCAAGGGCGCCGGCGAAGCCGGCTGCGTCGGCGCGCTGGCCGCGGTCGCCAACGCGCTGGTCGATGCGCTGTCCGAATTCGGCGTCAAGCACATCGAGATGCCGGCAACGCCGGAGCGCATCTGGCGCGCGATGCAGCCGAAATAGTAGACAAAGCGCGCGCCGACGATAAACAGTCTCAACCGCAACCGGCGCTCAACTCGATGTGGTCGCGCCGCAGATTATCCTTCGCCACGCGTTTCCTCGGCAAATGCAGCCCGCACTCGCGGGCAGCGTCGTTCTCCCACCACCAGCGTCCATGGCGCTCCGGTTCGCCGGGGCGGATCGCATGCGTGCAAGGCGCGCAGCCGATCGAAGCAAAGCCTTTGGCGTGCAAGCTATTGATCGGAACGTTGTTGCGGCGCGCCCCCGCCAACACGGCATCGCGCGTCCAATCATAGCGCGGATTGAACTTGAGCAAGCTGCCACTGGCGTCAAAGCTCACCAGCCCGGCGTCGCGCTGGTTCGAATTTTGATCGGCGCGCAGCCCGGCGATCCACGCCGCCGCTCCGGCCAGCGCGCGATCGAGCGGTTTCGTCTTGCGCACGTCGCAGCACGCAAGCCGCTTTTTCTCGAATGTGGCGCGCCACCGATGCTGCCGCCGATCCTCTAACGGCAATGCCATGTCTAAAATGGGCGCGATAGTGATCGGCAAAAACTCCATCGTGGTTCGCGCGCAATGATATCGATTGTCATGCCTCGCGTCGCGATCGTGAAAGGATATTGCCCGCCGGAGCACTATTTTTCATCGCAACCCCTTTGGGCGGCAACAAACCGCTGCGCGGCCGCGCAGCACGAAATATTCTTGGCCGTCGCTCACTCCATCGCCGCGCCGGTCTCGATGCGCACCGGCTGATAGCCGTCGGCGGCAAGCGCAGCCATGATCTCCTCGGCGTGCGCGGCGTCGCGCGTCTCGATCGTCACGTCGAGCTTGGCGCCCTTGGCCGGCACGTCGAGGAACAGCCGGCGGTGATCGACCTCCAGAATATTGGCGCCGAGTTCTCCAAGCCGGGTCGCGATCGGTCCGAGCACGCCGGGCCGGTCCGGAATGGTGAGGCGGAACGACACGATCTGGCTCGCGCGCTCGAGCTCGCGCACCATGATGGAGGCGAGAATGCGCGGATCGATATTGCCGCCGCTCAGAATGAGGCCGACCTTCTTGCCGCGGAAACGGTTCGGTTGCGCCAGCATGGCGGCTAAGCCCGCGGCGCCGGCGCCTTCCGCCATGGTCTTCTGCGATGTCAGATAGGCGTTGACCGCGCGCTCGAGCTGCGCCTCGTCGACCAGAATGACTTCCGACGACCAGCGCGCGGATCACCGGCAAGGTGAGCTTGCCCACATTCTTGACCGCGATGCCTTCGGCCAGCGTCGGCCCGCCGAGCGGCCGCCTCTCGTTATGCAGCGCGTTCCACACGGAAGGGTAAAGCGCGGCCTCAGCGCCGACGATCTCGATCTTGGGATTTCTCGCGCGCGCGGCGATGGCGTTGCCGGCGATCAGCCCGCCGCCGCCGATCGGGATTACCAGCACATCGAGATCGGCAACCTCCTCGAGCATTTCGAGCGCGATGGTGCCCTGCCCGGCGATGATGCACGCGTCGTCGTAAGGATGCACCAGCGTGAGCCCGCGCTCGCCTTGCATCCGTTCGCAGCGCTTCTCGGCCTCCGCCACGGTCTCGCCGTCGAGCACCACCTCGGCGCCATGCGAGCGCGTCGCCGCCACCTTCACGAACGGCGTGGTCACCGGCATGACGATGGTGGCCGGAACGCCGAGCCGGGCGGCGTGATAGGCCACCGCCTGGGCATGGTTGCCGGCCGACATGGCGATGACGCCGCGTTTGCGCTCGGCCTCGCCGAGCGACGCGAGCTTGTTGAGCGCGCCGCGCTCCTTGAACGAATTGGTGACCTGCAGGTTCTCGTATTTGACGTAGATGTCGGCGCCGGTGAGCGCGGACAGCCTGGGCGCCGGCAGCATGGGCGTGCGCAGCACCGCGCCTTTAATCACGCGGCGGGCGGCTTCAATGTCGGCAATCGTGACGGTCACGCAATGTCTCCGGGCGCGCCCACGCACCATGCCGCAAGCCCGGCTGGCGTTCCAGCCGCCTTACGAGCGGCCGATAGCCCCCCTTGCGCGCGCCCAATTCTTTCTCCATCTCGATGCTGACGGACAGGAGCGGCCCGCAGTCGATATTAAAGGCCCAGCGGCATGTCGATCGACATTAAACCCCACGCCTATGACCCGGTCACGAACCCGGAACTGTTCGAGGGCGTGCTGGCGCGCCGGGTGGTGGCTTTCGTCATCGATTTTACCATCATCGCCGTCCCCGTGCTGCTGGTGGCCATCTTCATTTTCGCCTTCGGGATCGTCACCTTGGGCCTGGGCTGGGCGCTCTATTGGCTGCTGTCGCCGGCCTCGGTGATCTGGGCGCTGTGCTATTTCGGGTTCACGCTCGGCGGCCCACGCTCCGCCACCATCGGCATGCGGGTCATGGACATCGAATTGCGCACTTGGTACGGCGCGCCCGCCTATTTCGTGCTTGGCGCCGTGCACGCCATCGCGTTCTGGTTCACGGTGTCGTTCTTCTCGCCGTTCGTCCTGCTGGTGGCCTTCTTCAACGAGCGCCGCCGGCTGCTGCACGACATCATGCTCGGCACCGTGGTCATTAATAGTCCGGCGCGGGCCGCCATGCGGGGCGCCACCGCCGGATAATGGGCTTTGACGGAACCCCCTGTGACGCGCGATGCTATATGTGAAACGGACGCCATGACGGCCTAACGACGTGACCCAGCATTCCCGCGATACGCCGCAATTCTATCTGACCGCGCCCTCGCCCTGCCCCTATTTGCGCGGCCAGGAGGAACGCAAGGTATTCACCCATCTGGTGGGCGAGCGCGCATCCGAACTCAACGATCTGCTCACCCATGGCGGCTTCCGCCGCAGCCAGTCGATCGCCTACCGGCCGGCCTGCGAGAGCTGCCGCGCCTGCGTCTCGGTGCGGGTGGTGGCGGCGGATTTCGCGCCCTCGCGCAACATGCGCCGCATCGCCGAGCGCAATGCCGAGGTGGTCGGCGACATGCGCTCGCCGGCGCCCACCTCCGAGCAATATTCGGTGTTCCGCGCCTATCTCGACACCCGCCACCGCGACGGCGGCATGGCCGACATGACCGTGCTCGACTACGCCATGATGATCGAGGACAGCCACGTCGACACCCGGCTGGTCGAATACCGCCGGCGCGGACCGGACACCGGCATCAACGGCCGCGGCGCCGGGCAATTGCTGGCGGTGGCGCTCACCGACGTGCTCAGCGACGGGCTGTCGATGGTCTATTCGTTTTTCGACCCCGACGCCGGCGAACGCTCGCTCGGCACCTTCATGATCCTCGACCACATCGCGCGCGCCAAAGCCATGGGCCTCGCCTACGTCTATCTCGGCTATTGGGTGCCGGGCTCGCGCAAGATGGACTACAAGGGTCGCTTCCTGCCGCAGGAGCGGCTGCTGTCTTCGGGCTGGACGCGGGTCGAAAAATAGCCGCCAGGCCGGGCTATCGCAGCCCCGGAATTGGCACGCCCAAGGTCTGCACGATCAGAAACGCATTGAGCACCAGCACCAGCGCGGTCGCGATCACGGCTGCGACGCGGGTCATCCGGCCGTTGACGAATGTGCCCATGATGTCGGCGCGCCGCGTGAACATCAGCAGCGCGATCATCGGCAGCGGCAACGCGATTGAGAGCACCACCTGGCTCACCACCAGCGCGGTGGTGGCGTTGACGCCATAGGCCGACCACCACGAAGGCCGGCACCATCGTGATGACCCGGCGCAGCCAGATCGGAATGCGGAAGCCGACGAAGCCCTGCATGATCATCTGCCCGGCCATGGTGCCCACCACCGAGCTCGATACGCCGGAGGCGATAAGCGACAGCAGAAATATCCCGGCGGCGCCGATGCCGAGCAACGGCGCCAGCGTGTGATAGGCGGTTTCGATCTCGGCCACGTCGCGGTGGCCGGCATGGAAGGCGCCCGACGCCATCATCACCATGGCCATGTTGACCAGCCCCGCGATCGCCAGCGCGATCACCACTTCATGATTGGAGATGCGCACCAGCAGACGCCGCTCGTGCTCGTCGCGGCCGGGCGTGCGCGCCTGCGTCAAGCCCGAATGCAGGTAGACCGCGTGCGGCATGACGGTGGCGCCGATGATGCCGACCGAAATCATCAGTGCCTCGGCGTCGGGCAGTCCTGGAACGACCGAATGATAAGCCGCCGCGCCCCAGTCGACCGGCGCGATAAACATCTCGATCAAATAGCAAAGCCCGATGATACCGACCAAGCTGCCGATGATCAGCTCCACCGGCCGGAAGCCCCGGCTCTCCACCATTAGGATGGCGTAGGTGATGACGGCGGTGACCCCCATGCCGTAAATCAGCGGCATCTTGAACAGCAGCGCCAGGCCGACCGCACCGCCGAGAAATTCGGCGAGATCGGTGGCCATGGCGGCGATCTCGCTGACCACCCACATCGCCATGACGACCGGCTTCGAGAAATTGTCGCGGCACATTTCCGCGAGATTGCGGCCGGTGACGATGCCGAGCTTGGCCGACAGCGCCTGGAACAGCATGGCGATCAGGTTGGCCAGCAGCACGACCCACAGCAGGGTGTAGCCGTATTTTGCGCCGGCCTGGATGTTGGTGGCGAAATTGCCGGGGTCCATGTAGGCGATCGAGGCGACGATCGCCGGGCCGGCAAAAGCCAGATAGGCGGCCGGCCCGCGGCGCTGGCCACTTAGAATGGCTTGCGCCGCTACCACCGTGCGATCGGTGAGCGACTTGGGTTCCGGTGCGGCGGCGTCCATCGGGCTTAAGTCTTTTGCCGGTCTATAAAAATCAATCTCACGCCCTGGCACTATAGTCTAGTTGCGAATAATTTGCAATTGCATTTTGACTTGGAACTTCCCGGGTTCGATCGGGTTGTGTCAGGCTTGCGGCCTGCGAGGGGTGGCGACAGCGATGACAAATAGCCGCAGCCGCCTGCTCTGGCTCTGCATGGTGCTCGCCCCGATGGCGTTGGCGGCGGAGCCGGCACTCGCCCCCGGCGAAGCGCCCAAAGGCCCCTCCGAACTGCTGTTCATCGCGCAGATCGTGGTGCTGATACTGGTCGGCCGCCTGCTCGGCGAAGTCATGCTCCGGTTCAAGCAGCCGGCGGTCATGGGTCAGCTTATCGCCGGACTGGTGCTCGGGCCGTCCTTGCTCGGCGCCATCTTTCCCGACTGGCAGCACGCCTTATTTCCCGCCGCCAAAGAACAGAAGGCGATGCTCGATGCCATCGCGCAATTCGGCATACTCTTGCTGCTGCTGCTCACCGGCATGGAGACCGATCTCAAGCTGGTGAAGCGGACCGGCCGGGCGTCGGCCTTCGCCTCGCTCGCCGGCATCTTGGTTCCGTTCGCCTGCGGCGTTGCGCTCGGCGAATTGCTGCCGGATTCCATGCTGCCCGATCCCGGCAAGCGGCTGATCACTTCGCTGTTTCTCGGCACCGCGCTGTCGATCGCGTCGGTGAAGATCGTGGCGACGGTGATCCGCGAAATGAATTTCACGCGCCGCACGGTCGGCCAAATCATTCTCGCCTCCGCGATCATCGACGATACCGTCGGCTGGATCATCACCGCGATCATTTTCAGCCTGGCGCTGCAGGGCCAGGTGGACGCGCTTAGCGTCGCAAAAAGCGTGCTCGGCACGCTTATTTTCTTGGGACTGAGCTTCACCATCGGCCGGCGCGCGGTGTTCAGGATCATCCGCTGGGTCAACGATACCTTCCTCAGCGATTTCGCGGTCATCACCGCGATCCTGCTGATCATGGGCACGATGGCGATGATCACCGATCTGATCGGCGTGCATACCGTGCTCGGCGCCTTCGTCGCCGGCATCCTGATCGGAGAATCTCCGATCCTCACCCGCCACATTGACGAGCAATTGCGCGGGCTGATCATCGCCTTCTTCATGCCGGTATTTTTCGGCACCGCCGGGCTCAATGCCGACCTGACCATCCTCAAGGATCCTACCCTGCTGGCGCTCGCCGCCGGTCTGATCGTAATCGCCAGCCTCGGCAAATTCGGCGGCGCTTTCGTCGGCGGCAAGCTCGCTGCCCTCACGCAGCAGGAGTCGCTCGCACTCGGCTGCGGCATGAATGCGCGCGGCTCGACCGAGGTCATTATCGCGACGATCGGCCTGTCGATGGGCGCGCTCAGCCAGAACCTGTTCACCATGATCGTCACCATGGCGGTGGTCACCACCATGGCAATGCCGTCTACGCTGCGCTGGGCGCTGGCGCGGTTGCCGATGCGCAAAGACGAAAAACAGCGGCTCGAACGCGAGGAAATGGAAGAGCGCGGCTTCGTGCCGAAGCTGGAGCGGCTGTTGCTCGCGGTCGACGAGAGCGCGAACGGAAAGTTTGCGTCCCGCATTGCCGGCCTGATCGCCGGCGGCAATGCCATGCCGACCACCGTCATGCACATCAAGACCGACAAGAAGACAGGCAAGGCCGCCGCCGCGGCCGAGAAGGAAAAGGCCAAGGTCGCCGGCGACACCGTGAAAGTCTTCGCAGGCCATGTCGAAAGCGCGCAAAGCCCTGAGGAAAAGACCGATACCAAGCTCGACGTAATCACCATCGTGGAAAAGTCGCCGAAGCCGGAAGCGGTCGCCGCGGAAGCCGAAAAGGGCTACGGCCTAATGATCGTCGGGCTCGAAAAAACCGTGGCACGCCGCAATGAATTCCACGACGACGTCACCAGCCTGGCGGCCGGTTTCGAAGGCCCGATCGTCGTGGCGGACGCGCGCGACAAGCATCTCGAGCATCCGCTGCACGGCGACCTCGCCATGCTGGTGCCGATCAACGGCACCGAAATGTCGCGGCGCGCGGCCGAGATCGCCATCGCCATGGCGCGCGCCAGCAAGGCCTCGCTCACCGCGCTCTATGTCGCCCCCGGCGGCAAGAAGCAGCGCTCGCGCCAATACGAAGAAGCCATTCTCAAGGACATCGTCGAACTCGCCGAAAGCTATGAACTGGAGCTGCGCACCGCGGTACGCGCCGACGTCGCTGCCGAGGAAGCGATCCTGAAGGAGGTGGCGCGCGGCAAGCATAATTTCATCGTCATGGGCGTCGGCCGCCGCCCCGGCGAAAAGCTGTTCTTCGGCGACACCGCCGCGGCTCTGCTGGCGAAGTCGGAATGCTCGCTGCTGTTCCTGGCGACCTGAACCCGCGTCCTATTCCTCGTCGCCGCCCTTGCCGGCGCTGGGGGCGCCGCGGAATTTGTTGTTCTTCGGTAATCCCTGCGCGATGCGGCCGGCATCGGCGCGCTTGCCGCGCCAGTCCTTGAGCTCTTTCATCGACAGCGTTTGGGTGCGGCCGGCGCCGTCGATCCAGGTTAGCCCCTCGTCCGCCTTGAAGGTGGTGACGTCGGACAGCCCCTTCTCTTTGTAGCGCTGCAACCGCACGCCGCGCCCGCGCGTCATCTCCGGCACTTGGTCGAGCCCGAAGATCACCATCTTGCGATTAGCGCCGATAGTCGCCACCAGTTCGCCGTCGACCGTGCTCATCGCCACCGCCTTGTCGGCACCTTTAAGATTGAGCACTTGCTTGCCCTTGCGCGTGGTGCCGAGCACTTCGTCCTCCGGCACCACGAAACCGTTGCCACCATAGCTCGCCACCAGGAATTTGCGGCCGCCCTGATAGGCCAGCGCCGCCACCACGTCGGCGTCCTGTTCGATATCGAAATAGAGCCGCACCGGCTCGCCATGCCCGCGCCCGCCCGGCAGCTTCGAGGCTTCGAGGGTGTAGAACTTGCCGTTGCTGGCGAAGATCAGGACCTTGGCGGTGGTCTCGGTCGGAAACGCGAATTTCAGCGCGTCGTCGGTCTTGAAGGTGACGCCCGACAGATCGTCGACATGGCCGCGCAGCGCGCGGATCCAGCCTTTCTCCGACACGACGACGGTGATCGGCTCGCGCACCACCATCGCCTCCTCGATCGCGGCCTCGTCGTGCTCGGGCGCCTCGGCGAAGCTGGTGCGGCGTTTGCCGAGATCGGTCTTCGGCCCGAACGTCGTCTTTATTTCCTTGATCTCGCCCGCGATTGTCTTCCATTGCTGCGGTGTCGAGCCGATAAGCGCCTTGATCTTGGTGCGCTCCTCGCGCAGCGCCTTGTCCTCGGCGCGGATTTCCATCTCCTCCAGCTTGCGCAAATTGCGCAGGCGCATATTGAGGATGGCGTCGGCCTGCACGTCGGAAAGCTTGAACGCCTTCATCAACACCGGCTTCGGCTCGTCCTCGCGCCGGATGATCTTGATCACCTTGTCGAGGTTGAGATAGGCGATCAGATAGCCGCCCAGCACCTCCAGGCGATGCTCGATTTCCGCCAGCCGGTGCTTGGAGCGGCGCAACAGCACGTCGCGGCGGTGCTCGAGCCATTCGCGCAAGGCCTCAGTGAGGCCGAGCACCTGCGGGATGCGCCCCTTCACCAGCACGTTCATGTTGAGCGGAATGCGGCTTTCGAGCTCGGTGAGCTTGAACAGCGACTCCATCAGCAGTTCGGCGTCGACTGCGCGCGAGCGCGGCTCGATCACCAGCCGGAGATCCTCGGCCAATTCATCGCGCACGTCGGCGACCAGCGGCAGTTTCTTTTCGTTGATCAGCTCGGCGAGTTTCTCGACCAGGCGCGACTTCTGCACCAGCCAGGGAATTTGCGTGATGACGATCACATAAGTGCCGCGGCCAGTGTCCTCGGTCTCCCAGCGCGCACGCACCCGGAATGAGCCGCGGCCGGTGGTATAGGCCTCGGCGATTTCCGCCGGCTTATCGACGATCACGCCGCCGGTCGGGAAATCCGGTCCCTTGACGTATTTTAGCAGCGTGCGGCTGCGCGCCTTCGGATTGTCGATCAGGAACAGCGCCGCGTCGCACAATTCAGCCGCGTTGTGCGGCGGAATCGAGGTCGCCATGCCGACCGCGATGCCCTGCGAACCATTGGCCAGCAGATTGGGGAACGCCGCCGGCAATACCACCGGCTCCTGACCGGTGCCGTCATAGCTGGGGCGGAAATCGACTGCATCCTCGTCGATGCCGTCGAGCAGCAGCCTCGCGACTTCGGTGAGCCGCGATTCGGTGTAGCGCATGGCGGCGGCGTTATCGCCGTCGATATTGCCGAAATTGCCCTGCCCGTCGATCAGCGGATAGCGCTGGGCGAAATCCTGCGCCAGCCGCACCATGGCGTCATAGATCGCCTGGTCGCCATGCGGGTGGAAATTGCCCATCACGTCGCCGACAACCTTGGCCGACTTCTTAAATGCAGCGCCGGGATCGAGCCGCAAGCGTTCGCATGACGTGGAGGATGCGGCGGTGCACCGGCTTGAGCCCATCGCGCGCATCCGGCAGCGCGCGATTCATGATGGTGGAGAGCGCGTAGGCGAGATAGCGCTCCTCCAGCGCCTCGCGCAGTGCAACCTCTTCAACCTGGCCCTTGTCCGGGGGAATCAGTCTCTTGCCCATGATATTTGCGTATCGCAAGCCGCCCACCTGAACAACACATGAATAGCCGGCTCAGGAGTTATGCGACTCGAATGGAATAGTGTCGTTCGTAAGGGCGGCTTAGCGCGTCCCGGATGGCCGCTACGCAACCAACTGTGCATCCATCCGGTTAATGCGCCCCACCTGGAGAGGAGAACGAGAATGCGTGCAATTGTTCTTGCGGCGATCGTCGCTGCAGGCATCGGATTCATCGGAACGTCGTCTGTCTCGGCGGCGCCGGTCAATGGCGTGACCATCAATGAATCCGCCACGGTCAACGATTCAGTTGTTAAGGTTCAGCACTGGCGCTGGGGCAGCCGGCACTGGCATCGGTATCGTTGCCATTACCGCAGTTGGAGCCGCTGGGGCCGCTGCTAATTCGCGGAGCCGGACGTTTTGAGGATGGGCCGGGCGCCAAACGCCCGGCCTGGTTCTTTTTTACTGACGTTTGGCCGGCCGCTCGGAGCTTGGCGGCCGCGCGCGCAAGTCCTGCGGCTCATCGGCGAAAATAAAACAGCGGTAATAGGCGGCTGCGGACGCGCGATGCCGAACGGCGCAGCGGTCGGCGCGCTTGAATTCGTCTGAGCTGCTTGTAAAGCAGGTAGGGCCCGATCATGTAGCGCACCTCGCCGTCCGGCGTGCCGCCGAAGCGATCGATCTGGCCCTTGAGATTCGGCTGCACCTTGAGGATGGCGTTGCGCAGCGTTTCGCCCTCGATGAAATTGTCCGGCAGGCTGTTGAGCACGAACGCAAAGACCGCCAGCGGATCCTTCACATCGAGCGTCGTCACCCGCATCACCTCTTCCATGTAGGACTGGTGGGTGTGCAACTGCGGTGGATCGCCGGACTGCGCGGCGGCGCCTGCCAGGCCGCCTGCCAGCGCGGCGATTACGAGGGCAAAGACTCGGGCTAATCCACGGCTCGCTCGCATCGCTTGTCCTCTTCACGCCACGCTCGGCAGCGCACGGGCGAGCGCCGCGATGAAATGCGCGCGCTCGTCGCCGAGCGCCAGCCCGCGCGGCTCCAGCACGTGGCGCGCCAGGAAGAAGCCGGTGAGCGCAAAGCCGTCGGCGAGATCGCGCCCGGCCGGCTGGGTGTCGCGGTCGCGCAGGAAAGCCGGCAGCCGCAGCATCTTGTCGGCCCACGGCGCGCCGGCCTCGCGCGACACCGCCCGCCCCGATTTCGGCGAGACATAGATCAGGTCGGCACTCGCGCCAGTCGAGGCGCATTGCTCGAGATCGAGACCGAAGCCGAGCTCGGTCAAAAGCTGCAATTCGAAACGCACCACCAGCGGCGCCGCCAGCACCGGATCCTCGAGCCGGTCGAGAACCTCTTCGAACACCGAATAAAGGCCGGCATGCGGATCGCGCTCGGGCAACAGCCGCATCATCGCGGCCAGATGGCTGACGCCATAGATCGCGTGCGGCGCCGCGAAGAAGTTCGACGCGCGCGGTTGCACTCGGCTCGACCGTGTAATTGCCGAGATGCTCGTCCAGCCGCGCCCGCCAGGTCGCGCTCACGGAATTGCCAATCTGCAGCACCGGCTTCATGCGCGAGCCGAAGCCGCCGCGCACCAGCCCGAGATGGCGGCCATGCGCGCGCGTCATCAGTTCGAGGATGCCGCTGGCCTCCCCGTGGCGCTTGACGCCGAGCACGATGCCTTCATCGGTCCATTGCATAGACTCATCCGGACTCACGTCGCCCGATAAGTTCTACGTCACTCCTTCGGAAACTCCAGCCCCATGGCCCGGTAGCGCTCCGGGTCGTCGCCCCAGCCCTCGCGCACCTTGACGAACAGGAACAGATCCACCTTGGCCTCGACGATCTCGCCGATCTCGCGGCGCGCGGCCTCTCCGATCGACTTGAGGGTCTGCCCGCCTTTGCCGATCACGATCTTGCGCTGGCTTTCGCGCTCCACATAGATGGTCTGCTCGATGCGGATTTTGCCGCCGCGCAATTCCTTCCACAGCTCGGTCTCGACCGTCGAATGGTAAGGCAGTTCCTGGTGCAGCCGCTCGAACAGTTTTTCCCGGGTGATTTCGGCCGCCAGCTGGCGCACCGGCGCGTCCGACATCTGGTCCGGCGGGTAAAGCCACGGGCTTGGCGGCATGCGCTCGGCGAGCCAGGTCTTGAGATCGGCGACGCCGTCGCCGGTGAGCGCCGAGATCATGAAAGTCGAATCGAACTTGGCTTTTTCGTTGGCGATTTTGGTCAGCAACAGCAGCGTGTCGCGCGGCACCAGATCGATCTTGTTGAGGATCAGGATCTTCGTCGGCTTCACATCGGCGAGCCGCGCGAGCAGCGCTTCGGCCTCCTCGTCGAGGCCTTTGCGCGCATCGATCAGCACGCCGACCAGATCGGCCTCATGCGCGCCGCTCCAGGCCGTGGTCACCATGGCGCGGTCAAGTCGCCGCTTCGGTGAGAAAATTCCCGGGGTGTCGACGAAAATAAGCTGCGACTTGCCGGCGAGCGTGATGCCGCGGATCAGCGCGCGCGTGGTCTGCACCTTGTGCGAAACGATCGTGACCTTCGAGCCGACCAGCGCGTTGAGCAGCGTCGACTTGCCGGCATTGGGCGCGCCGATCAGCGCGACGAAGCCGCAGCGCGTGTCGCTTTCTGGCTTACCGTGGTCAGCCATCAAGCTTGTCCACCGCTACGCCGACGCGCGTGAGCATGGCGGCCGCGGCGGCCTGTTCGGCGGCCCGCTTGGATGAGCCCATGCCCTCGGCCGGCGGCCGGTCGGGCAGCACCACCGCGACGCGGAATTCCGGATCGTGATGCGGGCCGGTGCGCGCCAATTCGCGATAGGCCGGCGTCGGCAGCCCGCGCGCCTGCGCCCATTCCTGCAGCATGGTCTTGGGGTCGCGCAACGGGCGCAACGGCTTGAGCATGCGCTCCTTCCAGAACCGCGCGATCAGCGCGTCGGCCGCCTGGTAGCCGCCGTCGATGAACACCGCCCCCACCAGCGCCTCGCAGGCGTCCGCCAGGATGGTGGCGCGCAAGCGCCCGCCGGCGTGCGATTCCGAATTGCCGAGCTTGAGCGCGGGCCCGAGATCCATGGCGCGCGCCACCTCGGCGCAGGTTTCCTTGCGCACCAGATCGGCGAGCCGGCGCGACAGTTCGCCCTCGTTCGCCTTCGGGAACGCGCGATAGAGCATGTCGGAAATCACCAGGCCGAGCACGTGGTCGCCGAGGAATTCTAGGCGCTGGTAGCTGGCGGCGCGGTTCTGCGCGCCGCCCGAGAGCGCGGAAATATGCGTGACCGCGCGCTCCAGCAGCGCCTTATCGGCGAATTCGTAGCCGATCCGCTCCTCGAGCGCCGCTCTGTCCTTGGCCTTGCGGCTCATCGCACGATCGTGAACAACCTGTTCCAGCGCACCGCGACCGGCCAGCGCCAGAATTCCCAGGCGCGCTCGCCCTCGTAGACCGAGAAGAAAATGATCTGCGCCTTGCCGACGATATTCTCGAACGGCACCATGCCGACCTGGCTGAAACGGCTGTCGGTCGAATTGTCGCGATTGTCGCCCATCATGAAATAATGGCCGGCCGGCACGGTGTAGACCTGGGTGTTGTCGGCAAAACCGTTATCGACCAAGTCGAGCGTGTAATAACTCACGCCGTTGGTCAGCGTTTCCATCCAGCGCTTGACCGGCGCCGCGCGCGAGCCTTCCTCGGTCTCGATGAACGGGGTTGCCGGCTCGCGCTTGATCGGCGCGCCGTTGATGTGGACGACCCCGTCGATCACCTGGATCTGGTCGCCGGGCAGGCCGATCACGCGCTTGATGTAGTCGGTGGAAGGATCCTTGGGCAGGCGGAACACCACCACGTCGCCGCGCTCCGGCAGCCAGCCGCTCGGAATCCGCCCGGAGAACAGCGGCGGCGACAAAGGCAGCGAGAAGTGGCTGTAGCCATAGGAATATTTCGACACGAACAGATAATCGCCGACCAGCAGCGTCGCCTTCATCGAGCCGGAGGGGATATTGAAGGGCTGAAACAGGAAGGTGCGGATCACCAGCGCGATGATCAGCGCGTGAAAAACCACGCGGATTGTCTCGGCAATGCCGCCTTCTTTCCGTTTTGTTCCGGATGTCACGCTCATCGGCCTCTCGTCCCACTAGTGTCCCGATTCCGAAGTTCGCAAAACTTTGCGGCACATTTCGATGCGAAACTCGGAATCATAGGGACACTAGCAAAGTTATGATTCTAGTGTGGTTTTTGGATTTGAAGTTCCGATTCGGACTCGCGGTCACAATTGTAGGAACTTCAAATCCACCACACTAGTTGCCCCGGCGACCTTGTAGCGGCTGGTTCCCCAGGGCGCAATCAAGAACGCCGTCGGATAAGCACTTGGTCGGATTGTGATTCCCGGCCTCACGCCGGTGACCGCGGCACCGCCGAAATGATGACGATGGCCTGCGCGGTCGGCCCTTCGTCGGTGAGCGAGACGTCGATCTTGGCCTCGCAGCCGGCCGGCGTGATCGATTGCAGCCGTTTGAGCGCGCCGCCGGTCAGCTTCATGGTCGGGCGGCCCGAGGCCAGATTGACCACCCCCATGTCGCGCCAGAACACGCCGCTGCGGAAACCGGTGCCGAGCGCCTTCGAGCAGGCTTCCTTGGCCGCGAAACGCTTGGCGTAGGTCTCGACCTTGTTGGCGCGGTTCTCGGCCTTGGCGCGTTCGGCGGGCGTATAGATGCGGCCCAGAAAGCGCTCGCCGTAACGCTCGATGCTGCGCGCGATGCGACGCACGTCGACCATGTCCGAGCCGAGCCCGATGATCATGATGCGCCTGCGCGGGCGCGGCCGCGGTCCATGGCCGCGCGCATGAACTTCACGGTGTCGGCCAACCCCTCGAACACCGATTCACCGACCAGGAAATGCCCGATATTAAGCTCGACGATTTGCGGCAGCGACGCGATGGTCTCCGCGCTCGCGTAGTCGATGCCATGGCCGGCATGCACTTCGAGGCCGAGGCTCTTGGCCAGCAGCGCGCCGGCGCGGATCAGCTGCCATTCGGCATCGGCCTCCGCCGTTCGCTGCTCGATCAGGGCATCGCACCAGGAGCCGGTATGAATCTCGATCACTGGCGCGCCCAGCTCGACCGCCGCCTCGATCTGCGCCGGCGCCGCACCGATGAACAACGAGACCTTGATGCCGGCGTGCTTGAGCGCATGCACCACCGGCTTGAGCTGCGCGCCCTGTTTGACGGCATCGAGACCGCCCTCGGTGGTTCGTTCGGTGCGCTTCTCCGGCACCAGGCAGACCGCGTGCGGCTTCGTTTTGAGCGCGATCGCAGTCATCTCGTCGGTCGCCGCCATTTCGAAATTGAGCGGCTTGTCGATTTCGGCTTTCAGGCGCGCGATGTCGTCGTCGCGGATATGGCGGCGGTCCTCGCGCAGATGCGCAGTGATGCCGTCGCAGCCTGCAGCGATGGCGAGCTTGGCCGCGCGCACCGGATCGGGGTGGCGCCCGCCGCGCGCATTGCGGATGGTGGCGACGTGGTCGACATTGATGCCGAGGCGCAAGCGGGGCGCTTTCATCTATTTATCCGTTAACCCGTTCTGCCTTCGCCACCACCGGCTTGGCGCGCAATTGCGCGATGATGGCGTTGAGATGCTTGAGGTCGTAGACCTCCAGATCGATCTGCACGTCGGTGAAGTCGGGCGCCCGCCGGGTCATGCGGATATTGTCGATATTGCCATCGTGCTCGGCAATCACTTGTGCAATTTGGGCAAGCGAGCCGGGTTCGTTCACCGATTGCACCGCGATGCGCGCCGGGAACCGCCGCGGGGTGCTGTCCTCTTCGTCCCAGCGCACGTCCAGCCAGCGCTCCGGCTTGTCCTCGAACTCGCTCAGCGCGGCCGAATGGATCGGGTAGATGGTGATCCCCTCGCCCGGCGTCAGGATGCCGACGATGCGGTCGCCCGGTACCGCGCCGCCATCCGGCGCGAAACTGACCGGCAGGTCGCCGTTGATGCCGCGGATCGGGATCGCCGGTCCGGCCGCTGCAACGCCCGGCACCTTGAACTTGACCGAGGTGAGCTTCTTTAGGCCGAACCAGCCGCTTTCTGACTTTGGCTTCACCGCCATGGCGGCGGCGCGCTCTTCCTTGTAGTCGGGATACATGGCGCGGGCGACGTCGGAGGCCTTCAATTCGCTGCGGCCGACCGCGGCCATCACCTCTTCAATCGACGCGCGCGCCAGCCGCGGCAGCGCGCCTTTGAGCTTCTCGTCCGAGTAGACGATCTTGGCGCGCTGGAACAGGCGCTCGACGATGCGCCGGCCGAGCCCGGTATATTGCGTACGCACCGCCGCACGCGTGGCGCGGCGGATCGCGGCGCGCGCCTTGCCGGTGACCACGATCGACTCCCAAGCCGCCGGCGGCGCCGTTTGCGCCTTCGAGGTGAGAATATCGACCTCATCGCCGTTGATGATTTCCGATCCCAGCGGCGCGATCTGGCCGTTGATCTTGCAACCCACCGCGGTGTTGCCGACGTCGGTATGCACCGCATAGGCGAAGTCGATCGGCGTCGCCTTGCGCGGCAATGCGATCAGCTTGCCCTTGGGTGTGAAGCAGAACACCTGATCGTGGAACAGTTCGAGCTTGGTGTGCTCGAGGAATTCCTCCGGGTTGGAGCCTTCCGCCAAGAGCTCGATGGTCCGGCGCAGCCACGCATAGGCGCTCGATTCGCGCGACAGCAACTCAGTCGGCGAGCCGACATTGTCCTTGTAGAGCGCGTGCGCGGCGATGCCGTATTCGGCCAGCTCGTGCATCTCCGTGGTGCGGATCTGCATCTCGACGCGCTGCTTGCTCGGGCCGATCACGGTGGTGTGGATCGAACGGTAGTCGTTGGCTTTGGGAGTCGAGACGTAATCCTTGAAGCGTCCCGGCACCACCGGCCAGGTCGTGTGCACGATACCGAGCGCCTGATAGCAGTCGGCCACCGTCTTCACGATCACGCGGAAGCCGAAAATATCGGAAAGCTGTTCGAACCCGACCGATTTGCGTTCCATCTTGCGCCAGATCGAATAGGCGCGCTTGCTCCGCCCCAGCACCCGCGCCTCGATGCCGCGGTCGGCCAGTTTCTTGGTGAGTTGCCGCTCGATCTCGGTAATCAGATGCTTGTTGCGGTCGGCCAGCGCATTGAGCCGGCCGCTGACCACCTCATAGGCTTCGGGATAGAGCTCGCGGAACGCCAGGTCGTCGAGTTCCTCGCGCATCGCATGCATGCCCATGCGGCCGGCGAGCGGGGCATAGATTTCCAGCGTCTCTTCGGCGGCGCGCCGGCGCGCCTCGACCGGCATGTAGTTGAGGGTGCGCATGTTGTGCAGCCGGTCGGCGAGCTTGACCAGCAGCACGCGCACGTCGTCGGCGATCGCCAGCAGCAGCTTGCGCAGGTTTTCGGCCTGCTTGGCTTCCTTGGTGACCAGATCGAGTTTCTTGAGCTTGGTCAGTCCATCGACCAGCGTGCCGATGTCGGGTCCGAACAACCCGTCGATCTCGCCGCGGGTGGTTGCGGTATCCTCAATGGTGTCATGCAAAAGCGCGGCGACGATGGTGGCGTCGTCGAGCTTGAGGTCGGTGAGGATGGCGGCCACCTCGATCGGGTGGGAGAAATACGGGTCGCCCGAGGCGCGCCGCTGCTCGCCATGCGCCTTCATGGCGTAGACATAAGCGCGGTTGAGCAGCGCTTCGTTCGTTTTGGGATTGTAGCGGCGCACCCGTTCGATCAGATCGTATTGCCGCATCATCGGCGGCTTTCGGGATTGCGTCGGCTTTTCAATTACTTGTTGTGCCAGAACGACCCGCTCCAGCGGCGCCCTTGTGGGCGACTGCTTCTGCATCCGCGGAAGATCTGAGCGCGCGCGCGCCATTGTTATGCCTCGCGGCCACCGAATCTGCGTGCAAAACGCTGCCGGCCGCTGTTTCTACCATAGATATCACGACAATTCGCTGGAGCCGCAAGGGTTTGCCGCTCTGGTTGACGAAAAACCAACGGCCCGGCGCAGAGGCCGGGCCGTTACGTCATATTTATGTGGAAACGCTGGCGAATGGGTTATTCGGCGTCCTCTTCCGGCACTTCTTCCGGCGGCGCCAGACCTTCGAGGCCCTTGAGCAGTTCTTCTTCGGTCATGCGCTCGGCGGTCACTTCGGTATCGTCGGAATCGATGCTGGCGCCTGGACCGGCGCCGATCAGCGGCACTTCCGGCTCGGGCTCGTCGACCTCGACATATTTCTGCAAGCTGTGGATCAGGTCTTCCTTCAGGTCGCCAGGGGAAACCGTGGTTTCCGCGATCTCGCGCAGCGCAACGACCGGATTCTTGTCGTTGTCGCGGTCGACGGTGATCTGCGACCCGGACGAGACCATGCGCGCCCGGTGACTCGCCAGAAGGACGAGATCAAAGCGGTTCTCAACCTTATCGATGCAATCTTCTACGGTGACACGGGCCATCGGCTCGTCACTCCTTTGGATGGAACTTTGTCCTGAAATCGACCGTTAGGTAGACCGGACAGGCTGAAAGTTCAAGTATTTTTGTCTTGGATTAACCGCAAGCCTCTGTTACCGAATTCCCTGCAAGCAAGCCGATCCGAGCTGGATTTTATCGGCATCGGCGTGATTGCGTGGGTACCGGCTGAATTGACCGAAGGTGCCTTCAACCGTTCTGTTAACGCCGATTCAATGATGCGCGCATGTGGGTCGCGCAGGTTGCGTATTGAGGCGTGCGCAGGATCAATTTTGGTTCGTATTGCGAGAGAGACAAAACCATGACCGTCCCCGGCGAAAAAATCGCATTGTTCATCGATGGAGCCAATCTTTACGCGACCGCCAAATCGCTCGGCTTCGACATCGACTACAAGAAGCTGCTGCGCGAGTTCCAGTCGCGCGGCTATCTGCTGCGCGCGTTCTATTACACCGCGGTGATCGAGGACCAGGAATACTCCTCGATCCGCCCGCTGATCGATTGGCTCGACTACAACGGCTATTCGGTGGTCACCAAGGCGACCAAGGAATTCGTCGACCAGACCGGCCGCCGCAAGGTCAAAGGCAACATGGACATCGAACTCGCGGTCGATGCCATGGAGATCGCCGGCTCGATCGACCACATGGTGCTGTTCTCCGGCGACGGCGATTTCCGCTCGCTGGTGGAAGCCGTGCAGCGCAAGGGCGTGCGCGTGACCGTGATATCGACCGTCACCACGCAGCCGCCGATGGTGGCCGACGAATTGCGCCGCCAGGCCGACATCTTCACCGACATCGTCACACTGCAAGGCAAGATCGGTCGCGATCCGGCCGAGCGCGCCGCGCGCGAAGCACGTGGTCCGCGCGACGATCGGGGCGAGTCGCCGCAGCACACACCGCAATTCCTGCAACGTCCGCCGGTGCCGCAACGGGCCGACGCGACCGCGGGTGTCGGCGCCGACGACGAAGACTTCGAAGATTAGTCCTCGCGCGATGCCGGTGACCGGGGCCGAACCCGGGCGCAATTGTCCGCGCTGCCCGCGGCTGGCGGCGTTTCGCAAAACATGGCGCGCGAAAGAGCCGGAATGGTTCAACGCGCCGGTCCCCTCGTTCGGTCCGCTCGAGGCGCGCCTGCTGATCGTCGGGCTGGCGCCCGGCCTGCAAGGCGCCAACCGCACCGGGCGCCCGTTCACCGGCGATTATGCCGGCGTGCTGCTGTACGAGACGCTTGCGCGCTACGGCTTCGCGCGCGGGCAATACGGCGCGCATCCCGACGACGGTTTGACGCTGACCGATTGCCGCATCACCAATGCGGTGCGCTGCGTGCCGCCGGAAAACAAGCCGACGCCGGCGGAAATCAAAACCTGCCGCGAGTTTCTCACACCGACCATCGCGGAGATGAAAAACCTGCGTGTGCTGGTCGCGCTTGGCCGCATCGCCCATGACAGCGTGCTGACCGCGCTGGGGTCAAAAAAATCGGCCGCGCCCTTCAAGCACGGCGGCAAGCATGCGCTCGGCACGCTCACGCTGTTTTCCAGCTATCACTGCTCGCGCTACAACACCAATACCGGCGTGCTCACGCCCGAGATGTTCCGCGCCGTGTTCGCGAAAGTACGCGCTTATTTAGCGAGTTAAATATACGAAAAATACCGCAGTCCTTAGTGGCAATCGTCACAGCACGCCTCGCCGATCCATGCCTCCCGCCCCTCTTTGACGAGGAACCAGAAGATGCCGAGTGACGTTACGGCGTCGATCCACCATGCGCCTACAACGTATTGGGCGGTAAGCCCGATCACGACCAAAAATGATAGCCAGCCGCAGGTAATCAATTCGACGGCATCGGCCCTGAGAGCGCGACTGCCGATCATTTCCGCAAGATAGTTTTTCCGCTTAGCGAGAAAATACATAATCGGAATGGCAGCAAGGCCCAATGCGAGGCCTACCAATGAAAATTCCTCGCCCTGTCCATTCCACAGGCTCCACGCCGCGCTAAGCACGACGTAGGCCGCTAGTGCGAACAAAAGAGCGCCGCCGATCTTGCTGGCGCGCCGCTCGGCCGTCTCCGAAAACTCTTTTCCGTGTTTTAGCTCAACGCCTAGACGCCAAATCAGCACACCCGCCGATATCAGCTCTATGACGCTATCAAGACCGAAAGCCGTCAAGGTAATGCTATGCGCCGCAATGCCGGACCCAATTGCGACAACGGCTTCGATCACCATCCATGCAATGGTGATCCATTCAAACAAAAGTGCCTCTCTTATAAGGCTGACCCGATTATCTGTACTGGCAGTCGTCATCCATTTATTTCGACTTCTGAAGCCAGGCAATCACTTCTTCGGCGTTCTTGTCGGGCGGGAACACCGGGTAGAACGCCTTCGTAATAACGCCATCGTCGATCACCAGCGCCATGCGCTTGAGCAAAGTCATGCCGGACGTCGTGAAAGTCGGCAGTTTGAGTGCGCGCGTCAGCGCCATTTTCTCATCCGAAAGAATCGCGAACGGCAGATGCAGCCGCGTCGCCGCTTCCCGCTGGTAAGCGCTGTCCTGCGTGGAAAGCCCGAAAAGCTGCGCCACGCCCAGCCGCTTGAGCTCGCCGAAATGGTCGCGGAACGAGCAGGATTGCGGCGTGCAGCCGCGCGCGCCCGGGATCTGGTCCCAGCCTGGTGGCGCATCGACGCCCGGCACGCCGGTGCGCGGATAGATATAGACCACCGTGCGCCCCTTGAGCCTCGCCAGGTTGACCGGCTTGCCATCGGTCGCCGGCAGCGCCAGATCGGGCAGCGTCATGCCGGCGAGATGCTTTGCTGCGCCATCGTCCTGCGGCGCCGGGATATTGGGCGGCAGGATGTTCGGATTGTGGGTGCCAGGCGCTTCGCTCATTTGCCGTCTCCTTGCTTGCGCATGATCTTATCCGAAAACCGGGGCCCACTTTTCGGGATCATGCGCTATAACTCATGAACTCCATCAGCGAGCCGTCGGGATCGCGGAAATAGACCGATGTGCCCTCACCCCTGGCGCCGAAACGTTGCAGCGGCCCGCGCTCGACCGCAATGCCGTGCGCCTTGAGATGCGCGATCGCATCCGCGATCGGCCCGCGCCATTCGAAGCAGAGATCGGAATTGCCCGGCTGCACCGGCAGACGCGCCACTTCCGCCGGTTTGACGCCGGGGCCGTGCACGTTGAGCTGCTTGTCGCCGAAGCGATAGGCAAAGCCCACCGGCCGCGCCACCAGCTCGGCGCCCATCACCTGCGTGTAGAATTTGTTCGAGCGCTCCCAGTCGGAGACATGGATCACGCAGTGATCGAGCTTCGTCGGCACCGCCATGATGTTTATCCCTTCTGCCGCATCAACCGCCCGCGCTCACGCTCCCAGGAGCGCTTCTTCAGCGTCTCGCGCTTGTCGTGCAGTTTCTTGCCGCGCGCCAAGGCGATCTCCAGTTTCGCCCGCCCCTTTTCGTTGAAGTAAAGCTTGAGCGGCACGATGGTCATGCCCTCGCGCTCGACCGCGCCGGCGAGCTTGTTGATCTGGCGCTGGTGCAGCAGCAGCTTGCGCGGCCGCTTGGGCAAATGGTTGAAGCGGTGCGCCTGCAGATATTCCGGGATATTGGCGTTGATCAGCCAGATCTCGCCGCCGCGCGCGTCGGCATAGGATTCGGCGATGGTAGCCTTGCCGGCGCGCAGCGATTTTACCTCGCTGCCGGTGAGCGCGATGCCGGCCTCGTAAACCTCGCCGATCTCGTAGTTGAAGCGGGCCTTGCGGTTGTCGGCAATGACCTTGAAGCGGCGCTCGGGTTTGGCGGCCATGTCGGCAATCGATCAAATGCGGGCGTTCCGGTCAACCGCGCCGGGAGCCCCAAAATGCCCGCTTTTCACGGCTTGACGGTGGGTCCAGCGGACCGACAAGATCATCGCCGCCGCTGCGCCCGGACAAGTCCGAGAAGCACACATCAGGGAGGCATCATGTCAAACAGAACCATTCTGCCCGTTCTCGCGGCCACCATGCTGTGCTGCGCATCGGCTGCCTGGAGCCAGCCGGTACCGCAGAATTTCCCCGACGGCCCCGGCAAGGACATCGTCGTCGCGGTGTGCGGCGGCTGCCATGACATCAATCGCGCGCGCGCCGGCTACACGCCGGCCGGCTGGAACATGCTCCAGCACATGATGCAGAATATGGGTGCACCGATCGCACCGGAGGATTGGCCGACGGTCACCACCTACCTCATGAACAACTTCCCGGAGCGGCCGCGTCCGTCGGCGGTCATCATCGCCGGCCCGGTTCAGGCGCGCGTCTTCCTCTGGGACGTACCCACGATCGGATCGCGCCCGCATGACCCAGCCGCCGCCAAGGATGGCGCGATCTGGTGGAGCGGGCAGCTGTCCAACAAGCTTGGGCGGATCGATCCCAAGACCGGCGCGATCAGGGAATACTTACTCAAGACACCGCACAGCGGGCCGCATGGCCTCATCGAGGACAAGGACGGCAACATCTGGTTCACCGGCAACGTTGCCAGCTTCATCGGCAAGCTCGATCCGAAAACCGGGGTTACAACTGAATACAAGCTGCCGGATCCGAAGGCGAAGGACCCGCACACCCTCATCTTCGATCACGACGGCATTCTGTGGTTCACCGTGCAGCAGGGCAATTTCATCGGCCGGCTCGATCCCAAGAGCGGCGAGGTGAAGCTGGTCACGCCGCCGACGCCGAAATCGCGGCCTTACGGGATGGCGGTGAATTCGAAAAACGTCGTGCACTTTGTCGAGTTCGGCGCCAACAAGATCGCCACCATCGACGCTAAGACCATGGCGATCAAGGAATACGTCCTGCCCGACCCTGGCGCGCGCCCGCGCCGCATCGCGATCTCGCCGGACGACATGATCTGGTACACGGACTTCGCGCGCGGTTTCCTCGGTCGCCTCGATCCGGCGACCGGCAAGGTTACCGAGTGGCAATCGCCGAGCGGACCTAAATCCGAACCCTATGGCCTCGTCTTCACCAAAGGCGCGCTCTGGTACAACGAATTTTTCGCCAAGCCGAACACGATCGTGCGATTTGATCCGGCGACGGAAAAATTCCAGAGCTGGGCCATCCCCGGCGGCGGCGACATCGTGCGTAACATGGACGTGACGCCGGACGGCAATCCGGTGACCGCCCACAGCCTGGCCAATCAAGTGGGGTTGGTCGAGATCAAATAAAGTCAGCGCTGTTTCAGCAGGTCGCGGATTTCGGTGAGCAGCTGCTCCTGCTTCGACGGCGGGGCCGGCTTCTCTTCTTCCTTGCGCATCATCCGCGTCATGGAGCGAATCACCAAAAACAGCACAAATGCGATGATGATAAAGTTAAGCGTAATGGTGAGGAAATTCCCCCAACCCAATACGGCACCTTGCTTTTTTGCCTCTATCAAAGAGGTGGCCGTGACCTTGGACGAGAGCGGAAGGAAGTAGTTGGAAAAGTCGACGCCGCCGGTGATGGCGCCCACCACCGGCATGATGATGTCGCCGACCAGCGACTGCACGATGGCGCCGAAGGCGGCGCCGATGATCACGCCGATGGCGAGATCGACCACATTGCCGCGCAGCGCGAATTTTTTGAATTCCTCGAGCATGACTTAGACCTTTGCGCGTGATCTTGTCCGAAAACCGGTGCTCACTTTTCGGGATCACGCGCTAGTTGATCAGCCCGGCGTGCACCATGGCCTCGCGCACCAGCGCCTTCGACTTCTCGCTGAGCGGCACCATCGGCAGCCGCACGGTGTCGGCGCACTTGCCGAGCACCGAGAGCGCATACTTGGCCGGCGCCGGATTGGTCTCGACGAACAGATGCGTGTGCAGCGGCATCAGCTTGTCCTGCAGCTTGAGCGCGGTCTTGTAGTCGCCCTTCAGGCAGGCGCCCTGGAACTCGGCGCACAGCCGCGGCGCCACGTTCGAGGTCACCGAAATGCAGCCGTGACCGCCATGCGCCATGAAGCCGAGGCAGGTCGCGTCCTCGCCGGACAGCTGATTGAAGTCCGGCCCCATCGTCGCGCGCTGCTGCGACACCCGCACCATGTTGGCGGTGGCGTCCTTGACGCCGGCGATGTTCTTGCACTCGAACAGCCGCTTCATGGTGTCGACCGACATGTCGATGACCGAGCGGCCGGGAATGTTGTAGATGATGATCGGGATGCCGATGGCGTCGTTGATCGCCTTGTAGTGCTGGTAGAGCCCTTCCTGGGTCGGCTTGTTGTAATAGGGCGTCACGATCAGCACCGCGTCGGCGCCCGCCTCTTCGGCGTGCTGCGACAATTCGATCGCCTCGGCGGTCGAGTTCGAGCCGGCGCCGGCGATCACCGGCACGCGGCCGTCGGCCTGGTCGACGCACCATTCCACCACCTGCTTGTGCTCGTCATGCGACAGCGTCGGGCTCTCGCCGGTGGTGCCGACCGGCACCAGGCCATTGGTGCCCTCGGCGATCTGCCAGTCCACCAGGTCGCGGAACGCCTTCTCGTCGAGCGCGCCGTTTTTGAACGGCGTGACCAGCGCGGTGAACGATCCTCGGAAGCTCGTCTTGGCGGTCATGGCACGACTTCTCCACAGGGGGCGGCGGACCCCCATAGATATCGGGTCGCGGAGAGCGATGAAAGCCCTCCAGGCCGCGATATATACGCCCCTGCCCCGCTTTCGCCCGGCTTCTCGGCTACCGTTAAGGCCAGTTGGGATTTTGGGTATCCTTCGGCAACAATAATGGCCTAATGGGATGATCCGGGGCGTCATTGAGTCGGCGCCCAAAGGTTAAAGAGACCGGGCAAGGGATTGAATGGACGCGATTAAACGGAACCGCCGGGGCATCGTCCTGGCGCTCGCGGCGGCTGGCGCCCTGTGCGCCCAGACCGCCGTGGCGGCGCCAAAGAAAGTTCCGCTGCCGCGCCCGCGGCCGGCCATCCATGCCGCCGCCCAGCCCACCAAGCCGATCACCCGCAATATCCCGCTACCGCAAAAACGCCGCCGAGCCGCCGCCGGATTGTCGGCCTTCGCGCAGGCCAATGTCGGCTTGCGCGGCGCGCTGTTCGCCACCCGCGCGGTTTTCAAGCCGATGGCGCGTCCGGTCTCCGGGCCGTTCGCCGTGGCGCCGACCACCGCCACCTCGCCCGACGACATCGCGGCGGTGAAGCGGGTGATCGAGGCCACCCGCAAGGGCAAGGAAGCCGACGCCGACGCCGCCGAGAAAAGCATCAGCGATCCGGTCGCCCGCAAGCTGGCCGAATGGGTGATCCTGCGCAGCGACAACACCAATCCGACGTTCCAGCGCTACGCCGCCTTCGTGAATGCCAATCCGAGCTGGCCGCACTCGCCGCTGTTCCGCCGCCGCGCCGAGAACGCGCTGTGGAACGACAAGGTCGACGACGCCACGATGCTCGCCTTTTTCGCCAACCATAAGCCGAGCACCGCCAAGGGCCGCTACATGCTGGCGCGCACGCTGCTCGCCAAGGGCGATCGCGACGCCGCCGCGGCCCTGGTGCGGCAAGCCTGGCGCAACGAGGATTCCAGCGCCGATATCGAAAACAAAGTGCTCGACATGTTCGGCAGCCTGCTCACGCGCGCCGACCACAAGGCGCGCATGGAGCGGCGCTTCTATGCCGAGGACGTCGAGGCCGGCATGCGCGCCGCCAACCGGCTCGGCGGCGACGATCTGGCGATCGGCCGCGCCCGCGCGGCGGTGATCAAGCGGCTGAACAACGCCAAGGCGCTGCTCGACGCGGTGCCGGCCACTGCCCGCCGCGATCCCGGCTATATTTTCGCGCGCGTGCAATGGCTGCGCAAAGACAACAAGGCGGAGGAAGCCGGCAAGCTGATCCTGACCGTGCCGCAGGACCCGGACGCGCTGGTCGATCTCGATCAATGGTGGGTGGAGCGGCGTCTGCTGGTGCGCAAGCTGCTCGACGAAGGCGATCCGCGCACCGCCTATCGCGTGGCGCGCGACGCCGCCTCGCCGCCGCAGGGCAATTACCGCGTCGACCAGCATTTCACCGCCGGCTGGATCGCGTTGCGCTATCTGCACGATCCGGCGACCGCCGCTGCCCATTTCGCCCATATCACGGAAGGCACCGTCAGTCCGCATGCGCTGGGGCGCGGCGGCTATTGGCAGGGGCGCGCGGCCGAGGCCATGGGCCAGCGCGCGCAGGCCAAGGCCTATTACGAGATGGCGGCGCAATACACCGCGACCTATTACGGCCAGCTGGCGCGCGCGCGGCTGGGGCTCACCGAACTCGGCCTGCGCGGACCGCCCGCGTTCACGGCGCAGGAGCAGCACGTTCTCAACAATCTCGAAGTCGTGCGCGCGGCGGAGATTCTCTACGCGCTCAACGAGCGCGACATGCTGGCCTCGATCTTCGCCGAGATCGGCGAAAGCGGCACCGATATCGCCGGCATGGCGGCGCTGGGCGAAGTCGCCGGCCGGCACGACGACGGCCGCGCCATGCTGCTGCTCGGCCAGAGCGCCTATAACCGCGGCCTGCCGCTCGACTATTACGCTTATCCGATCGTCGGCCTGCCCGACTACAAGCCGATCGCGCCGCCGATCGAGCCGGCGGTGACCTATTCGATCGCCCGCCAGGAAAGCCACTTCAACCAGAAGGTCGTCTCGATCGCCCGTGCCATGGGCCTGATGCAGGTGACGCCGGCGGCCGGCATCGACACCGCGAAGAAATACAAGGTGACTTACAGCTACGATCGCCTGCTCAAGGATCCGGTCTACAACATGCAGATGGGCGCGGCCGAACTCGCCAACCTGTTCGGCGGCTACCACGGCTCCTACATCCTCACCTTCGCCGGCTACAATGCCGGGCGCGGCCGCGTGCGCCAGTGGATCGCCGCCTATGGCGATCCGCGCGATCCCAAGGTCGATCCGGTCGACTGGGTCGAGCGCATCCCGATCGCCGAGACCCGCAATTACGTGGAGCGGATCATGGAGAACCTGCAGGTCTATCGCGCCCGTTTCGGCGGCGGCAGCAAGCTGATGATCGAGGCCGATATCAGGCGCGGCGCCGGGACGAATTGATCCGTCATGGCCGGGCTTGTCCCGGCCATCCACGTCTTTACATTGCCTGCTTCGGAAGCAAGTCGTGGATGCCCGCGACAAGCGCGGGCATGACGGCGAACATCCTGCCACGATGACGACAGTAACTGCCCCCACCTCCGTCTTCATCTCCGCCCCCGACGGCTTGCGGCTGCATGCGCGCTGCTATGGCCGGCGCAGCGCGCCCGCCTTGCCGGTGGTCTGCCTGCCGGGCTTCGCCCGCACGGCGGCGGATTTCGACGCGCTGGCGCAAGCGCTGTCGAGCGACGAGAGCCGGCCGCGCCGCGTCATCGCGCTCGATTATCGCGGCCGCGGCCAATCGGAGTACGACCGCGACCCGGCCAATTACAATTTCCAGGTCGAGCTTGCCGATATGCTGGCGGTCGTCGCCGCGCTCGATGCAACGCCGGCGATTTTCGTCGGCACTTCGCGCGGCGGCATCCTCGCCATGCTGCTGGCTGCGGTGCGGCCGAGCGCGATCGCGGGCGTCGTGCTCAACGATATCGGTCCGGTGATCGAGCCGAAGGGGCTGATGCGGATCAAGGGCTATGTCGGCAAGCTGCCGCAGCCGCGGTCCTTCGAGGAGGGCGCCGAAATCCTGCGCCGGCTGTTCGACGCGCAATTTCCCAAGCTCGGGCCGGCCGACTGGCTCGCCAGCGCGCAGCGCACCTTCCGGCAAGAGAATGGCGCCCTGGTGCCGACCTATGACGTCAAGCTCGCCAAGACCCTGGAAGGCGTCGACTTCGAAAAACCCTTTCCGCCGCTCTGGAAGGAGTTCGACGCGCTCAGCCATCGTCCGGTGATGGTGATCCGCGGCGCCAATTCCGACATTCTATCGCCCGCCACGGTCGAGGCGATGCGGGCGCGCCGCGCCACGCTCGAGACCATCGAGGTGCCCGATCAGGGCCATGCGCCGCTATTGGCGGAAGCCGACGTGACCGCGCGCATCGCCGACTTCTGCGCGCACTGCAACGGTATTTGATCCCCCGCCCCCGCCTCGTCGCTGTCGTCGCCCGCCCTCGGGTCCGGCCGGTCCTGGCACAAGCGCCGGGGCGATCCAGTAACTCACCCGGATCCCGTCCGCTGCAGCCCACCTGCGGCGTTTCGGCGGTTGACGACCGTCCAGGTGTTTGATTTGACTTATGTTTACGATGCGATCATCCCCGCAAAGGCGGGGTAATATGAGTCAACGGTTTCTGAGTTTCGGTATTAGTCAACGCTAGATAAGAAAAACCCCCGGCGGTTTCCCGCCAGGGGTTCTCGGTAGGTCCAAGTTACCAATACTAAGCGATCAAGGATAGAAGTCCTTGTGGACGCGGAAGCGGGCGCATCAGTTATCAAGGTCCGATGTCGACCACGTTTTTGTTTCGTCGTTTTGGTTTCGAGCCTTCAACAGCGATGGCCGCTGCTTCGGTTGCCTCTCTCAGGTCTATGCAACCCTTTGAATTGAAGAAACAAATCGTCCCGCGTGCTTCAATCTTTCGCGCTCGTCCCGGACCACGCCAGATTAAGACCTCGACCACTTTTTGCTTTGAATTTGCATATTGCGGAAGCGCCTTGTCGCCCGACAGCAGAGCTAAATGAAGCCGATGGGGAACCCTGGAAAGAGCGCGGCCATCCCAAAGATAATAGCGCAACGATAGCCGGCGCGGCCTACGCGGGAATGGAATTGTCGCCACAGTTCGACGCCGGTTAGGAGAGCCCAAAACGAAACCCCCGGCGGTTTCCCGCCGAGGGTTCGTTGGAAGGTTCAAGTTACCGATCTAAGCAATCAAGGATAGAAGTCCTTGTGGACGCGGAAGCGGGCGAACCAGTTGTCCTCGTCCGACACGAACGAAGCGTTGCCGATGGCGAGACCGGTGCCCAGCGCGCCGTTGGCAGTTGGCCGTCGCCCGCTCTTCAGCTTCGAGTACAGCACGTCGAGAGCGAGATAGGTGTCTGGCGACACGTTCCACTGGGTGCGCGAACCGATCCACCAGGTCGACCAGTTGTTGTTGCAACCAGGAAGTGCGGCAAGAGTTCCCGCCCGCAATGCTACCAGTGCTTTGACCTTCGACAGAGCAGAGCATCGCATTGGCCTGGCCGTTGTAGCTGACGGCGGCATAGCCGCCATACGCCGATGTCTTCCACGACTTGCTCCAGAAGTGCTCGTAGGCTGCGTTCACGCCCCAAGCGGTGGTCAGGTTGACACTGGTGCCGCGCGGTAGCAATCGTGCCGCCATAAACACCGTCAGCTCAGAACACCATAACGCCTCGTTGAAACCCGCGACCTTGCCCCAGTTCGTGTTCGGGGTCATGAAGACGTAACGCAGGGCACCTTGGGTGTAGTTGACTTGGGACTGGAAGTAGTCACCCGCCCCAATCGCCGGTACGAAGAACTTGAGGCCGCCGCCGACGGCGAAGCCCCATGTGTCACTGGGATGACCGCTGGTGACAGTGCGAGCCGTAGTAGTGGGCATTGACCTCATGCAGGGCGCCCATCAACTGGGCAGAACCCCAGGTCTGGTCGACGCGCAGGTTGGCGACGATGTCCGGAGACTGGAAGCCACCGTAAGCACCGGCATTGGTGACCCGCCGCGCCGGGTGAAGCAGTCGGATAACCACCCGGCGTAACGCGTGCCGCCAGCGGCGGTGCAAACGCCGCCTGTAGTTGATAGTTGATGATCTGCGTCATGCGGCGCTCTTCGGCCGACAGCGAGGCCGACAAGCCGTTACCGAACTGCGCGGTGTAGCCCATGACCATCCAGCCCGGATCGCCGGTGTCGGACGCCGGATACGCGCCCCACAAGTGCCGTCGCCGGCACGCTGTAGAAGTCAAAGAACGACTGCGAAAGACCGAACGTGAAGCCGGCCAACTGGATGAAGGCGCGGTTCGCGCTGAACTGGTTCGCGGCCGTGTTGAATCCGACGTCGCTCGTGCTGAGACCGACCGCGATGTAGGAGCGGACCGTGCCGTACTCGGTCTGGTTACGGGCATCGGCGGTGATGTAGCCGCGCGCGCGCAAGTACGGAGTTGTTGGTGGCGCGGTTGTTCACGTTGCCGGCGTACGGACCCCAGGCCAAGTTGCCGTTGCTGCCCCAGCCGTATTCGGCGCGCACCCAGCCGCCCATCTTCAAGCACATGTCGGTGCCGGGGATATAATAGAACCCTGCGCCATACAGACTGCAAATCTTCACGTACTGGACCGGCTTGGCCTTGACGGGAAGATCGGCGGCCTGCGCCCCTGCCATCGCAACGACGCCCGCTGCGGAGCCAAGGAGAAGGCTTTTCACCATCTTCATCTTGAACCTCCAAACGTTGTTTATCGTGAGAGGGTTCCGTATCCGCCTAGTGCGACAGCACCGATGGAACTTCCCCTTGCTCCCCGCTGGCCGGAGAAACTTTTCACACCACGCGATCGACCCAACTTTGACTGCCAAACCTGGGCGTAGCACTCGGTGCGATCCGTCAACCCGGAAAGCGCGACACACGGGGATGCCCCCCTCCGTCGCTTTACAGACATTAACGAATGGGGTCGGAGGCGCAATGACGAAGCACCATTCCCACAGCTTCCGGGAACACTTTTCAACAGAGTGTTGCGCAAAAAACACGCATATTCGAATGGCCGGGCTGATACCCCAGCAAAGCCGCCACTTGCTCTGCCAGCGCTTGATATTCGCATGCAAATTCAAAATGTTACAAAAAGCCGCCCGGGCAACCGAAGCTCGAACGAAGCCCGCCGCAGCGATCCCAAAACACTATATTCGCTCAAAAATGGACGAATTTGGCCCCATTTCAGCACGCCCGTTAGGCCGCAAAGCCCATTTCCGAGGCAACCGTAGCCGGCGCACGAAACTTTTCGTTAACCATCGCGTTTCCGGGGGAATCGCCACGAACGATTCGCAGCCGCGGCGCCGATCGCCAAATCTTTCGAGAAACATCTGGCGGATCTCAGCCAAAAACATTGCCGGATCGCACCAACAATATTTTGATTCTCGCCGTCGGTCGCGCGAAAAATCGCTCCGTAGTCCGGCACGCTGTTGCCGCAGATTATTCCGCCACCGGATCGACCGAAATTACAAACGACCAACGCACGGTCCGGGTTGTATGAAAGTGCGAAAGTGATCTCAGGCGAAAGGCATTACGACGGGCGCGCGCCTAGTCCGTTTTCACATTCGCAGAATTCTTCCGTCGATATACTGGACGATCAGATCACACCGGTCGACACACGATCGTCGTTCTCAGAGTGTCATTTCATCGCAAATATTTCCATCGCACATAGAGCGCAACCCACCCTTCCGTGTCGTGCAGTCCTGCAGATCGCTGACCGGCGCCGCTCTCGATTTCAACTGTTGTGAGGTCAGCAAGCCCGGCTATGACACGCGACAGCACACCTCCGACAAAATAGCCGCCATCAAACTTGTATCGATGAAATGGGGCGAAATGTATTGTGCCCAGCATCGCGCCCTGACCGGTTTCGTTCTCACGGATAAAAAACATTGCCGCATACTGGCCTTGGCAAAACGAATTAACCGCGCGCGCCGCATCCGTTGCAGGTCTGCTCGCACGCCGATACAATGCCGTCTCCCGAGAATCGGCCATGAAATGGCGCGAGTTCATCACGCGTATACGCGGCGCGGCGATCACGTGGCCGCTTGCCGCACGCGCGCAGTAGGCCGGCGAGGTTCCAACGATCAGCTATAGTTTATCCCGGTCCCCAGGCGGCGGCGCTAACATCGGCGGGGCATTTGGCAACGCCAGTGTTAATGCGAATGGTGGACAATATCGCTTATCGGAATTAAAACCATTTAGGGGAGGCGGAAAAATGAAAAAAAATGAAATGAAATGTATCCTATTTGCGGCCCTTGCTACGACGGCGGTTGGTACTGCCAGCGCACGGGCGGCTGACCTGCCGCAGAGGCCCGTATACACACCAGCACTAGTGATGATGCCGATGATGTGGACCGGTTGCTATATCGGTCTCAACGCCGGCGCAGGGTGGGGTAATGCGCAAATCACCAATAATAACACCGGTGCCGGAGTCTCCGGGACGAATACCGGCTTTGTCGGCGGTGGTCAGATGGGCTGCGATTACGAATTCGGCGGCGGGTTTGTGATCGGCGCTCGCGACATGTTCGATGGGACAAGCTTGAACAGCGGCACGGCCTACAATGACCCCATTGGCTTTGGGAGTGGTACCTTCAACAGCAAGACGTCATGGTTTAACACCCTAACCGCCCGCATCGGATATGCTGTGATGCCTAACGCGTTGGTCTACTTCCAGGGTGGCGGCGCATGGACGCGTACAACTCAATCCATAACCACTTCAAGCGGCGTTCAAACTGGACAGATTGCCAACAGCAAAGGTGGCTATGATGTTGGCGGCGGCGTCGAATACTTGTTCGCGCCGAACTGGTCGGTGTTTGCCGAATATAATTATATGAACTTCGGCACGAACAATGGGACCGCCTTTGGCGGTTTTGGCTCTGGCTGTCGTGCTAACTGTTCTTTCAGCCTTACGCATAACACGCAAACCCTCCTGGCTGGTGTGAACTGGCGTTTCCCCTAGGGGGGTCGTCGGCCAATACCGATCATTTATGCGAGCAAATGACTTTGAAACCCCGGGCAAATTGCCCGGGGTTTTTGCTCGTTTGGCCTCTCCGTACTGCCCACGCTACTCGCCCGTGCGGACGAAGTGATCGAATAGAGATGCTGTTTGCTGCGGTGCATAAGTCTGCTTTTGGCGGCACAAAGCGGACATTCGCGGCACTGCAACAACTTGTCCGTCATTGGACAGGAGCGGACATTGAGCGACCGTAGTTTACCTTACATGACACGCGGCAGATCAGGACACTGCGCGGCGCACTGGTCGCTCATGTTGCCAGCCTGCTCCATCGGGCAGTCGGCGGTGATCTCGTCGAGCATGTCTAACACCTTGGCACCACCGCCGCGCTGCTCGATCAAGCGCGCCACCGCATAGCGACCTTGCGCCCGCACTTGTCGCGGGCAACCTGCAGCACGTCGAGCTTGCCGGCCGCCGGTGCGCGATCGGCGCTGTAATGGGTTTGGCGGGCAGAGCGGAATAACGCACCAGCGGCCTTCCTATTGGCGAGGCACGTGGGTAGATTTGTGGGGAGGTCTAGCCATGTTTTGCAAGTGTTTGGTTTTAATCATTAAATAACGGTGTCTGGCGGAGCCGGAGGGATTCGAACCCTCGATACGCCTTTGGAGCGTATAACGGTTTAGCAAACCGCCGCCTTCAGCCACTCGGCCACAGCTCCATTGCCATCGCGGCGGATATGCCCGACACGCTGGACATAAGCAAGGCAGTGTCGCGGAATCGCGCCGGCTACGATCAGCGCGTAAACTGCTACTTGAAACCGAGCCGCGAAGGCGGCAGTTGAGCCTGTGCCAGACCCGGCAATCTATTGGACCACAGCGGATGAACCGAAAACAGCGCCGCGCCACGCTCAAACAGAGCCCATCGGCCGGCGGCACACGCGGCGCTCCCGCAGGCGATCCGGCCAGCCAATTGTTCGCTGAAGCGGTTCACCACCAGCAGCAGAATAAGCTCGATGACGCCGTGCGCGCCTACAAGCGGCTGTTGCTGCTCAAGCCCGATCATGCGCAGGCCTGCAACAATCTCGCCTGCCTGTTGCAGGCGCAGGGCAAATTGAGCGAGGCCTCCGCCCGCTTCGCGCAGGCGCTGACGCTGATGCCGCAGCTGTTCGAGCAGTTCAAAGGCGTTTGCGCCACGCTGGTTGCGGTGTTGCCGCCGCTCGGCGAGGCCGTCCGGAAGACCATGGCGGCCTGGCCGCAGCGGCTGCCGCCGGATCAATTGCTCGGCCGCGCAGGCTTGGCGGCGATCGCCGGCGATCCCCTGCTGCTCTGCATGCTGCAATCGGTCCCGATCCGCGAAGTCGCTTTGGAGCGCACGCTGACGTCGTTGCGCGCCGCGCTGCTCGCCGGCGCCGATGACGCGGCCACGGACAGCGTTCTCGCGTTTAGTTGCGCGATGGCGAAACAGTGCTTCATCAATGAATATGTTTTCGCGACCACGCCGGACGAAGACGCGCAGCTCGACCGGCTCAAGGCCGCGCTCGGCGATGCGATCGCGTCGGGCGCCAATATTTTGCCGATGCAGCTCGCCACATTCGCGATGTATGAGCCGCTGCATGCGCTGGCCAACGCCGACACGCTGCTCGCCAAGCCCTGGCCGCCGTCACTCGCCGATGCTACTGACGCAGCAGCTGCGCGAGCCGCACCAGGAGCGTGAGCTGCGCGGCTCGATTGCGCGCCTGACCGAAATCGACGACGAAGTCTCCCTGCGCGTCCAACAACAATACGAAGAAAATCCCTATCCGCGCTGGGTGCACGTCGCCGGCCAGGTCGTGCCGATCGACCATCGACCACTATTTGCAGGACATGTTTCCTACCACCTTGTTCCTGCCCCTGGGCAAGACCGACGCGGTCGAGGTGCTGGTCGCCGGCTGCGGAACCGGCTGGCACGCAGTTGAATTTGCGCAGAAATTCCAAGGCGCGCGGGTGCTCGCCGCCGATCTCAGCCTGAGCAGCCTGCAGCTACGCCAAACGCAACACGCCGGCCGCGCTCGCTGGGCGGATCGACTATGCGCAAGCCGACATTCTCAAGCTCGAATCGCTCGGCCGCAGCTTCGACGTGATCGACGCCAGCGGCGTACTGCATCACATGGCCGACCCGATGCAGGGCTGGCGCATCTTGCTCTCGCTGCTGCGGCCGCGCGGCCTCATGCATCTCGGTTTCTACAGCGAACTCGGGCGCCGCGACGTGGTGGCGGCGCGCGCCCTGATCGCCGAGCGCGGCTATGGCTCGACGCCCGCCGAGATCCGCCGCTGCCGGCAGGATCTGCTCGAGACGCCGCAGCGCAGCGTCGCCCGCTTCAGCGATTTTTTCAGCACCAGCGAATGCCGTGACATGCTGTTTCACGTGCAGGAAGGCCGGCTGACGATCCCGGTGATCAAAAGCTTCCTCGCCGAGCACGGTTTGCGATTCCTCGGCTTCGAATTCGACGCGGCGATTTTGCAAAAATGCCGCGCCCTGTTCGCCAATGCCGGCTGGTCGATGAGCGACCTCGACCGCTGGCACGAGGTGGAAACCGAATACCCGGATACATTTTCGGGCATGTACCAGTTTTGGGTGCAGAAAGGCTGACGGCGGCGGCGCCCGCAACAAGCCAAAATTCGCCGCTAGGTATGAACTAAACACGGGCGCTGGGGGTTATTCCGCGCAGACAGGCCCGCCGCGATTGGCAACCGGGCCTCGCCCCCAACAATCGACCGGGAGACGTGCCATGCAGAAAATAACGTCCGTCTTTTTCCTCGCTGCGACGCTGGTTATGCCGTTCGCCCTCGCCGCGCCCGCCCACGCCGACATTCAATATCCATGGTGCGCGCAATACAGCGGCAGGGATGGCGGCAGGAATTGCGGCTTCTCCACGTTCGAGCAGTGCCGGGCGACCGTCTCCGGCATCGGTGGATTCTGTGAAAGGAACTCGTTCTTCACCGGCCCCGCCGAGCGGCCCGCCAAGCGCGCGCGGCAGCGGCACGACGATTGAACTCGCGTTGCGTTTGCACTGTGCGCGCGCAACGCCTGACCTGGAGACATCCGATGCATAAACTCGGTTTAACTCGGGTCGCGCTGGCCGCGTTGGCCGCGAGCCAGCTCATCGCACCGGCGGCCCGAGCGGAGACGTATTATCCGTGGTGCGCCAACTACAGCGGTGACATGGGCGGCGCCAGCAACTGCGGCTTCTCCACGCTCGAACAATGCAGGGCGACCGTGTCCGGTATCGGCGGTTTCTGCGATCCGAACCCGTTTTACGTGGACGCGGCTAAGTCCGACCGCCCGGCCCGCAAGCGCCCGCGCCACTAGCGCTCGCCGCCCACGCCTTGCATTGACTGGTTTTTCCGGTCGTGCGCATTTTGCGCGGCCGTGCCGCCAAGCCCATTCAACATCGCGCAGACCGTGCAAGACGCCGTCGCCCTGCACCAGCAGGGCCGCCTGCGCGAGGCGGAGAAGCTGTACGCCCGCGTGCTGAAAGCAGCGCCGGAGCATTTCGACGCGCTGCATCTGCTCGGGCTGGTGAAGGCGCAATCGGGCCACATGGGCGAGGCCTACCGGCTGATGTCGGCCGCGCTCACGATCAACAGCCAGGCGCCCGATGCCTTGATGAATCTCGCCAACGTGCTGCACGCACTCAAGCGCGACGCCGAGGCGCTTGGCTGTCTCGACAAGGCGTTGGCGCTGCGGCCGGGCGACCCGGACGCCCTGCTCAATCGCGGCAACGCGCTGCTCACGCTCGACCGCCCGCAGGAGGCCCTCGACAGCTTCGTGCAGGCTCTGGCGCGCAATCCGCGCCATGCCAACGCCCTGCTCAGTCGCGGCACCGCGCTGGCGGCGCTCGGCCGCACCGAGCAGGCGCTCGCCGATTACGACACCTGCCTGGCGCTGGCGCCCGGTCATCCGGTCGCGCTCTATAATCGCGGCAACGCGCTCTCCGACCTCGGCCGTTACGACGAGGCCATCGCCAGTTTCGATCGCGCCTTGGCGGCGGCGCCCGACTATGTGAAAGCCTGGCACAATCGCGGCCGCGCCCTGCTCGCGCTCAAGCGCCATCAGAACGCGGTCGAAAGCTTCGGCAAGGCGATTGCGCTGCAGAAGGATTATGCCGACGCCCATTTCAACCGGGCGCTGGCGCTGCTCACCTTGGGCGACTTGCGCCGCGGCTTCGAGGAATACGAATGGCGCTGGCAGCGCACCGGCATGAGCGATACGCGCCGCCGCTACGGCCGTCCGCTCTGGCTCGGCGAATATCCGCTCGCGCGCAAGACCATCCTGCTGCATGCCGAACAAGGCCTCGGCGACACCATTCAGTTCGCGCGCTACGCGCCGCTGCTGGCGCGCACCGGCGCCACGGTCGTGCTCGAAGTCCAGGCCGAATTGCAAAGCCTGTTGGCGGGCCTGCCGGGCGTCGCCTCCTGCCATGCGCGCGGCGAGACGCTGCCCGCCTATGACGTGCATTGTCCGCTCGGCAGCCTGCCGCTGGCGTTGAAAACCGAGCCGGCGAACATTCCCGCCGACATCCCTTACCTGCGCGCGGACGACGCCCGCCTCGCCAAATGGCGCTCAGCGCTCGAGGCGCTGCCGGGCAAGCGCGTCGCGCTGGCCTGGGCCGGCAATGCCAGCCATGCCAACGACCGCAACCGCTCGATCGATCTGAAATTACTCGAACCGCTGCTGGCGCTCGACCGCGTTTCGTTCGTGAGCATCCAGCGCGAGCTGCGCGGCAACGACGCGGACCTTCTGGCGCGCCATGCCAACGTCACGCATCTTGGCGGCGAGCTCGCCGACATGGCCGACACCGCCGCGCTCGTCACGCTCGCCGATCTGACGATCGCGGTCGATACCGCGGTGGTGCATCTCGCCGGCGCGCTTGCGCGGCCGGTTTGGGTGATGCTGCCCTTTGGGCCGGACTGGCGCTGGACCTTATCCAGCGAACACAGCCCCTGGTACCCGCAGGCGCGGCTGTTCCGTCAGCCCGCGCTCGCCGACTGGGCCAGCGTGATCGCAACGCTGCGCGCGGAACTCGCGCGCTTCGCCGCTACAGAATGAAACGGATCAAGCCGCGGCGCGAATGGCCGGTGCTGGCGCCGGTGCCTGCGGATGGCTCTTCAGCCAATCGCGCGCCGCGCGCTGAGCGCGGCCGATTTCGGCGTCGGCCATCTGCTCGGCGATTTCACGGCGCAGCCGCGCGGCGTCGCTGTGCCCGCCCATGGCCGCGATATTGAACCACTTGTGCGCCTCGATCAGATCGATGGCGACGCCCGCGCCGGCCGAATAGATCATGCCGAGCGCGAAGCAGCCTCCCGCATCCGTAGGCTCGACGACCTGCGCCGCCGCAATTTCGATAGCCATGTCGGCCTCCCCATTGTCGCGACCGGTCCGCCCTCACGGCCGTTCGCTCACGTCCCTGCGCCCGGCGAGTTGCCACCGAGCGCCGCGATCATGGGCGAGAAAATTTGAATGACAGTTTAAATGTTGCGATGAATCGATCATGAAGACGCGCGCGCGAGCCTTGCGCGCCCACGGGCGAAAACGCCGTAATACCGCCGCAAATCGACGGTCCGGCTGGGTTGGTGACGGATCACTAACCGAGATGATTCAGCGGGAACTAACCACCGGCTGATATCGCTTTGGCGGGACCAACGAGAACGGGGACAGACGTTGATGAAAGGCATCACTACGGCCGCGATCGGCCTGATCTTACTGTCGAGCGCGGCGTTCGCCGGCGCGCCGGAGGGCACCTGGCTGTCGCAGGATGGCGGCACCAAGGTCCGCCTCAGCGATTGCGGCGGCAAGCTGTGCGGCAGCGTGGTCTGGCTGCATGAGCCGATCGACCGCTCAACCGGCAAGCCGAAGACCGACAAGCGCAATCCCGATCCGGCCAAGCGCGCGCGGCCGCTGATCGGCTTGCAGGTGGTGAACGGCTTGGCGCCGAGCGGCCCGAACAAATGGTCGGGCCTGATCTACAACGCCGACGACGGCCGCACCTACCGCGCCAGCTTCAAGGTGCAGAGCGAGAGCACCGCCAAGGTGGAAGGCTGCGTGCTGATGGTGCTGTGCAAGGGCAACACCTGGACGCGCAGTAACTGAGAATCCTCGTCATGCCCGGCCTTGTGCCGGGCATCCACGTCTTTCTTTCGAAGAATTAAGTCGTGGATGGCCGGGACAAGCCCGGCCATGACGATAATTGACGCAGCGTTTAGCCCGCCCTCGCGCGCTGGCCGAACAGCACCGCCTGCACTTTGGGATCCTTCATGTCGATGCCCTGGCGCAGTTCCAGGCCCAGCGTCATGCCGCGCTTGACCGCCGGACGCGCCTTCACGGTCTCGAGCCAACGCTTGAAATGCGGAAACTCGTTGATGTCCTGGCCCTGCCGCTCCCAGCCATTGGCCCAGCCGACGATCGCCATGTCGGCGATGGAATATTTGCCGGCGATGAATTCGCGGTCCTTGAGCCGGATGTTCATCACGCCGTAGAGCCGGTTCACTTCGTTGACGTAGCGGTTGATCGCGTAGGTCAACGTCTCCACCGCGTAATTGCGGAAATGGTGCACTTGCCCCGCCATCGGCCCGATGCCGCCCATCTGCCAGAACAGCCACTGCTCGACCTCGACGCGCGCGCGTTCCTCGCGCGGATAGAACTTGCCGGTCTTGCGGCCGAGATATTGCAGGATGGCGCCGGACTCGAAGATCGAGATCGGCCGCCCGCCGGGGCCGTCCGGATCGACGATCGCCGGCATGCGGTTGTTGGGCGAGATCTTGAGGAAATCCGGATTGAACTGATCGCCCTTGGATATGTTCACCGGGATCATGGTGTAGGGCAGCCCGCACTCTTCCAGCATGATCGAAATCTTGTAGCCGTTCGGCGTCGGCCAGTAATAGAGCTCGATCGGCTTCGCCGATTTTTTGGCCGACTTTGGCCTTTCGACTTCGCCTTGCGTGCCGGCTTCGATTTCGCGGTCCGCTTCGCCTTCCTGCGCGCCATTGCCCTGCTCCATACCCGTCAATTTTGGGAAAATCGCCGTCAGACGTACGGCGGGCGGCGACAAACCGCAACTATCTGAAAGCCCGTCAGAGCGGCATTTCTGGCTACGACCTGCTATACTGGACGAATACAACCAGGCTGGTTATTCTGTCATAGGTTGCAGGCTCAGGCCATGCTGGCCGCGACGCCGCAGCTCAAAGCAAACGGGGGGATTTATGTCCAAAGCACTGTTCGCCGCCCTGCTGGCGGCCGGCCTGATCGCCGCGCCGTTGCCGGTGCTGGCGCCGACCGCCGCCGCGCAGACCACGCAGCCGGCCGCGCCAGAGAAGAAGCAAGCCAAGACCAAGAAGCCGCCGACGCCGGGGCAACTGGCCGCGCGCGAACGCTTGAAGAAGTGCGGCGCCGAATGGAAGGCCGCCAAGGCCGCCGGCAAAGTCGAGAAGGGAATGAAGTGGCCGCAATATTGGAGCGCGTGCAACAAGCGCCTCAAGGCGGCCGGCGCCTGAGCGAAAAAAGTTCTGAAATTTTTTTATTGCGGGATGTCGCTCGCTGCGCGCACTAGCGTCGAGCGGCAAAAAAACCGAGGGCGTCGGCGAGACCTGATGTCTCGCCGACGCCCTCTGTCGTCATCGGAACCGGGGCGTCGCGGAACAACCGCATTGCGCTCGTCGCACCATGACGCACACCGGCCCGTATGACGCAATCTTCGAAACGCTATGTTCGAAGATCGGGTAGCGGCGTCAGACTAGAGCCTCTTCTTCCGGCCCTTTTTCTTCGCCACTGCCTTCTTCTTTCTACGTTTCGCCATTTGCTGCCCTCCTAGCCATGTAAACATGGCGGATGTCTGCATCAGTGCGGTCGCGGATCGACACGCACTGCATTCCGTTTACTACAGCGCAATGAAAAAAACACTGACTCCACTTAACGAAGTGTGTATCCGCGGCGTGCGACGCGCATTGCAACGTCGTTAACGTCGCGCATGTGCAGCACGACAGCGCGCGCAACGAACGCGCTGCGCATTGTCGAATGCATTTCGCAGAGATTGCGAAAAACACGATGAAATAAGGATTTTTTGCAACGACGCTATTCCGTTGTTATCGCCGTGCGACGAAAAGTTTTCGCGCGTGCGCGTTAAATTTTGCATCGACATCGCACGCTGCGGCGACATCTGCACAGGCAAAAATAATTTTCACAAATTGCCGCGCAAATGGTGTGCGCGGACCGGAATCGATCAAAAAATGAGCGAATCAGTGCCAAGTGATTCGCGGCGCGCGCATTCGCCGCCGCAGAAATTTTCCGTCGCAACGCGTCCGCCGAACTCGTTTCGCAGCGAAATTTTTGTTCCCGCGCACGAAATCGCGGCGCGCAATTACCGCACTGCACCCAAATCGGATGCAAGCGCGCGCGACATCGTGCGCGCGTCAGAGTCCGAGTTTCTTTTTCAGGATTTCGTTGACCGCCTGCGGACTGGCCTTGCCGCCGGACGATTTCATCACCTGGCCGACGAACCAGCCGATCGCCTTCGGGTTGGATTTTGCGTCGGCGACCTTGTCCGGATTCTTGGCGATGATCTCGTCGACCGCCTTCTCGATCGCGCCGAGGTCGGTGACCTGCTTCATGCCGCGCGCTTCGACGATCGCGCGCGGATCGCCGCCTTCGTGTCCAGACAATTTCGAACAAGTCCTTGGCGATCTTGCCGGAAATCGTGCCGTCGGCGATCAGATCGAGTCGACGGCCGCCGAGCTGCGCTGCCGACACCGGCGCAGCACGCGATCGATCGCCTGCCTTCCTTGTTCAGCCGCCCGAACAATTCGTTGATCACCCAATTGGCCGCGAGCCTTGGCGTCGCGGCCCCTTCGCCACCGCTCTCGAAATAATCCGCGGTCTCGCGCTCGGCCACCAGCACGCCGGCGTCATAGGCTGAGAGCGCGAAGTCGCGCATGAAGCGCGCCTTCTTGTCGTCCGGCAGTTCCGGCAGGTGGCTCTTGAGCTCCTCGACATAGGCCTGCGTCGACTTCCAGCGGCAGCAGGTCGGGATCGGGGAAATAGCGGTAGTCGTGCGCCTCTTCCTTCGTGCGCATGGAGCGCGTCTCGCCCTTGCCCGGATCGAACAGCCGCGTCTCCTGATCGATCGTGCCGCCGTCCTCGATGATCTCGATCTGCCGGCGCGCCTCGTGCTCGATCGCCTGGCCGATGAAGCGGATCGAATTGACGTTCTTGATCTCGCAGCGCGTGCCGAGCGCCGCGCCCGGCTTGCGCACCGAGACGTTGACGTCGGCGCGCAGCGAGCCCTTCTCCATGTCGCCGTCGCAGGTGCCGAGATAGCGCAGGATCGAGCGCAGCTTGCTGATGAAGGCCTTCGCCTCGTCGGCCGAGCGCAGGTCGGGCTTCGACACGATCTCCATCAGCGCCACGCCGGAGCGGTTGAGATCGACATAGGACATGGTCGGATGCCGGTCGTGCAGGCTTTTGCCGGCGTCCTGCTCCAGATGCAGCCGCTCGATGCCGACGGTGACGGCCTCGCCGCCGTCGAGATCGACGATCACCTCGCCCTCGCCCACGATCGGCGATTTGTACTGGCTGATCTGATAGCCCTGCGGCAGATCGGGATAGAAATAATTCTTGCGGTCGAACACCGATTTCAGATTGATCTTGGCCTTCAGCCCGAGCCCGGTGCGGATCGCCTGGCGCACGCATTCCTCGTTGATCACCGGCAGCATGCCCGGCATCGCGGCATCGACCAGCGAGACGTGGCTGTTGGGCGCGCCGCCGAATTCGGTCGAGGCGCCGGAGAACAGCTTCGACTTGCGAGGTGACCTGCGCATGCACTTCCATGCCGATGACGACTTCCCAGTCGCCGGTCGCGCCCTTGATCAGCTTGGCGGGTTTGCTCTGCACGTTCATGCGCGACTATCTATCGCGGCCAGTGCCGCCCGGCTAGACTTGAAGCCACAAAACATAAAATGCGTGAATGCGTGATGGGAGGCTGACATGAAAAACCAAGGGATCATTGCGGCTTGCGCGCTTATGCTGTCCGGCATGGGGGCGAGTGTGGCCAACGCGGTTGAAATCACGGTGCTGTCGACGCAGGCCACCGAACAGGCCTACCGCGAATTGCTGCCGCAATTCGAGAAGGCGACCGGCCACACGGTGAAGACGACCTACACCGGCACGCTCGACGCCAAGAAGCGCATCGCCGCCGGCGAGACCTTCGACCTGCTGATCATGGCAAGCCCGGAAATCGACGCGTTCATCAAAGCCGGCACGCTCGCGCCCGGCAGCCGCGTCGACGTCGCCAAATCCGGCGTCGGCGTCGGCGTCAAGGCCGGCGCGCCCAAGCCCGACATCAGCTCGACCGAAGCATTGAAGAAGACGCTGCTGGCCGCCAAATCGATCGGCTATTCCACCGGACCGAGCGGCGTTTACGTCATCGGCCTGTTCGAGCGCCTGGGGCTTGCCGATCAGATCAAGCCCAAGCTCAAGCAGACGCCGACCGGCGTGTTCGTCGGCAGCATCGTGGCCAGTGGCGAGGTCGAGATCGGCTTCCAGCAGGTGAGCGAAATGGCGAACTTCCCCGGCGTCGACTTTGTCGGCCCGTTGCCGGCGGAGGTCCAGCAGACCACCATTTTCGCGAGCGGCATCGCGGCCGCGGCGAAACAGCCGGAGGCCGCCAAGGCGTGGGTCAAGTTCCTCACCGCGCCCACCTCCGCCGCGGCGTTCAAGAAGCGCGGCATGGAGCCGGGCTGATCGCATCGGCCAAAGCTGGACGTTAGCTGCCCGCTGAAGCCAGGCGGTTCCGCAAGGCTTTCAATCACATTTGAGCGGCGAGAAACCGTCGCGCGCGGCCCGCCGAAGCGGCCTTTCATAAAATGGCCCAAATTCTGCATGGGTTTTTGCCGGAATCCGGGCGCACACCGCGCCACTGGAACCGCGGACACACAGCGGACGTTTGGAATGACGTCATGAAAACAGAGAACGGAACTTTCGGCCTCGTCATCGGCGGCATCGTCGCCCTGGCGGCGGCGATCTTCATCTTCAGCGGCGGCGAACTGGGCGGCAAGAAAACCGTCGACGGCGACCAGGATCTGCCGCCGATCGCCACCGCCGATCGGAACTAGCGGCGCGCGGGCATCACCACCACGCCTTCGGCGCAAAATGCCCCGCCGCCTGCTCGATCACTGACGCCGCCGCGAACAGCGTCTCCTCGTCGAACGGCCGGCCGATCAGCTGCAGGCCGAGCGGCAGGCCCTGCGCGTCGAGCCCCGCCGGCACCGCGATGCCCGGCAGGCCCGCCATGTTCACCGTCACCGTGAACACGTCGTTCAGATACATCTCGACCGGATCGGCCTGGCCCTTCTCGCCGACGCCGAAGGCCGCCGACGGCGTCGCCGGCGTCAGCATGGCGTGCACGCCGGCGCGAAGCAGTCCTCGAAATCCTTCTTGATCAGCGTGCGCACCTTCTGCGCGCGCAGATAATAGGCGTCGTAATAGCCGGCCGAGAGCACGTAGGTGCCGATCATGATGCGCCGGCGCACCTCGGCGCCGAAGCCCGCGGCGCGCGTCTGCTCATACATGTCGACGATGTCGCGCCCCGGCACGCGCAGGCCGTAGCGCACGCCGTCGTAGCGCGCGAGATTGGACGAGGCCTCCGCCGGCGCCGACGATGTAATAGGCCGGCAGCGCATATTTGGTGTGCGGCAGCGACACCTCGACCAGCTCGGCGCCCGCAGCCTTCAGCCATTCGCCGCCCTGCTGCCAGAGTTTCTCGATCTCCGCCGGCATGCCGTCGAGCCGGTATTCCTTCGGGATGCCGATGCGCAGGCCCTTCACCGACTTGCCGACCGCGGCTTCGTAATCCGGCACCGGCAGATCGGCGCAGGTGGTGTCCTTGGCATCGTGCCCGGCCATCGAGCGCAGCAGGATCGCGGCATCGCGCACGGTGCGCGCGAACGGCCCGGCCTGATCGAGCGACGAGGCGAAGGCCACGATGCCCCAGCGCGAGCAGCGGCCATAGGTCGGCTTGATGCCGACGGTGCCGGTGAAGGCCGCCGGCTGGCGGATCGAGCCGCCGGTGTCGGTGCCGGTCGCGCCCAGGCACAGATTGCGCCGCCACCGCCGCCGCCGAGCCGCCCGACGAGCCGCCCGGCACCAGCGGCGTGTTCGCGCCCTTGCGCCGCCACGGCGACGTCACCGGGCCGAAATGCGAGGTCTCGTTCGACGAGCCCATGGCGAACTCGTCATTGTTGGTCTTGCCGAGCAGCACCGCGCCGTCGCGCCACAGATTGGCGGTCACCGTCGACTCATAGGTCGGCACGAAATTGTCGAGGATGTGCGAGCACGCGGTGGTGCGCACGCCTTCGGTGCAGAACATGTCCTTGATCGCGAGCGGGATGCCTTCGAGCGGGCCGGCCTTGCCGGCCGCGATGCGCGCGTCGGACGGCTTTCGCCATGGCGCGCGCCGCGCTCCGGCGTCTCCAGCACATAGGCGTTGAGCGCGCGCGCCTTTTCCATCGCGGCGAGATGCGCGTCGGCCAGTTCGACGCGCGGAGAAGCTCTTCTTCTTCAGCCCGTCGCGCGCTTCCGCCAAGGTAAGCGAATTCAATTCACTCACGGCTTGCGCTCATCCGGAATTGGCAGCGCGGGCTGCGGCTCGGCCGCGGGCACATCGCAGGCAAAGCGCGCGGCATCGTCGGAACGCGCGCCCGGAAAACCGGGCGGCGGAGCGGCCGGCAGATCGTCCAGCGCGATCATCAAGGCGAGTTCACAGGCGATGCACATTTACTCGACCACCTTCGGCACCAGAAAAAAGTTATCGTCGCTTTGCGGCGCGTTCTTGAGCACCGCCTCGGCATCGTCGCCGTCGGTGACCACGTCGTGCCGCTTCTTCATCGCCATCGGCGTCACCGAGGTCATCGGCTCGACGCCCTCGACGTTGACCTCTTGCAACTGCTCGACGAAGGCGAGCATGGCGTTGAGCTCGCCCTTGAGGTGCTCGACCTCGTTCTCGGCGACGGCGATGCGCGCCAGATGCGCGATGCGGCGGACGGTGTCGGCGTCGACGGACATGAGAACCTCAAAGAGAATGCTGCCGCGTATAGCAGAGGCCCATTCGGCCTCGCAATGGAAACACCTTATGCTGCTTTGCGCTTGTGGTCCTCGCAGACGTGCACCTCGATGGTCACATGCGACAGTCCGGCGAGCGCCTTCGAGCCGGCTGCTTGTAGGCCGCCGGCGCCTGCGGGTGGTCGGACACGACCGAAGCGATCAGGCCGGCGTGGCCGGGCCCGAGCCGCCACAGATGCAGGTCGCTCACCCGGTCGCCGTCGACTTCGAGCCGCTTGCGGATGCGGCCGGCGAGATGCCGGTCCGGCACCATGTCGAGCAGCACCGTGCCGGCGGAGCGCATCAGCCCGACCGACCAGCTCAGGATCACGCAAACTCCGATCAGCGCCATCAGCGGGTCCATGAAGACCCAGCCGTAGAAGCGCCCGGCCAGCAGGCCAACGATCGCCAGCACCGAGGTCATGGCGTCGGCCAGCACGTGCACGTAAGCGGCGCGGATATTGGAATCGTGCGCGTGATGATGGTGATGTGCATGTTCGTGCTCATGATCGTCGTCATCGTCGTCGTGCGCATGCTCGCCATGATGATGATCCTCGTCGAACAGCAGCCAGGCGCTCGACCAGATTGACGCCGAGACCGGCGACCGCCAGCCAGGTCGCCTGTTCGAAATCGATCGCCACCGGCGCATAGAGCCGCAGCAGCGCCTCGTAGCCGATCGCCGCCGCGATCATGGCGAGGATCACGGCGCTGCAAAACGCCGCCAACTCGCCCACCTTGCCGGTGCCGAAAGTAAAGCGCGGGTCGCGTGCGTGACGGCGCGCGAAACGATAGGCGAGCGCCGCAATCGCGAGCGCGCCGGCGTGGGTCGACATGTGCCAGCCGTCGGCGACCACCGCCATCGAGCCGAAGATGGTGCCGCCGATGATCTCCGCCACCATCATCGCGGCGGTGAGCGCGACCACGAACCAGGTGCGCCGCTCATGGCGGTCGTGCTTGGCGCCGAGAAACACGTGCGCATGCTGCCAGGGCTCGATCGAATGGGTGTGCATCGGCTGCTCTGCGAATGGCGGTCTGTAGGAGAGATAAAGCGCGTGTCGGGCGATGCAACCGCTAGGACTATAATCCCAATTATGGACTTGACTCCACAAGCTACTTAGGCTAGTATTTCCTCACGATTTAGAGGAATTGCAGCCATGAAAACCGCCTTCACAGCCCCCCACTTCCAGACCCCAGAATTAGCCCGGGAATGGCTGGAAAAGACCCGTTGGCCGTCAGGCACGGTTTGCTCGCACTGCGGCTCCATTGGCCACGCCTACAAGACCAATAAGCCCGGTTGGTATCGGTGTGCCGAAAAGGAATGCCGCAAGGATTTCACGGTCACGACCGGGACCGTCATGGAGCGCAGCCATATCCCCCTGAATAAGTGGCTGAGGGCTTCTACCTGATGTCGTCCAGCAAGAAGGGCATTAGCGCCCACCAGCTCCACCGCGCACTCGCCGTCGATTACAAGTCGGCTTGGTTCACGTGCCACCGCATCCGTGAGGCCATGCGCGACGACGACCCGGCCAGGGTGGCCCGCTCGGCGGCGAGGGCAAGATCGTGGAAGCGGATGAAACCTATTACGGCCCGACTGCGAATCTAAGCCGTTACTGCGGAAGCGCACGCACGCCCTCACGAGGGTGGTCATACCGGCCCGGCGAATAAGCGCGCCATCGTCGCGCTGGTCGAGCGCGGCGGCAATCTCCGATCATTCCATGTAGCCGATGCCGACAAGATCACGGTCAGCAAGATCGTCATGGACACCATCGCCAAGGAAAGTCGCCTGCACACGGATGAAAGCCGCCTTTACTTGGAGCCGATCAGCATTTCGCCTCGCATGAAACCGTGCGGCACCGGCGGCGAAAGTTCGCGGCGACATTCACACGAACACAATCGAGGGCGCGTTCTCGATTTTCAAACGCGGCATGAAAGGCGTCTATCAGCACTGTAAGGAAAAGCACCTTCACCGTTATTTGGCCGAGTTCGATTTTCGGTACAATCACCGCGTTGGGCTCGGATGCAGCGACATTGATCGAACGATTGCTGCGGTGAAAAAGATTGAAGGCAAGCGCCTGATGTATCGGCAACCTCACTAGTCCGGATTTCAAATACAAGGCGCGGCGCTTCCTGCGCTGGCGCAAGCTGAAGGCCGAAATCGAATTTCGGCGGTATCCAGCTTTGGTTTCCATTTGGTGACGCGGATGAGCGGTGACGCCCATCCCCGTCGTCGCAATCCTAGAAGCTGCGAAGCAAACTAGGAGCGAGCCTATGGCAACTGTCGAAGCAATCGAAATAACCAATATTCCATGGGGCGGGGTTGCCAATCAGGGTCAACACGTTCTGTTTGATCTTAAATTCAGCGACGGCCAAACCCAGCGATACGCCTGCGCTATCACTTTGTTGCCGTTGCTAATGGGTAACTTGACGCAATATGCAAACATGGCAGAGGCCGTAAGATTTAAGGCACCTCCACGAGCCATCGCGGAAGCAGCACCATATCGGGTTACAAAGGTTAGTCGGTCCGGCTTTTCACCTGATGGCCAGATTGTGTCTGTAGAGTTTGAAACGACCCATGGATTTCCACTGGCAATTGCCATGAGTTCGGCTCACGCTCAGCAGACCATTGAATTTTTACAAAGGGAGATTCTTCTTGCGGCCCAAGCTCCACAAGAAGATCGAAAACACTAATAGTTTTAGGCATGACAAGCGCCTCCCTTGCGCGTATAAGAGTTACGCGCATAGCGGCGCTTTAGAATTTTAATCGGCTCGGATGGCAGTCTGGGCCGATTTTATTTTAACGTGCCTATAGTTTTCTATCCATCTTAGTGCATATCCCATTTTCGGTTTTGATTTGTTGCACAATTGTCCGCCCAATAGAAATTTCAAAACTACCAGTTACTCGATTGATGACAATCCAACTCATCAACTCATCGAAATTAAGTTCTCAAGTTGATAGAATGCGTCACTGGAATATAATTTATAGTCCACTCCATCCATGAATGCGGTCTTGGAATAAATCGTAATGGTATGTTCTGTGCTCTTATTATTTGTAGTTTGCCCGATGCAATGTAGAAAACCTTTAGGCGGCTCTGACTGAGCATATGCTGCTGCGGTATTCGCCGCCAAAGTTATTATCAATCCTGCCGTGAATAGACACTTTTTTGGCACTCGTCTTAGGCCACCTTCCTAGATTTCAGTTTCCGCCGTTTCTTTGATTGCGACGGCATCCCTCGGCGCCATACTCTTGAGGGGCTTGGGGCGGGTGTTCAGCGCAGAGCGCACTAGCTTCTCAAAGCGTTGTTGCGTCTCGGCTTCGCTGTATTGTTCATTTTGTTGGCGTTGTGTCATGGCGTCCTCTGGCAAATCGGATTTAACGCCGAACGCTGAATTTCATATGTACATTGGCTTTTGCATCGCTGCAGGGCCAGGTCGAAGAGCCAAGCTACACGTAATACGGCTTGAGCGCCTCGCGCCAGGCATGCTCGCGCGCATTGTTGGGCACCGGCGGGGCATGACAGAAGAAATTCAGATTGACCGGCTTGCGTGTGGCGGCGCGGATTTTCTCCATCTGCGCCCGCATTTGCTGCTCGTTGAGCATGGCGACGGGCAGCGAGCCAAGTCCGCCGGCTTCCGCCACCGCAATCACCAGAGCGGCGTCCACCGCGCCCGCCATCGGCGCAAGTACGATTGGATGTTCAATCTTGAACAGGTCGAGCAGGCGTCGGTCGGGCCACATCTGCGTTCTCACCAGGCAAGGATTGCGTGCATATGACAGATTAACGCGGGGTCTGGCGGCGGCGAATTCGGTAAGACTTGAAGCCGCCGTCTAACATAGCGACTTACTATGTTGTGGGTCGTCCATAATTGGACTATAATCATAATGTCGTGAGAACTTATCCCCGCTCGCCCGGCGGCTTATCATGGCGCGCCTGTTCATTGAGGGCGTTCGCGAGACGTTTCGAAGATGGAGCAAGGTGCGGCGCCCGCGGGCGGGGCTCGTAACCCCGCTCCCGGGAGGCCTCGGGTCGCCGTCCGTCCCCACTAAGAGGGACTGCCCTTCGGTGGGCTGGACGCGGCACGGACGAAGGGCGGCGAAAGCCGCCCGGATCGGGTTGCGCCAAAAGCCGCCCGGGTCCGCGCGCCGGAAGTTACGGCCCCGGGGACAGAAAAGCCGCGATGGCGCGCCGAGAGGCGCCACACCTTCGCGAGAAGGTATGACTCAAGTGCAATGGCCGCGCCCATCGGCGCGCCATCCCCTCGATTTATGCGAGGGGGACGGAAGAGACGACGGCGTACCCGGCGCCGCAAAGAATACGGGCGGCGGAGCGTTGGCTAATTCACTCCGCCGGAACCGCCGCCTCAGGCATGCTCATCGCCGAACCGGCTGCGGCGCTCCGCGCCGGTTGCGCGCTCCGGCGATCCAGCGCGCCGCCGCGATCGCCAGCACCGCCACCGCCATGCCGGCGAACACGTCGACGAAGTAATGCCCGCCGCCGATCGGGGTCGACAGCAGCATGAGGCCGTTGGTCAACACCACGATCGGCCGCATCCACGCACACCGCCCACAGCGCCCACAGATAGAGCACGCAGGCCGCGGCATGGAAGCTCGGAAAGGTGATGATGCCGACGAGATGGATGATGTCGAGTTCGCGCAGCGAGCCGTCGCGCACGCGCGGGAAGTCGCGCAACTGGTCGAGATAGCCGCCGGGCGTGATGTGGGCATAGTCGCCGGGCGAAAGGCCGAGCTGCTGATAGGCGCCGAGCGCCGGCACCATGGTCGAGATGAAGGTGGTCGCGACCAGCGCCAGCGCGAAGGCGAGCGTGAACTGCTGCAAGCGGCGGAAGCGGCGCGTCGCGCCCAGCAGCACCGGCACGCCGAACACCGGCCAGGCGATCAACGCATAGCCGAGCGCGAGATAACCGATCAGCCACGGCCGGTCGTTGACGAAGGCAAGATAGCCGCGCCAGTCGAGCCCGAGCGCGCGGTCGAGCGCTGCCAGATTGACGTCGTACAGCGGCAAGTCGACGGCCGCGGCAATGTAAGTGAGCGGCGTCATCAGCCCGGTGATGAGAAAAAGTTGCGCCGCCGACCCGAACATGAACGCCAGCGCCGCCGAATGCCGGTGCGAACCGCGGGCGCAGTAGTAGGCAATGCCGGCATAGAGCGCGATGGCACCGAGCGAGAACAGCGCGCTCTCCGGCTTGATCGAAAACTTCGTAAGCGCCAGGCAAAGCGCCAGCGTCAGCCCCATCAGGGCGAGCGGAATCCAGTTCAGCGTGAACAGACGCCAGGCCTGTTGTGCCTCGTGGTCAGTCATGCGCCGACAGGTCCCCTGCTTTGGCGGGATAGTGGCCGGGCAACCCTTAATGCCGGCGAAACCGGCTTGGTTACCCGTCCGTTGTGGAACGGATAAAATTTGCCGGAAAATACCCGCCCGCCGAGGCTAAGATCACGTCATGAGCCCGCCCCGCAGCCACGACCGCTACCCCTACTCGCCGATCGGCGAACGGCCGGTCTACGACTGGCCGGGCGGCAAACGGGCTGGCGATCTATATCGGGCTCAATCTCGAGTGGTTTTCGTTCGGCGAAGGGCTCGGCGCCGAGCTGGCGCCCGCCGGCCCGCCGCCGGACGTGCTCAATTACTCATGGCGCGACTACGGCAACCGCGTCGGCGTGTTCCGGCTGGCGGAGTTGTTCGCCGAGCTGAAGCTGCCGGTGTCGCTCTTGCTCAACGCGGAAATGTACACGCACGCGCCGCAGGCGGTCGCCGCCTTCCCGCGGCGCCGAAATCGTCGGCCACGGCCGCAGCAATTCCGAACGCCAGGGCACGCTGAGCGAGAAGGACGAGCGCGCGCTGATCGCGGAGGCGACCGCTACGATCGAAAAACATTCAGGCGCGCGCCCGCGCGGCTGGCTCGGGCCCTGGATCTCGCAGTCGCCGGTGACGCCTGATCTGCTGCAGGAAGCCGGCTACACCTATCTGCTCGACTGGTGCCACGACGATCAGCCGACCTGGATGAAGACGCGCAAGGGCCGCATTCTGTCGGTGCCCTACCCGCAGGAGCTCAACGACATTCCGCAGATCGTCGCGCGCAAGCGCGAAGGCGCCGAGTTCGCCGACATGATCGTCGATGCCTTCGATGTGCTGCACGCTGAATGCGAGAAGCGCCCGCTGGTGATGGGTATCGCGCTGCACGCCTACATCGTGGGCTGGCCGCACCGCTGTCAGAGCATCTCAAGCGCGCGCTCAACCACATCGTGCGCAAGGCCGACGAACGGGTATGGTTCACGACGTCGGGCGCGATCGCCGACTACGCGGCGGGGTTGCCGACGGGCACGGTGCCCTAGCGCGCGGACTTCTAGACGCGTGTTCATGAGTTCTACGCCTTTGCTTCGATCACGACGATGCCGTAATCTTTTTCGCCGGTCAAAAGTTCCATCAGGCAAGGGTAGAATGCGTGTTTCGCGAGTTCTGCTGTTTTTGATCTTCGCGGCTTTTTTAACTGGCTGTGCAGCAAGCACTCAGCTGCTCCCGAGACGCATGAAAATGTTTCCACGGAGATAGCTGAACCTGCACCCCCTCCGGCCGCCGAGGAAACCTCGGAGGCGGAGAAGCCAAAGCCGCCACGCCAACGCCTGCTCGCGGCATCCACGACTTCGCGCAAGGATACGAAAAGCTCGACCACCCAGATCGTTGCTTCACCGCAATGGAAAAAAGAACGCGCTGAGAACGAGCGCAAGGAGCAACATATAAAGGAGGTGATCGAAGGTATTTGCAGCGGCTGCTAAGATTTTGGCAAATATATGTGCCGAGAACTTCATCGGCATTCATCAGCTCAAGCAATTACCCACCGTCGGTGCCGTACTCTGCGCTTGCCGCCGCTCGCGCTCATGTCCATCCCGCGCCGGAAACCCGGCGCCAAATTTTCTTCTATGCGAGATCGAATTTTCTCCCGATGCAAGGATTTCCGTCGCGTGCTACCGCTTCGCCCATGGCTGTCATCTTGCCCCTCGTCGAAGCCGCCGAGCATCTGCCCGCCCGCGGGGCGCTGATCGGCCTCGACCTCGGCAGCAAGACTATCGGCGTGGCGTCAAGCGATCCCGACCGCAAACTGGCGACAGGAGTCGAGACCATCGCGCGCAAGAATCTCACCGCCGACGCCCGCCGCCTGTTGGCGCTCGCCGCCGAGCGTGCCGCGGTCGGCTTCGTGCTCGGCCTGCCGGTCAACATGGACGGCAGCGAGGGCCCGCGCGCGCAGTCGACCCGCGCCTTCGCGCGCAATTTCGCCAAGCTCACGCCGTTGCCGATTGCGCTATGGGACGAGCGGCTATCCACCGCCGCGGTCGAGCGCGAATTGATCGCCGCCGACGTCAGCCGCAAGAAACGCGCGGCGGTAATCGATCAGCATGCCGCCGCCTATATTCTGCAGGGCGCGCTCGATCGCCTCGTCCGGCTTAACAGCAGCGCATAATCTCGAAACCGCGCAAGCAAAAGGGCGGGCCGATCCGCCCGCCCTCTTCGTCTTTGTTACGATGGATAAGTTCACCACGCCGGATTGTAAGTCGGATCGAGGCTCGGATTCTGCGCTAGCGGATTCGCACAGGAGCCGAAGTAGCCGTAACCAAGGACATAGTCGGTGGCGATCCAGCATTGGCCGTGCCGGGTGACCGCGCCGGTAGTGTCCTGCTGGGGTTCATAGGCGTAGGCCTCGGCGGGCGGTGTTCTGGTTCATGGCGTTGGGGTTGCGGGCCTGCCGCGCAAAGCTGGGCGACGCCGCGACAACGATCAACGCGCCGGCAAGGCCGGCCATCAAGGCGTGCTTGCTGAACAATTTTTGCATGCTGCTCTCCCTTTTGCCCGCCCGCATGGTGGGTTTTTAATGCGGACGCGGGAAGTTCCGCGCTGGCGGAAAGCCAGCGCGGTTCGGTCGGACAATGCTGGAGCGTCGGGTGCGGTTCCCGAAATTTGTAAAACCACCAACAGATCATAACGTTACATCGCTAAATTTGACTTGAACTCGCCGCAAAGTCGCCATGGCCGGCAAACGCTTTCGACCGGCGGAAATCAAAGCAGAAACACCTACTGTGGATCGGCAAGCGAAACCCTTGCCGCGGGCGGAACTTGCGCCTATAGACCTGCCTTTAATGAACATTGCGCCGAAATCCTCGTTCATCCTCAGCCGGCGGCACCTGTTGGGGATCGAAGGGCTTTCCCGCGAGGAGATTTCCGGCCTGCTCGACCTCGGCGAGGAATTCGTCGAACTCAATCGTCAGGTCGAGAAGAAGCGCACCTCGCTGCGCGGCCGCACCCAGATCAATCTGTTCTTCGAAGCCTCCACCCGCACCCAATCCTCGTTCGAGCTGGCCGGCAAGCGGCTGGGCGCCGACGTGATGAACATGTCGGTCGGCCAGTCGTCCATGCGCAAGGGCGAGACGCTGATCGACACCGCGATCACGCTCAACGCCATGCACCCCGACATCCTGGTGGTGCGCCATCATGCCTCCGGCGCGGTCGAGCTGCTGGCGAGCAAGCTCGACTGCTCGGTGATCAATGCCGGCGACGGCTCGCACGAGCACCCCACGCAGGCGCTGCTCGACGCGCTCACCATCCGGCGCAACAAGGGCGGCATCGAAGGCCTGCTGGTGGCGATCTGCGGCGATATCCTGCATTCGCGCGTCGCCCGCTCCAACATCATCCTGCTCAACGCCATGGGCGCGCGCGTGCGCGTGGTCGCCCCCTCTACCCTGCTCCCGCCCGGCATCGAGCACTTCGGCGTCGAAGTCGCGCGCGACATGCGCGAAGGCTTGGACGGCGCCGACATCGTGATGATGTTGCGCCTGCAGCGCGAACGCATGAACGGCTCCTACGTGCCGTCGTTGTCGGAATATTTCCACTATTACGGCCTCGACGAAAAGAAACTCGCTTATGCCAAGCCCGGCGCGCTGGTCATGCATCCGGGGCCGATGAACCGCGGCGTCGAGATCGACAGCATCGTCGCCGATGGCGCGCAGTCGCTGATCCGCGAGCAAGTCGAAATGGGAGTGGCCGTGCGCATGGCGGTGCTGGAAGCTTTGTCGCGGAATTTGCCGAATGCTTAGCCATGTTGTCTGACCGCCGCCCGATCCTGCTCGCCAACGCCCGGATCGTCGATCCGTCGCGCGACTTCGATATCGTCGGCGACCTGCTGATCGCCGACGGCATCATCCGCGAAGCCAAGAAGGGCATCGGCGCCGCCGGCGTGCCGGAAGGTACCGAAGCCATCGATTGCCGCGGCAAGCTGGTCGCGCCCGGCCTCGTCGACATGCGCGCCTTCATCGGCGAGCCCGGCGCCGGCCATCGCGAGACTTTCGCCTCCGCCAGCCAGGCCGCGGCGGCCGGCGGCGTCACCACCATCATCTGCCAGCCCAACACCTCGCCGGTGATCGACGATCCGGCGACGGTGGATTTCGTGCTCCGTCGCGCGCGCGACACCGCGATCGTGCACGTGCATCCGATGGCGGCGCTGACCAAGGGGCTCGAAGGCAAGGAGATGACCGAGATCGGGCTGCTCAAGGCGGCCGGCGCGGTCGCCTTCACCGACGGCGACAAAAGCGTGACCAACGCGCAGGTGATGCGGCGCGCGCTCACCTACGCCAGCGATTTCGACGCGCTGATCGTGCATCACACCGAGGACCCGGATCTGATCGGCGACGGCGTGATGAACGAAGGCGAATTCGGCGCGCGGCTGGGACTGCTGGGCATCCCGAAAGCGGCCGAGACGGTCATGCTCGAGCGCGACATCCGGCTGGTCGCGCTGTCGGGCGGGCGCTATCACGCGGCTTCGATCACCTGCGCGGAATCGCTCGAGGTGCTGCGCCGCGCCAAGGACGCCGGCCTCAATGTCACGGCGTCATCCTCGATCAATCACATCACGCTCAACGAAAACGACATCGGGCCCTATCGCACCTTTCTGAAGGTGTCGCCGCCGTTGCGCGCCGAAGACGACCGCAAGCTGCTGGTCGAGGCGCTCGGCAGCGGCCTGATCGACATGGTGATGTCGGATCACAATCCGCAGGACGTCGAGACCAAGCGGTTGCCGTTCGCGGAAGCCGCCCCCGGCGCGATTGGCCTGGAGACCATGCTGGTCGCCGGCTTGCGGCTGGTGCATGCCGGCGAGATCGACCTGATGACCCTGCTGCGCGCGATGTCGACGCGGCCGGCGGAACTGCTCGGTCTGCCCGGCGGCACGCTGAAGAGCGGCGCGCCGGCCGACATCATCGTCGTCGACACCGACATGCCGTGGGTGCTCGATCCGGCCGAGCTCAAATCCAAATGCAAGAACACCCCGTTCGATGAAGCCAAGCTGACGGGCCGCGTGGTGCGCACCATCGTCGCCGGCCGCACCGTTTTCGAATACGTATGAGCGCCGCGCTCGCTTTCGTGTTCGGCTATCTGCTCGGCTCGATTCCTTTTGGGCTGATCCTGACGCGCGCGGCCGGCGGGCCCGACATCCGCGCCATCGGCTCCGGCAATATCGGCGCCACTAATGTGCTGCGCACTGGGCGTAAGGGCCTCGCCGCCGCGACGCTGCTCTGCGACATGCTCAAGGGCACCGCCGCCGTTTTGCTGACGGCGTACTATGCGACGCCCGATGCGGCGCTGCTTGCAGGCCTCGGCGCCTTCCTCGGCCACCTGTTTCCGGTGTGGCTCAAGTTCAAGGGCGGCAAAGGCGTTGCCGTCTATATCGGCTTGCTGATCGGCCTGTACTGGCCGGGCGCGCTGATCTTCTGCGGCATCTGGCTTAGCGTCGCGGGGTTAAGCCGCTACTCCTCGCTCGCCGCTTTGGTCGGCAGCGCATTGACACCCTGTGCGCTCTGGGCACTTGGCCGGCCGAGCGCCGCCGCTTTATTTCTGCTGCTGAGCGCGCTGCTCTGGATCATGCACCGCGCCAATATTCGCCGCCTGCTCGCAGGCAACGAAGGCAAGATCGGGGCCAAAACTTAAGCTTTAACCTCCAGTTGTATTTTGTGATACTCGGTTGTGGTACGCCGATGCTTTCGGCGTGACGTGCCGGGGGCACCGTTGAGCGAGCGAGTGCGACTGAGCGAGGCTCAGGACTCATTGATTATAGCCAGAAGATGACGACGGCGGCGATGCATATGGCCGACATGAATGTGTGAGCGCATCGGTCGTAGCGGGTATGAACACGTCGCCAGTCCTTGAGTCTGCCGAACATGTTCTCGATTTTGTGTCGCTGGCGGTAGAGCGTACGGTCATGTTCGATCGGCTTTTTACGGTTGGATTTTGAAGGGATGCAAGCTGTGATGCCCCGCTCGGCGAGAGCCTGACGGAACCAGTCGGCGTCATAGCCTTTGTCGCCGAGGAGTTCCTCGGCCTTCGGTAGGGCAGGCAGCATCAGCGCCGCGCCTTTGTAGTCGCTCATCTGGCCTTCGCTGAGCAGCATGATCAGCGGTCGCCCGTGGCCATCGCACACGGCGTGCAGTTTCGAGTTCAAGCCACCTTTCGTGCGCCCGATACGTCTGGGAACAACCCCTTTTTTAGGAGACTGGCGGCGGTGCGATGGGCTTTGAGATGGGTCGCGTCGATCATCAACCGGCGCGGCTTACCAGCCTTGCGCGCCAGCTCGGCGAAAATCTTGTTGAACACACCAAGACGGCTCCAGCGCACGAACCGGTTGTAGATCGTCTTGTGCGGACCGTAGTCACGCGGAGCATCGCGCCACCGCAACCCGTTCCTTATGACGAAGACGATCCCGCTAATCACCAGTCGGTCATCAACTCTGGGAACGCCATGAGACAGTGGGAAAAACGGCTCGATCCGACGCATCTGCGCCTCAGATAGAAGGAAAAAATCAGTCATGGCGACGCCTCCTCGCGCCGCCATTGAATCAACCGATCAACTGATCCGCAAGATATTTAATGGGTCCTAGGAGCAGCGGCTCGATTGGTTGCGCCTCATCCGCACCGACAATATCGGCCCGCGCACCTTCCGCGACCTGGTCAATCATTATGGCGGCGCGCGCGCCGCGCTTGCCGCCCTGCCCGCGCTCGCCCGCCGTGGCGGCGCCTCGGCGCCCGCGCGCATCTGCTCGCAGCGAGGACGCCGAGGCCGAATTGAAGGCCGCGCGCGCGCGCGGCGTCGACTTCGTCGCGCTCGGCGAGCCGGATTATCCGTCGCGGCTGCAGATGATCGACGATGCGCCGCCTTTGCTGGCGGTGCGCGGCAAGCTCTGCCGTGCTGGCGCGGCCGCTGGTCGCCATCGTCGGCTCGCGCAACGCCTCGGCGGCCGGCGTCAAATTCGCCGAGCGGCTGGCGCGCGAGCTGGGCGCATGCCGGCTACGGCATCGTGTCGGGGCTGGCGCGCGGCATCGACGCCGCCGCCCATCGCGCCAGTCTCGCAACCGGCACCATCGCGGTGCTCGCCGGCGGGCATGACCGCGTCTATCCGGCCGAGCACAGCGATCTTTTGGAAGTCGATCCTCACCGAAGGCGCCGCCATATCGGAAATGCCGCTCGCCTGGGAGCCGCGCGCGCGCGACTTTCCGCGCCGCAACCGGCTGATCTCAGGACTATCCGTCGGCGTGGTGATCGTGGAGGCGGCGCGCCGCTCCGGCTCGCTGATTACGGCGCGGCTCGCCAGCGAGCAAGGCCGCGAAGTGTTCGCGGTGCCCGGCTCCCCGCTCGATCCGCGCGCGGAGGGAACCAACGGGCTGCTCAAGCAGGGCGCGACTTTGGTCACCGAAGCAGCCGACGTGATCGCGGTGCTGGAACCGATCCTCGGCCGCGGCTTTGACGTGCCGGCGCAGGAACCCGCGTCCGAAGTTCCCGCATCGCTCGACGTCGAGCCCGGCGCGGACGAGCGCGCCCGCATCACCGGCCTGCTCGGGCCGACGCCGGTTTCGATCGACGATCTGGTGCGGCTGTCGCACTCCTCGCCTGCGATCGTGCGCACGGTGTTGCTGGAACTCGAAATCGCCGGCCGGCTGGAGCGCCACGGCGGCAGTTTGGTGTCGCTGCTATAAAGTGCGATACGAATCGTAATTAACCGGATCCCACGCATGTTCCACCGCTTTGCCGTCCTGACCATTCTTCTCGCGTTGTGCGCCCCGGCGCGCGCGCAGGATCAATCCTTCGCCTCCTTCGAGGCCGAGCTGTGGCCGGACGCGCAGGCCAAAGGCATCACGCGCGCTACCTTCGATCTCGCCCTGAAAGGCGTGACGCCCGATGCGCGCGTAATCGCGGCGACCAAGCGGCAGCCGGAATACGGCAAGCCGGTGGGCGCCTATGTCAACGATACCGTTTCGCGCGGCCGCATCGCTAACGGCCAGCGCAAAGCTGCGGAATGGGCGAAGACTTTCGACGCGGTGGAAAAGAAATTCGGCGTCGAACGCTGGGTGCTGGTCGCGCTGTGGGGCATGGAGACCGACTACGGCGCCGAGAAGGATCGCTGGGACGTGTTCCGCTCGCTCGCCACGCTCGGCTATGTGCGCTATCGCCATCCCTATTTCCGCAACGAATTGATCGTCGCCATGCGCATCATGCAGGACGGCCATTTCGCGCGCGACAAGATGGTGAGCTCATGGGCCGGCGCCATGGGCCAGACCCAATTCATGCCGACCAACGTCATCGACTACGCCATCGATTTTTCCGGCGACGGCAAGAGCGACATCTGGACCAACGTGCCGGACGTGCTCGGCTCCACCGGCAACTATCTGCACAAAGGGAATTGGAAGTACGGCCTGCCCTGGGGCTTCGAGGTCAGCGTGCCGAAGGGCTTCGACTACAAGCGCAGCCGCGGCACCTTCGCGGAATGGGAGAAACTCGGCGTCCGCCGCGCCGACGGCAAGCCGTTCCCGCCGTCGGGTCCCGGCATCCTGTTTTTTCCGAGCGGCGCTAACGGCCCCGCCTTCCTGGTGACGGAGAATTACGCCGTGCTCAAGGAGTACAACAACTCCGATGCCTACGCGATCTCGGTCGGCCACCTCGCCGACCGCCTGAATGGCGGGCAACCGATCAAGGCCGCCTGGCCGGCCGACGATCGCCCGCTCTCGCGCGACGCGCGCATCGCGTTGCAGAAAAAACTGTCCGAACTCGGCTACAAGGTGCTCGACTTCGAAGGCCATGTTGATTTCGATCTGCGCGACAATATCCGCGCCGAACAGGCCAAGCTCGGGATGCTGCCGGACGGCAATCCGACCGCGGCGTTTCTTGAGCGGCTCGGCGTCAAGGTGCCGTGATTAACGTCCGCCGTTTGGCTTGTGGCAGGTGACGTTCTCGGCCTCGAGCCGGACCATTTCGAGCAGGTAGCCGAGGGTGTCGAGGCCGCTCCGGCGCGCCATGGTGGCGAGATCGGCCGACATGGTCGCCACGTAGTTAGCAACCACTGTGGGATTGCCGGGTTCGCCCGATGTAGTTGGGTCGGCCATGCTGGTCCTGTGCCGGGGCCGGCGCAGTCGTGGCGCGCGGGTGTCCGGAAACGAAAATACACAGTCTGTTTTGAATAGTAATCTTTAAATTGCTTTGTTTATAAAATACATCTTCCGATTGTGTTCGGACGCAAATCCGGTCTCTTTCATGCCCAAATTGGCTGTTCATAAAGGTTTTCCGGGCACCTTGGTTTGACAGTAAGGGGTGCCTTCACCATGTTCCGGCCAAAGCACGCGGTCGATTCCGCCCAGGATCGCATTGATTTCGGCGGATAACCTATTGGATTCTCATGAAAGTTGTTGTTGTTGAGTCGCCTTCCAAGGCGAAGACAATCAATAAGTACCTTGGACCCGGTTACGAGGTCCTGGCCTCCTTTGGTCATATCCGTGACCTGCCGGCCAAGGACGGATCGGTCGATCCCGACAATAATTTCAAGATGCTCTGGGAAGTCGACCCCCAGTCCCAAAAGCGCGTCAACGACATCGCCCATGCCCTGAAAAAGGCCGACACCCTTATCCTTGCCACCGACCCCGATCGCGAGGGGGAGGCGATTTCCTGGCACGTCCTTGAAGCCCTCAACGAAAAACATGCGCTGAAAGGCCAGGCGGTCGAGCGCGTCGTCTTTAATGCGATCACCAAACAGTCGGTGACCGAGGCGATGAAGCACCCGCGCGCGATCGACGGCGCGCTGGTGGACGCCTATCTGGCGCGCCGGGCCCTCGATTATCTGGTCGGCTTCACGCTATCGCCGGTGCTCTGGCGCAAGCTGCCGGGCGCACGCTCGGCCGGCCGGGTGCAATCGGTCGCGTTGCGGCTGGTTTGCGACCGCGAGCTGGAGATCGAAAAGTTCATCAAAAAGGAATACTGGTCGATCGTCGCCAAGCTGGCGACGCCGCGCGGCGAAAGCTTCGAAGCGCGTCTCGTCGGCGCCGACGGGCAAAAACTTCAGCGGCTCGATATCGGCACCGGCGCACAGGCCGAGGATCTGAAAAAGGCGCTCGAAGGCGCGACTTTCACCGTGGGCTCAGTCGAGGCCAAGCCGGCGCGGCGCAATCCGCCGCCGCCGTTCACGACGTCAACCATGCAGCAGGAGGCCAGCCGCAAGCTCGGCTTTGCGCCCGCGATCGCCATGCGGCTGGCGCAGCGGCTATACGAAGGCGTCGAGATCGACGGCGAGACCACCGGCCTCGTCACCTATATGCGAACCGACGGCATCGACATGGCGCCGGAAGCGATTGCCGATATCCGCGCGATGATCGACATCAATTACGGCAAGCAATACGTGCCGGGTTCGCCGCGCACCTATCATAACAAGTCGAAGAACGCGCAAGAGGCGCATGAAGCGGTGCGCCCGACCGATCCCCACCGCACACCCGACCAGGTGGCGAAATTCGTCGACCGCGATCAGGCGCGCTTGTACGAGCTGATCTGGAATCGTGCCGTTGCGTGCCAAATGGAATCCGCCGAACTCGAACGCACCACCGTCGATATCGTCGCCAAGAACGGCGCCCGCAGCATCGACCTGCGCGCCAGCGGCCAGGTGGTGAAGTTCGACGGCTTCCTCACGCTCTATCAGGAAGGCCACGACGAAGCCGACGAGGACGAGGAGTCGCGCCGCCTGCCCGCGATGGCGCAAGACGAGACGCTCAGCAAACAAGCCATCGAAGCCTCGCAGCATTTCACCGAACCGCCGCCGCGCTTTTCCGAAGCCGCGCTGGTCAAGCGCATGGAAGAGCTCGGCATCGGCCGGCCTTCGACTTACGCTTCCGTGCTGCAAGTGCTGCAAGACCGCGGTTATGTGCGCATCGACAAGAAGCGGCTGATGCCCGAAGACAAGGGCCGCGTCGTCGTCGGCTTCCTGGAAAGTTTCTTCGCGCGCTACGTCGAATACGATTTCACGGCTTCGCTCGAGGAAAAGCTCGATCGCATTTCCAACAATGAGATCAACTGGAAGGAAGTCCTGCAGGAGTTCTGGGTCGGTTTTATCGGGGCGGTCAACGAGATCAAGGATCTGCGCATCACGCAGGTTCTCGACGCGCTCAACGATCTGCTCGAGCCGCATATTTTCCCAGCGCGTACCGACGGCGGCGACGTGCGGCAATGCCCCACCTGCGGCACCGGCAAACTGTCGCTTAAAGTGGGACGCTTCGGCGCCTTCATCGGCTGCTCGAACTATCCGGAATGCCGCTTCACCCGGCAGATGACGCCGGGGGCTGGCGGCGTCCAGAGCACGAAAGTGCTCGGTGTCGACCCCGTCACAAATCTCGAAGTGACAATTCGCGGCGGACGTTTCGGGACTTATCTGCAACTTGGCGAACAGGCGCCCGTCGAAAAGCGCCCCAAAGGTGCAAAAGGTTCAAAACCTCCCGCACCCGAGAAGCCCAAGCGCGCGAGCCTGCCGAAGGGCGTGGCACCCGAGGACATCGATCTCGACAAGGCGCTCGCGCTGCTGGCGTTGCCGCGCGAAGTGGGACTATCGCCGGAAGACGGCGAGCCGATTTTGGCGGGCGTCGGACGCTTCGGTCCTTACGTCAAGCACGGCAAGGTCTTCGCCAGTTTGGAGGACGGCGACAACGTTCTTACCGTCGGCCTCAACCGTGCGATGCATCTGATCGCCGACAAGATCGCGAACCCGAAAAAGGGCCGGCGCTTTGGCGCCGATCCCGGCAAGACACTGGGCGAGCATCCCGACAAGGGCGGATCTATCGTCGTCAAGAACGGCCGCTACGGGCCCTATGTCAGCCATAACGGTGTCAACGCAACGCTCACGGGTGACAAGACGCCCGATACGGTCACGCTCGACGAAGCGGTGGTCCTGCTGGACGCACGGGCCGCCGCGGTCGGCAATACCCCGAAGGGACGCCGCGCCGCCGGCCGCAAGACCGCCTCGGGCAAGCCCGCGGCGAAGCCCGCCGCCAAGCCGAAAAAGCCGGCCGCGGCCGCCGCCAAATCAAAGTCCGCGCGCCGGACAAAAGCGACCGCCGCCGAGTAGCTAGCGAAGCCCGTTTCCGATCATTACATTCATTCAATCGCGCCTTCTTTTTTGGCGCATGATCTTGTCCGAAAACCGCTACACACTTTTCGGGATCATGCGCAGGGCGCAGGAAAATCTATTTTGAACAAACAAACCAAACGAACACCCTCCCTCCCCTCCAAGGCTGACATTCTCGCCTTCATCGGCAAACGGCCCGGCAAAGTCGGCACCCGCGAAATCGCCCGTGCCTTCGGGCTCAAGAACGCCATACGCGCCGAGCTCAAGCGCATGTTGCGCGACTTGGCTTCCGAAGGCGCGGTCGAGAAGCGGCGCAAGAAGCTGCACCACCCCGGCACCCTGCCCTCCACCGTGCTCGCCGACATCACCGCGCGCGACAGCGACGGCGATTTGCTCGCCACGCCTGACGAATGGGACGAAGAGGCGCACGGGGCCGCACCGAAAATCCGTATTCACACCCCGCGCCAGGCAAAGCCCGGCGAAGCCGCCGGCATCGGCGACCGCGTGCTGCTGCACGTGGAGGAGACCGAGGAAGACAACGGCGTCCGCCACCGCGGCCGCGTCATCAAGATCATCGACCATCCCAAGCACCGCGTGCTGGGGATTTTCCGCAAAGGCCCGCACGGCGGCGGCCGGCTGGAGCCGGTCGACAAGAAGATGCTCGGCAAACAGCTCACCATCCCGGCCGGCAGCACGGCGCAGGCCGAGGACGGCGATCTGGTCGCGGTCGAGACCAGCCGCGCGCCGCGCTTGGGGCTACCCACCGGCCGCGTGGTCGAGCGGCTCGGCTCGCTGCATAGCGAGCGCGCGGTCAGCCTGATCGCCATCCACGCGCATAGCATCCCGCATGTATTCCGCCACGACACGCTGGCCGCGGCGGAAGCGGCTAGGCCCGCGACGCTCGCCCACCGCGAGGATTGGCGGCGCGTGCCGTTCGTCACCATCGATCCGCCCGATGCCAAGGATCACGATGACGCCGTGCATGCCGAGCCGGACAGCGCGGCGGGAAATCATGGCGGCTTCATCGTCAGCGTCGCCATCGCCGATGTCGCCCATTATGTGACGCCCGGCTCCGCGCTCGATCGCGAAGCGCTGGTGCGCGGCAATTCGGTCTACTTCCCCGACCGCGTGGTGCCGATGCTGCCGGAGCGCATTTCCAACGATCTTTGCTCGCTGCGCCCGCGCGAGGACCGCGCCGCGCTCGCGGTGCGCATGGTGATCGGCGCCGACGGGCGCAAGCGCTCGCACACATTCCACCGCATCATGATGCGGTCGGCTGCCAAGCTCTCTTATGAGCAGACCCAATTGGCGATTGGCGGGCGCACCGACGAGGATACCGCACCGCTGATGGCGCCGGTGCTGGCGCCGCTGTACGCCGCCTATGAAGCGCTCAAACGCGCGCGCGCCGAGCGCCAGCCGCTCGATCTCGATCTGCCAGAGCGCAAAATCCTGCTCAAGGCCGACGGCACCGTCGATCGCGTGGTCACGCCGGAACGGTTGGAAGCCAACCGGCTGATCGAGGAGTACATGATCCTCGCCAACGTGGCCGCCGCCGAGACGCTTGAGAAAGCGCGCGTGCCATTGATCTACCGCGTGCACGACGAGCCCGGGATCGAGAAACTCAACGCGTTACGTGAATTCCTGGCCAGCCTCCAGATTCCGTTCGCGAAAGCCGGCGCGTTGCGGCCCGAGGCCTTCAACCACATCCTCGCCCGGGTGAAAGGCCGCGATGGCGAGCAACTGGTCAACGAGGTGGTGCTGCGCACGCAAGCGCAGGCCGAATATGCGGCGGAGAATTACGGCCATTTCGGCTTGAACCTGCGCCGTTACGCGCATTTCACCTCGCCGATCCGCCGCTATGCCGACCTGATCGTGCATCGCGGACTGATCCGCGCGCTCAAGCTCGGATCGGACGGCTTGCCCAAGTCTGCCGACTTGGCGACGCTGTCCGAGATATCCGCGCAGATTTCCGCGACCGAACGACGCGCCATGCTGGCCGAGCGCGAGACCAACGACCGGCTGATCGCGCATTTTCTCGCCGACCGCGTCGGCGCCGTCTTCGACGGCCGCGTCTCCGGCGTGCACCGCGCCGGCCTGTTCGTGAAACTGCACGAGACCGGCGCCGACGGCTTCGTGCCGGCGCGAACGATCGGCGATGAATATTTCCGCCACGACGAAGCCGGCCACGCCATGGTCGGCGCGCGCTCGGGCGAGACCTACCGGCTCGGCGACCGCGTCACCGTCAAGCTGGTGGAAGCGGCACCCGTTGCCGGCGCTTTGCGGTTCGAGCTTCTGTCCGAGGGACGCGCCGGCAAGCCGCAACGTCGCCCGCACAACGAACAGCGGCAATACCGGCCGCGCGGCAAGCAACGGAAGGCACGATGACGCGAGACATGATGACGAAAGATTTGGCAAAAGTCTGGGCCGAGCGCATGACCAAAGCGGAGCGCGACCAGACCTTCCCCGACAGCGAGCCGCGCGACGCGGCCACCCTGATGCTGATCGACCGCTCGGGGCCGAAGCCGAAGGTGCTGCTGGGGCGCCGCCACCTCAACCACAAATTCATGCCGGGCAAGTTCGTGTTCCCGGGCGGGCGCATCGAGCCGCTCGACCGCGTCATGCCGGCGGCGAGCGAATTGCATCCGGATATGCAGAAGAAGCTGATGGAGCGGGTGGCGAGCCCGAGCGCGGAATTTGCGCGCGCCGTTGCATTGGCGGCGGTGCGCGAGATGGCGGAGGAAACCGGCTTGCTGCTCGGCGTCAAGCGCGACGATGCGCCGGCGGCGCCGGGCGAGATCTGGGCCGACTTCGCCAAATCGCGCGTGCATCCCGACCTCGCCCACATCCATTTCATCGCCCGCGCGGTGACGCCGCCGCGGCGGCCACGCCGCTTCGACACCCGTTTCTTCACCACCGATGTCTCCTCGATCGCGCACAAAATCGAAGGCGTGGTGGGCCCGGACTCCGAGCTGGTCGAACTCACCTGGGTGCCGATCGAGGAAGCGACCCACCTCGACATGCCGACCATCACCGGGGTGGTGCTGGAAGAGCTCGCCGCCCGGGTCGCGGCCGGCATGGGCCACGACCTGCCGGTGCCGTATTATTTCATGATCGAGCGGCAGTTCTTCCGGGAACTGCTGTAAAATCGGGGTTTCTTGACATTTGCGGTTCCGACGCTAGGGTCCGCCACGAAAACGCTAATATCGCCACCGCAATTGAAGTTTCGAGGGCAATTCCATGGCCAAAGCCATCAGTCTGAAGATCAAGCTCGTGTCGAGCGCCGGCACCGGGCACTATTACGTGACCCGCAAGAACTCGCGCACCCAGACCGACAAGCTGGCGAAGAAGAAATACGATCCGATCGCCAAGAAGCACGTCGAGTACAAGGAATCCAAGATCAAGTAGTAGCGATTCAAAGTCAGCATCTTCCGTCATGCCCGGCCCTGTGCCGGGCATCCACGTCTTTGGGCCTCAAATCAAGGCGTGGATGGCCGGGACAAGCCCGGCCATGACGAGCGGTTTACTTGGAATATTCGGCCGCCTGCGGACCTGATATTGTCGAGCCGAACGACTTCCCCGGGAGCACACCCATGTCCGTCCTGCTGCGCGCCCTGTTCGCCGCCGTTTTGCTGCTGCCGCTCGCCTTCGGGTCAGCTCATGCGGCCGAAAAGCACCAACTGGCGCTGCAGATCAGCGACAACGATCCGGTCAAGATGAATGCCGTGCTCAACGTGGCGGCCAACGTGTCGAAATATTATTCCGACAAGGGCGACGAGATCGACATTGAGATTGTCGCCTTCAATGCCGGCCTGCACATGCTGCGCGAGGATACCTCGCCGGTGAAGCCGCGGCTGAAATCGTTCAAGCAGGGCATGCCCAATGTGTCGTTCATGGCCTGCGAGAACACGCTCGAGGCGATGACCCGCAGCGAAGGCAAGGAGCCGCCGCTGGTCGAGAACGCGCAACGCGTGCCCGCCGGCGTGGTGACGCTGATCGAACTCGCCGAAAAGGGCTGGACCATCGTCCGCCCGTGAACGGCTCGGACGCCGCCGGCCGGCCATAAAGGTGGCCGGCTGGTAGCGGTGTTACGAGGAGGCCTCTCGCACCGCTTGCCAGCCGGCCGAACCCCGCAGGACCCAGGAGATGCGGCGGACCTGAGCACTCCGCAGGGCATTGCTAAGGCTATTCGGGCGCGCGTTGCGACTGAACTTATCCGCGCCGGAATCAGCCGTCACCGGCGAGGTTAGACCAAGCGCCCATACCGGCCAAATTGGCTTTTAAGCCGCTGGAATGTTTAGAAGAAATACTTTGGGCCGGTCGGCGCGCGCCCAAGCCGCGAATCCGAGCGCCGCCCGCAAGTGTCAGGCAGCGTCCGGCACAACCCGGTTGCGGCCGTCGCGCTTGGCGCGATAAAGCGCGGTGTCGGCGCGCTTGAGGATCGCCGCGGCATTGTCGCTCGCGCCTGCGCGCGCGGCGATGCCGATCGAAATCGTCACGTCCAATTTGCGTGCGCCCTGCTCGATCGTGAACGGCTCTGAGGCAATGCGCCGGCGCAGCCGCTCGGACGGTTGGTCGAGCGCGGTGACCATGACCACGGGAATATGATGGGTCGCCGGGTTGGACTTGAGCTTGAGGCAGACCTCGAAGCCGTCCATGTCCGGCATCATCACGTCGAGCAGCACGATGTCGCATTCGGCGCGCTCGCAGAGCGCCAGCGCCTCCGGCCCGCTATGGGCGGTGGTGACGTCGAAATATTCCGCCGACAGCCGCGCTTCCAGCAGCTTCACATTGGCCGGCACATCGTCGACGACGAGAACGTGGGCGGTCATCGCTGCACCATCAGGCCGGCCCCAGGAAATGACGGATGGTCTCGATGAACTTGCCGACCGAGATCGGCTTGGACAGATAGGCCTCGCAGCCGCCCTCGCGGATGCGCTCCTCGTCGCCCTTCATGGCAAAGGCGGTAACCGCGACGACCGGTATCACCTTCAGCTCGGGATCGTCTTTGAGCCATTTGGTCACTTCGAGGCCGGAGACTTCCGGCAGCTGGATATCCATCAGAATCAGGTCGGGCCGGTACTTGCGCGCGAGATCGAGCGCCTCGATCCCGTTGCGGGTGCCGACGGTCTGGTAGCCATGCGCTTCCAGGAGATCGTGGAAGAGCTTCATATTCAGCTCGTTGTCCTCCACGATCAGGACGGTCTTCGGCATTTCCCCCGCCCCATTTGTCCCCAGCGCACCCCATCCCGGCACGCTCGGCGTCGCCAGGCCCCGCGCGCTCGGGCATGATCCGGTTAACGGTAGTGCCGAAATCTTACGGAAAGGCAAATTTGTGGCCATGAAAACCCGCCTTTCGATGACCGTGGAAGCGGCAGAAGGGCTTGCCATTCAGGCGCTTACCTTCATCGCCGGGGATAGCGAGCGGCTGGGGCGCTTTCTCGCCGTCAGCGGGATCGGCCCGGCCGAGATTCGCGTCGCCGCGCGCGAGCCGGGCTTCCTGATCGGCCTTTTGGACCACCTGGCGGCCGACGAGCGCCTGCTGGCGGCCTTTGCCGCCGAGACCGGGGTCGATCCGTCCGACATCGGCAAGGCGCTGGCGGCGCTGGGCGGACACTGGGAGCGCGAGATACCGTGAGCTTTTGCCGCGACTGCCTGGCCGATACGCCCGAGAAGGCTGCGCGTTGCCCCAATTGCGGCTCGCCGCGACTCGCCCGCCACCGCGAACTCGACCGGCTCACCATCGCGCATGTCGATTGCGACGCCTTTTACGCCACGATCGAAAAGCGCGACGATCCGTCGCTGCTCGACAAGCCGGTGATCGTCGGCGGCGGCAAGCGCGGCGTGGTTGCCGCCGCCTGCTACGTGGCGCGCACCTACGGCATCCGCTCGGCGATGCCGATGTTCGAGGCGTTGCGCCGCTGCCCGTCGGCGGTGGTGGTGCGGCCGAATATTTCGAAATACAGCAAAGTTGGCCGCGACGTGCGCCGCGCCATGCTGGCGTTGACGCCGCTGGTCGAGCCGCTCTCGATCGATGAAGCCTTCCTTGATTTGACCGGCACTGAGCGGCTGCACGGCATGAGCGCAGCCAAGGTGCTGGCGCGCTTTGCGGGCGAGGTCGAGCGCGACCTCGGCATCACGGTTTCGATCGGACTGTCGGCCAACAAATTCCTCGCCAAGATTGCCTCCGACATGGACAAGCCGCGCGGCTTCGCCGTGCTCGGCGAGGCCGAGGCCGCGGCGTTTTTGGCGCCTAAGCCGGTCGGCTTTATCTACGGCGTCGGCGCCGTCAGCGCGGCCAAGCTCGCCGCCGACGGTTATCGCCTGATCGCCGACCTGCAGCGCGCCGATGAGCATGATCTCATCCGCCGCTACGGCGAGGAAGGCGCGCGGCTGTGGCGGCTGGCGCGCGGGATCGACGCGCGCGACGTCAATCCGGAGCGTGACACCAAAAGCATTTCGGCGGAAACCACCTTCGAGCGCGACATCGGCGAATTTCGTCCGCTCGAACAGCATTTGTGGGATCTGACGGAACGGGTTTCGGCGCGCCTCAAGGCCAACGCGCTCGCCGGCTCGACGGTGACGCTGAAGCTCAAGAGCGCCGATTTCAAGATCCGCACGCGGGCGCGCGCGCTGGGAGCTCCGACCCAGCTCGCCGCGCGCATTTTCGCCGCCGGCCGCGACCTGCTTAGCCATGAGGTGGGCACGACCCGGTTCCGCCTGATCGGCATCGGCGTGAGCCATCTCGAGGACGCCGCGGGCGACGATCTCGCCGATCTCATCGACCGCCGCGCGGCCGAGGCCGAGCATGCAGTGGACCACCTGCGCGCGAAATTCGGCCGCGACGCGGTGGTGAAGGGCCTAGCGCTCGACGACGACTAGCCCATGATCCCGAAAAGTGGGAACCGGTTTTCGGAGAAGATCATGGGCAAAATGAAATGCGCGTCTACTGGCAGGGCTTGGGCTTCTTGAGGTCGAGCGACGTCATCTCGCCGCTGATGGTGAAATCGGTGTAGTCGAGCACCAGCGCGCGCGAGATACCGTTCTCGTAAAGCTCGAAACCGATGGAATAGACCGGCGTTTGCTCGCCGGTGCGCTGGGCCGCGTCGTCCTGCTGCTCGAAATAGCTGATGGTCACCGGCCAGCGCGCGAGCTTGGCCAGTTCGGGGATTTTTGCCGACGCATCGGCCGGCGGCTTTTCGCCCGGCGGGATCGCCCGGCCGATCACCGTGAGCGTGCTGTAGAGTTTCTCGCCGGTTTCCGACCCGTCATAGACTGGAAACTCCAGGATCGACTTGCCTTCGCGCGCGGCGATGATGATGCGCCGCATATGCTCGGTCGGAAACACCGCGCCAACCGGAACGGTGAAATTCTTCGCCGTCGGCTTGCTCAGATCGATCGCCACCGTCTTGGCATTACGCTCGGCGTGGCCGTCGACCGAGTCGGTCGCCTTGTCATTGAGCGTATTTTCCGAGTTGAAACGGAACGTCTTGGCGTCGCCGTCTTCCCAGGTGGTGGAGCGCAGATCGCTGAGCGCGGTCTTGCCCTCGCCCGAATCGAGCTCGGACACCTGGCGGAATTGCAGCTCGTAGCCATCGCAAGCGTTGCCGGAAAAATCGTACAGGATGCGCCCGCGCGCCGCCTCGATGCCTCGGCTGCCGCGCGACTTGGCCAGCTTGAGGTCGTAGACCGCCCGATGCGGCGCCAGAAACACCTTGTCGGCGGGCGGCGCAGCCATGGCCGGCTGGGGGGCCGCCGCAGCGGCCAGGCCGATGGCCATAACCGACAAGATCAGCCGTTTGGCAGGGCTCAGTGTTTTCATCGATGCGGGCCTTTAGGCAGCAGCGTTGCAGCGCCGTTCGGGAACAGGACTATGCAAGATAAGGGCAAGATAGAGGCCGCTGCCGCCCCGGGCAACCAGCGGGACGTGCGCTTGCACAGGCGCGCTCGATCGGCCAAGACAGGGCAGCCAGCGCATGATCCCGAAAAGTGGGCACCGGTTTTCGGAAAAGATCATGCGCAACTAAGAAATGCCGGAGGATTTCATGGCCGGAATGGTTGAAAAGAAGCTCGCAAGCCTCGGCATCAGCCTGCCGACCCCCGCAAGTCCGATCGCCAACTATGTCCCGTTCGTGCGCAGCGGCAATCTGCTCGTGGTCTCCGGTCAACTCTGCTTTGGCGCCGACGGCAATCTGGTCGCCAAGGGCCAGCTGGGCGGCGGCGTATCGATCGAGGACGGGCAGAAAGCGGCCCGCGCCTGCGCCGTCAATCTTCTGGCGCAGGTCAAGGGCGCGCTCGGCGACCTCGACAAGGTCAACCGCGTGGTGCGCCTCGGCGGCTTCATCAATTCGGCGCCCGGCTTCACCGACGGACCGAAAGTGATGAACGGCGCCTCCGATCTGATGGTCGAGGTGTTCGGCGACAAGGGCCGCCACGCCCGCACCACGGTCGGCGTCGCGGCGCTACCCGCCGAGGCGGCGATCGAAGTCGAAGGGATGTTCGAGGTGGCGTAAACGACGATGGCCGGCCTTGACTGGCTCACCGCGCGACCGATCGCCCATCGCGGCCTGCATGACGCGTCGGCCGGCGTAATCGAGAACACCGCTTCCGCCTTCTCCGCCGCCATCGCCGGCGGCTACGGCATGGAAACCGATCTGCAGATCAGCGCCGATGGCGAGGCCATGGTGCATCACGACGATGCGCTCGGCCGCCTGACCGAAGGCAGCGGCCGGCTTGCCGACATGAACGCGGCGGAGATCAAAAAGGTCCACTTCAAGGCAAGCGCCGATCGCATCCTCACCCTCGGCGAATTGTGCGATCTGGTGGGCGGCCGCGCCACCCTGGCGCTGGAACTCAAAAGCCATTTCGACGGCGACCGGCGGTTGGCGCAGCGCGCCGCCGACGTGCTGGCGAACTATGCCGGGCCGGTGGCGGTGATGTCGTTCGATCCCGCCATGGTCGAGGCGGTCCGTCAGATCGCGCCCGGCCTGCCGCGCGGCATGATCGCCGAGCGCCATTATGCGCACCACGAATGGGACCGCATGCCGGCTTGGGAAAAGCGCCGCATGACGTTCTTCCTGCACGCCAACCGCACCCGCCCGCATTTCATCGCCTACGCGGTGAAGGACCTGCCGGCCGCGGCGCCGCTGATCGCACGCGCGATCTTCGGCCTGCCGCTGCTGACCTGGACCGTGCGCAGCGCGGACGACCGCCGGCGCGCGGCGCGCTGGGCCGACCAGATCATTTTCGAGGGCTGGCGGCCGTAAGCGTCATGCCGCCGCGCGCTATAGCCATAAGGACGGGTGAATTTCGAACGATTTCCGGCATAGAGTTGGGGTAACAGACCTTGCCCCGATGACCGACACCGAACTCCGAATCCGCATTGCGCAATCGCTGGCCGAGGTTCCGGCGGCAAACTGGGATGCCTGCGCGGACGGCATCGTCGACGTGAGTGGCGGCGGGACGATAGCGCCGGCAGTTAAACTAACACATGAGGATAAGTCTCTCCCCAAAGTTATCAACACGAGGACAAGTCAATAACCCATTTATTTCACATGATTTTCTGTCATCGCTTGAAGCCTCATTTTCGGTCGGCGCCCGAACTGGCTGGCAGCCGCGGCACGTGTTGGCGGAGGCCGCCGATGGCACCCTGCTGGGCGCCGCGCCCTGCTACCTGAAGAGCCATTCGCGCGGCGAATATGTCTTCGACCACGGCTGGGCCGAAGCGTTCGAGCGCGCCGGCGGCGACTATTACCCCAAGCTGCAGGTGGCGGTGCCGTTCACGCCGGTGACCGGCCCCCGCCTGCTGGCCCGTCCTGGCCCGCTGGCCGACGCGGTGCGCGGCGCGCTCGCCGATGCGCTGGTCGAGATCACCACGACAAACGAGCTGTCGTCGGCCCATGTCACCTTCTTGACCGAGCCGGAATGGCGCGTGCTCGGCGAGCGCGGTTTCCTGCAACGCAACGACCAGCAGTTCCATTGGGAGAATGCCGGCTACGCCACCTTCGACGATTTCCTTAGCCGCTTGGCGTCCCGCAAGCGCAAGGCCATCCGCCGCGAGCGCAAGGAGGCGCTTGAGCCCGGCATCGAGGTGCGCTGGCTCACCGGCTCCGACCTGACCGAAGCGGTGTGGGACGCCTTTTTCGCCTTCTACATGGACACTGGCTCGCGCAAATGGGGCCGCCCTTACCTCACCCGCGAATTCTTCTCGATCGTCGGCGAGAAGATGCGCGACCGCATCCTGCTGGTGATGGCCAGGCGCGCCGGCCGCTGGATCGCGGGTGCCATCAATTTTCTTGGCGGCGATGCGGTCTATGGACGCAACTGGGGCGCGATCGAGCACCATCCGTTTCTGCATTTCGAGCTGTGCTATTATCAAGCGATCGACTACGCCATCGCGCACAAGCTTTTCCGCGTCGAGGCCGGCGCTCAGGGTGAGCACAAGCTGGCGCGCGGCTACCTGCCGCAGACCACCTATTCGGCGCATTTCATCGCCAACCCGGCGTTGCGGCGGGCGGTGGCCGACTATCTCAGCCGCGAACGGGCTTATGTGCGGGCCGCCGGCGAAGAGCTTGCGGCGGCTGCGCCGTTCCGCAAGGATTTGGTGGAGCAGGACTGAGTCCCCGGGGAGAAACTGATGCCGAGCTACGATCCGAACAACATCTTCGCCAAGATCCTGCGCGGCGAATTGCCCAGCTACAAGGTCTACGAGGACGACAAGGCGTTCGCCTTCCTCGACATCATGCCACGCTCACCCGGTCACACGCTTGTGCTGCCGAAGGCGCCCGCGCGCAACATCCTCGACATCAAGCCCGACGATCTCGCGCATGTGATCACGGTGGCGCAAAAGGTCGCCAAGGGCGCCATGAAGGCGTTCGAGGCCGACGGCGTCACTATGCAGCAGTTCAATGAGGGCGCCGGCGGACAGGTGGTGTTCCACCTGCATGTCCATATCATCCCGCGCAAGACCGGCGTTCCCATGAAGCCGCCGGCCAGCGCCAAGGAAAAGGCGGACGTGCTGGCCGAGCAGGCCAAGAAGCTCGCCGCAGCGATCGCTGCGGGTTAGTGCGCGAACAGGAATCCGCCCGCGAGCAGCACCGCCTCGCCAACTGCGACGCCCGCAAACACCGAGCGTTTCACCACCAGGAAGGCCAGAAATCCGCAGACTGCCGCTGCCACGCGCACCGTGAGCGGAATCGTCAGCAGCGCGCCGGATGAAAACAGGATCAGCTTGGCGATGACACCGGCGATGATCGCGGTCGCCACCGCGCGCGACCACACCACGATCTCGGAATCCTCATTGAGGCCGCGCGCCAGCACCAGGCCGAGCACGCGCCACATCTCGTTCGGCAGGTAGCCGACCAAAATCAGCAGCAGGTAAGGCCACAGTTCGGCCAAGGCGCGTTCATGCCGGCGTTCATGCGATTGCCTCGCGCAAGCGGTGAACGGCGTAGGCGAGCGAGCCGCCGACCACCCCGGTCCACATCAGGTCGAGGCCGACCTGCCAGTAGGTCAGCAGCGGACCGAGGATGAGGCCGAGCACCAACGCCAGTCGGTCCACCATTTGCCGGCAGTTGCGCGCGGTCGAGATCAGGAACGACATCGGCGTCAGAAACAGCAACGTGCCCGCGAACAGCGGCGGCAGTCCGGCCGCGAGGTAATAGCCGACGAAGCCGAACACCACCGCCGTGCCTTGATAGCCGACCGACAGGCCGTTGCAGAACGCGAGGCGGCGCTCACGCGGCATCGCCGGCAACAGACGTAGCGATTCCACCCACATGCTCACCGAGGTGAAGTGCGTCGGCAGCAGAAGATCGCGCAGGCGCGTGGCCGGGCCCCGCAGCAGCGGCAACAGCGCGACCACCATGGGAAACAGCCGGATCGCGCTCAAGCCGACCGCGATCGCCACCTCGATCGGCGCGGCGCCGGCGCCGAGCGCGGACACCAGGATGACCTGCGCCGGCGCCGCCCATACCAGCAGGGTCGACAAGGCGAGCCACCAGGAGGCAAAGCCAAAATCATGGGCGAGCGCGCCGATGCCGATATAGGTGCCCATCAGCACCAGGAAGAACACCGAGGTCCATGCCGATTTGACGCCGGCGAAGAAATCGGCGGCCGGCGATGGGTTTGTCTCGGGCGCGGGCATACAGGCGGCACAGCTCTCTCATAGCGCCGCCGCCTGCGCAACTGCCCCTGCATTCCGCGGCCGCATGAGAGGTCAGCGAATTCCAATCGCTGTCAGCGCGCCAACATTGCACAATCGCGTGTCAATTCGAATTCATGCTGTAGATTAGCCGCCGACCTATCCTGCGGAGCTCCAAGCATGATCTCGCCTCAACCCTATCTGACCGTGGCCAGCATCCTGACCGGCTTCTGCATCTCGGTTTTCATGTTCCGCATTCAGCGCGAACTGAACGTTCGCGACCGGCATCCGGATTGGCCCAATTGGCTGGCATGGGCGGATTACTTGATTATTGCGACCATGGTGGTGTCGGTCGGTCTGGTCATTTTGCCGCTGGTGGCGGTACCCGCGCCGGGCCGCGTCATCTATTCCATCGCCGCCGGCAGCTGCGCGGCGGCCTCGATCCTGTTGCTCGCCTATCCGTTCGCCATTCTCGACCACTACCGGATCGAAATTGGAACATGGCGTATCAAGCAGGGTGAGAGCCCGCAGGCGCGCCACAAGGGCGAGCCGCTCGAACGGATCATTGTGGTGGCGGCCGCGCTGATCGCGGCGCAGACTTTCGCCGCGATCGTGTTTGTCTGGAACCGCTGACGCGGGCCCGACCGGTTCAAGCCTTGATCAAAGGCACCTTCGGCACCGAACTACGCTTGGCCTTAGGCCGCGGCGACGAGCGCCGCTTGGCTTTGGGCTGCGCGGCCACCGGCAACTTCTCCGGTTTCGGCGTGATCGGTCCGTCGAGATACTCGAAGCCGAGTTTGTCGCGGTCGTCCTCATCCTTGGTGACGACGACGCGGACGTGACCGCCGGATTTCAGGTGCCCGAACAGCACTTCGTCGGCCAGCGGCTTCTTGATGTGCTCCTGGATGACGCGCGCCATCGGGCGCGCGCCCATCAATTCGTCGTAGCCGTTGGCGATCAGCCAGCGCGAGGCCTCTTCCGACAGCTCGATGGTGACGTTGCGGTCGCCGAGCTGCGCCTCGAGCTGGAGCACGAACTTTTCGACCACCTTGGCAATGATCTCCTGCGACAGGTGCGCGAAAGTAATGGTGGCGTCGAGCCGGTTGCGGAATTCCGGCGCAAACATCTTGTTGATCGCTTCCAGATCGTCGCCCTCCCGCTTTGTGCGGGTGAAGCCATAGGCCTGCTTGGCGAGCTCGGAGGCGCCCGCGTTCGTGGTCATGATCAGGATCACGTTGCGGAAATCGACCGACTTGCCGTTGTGATCGGTCAGCTTGCCGTGGTCCATGACCTGGAGGAGCACGTTGAACAGGTCGGGATGCGCCTTCTCGATTTCGTCGAGCAGCAGCACGCAATGTGGATGCTGATCGACGCCGTCGGTGAGCAGCCCGCCCTGGTCGAAGCCGACATAGCCGGGAGGTGCGCCGATCAGGCGCGACACCGTGTGCCGCTCCATATATTCCGACATGTCGAAGCGGATCAGCTCGACGCCGAGCGCGGCGGCCAATTGCTTGGCGACCTCGGTCTTGCCGACGCCGGTCGGTCCGGAGAACAGGTAGCAGCCGATCGGCTTTTCCGGCTCGCGCAAGCCGGCGCGCGCCAGCTTGATCGAGGCCGACAGCGAGTCGATCGCCTTGTCCTGGCCGTACACCGTGGTCTTGAGCGTCTGCTCGAGATGCTGCAGCACCGCGGCATCGTCCTTCGAGACCGTCTTCGGCGGGATCCGCGCCATGGTCGCGATCGTGGTCTCGATCTCCTTGATGCCGATGGTCTTCTTGCGGCGGCTCTCCGGCAGCAGCATCTGCGCGGCGCCCAACTCGTCGATCACATCGATCGCCTTGTCCGGCAGCTTGCGGTCGTGGATGTAGCGCGCCGACAATTCGACCGCCGCCTTGATCGCCTCGTTGGTGTATTTAAGCTTGTGATATTCTTCGAAATAGGGCTTGAGCCCCTTCAGGATCTCGATCGTATCTGGAACCGTCGGTTCATTGACGTCGATCTTCTGGAACCGGCGCACCAGCGCGCGATCCTTCTCGAAATACTGGCGGTATTCTTTGTAGGTGGTCGAGCCGATGCAGCGGATCGTGCCGGAGGCGAGCGCCGGTTTGAGCAGATTGGACGCATCCATCGCGCCGCCCGAGGTGGCGCCGGCGCCGATCACGGTGTGGATCTCGTCGATGAACATGATCGCGCCCGGATAGGCCTCGATCTCCTTGATCACCTGCTTGAGCCGCTCCTCGAAATCGCCGCGGTAGCGCGTGCCGGCCAGCAGCGTGCCCATGTCGAGCGCGAACACGGTGGCACCTTTGAGCACGTCCGGCACCTCGCCATGCACGATGCGGCGCGCCAGCCCTTCCGCGATCGCGGTCTTGCCGACGCCGGCATCGCCCACGAACAGCGGATTGTTCTTCTGCCGGCGGCACAGCACTTGAATGGTCCGGTTGATCTCGGCATCGCGGCCGATCAACGGATCGATCTTGCCGTCCTTGGCCTTCTTGTTGAGGTTGACGCAATAGGCGTCGAGCGCGTCGCCCTTCTTCTTCGGCTCGTCGCCGCCCTTGGTGTCGGCCTCCTCCTCGACGCCGCGCACCGGGCGCGACTCGGTGAGACCCGGCCGCTTGGCGATACCGTGGCTGATGTAGTTGACCGCGTCGTAGCGCGTCATGTCCTGCTCTTGCAGGAAATAGGCGGCGTGGCTCTCGCGCTCGGCAAAGATCGCCACCAGCACGTTGGCGCCGGTCACTTCCTCGCGTCCGGAGGACTGCACATGGATGACCGCGCGCTGGATCACGCGCTGGAAGCCGGCGGTCGGCTTGGAATCCTCGGCGCCGTCGGTGATCAGGTTTTCCAGTTCGGATTCGAGATAGGCGACCAGGCTGCGGCGCAGTTTGTCGAGATCAACATTGCAGGCGCGCATCACCGCCGAGGCGTCCTGATCGTCGATCAGCGCCAATAGCAGATGCTCCAAGGTGGCATATTCATGGTGCCGCTCATTGGCGAGCGCGAGGGCCCGGTGGAGCGACTGCTCGAGGCTGCGCGAGAACGTTGGCATTAGATTCCCATTTTCATTTGTATTGGGCGCTCCCCGAATCTCACTTCTTTTCCATCACGCATTGCAAAGGATGCTGATGTTTGCGGGCAAAGTCCATCACCTGCGTTACTTTGGTCTCCGCCACCTCATAAGTATAGACCCCGCATTCGCCGATGCCGTGGTGATGCACATGCAACATAATTCGCGTCGCGGCCTCGTGATCCTTGCCGAAGAAGCGTTCCAGCACATGCACGACAAACTCCATCGGCGTGTAGTCGTCATTGAGGATGAGCACGCGGTACATGCTTGGCCGCTTGGTCTGCGGCTTGGTCTTGGTGATGACCGCGGTGCCCGGCCCGCCCGGCTCGTTGCGGCGTTTGCGGTCATCGTCCGCCAGGCGAGGCGCACCGTCGCCGAATACGACGGCGGCTGCCGTCCCATGGGCGGAAGAGGTCTTATTGGTATCCGACGTCATGACATTGCCGAGGCACGAAACATTCCAGAACCGTAGCAACCCGGGCCGCGCCCGCGCGGCTTCGCCACCATCATAATGACCCCGCCCTAGCCAGGCCAAGCCGGAATTTTGTCCCGCTCCGGGACAAACCGAGCCAGTTCCGGCGATTCCGGCCACTCTGGGCAGATATCCATTGGTTACCCGATCACAAGCGGCTTGCGGACAATCCAAGGTGATTTTTCCCCAAATTCGCGAAGAAGATCCAACGGTAGTTCTAGACCGCTTAGGCAAACTTCCGCGCGGATAAGTCCATGCTGCTGACCCTTTTTGGAACTACCGCTATGCGGTCATCGTCTCTGCTGACAATGTCTTTTGCCCCCGCTGATGGGCACGTCGATGTCGCAATGATTTACACGCGCGCGAATACCGCACTAATTTGTCCTGATCCAAAAACCGCCCAGTCAGGTCAATAATGGCAATGCAAAGTTAAACATCCAACTCGATTTCTACCTCACCAACCAGGCGATCGGGCTGCAGCTCGGCTGGATGTCCCTCGTCGGCGGCGGGCCATTCACGATGCCCGCGATGGATCCAAACTATACGTACTCGCAGACCATCATCCTGCTGACCGACGGCTTGAATACGCAGGACCGCTGGTACACCAGCCAGAGTTCGATTGACGCGCGCCAGCAGCTGACGTGCAACAACATCAAGGCTGCCGGTATTACGCTTTACACGATCCAGGTGAATACAGGCGGCGATCCGACCTCCAGCTGCTGCAGAACTGCGCGAGCAGCTCGGATAAGTTCTATCTGCTGAATTGCCAAGCCAGATCATCATCGCGTTCACCAAGATCGGCACCAACGTGACCCAACTGCGGGTGGCCAAGTAAGCTTTCGCTAGCTGGCGCCAAATACGAAAAAGCCCGGCCAAATTAGCCGGGCTTTCCTTTGACGCTTACGCAACGCTACGCGACGGGCACGCGACGCTACTTATTTCGCCTTCGTCATTAGGGTCTCGAACGGCTTGTAGGTCTCTTTGGCGAGATCGGCATAGAGTTCGCCGATCTTGGAGGCCTTGGCCACGAAGGCCTCGTAGGCGGTCTTGGCGTATTCGGTCTGCACCTCGATCGCCTTGTCCATCGACTTGACGCCGAACAGCTTCTCCAGCGCCGCAGTCCCGTCTTCGAAAGCCTTCTTCGAATAGTCGGCGACCTCGACTGCGATGGACTGGGTGCCCTTCGACAGCATGCCCATGGATTTCAGCGCAATATCGACATTCTCTTTTCCGACCTGCTGCAGGTCCTCGAAATTCTTGACCATTGTCATCCCTTCCCGGCCCGCTAAGCGGCGCCACTCTGTACCCGGCCTGTCCGGGAATAAAGTAACCTTATACCGCACTGCACAATAAAGTCAAGCATTATTTTGCAGTGCGAAAAATGCCATAAAATCTGGTGGATAGTCTTAACAACTTGTAAACCGTGATCCCCTACCGTTGTAATTTACGGCGGCGCGGGGGCGCTATAAATCGGCCATGATGGCGGCGCTAAGTCCGCCTGAAAACGGGTTTGGGGAGAGTTGATGTTGCGTGCGGGAGCCATCGTCCAACGCCGTCTCCGTTGGGGCACCCTCGGCCTAGCAACCCTGCTCGCCGTTGCCGCGATAAGCACCGACGCCGACGCGCGCGGACGCCGTAATCACCACCACGCTCCCGCCGCTGAAAGCTACGAGCCCTCCTATTCCTCCATCGTGGTCGACGCCAATTCCGGCGCGGTGATGCAGGCGACCAACGCCGACAGTCCGCGCCATCCTGCCTCGCTGACCAAGATCATGACGCTCTACCTGCTGTTCGAGCAGCTGGAGGCGGGCAAGATCAAGCTCACGACCGAAATGCCGGTCTCCGCCCATGCCGCCGCGCAGGCGCCGTCCAAGCTCGAGCTCAAGCCGGGCCAGAGCATCGCGGTGGAAACCGCGATCCGCGCCATCGTCACCAAATCGGCCAACGACGTGGCAGTGATCGTCGCCGAAACCCTCGGCGGCGACGAAGCCGAATTCGCCAGGTTGATGACCGCCAAGGCACATGCGCTCGGCATGAAGCACACGACCTACCGCAACGCGTCCGGCCTGCCCGAGGATCAGCAGATCACCACCGCGCGCGACCAGGCCATTCTCGGCCGCGCCATCCAGGATCGCTTCCCGAAATTTTATGCCTATTTTTCCACCCGGATTTTCGCCTTCCATGGCAGGATGATGCGCAATCACAATCATCTGCTCGGCAACGTCGAAGGCGTCGACGGCATCAAGACCGGCTACATCCACGATTCCGGGTTCAACATCGTCACTTCGGTCCGCCGCGGCAATCGTCACATCGTCGCGGTCGTGTTCGGCGGGCGCACCGCCGCGGCGCGCGATGCCCGCATGCGCAGCATGATCGACAACAACATCAATATCGCCGCGCTCAAGCGCACCGCGCCGCCAATCGTCGAAAGCTGGGAAACCGCGGAGGCGCGCGCCAAGGACGGCAAGGAAATAGACGCCGCGGCGCCGCCCGCGCCACAGCACGCCGAGCCGGCGCTCGGCTCCACCGATCCGATCAAGCCCAATCCGGTGAAGACCGTTACCATGCAGGTCGGCACCATGCGCACGGCGTCACTGTCGCCGCCGCCGCCCGATAGCCGCAAACTCATGCCGGCGCCGACCGCCGCCACCACGACCAAGTTCACCACCATGGCCATCGTGAAACGGGATCCACCGCCCCCGCCTGGCGCAAAACCGGGTGTGCTTGGCGTGCTGCCGGCCAAGCTTGCCTCGACCGGCGACAGCGTGCCGGTCGCAACCAGTGCCGCCGAGCCAGCGGCCAAGCCGCGTAGTGGTGGCTGGATGATCCAGGTCGGCGCTTTCCCCGACGAGAATGAAGCCAAGCAGCGCCTGGTGGCGGCGCAGGACAAAGCCAAGGACCAGCTCGGCCGAGCCGACCCGTTCACCGAACGGGTGGCAAAGGGCGACAAGTCGCTCTATCGCGCGCGCTTTGCCGGCTTGGACAAGGATCAGGCGGAAACCGCCTGCAAGCAGCTCAAGCGCAGCGAAATTCCATGCATGCTGCTGAAAAATTAACGCATGACCCCGAATAGTGGGAACCGGTTTTCGAATAAAATCACGCGCAAGCAAAAAACAAAATTAATTAACAGGGAAGTGCCAAACCAGGAGCCGCTGATGGTGTCGCGTAAGGAGTACCTCAGCGATGGCGGCGAAAAAGGATTTCCTTGGCTTCGTTGATGCGGGCGGCGAGATACGTCGACCCCCCTTGGTCGGGATGCAGCTTCTTCATGAGCGTGCGATGCGCGCGCGTGATGTCGTCGGCGCTCGCACCCGGCTGCACGCCAAGGATTTGATAGGCCTCCTGTTCGGACATTTTGCCGCTGGACGCCGCAGCCCGCCCCGCTGCCGCGTGTCCCTGCGCGTATTCACTCCAGTTGGGATCCCGGCGGTCAAGATAAGCCACCAGTAACGCCCGGCTCTCCTCGTCCATCTCGTCCAACAGGGCGGCCAATGTCTTGACGTCGAGCCGCTCGAGCGCCTCGCCCTGATGGCGGCCAGCGACGATGTGTCCGCGCATTTTGCCGCTGTCGTGGTCGAGCTCCATTTCGAGATAGGCCGAGCGCACATGCGAGGTCTGACCGGCGCTTTTCTGCGTGCGCTGGGAAAAACCCGCCGGCCCGAACGGGATCCAGCCGAGCAGCCCGAGCCCGAACACGCCGAGTGGAATAGCGACGCCCATTTCGCCGCGCAGGCCGAGAAACACGGCAAAACCGATCGCGATCAGGCCGCCGCTCAACTTGAGCACGCGCGCGGCAATTTTCGGGTCTACTTTCGCGATGACGCCGAGCAGCCAGAGGGCGAGCACCAGCACGAGCAGGCCGAAGATGATGGTCGGCATGGCTATTTAAGCTGCGCCAGGAGCTTGCGCGCGCCGTCCGAGTGCCGCGCCGACAGATCGGCGAGCGCCTTGATGCCGCCGGCGGCATAGGCCGCGACCGCGCGCAGCAATTCGCCGAGCTGGTGCGCTGCGCCGGTATCGAAGCGGCAATAGGCGCCACGCGACAGCCGGGCGATCTCGCGATAAGCGTTCTCGGCCACCGGATCGTCGCCCTCCTGGAACATGAACACCGGCGCGCCGAGCAGGCCGAGCTCGCCAGCAGCGACGCAGAGATCGTCGATCTTCTCCTCCATGGCGTCGCCGACGAAAACCAGCGCCTGCACCCGCTGCTTGGCATATTCCTGGCGGGCGTGGCTCAGCACCTTGCCGATCTGGGTGTGGCCGCCGCGGCAATCGATGCGCGACATCAGGTCGGCGAGTTTCTCGCTGCCCGCGACCCAACCGGAGGCGCGGCATTCGCCAAGCCCGCGGAAATAAACCAGCTGGATATCGAGCCCGCCGGCCTTGGCCGCTTCGCGGAACATGTCGGCCTGCAAGGCGCAGGCGGAATCCCAGGTCGGCTGCCGGCTCATGGTGGCGTCGAGCGCGAAGATCAGCCGCCCGCGCTTGCCGCCCGCCGCGGCGGGGCCGAGCTCGCGCACGCGTTCGATGAACGCCGCGATCTCCGGCCGCGAGGAGGCCGGCGCCGGCGTTTGCTGGGGGCGATCTTTGCTCATCTGAGGAATTCTACACCGAATTCATACCGCCTGCGCGAGCGTGCGCCGCCCGCTAAAGGTGGCGAGCTTCAGTCTAGCTTGCAATGGCCGGTGGGGATTAGCCGATAACGTCGTGGACCTGCAGCGGCTGGTCCATGACCGAGTACCATTCCGCGCGGGCGGCGGCCCGCCGCTTGCCGTTCTCCGACAATGGCATATGCAGCGCATTGAGCAGCGCGATCACTTCCTCGCGCGCCGTCAGATGCGACATGTTCGGGCGCGTGCCGAGGGTAGCCTCGTCGAGCTCATCAAACGCGGTGAGTCCGCGCGGGAAGAATTCGCGATAGATCACGCGCTCGGCAAAGCCTTCGACGCAGCGGAAGCCCATGCGCTTGGATAATTCGGTCAACCCATCGCCGACCAGTTTCTTGTTGCGCGAGCCGAGCGTCGACAGACGATTGCGCACCACGATCCAGTCGGTCAGCTGGCCGTCGACCAACCGGCGCTGGCGGCGCGACTCGCGCACCATCTCGGCGTAGTGGCTCTCGCCGGTGACGGAGAAATTGGTCGGGTCGAGGCTGGCGAGCACGTCGAAATCGACGAAGCTGTCGTTGAGCGGCGTGACCAGCGTGTCGGCCATCGAATGGGCGAGGCGCATCAGATAAGTGTCGTTGCCGGGCGTATCGATCACCACGACGTCGTGGCTGTGTTCGATCGCCGTGATCGCCTTTGAGAAGTTGGCAAACTCCGTCGCCTCGTTAGCGTCCAGCGAATTACTCTCACCGCGCTCGACGGAGTAGTGCGTCGGCAGTTCGAGCGCGACGCGCGCGCGTTCGGCCCAGGCGCGGCGGTTCTCGATATAATGCGTAAAACTTTTTTGCCTGCTGTCGAGATCGATGGTCGCCACGCGCTGGCCCGCCTTGAGCAGCGCGACCGCGATGTGCAACGCCGTGGTGGATTTTCCAGAACCACCCTTTTCATTGCCGAGCACGACCACGTGCGCGGACTGGGATGCTTCTTGGATCTGTTGGACCAACATGACGCGCCCTTTGATCCGGCAATTCTCAAAATATTACCGCACTTTAGTCAAGCTTGTCATTGTTTAACCATCAACCCGCATGGTCGGATTAACGCTGCTTTGCTAGGTCGTATCCCGGTCTTAAGACAATCAGCCGACTAGGCCGTAAATTATGGCAAACCGCCCCACCATCGCGCGCACGGTTCCAGCGCTTCGCCGTACCCTTAATCCCTACCGGCAGGCCGGCGAGCGGATCGCCCTGGTGCCGACCATGGGCGCCCTGCACCGCGGCCACCTGGCGCTGGTCGTGCAGGCGCATAGCCGCGCCCGCCGTGTGGTGGTGTCGATCTTCGTTAATCCCACGCAATTTGCCCCGCATGAGGATTTCGCCAGTTATCCGCGCGGTTTTGCGGCCGATCTCAAGGCGCTCAGCGCGGCCAAGGCTGACCTGGTGTGGGCGCCGCCGGCCGAAGTGATGTACCCGGAGGGCTTCGCCACCCGCATCGAGCCGGCTGACGCCGCCAAGGCCGGGCTGGAGGATAAGTTCCGCCCGCATTTCTTCGGCGGAGTCGCCACCGTGGTGGCCAAGCTGTTCACGCAAGTGTCGCCGGATTTCGCCATATTCGGCGAGAAGGACTACCAGCAACTGCGCGTCGTCACCCAGATGGCGAAGGACCTCGATCTGCCGGTCAAGGTGATCGGCGTGCCGACCGTGCGCGAGAAGGACGGCCTCGCCCTGTCGTCGCGCAACGCTTATCTCTCAACCGCCGAGCGCGCGGTAGCGCCGACTCTTTATCGCGTGCTGAAGGCAAGTGCCGCAAGGATCAAAAAGGGCGAGCCGATTGCGCGCGTGCTTGACGATGGCGGCAGTGAAATCGCGCGCGCCGGTTTTTCGCTCGATTATCTGGAAGCGCGCCACGCGCTGACGCTTGTACCCATCGTTTCGCGCAAGGATGGGCCAATCCGGCTCTTGGTCGCCGCCAAGATCGGCAAGACGCGGTTGATCGACAATATCGGCGTCTAGAGCAGGCCCAATTCGCGCAATTCGCGCCGCATCTGTTCCGGCATCTTGGCGGCGCCGGGCGCGGCGCGCGACAGATCGCGCGGAGCATCCTTGGCCTCGAGATAGCGCCAGCCCTGGAACGCCGAGCGCGGGCGCGGCTCGACCAGCACCACTTTGCCGTCGAGCACCACGCGGCAGCGGCCGATACCGTCTTTGTCGGTGAATGGCCGGATGTCGAGGATGCGTTCGCGGCAGGTGATCTGGCCGCGGATCACCCAGAATAGCGAGCCGCCTTCGGTCAGTTCGTCGGCGCGCTTGGGCACCATGCGGGTGGTATGGATGTGCTCGAGTTTTTGCCCGCGCCGCTTCTTTTCCTTGAGCTTCTGCTTGATCCAGTCCTCGAGGTCAGCCACCGAGTCACAGCCAACGCAGAGCTTGATGAGATGAAGCGGCATAACTGACTTCCAAACCTACTCTTGCGGTGCTTGCTCAATGAGCATTACCTTGGCGCCCTCGGCCACCTGCACGTCCACGGTAACCGCGATCTCGGCGACGGTGCCGTCGATCGGCGCCACCAGCGTGTGTTCCATTTTCATCGCCTCGATGATGGCGAGACGTTGGCCGCGGGTGACGCGGTCGCCCGGCTCCACCAGAAGCGCCAGCACCTTGCCATGCATGGGCGCGCGCACAAGCCCGCCGGCCCCATGATCCCCAGCCTCGTCGAGGGCATGATCGCGCAACGCCACGCGGGTCTGGCGGCCGTGGCGCAGCACATAGACCGCGTCCCCCGCCGCCACTGCCACCGCATCGGTTGCCGGCACGGTTCCGTCGATGGCGAGTGTGGGCCCGCCCGGGCCGTAGACGATCTGCACCACCAGGCTTTCGCCCTCGGCGAGGATCGGCAGCGCCAGGCGGCGGGCGCCCGCCAGCTGGAAGGCATCGCCACTGTCCCAGGGCGAGGCCGGCTCGTCCGGCTCGCGCGCGATGGATAGACCGATGCGGGCGCTTTCGCGCTGCATCAGCTTCTGCGCGCCGAGCGCGGCGGCAGCGCGGTCGAGACCGCGCGGCGCGGCGCCGAGGCTTGCGAGATGGCGGTCGATGAAGCCGGTGTCGAAGTTCCCCTTGCGGAACTCGTCGGCACGGCAAAGCGCGGCCAGGAACCCGGCATTGCTGCGCGGGCCGACGGCAATGGTCCTGTCGAGCGCGGCGGCCAGCCGGTCGAGCGCCTGCTCGCGGCTGTGGCCGTGGGCGATCAGCTTGGCGATCATCGGATCGTAGAACGGCGTGACCTCGGAGCCCGCTTCGACGCCAGTATCGATGCGCAGGCCTTCGCTCGCCGGAAATTGCAGCGCCAGCAGCTTGCCGGTCGACGGCAGAAAGCCGCGCTCGGGGTCTTCGGCGTAAAGCCGCGCCTCGACGGCGTGGCCGGTGAGCGGAACCTGCTCCTGCGTGAGCGGCAGCGTCTCGCCGGCGGCGATGCGGAACTGCCATTCCACCAGGTCGAGGCCGGTGACCGCTTCGGTCACCGGGTGTTCGACCTGCAGGCGCGTGTTCATCTCCATGAACCAGAAGCCGCCCTGTTTCAGCCCGCCAGTAGCCGTCGGCGATGAACTCGACCGTGCCGGCGCCCTCGTAAGCCACCGCCTTGGCGGCGGCGACCGCGGCTGCGCCCATGGCGGCGCGCAACGGCGCGCTCATGCCCGGCGCCGGGCGCTTCCTCGATCACCTTCTGGTGGCGGCGCTGCAGCGAACAATCGCGCTCGTTGAGATGGATGGCGTTGCCGTGGCGGTCGGCGAACACCTGCATCTCGATATGGCGCGGCGCGTTGACATATTTCTCGATCAGCACGCGCTCGTCGCCGAAGGCCGCTTTCGCCTCGCGCATGGCGGCTTCGAGCGCGGCGTCGAAATCGGCGTGCCGGTCGACCCGGCGCATGCCCTTGCCGCCGCCGCCGGCCACCGCCTTGATCAGCACCGGATAGCCGATCTCGTAGGCTTTCTGCTTGAGGAACTTCGGCTCCTGCCGCTCGCCGTGATAGCCCGGCACCACCGGCACGCCGGCCTTCTCCATCAGCGCCTTGGCGCGGTCTTTCAGCCCCATGGCGCGGATCGCCTGCGGGCTCGGGCCGATAAAGACGATCCCGGCATCGCGGCAGGCTTGCGCGAAATCGGCATTTTCCGCGAGAAAACCGTACCCGGGATGGATGCATTGCGCGCGCGCGGTCCGCGCGGCGGCGATCAGCCGGTCAATGCGCAGATAGCTGTCGGCCGCCGGCGCCGGCCCGATCAGATGCGCCTCGTCGGCGAGCCGCACATGCAGCGCGGCGCTGTCTGCCTCCGAATAGACCGCGATCGTGCGCAGGCCGAGCCGCTTGGCGGTGCGGGCGATGCGGCAGGCGATTTCGCCGCGATTGGCGATCAGGACGGAGGAGAACATCGGGCGCCCGGCTTCGGTCAGAGATACTAGATCATGTTTAGCGCGGTGAAAACTCTCCGTTCCCTCCCCCTGCAAGGGGGAGGGTAGGGAGGGGTCATCGTGACGTTTCACTGACCCCCACCCCGCCCGCCTTCGCTCTGGTGCGGCGGGCGACCTCCCCTTTCGGGAGGTAAAGCGTTAGCGCTGGCGGCGAGGCCGCTTTGGTCTTTGGCCGTTTCGGCGGCACCGGCACGGCTGCACTGCCCTCGCCGGCAGGCTGAGCGGCCTGCGCATCCGTCGCCTCCTTCGGCAACGGCGGCTCGGTATTCATGATGCTCACCGGCGGGATCGAGGCGGCCGAGGGGAAATTGTACTTGTTCGCCACCGGCGTCTTGGCCGGCGGCTCGGGCGCGCTGGCGACCGGCGCCGGCTGTGGCGCCGGCGCCTGCTTTTCGGCCACCGGCTCGGACTTGTTCCAGTCCGCGGCATGGCGGGAGACGTATTGGTCGAAGACCTGCGCCTTGAGATTGGATTTGATCACGTTCGTATCGCCGAGCAACGCGAAGGCGGCGCAGCGGTCGGCGGTGCAGCCGTCGCGCATGGCCAGCACATGTGCGACGACGCCGAAGCGGTCGAGCTCGATGGCGCGGCGCAGGCCGGTCAGCGTCGCGGCGAAATCAGGATCGCCGTGGCGGGCGAAGGCGAGCCCGTCGGAGAGCAGCGTCAGCCGCGCCGCCACATAGGCGACCGCGTTGGCGGTGCTTTGCGGACCGGCGAACACGATCTTCTCGCAGGCATTCTCCACCGCTTCGCCGGCGGCACCGTCGAGGCAGGCGAGCGTCGAGCCGGGCGCCAGCGCCTGGGCGGTCAGTTCGGCGTTGCGTTGCGCCAGCGCGCGGCGCTCGGCTCCGCGCTCGTCCTGCGCCAGGCGAGCGAGAACGGACATCACCGCCAGGCCGGCCAGCACCACCGCCGCGATCGGCAGCAGCAGGCGGCGCGCGCCGCCACGCCGCGCTGCGGCGGAACGCAATGACCAGCAGCACGACCAATAGAGCCGCCAGCGCGCCGGCGATGGACGCGGGCAGCACCAGCGGGGCCGACAACAGGCCGTTCAGCGATGCGCCATCGATGGTCGGCATAGGCCTCCGGTTACGACGCCAGCTACTGTATTTTTGCCCCGGATACTTTTACCACATGGGCCCACTTCTCGATGTCCTTGCGCAAGTAAGCGTCGAATTCCTCCGGCGTCTTCACCAGCGGAATGGCGCCCTGCTTGAGCCAGGCCTCCTTCACCGCGGGCAGTTCGATCACCTTGTTGATCGAGGTGTTGAGGAAAGTAACGACCTCCTTGGGCGTGCCCTTCGGCGCCATCAGGCCGATCCAGATGGTCGACTCATAGCCGGACACCGTCTCGCCGACGGTCGGCAGGTCGGGCGTGAGCGGGTTGCGCTCTTTGCCGCTGGTAGCGAGTGCGCGCACCTTGCCGGCCTTGGCCAACTCCGACATCACGGTGATGGCATCGAACATCATCTGCACGTTGCCCGACAGCACGCTGTTGCGCATATCGCCCGAGGCCTTGTGCGGCACATGCACGATGTCGGTGCCGCTCATGGCTTTGAACAGCTCGCCGGCCATGTGATAGGGCGTGCCGGGGCCGGAAGACGCGTAATTGAGCTTGCCCGGATCTTTCTTGGCCAGCGCGATGAATTCCGCCACCGTCTTGGCCGGCACGTCGGGGTGCACCACCATCAGCAGGTCGGAATAGTTGATGGTCGCCACCGGCACGAAGTCGCGCATCAACTGATACGGCTTGTTCGGTAGCAGCAACTCGTTGGTGGTGTGGGTATTCGACATCACCAGCAGCGTGTAGCCGTCGGGCGCCGATTTCGCGACCGCGTCGGTGCCGATCAACGAGCCGGCGCCCGGGCGGTCCTCGACCACGAAGGACTGCTTGGTTTCCTCGGACAGATGCTGGGCGAGGATGCGGGCATAGACGTCGGCCGGGCCGCCGGCGCCGAACGGCACGATCAGGCGGACGGTGCGGCTCGGATAGGTGTCGGCCGACGCCGGCAGCGCCAGCACGACCGGCAACATGAATGCGATCAAACGCAGAGCCTTGAGCATGAATCCTCCCTATCGCTTTTGTTCAGGCTGATGTTAACGCTGGAACGCTTTTGTTTATTCCTTGCGCCGTCTCCGCTCAGGTCCCGCCGGCCGACTTGAAGCCGGGCGCCAGATCGCTCGCCGCCGCAAAGGCGCCCTTGGCCTCCACCGAAGTCATCGCCACCGTGGTGCGCAGATCGGTGACCCCGCCGCCGCTGGCCGCCGCCAGCAGCACCGCGGCCATCTGGATCTCGCTCGGCATCTCGGCAACGCTGAGAAAGTCGTAGTCGCCGAAGGTGAGGTAATAGCCGATGAGGCGGCCGCCGGCCTTAGCGATGGCGCGGCCGACCGCGTCGGCGCGGTCTTCCGGCTTGACGATCATGCCCTTAACGGCGTCGCGGGTGTAACGGCCCTGCGTGATGTAGATCGGCATGCGTTCCTCCATTGCGACAAGCGCCGCATTTCTGTTCACGCATCATAGTCGATGGCGGAGACGAAATCGCCGGCACCCGCGTTAGATGCGGTCGAGCTGGCTTTCCTTGGCGACGCGCTCGAAGGCCTCGCCGGAACTCTTGATCCGGTACTGGTAGTCGTCGCCCTCCGACGGCAGCAGCTTGACCACGGTATAGCTGCCGGTGGCGGCGGCGCGGCCGAATGTCGGCGAGGTGTAGTAAACCGTCTCGCCGACCCGGTACTTGTGCGCCATGATCGTAATTTCGTGCCCGGCCACCGGTTGCACCGGCGGGCTCGGCGTGCGGATCATCTTGGCCGCCGACTTGAGCGCCGACTTGGGCGCGATGCTGGGCGCGCGGATAGCCGTGGCGGATGTGGGCCGCGTGGCCTTGCCGACCGGACGGCGGGCCGATTTCGACGGCTTCTTCATGTCGGCACGGGCGTTCTTGGCGCCTTTTTTGTCGGTTCGCCGGGGGGTCTTGGCCGGCTGACCGGCGGTTTTGGTTGATTGGCTGCTCATAAGTTCAATATAGCAGTTTATTTTATTTCAGTGGGAAGATTTTGAAGTCGGAATGCTAGTATTTTCAATTAGTTACAACAAAGGTTCCGGGCGCTTGACGGGCCGTGAGCCGCCCACCCAAGATCACCCGGTCGGGCCTCCAATAGGTCGCAAAGACGCCATGCGACCGTGGAACCGGGGCTCCGGGTGCGCGTTCTGGTTCGGGGGACGTGGAGGCTTGTCATGCGACTCTTGCTTGGGATCATTCTCGGCGGCGTTTTGACCGTCGGCGGCGCCTATCTCTACGACTCCCGCAACGCGACGACGGCCGCGAACACGCCCGCCAGCGTGCAACGGTCGCTGGTCAACTGGGACGTCGTCGGCACGAAATGGGATCGGCTGACCGAGCGCGCCCGTGCCGAGTGGACCCGCCTCGCCGGCTAAACTCCGCGAGCCGGAACTGCAATCACCGCTTATGTGGCCATCTGGCCGCCGACCTGCTCGCGCTCGCCGACCCGCAGCGCGTCGACAATGGCGCGGCGGTCCATCCGGGTGCCGTCATCGCCCTCGATCAGCAGCGGGAGGCGTCCGCCCTGCTCGATATGGCGCGCCCATGACAAGGCGTCATCGAGCGCGGTGAATTCTTTAAACAGGAATGCGGAGATCATTATCAAGGATGTGCAGGCCGCGGCGCTGACACTTGGCCAGAAGGTTCAGGCCTTCAACGTTAGCAGCGACTTCGACCTCGAAGCGTTCTTTGCAACGTCGATGCAACAGCGTGCCGGCGCACTTCTCGTCAGCCCGGATACATTTCTGCAGGGTCGCCGCCATCAGCTCGTTGCCTGGGCTACCCGCCAGGGCGTGCCTACAATGTACTTTCAGCGCGAATTCGTGGGGGTCGGCGGCTTGATCAGCTACGGCCCCAATGAGAAGGATAGCTTTCGTCTTGCCGGCATTTACGCCGCACGAATCCTCAAAGGCGAGAAGCCGGCAAGCCTGCCGGTGATGCAGCCGACAAAATTCGAGCTGGTCATCAATCATGGGGCGGCGAAGGCAGTCGGCCTCGATCTTCCGACCAAGCTGCTCGCGCTCGCCGACGAGGCGATCGAATAGGACTGGTGATTTCTGCAGTGCATGAGTCCGCTTGTGGCAGATATTGTTGCAAAAAGATTTTTTGCGTCCCGATGCGCACCGTTGATTCAAGAAATCAATCTGGCGCGCAAGATTGATTCAATCGACGCGCCCGTTGGATTCGATAGTTGCATAGTTGGAGGGGGTCGCCGATTTTTGCAACAAAATCGGCACAAAGCAGACAATCCAACCGCACCGGCGTTTGTCCGCTTTTGGGCGATATTGTTGCAAAAAGATTTTTCGCATCCCGCCGCGCAACACTGACCCAAAAACTCAACTTGTCGCGCAAAATTGATTCAAGTGGCGCGCTTGTTTGATTCGATAGTTGCGCACTTGGAGGGGGTCGCCGACTTTTGCAACAATATCGCCCAAAAGCGGACAAAGTTGGATTTTTACCCGTGATGATTTGTCTGCTTTTGACCCAACTGCTACATCTTTGCAAAGATAGACACACCTCGCTCCCGACCGTAAAATCGGCGCGAAGTCGTCCTTAACGGAGCCTAGCATGAGCTTGAAGGCCATTCTTGCCGCCAAGGGCGACGAAGTCGTGAGCATCAATTCTATTGCCGATCTTGCCGCCGCGGCTAAGCTGCTCACCAAGCGTCGCATCGGCGCGCTGGTGGTCCTCGAAGCCGGCGAGCGCCTCGTCGGCATTCTGTCGGAACGCGACATCGTGCGCGTGATGGCGGAATGCGGAAGTGCAGCTCTGCAGCTGCCGGTCGCGCAGGTGATGACGCGTAACGTTTCCACTTGCAATGTGAACAATTCGATCAGCAGCGTTATGGACCGCATGACGAAAGGCAAATTCCGCCATATGCCGGTGCTCGACAACGACCGCCTCGCCGGCCTGGTATCGATCGGCGACGTGTTAAAGCGGCACATAGAGACAATACGCGAACATGTGCATCAATTAGAAGTGTCTATTGCTGAGTTTGACCTGATGAGCCTCTAGCCCTGACCCATTCATCAAGGCAGCACGATTTTTCCATGGATGACCCTAGCATCGAGGTGCCACGGTCGCTGTCTGCCCGCGCCGGCGAGGTGATCGAATGAGGCGCGGAAACCTCATCGCACTAATTGGGAACGGGGCCAGTACCGCCGTAATTGGGTTGATGCTAATTGTATTTCCCTCTTCATCAGCGAATGCGCAGCAGCCTCCTTGGAAAGGGTGCGTTGCCGTTTCCAATGGCGAATATAACGCGCAAAAAGCAAAAAATTGTTGCGCAACAGATATGGCACGTATTTGAAAACGGGCCGGTTATGGCGGCACTACTACTGGTATTGTCGCTGAAAGCGCTCGCGTCGCAACTATCGAATCAAATATGCGTGCCGCTTGAATCAATCTTGCGCGACAAGCTGTTTTTTTAAATCAATGTTGCGCGGCTAATGCGAAAAATCTTTTTGCAACAATATCGACCCGGAACAGGCTTTTATGTCCTTCCGACATTTATGGGTGGGTCAAGTACCGGGTCGATCATCCGCCCCGCGGCGTAACCCGTTGCCGTGAGTTGATAGCGATAACGGTTTGAGGGTCGTTCAAGCATGGGTCACCAATGTTCGAGAGACGACTTCAATAACCTAAACCAAAGCGTACTTGCTGCATGGCGGCCTCAGTACATTCTCGAAGTTTATCCCCTTTTGCATAAAGCGGTCACTGATCGTGCCACATCCAGCCCTTGTTATGTGTGACGACCCAAAAGAGCCCGCTAAATTAACACTGCTTTAACGCGGTGCATCGAATGGTGACCATGGGAACAACCGCTTCGGAGGCCTCGCGATGCTGCCCGAACACCGCGCACTTCTTGAGGATGAGCCCTGTCCTGTCCCTGATGAAATCCTCGGCGAGATGTATCGCGCCAGTGCACATGGGCTAAACGAGCTCATTGCGACGGTCTCGCCCACAACAAGAGCCTTGCTCGCCGTGTATTGCTACCGTCGCGCCCACCTTGCGTCGATAGGACTAGCGATTGCGGCAACCTGCGATAAAGACGATCTTGCCGACTGGGGTGGCAACGCGGGTGCCGTCCTGTTCGAGCGATCGCGGGAAGTTCCGCAATCTTCGCCCTCTAATGCCCATGCGACTGGCCGGAGGAAAATTACTTTGGCGATTGGGCCACTCCGCTGAAGCGGGCGAAATAGGAGAGTGGATCGCTCTGAACGTTGGTGGCGGCCAGACCATCTAACAAACGGTTGTAGCAGACGACGGTAACCGCCATTGTTGAAGTGTTAGGCAAGAACTCCCTTTAATGGTCGCTAGTGGCAGAATGTGTTGCAAAAGTCGAAAGTCGCAGGGCGACGAATTTTTCGCGAAAACCCGAAACGGGAAGCACTCGCCAATTCGTATGACCTCAATCGTATTACCGAAGTCGCCTGTGAGTTTAACGTGAGGCGATGAGGTCCCTCACATCTTTAAACGAAAGCCGCGCCTACAGCCCGCAAAATTTTTGGGTCCCAGTGCAAAAAGACTTTTGCAACAATATCGGCACTTAGCGGACAATCGAGCCACGCCCGCGTTTGTCCGCTTTTGGGCCAAAGCGGATAATGGTGGATTTTGGCCGGGGCGGACTCGCGACAGGCGGGGGCTAGTGGCTCTCAGGCGATTTATCGAGGCCAAATGCCTTGGCTAATGCTGCGGCAGCCTCTGGTCCCGCCTGATCTGTTACCGCTTGTAAAATATCGTCGATGCTCTCCATGTTCTCAAAATCTTGACAGTTTTGGTTTCAATTCGATCTCTCAACAATCGTACTAGCTTTGCCTGTGCCGTCGCGGCATTGACTATCGAATCCGGCTTTTCCTGCTTTTTCGCTAGGGCTAAAGCGTCTTGGTAATCGGTTAGAATCCTGTCCTCAGTTATATCCGCTCGCTTTGCGATGGCTTGTCTTAGCTCCACTGTACGGCTTGCGATGTTAGGCTTTGTTAGGAGTTGAGAGGCGCATACGCGCGCCGTCGATCTAGGATGTGTCCTAGGATAGACGCGCCTATAAGCTTCCGCCCCGATGCCTGTTTTCACATATTCCTTGAACAGCATCTGTTCCTTGGCGATCGGAGATACGTCGCCCGACCCTTTCGGGCCGCTATAGACACGATATCGCATGGTGGAACCTCCTTGTTGGCGTGTTGGCAACGGCTAGCGTTCCCCCCTCGGCCGCAGCTAGGCCTGTTTGCCCCGATATATGGTTATGCTTGGATGACGCGTAAACCCCGGCGCCGGTTCCGCAACGGATTTCGTGCGTGCCGCCGGGGTAATATTGTTGCGAGGTCCACGCCAGGGAGACAGCGCATGCGAGCCGCTTATTACGAGCAGAACGGCGCGGCGCGCGAGGTGCTGCGCGTCGGCGAGGTCGAGACACCGCAAGCCGGCGCCGGCGAGGTGCGCGTCAAGCTCGCTACCTCCGGCGTCAACCCGTCCGACGTCAAATCGCGCCAGGGTTCTACCCGCAAGATTGCCTATCCGCGCGTCATCCCGCACAGCGACGGCGCCGGCGTCATCGACCAGGTGGGCGACGGCATCGCCAAATCGCGCATCGGCGAGCGGGTCTGGGTGTGGAACGGGCAATGGAAGCGCGCCTTCGGCACCGCCGCCGAATATATAGCGCTGCCGGCAGCGCAGGCGGTCAAGCTGCCGCACGGTATCAGCTTTGAGTCCGGCGCCTGCCTCGGCATTCCGGCCATGACCGCCATTCATGCCGTGGCACTGGCCGGCGCCAGCAAGGGGACAACGCTACTGGTCGCCGGCGGCGCCGGCGCGGTCAGCCAATACATCATCCAGTTCGCCAAGACGCAGGGCGCGACCGTGCTCGCCACCATCTCGTCGCCGGAAAAAGCGGCGGCGGCGCGCGCGGCCGGCGCCGACCACACCATCGACTACAAACGCGAGGACGTCGGCGAGCGGGTGATGGAACTCACCGGCAAACGCGGCGTCGATGCGGTGATCGAGATGGATCTCGCCGCCAACGCCAAGCTCATTCCGTTCGTGCTGCGGCCGAAGGGCAGCGTCATCGTCTATGGCACCGGCGCGGCGGCCGTGAGCCTGCCGGCCTTCTTCTGCCTCACCCAATCCATTCGCGTGCAATTCTTCCTGGTCTATGAGCTCGACACCCGCGAACGCGAGCATGCGGTCGCCGGCATCAGCCGCGCGCTCGAGCAAGGCAAGCTGATCAACCAAGTGGCGCAGCCGACCTATGCCCTCGCCGATACCGCCGCCGCCCATGAGGCGGTGGAGCGCGGGACGATCGGCAACGTCATCGTCACACTGTGACGGCCCGATGAACGCCGTTTCGCGACGCTTCGGCTGGTATCTCGCGCTCCTGCAGCTGTTTTTCACGCTGTGCTGGACGGTCTATGTGATCTATCTGCCCAAGCTCGCCACCGCCGCCGGCATTCCGCGCGGCGCCATCATCCTGCTGCTGATGCTCGACCAGGCGGTGTTCACGGTGTGCGATTTCGCCACCGGCATCGCCGCCGACAAGGTGACGCGGGTGCTGGGACGCTTGGGCAAATGGGTCGCCGCTGTCATGGCGCTATCCTGGTGTTGGCCGCTGTGTCGCGAGGCGGGTGCGCCGGTATGATCGGCGTGACCGTGGTGTGGACGATCACGTCCTCGGCGTTGCGCGCACCGCCGCTGATGCTGCTCGGCAAATACGCCGCCAAGCCGTCGATCCCGTTCCTGTCGAGCCTCGCAATGCTCGGTTATGGCGTCGCCGGCGCGCTCGGCCCCTATCTCACCACCGCGCTGCGCGATGTCGATCCGCGAATTCCATTCGCAGCCGCCAGTATTGTGTTGGTCCTCACCGCGCTCGGCATGATTTCGGCCGAACGCATGCTGGCGGCAGCGCCGCAATCTAAGCCCGAAAGCCCGCCGGTGCGCGCCTTCGGCACCATGACCAAGCCGGCAATCGTGTTCGCGCTGGGCATGATCGCGCTGGCGCTCGGCTATCAGATGCATTTCGCGCTCGACAGCGCGCCCTTGTTCCTGCGCTTCACCAAGGCGGACGAGCTGCAATGGCTGATGCCGGTGTTCTGGATCGGCTTCAACATTTCGATGTTTCCGGCGAGCGTCATCACCAGACGGTTCGGCGGCTACACGGTGATGGGCGCGGCCGCGCTGGTCGGCGCGCTCGCTATTCTGGCGGCGCATCTCGCGCAGGGGCTTGAGCAACTGGTCGTCGCGCAATTCGCCGCCGGCGCCGCCTGGGGCGCGATCCTGATGAGCGCGTTCACGGTTGCCTTCGCTATCGGCGAGAACGGCGGCGAAGGCCGCATGACCGGGCTGCTGTTCTCGGCGCTGGCGCTGGCGACGCTGGCGCGCATGGCGACGGTGGCAACCGGGTTCAACGCCAATCCGGCGCTTAAGGCGGCGCTGCAATGGGCGCCGACGGTATGCTGGGCGCTCGCGGGCGCGGCGCTGCTCTATTTGGCGATCATGGGGATGCGGCGCTGGGCGGCGGGGACTTCTTAGCGGCCGCAGCACGCCGTTCGCTCCCCCCTGAAAGGCGGGGGTCCGGTCGCGGTTTGAATTGACCCCCCACCCGCCTGCCTTCACTTCGTTGCGGCAGGCGACCTCCCCTTTCAGGGGGAGGCAGGAAGAGAGAGCGGCGCGACCTCGGCGTCACGGAAACCGGCGCGGTCGAGCGCGCGCCGCACCAGGCCGGATTTCTTGGCGTCTTCGAGCAGGCCGCTCGCCAGCTTGAGCGCCGCGGGGCGGCCCTTCGGCACCGCCACCGCGATGCCGGTCTGCTGGAAATGCCCGGGCAGCACGCGCGCGCCCGGCAGCTTCGGCAGCAGGCCCGCGAACGAGTCATGCGACAGCGCGAAGGCATCGCCCTGCCCCGTTCCCGCCATCTCGGTCATCCGGTCGACGCTCGGCACTTCCTCGACGGATGCATGCGGCGCGGTGCGGCGGGCGCTGCGCGCGGTCGTGGTGTTGGAGATGGCGATGATGCGCACGCCCGGCCGGTTGACCGCCTCGATGCTTTGAATGGTCGAGCCGGCCGGCACCAGATAAGTGCTCGAGATGAAATAATAGGCCGGGCCGAAATCGACTTTCTTGGCGCGCTCGGCGTCCTGCGGCATGAAGGCGAGGTCGCAGTCGCCCTTGGCCACCGCGTCGGTCGCCTGGCCGGAATTGTCATAGACCTGCAGCGCCAGCGGCAGCTTCAGCGCCTCGGCGAAGGCGCGCACAAGATCGACGGTGACGCCCTGCAACTCGCCCTTGCCGTCCCAGATGGCGAAAAAGGCGGAGGCCGCCGGCGACACCACGACTCCGCCGCGCAAATGTCCGATGGGTGCGAGTTGTTTGAGATCGTCGGGATTTGCCATGCGCCGGCGTTTAGCAATGCAAGCTGGGCATTGGCGAAGCCAATATAGGGCTATGATACGTCTATGTTAGGCCGGCCCGGCCGGTATCCGTTAGCGAGGCGATCATGAAATTCATTCTGGGCGTTTTCGGCGGCGCGGCGCTGATGCTCGGCTCAGCCTATCTGCACGATACCGGCGTGGTGCGCGCCGGTCCGGCGCAACCATTCGTAAACTGGGACATCGTGGTCGGGATGCTGGGGCGGTGACTGTGGCCGAAGCGCGTCACTGACCGGGTTGATATCGGGTTCCGATCGCCGGCTTGCTCTGGCCGAGGCCGGGCAACTCCCAAACGCCGGCGCCGCCGGGATTGATGTCGGCGGCAATGTCGACGTCGATGAGATAGGGTTTGTTCGCGGCGATGCCTTTGCGCACGGCCTCGGCCAAATCGCCGGCGCGGTCGACGCGCACGCCCTCGACACCGGCCGAGCGGGCCATGGCGGCGAAGTCCGGATTGTAACGCTCGCCGGTGATTGGATTATGGAAGTCGGTCGCCAGCTCGCGGCCTTTCAGATAGCCGCGTTGCAACCCGCGAATGGAAGCAAAGGCGTAATTGTTCCAAACCACCCAGACGACGGGCAGATTGTACTCCACGGCGGTTCCGAGAACGTTGGCGTGCATGAAGAACGCCCCGTCGCCGCAAACCGACACGCAAGGGCGATCGGGTGCCGCGAACTTCGCACCCAGCACGCCGGCAACGCCAAAGCCCATCGGCCCAAAGCCCATCGAGCCGATCAATGAATCCGGGCGCTTGGGCTTGCAAAAGCTCAACAGCCAATTGTGATGCACGCCGATGTCGCTGACCAGGATGGCGTCCTCGGGCAGCCCTTTGTCGATCTCCAGCGCTGCGCGCTGCGGATTGATCGGCGTGGTGTCATCCGAGAAGCCGGGCGCGACGAACTTGTCCCATTCCTTGCGATAGCCGTCGATCGCCTGCAGCCATTTCTGGCGGGCATCGGCGCGCTTGTTCAAATCGGCACGACGATCGAGTTCGGCATGAACCTGGCGCAGGAAGGTGCGGACATCGGCCATCAAGCCGAGCGCCACCGGATAATTGCGCGCGATTTCTTCCGGATCGATGTCGACGTGAATGACCTGCGTCGGCGGAATGGTGAAGGAATATCCCGGAATCCAGGAGCTCGACGTGCGATCGTCGAAGCGCACGCCGAGCGCGAGCAAGACGTCGGCCTGCCGGGTCGCATGATTGGCCTGATAATGGCCGCCGCGCGCCACCAGGCCGAGCGCGAGCGGATGTTTGGTGTCGATGGCGCCAAGGCCGCTCGCCGACGACGCCACCGGAATCTGCAGCCGCTCCGCCAGCCGCAGCAATTCATCGCAGGCGCCGCCCCAGCGCACGCCCTGCCCGACGATCATCACCGGCCGTTCGGCGCCGAGCAGCATATCGACCGCCTTGACCACGCCTTCCGGATCGGCGCCGCAGCGGCACGAGATGTTGGCGCTCCATTCCTCGGGCTTCGGCGCTTCCTCGGCGGCCGATTCCAGAAAGACGTCGAACGGTACATCGAGCACCACCGGCCCGGGACGGCCGGTCACCATCGTCTTCCAGGCCTGCCGGACCGCGAGCGGCACCATTTCGCCGCGCGTGGGCTGAAACACCTTCTTGCAATACGACCGCACGGTGGAGGGAAAGTCGGCCTGATAGTGGCGGTAGAGTTCCTGGAAGGCGCCGCGATTGAACTGGCTGGTCGGCACGTTGCCGGTCACCGCCATGAACGGCACGGAGTCGAGGAAGGCGTTGCCGAGCGAGATCGGCAGATTGGCCGAGCCCGGTCCGCACGACGTGAAGGTCGCGATCGGCTGCCCGGACACGCGGTAATAGACGTCGGCCATGAAGCCGGCGACGCTTTCGTGATGCACCGAGATGGTCTTGATATCGTGCGAGCGCTCATACAGCGCGTCGATGAATTGAATATTGCCGTGGCCGCATAAGCCGAAAACATTCGGGACCTTCTGCTGGATCAGATAGTCGACGATAACCTGAGCACCATTGAGCATATTGCGCGTCGACATCAGATCGGTCTCCTACCGGTGCACGTTCAAGCCGCCGTTCGCACGACTCGGCCTCTCGCAAAGACGGCCGTTACAGGCCGCGCGAAACTATTTCTCATAATGCTGTACGTCAATTGATATTGTGGTATTCGTCTACTTCGAGCAATTGCCGCACCCGTGAGCACAAAGTCATGGCAACAACCCGCAAATGGTTCATCCGCAACATCGCCGAGGTTCCGTGGCGCCAGTTTCCGGATCATTTCGGCGGCGCATTGTCGAAGCCGCTGGTGATGCCCGAGACCGCGGGCTCGCAAGCATATCGACTATCGCATCTCGATGTATCAGCCGATGGCCTATGTGAAGATGCACCAGCACAAGGTGCAGGAGCAGGTCTATCACGTGATCGAGGGCGAAGGCCTGATGCACATCGACGGCAAGGATCATGTCGTGCGCAAGCACGACTACATCTTCCTGCCGCCCGGCGTCGATCACTCGATCTCGAACACCGGCCTGGTCGATCTAGTGTTCCTGGTTGTCACGTCTCCCGTTACCGACGACGCCAAATAACCCCGCTCATTCCCGCTTTCGCGGGAACGAGCGGATTTCAATTCACGCATTCCGTCGCAGCATTGCGGCCGGCGCGGCGCCCGGACGCGAACGCCCATCCGAGATGGTGGCCGTGCCCTTTGAGCAAAAGACCGCCCTGCCCGGTTGAGCCGGCCGCGTATAGCCCGGCGATTGGTTTGTCGTCAGCGCCCAACACGCGATGCTCGTGATCGACGGCGAGCCCGCCTTCCGCATGCACGAACACCGCGCGCAGCGGCCCGAGCGCCACATAGGGTCCGTCGCCGAGCCGTGGCCGGTTACCGGCGGCGGCATTGTGCGCGCGCAGCGTCTCGGCGATCGCCGCCGCCGGCATTGCAAGCTTGCGTGCCAATTCGGCGAGCGTCGTCGCACTCGTGAAGATGTCCGCGCGGTTGCGCCGGTAGTCGTCCACATAGGCATAGGCGACGCCGGGCGCGGTCGAGATGAAATGCGGCCAGCCCGAAAACAGCGCCGCCATGCGCTGGTCGAGCAGGATATAGCCGACCTTGTCGGGCTGGTCCGGCAAGGCATAAGCCGGTTTGTCGAGTTCGTCGGTGAAGCGCTCGCCGCGTTTGTTGATCAGGATCGCGCCCTCGGCGAACAGATCGGGCGACGGCGCCAGCGCCGTGGTCACGAAACTCATCACGAATGGACGCAGCAACGCGCTCGGCATCTTTTCAAGCGACCACGCCATCAGGTTCGCCAGCACGCGCCACGGCGGCAGGCCCAACAAAATATTTTGCCGTTGCGGCGGCACGAAGCGCAATTCCGGGCCGAGCGCGAGATCGCCGTTGATGATGCGGGCGCCGAGCGGTAAGGCCAGCTTCTGGCCGTCGCCGGTCGCGGTCACATTGACGCCGTCGATCTTGGCTTCCTGCGGTCCCATGAACTGCGCTTTCAGCTCCGGATCGCTGGTGAAATCTCCGGTCGCCAGCACGACGCCGCCGCGCGCGCGATAACGCCGCGTACCGTCCGCCGTCGCGCAGTCGACCGCCACCACGCGGCCATTCTCGGCCACCAGCGCGCTCGCACGCGCGCCACACTGGATCGCGACGCCGGCCCGCCGCGCCGCTTTCTCGAGATGCGTGATGAAGGCGCGCGAATTGGGCAGCACGTTGTGCATGCGCGGCTGGCTGTGCGGCGGCTCCGGCATCGGGCCGTAGAAGCGCACGCCCTGCTTGAGCAGCCAGCGGAACGTCTCCGGCATGGCGTCCGCTAGTACGCGGCGCAGATCGGCATTATCGCGCGCATCGAGATCGCCGTTGAAGGCCGCCATATCGCGCCAGTGCTGCTCGGGCCCATCCTTGATGCCCCTGCGCGCCTGGTGCGGCGTGGCACTGGCGGTCACCGAGCCGACCGACCAAGCGGTCGAGCCGCCAAGCTGCGGATTTTTCTCGATCAGCACCACGTCGCGTGCCAACGCGCGCGCCTCGATGGCGGCCGCCAGCCCGCTGCCGCCACCACCGACGACCACGACGTCGTGGGCGGACTTCAGCAGTCACGGCGACTGCTTGGCGCGCTGACCGGCGGTGGTGCCGGCGATCTTGCCGAATACGGCGCCGTTCATCAGGCCGGTGCCGCCGGGATAGTTGAAGTAGAAAATACCGCCGACCAGTTCACCCGTCGCAAACAGCCCGGGGATCGCCGCTCCGTCGGTATCCATGACGCGCGCGCTGGTGTCGATCTTGAGGCCGCCGAAGGTGAAGGTGAGCCCGCAGGTCACCGCATAGGCCTCGAACGGCGGCTGCTCGATCGTGTTGGCCCAATTCGACTTCGGAACGGCAAGACCGCGGGTGCCGCGCCCATCCTTTACATTCGGGTCGAACGGCACGTCGGTCATGACCGCCTTGTTGTAGGCCTTGATTGTTTCCAGCGCCTTTTCGGCGTTCACGTCTTCCATCTTCTGGACCAGTTCTTCCAGCGTATTGGCGCGTATCTTGGTGACCCGCTTGATGCGGTATTCGTCGCGCAGCATCGGGATGATCTTGTTATCGAACACCTGGTAGCAGAACTGCTTGGGCTGCATCAGGATCACGCGACCGTTCTTCGCATAGGTGTAATTGCGGAAGTCGGAGCCCTCGTCGAGGAAGCGCTCGCCGTTGGCATTGATCATGATGCCCCACGGATACGAGTGCTTCTGGAAGTTGTCGCCGACCGTCAGATCGCCGAACTCCGGCGCATTGCGGTCCCAGGCGACCGCGTGGCCGCCCGACCAGTTGCCGGTTGGCATGGCGCCTATGTCGAGCGCCATTTTGATGCCGTCGCCGGTGTTGAAACGGGTGCCGCGGATCTTGGCAAGTTCCCATAGCGGCCCGAGATAGCGCGTGCGCATTTCGGTATTGGCCTGGAAGCCGCCGGCGGCAAGCACCACGCACTTGGCCCTCACCTCGACGGTCTTGCCCTCGTGCTTGACGCGCACGCCCTTGACGCCCTCGTCGTCGGCGATCAGCGACAGCGCGCGGGCGCCGTAGGCGATGGCGACATTGTTCTTGCGCGCGATCTTGGTCAGTGCGTCCACCAGCCCGGGCCCGCCGCCCACGGCTTCCACCGTGAGGCCGCCCCAGAACTTGAACATGCCACCGATCTTGTAGGCCTGCCGTCCCCAGATCGGCATGAAGCGCACGCCCTTGTCGCGCAACCACAGCATAGTCGCCTTGCTGCGCTTGATGAGGACCTCGCACAGGTCGGGATCGGTGCGGTACTCGGTGACGCGGCCCATGTCATCGAAGAATTTCTCTTCCGTGTAGGTGCCGAAGTCGGATTTGGCGACCTCCTCGTCGGTCAAGTCCGGCATCAGCGCGCGCAGATCGTCGACGCCGTCATAGACGCAGCGGAACGCGCCGGCGGTGAACCGGCTGTTGCCGCCGGCCTCGTCTTCCGGCGCGCGCTCCAGCACCAGCACCGAGACGCCCTGCTCGGCCGCCGCCAACGCGGCGCAGAACGCCGCATTGCCGGCGCCGACGACAATCACATCCGTGGATGGGGGTAACGCTGTGCTCATGACCGCTTCTTGGACCTCGGTTATTGAATTTGATCGGCGAATGTGAAGCCTAGTACCGCGAGTTTGCTGGCGCTGGCAATGATGTCGCGGTCGGGATCGCGTGAGATGATCTCCAGCATCGGCCGCGCATGGTAGCCGACAGCAGCCAGCGCGCGCGGCACCTCGGCAAACGGAACCGTGCCAAAGCCGACCGGATCGTGCCGATAAACTCGGCCGACCTGTATCCGACAGATGCACCAGCGCCAACCGCGCGCGGCATTGCCGCAAGCCATCGACAAAATCCTCGCCGATGAAATGGGCGTTGGCGATGTCATAGACGATGCGCACTGCGTCGTTGCCGTATTGATTGAGCGCGCTCAGCAGTTCGCCGATGGCCGGCAGGAACGCGAACGGCATGTTCTCCACCCACAGCGCCGTGCCGGACGTTTTCGCGACCGGAGCGAGCCGATCGAGCGCCGCGAAGAAGTACCCGATCAGTTCGGAAGGCTCGGCGGCAAACAGCGGGTTGGCCTTGCCGGGACCGATCACCACGCCGCGCGCGCCGAGCTCGCCGGCGAGCCGCACCGTGTCGGTCAACAGGTTGAGCGAATAGGCACGCATCTCCGGTGCGGCGCCCGCGACGTTGATATCGATGTTCGGCATGTTGAGCGCGGTGAGCCGCAGGCCGCGCGGCTCGATCAAGCGGCCGAGCGTGCGGCGCTGTTCGACCGAAAGCTCCGCCGGCCACAGGTGGCCAGGGTGCACCATCAGCTCGAATTCCTGAAAACCCTGCTCCGCCAGCCGCGCCAGGCAGGCCTCGGCGCTGTGCGAACGCATATAGGAGTAGGTGTTGCACCCAAACATGGACGCGTGGACGTTTGGCTCCCGATTCACTGATGCGCGCCCTTCTTGTCCTGGCCATGCGGCGGCGCCGTCTTTTCGCGGCGACCGCCACTCATAATGCCGGCTGTGACTGAGTCAATCTCTATCCGACATTGTGAGTTGCCATTTGTCATTCCGGAATTGCCGGTGTTATGGTCGCCCTCCCTCACGGTGACGGTTGGAGACGGCCAGGTGCGAGCGCGAACCAAGACGAAAGCCGCTGCGAAACCGATGGCCGCGGCCAAGACCGCGATCGCGCGGCTCGTGGAACCTTCGCAACCCGACATCGACGACGACGCCGAGGACCGGCAGCGCGTCGGCGTCCAGTCGCTCGGCCGTGCCTTCGCGATCCTCGAGGAGGTCGCGCGCCACCGCGAAGGCATTGGACTTGCCGACCTGAGCAAACTGGTTGGCTTGCACAATTCTACCACCTTCCATCTCGCCAAGACGATGGTGTCGCTTGGCTACATCCGCCAGGAAAAAGACTCCAAGCGCTACCGCGTCGGCCGGCCGCTGTTCGTGCTGGCGGCGAGCGCCCTCGACGAGATCGAGATGATCAACGTGGCAACGCCGGTGCTTGAGGACCTGTCACGCGAAACCGGCGAAAGCAGTCATTTTGCAGTGCGCATGGGCGACACCGTGGTCGTGATCGCGCGCACCAGCGGACCCGGCGCGTTCCAGCTGACCGACCGCGTCGGCGTGGTGCGGCCGGCGCACTGCACCGCGCTCGGCAAGGTGATTCTCGCCTCGCTGCGCCAGGATCAGCTGGAGCGTTTCCTGGAACGCGTCGAGTTGAAGCCGTCGACCGAGAAGTCGATCACCGAGATTCCGAAGCTGCTGCGCGAGATCGCGGAGATCAGGCGCAGCGGCATCGCCTACGACGATGGCGAGTTCAACCTCGAAGTCCGCTGCGTGGCGGTGCCGGTGAAGGACTTCACCGGCCAGATCATCGGTGCGCTCGGCATCTCCGGCCCGATCTGGCGGCTCTCCAATCAGGCGCTGCAAGCCCGCGCGAAAATCGTGCAGGCGGCAGCCAATCGCTTGTCCGCCAAGTTCGGTGCCAAAGGCGCCACGTCGGTTCCGAAATCGCTCTAGAGCGGGCTAAACCGGCGCTTTTAGCGTTGACAGCGGCCTACCGCTCCGGAAATATCTCCGACAATAAAAAACCGCCTCTCATATTCTCGCATACGCTGGAATTTGAGGGTGACGGCGCCACACACGTCCATCCGGAGGGAGGCCCAAGATGACCAGCTACAATCGAAGAAACATATTGAAAGCCAGCGCCGCGTTTGCGGGCGCGTCTGCCATCGGATTTCCGGCGATCGTCAGCGGCCAGACCGACAAGATCAAAATCGGCCATCTCACGCCGCTCACCGGATTTCTCGGCGCGCTCGGCGCCTATGCCCAATTGGGCATGCGCCAGGCCGAAGAAGAGATCAACAAGGCCGGCGGCGTCATGGGACGCCAGCTTGAGGTGATATCGGAAGACTCGGTCAATCCCGCCACCGGGGCGACCAAGGCCCAGCGTATGCTCGACCAGGATGGCGCGGCATTCCTGATGGGCGAGATCAATTCAGCCGTCGCCGTGACAATCATGCAGGTGGCGGCGCGCAACAAACGCTTCTACATGCAAATCGGCGCCCGCTCCGACGCGCTGCGCGGCAAGGGCTGCAACCGCTACACCTTCCACGTCGACATCCCGAGCACCGTGATGGTCAACGCCGTCGGCAAGGCGCTGGTGCGCGACAACATGATGAAGGACAAGAAGTTCTACACGTTGACCGCCGATTATATTTTCGGCCACGACCTGGCGCGCGCGGCCAAGAATTTCTTCGACGGCAATGGCGGCAAGCTGATCGGCGACGAACTGGTCGCGACCGACGTCACCGACTTCAGCCCTTATCTGCTCAAGATCAGACAGGCCAAGCCTGATATCGTCTGCTCGAACCTCGCCGGCAATCAGGTCACCAACCTGATCAAGCAATATGCCGAATTCGGCCTGCCCTATCCGATCGTCGGATTCAACCTGAACACCGCGGATGCCTGGGCGGCGGGTGAAGGCAATCTCGCCGGCACCTGGCCGACGGTCTGGTATCACACGCTCGATGTGCCGGCGTCGAAGACTTTCGTCGCCAATTTCATCAAGAAAAACGGCAAGCCGCCGGAGAACCATGCCTGGATCGAATACATTTCGTTCAAGATCATCGCGCAGGCCATGAACGAGATTAAGTCGACCGACACCGAAAAACTGATCGCTTACTTCGAGAAGCAGACGCAGTTCGACATCCTGAAGGGACGCAAAGGCTATTTCCGGACGTGGGATCATCAACTGATCCAGGAAGGCTATCCGTTCACGGTCAGGGCCAAGGGCCAGGCCAAGGACAAATGGGACTTCCTCGCCCTCGGCGCGGCAATTCCCAATGCGAACGAGCCGCTCGAGGTCATTAACCCGACCAAGGAACAGAACCCCTGCACCTTTTCATAGGACGCCGGACGCGGGTGCCGCATGGGCGCCCGCGTCCGCCGATCGCGCGCCGGCGGCTAGCTATGATATCGTTGCCGCCAATTTCTCCGCCGCTGAATTGAGAAACGGCTCATGTTCCTGCTGGAACAGGTGGTCAATGGCCTCGTGCTGGGGGGCTATTATCTACTGATCGCCCTCGGCCTGTCGCTCATCTTCAGCGTCGGCGGCGTGGTGAACCTGGCGCACGGCGCGTTCTACGCGCTCGGCGCCTATGCGGCGGTCGAAATCAACAAATATCTCGACTTCGGCCCGGCGGTCGTGTTGTCGCCGATCGCCGTGGCCATGCTCGGCATCCTGTTCGAGCGTTTCATATTGCGGCGGTTCTACACCGCCGATCCGATCCTCAGCCTGCTGGTGACCTTTGGCCTGGCGCTGGTCGCCGAACAACTGATCCGCATTATCTGGGGCGCCGCACCACTATCGCAAACAATGCCGCCGAGCTTGAAGGGCGCGGTCATCGTCGGCGACTTCCTGTTCTCGCGCTACCGGCTGATGTTGCTCGCGGTGGTGGCCGTGGTTCTGCTGAGCATCTGGCTGCTGTTGCACAAGACTTCGTTCGGCCGCGTGGTGCGCGCCGGCATCCAGCAGCCCGACATGGTCGCCGCGCTGGGCATCCGCCTGCAGCCCTATATGACGACAATCGTCATGCTCGGCGTCGGCATGGCGGCGATGGGCGGCGCGTTCTTCGCACCGATCACGATCGTGCATCCGGCGATGGGCGCGGAGATCATTACCGTGGCCTTCGTCGTCGTGGTGATCGGCGGACTGGGCAGCTTCTGGGGCGTGGTGCTCGCCGCGCTGCTGGTGGGCGTGGTGCGCGGCATCACCATCCATTTCATCCCGGCTGCCGGTGAAGCGTCGATTTACGTGCTGATGTTCCTGGTGCTGCTGTTGCGGCCGCGCGGCCTGCTCGGCGAACGGATCGAGAAATTCGAATGAAGAGCGCCAGCCGCCATTCGAAATACCGGCCGCTGTGGATCGCGAGCCTGGCGCTGATCGCGTTGCCGCCGGCCATGCACCTGCTCGGCCTGAGCGTGAACACCGCCACCATGGTCGTGATCCTGGCGATCGCGACCATGGCGCTCAATATGTGCGTCGGTTTCACCGGGCTGGTGTCGTTCGGCCACAGCATCTGGTTCGGCACCGGCGCCTATGCCGCCGGGCTCATCCAGTTGCATTGGTTTCACGATCAGATCTGGCTGCCGATCGTCTTGGCGATGGTGTTTGTCGCCGGACTGTCAACCGTCGTCGGCATTCTCATCCTGCGCCGGCGCGGCGTGTATTTTTCGCTGCTGACGCTGGCGTTGGCGGCTCTCAGCTACACGATCGCCTTCCGTTGGAACGAAGTGACCGGCGGCGAGGACGGCCTCTCCGGCCTCAAGCGCGGCGGCCTTGGGCCATTCGACCTGGACGATGGGCTCACCTTTTACATCGTGGTCGCGCTGATCGGGCTCGCCGTGCTGTACGTGCTGCTGCGCGTCGTGCGCTCGCCGTTCGGCCACGTGCTGGTGGCGATCCGCGAGAACCAGCTGCGCGCCACGTTTCAGGGCTATCCGGTCGAGCGCTACAAACTGGCGGTGTTCGTACTCTCAGCGGTGGTGACGGGATTAGCCGGCGCGCTGCTCGGCTTCCAGACTTACCTCGTCTCGGCGGAAGCGGTCTCGGTGCCTTTTTCCGGCGAGTTGCTGGCGACGGTCGTGATCGGCGGCATGCACAATATTTTGGGGCCGGCGCTGGGCTCGCTGTTCTTTATCCTGTTCCGCGAACTGTTTTCGATCTGGGGCTCGAACTGGCTGCTCTGGTTCGGACTGATCTTCGTCGGCTTCGTGCTGTACTCGCCAAGCGGCCTGGTCGGCATCTGGGCCAGGCTGACCCGGCGCTGGCGCCTGGTGCCGGAAGAAGCGGCGGCGATGAGCAAGCGCAAGATCTACGAAGGCTTGCCGCTGCCGGCATTCCTGCTCCCGCACGGGACAACACGGCACCGTGCTGGAGGTCGAAGGCGTCTCCAAGCACTTCGATGGCATCCGCGCCGTCACCGATGCGAGCCTCACGATCGCGGCAACGGAAATCCATGCTCTGATCGGCCCGAACGGCGCCGGCAAGACCACGTTGTTCAACTTGATCTCGGGCTTGTACCCGCGCACCGCCGGCTCCGTGCGCCTCAACGGCCGCGAGATCCACAGCCTTCGGCCGGACAAAATCTGCCAGCAGGGCGTCGCCCGCTCGTTCCAGATCACCAACCTGTTCCGCAAGCTGTCGATCTACGAAAATCTGCGCCTGTCGCTGCAGGCTAGGCATCCGGCGCGCTTCAATGCCTGGCGTGACATCGACAGCTTACACGGATATCCACGCCGAAACCGCGGAGCTGATCAAATTTCTCGGCCTCGAAGGCATCGAGGAGATCGAAGGCGACGAACTCTCCTACGGCGGGTCAGCGGCTGCTGGACTTAGGCATTGCGCTCGGGTCCAAGCCGCAAGTGCTGCTGCTGGACGAGCCGCTGGCGGGACTAGCGGCGGCCGAGCGCGAACGCGTGTCGAACATCGTGAAGACGCGTGGCCGCGAATATTCCAGTGCTGATCGTGGAACACGACATCGATCGCGTGCTCGGCTTCTCGCATCGGGTCACCGTCATGAACCAGGGCATGGTGCTGATGGTGGGCACGCCGGAGGAGGTGCGCAACGACCGGCGCGTGCAGGAGGTCTACACCGGAACCGGCACCCCGCCCGTCACCGACCGCATCACGGACGAGGCGCGCGCCGTTCAGGTGCTGCGCTTCGAGCGCGTCAATGCCTTCTACGGCAAAAGCCATATTCTCAACGATGCGACGCTGGACGTGCGCGAAGGCGAGATCGTGGCTCTGCTCGGCCGCAACGGTGCCGGCAAGTCCACGCTGCTCAAGACGCTGGCCGGGCTGGTGCCGCCGGCCTCCGGAACGATCGAATATGAGGGGCGCAATATCGCCGGCATGCCGGCACCCGACATCGCGCGGCTGGGCATCGGCTACGTGCCGCAGGGGCGCGGCCTGTTTGCGGGCATGACGGTGGCGGAGAACCTTGCGCTCGGCCGCCTGGCGCGCAAGACCGACGGCAGCAACGGCGTGGTCTGGAGCGAGGATAAAATCTTCGAGTATTTCCCGCGCCTGAAAGATCGGATGGACGTCGCGGCCGATTACCTGTCCGGCGGCGAGCAGCAGATGCTGGCGGTCGCGCGCGCGCTATCGGGCAACGTCAAGCTGCTGCTGCTGGACGAGCCTTTCGAGGGATTGGCGCCGACCGTGGTGCTGGAACTGTTCAAGGTCTTCGACCAGCTGCGCCGGCATGCGTCGATCGTGATCGTCGAGCACAACCTCGATCTGGTGCTGGCGCTGGCCGACCGCGTCTTCGCGCTCGAGCGCGGCGCCGTGTTCCATCAGGGACCGGCGGCGGCGCTGCTGACCGACTTGAACTACCGCAAGCAGATCCTGTGGCTGTGACGAGGCCCGCATCGCGCAACCTCATCGTCGTCGGCCAGGGTGCGGCCGGTCTTGCCGCCGCGCTGTCGGCCGCCGAAGCCGTGCGCAGCCGCGGCGTCCCGATCCGCATTACGCTGATCGACAAAGCCGCGGAGGCCGAAGCCGGCGGCAACACGCTGTGGTCGCCGTCCAACATGCGCATGGCCGCGCCCGACCGCGTCGAGCCGAGCTTCGTGCACGACATGCTCATCGCCACCCAATTCCAGGGCGACGAGAGCTATTTCGCCCGCCTCGCCCAGGACGCGCCGGCGACCGTGGCCTGGATCGCCTCGCACGGCATCGAGTTCATTCAGCCGAGCTACTATCTGGCGAAAGGGCCGCCGCGTATCCAGCCGGTCGGCGGCGGGCCGGCCCTCGTCAAGGCGTTGACGCGGGCGGCCAAGCTTGCCGGCGTGACGTTTCGTTACGGCTGCGCCGCGCAGCAACTCACGGCTGACAACGGCCGCGTCACCGGCCTCACCGTGGCGCAAGGCGGTGCGGTCGAGACGCTGCCCGCCGACGCCGTGATCCTCGCCTGTGGCGGTTTCCAGGGCAACGGCGAGATGATGCGCCAGCATCTCGGGCCGAGCGCGGACACGATGCGGCTGATTTCGCCCGGCACGCGCTTCAACACCGGCGACGGCATCAGCAATGGCGACGCAGCTCGGCGCCGAACGTTCGGGCGATTGGAACGGCATGCATGCCGAGCCGGTCGATGCGCGCGCCAAGAATTCCGCGCCGGTGGTGCTGGTCTATCCCTACGGCATCGTGGTCGACAAAAACGGCCGCCGCTTCTTCGACGAGGGCGGCGGCCTCGTGCACGAGACCTGGGAGTGGTTCGCGCGCACCATCCACTTCAAGGCACCGGGCTCGATCGCCTACGCGATCCTCGACCGCCGCCTGTGGGACATCGCCGATTATCAGCGCGCCATCCGTTCCGACGTGCCGCCCGTGCGCGCCGACACGCTCGCCGAGCTGGCGAAACTCATCGGCGTGGATGCCGACAATCTCGCCGCCACCGTCGCGGCCTACAACGCCGCCTGCGTGGGCGATCCCGAAGACTTTCGACGCCACGCGCTGCGACGGGCTGGCCGCCGCGCACACGCTGCAGCCGCCGAAGTCGAACTGGGCGCGCGCAATTCAAGTGCCGCCCTTCCTCGCCTACCCGCTGGTCGGCGCCGTGGCCTATACATTCGGCGGCCTGGCGACCGACGACCGCGCCCGCGTGCTGCGCGACGGCGCGCCGATCCCCGGCCTGTTCGCCGCCGGCGAAATTACCGGGCATTTCTATGCGACGGCGCCGAACGCCGTATCGGTGCTGCGCGCGTTTGTGTTCGGCCGGATCGCGGGGCGCGAGGCGGTTGAAGCTTTGGCAGCGCGATAGGCCGGGGCGTCAGAATTTCTCCACCCACGGCCGCAGCTCGACTTCGTGCGTCCAGACGCTGCGCGGCTGTTGCAGCATGTGTAGGTAGCTCGCCGCGATGGCGTCGGGATCGAGCAGCGAGTCCGGCTTATCGGGCGGCTCGGCGCGGCGCGCGCTCTTGATGCCGCCGTCGATCACGAAATGCGCCACGTGAATGCCCTGCGGCGACAATTCGCGCGCCATGCTCTGCGCCAGCCCGCGTAGCGCGAACTTGCGCCATGGCGAACGGCGCCGACTGCGCATAGCCCTTGACGCTGGCCGAAGCGCCGGTGAACAGAATGGCGCCCTGCCCGCGCGGCAGCATGCGGCTGACCGGCGCCTGCGCCACCAGGAAGCCGCCGAAGGCGGTGATCTCGATTGCCTTGGCGACTTCGATCGGGTCAAGCTCCACGAACGGCCCGCGCGTGCGGTAGCTGGCGTTGTAGACGACGACGTCGGGCGTCATGCCGCGCGGCATCGAGATCGGCGAACAGCCGGTCGACCTCTTCGCGCTTCGCGGCATCGCAGTTGAAGGCTTTGCAGCCGGTCGCTTGCACGAACTCATCGAGCTTGGCGGCCGAGCGCGCCGCCAGCGCGACCGACATGCCGGCTTTGGTGAATGCGCGCGCAAGCGAGGCCGACAGGCCGGAGCCGGCGCCGACGATGAGGGCGATGCGATAGTTCATGTGCGGTCTCCTATGCTAAGCGTGACCGGCGCACGCTGTTTCCCGTCCGGAACTTTGCAACTATCATAAAGCCTATGATCATGACGAAACGGCTTCCTATGGGCGCCGCGGCAATCGCCGCGTTGGCTTCGGCCGCCGGGGCTCAGACGGCGGCGCCGCTGCTCCAGCCCAAGCCCACCTTCGTTCCCGGCCTCTACGAGGCCGAAAGCCGCAACTCCGCGTTCCAGGACCAGCCGGTCAAGAGCAGGACCTGCATTGGGTCGGCCGACTTCGATGCCTTCCGGGACGAGACCATGGCGCAATACCAGAAGGCACCGCAATTCTCGAACGACTGTCGGCTCAGCGACACCAAGTCATTCCCGAACGGTTTTGCCTTTGCGATGCAATGCAAAGGCATCGAAGACAGTCCTCACCTTTCATTTCGTCAAGGATATGGTGAGCAGCACCATCGAAACGTTGATCGTGGAGGCCCCCAAATATTCTTCCTCGATCCTCACGATGATGCGGCGCGTCGGTGACTGCCCGGGCCAGACGCCGGGGAAACCGCTTTAGCGGGCTTCGGTTCGACAACTCACATCCTAAACACTCCGAACCGCGTCTCCGGCACCGGCGCGTTCAGCGCCGCAGAAAACGCCAGCGCCAGCACGCGGCGCGTTTCGGAGGGCGCGATGATGCCGTCGTCCCACAGCCGCGCGGTGGCGTAATAAGGATTGCCCTCGCTCTCGTATTGCGCGCGGATCGGCGCCTTGAAGTCCTCCTCCTCGGCCTCTGACCACTTGCGCCCCTCGACCTCGATATTGTCGCGCTTGACGGTGGCCAGCACCGAGGCCGCCTGCTCGCCGCCCATCACCGAGATGCGCGCGTTCGGCCACATGAACAGGAAGCGCGGGCCGTAGGCGCGCCCGCACATGCCGTAATTGCCGGCGCCGTATGAGCCGCCGACGATCACGGTGATCTTCGGCACCTGGGCGCAGGCCACCGCGGTCACCATCTTGGCGCCGTCCTTGGCGATGCCGCCGGCCTCGTAGTCGCGCCCGACCATGAAGCCGACGATGTTCTGCAGGAACAAGCAGCGGAATGCGGCGCTGGCAGCACAGCTCGACGAAATGCGCGGCCTTCAGCGCGCTCTCCGAAAACAAAATGCCGTTGTTGCCGAGAATGCCGACCGGCATGCCGTGGATATGCGCAAAGCCGGTCACCAGCGTGGTGCCGTAGAGCGCCTTGAACTCGTCGAACTCGGAGGCGTCGACGATGCGCGCGATCACCTCGCGCACGTCGTATTGCTTCTTCAGGTCGACCGGCACCATGCCGTCGAGCTCGGCGACGTCCAACGCCGGCTCGCGCGGCGCGCTGAGCGGAATATCCACGCTCTTCTTGGTGTTGAGATTGGCGACGATGCGGCGCGCAATCGACAGCGCATGATGGTCGTCCTGCGCCAGATGGTCGGCGACGCCCGACTTGCGCGCATGCACGTCGGCGCCGCCCAGTTCCTCCGCGCTCACCACCTCGCCGGTCGCCGCCTTCACCAACGGCGGGCCGCCGAGGAAAATGGTGCCCTGGTTCTTGACGATGATGGTCTCGTCCGACATCGCCGGCACATAGGCGCCGCCGGCGGTGCAGGAGCCCATCACCACGGCGATCTGCGGAATGCGCAGGCTCGATAAAATCGCCTGGTTGTAGAAGATGCGGCCGAAATGCTCGCGGTCGGGAAACACGTCGGTTTGCGTCGGCAGATTGGCGCCGCCCGAGTCGACCAGATAGATGCAGGGCAGCCGGTTCTCGCGCGCGATCTCCTGCGCGCGCAGATGCTTCTTCACCGTCATCGGATGATAGCTGCCGCCCTTGATGGTGGCGTCGTTGGCCACGATCATGCATTCGCGCCCTCGACGCGGCCGATGCCGGTGATGATGCCGGCGGCGTGGATGTCGCCGTCGTACATGCCGAAGGCGGCGAGCGGCGACAGCTCCAGAAACGGCGAGCCGGGATCGATCAGGTTCATCACGCGCTCGCGCGGCAAGCAGCTTGCCGCGCCCGGCATGGCGCTCGCGCGATTTTTCCGAGCCGCCCAAGGCGGCCTCGGCGCGGCGTGCCTGCAGCTCGGCGGTGAGCGCGCGCATTTTCTCCGCATTGGTGCGGAATTCATCCGAATTCTTGTCGATTGACGACGTCAGAATCGCCAACAGTGCCTCCCCTTATTCGATGTGCAAGGGTGCCTTGGCGGAACCTGGAACGCAATGGCGTGGGAACTGCGGCAGAACAAAGATTGTGGAACAGACGCGGCCGCGCGACGTTCTCGTTATGCACGCCGCAACGTCAAGCACGTCGGGAGGTGCCCACAGGAGGATTCAATGAGGAAGGCAAGACTGTTATCAACCGTCGCAGCGACGCTGCTGCTCGCCGCCGGCGTCGCATCGGCGCAGACAATGAACAAGGACGAAGCGCCGGGTCGCGCGCCTGCCGCACAGCAGAACGCGCCGGCCGAGAAGGTAGCACCGGCGATGAAGCCCGGCGAGCAGAAGGCCAGTACGAAAAAGGGCCCAGAGACGATCGGTCAGGTGCCGAATGCGCCGGAGTCCGACAAGAGCCAAATGAAGAAGAGCCAGACCATGGATAAGGGCAGCCCTGCCGGCCCTGCGGTCAAGGGTTCATCCGACGCCAATGGCGGCGCGAATGTGAAGTCCAAGAGCACGAACAGCACAGCCGAAAGTGCTCCAGGCACGGTAACGCCGGCCGCCAAATCCACCGCCGAAGAAGAAGCGCGCACCACACGGTCAGGGCGCAGCCGCCGGCTCGGCCAAGCTGTCGACCGAGCAGCGCAGCAAGATCAGCAGCATCATCAAGCAGCAAAACGTGGTACCGGCGCATCTCAACGTTTCGGTGCGCGTGGGAACTCGCGTGCCGGATAGAGTGCATTTCTATCCGCTGCCGGTGGAAGTGGTCGCGATCTATCCCGAATGGCAAGGTTACGACTACATCCTGGTCGGCGACGAGATCGTCGTCATCGATCCACGCACGCATGAAATCGTCGCGATCCTCGAAGCGTAACGACATTTGGCAGGCGGCCGGGACCTTTCCCGGCCGTCTTGCCAATATGCCGCCTTGTTCCAATCCTCTGCCCGAAACCGAGTGATCCGGAACAGGGGTTCCGCTGCGCCCGTTGTCGGATCGTGGCAATTCGCCGCAGCTGCGCGGCCGCGGAACCTTCGCAACCGCTCATGCGTTATCACGACGATGGCTATGTCACGCAACGAAAGGACAAAGAAAATGAACAAGGATCGCATCGAAGGCTCGGTCGAGCAGGCCAAAGGAAAAATCAAGGAAGTCGCGGGCAAAATCGCCGGCGACAGCAAGCTCGAGACCGAAGGCAAAGTGCAGCAGACGGCCGGTAAGATTCAGAACGCGGTCGGCGGCTTCAAGGACGCGGTCAAGGACGCCGTCAAGCAGTAGTGGCTGCTGGACTACGCAGCTTGATTTGGAAAGCCCGGCGCTTGCGCCGGGTTTTTCGTTATGCACGTTATGGCGTGGCCGCAGCAAACCCGGCAGGAGCCAGCCATGATCACGCGTTTCCCCGGCATGACGCCGACCCGCAGCCGCGCCGTCATTCACGACGGCCTCGTCTTCACGGTGGCGGTGTCACCGGACGGCGATCCGAGTTTTTACGAGCAGACCCGCAAGGCGCTCAAACGCATCGACGAGAGCCTGGCCCTGTCGGGAACGGACAAGAGCCGCATCCTGTCGGCGATCGTCTACATTGCCGACATCGCGCACAAAGAAGAAATGAACCGCGCCTGGGACGAATGGGTGGATCGCGCCAATCCGCCAATGCGGGCCTGCCTCGGCGTCGATCTCGAGCCTCCGCATGTGGTCGAGATCGTGGTCACCGCCGCACAGCGATGAATCACGCCCTCACCTCTTGTCGCTGAAAGGCGAAGCGTCACGCTTTCAGGACGGTCGGCCAATCCACCTCGTCGGCGGCCAAGACCCACGGCTCCTTGACCGCGGCGGCATGCCATTCGACCCAGGCCGGCAGCGCCATCACCGCGTTCATATAGGCACGGGTGCCGGCACCGACCGCGACTGCATAGGTATGCAGGCGCGACACGACCGGCGCATACATGGCATCGGCGGCGCCAAAGCGGCCGAACAGGAACGGCCCGCCCGATCCGAAACGCGCACGGCAATCGTTCCAGATCGCCTCGATGCGCTGCACATTCGCCTCGGCCTCCGGCGTCAGATCGCGTTTGATCACCGGCCGCCACATATTCATCGGCAGATGCCGGCGCAGCGGCAAAAAACCGGCATGCATTTCATGAGCGATGGCGCGCGCATGCGCCCGCGCCGCGGCATCCGCCGGCCACAGGCCCGCTGCCGGGAATTTTTCCGCCAGATATTCCATGATCGCGAGCAATTCCCACACGCGCACATCGTTGTCGATCAGCACCGGCACTTTGCCGGTGCCGGACACGGCGCCGACCTGCGCCTTGAAATCCGCCGCATCGAGCGAAATCACCGTCTCCTCGAACGGGATGCCCGCGACTTTCATGGCGATCCACGGCCGCATCGACCATGAGGAATAGTTTTTGTTGCCGATGATCAGCTTGAGCGCCATCGTGTTTCGCCCGCTCACGCTTTTTTCTTTTCGCCCGCCATGGCTTCCGGCGCCTCCACCGGGCCGCCCAGCTTCTTCCAGGCACCGAAGCCGCCCTCGATATGAGCGACCGGCTTGAGCCCCATGCGCTGCGCGGTCTGCGCGGCGAGCGCCGAGCGCAAGCCGCCGGCGCAAAAGAACACGAAGCGCTTGTCCTGCGCGAACAGCGGCTTGTGATAGGAGCTGTGCGGATCGATCCAGAACTCCAGCATGCCGCGCGGGCAATGGAAGGCGCCGGGCACCTTGCCCTCGCGCTGCAATTCGCGGATGTCGCGGATGTCGACCAGCACGACGTCGTCGCGGCCGGCGAGTTTGATCGCCTCCTCGGTCGGCAGGGTCTCGACTTCGCGATTGGCGGCGTCCACGAGGGCTTTGTAGCCGGTGGTAATGTTTTGCGGCATGCGAGTCCTCCTGCTCGGGCGGACGGTGGCAGAGCCGCGCCGTCCACTCAAGCCGATGACGGTTGAACAGCGCGCTACGAGAGCAGGCACCATGCGGTCGCGGAGTCAGCGCCCATGGCGGCCTTCACCCTACCCGACCTGCTGGCCTTCGCCTGGTTCATCGGCGTCTGGATCGGCTATTCGCTGCTGATCGAGAGAACGCCGAAGGGCCGCAGCGGCCTCAACGCGCTGATGAACGGCTATCGCGACGAATGGATGGAGCGGCTGCTGGCGCGCGACATGCGCATGGTGGACGCCCAGGTCACCGCCGCGCTGCAGAACGGCACCGCCTTCTTCGCCTCCACCAGCCTGATCGCCATCGGCGGCACGCTCACGCTGCTGCGCTCGACCGAGCAGATATTGACCGTGGTGGCGGCGCTGCCGTTCGGCGTCGCGCCCTCGGCGGAATTGTGGGAGGTCAAGACGATGGGGCTCGCCATCATCTTCGTCTATGCCTTCTTCAAATTCGCCTGGTCGTACCGGCTGTTCAATTATTTCGCCATCATGGTCGGCGCGGCGCCGCCGCCCGAAGAGAAGGACACCGCCGTAGCGCAAGCCTTCGCCCACCGCGCCGCGCGGCTCTGCGCCGAAGCCGGCCGCCATTTCAATCGCGGCCAGCGCGCGTTCTTCTTCGCGCTCGGTTATCTTGGCTGGTTCCTGGGGCCGCTACCGCTGGCGCTCACCACCACCGGCATCGTGATCGTGATGTGGCAGCGGCAGTTCGCCTCCGACGCGCGTAAGGCCTTCGACGTGGAAGCCGCGACTCCGCCGAAGCGGAGCCGAAACGGCGCGCGCTCAAGCCATCCCCATCAAAACGGCGATAGTCGCCACGATCAGCACCGCGATGCTGGCGGCGACCACGGTGACGACGTGCTCGCTCCAGTTGGGATGCAGACCGGCGCTCTCGCCGGCCAGCGGCTCGGATGACGCACTGGTGGAACGAGTGCTGAACGCCATGGGCCAATCCCCCTCAAAGGTGGCATCGCGTGACCGCAATGGTGCACGAGTACGCAGACGCGAACTCGGGCGCACGAATCGCCCTGAACCGACAAAGGATACCGTCGCGGGCGCAAGCTCACAATCTTGCGGTCAATGGTTGGTGGCCGGGCCCGGCAGCAATTCGCTGGTTCGCCCGCTCGCCCAATAGGCCAGCAGCCCGAGCCATTCGTGGGCGGCGAAATCGGTGCGCTGCAAGCCGGCGGCGAACGAGCGCGACGGCGTGAAGGCAACGCTCGCCCCGGTGCGCCAATCGACCGGATAGGCCTCGACGGCAAATCCGGCGCGGCGGAAACAGCCGATGGCGCGCGGCATGTGCACGGCCGAGGTGACCAGCAGCCAGCGCTCGCCCAGTTTGGGACGAGCGATGTCCTTGCTGAACGCGGCATTCTCCGCGGTGTTGCGCGAGCGCCTTTCCAGCACGACGCGCGCGCGCGGCACGCCCAGGCTGTCGAGCAGGGGATAAACGAAATCGGCTTCCGCCGGCCCGCCCGCAATGAGGTCGGCGTTGCCGCCGGAATAGACGATGCGCGCGGCCGGGAATTGCCGCGCCAGCTTGGCGAGCGCGATAATTCGCCCGGCGCATCAGCTGACCACCGGCTCGCCGTGCGCTTGCGAGAGCGCCGGCGAGATCGCCGCGCCCAGCACGACGATGCCGTCCGGCGCGCCGCGCGCCGGATCCCAAGGCGGAAATCGGCTCTCCAGGGCGTGGATGAGCGGGTTTCCCACCGGCAGAAAGCCGGCCACCAGCAATAATGCCAAGCCTACGACCGCAAGCCGGATGCCGGCGCGCCGCAAACGCGTCGCCATCAGCACGACGCCGAAAAGAACAAGGGCGATAAGAATATTCGAAGGAAGCAGCAGAACAGCGATGGTCTTGGATAGAATGAAGAACATCAGCGTTTCTTCTTCCACTCCTCGTAGCGCTTCTTGTTCTCGTCATTGGGCGGATAGAGGCCCGGGAGTTTCTCGCCCTTCTCCACCTCCTGCACCAGCCAGCTTTCCAGCAATTCGTGCTCGGCGCCTTCGCTGGCGACGAAATCGGCGAGCGCCTGCGGGATCACCACCGCGCCGTCGTCGTCGGCGACGATGATGTCGCCCGGAAAGATCGCGCAGCCGCCGCAGCCGATCGGCTCGTTCCAGCCGACAAAGGTAAGCTGGTTGACCGAGGCCGGCGCCGCCACGCCGGCGCACCAGACCGGCAGGCCGGTGGCGATGACGCCGTGCTTGTCGCGCATCACGCCGTCGGTGATCAGCGCGCTGACGCCGCGCTTGACCATGCGCATGCACAGAATGTCGCCGAAGATGCCGGCGCCGGTCACGCCCATGGCGTCGGCCACCACCACGCAGTTTTCCGGCATGGCTTCGATCGCGCTGCGGGTGGAGATCGGCTTCGACCAGCTTTCCGGCGTCGCCAGATCCTCGCGCACCGGAACGAAGCGCAGCGTGAAGGCAGGCCCCACTACGCGCTTGCCGGCGAAGCCCGAACGGCATGGCGCCCGCCATCCAGGAGCGGCGGATGCCTTTCTTCAGCAGCATGGTGGTGATGGTGCCGGTGGTGACGTTGCGCAGCGTCTCGAGCGTGGAGGCCATTGGCGTTGTCCCTCAGGCGGGTTTCAGGCCGAGCCGCTCGTCGCGGCGGCGAAGATAGGCGACGAACGGGGTGGCGAGCAGCACCATCCAGAGCTTGCCGATGATCTGGCCGAACAGGAAGTCGAGCGAGCCGAAGGCCAGCCACAGGAACACGATCGAATCGACAACAAGTCCGGCCAGAACTGGAGGCGAGAACCGCCAGAACAAGGCGACGACGGGCGAGCGGCGTATAGACGGCGAAGTCGGCGAATTCGGAGAGCAAAAAAGCCGTCGCCGAGGCGATCACCAGCGCAGCCGGTGCAAGAGCGGCCGAAATCAGAGCACCGACGACGATGGCGCCAATACCGAATTCGACGCCCAGACGTCGCTGTACAAGGTCGCGCAGTACCAGAGCAGCGCCGATCATCAGCACGCCGGACGGCGCCATGATGTGGGGTGCCACCGGCAACAGGCAGGGGCCGTCAGGCACGCAAACCGTTCCGACATGGCCGATCATCCAATTGGCCGCCGGAATGGTCAGGCAGAACAGGACCAGAAATACCGCGCCTTCAATGTTCTTCTGCTTTTCTACGCCGCTCATTTTCATTTTGTTCTTCGCTGGCTTATGAATGTCGCAAACCCTTGCGCCCGCAGTTTACAGGCCGGGCACTCGCCGCAGCCATAGCCCCAATCGTGGCGGTGCGTGCGGTCGCCCAGATAACAGCTATGGGTGTCCTCGACAACGAGCGCGAGCAAGGCCGCGCCGCCGAGTTCCTCGGCCATGGTGAAGGTCGCAGCCTTGTCGATCCACATCAGCGGGGTATGGATGGTGACGCGCCTATCCATGCCGAGCGTCAGCGCCACCTGCATCGCCTTGACGGTGTCGTCGCGGCAGTCCGGATAGCCGGAATAGTCGGTCTCGCACATGCCGGCGACGAGGTGACGGGCATCGCGGCGATAGGCGAGCGCGCCGGCGAAGCTGAAGAAGATCAGATTGCGGCCGGGCACGAAGGTGGTCGGCAGCCCGTTGTCGGCGATTTCGATGGCCGCTTCGCGGGTGAGCGCGCTGTCGGAAATGGCGGCGAGCGCATCGAGCTTGATGGTGTGATCCTCACCCAGCCGCGCCTTCCAGTCGGGCTTAAGCGCCGCCAGCCGCTCGCGCAGGCGCGGGCGAACCGCAAGCTCGACCGCATGGCGCTGGCCGTAGTCGAAACCGACGGTTTCCACGCGCGCGAAGCGTTCCAGCGCCCAGGCCAGGCAGACCGTGGAATCCTGCCCGCCGGAGAACAGCACGAGGGCGCTATCGGGGCTTATGTTAAGGGTCACCGTTCAATCCCACTTCGGCGACCAGGTCCAATCGACGATGCGGCCGCCGCGGTGACCGAGTCCGGCGATCTCCTTCATTTCCGCATCCGACAAGTCGAAATCCAAGATGGCGAAATTTTCCGCCAGCCGCTCGACCTTGCTGGTGCGCGGGATCACCACGATGCCCTGCTGGGTGAGCCAGCGCAGGCACACCTGCGTCGCGGTCTTGCCGTGCGCCTGACCGATGCGCGCGAGCAGTTCGTCACCCCTCGCCTGGCCGCGCGCGATCGGGCTGTAGGCCACGACCGCCATGCGGTATTTGCGGCAAGCGGCGATCACCTTGTCCTGGTCGAGATAGGGATGGCATTCGATCTGATTGCATACCAGCGGCTCGCTCGTCACCTTGTTGGCCTCGTCGAGCAGCGCCACCGTGAAGTTCGACACTCCGATTTGGCGCGCGTAGCCCGCGTGCTTCATCTTGGCCATGGCGCCGAGCGTTTCCGACAGCGGCACGCGCGGGTTCGGCCAATGGATCAGCAGCAGATCGATGGCGTCGAGCCGCAGCCGCGCCAGGCTTTCCTTCACCGAGCGTTCAAGGTCGTGCGGCGCCAGCAGCGTCGGCTGCACCTTGGTGGTCACCATCACCTCGTTGCGCTTGCCGGAGGCGCGCACGCCCTCGCCCACGTCGCGCTCGTTGTCGTACATCTGCGCGGTGTCGATGTGGCGATAGCCGATGCGGATCGCTTGTTCGACCAGTCGCGCGCAGTCGCGCCCGCGCAAGGCCCAGGTGCCGAGACCGATAATCGAAATCTGAATTCCCTTGGCCTCGACTGATTGCATCTCAAGCCTTCATTTTCTTTCGGCGACGTCGTCGGCAAAGCCGCGCAGATACAGCGCCTGCATCCCGGTCGCGCGGCTGAGGCAGGCCGCGATCATCGGGTTGGCCATCGTTCCCTGGAAATAGTCGTAGAGGAACTCGCAGTTCCTGTCGCGCGACGCCATCCAGGCGCGCTGCATCTCTTGCAACTTGCCTTTTTGCTCATCGTCGAGCGCCTCGCGCAGGCGGCGGTAACTTTCGTTCAGAATGCTGTCCCACACCGCCCGCTCGCGGTCTTCGCACGCGATGACCTCCCGCGACGGCATCGACTCCTCGTTTTTCGTGCAAGGTTCGGAAATGATGCCGATGCATCGTTCCCAGGCCCAATGATGGCCGGTCTTGGTCTTGATGCATTTTTCGATCGCCGCCACATCCTTCGCAGCCGGCTTGTCCTGGGCAAATGCCGCCGCGCTCGGGATGAGCGCGGCGACGAGCAGGACCGATCGCATCATGGCGTATCCCACACCGGCGCGTGCGGAGGGTTGACCACGCGCATATTGGTGGCGTTGAGCTTCTTGAGCTCCGCCATTTCGGCATCCGACAATTTGAAATCGAACACGTCGAGATTTTCCTTCAGGTGCGCCGGCGTCGCCGTGCGCGGGATCGCGCAGCAGCCGAGCTGCACCAGATAGCGCAGCGAGACCTGGGCGGCGCTTTTGCCGTGCGCCTTGCCGATGTGCTCGAGCGCCTCGGCGCCCGGCACCTTGCCGCGCGCGATCGGCACATAGGCGACCACCGCCATGCCGTGCTTCTTGCTCGCCGCCATCACCTTGTCCTGATTGATGAAGGGATGCACCTCGATCTGGTTGCAGACCAGCGGCTCGCTGGTCACCGCCCAGGCCTCGTCCAGCATGTTAGTGGTGAAGTTGGCGACGCCGACATGCTTGGCCATGCCGTCCTTCTTGGCCTGGCACAGCGCGCCGACGCTGGTGCTAAACGGGATGTCCTTATTGTTCCAATGGATCAGCAGCAGATCGACATAGGGCAATTTCAGATTGGCGAGGCTCTGGTCGAGCGACTTGTTGAAATTTTCCGGCAGCAGGTTGTTCTCCCGCACTTTGGTACAGATGAACACCTCCTCGCGCTTGACGCCGGAGGCGCGCAGGCCCTCGCCGTTCTCGACCTCGTTGCCGTAAAAGGCGGCGGTGTCGATATGACGGTAGCCGAGCTGCAGCGCGGTCTTCACCGCCTGCACGCAAATGTCCCCCTTCAGGGTCATGGTGCCAAGACCAATCATGGGAATACGGGCGCCATGGGCTTCAACAAATTGCATCACGATCTCCTTGGCCTTCGGCTGGAATGGGTTGGCGGGTGGGAGGCGGAGAATGCCCGGTCTGCGCCGCCCTGCCAACCCGGTCCGTTCTCGGGCGAAATTCGCATGGCTTCACGATTTCACGCTGGTTCAAAATGCGGCAATACTTGGTTGCCCAAGCCTTTGCTCCCGGCACTTACATTGGAATAATTCGAGAGTAAAAATAAGGACTTGCATCAAAAGCTATTAATGCTTTTGTCTGGGCCGATCGCTCGCGTGAAATGCAAATGGGTAAGTTTTTGGTCGCAGAATAAAACCATGCTCGGCGCCCTCATCATCGTCTTTCGCGAAGTCATCGAGGCCGGCCTGATCGTCGGCATCGTGATGGCGGCGACGCGCGGCGTCGACGGGCGTGGGCGCTGGATCAGTATCGGCATCGGCGCCGGCGTGCTCGGCGCCGCCATCGTCGCCGCCTTCGCCGGCGTGATCTCGCAAGCCTTCGAGGGCGCCGGGCAGGAACTGTTCAATGCCAGCGTGCTCGGCGTCGCCGTGGTCATGCTGATGTGGCACAACGCCTGGATGGCGCGGCACGGCCGTGAGATTGCCGAGGAGATGCGTAAAGTCGGCACGGCGGTGAGCAAAGGCGCCAAGCCGCTCACCGCACTGGCCATCGTGGTGGGCTTGGCGGTGCTGCGCGAAGGCTCGGAAGTGGTGCTGTTCCTCTATGGCATCATGGCCTCCGGCACCTCGGGCTCGGCCTTGCTGGTGGGCGGCGTGTTCGGCATCGCGGCCGGCGCGGCGTTCACGGCGTTGACCTATTACGGGCTGCTGGCGATCCCGAACCGCTACATCTTCTCGGTGACGAGTTGGCTGATCGCGCTGCTTGCCGCCGGCATGGCGTCGCAGGCCGTGCAGTTCCTCAACAATGCGGGGCTGGCGATTGTGCTCGAGCGCGCTGTCTGGGATACGTCGTGGCTGTTGTCGGAAGGCAGCCTGCTCGGAAAGCTGCTGCACACGCTGATCGGCTACTCCGAACGGCCGACCGAATTGCAGCTCATGGTCTATATCGCGACACTATTCGCGATGTTCCTGCTGATGCGGCTGGCGCGCCCTGCTCCGCGCGATGGAATCGCAGCTTAATCATTGGCGCATGATCTTGTCCGAAAACCGGTTCCCACTTTTCGGGATCATGCGCTAACGCCTGCGGCCCCCTAACGCCGCGAAGGCCGCGTCCGGCGCCTTGTCGATCAGCTTGAGCAGCGCCCGCGCCGGCCCGCGCGGGTGGCGCTTGCCCTGCTCCCAATTGCGCACGGTCTCGATCGGCACTTCGATCTTTTCGGCAAAGGCCGCCTGCGTCAGCCCGCAACGCGCCCGCACCTGGCGCACGAACGACGCCGGATCGGAATGATCGACGGTTCTCTCTGTGCCGTCCGGCATGATCTCAACGATCCGCCCATCGGCCTTCAGCCGCACCCGCATCATGGCCTCGTCCCCATTGCTGGCGATGTCGGCTGCTGGCCTAGCTGATTCGCGGGCAGGAAAAGTTAATGCCAGTTGGGTCAGCCAGTGGATGACTAGGTCAATGGCTTACCTTGTCTTCTCGAAAATCTCCCGCCCGATCAGCATGCGCCTGATCTCGCTGGTGCCCGCCCCGATCTCGTAGAGCTTGGCGTCGCGCAGCAGGCGGCCACAGGGAAAATCGTTGATGTAGCCATTGCCGCCCAGGCACTGGATCGCTTCCAGCGCCATCCAGGTGGCGCGCTCGGCGGCGTACAAAATGGCGCCGGCGGCGTCCTCGCGCGTGGTGCGGCCGTCGTCGCAGGCCTTCGCCACCGTGTAGACGTAAGAGCGCGCCGCGTTCATCGTCACATACATATCGGCGAGCTTGGCCTGCACCAGCTGGAAGCGGCCGATCGCCTGGCCGAATTGCTGGCGCTCGTGCACGTAGGGGATCACCACATCCATGCAGGCCTGCATTATGCCCAAAGGCCCGGCGGCAAGAACAACGCGCTCATAGTCGAGGCCGGACATCAGCACGTTGACGCCGTTGCCGACCGCGCCCAGCACGTTTGCCTCCGGCACCTCGCAGTCGGTGAACACCAGCTCGCTGGTGTCGGAGCCGCGCATGCCGAGCTTGTCGAGCTTCTGAGCAGGCTGAAAGCCCTTCATGCCTTTCTCGACGATGAAGGCGGTGATACCGCGGCTGCCTGCGGTGCGGTCGGTCTTTGCATAGACCACCAGCGTGTCGGCGAGCGGCCCGTTGGTGATCCACATTTTCGAGCCGTTGAGGATATAGCGGTCGCCCTGCTTGTCGGCGCGCGTGCGCATCGACACCACGTCGGAACCCGCCCCCGGCTCCGACATGGCGAGCGCCCCAACATGCTCACCGGAGATCAGCTTGGGCAGATATTTCTTCTTCTGCTCGGCATTGCCGTTGCGGCTGAGCTGGTTGACGCAGAGATTGGAATGCGCGCCATAGGACAGGCCGACCGCCGCGCTGGCGCGCGAGATCTCCTCCATCGCCACGCAATGCTCGAGATAGCCCTGACCTGAGCCGCCGTATTCCTCCTCGGCCGTGATGCCGTGCAGGCCGAGCGCGCCCATCTCCGGCCACAGATCGCGCGGGAACGTGTTGTCGCGGTCGATTGCCGCGGCGCGCGGCGCAATACGGTCCTGCGCGAAGCCGTTGACGGTTTTGCGCAGCATCTCGACATCGGACCCGAGGCCGAAATCAAAGCCCGCCCAGGCATTGGGGATCATCACGTGGTCTCCGACAGATTGGAGACAACTCTATAGGCTTGCGATCAGGCTGTCAGCGTCTCGGACGGCGACGTGCTGCCGGGTTTTGCTTGCGCCAGCAGGCGGTCGATCGCCTTGGCCGGCGCCGGCCGCGCGAACAGGAAACCCTGCATCTCGTCGCAGCCGGCGAGCCGCAGCAACACTCTTTGCTGCTCGGTCTCGACGCCTTCCACCAGCACGGACAGCCCGAGCGCGCGCCCGAGCGCCACGATCGCCTGCCGGCGGTCTGCTCGACCACGCACACGAAGCGCGGATCGATCGCGTCGGATTTGCCAAACAATGCGCGGAATTCGCCGATGGCGTTGCGCAGCGAGGCGCGCTGCTCGGACCACAGCCGCTCGTCATTCTGCTGCGCGACTTCGTAGCCGATGGCGCCGACCAGCAAGGTCGCGCCCATGGCGAGAATCGCGAGCGCGACGACCAACTGCGAGGCCGACAGCATCCGTTTGGCGCGCGCGCGGCGCGCCGGCAAGATCATGCGCGGCGCCCGCGCGGGCGCGCCGCAACCACGCCAGCAGCGAGCGCCCAGGCGTTGCGCCCGTCGCTACGGTTATGATCTCGCCGTCCACCGGGATCTCCCCACGCTACGCTGCGGCGTCCACGGCAAGACGCTAGGGTTATAGCGTTAATGGCGGGTCAGCAATTACGGTGAATGAAATATGACCGCAGGCTTGCCGGCCACTAGCCGTTGCGATCAATTGCCGGGGCATTTTGCAAGTGCATGATCTGGTCCGAAAACCGGTTCCCATCCCCGATAAAGTCGAGGACAGGCTTTTCGGGATCATGCAGTGGGGCCAACATATGATTCGCATCCTTGCCATCGCGGCGGTCGCGGCCATCGTTCCGCTGGCGGCCGCGGCGGAGCTGTGCCCGGGCAATGCGGACGCGCTCGGCACCGAGCGCGTGCTCGCGGTCGACGTCAACGCCACGCCGCCGGTCGGCCGCAAGCAATTCCCGAGCGCCTTGCCACTGCAGCGCAAGGAGCTGGTGCTCACCTTCGACGATGGGCCCTGGCCGGGCACCACACCGAAAATTCTGGACGCGCTCAAACAGGAGTGCGTGCGCGCCACATTTTTCCTGCTCGGGCGGAACGTCGCAGCGCACCCTGCGATCGCGCGGCGGGCAATGGCGGAAGGCCACAGCCTCGGCCACCACAGTTTTTCCCACTCCCTGCTCGCCCGCATGGCGCTCACCAAGGCGGAAGCCGAGATCAACCGCGGCATTGCGGAAGACGAATTTGCGCTCTACGGCCAGCGCCGCAGCGATCCGACCACGCCGTTTTTCCGCTTTCCCGGTTTCGCCTCGAACGCTGCGCTGCTCGACCGCCTGCAGACCCGCCGCATTGTGGTGTTCGGCGCTGACGTCTGGGCCAGCGACTGGCTGGCGATGGCCCCTGCCCAGGAATTGCAGCTGATCCTGACCCGGATCGAGCGAGCCGGCAGCGGCATCGTGCTGTTGCACGACACCAAGGCACAAACCGCCCAGATGCTACCCGCCTTCCTGCGCGAGCTCAAACGGCGCGGATACCGCATCGTTCACGTGGTCCCGGCCGGAAATCGGGGCATTTCCAACTAAAACCGTTCCTTTTTTGCCGCAGGCCCTGAGAAATCCGCCCAAGTGAAGCCTGTGGGCCGTTCATAGTGGTTAATATCCCGTTAATATTCGAATCGATAGCTTCAAAAAGCCTCGCCATTCGGGGGAAGCGCCAAAAAGGCGCGCAAGGGCGGGGCCTGGGGACGGAATGCGTCATTTTGTAATTGTATTGTCATGCCTGGCCGTGTTCGGCGGGCCCGCTGCGGCCCAGTCAGTTGCAGAGCAGGCTCCCCCAATAGCGCCAAAGCCCGCAGAGCAATCCGCGGCCCAGCCTGCGGCAAGCCCAGCCGAACAGCCGGTCGCGCAGCCCGCGGTCGCGTCGCTTGAGAAAACAGCCGCGCCGCCGGATGCAAAGCCGGTCGAACAAACCGGCGCATTGCCGGCGCAGCCGGTCACGGCGTTATGCCCCGGCAATCCGCACGCGCTCGGCACCAGCCGCGTTCTCACTATTACCCCGGACGAGTTCAGCCGCATCGGCACCATTCAGTACAAACAGACGCTGCCGCTTAACGACCACGAGGTGGTGCTCACCTTCGACGACGGGCCGATCCCGCCCTATTCCAACATCATCCTCGACACGCTCGACTCGCAATGCGTGAAGGCGACCTATTTCATGGTCGGCGAGATGGCCCATGCTTATCCGGGCATCGTCCGCCGCATCTACAATGCCGGCCACACCATCGGCACCCACAGCCAGAACCATCCATCCGGCTTCGAGCATTTGTCGTTGCAGCGGGTGGAACGCCAGGTCGATGGCGGTATCGATTCCGTCGATGCCGCGCTCGGCGATCCGAAGGCGGTCTCGCCCTTCTTCCGCATTCCCGGCCTCGGCCGTACCAATGCGATCGAGCACTTCCTACAGGACAAAGGGCTGGTGACCTGGAGCGCCGACGTCGACACCAACGACTGGTGGCGCGGCACCAGCCCGAGCCAGATCGTCCAACGCGCCATGCGCCGGTTGAATGCAAAAGGCCGGGGCATCCTGCTGATGCACGACATCCACCCCGCCACCGCGATGGCGTTGCCGACACTGCTCAAGGAACTCAAGGCCAACGGCTATCACGTGGTGCAAGTGGTGGCGTCGGGCGAGCGGCCCAAGGCGGTGCCCGTGCTGGTGGCCTCGCCCGCTGAGGACAAAGGCAACTGGCCGCGCGTGCTGAAAACCAGTGCCACCAGCTCCGCCGGCGATGGGCAGGTGCTACGCCATCGCGTCAAGAAGGCCCTCGCCAGCGATGAAAAGCCGCTGCGCCACCGTATCAAGAAGGCCCGCGCCAACGATGAGCCGGCGAAACGTCACCGCATCAAGACCGCCATTGCCAACGAAGAGCCGCAGCTGCGCCACCGTCTCAAGAAGGCGCTGGCCAGCAAGCGTCGTGCGGCGGCGGTCGCGAGCCTGCCGGCACCTGATCGTGCCGCAGGCCGGCGCTGGCAACTAGACGTATCGATCATTTGCACCGCCACATCATGAGTTGAGGCCAAAGCGTCCATGATCTGGTCCCAGACGCCAGCCCGTCCCCATCGAATGAAGCGATTGTAGCAAGTCGTGTATGGGCCAAAGATCTCAGGCAGATCGCGCCACGGCGCGCCTGACCGCAGGATCCAAAAGATGCCGTTGAGAACACGCCGGTCGTTCACCCGCGGAACGCCACGGGGCTTATTGGGGAGGAACGACCTGATGGCAGCCCACTCAAAATCCGTGAGTTCATAGCGCATGATTCGAAGCTCCAATTTTGGGAGCTTGAATTATGCCCATACCGACGCTCGCGACAGCGAACCTGCATTTCCGAGATTAGCCGCTAACCGAACATAGCGTGGACATGGCAAAACGACGAAAATTACCCTGAGCAGATCATTTGGGGTATGTAACACGCGAACCATTTGTGGCTAACACACTTGTTATCTTTTCCGATATCCTCGTCCAAATTTATGGTCACGAAAGTTCAAAGGGTATCGGCATTGGCAACTTTTAGCGTAGAATATGAGCAAGAACTCGTTCGAGAATTCTTTAGCAACGAGCCGGGATTCTTTGTCGAGGTGGGTGCCAACCACCCACAAGCGGGATCACAGACATGGCACCTCGAACGCCGCGGGTGGCATGGCATCCTGATCGAGCCGCAGCCGCAACTCACGAATCAGTCGCGAAAAACGCGCACCGCCAAAGTCTTCGCAGTCGCGTGTTCATCGCCGGAGAACGCAGGGCGTCGACTTCCGTTCTATATCGCAGGGCCGATGTCCTCTCTTGACAGGGATCGCATGGCTCCGGGAGCTCAACCTGAAACAGTTATTCAAGTACCAACGATGACCCTCGATGATATCCTTGTTAACGCCGACGCGCCGCAACGCCTTGATTTCCTCTCGATTGACGTCGAAGGACACGAGATGGAAGTCTTGCGCGGCTTCGATTTTGATCGCTGGCAGCCACGACTGATTTTACTGGAGGATCACGTCAGCAATCTGCATAAACACCCGTTCCTTAAGTCCGCTAAGTATCGGTTAGTCCGCCACACTGGTCACAATGGATGGTACGTTCCGGCAGATTCGCGGGTTATGTTTGGTTGGAAAGATCGATTGGAAGTAATGCGAAAATATTATTTGGCTCTTCCATTTCGTGTTCTCCGCAATCTATCGCGCCGCATGCGCCAGCCTTTCAAAGATCAAATGAAAGCCCGCCGCTTCAAATGCGGCGCGTAAGTCTGCTCATGGCAGTTATCGGAGGCATTGCGGACTTTAGTTTACGGCTTGTGAATAACCGTATTTATGAGTACGCGCCCTAGTAGAGGCTGGACGGCCTACCAACGTTCCAGGACATCCGTGCATCGCTGGTGGGAGCGGCCGCTTGCCCCGGCTGAGCCGGCGACTGAGCGACCTGCGCCGGCATTGCTTGCGGCAGCACAATGACCTTGGCGCCGATCTGTACGCGTTCGTAGAGATCGGTCACGTCATCGTTTGTGAGGCGGATGCAGCCGCTCGATACCTGCTTGCCGATGGTGGTCGGATCGTTGGTGCCGTGAATCCGATAGACGGTATTGCCGAGATAAAGTGCGCGCGCCCCTAAAGGATTGCCGGGCCCCCCAGCCATGAAGCGGGGCAGATAAGGCTGGCGCTCGATCATTTCCTGCGGCGGATACCAGTCCGGCCACTTGGCCTTGCGCGCGACCTGCTTGACGCCCCACCAAGCGAAGCCTTCGCGGCCAACGCCGATGCCGTAACGGATCGCCTTGCCGTTGCCGAGCACAAAATAGAGGAAGGTATGCGGGGTATCGATGATGACGGTGCCCGGCGCTTCGTTGCTGGCGTAGTCGACGATCGACCGTTGCAGTCGCGGATCGAGTTGCGCGTCTTCGTCCGGCTCGTTCTGCTCGGTCGGCGCGTATTGCGGGACGACCTGGCTCTGCGCGGGAGCGTTGAGAAAGTCGAACAGCGGCTCAGCCTGCGCGGCGCCGCACAACAAAGCGGCGGCGGCGATCAGCGCGGTCAGCGAACCGTAGGAATAGATCTTGCGTGACATGGCACCCTCGTCCGCTTCCTGGGCCCTTGCCTTCATTCATCGGGCGAGCCCTGAGAAGGTTCAACTCGATCTCGCCGCGCGGTCGGCTATTGGCGAAGTTCGAGATTATCGTGAAGGATTTATCGGGTATTTTAAGTTAAGCGGTTATGAATCGTTAAATAAACAGCAGTCGTTATGCCTAAGGAACTGTTATGGACGCTTTATTCTTCGTTCTTCGTTCGGATTTGGCTACGGACTTCGCCTACTCAACGGCCGAGACCGATTGCCCCGCGGTTCACCAAAATGCACCGAGGTCCCGCCAGGGTGGTGGCGCTCGACAAGTTCGGACTCACCAGTGAACTCCTCAGTGCCTTTGTGACTCATTCTGTAGGCATCCTCGGTTCGTGAGGACACGAAGTCCGGATGAAAATTCAGGTTCGCCATCCCTATCAAGCCTGGCGCGGCGCGAAAAATCCGCCCAGCCCTTGGCGCACAACCTGGGACGAAACTTCAACTTTTATGACGCATACAAAATGCGTCACGAGTGCTCACAGAGTGCCCTAATAGTGCTCATTCGAGGTGTCAGGAGTGCTCAGGTGGCCCGAATTAGGCACGGCTTTGCGTCTTGTGAGACGATAATTCGATCGCTAACGATCACCTTTGGTCAACGCGGAGGCTGAAAACTCCAGCAAAAACAATAGCGGACTGGCCGTCCGGGTCCAGTTCGAAGTGCCATTGCGGCTTTTCGAACGGTGAATTGATAATTGGATTGTCTGTAAATCCCATCCCTACCCCAATAGCATCCCGCCCCACGCGCCGTTGAATCAGCTCGAATATCGCTGAGAACCGCTAAACTAGCGGTTGTTGGTTGCGCTGTCAGCCCGGCCGCACCTCCGAAATGCTGCTTCATCGCAAACGACAACTGGCGAGCCGTGTGTCGAGCCGGGACAGCACCAACACTATCACTGACCTAACTTGACTAGTTCCGACAATGAATCCACCCGGCACACCCTCGGCACGCGATCTGCTGGCGCGCCCGAGACGATTCGAACTTCCGACCTTTGCCACTGGAGCTTTCACGCACATTCCAAGCGAGCAAAATCAGGCCCGTTGCCGCTGGCGGGCGTTTCGTCTATTGAGGCCATTATATGTGTATTGCTTTCTTTGTTGCCGACCCTGGCTTTTTCAGTTTCCGTTGTCGGCCACCATCGCGTAGGTGCGCGCTGCATTTCGCGTGAACGACCTCGCCGCCATGACTGCTGACGCTCGCAAACGCTTAAAGTTGATTTGACCTTTGCTGGCCATCAGTTGACGCACCCGCATTGGCTTTTCGGCCTGCCGGGCTTTGAAAACGCGTGACGGTGGAGCGCATGGCAATTTTTGGAGAATCAGGTTTTCCACTGCAATCTTGCTACAAAATCCATGCCACAAAGATGCTACAAAATGACGTACCAACGTCTAGCTAAGATATTGAAATAACATGAAATGTTTGGCTGGTGCGGCCAAGAGGACTCGAACCTCCACGGGTTGCCCCGCTAGCACCTCAAGCTAGTGCGTCTACCAATTCCGCCATGGCCGCATTGGAATTGGACGAAAAGTTGCAAAAACCTCGCGTCCCGACGAAGCGCGGTTCCTCTAACAAATAGGGTGTTGAGGGACAAGGGCCGCCGGAAAATGCCCCGGCGGGCGCTTTAGCGCATGTCTAGCGGGCGGGGCATCAGCTCACTGACCTCGACCGCGATGCGGTTGCCGTTGACCACCACGGTGCCCTTGGCGACCGGCAGGCTGTTGGCGAGGATGCTGACGGCGTCTTCCTCGGAAGCATCCAACTCGATGATGGCGCCGCGGCCGAGCCGGAGCGCCTGGTGAATCGGCATGGAGGTGGTGCCGAGCACCACGGTGATATCGACGGAAACCTTATCGAGTGTGGCCACGTTTCTAATTCCCATTGCCGCCCACGCGATTGCGGGCGAGCTTCAGGTCACCATGGTATGGTGAACGGGTGGTTAACGTGCGCAACGAATTGACGGTTGGGCTTGAGCCGCCGCCCGGATCGGCGGGCGTCGAATGGCGCGTGAGCGATGCCCTGGTGCCTTATGAGGCGGCGGTGGCCTTCATGCAGGCGCGCGCCGCCGCCATCGCCGCCGGCCGCGACAATGAGCTGGTCTGGCTGATCGAGCACCCGCCGCTCTACACCGCCGGCACCAGCGCGCGGCCTGAGGATCTGGTCGAGGCGCGCTTTCCGGTGTTCGAGAGCGGCCGCGGCGGGCAGATGACCTATCACGGGCCGGGCCAGCGCGTGGCCTATGTGATGCTCGACCTGAAACGGCGCGGGCCGGACGTGCGCCGTTTCGTCGCCACGCTGGAGGAATGGATCATCCGCACGCTTGGCCGCGTTCAACGTGCGCGGCGAGCGGCGCGAGGACCGCATCGGCGTCTGGGTGCGCCGGCCGGAGAAAGGCGAGGCTTTCGAGGACAAGATCGCCGCCATCGGCATCCGCGTCACGCACTGGGTGACGCTGCACGGCATGGCGCTCAATGTCGATCCGGACCTCACGCATTTTTCCGGCATCGTGCCGTGCGGGGTGAGCGAGCCGCGCTACGGCGTCACCAGCCTGGCCGATCTCGGCATGCCGGTGTCGATGCCGGAAGTCGACATGGTGCTGCGGCGGGAATTCGAGGCGTTGTTCGGCGCCACCGTCGATCAGAACAGCACCGAGAACAATTCGCCCGGACCGGCGCAGCTTGAGGTCGTCTTCGCTGCCGTCGCGCTGATCGAGCGCATCGACGCGGGCGGCGAACGGCCCGCGCCGGCAGGCTTCGATCATGTCGCGCACGACGGCGTCGTCGCCCGCGAACACCGCCTCGACGCTGCCGTCGCGGCGATTGCGCACCCAGCCTTCCAGCCCGCGCCGGAGCGCCTCGTGCTCGACGAAGGCGCGGATAGCCGACGCCCTGCACGCGGCCGCGCACGATCATGTGGCGGATGACCCTCATGCCAGTTCTCCGGCGTCGATGACGCGCGCGCCGGTCCAGCGCGAGGTGCACCAGCGCTCGACCGAACGGATATAGCGCTCCGGCAGGTTCCAGGCGCGCGCCGCGGCCGCGATCATTTCGACATAGCCGGGCTTCGGCCGTCCGGCGGCGCGCCGGCGCAACAGATAGATCATCGCCGGCACGCACTGCGCGCCGCTGCGCACCGGCAGCTGGCGCACGTCATAAAGCCCTGATGCAGCAGTTCATAGGCGTGCAGCGCCGCCAGGTCGCGCGGGGTGAGCCGCCACAACACGCCGTGCACGCTGTCGCCCGCACTGGGCTTGACCGATCCCCAGCCGTCGATGCCGACGAAGAACCGGTGGCCCTCGAGCGTCGCCGGCCCGACCGCGCGCGCGGCCGGGCAGCGGCGCCGCATGGCGGCGCGGTTCATGTTGGAGCCATAGGCGAAATAGAGGGTCATGGAATCATCAATTGCAGCGCAGACACTTAGCGGCGACGCTAAGCAAACTCCAAAATCACCGCGTCGACCGCCAGGCTGTCGCCCGGCTTGGCGTTGATCTTCTTCACCGTGCCGTCGATCTCGGCGCGCAGCACGTTCTCCATCTTCATCGCTTCGACCACCGCCACGGTCTCGCCGGCCTTGACCTCCTGGCCTTCCTTGACCGCGATCGACACCACCAGCCCCGGCATCGGGCACAGCACCTGCTTGCCGGTGTCGGCGACCTTCTTCACCGGCATCAGCCGCGCATAGCCGGCCTCGCGCTCGGTGTAGACGAAGGCCTTGGTCTCGACGCCGCGATAGGCCAGCGCGAAGCCGTTCGGAATGGGGCGCACCTGCACCGCGACCGGCTCGCCGTCGATGGTGCCGGTCCAGAGCGGATCGCCCGGCTTCCAGTCCGACTGCAGATGGCGCCGGCGCGCTCCTTGGCCTTGCCCGGAAAGCGCACCTCGATGGTGCCGTTCTCGCGCTTGACCTCGAGCCGGTATTCCTGTGTCGCCGAGCCAGACCGCGCGCTGGCTCTCGCGCGTGACCACGCGGCCGTCCATCTGGCCGGAAATCCGCCGCTTGCGCTCGCCCAGCACGTGATCGATCGCGGCGGCGACCGACGGCCAGCACCTCGGCGCGCTCGCCCTCCGGCGCATGCGGGTGGAAGCCGTCGGGAAATTCCTCGGCGATGAAGCCGGTCGACAGCTTGCCGGCGCGCCAGCGCGGATGCGCCATCAGCGCGGCCAGAAACGGAATGTTGTGGCGGATGCCGTCGATCACAAAGGCATCGAGCGCGTCGGCCTGCGCGTCGATCGCCTGCCTCGCGCGTCGGCGCATGGGTGACGAGCTTGGCGATCATCGGATCGTAGTAGATCGAAATCTCGCCGCCCTCGTAGACGCCGGTGTCGTTGCGCACGGTGACGCCGTCGGCGCTGCGCTCCTGCGGCGGCCGGTAGCGCGTGAGCCGCCCGGTCGAGGGCAGGAAATTGCGATACGGATCCTCGGCATAGACGCGGCTTTCCACCGCCCAGCCGTTGAGCTTCACGTCGCTCTGCTTGAGCGACAGTTTCTCGCCGGCCGCGCTGCGGATCATCTGCTCGACCAGATCGATGCCGGTGACCAGTTCGGTCACCGGATGCTCGACCTGCAGCCGCGTGTTCATTTCCAGGAAATAGAAGCTCTTGTCCTGCGCCGGCGACGAATTCGACGGTGCCGGCGCTGTCGTAGCCGACCGCCTTGGCGAGCGCGACCGCCTGCTCGCCCATCTTCTTGCGCGTCGCCGCGTCGAGCAGCGGGCTCGGCGCCTCCTCGATCACTTTCTGATTGCGGCGCTGGATCGAGCATTCGCGCTCGCCGAGATAGATGACGTTGCCGTGCTTGTCGCCCAGCACCTGGATTTCGATGTGGCGCGGATCGGTGATGAATTTCTCGATGAACACGCGGTCGTCGCCGAACGAGGACTTCGCCTCCGAGCGCGCGCGCGCGAAGCCTTCCGCCACCTCGGCCTTGGCATAGGCGATGCGCATGCCCTTGCCGCCGCCGCCGGCCGAGGCCTTGATCATCACCGGATAGCCGATCTCCTCGGCGATCTCGATCGCCTCGACTGTCGTCGTCGATCACGCCGAGATGGCCGGGCACGGTCGAGACCTTGGCCGCCGCCGCCGCCTTCTTGGACTCGATCTTGTCGCCCATGGCGGCGATGGCTTTGGGATTCGGCCCGATGAACACGATGCCGGCGGCTTGCAGCGCCTTGGGAAAGGCCTCGCGCTCGGACAGGAAGCCGTAGCCGGGATGCACGGCCTCGGCGCCGCGTCGCCTTGCAGGCGGCCACGATCTTGTCGATCAGCAGATAGCTCTTGGCCGCCTCCGGCGGGCCGATGGCGACGGCGCGTGTCGGCCATCTCGACGTGCAGGGCGTCCTTGTCGGCCTCGGAATAGACCGCGACCGTCTCGATCCCCATCCGGCGGGCGGTCTTGATGATCCGGCAGGCGATTTCGCCGCGATTGGCAATCAGGATACGCTTGAACATTCACGCGGGACGCCTCTCTGCCATTCCGGGTGGAAATGGCTGCGGATAGCCGGCATCTGTTACAATACTGTCTTGCGGCGGGCGTATCTAGCGCAACCTATCGACAAAGATAATCGGGAGAACTGCCATGTCGCTCAGGTCGAAAAGCCTGCTCGTGGCGGCCTGCACGGCCGTCGCCATTCAGGCTCGGCGCCGCCGCACGCGCAAGACCCCGCACAACCTGATCCTGTTCGTGCCGGACGGCCTGCGCGCGCTGGCGGTGACGCCGGAGACCGCGCCCGACCATGGCCGCGCTGCGCGACCAGGGCGTCAATTTCGCCAATCCGCATTCGCTGTTCCCGACCTTCACCATGCCCAATGCATCCGGCCTCGCCACCGGCCATTTCCTCGGCGACACCGGGGCATTCAGCAACACGATCTACACCGGCTATCCGGTCGCCGACGCGCCGCCGGCAGCATGACGCCGTTCATCGAGAACGATCCGGTCCTGGGCGACATCGACGCGCATTTCTCCGGCAATTTCGTCGACGAGGACACCATCCTGCTGACCGCCCGCCACCAGGGCTTCAGCACCGCGGCGATCGGCAAGCTCGGCCCGACCTTGATGTTCGACCACACCGAGCGCACCGGCGAGCACACCATCATCGTCGACGACGCGACCGGCAGCGCGGCCGGCATTCCGCTGTCGCAGGCGATGAAGGACGCGCTCACCGCCGCCGGCCTGCCGCTCGCCGCGCCGTCGCGCGCCGCGGGCGACAACGGCAAGGCCGGCGACTTCAAGACGCCCGGCACCTCGGTCGCCAATATCGCGCAGCAGAAATATTTCGCCGACGTCGCCGCCAAGGTCGTGCTGCCGATGTTCAAGGCGCGCAACAAGCCGTTCGTGCTGGTGTTCTGGTCGCGCGATCCGGACGGCACGCAGCACAATCAGGGCGACAGCCTCTCAGCGTGACGCCCGGCATCAACGGGCCGACCTCGCTCGCGGCGATCAAGAATGCCGACGACAATCTCGCCAGCTGCGCCAGGCGCTCGACGAGCTCGGCCTCGCCGCGACCACCGACATCGTCGTCGCGGCCGACCACGGCTTCTCCACCATCTCCAAGGAAAGCAAGACCAGCCCGGCCGCGCAGGCGAGCTATGCCGACGTGCCGGCCGGCCTGCTGCCGCCCGGCTTCGTCGCGATCGATCTCGCCAAGGCGCTCGGCCTGCCGCTGTACGATCCCGACAACAAGAACGGCGCGGTCGCCGCCGGCACCTATCCGAAGCGCGGCAACGGACTGATCGGCACCGATCCGGCCAAGCCCGACGTGGTGGTCGCCGCCAATGGCGGCTCCGACCTCGTCTATCTTCCGGGCAAGGACCGCGCGCTCACCGCCAAGGTGATCGAGCGCGCTGCTGGCGCAGGATTACGTCAGCGGCCTGTTCGTCGACGACGAACTCGGCAGCTTCCCCGGCACGCTGCCGCTGTCCGCGATCAACCTGAAGGGCTCGGCGCGCACGCCGCGGCCGGCGATCGTGGTCAATTTCCGCTCCTACTCGACCGGCTGCGACAAGCCGGTGCTGTGCACGGTCGACGGTCGCCGACACCGGCTTGCAGCAGGGCCAGGGCATGCACGGCAGCTTCAGCCGCGCCGACACCATGAATTTCATGGCGGCGATCGGGCCCGAGCTTCAAATCCGGCTTCGTCAGCGAAGCGCCGGTGAGCAATGCCGACATGGGCAAGACCATGGCGCACATCCTCGGCCTGAAGATCCCGTTCAAGGGCGCGCTGATGGGCCGCGTCGCCGAGGAAGCGCTGCCGGGCGGCGCCAGCCCGACGGTGGAGAACTTCATCGAGCGCTCGCAAGCCGGGCGCGGACGGCCTCGCCACCATCCTGGTCGGCCAGCGCGTGGGGCCGAACCGCTATTTCGACGCCGCCGGATTCCCCGGCCGCACCGTCGGCATGGACGAGCGCAAGGCGGCAAGCCGCTGACGCCAAGCGGCCGCGAGCGGCGGAAAATCATTTTCATCGCGCCGGCAAGGCGGCGAAACTTTGTGCTGCGCCGCCGCGCGACGCCGCATGGATGCAACTCTTTGCACCCGGCCCTATTCCGCCCGCCTGCGGACGCCTATATATAAGCACCCGAACGACCGTTCAATGCAGTAATTGGAGGTTTGTCATGGCATTGGCGATTGGCGATACCGCCCCGGATTTCGAGGCGGACACCACCGAAGGAAAAATCCGCTTTCACGACTGGCTGGGCAATTCCTGGGGCGTGCTGTTCTCGCACCCGAAGGATTTCACGCCGGTCTGCACCACCGAACTCGGCACCATGGCGCGCATGAAGCCGGAGTTCGACAAGCGCAACACCAAGATCATCGGCCTGTCGGTCGACCCGGTCGACAATCACACGAAATGGGCGGTCGACATCAAGGACGTGGTCGGCTTCGCGCCGAACTATCCGATGATCGGCGACACCGATCTGAAGATTTCCAAGGCCTACGGCATGCTGCCGGCGGCAACCGGCGGCACCTCGGAAGGCCGCACCGCGGCCGACAATCATGACCGTGCGCAACGTCTTCATCATCGGGCCGGACAAGAAGATCAAGCTGATCCTGGTCTATCCGATGACCACCGGGCGCAATTTCGACGAGGTGCTGCGCGTGCTCGACTCGCTGCAGATGACCGCCAAGCATCGCGTGGCGACGCCGGCGAACTGGAAACAGGGCGAGGACGTGATCATCGCCGGCTCGGTCACCGACGACGAGGCCAAGAAGATCTGGCCGCAAGGCTTCAAGGCGCCGCGGCCCTACATCCGCATCGTGCCGCAGCCGAAGTGACGCGCGCGTCATAGTCTATAAGAAGGGCGCGGGCCGCGGTCCGCGCCCTTGCCATTTCCGCCCATGACCGATCTCGGTTTCATCCACCGCTTCATCCCGGCGACGCAGCCGGAGCGGCCTCCTTTGTTGCTGCTGCACGGCACCGGCGGCGATGAGAACGACCTCGTTCCGCTGGCTGCGCAATTGTCGCCCGGATCGGCGCTGCTGTCGCCGCGCGGCAAGGTGCTGGAAAACGGCATGCCGCGGTTCTTTCGCCGCCGAGCGGAAGGCGTATTCGACCTCCCCGACCTGCAAGCGCGCACCGCCGAGCTAGGCGATTTCATCGCCGCCGCGCGCAAGGCCTACGCCATCGAAACGCCGGTCGCCGTCGGCTTTTCCAACGGCGCCAATATCGCCGCCTCGCTGTTACTGACGCGGCCGGACGCGCTGCGCGGCGCCGTGCTGTTGCGCGCGATGCTGCCGTTCGAGCCGGAGCCGCTGCCCGATCTCACCGGCAAACCGATCCTGCTGCTTTCGGGCAGCAACGATACGATGATCCCGGCGCCATCCAGCCAACGGCTGGCGGCGGTGTTGCAGGCGGCCGGCGCCGATCTCGTCTATAAAGTCCTTCCCACCGGACACAATCTCACGCAAAACGATCTCACCATCGCCGCCCATTGGCTGGAGCAATTGCAATGAACGACGGGGCAATCAACGAGCTGGCTCGGCAGCAACCGCCCTTCGCCCAATTCCTGGGGATGAAAATCACCCATGTCTCGCCCGAACGGGTCACCGCCGAACTGGTCGCGCGCGAGGAGCTCAACAACCGTTTCGGCATCATGCATGGCGGCGCCATCATGGCGCTGGCCGACAATCTCGGCGGCACCGCCACCACCGCCAATCTGAAAGCGGGCCAGTCCACCACCACGATCGAGAGCAAGACCAATTTCTTCGCCGCCATCCCGATCGGCGACGTCGCTTATGCGGAATGTACGCCGCTGCATCGCGGCCGCACCACCATGGTCTGGCAGACGCGCGTCACCCGCGGCGACGGCAGGCTGTGCGCGCTGGTGACGCAGACGCAGATGGTGCTCGAGCGCGGGAAATAATCGTTAATCGTCTGCGGCCGCCGCCGGCTTCGCCGCGCCGCGGTTGACCATGACCACGCCGACGGCGCAGACCACCATGCCGGCGACCGACAGCGCGTCCAGCTTCTCGCCGAACAGGAAAAAGGCGAACAAGCGCGGTCACCGCCGGCACCAGATAGAACAGGCTGGCGAAGCCGGTCGCCGCCGAGCGGCGGATCAGCCAATACATCAGCCCGACCGCGGCGATCGACAGCACGAGCACCAGCCAGGCCATGGCGAAGACGAGTTCGCCGGTCCAGTGGATCACGCGCGTCTCGAAGGCGAAGGCGGCGAGGCCGAACAGCAGCATGGCGCCGATATATTGCACCAGGTTGCCGGTGCGCCAGTCGATGGCGCCGCAAAAACGCTTCTGATAGAGCGTGCCGAGCGTGATGCCGATGAGCGAGCCGAAGCTCGCGACCCAGCCTAGCGGCTGAGCCGGCATTCACGATGGCGCGGTCATGCAGCACCAGCGCCACTCCGATCAGGCCGAGCACGAGGCCGAGCCATTGCAGGCGCGTCACCTTCTCGCCCATGAAGCGATTGGCGATGGTCGAGGTGAGGATCGGCTGCAGGCCCGGGATCAGCGCCGAGATGCCGGCCGGCACGCCCTGGCTGATGGCCGTGAACACGCCGCCGAGATAGAGCCCGTGCAGCAGCGAGCTCGCCACCAGGCTGTGGCCGATCTCAGGGCCGCGCGGCCAGCGCGCGCGCACGATCAGCGCGAAGGCGCCAAGAATCAGCACCACGAACACCATGCGCACGGCCAGAAACGTCATCGGCTCGATATAGGGCAGCCCGAAGCGCGCGCCGATGAAGCCGGTGCTCCACAGCAGCACGAACAGCATCGGCGCGGCCGCGATCGCCAGTGTGCTTAGGCTGTCGGAAAACCGATCCGGAAAATGCATTCGGAAGGTTAGCCGACGATCGCCGAGAGGCCGAAGCCGACCGTGGCGCTGACGACCGCCTCGATCGCCTGGAACTGCATGCCGCTCAGGACGTGGCTGACATAGGGAAACAGCACCTGGCCGGCCGGCAGCATGACCGCCGCGACCAGAGCGACGCACAGCAGTCTCACAATCAGTTGCCGATCGAACATGGCTCCTCCCCCCGCGCCCCCGCGCGTTTTTTTGTACCTTGTCACGGAAGGCACGGCTTGAGCAATCGCCTCAGGTCTGGAACGCCGGGTCGATCGGCACCCGGTAGCCGTTGGCGAGCCGATTGGTCTCGTTGGCCATGCCGGTGACCGCCATCACCTCGCCGAACATGGCTTCCGTCATGCCGGCCTTGCGGGCGGCCGCGGTGTGGCTGGCGATGCAATAGGCGCAGCCATTGGTGACGCTGACCGCGAGATAGATCATCTCCTTGGTGAGCGGGTCGAGCGCGCCCGGCGCCATGATCTGCTTCACGCTCTCCCAGGTGCGTTTGAGCGTCGCCGGATCGCGCGCCAGATATTTCCAGAAATTGTTCACGTCCGGCACGTTGCGCGTCTGCTTGATGTCGTCATAGACCGCGCGCACGGCGGCTGAGGCGTCGGCGTATTCGACCGGAGCGGTTGCATTCATGACTGACCTCTTAGAAATCGAGCTTGTCGCGCACGGCGGCGATGCCGGTCTTGGCGCAGGCTTCGTCGTTGTCGCCGCCGGGGGCGCCGGAGACGCCGACCGCGCCGACCAGGGAGCCGGCCGCTTCCACCATCACGCCGCCGGCGATGATGGTGGCGCCCGGCAGCGCGCGAATGCCGGCCTGCGGCGAGCCCGGCTGCGTGGCGGCGACCAGCTCGCTGGTGTTGGTGCGGAAGCTGACCGCGGTCCAGGCCTTGCCGGTCGCGGTCGGCACGGTATGGGCGCCGGCGAAGCGGTCGCGCAGCAGCACTTGCGTGACGCCGAAACGGTCCACCACCGCGACCGTCACCTGATAGCCCTGCTTCTGGCAATCGGCGAGCGCGCCGCGCGCTAGCGCGAGCGCCAGATCGACGCTCATGGATTTGAAGGTGACCAGCGTTTCCTGCGCGCGCAGCGGCGTGGTCAGCAGCGGCGCCAGCAACAGCGCCAACAATAATTTTCGCAGCGTCATGGGGCACCCTCGGCTGCGGCGTTAATAACGGGTTTTGCGAGCAAGCGCCATCGCCCGCCTTCGAGACGCCTCCGCACCGCGCCCTCGGCGAACCGCACATCCGGACTTATCCCTATAGGCGCGATTGTCAAGCGCCGCGCCGGCGAATTTATGCGCGGAGCTATAGGCCGGCGGGCCGGCGCGGGACTATATTCATCGCAAGGGGCGACGCGTCCGCGGAGATTGTCCGTGCTGCAACTCTACGACCGCGCGGCCGGCGCTGTCCGCGCCATCTATGACCGCCGCATCACGACGCCGGCCACGCTCGACGCCGAGCATTATTTCCCCAACGCCAAACGCTTCATCGACCGCTGGACCGACATCCGCCGCGAGGCGCTTGGCGTCGCCGGCATGCTGAACGAGGTGCCGCGCTTCCACGACATCATGCCGGCGCAGGCGGATATCTCGGCCAGCGATGGGCGCGACTGGCGCATGTTCATCATGAAGGCCTATGGCGTGACGGTCGATAAAAACCTGCAACGCTGCCCGACCGTCGCCGCGCTGCTCGACGAGGCGCCGGAAGTGGTGTCGGCCACGTTCTCATTTCTCGCGCCCGGCAAGCATATCCCGGAGCACCGCGGCCCGTTCCGCGGCATTTTGCGTTTCCATCTCATGCTGTCGATGCCGTACGACGGCAACGGTAAACCGGCCTGCGTGATGAACATCGACGGCGTGCCCTACCAGCTCGGCGACGGCGAAAGCCTGCTGTGGGACGACACCTATCCGCATGAAGTGTGGAACCGCAGCGACCATGTGCGCATCGCGCTGCTGCTCGACGTCTGGCGCAAGGACATGCCGGCCGACATCGCGCTGCTGTCGCGCGCCATCCTGCTCGGGACCCAAGCGGTAATCCGCATGGGCGGGATGTCGTACGGCGGGTAAAGAATGCGCTAGTCTCCGCCCCGCGATCACACCATACGCCGGGCGAGGACACCATGCCGAAGACGCCGGACTATTTTTCAGGGAAAACCATCATCATCACCGGCGCCGCCAGCGGCATCGGCCGGGCCACCGCGCTGATCTTCGCGCGCGAAGGCGCCAATGTGGTGTGCGCCGACGTCAACGAGAACGGCGTCAAGGAAACCGTGCAGCTGATCAATGCCAAGGACGGCCAGGCGCTGGCGCTCACCATCGACGTGACCAAGCGCGCGGCGGTCGACGACATGGTGCAGCTGGCGATCGACGGTTTCGGCAGCGTGCAGTTCCTGTTCAATTCGGCGGGCGCGGCGCTGCGCCGCTCCAAATTCCTCGACATCGACGACAATCTTTTCGACCGCACCTTCGACCTCAATGTGAAAGGCACGTTCTACGCCATGCAGGCGGTGCTGCCGCACATGCTGAACAACCAGTTCGGCGTGATCGTCAACATGGGCAGCATGCAGCACCGGCGCGGCGGCCCCGGCGCCTCGGTGCATTACGCCGCGGCCAAGGGCGCGGTGGTGACCATGACCATGGGCGTGGCGCGCGAGTTCGCCACCCAGGGCATCCGCGCGCTGTCGATTTCGCCCGGACCGGTGGATACGCCGTTCCAGCAAGCCGCCCAGACCTCGCCCGAGCTGCTGCGGCGCTCGCTCGAGGACGTGCCGATGCAGCGCTTCGGCACGCCGGAGGAAATCGGCGAGCTGGTGCTGTTCATGTGCTCGGACGCCTGCCCGTTCATGACCGCGGATACGGTCTATGTGAACGGCGGCGGCGGCTGGCGCTGAGCGATCCTCATCCTGAGGAGCGAAGGCTACGGCTTGTGCATCTTGTCGAACATCTTCTGCGCGTCGGGGTCCAAATTCTTGCGGATGTGCTCGCGTAGCCTGGCCGGATTGTTGATGAGGTTCTGTACGTCGGCGTCGTCATCATCGTCTTTTTCTTTGTCGGCGGCCGCCGGTTCCGGATTGACGCAGCTGCCCTTGCCGCCGACCATCTTCACCAGCTTGCCCTTGTCGTAAGCGTGGCTGCACAGCACGGCCTCGGCTCCAGGCGCGGCGGGCTTGCCGCAGGACACCGAAAAGGTGGTGCCGGCCTTGGTGGTCGAGAGCTGGCAGTCGATCTGGCAACTGGTCTCGGTCTTGTAGGGATTGACGATGACCGCATCGACCGACGTGCCGTCCGGCGAAATTCGACAGGCGAAGCCGCCGGGCTTGAGCGCCGGCGCGGCCGCCGTCTGAGCGGGCGCCGCACTCGCCGCGCCGCCTTTGCAGCTGTCTTCCGAGGAGATGACCTTCTTGTACCAGGCCTCCGGCTTGTCGTAGTCGCACAGCGAATGGCGCCTTGGCGAGCGGCGGCGTGGTGCCGCCGCAGGCGACCGTCACCACGCCGATCTTGGTGTCGACTTTGCAACTCACCGCGCAATTCTTCTGGTCGCTCGACGCATTGTCGGTGACGACGTTGATGGATTTCTGGTCCGGCGAAATGACACAACCGGCCTGCGCCGGCGGCGCCAGTGCGGCGATCGCCATCGCGGCCAAGCTTGCGCACAAGAAACGCGTTTTCATTGAATCACCCCCGAACGGCGACCATGCCGCTTTTGTGGGTCGCTGGAAAGCGCAAATGGGTTCAATCGTTGCCAAGCGGCCGCGGCCTATTATGGTGGCGGCGGCCGCTCAGGCTGAGGGGACATGCGATGACGACGTGGTGCCGTTTCAGCAAGGACAATCAAGTGAGCTACGGCGTGGTCGAGGGCGACCAGGTGATCGCCGTCGACGGCAGCCCGTTCGGCGCGCACCAGCGCAGCACCCGCGCCATCCCGCTCGCCAACGTCAAACTGCTGATCCCGGTGGTGCCGCCGACCTTCTACTGCGTCGGCATCAATTACGCCGACCACATCCGCAAGATGGCGGCCAAGCGCGGCACCGAGCCGTCGTTCCCCAAGCGGCCCGACATCGGCTATCGCGCCAACAACGCGCTGATCGCGCACGAGGAGAACATCGTGAAGCCGGCCGACGCCGGCGAGGCGTTCCAGTACGAAGGCGAGCTGGTGGCGGTGTTCGGCAAGCGCGCCGCAACGTCAAGCGCGAGAACGCGCTCGATTACGTGCTGGGCTGGACCATCGGCAACGATGTGAGCGAAAGGGGCTGGCAGGCGAGCGACCGCACGCTCTGGCGCGCCAAGAATGCCGACACCTTCAAGCCGATGGGGCCGTGGATCGTCACCGGCCTCGACCCGGCCAAGATGCAGACCGATCATCCGGTTGAACGGCAAGGAAACCGACCGCTTCGCCACCAACAACATGATCTTCGACACCGCGACCTATATCGCGGAAGTGTCGACATACTGCACCATCGAGCCGGGCGACGTGATGTGGATGGGCACCGACGGCTTGCCGCAAAACATCAAGCCGGGCGACACGGTGGAGATCGAGATCAGTGGTATCGGCGTGTTGCGGAACCGCGTGGTTGCGGCGAAGTGACGCAAAATAAAGCGGTATAACCTTTGCTATCGGCCCTGGCCGCGCGACAGCGGGTGCGCATTGGCGTAACGCAGTTGAACACAACTTGCGATTGCCGGTGCCTCATGTCTTACGCAATCTCCGACGACGACGTCGGCCGCCAAATCCTCAGCGTTTTCATGCGCAACCGGATACCGGCGAACGGCATGTTGCCGCGCAATTATTTTTTCACCGTGCGCGACGGGGATTTTCAGCGCGGGCTCAACAAAGCGGTGGCGAACAACTGGGTCACCATCGACCGGCGCAACCGCTACCGCTATGAGCTCACGGCCGCGGGCTATGCCGCCGGGCGCACGATCGAGGCGCCGGAGGTGTTAGGGCGGCGCGTTGTCATGCGCGGGCTTGACCCGCGCATCCCGTTTTGGAATGCAAAGCCGTGCCCACCTAATCGGGATGGCCGGGACAAGCCCAGCCATGACAGTAACGGCTTCGCGTCAAATCACTTCACCGGGTTGACCAGCGGCTGGCCCTTTTCGACCACATAGACCGCGATCAGCTTGGCCGGCTTGTCGCCGACCGCGCCTTCGTTGTGGATCGCCTTCAGCGGCACTTCTAGCGACTGGCCGGCGGTGAAGATCTTCTCCGGCTGGCCGTCGAGCGCAATCCAGAATTCGCCGTCCACCACCTGCGCCTGCACGATGCCGGGATGGAAGTGGCGGCCGGCCTTGAAGCCGGGCGCGATCTCCACCATGGCGGAGATGACTTCGTAATTGGCGCCCGGCACCTCGGTCTTGCCGATCGGCGTGCGCTTGATCGGCGACGGCGAAACCGGCGGATTTTGCTGCGCGAAGGCGGCACCGCCGAGCGCGAGCGCGGCGAGCATGGCGATGACAAGCGGTTTTTTGAGCATGGCGTTTCCCCCTGACTAAGGAAAGAGCATACGCCGGGTGTGGCCGGTCTAACAGTGGCCGATGGCCCTTCGTCCGTCATTCTCTCCTCATCCTGAGGAGCCCGCGCAGCGGGCGTCTCGAAGGATGAGGCCCGGGCCTCATGGTTTGAGACGCGCGGGTAAAAGCCCGCGCTCCTCACCATGAGGAATAAGCGATTACGGCGCCTCGCGCTCCTCAACCATGCTCAGAATTTCGCGGGTGCGGGTGCCGCCTTCCGGCCAAGAACAATTGAAGTCGGCAACAAGTTCCTTGAAGGCGTCTGATTTTATTGCGGCGTCGAGGCGCGCCCTATCGGCGAACTGATAGACCGCGTAATGCACGCCCTTGTCCACCACGCTCCAGAAGCGCCAGCACTTCTCGCACTTGAAATCGGGGAGCGCGCGCGGCAGGTGGTCGGTCGAATACCAGTGGTCGAATTTATCTCGTAACGGCTCAATGACGACGGCACGGACCAGAAAGAAGGATTTTGACATCGATGTTACTCCCCGCCCCTATTCTGTCATGGCCGGGCTTGACGTCACTCCGCTCATTCCCGCGCAAGCGGGCATCCAGTTCTTGGCTGCTTGCCGGGCGGCTCTGGGTCTGGGTCCCCGCTTTCGCGGGGGCGAACTGAACTATAGCGGAAGCGCAATCCGCGCCGTCACGGATTGAAAATCAGCACGATGAAGGCGGCGAATAATACCAGATGGACGCTGCCGAGCAGGATGTTGGTCGGCGCGCCGGAAAACGTCATCTGCGTAATAAACAGCGTCAGCACCAGCAGGATGGCCTGCACCGGCGCCAGACCCAGCTCGAGCGGAATGCCGATCGTCAGGCTGAGCGCCAGCATGACCGGGATCGTCAGGCCGATGGTGGACAGCGCCGAGCCCAGCGACAGATTGACCGAGCGCTGCAACTGGTTGCGCCGCGCCGCCTGATAGGCCGTCAGGCCTTCCGGCGACAGGATCAGGATGGCGATCAGAATGCCGCCCAGCGTGGTCGGCGCGTGCAGCTTCTCGATGCCGAAGTCGATCACGTTCGCCAGTTGCTCCGACAGCAGAACCACCGGCAACAAGGTCATTGCCAGCAGAACGGCGTGATAGCGAATCGAACGCTTGGGGCCATGGACCGGTTCATGCGCCGGCTCGGCGCCGGCGACGCGGTGGACCGCCCTCGCCTCCTCGAAGAATGCGCGATGGCGCATGGTCTGGATCGCGAGGAAGCCGCCGTAAAGCAGCGCGGTCAGCAGTCCGAACACGATCGCCTGCAGCGTCGTCATCGAGTGGTCGGCGGTCGATGTGGTGAAGGTCGGCAGCACCAGCGAAATGACCGCCAGGCACGAAATGACGGCCAGAAACGCGACCGCGCCCTGCAGATTATATTGCTGCTGGTTGTGGTGCATGGCGCCGACGATCACCGACAGGCCGATCATGCCGTTGAGCACGATCATCAGCACCGCGAACACCGTGTCGCGCGGCAGCGTCGGATTGGGGTCGCCGCTGAGCATGACGGTCGCCATGATGGTCACTTCGATGCTGACGGCGGCAATGGTGAGGATCAGGGTGCCGAAGGGCTCGCCCAGATGCTCGGCCAGCACCTCGGCGTGACGCACGACGCCGAACGCGCACCAGATCATGACCGCAAACAGCCAGATGAAGATCCCGGCCGTCACGACGAGATTTGAATTATCGGAGGTCCAGCCCGCGCCGACCGTGAAGAAAATGAGCATCGTCACCGCGCCCGCCAGCACCGGGCGTTCGGCGCGCAGGTCCTGACTGAGACTTGTTGCCTTACGCTTTTTGGCCATGCGGCGAATCGCTTGGGCTGTGGTGCGTCAGCGCGAGGATATCATGGCGGACAAATGACGCCTCCCCGCCCGCTCCAGAAGCGCCAGGCCTTCTCGGCTTTGAAATCGGCCATCGCGCGCGGCAGGTGGTCGGCCGAATACCAATGGTCGAATTTGTTGCGTCGGTTTTCGGCGACAACGGCGCGGACGAGGAAAAGCATGGTTGCAGCTACACCGGCAAATTGTCGTGCTTGCGCGCCGGCATCTCGACATGCTTGTTCTTCAGCATCGCCAGCGCGCGCGCCAGGCGGCGGCGCGTCGCGTGCGGCATGATCACGTCGTCGATATAGCCGCGCTCGGCGGCGACGAAGGGCGACAGAAAGCGCTCCTCGTATTCCTTGGTGCGGGAGGCGATCTTGTCCTTGTCACCGATGTCGGCTCGGAAGATGATCTCGACCGCACCCTTGGCGCCCATCACCGCGATCTGCGCGGTCGGCCAGGCGTAGTTCAAGTCGCCGCCGACGTGTTTTGACGCCATCACGTCATAGGCGCCGCCGAAGGCCTTGCGCGTGATCACCGTCACCAGCGGCACCGTGCACTGGGAATAGGCGAATAAGAGCTTGGCGCCGTGCTTGATCAGCCCGTTGTATTCCTGCGCGGTGCCGGGCAGGAAGCCGGGCACGTCGACGAAGGTGACGATCGGAATATTGAAGGCGTCGCAGAAGCGCACGAAGCGCGCGCCTTTGCGCGAGGCGTCGCTGTCGAGCACGCCGGCCAGCACCATCGGCTGGTTGGCGACGAAGCCGACCGTCTTGCCGGCAATGCGGCCGAAGCCGGTGACGATGTTCTTGGCATAGGCCGAAGCAATCTCGAAGAAGTCGCCCTCGTCGGCGACTTTGAGGATCAGTTCCTTGATGTCGTAGGGCTTATTGGGATTGTCCGGGATCAGAGTGTCGAGCGATTGATCCTCGCGGTCGGCGGGATCTTGCGTCGGCCAGTCCGGCACGCCGCTCTCGTTGTTGGCCGGCAGGAAGTCGATCAGCCGGCGCATCTGCAGCAGACATTCGACATCGTTCTCGAACGCGCCGTCGGCAACGCCCGACCTGGTGGTGTGCACGCTGGCGCCGCCCAGTTCCTCGGCGGTGACCACCTCGTTGGTCACGGTCTTCACCACGTCCGGGCCGGTGACGAACATGTAGCTGGTGTCGCGCACCATGAAGATGAAATCGGTCATCGCCGGCGAATAGACGTCGCCGCCGGCGCACGGGCCCATGATGACGGAAATCTGCGGAATGACGCCGGAGGCGATCACGTTGCGCTTGAACACCTCGCCATAGCCGCCGAGCGCGGCGACGCCCTCCTGGATGCGTGCGCCGCCGGCGTCGAACAGGCCGATCACCGGCGCGCGCGCCTTCATCGCCATGTCCTGCACCTTGATGATCTTCTGCGCATGCGCTTCCGAGAGCGAGCCGCCAAACACGGTGAAATCCTTGGAGAACAGATAGACCGTGCGGCCGTTGACGGTGCCCCAGCCAGTGACCACGCCGTCGCCGGGGATTTTGGTTTTCTCCATGCCGAATTCGGCTGAACGGTGCTCGACGAACATGTCGAGCTCCTCGAACGAGCCTTTGTCGAGCAAGAGTTCGATGCGCTCGCGCGCGGTCAATTTTCCGCGCTTGTGCTGGGCCTCGATGCGGGCCGCACCGCCCCCGAGGCGGGCCTCGTCGCGCCGCTGTTCCAGCCTGTCGAGGATGTCCTTCATATCAGAGCCCTGCCCTACGCAATCCGATTGTAAAATGCATACCACGGCAAACGGCGAGGCGGCATACTCCGCGGCACTCCCTCTCCCCTTGGGGGAGAGGGAAAGCGAGGTCGCCACCCGCCCCCACTCGGCTTCCACTGGGCAAGAATTGGACGGCTTGATAGAATGGACGGTTTTCGGGTGGTCTTGCCCGCTGCACCGATCGTGGAACCGAACGAGCTTGAATTGGTTGTGTCTAGCATGCCTAAACTGAGCCGCCGCTCGCTGCTAACGGCTGCGTCCGCGATGGGCGCGGCGTGGGCGCTTGCCGGCTGTTCGACCACCGGCACCGGCACCACCGCTACCAGCACCACCGGCTGGGACATGGGGAGCGCCGCTTCAACTCCAAACTATCAGCGCGAAGAAATCCAGTACCTCACGGAAGAGTCACCCGGTGCGATCATTGTCGATACGTCGGCACACTATCTTTACCTGGTGGAGGCGGGTGGAAAGGCCCGGCGCTATGGAATCGGCGTCGGCAGCGAAGGCTATGGCTGGGCCGGAACGGCAACGGTCAAAAGCAAGCAGGAATGGCCGGACTGGTATCCGACCGGCGATATCCTTCATCGCCATCCACTGCTGGTCAACCGCATGAAGCCGCTGCCGGGCGGTCAAGGCTTTCCTGGCGGCCCAGAAAATCCGCTCGGCGCCCGCGCTCTCTACCTGTGGCAGGACAATAAAGACACGCTTTACCGGATCCACGGCACGAACGAACCCTGGACCATCGGACAGAATGTTTCTTCAGGTTGCATTCGCCTGACCAACGACGACGTGATCGATCTCTATAACCGCACGCCGGTCGGCGCCAAGGTGGTCGTGCTGCCAGCACGCATCGTTTAGCTTTTGCTCGGCGTCCGCCGCCGCATGGCCCGGTACTTCGGGCGTATAACAATCCGGCAGGCTTGGCATCCACGGCAAAGACTGCTTAGAAGCGGGCCATGGCCGAACCCGCAACTGCCGCGCAGTTCCTCGAGCAGGGCCTGTTCCATCACCGCCAGGGCGATTTCGCGCTGGCCATGGACCGCTATACCGAAGTCCTGCGTAGAGATCCGCACAACGCCGACGCGCTCTATTACGTCGCGGTGCTCGCCTGCCACGAAGGCCAATTCCAGCAGGGCATCGACCTCGCCCGCCGCTCGCTGTCGTATCGCTCTGGTCAAGCGCGCGCGCACAATCTGATCGGCCAGGCCCTGCACCGGCTCGGCCAGATCAAGGATGCGCTGGCGAGTTTCGACGACGCGCTCGCCTGCGATACGAAATTCGCCGACGCCTATGGCAACCGCGGCAATATGCTGAGCGAGCTCGGGCGGCCGGCCGAAGCGTTGTCGAGCTTCGAGCGCGCCGTCGAGCTCAATCCGAATTCGGCGACCGATTGGCTCAACCGCGGCGCCACGCTGCACGGCTTAGGCCGCATCGACGAGGCGATCGCGAGCTATGACCGCGCCATCGCGCTCGATCCGGATTTCCCGGTGCCGCACTATAATCGTGCCACCGCCTTGTGCGATGGCGGCCACTTCGCCGAGGCTATCGCCGGCTATGACCGCGTCATCGCGCTGGCGCCGAAACTAGCCGAGGCGCACGCCGACCGCGGCCTGGCGCTGAAGCAGGCCGGCCGGCTGGACGAGGCGCTCGCCAGTCTCGACCGCGCGATCGCGCTCGATGCGAAGTCGGCCAAGGCGCACAAGACCCGCGCCGGCATTCTGCAGGCACTCGGGCGCGGCGAGGAAGCGCGTGCCAGCCTGCAGCAGGCGGCGGAGATCGAGGCGAACACTTCGTCCGCTCGTCCCCGCGAAAACGGCGACGCGGTCCCGTAATTTGCCGGCTTTGCAGGCGTGGACCTGGATTCCCGCTGGCGCCTGTACTCGGGCCGGCGAAGCCGGGCCCGAGTGCGGGAATGAGCGTAACTCAGCTCTACTGCTTTTTGTTCGGCTCTTTATGGACGACGCCAAAATAAACCGGAAGCGACCACCACGGCAGCACGAGCGGGGCCCCGTCCCGCACTAAGCGCCAGCTGGCGTCGTTGGGATCAGATTTCTGCGCGCTGTCGGCAGTCATTTTCTTTGCTTCCTTCTTCGTATCGGCCGCTGCCGGTGAGACCGTGACTGCCACAACGAAAAGCAACAGTGCAATTTTCTTCATGTATTCCCCCCTTTTTGCAAGGCACCGGTATCGATGGCAAATCCATCATCAATGCTGCGGTTGAATTTGCAATAGCGAAAATTGCATTACAACAGGACGTCCGCAGGAAATCCCGATCGTGGCACCAGCCGCAGCACCGCCGCCGCCGCCTGAAACTCGGCATGGCGGTACGCGCGGCGTTCGAGCGCGAGTTCGTCGCGGCCCCATTGCGACATCTGCCAGTCCTCGTCCACATGCGCGGCGGCCCAGGCGGCATCCGCGTCGATGGCGCCGCGCTCAAGCGCGAGCGCCAGCAGGCCGGAGCTGGTCAGCGTAGTGATCGAGGACACCGCGCCCAGCCGCCAAGGATCCATCGGAATTTTTGCGCGCGCGGCGGCGATCGCCTCGCCCGGCTGCGCCACATGCATGACGCCTTGCGCCAGCACGAAACCGGCGCTCAGCGCGTGGCTCGCCCAAGCCAGCAGCGGATCCCAGTGCTGCGACTGCCGTTCGACCAGTCCGTGCGGCGCCTCAGCGCGATAGCACAGCAAATCGGAGCCGAGATATTGCGCCACGTCGTTGGCGACCGGGCCGGTTGCCTCCGCCACCGCGTCGATCACCGCATTGGCGAGCCTTGTGAGCGGCATGCGCCCGGGGTCGATCACTTCTTCCTGCGCGTTCCACTCTTCGGCAATCTTTTCGGTCAGCGCCCGCGTCGGGGCGGCGAGCCGGCGCCGCGCCGGCGTCTTGACCGGTTTACCATCAAGCAGCAGCGGGAAGCCGCCACCCTCGCCTTCTCCGGCATAAGCGCGCTGATAGAATCGCTTTCGCAGTTGCGGCCGCGCGCCACGGCGCGCCGCCTCTCTCGGGTCGAGTGGCTGGTTTTCAAAAATCTCGGTGAAAATATCGCGCATCAGAATCACGTGATTGTGCACCGCAACAAGGGCGAAACCGCGGCGTCCGGGCCGTGAAAATTACCCGGTCCGGCGCCCCGAGGCATTAACGCAAAGCAGCGATTTTACTACCTCGACGCCTTGTTGCCGCCCCTTTCGACGGGCGAAAAGGTGTGTGAAGACTTACAGTTGATAGCCCACAGGCATGACGGAAGGATAGGTAGCCTTGGGGGGTTCTAACCCATATATTCCGCCCCCTGAATCGCGGCCGTCCAACAAGGCCGCGCTGGGGAAAAGGACAGCCGCGCACGGCTGTGACGCGACACCGTTTCAGTAATCGGCGTAGCGGGGCGCGTTTCGAGGAGTGAATGAAGAATACCAACATTGCCGCGCCGGACTACTTCCACAAGGTCGTGGATTGCCAATGGGCTTGTCCGGCCCACACACCCGTTCCTGAATATATCCGGTTGATCGCGGCGGGGCGCTATTCCGACGCCTACATGGTCAACTGGTACTCGAACGTGTTTCCGGGGATCCTCGGCCGCACCTGCGACCGGCCGTGCGAACCGGCCTGCCGGCGCGTGCGGGTCGAGAACGAGCCGGTGGCGATCTGCCGCTTGAAGCGCGTCGCCGCCGATTACAAGGACGACATCACCGCGCGGCTGCCGAAACCGGCAGCCAGGAAGAACGGCAAACGCATCGCCCTGGTCGGCGGCGGTCCCGCCTCGCTGACAGTGGCGCGCGATCTGGCGCCGATCGGCTATCACGTCGTGGTGTTCGACCAGGACCCGCAAGCCGGCGGCATGATCCGCACGCAAATCCCGAAATTCCGTCTGCCCGACGCCGTCATCGACGAGGAGTGCGGCTACATCCTCGGCCTCGGCGTCGAATTCCGCGGCGGCAAACGCATCGACAGCATGAAGGCGCTGCTGGCGGAAGGCTGGGATGCGATCTTCGTCGGCTCCGGCGCGCCGCGCGGGCGCGACCTCGACATTCCCGGCCGCCAGGAAGCGGCCAAGCACATTCACATCGGCATCGACTGGCTGTCCTCGGTCTCGTTCGGCCACACCACCAAAATCGGCAAGCGCGTGATCGTGCTCGGCGGCGGCAACACCGCCATGGACTGCTGCCGCTCCTCGCGCCGGCTCGGCGGCGAGGACGTGCAGGTGGTGGTGCGCTCCGGTTTCGAGGAAATGAAGGCGTCGCCTTGGGAAAAGGAAGACGCCATGCACGAGGGCATTCCGATCCACAATTATCTGGTGCCCAAGCAATTTACCCACGAGAACGGCAAGCTCACCGGCATCACCTTCGAGAAGGTGAAGGCCGAATTCGACGCCAAGGGCCGCCGCAAGCTGGTGCCCGCCGGCCTGCCGGATCAGCATTTCCCCTGCGACGACGTGCTGGTCGCGGTCGGCCAGGAGAACGCCTTCCCCTGGATCGAACGCGACGCGGGCATCGAGTTCGACGAGCACGGCATGCCGAAAGTCGACAAGCAAACCATGGCGTCGACCAACGCGAAAGTGTTCTTCGGCGGCGACGCGGCGTTCGGTCCGAAGAACATCATCTGGGCGGTGGCGCATGGCCACGAAGCCGCCGTTTCCATCGACAAGATGCTCAATGGCGAGGACATCGCCGATCGCCCGCTGCCGGCGGTCGCGCTGATGAGCCAGAAGATGGGCATCCACGAATGGTCCTACGACAACGAGATCGCGCTCGATAAGCGCTACAAGGTGCCGCTGCGCGACAAGGTGGTGGCGCTCAAAGACATCAAGGCCGAAGTCGAATTGGGCTTCGATCCCGAGCTGGCGCTGGCCGAAGCCGGCCGCTGCCTGAACTGCGACGTGCAGACGGTATTCACGGCGCAGCTCTGCATCGAATGCGACGCTTGCGTCGACATCTGCCCGATGGACTGCATCACCTTCACGCCGAACGGCGAGGAAGCCGACTTGCGCCAGCGGCTCACCGCGCCGGCGCACAATCTCAGCCAGGATCTCTATGTCCAGAGCGGTCTCAAGACCGGCCGCGCCATGGTGAAAGACGAGGACGTCTGTCTGCATTGCGGGTTGTGCGCCGAACGCTGCCCGACCGGCGCCTGGGACATGCAGAAATTCTTACTGGATATGACCTACGCAGGGAATTCATGCCGACCGCCACGCCGATCAGCCGCGTAAACGACTTCGTCGTCCGCTTCGCCAACGTCAACGGCTCCGGCTCCGCCAGCGCCAACGAGATGTTCGCGCGCGCGGTGCTGCGCATGGGCGTGCCGGTGGCGCCGCGCAACATCTTCCCGTCCAACATTCAGGGCCTGCCGACCTGGTACGAGGTGCGCGTGTCGGAGGCCGGCCACCTGGGCGCGCGCGGCGGCACCGACCTGATGGTGGCGATGAATCCGCAGACCTTCGAGCGCGACATCGCGGCAATCGAGCCCGGCGGCTACCTGCTCTACAATTCCACCAAGCCGCTGCCGCCTTCCAAATTCCGCCCGGACATCAAGGTCATCGGCGTGCCGCTGACCGCCATCTGCAACCGCGAATATTCCGATCCGCGCCAGCGCCAGCTGTTCAAGAACATCATCTATATCGGCGTGCTCAGCGCGCTGCTCGACATGGACGTCAAGGTGGTCGAGCAGCTCCTCGGCGAGCAGTACAAGGGCAAGGAAAAGCTGATCGAGCCCAACATCAAGGCGCTGCATATCGGCCGCGACTATGCCACGCTCAATCTCGACTGCCCGATCGGCCTGCGCCTGAAGAAGAGCGACAAGGTCGGCGACCGCATCTTCATCGAGGGCAATTCGGCGGCGGCGCTCGGCGCCGTCTTTGGCGGCGCCACGGTCTGCGCCTGGTATCCGATCACGCCGTCATCCTCGCTCGCCGACGCCTTCACCCGCCACTGCGCCAAGCTGCGGGTCGATCCGCAAACCAAGCAGGCGAAATACGCCATCATCCAGGCCGAGGACGAGCTCGCCTCCATCGGCATCGTGATCGGCGCCGGCTGGAACGGCGCGCGCGCCTTCACCGCCACCTCCGGCCCCGGCATTTCGCTGATGCAGGAGTTCATCGGGCTCGCCTATTTCGCGGAAATTCCCGCGGTGCTGTTCGACGTGCAGCGCGCCGGCCCCTCGACCGGCATGCCGACGCGCACCCAGCAGTGCGACATCATCTCCTGCGCCTACGCCTCGCACGGCGACACCAAACATATCCTGCTGTTCCCCGAGGATCCGGCGGAAGCCTTCGACATGGGCGCGCAGGCCTTCGATCTCGCCGACCGGCTGCAGACGCCGATTTTCGTCATGCTCGATCTCGACATCGGCATGAACCATCATCTGTCGAAGCCGCTGGCCTGGGACGATGCCCGCAAATACGACCGCGGCAAGGTGATGACGGCCGAGCAACTGGAAGCCGGCAAGGAATTCGGCCGCTATCTCGACGTCGACGGCGACGGCATCCCCTACCGCACCTATCCGGGCACGCACCCGACCAAGGGCTCGTTCTTCACCCGCGGCACCTCGCGCGACCGCTATGCGCGCTACACCGAGGAAGGCGCGCCCTACGTCGACAATATGCAGCGGCTGGTCCGCAAGTTCGACACCGCCAAGGACCTGGTGCCGCGGCCCTTGCTGGCCACTGCGCAAAAGCCCACCAAATACGGCGTGATCTATTACGGTTCGACCGCGCCGGCGATGAACGAGGCGATCGCCATGATCGAGGCGCGCGGCCACGCGCTCGACCGCATGCGCGTGCGCGCCTTCCCGTTCCATTCATCCGTCAACAGCTTCGTCGCCGACCATGATTTCGTGTTCGTGGTCGAGCAGAACCGCGACGCGCAATTGCGCTCGCTCATCGTCAACGAATGCGGGATCGATCCGGTGCGGCTGGTGCCGATCCTGCATTACGACGGCACCCCGATCACCGCCCGCTTCATCGCCAAGTCGATCGGCGATCATGTCGACAAGCTGAAAGTGACGCCGCTGAAGGTATCCTCATGACCTATCTCGCCAAGCCGAAATTCCATCACCCCGACCTGCCGAAGAACGAGCTCGGCTACACCCATCGCGACTATGAGGGCACGGTCTCGACGCTGTGCGCCGGCTGCGGCCACGACTCGATCACCGCCGCCATCATCCAGGCCTGCTTCGAGCTGTCGATCGAGCCGCATCGCGTCGCCAAGATTTCCGGCATCGGCTGCTCCTCGAAGACGCCGACTTACTTCCTCGGCAATTCGCACGGCTTCAATTCGGTGCACGGCCGCATGCCGTCGGTGCTGACCGGCGCCAATCTCGCCAACCGCGACCTGATCTATCTCGGCGTTTCCGGCGACGGCGACCGCGCCTCGATCGGGCTCGGCCAGTTCGCGCATTGCCTGCGGCGCGGCGTCAACATGGTCTATATCGTGGAGAACAACGGCGTGTACGGCCTGACCAAGGGGCAGTTCTCGGCCACCGCCGACCGCGGCTCCAAGTCCAAGCGCGGCTTCATCAACACCGACAATTCGATCGACCTGGTGGCGATGGCGCTGCAGCTCGGCGCCGGCTTCGTCGCCCGCTCGTTCTCCGGCGACAAGCAGCAGCTGGTGCCGATCATCAAGGCGGCGATCGCGCACCAGGGCGCCGCCTTCATCGACATCATCAGCCCGTGCGTCGCCTTCAACAACCACGCCGGCTCGACCAAGAGTTTCGATTTCGTGCGCGAGCATAACGAGGCGGTGAACCGGCTCGACTTCATGTCCAGCCGCATGCCGATCGAGGTGCAATACGAGCCCGGCACCGTCGAGGTGGTGGAGCAGCACGACGGCTCCACGCTCACGCTGCGCAAGCTCGCCGCCGACTACGAGATCACCGACCGCACCGCCGCGCTCGGCTTCCTGCAGCATCACGCCGCCAAGGGCCAGATCGTCACCGGGCTGCTTTACGTCGAGAAGGACTCGGAAGACCTGCACGCGCATCTGCGCACGGTCGACGTGCCGCTCAACGCGCTCAACGAGAAAGAGCTTTGCCCGGGCCAGGCGGCGCTGGAGGCGTTCAACGCCAGTTTGCGGTAGGCCGTAAAGTCAGCTCATGGAACTTCGCAGGCTCGGCCAATCCGATCTGCAGATCGCCCCGCTGGTGCTCGGCGGCAATGTGTTCGGCTGGAACGTCGACGAGGCGACCTCGTTCGCGCTGCTCGACGCCTTCGTCGATGCCGGCTTCAACGCCATCGACACCGCCGACACCTATTCGCGCTGGGTTAGCCGGCCACCAGGGCGGCGAGTCGGAAACCATCATCGGCCACTGGCTCAAAGCGCAGCGGCAAGCGCGGCCAGGTGGTGATCGCCACCAAAATCGGCAACGACATGGGCGAAGGCAAGAGCCTGCGCAAGGACTACGTGTTGCGCGCGGCGGAGGCTTGCCTGAAGCGGCTGCAGGTCGATTGCATCGATCTGTTGCAGACGCATTTCGACGACGAGGTGACGCCGCCGGAGGAGACCCTGCAGGCCTATGCGCAACTGATCGCGCAAGGGAAAGTGCGCGCCATCGGCACATCGAACATGAGCTTGGGCCGGCTCAAGGCCTCGCTCGCCGCCAGCCAGCGGCTCGGCCTGCCGCGCTATGAAAGCTTGCAGCCAAACTACAATCTTTATGACCGCGTCGATTTCGAGAGCCAGTACGCGCCGATCTGCGCGCAGGAGCGGCTCGGCGTCATCACCTATTACTCGCTCGCAGGCGGCTTCCTCACCGGCAAGTACCGCTCAGCCGCGGACGCTACGAATAATCCGTCGCGCGGCGGCAAGGTGAAGGGCTATTTCGACGCCCGCGGCTTGCGCATCCTCAAGGCGCTCGACGAGGTCGCCGCCCGCCATGCCGCCACGCCGGCGCAAGTGTCGCTGGCCTGGCTGATCGCGCGGCCCGGCGTCACCGCGCCGATCGCCAGCGCCACCAGCCTCAAGCAGCTCGACGAGATCATGCAGGCGCCGCGGCTCAAGCTTAAGCGCGAGGATATGCAGGCGCTCGACCAGGCTAGCGCCTAATGGAGAAGGGCGCCCGCGCGGCACACGGGCGCCCTCCCCGACGCACGCTACTTAAGGCGTTAAGACACGGCTGCCTCCTGCTTGTCGTACCAAGGCGCGTACAAAACCCGTCCGCTCTCGAGATAGCTCTTGAGGCTCGAGAGCACGAGCGGCCAGCCGTTGCTGATGCTGGCGAACACCTTGCTGTCCGGCGCGAAGTCGTCGTGGGTGACGGTGAGCTTGACCTGATCGCGCTGCTGCTCAAGGTCCATCACCACGCGCGAGGGTTTTTCAGTGCCATTGTGCGGCTCGTGATGAGACGTGAACGTGTAGGACAGACGCCGCGGCGCGTCATGCTCGATCACTTTGCCGCTGACGATCAGCTTGCCCTCGCGGTGAAATGTAACCGGCGAGCCGACTTTCCAATCGGAAGTAACGGCGTTACCGAACCAGAACTTCGCGGTGGCATCGGTATCGGTCAACGCCTTGAAGACTTTCTCCGGTGTCGAAGCGATATAGGTCACGTAGACGAAAACGGGCTTACTCATCGCTTTTCTCCTCACTCTGTTTCCAACGCCTTTTTCATGTCGCTCAGTGCCTGCAAACGGTGGCGCTCGAATTTCCCGATCCAGCGCTCGGCGATCTCGTGGATCGGCACCGGATTGAGGTAGTGCAGCTTCTCGCGGCCGCGCTTGATGGTGGCGACCAGATTGGCCTCCTCCAGGAGGCCCAAGTGCTTGCTGACCGCCTGGCGCGTCATGTCCAGGCGCTCACAGAGTTGGCCCAAGGTCTGGCCGTTATCGGCGCGCAGGCGATCCAGAAGATCCCTGCGGCTTGGGTCGGCCAGCGCTTTGAAAACCAAATCCATGATGACAATATGCAACCTTTTGGTTGCCTGTCAAGATGCAATTTTGCAGCAAAGAAACTGGGTTCCGGCGCTATTGGTTGATGCAGCCGCCGATATAGGCGTTGCGGTCGCCGGTGGCCGCCGGACCGTAGACCCCGGCCTGATGCGCGCAGCGCGCGGCGCGGTCCTGGGAGGTCTCTCTCCCGCCCGGCCCCGATCCCGATATCGTCGGCAGGTTCGGCAGCACTTGGCCGGTCTGCGGCACGACGATCGGCGGCGGCACGGCGGGCGGACGTGTCACCACCTCATGCGACGGCGGCGGGGTGAAACCTTGCGGCGCCGGCAAAGGCGTGGGGTAGACCGGGTTCGAGGAGCCGTGCCGCGTTTTACGCTGCTGCGTCCCGGCGAGTGGGCGTTCCGCGGGCCGGCAATGGCGCAGGCGCCACTTGTTTTGACGGACTACGCCGTGTCTTGTGCTTCCGCACCGGACCAGGCCGCTCCGGCTGCATGATATTGATGGTGCCGGTATCGGGCTTGGTTTGCGCCCGTACCGCAGGCACGCCGAGCGCCAACACCAGCAAAACAATGAGGCGGGCATGCTCGCGTCATCCGCATGAGATAGGAGACGCGGCTGCGCATCCGCTACTCCTCCTCGGGCGCGTCGACGATGGGGTCGTAGCGCTTGGCGTCGAAGCCGAGCAGGTTCCAGGACTGCTCCATATGCGGCGGCAATGGCGCGCTGACGTCGATGCTGCCGCCGCGCGGATGCGGCACCGCGATCCGGCGCGCCAGCAGATGCAGTTTGTTCTGCATGCCGCCGGGCAGCTGCCAGTTCTCGATGTTGAAATATTTCGGGTCGCCGACGATGGGGTTGCCGACATGCGCCATGTGCGCGCGCAGCTGATGGGTGCGGCCGGTCACCGGCTTGAGCGAGATCCAGGCCAGCTTTTGCGCCGCCGTCTCCACCACCGCGTAATAGGTGACGGCGTGGACGGCGTCCTTCTCGCCGTGCTTGGCGATGCGCATGTAGGAATCCTCCTCGACCTCCTGCTTGGCGAGAAAGGTCGAGACGCGGCCCTGCTTCGGCTTCGGCACGCCGACGACCAGCGCCCAATAGATCTTGCGCGCCGAGCGCGAGCGGAAGGTTTTCGCCAGCGCCGCGGCGGCAAAGCGCGTCTTCGCCACCAGCAGGCAGCCGGCGGTGTCCTTGTCGAGCCGGTGCACCAGGCGCGGGCGCTGCGCGTCGGGGCCGGGACCGCGCAGCGGCGCCAAGCATGCCGTCGAGATGGCGCGTGGTGCCGGAGCCGCCCTGCACGGCGAGCCCCATCGGCTTGTTGAGCACCAGCACGTCGTCGTCTTCGTACAGCGTGATCGACTTGATGAAGGCGCGGTCCTTCTGCGCTTGCGGCGCATCGTCGCGCGGCTTCGGCGCCTCCAGCTGGAGCGGCGGAATGCGCACCGCCTGACCTTCCGCCAGCCGCGCCTTCGGCTGCGTGCGCTTGCCGTTCACGCGCACCTCGCCTTTGCGGATGATGCGCTGGATGTGGCTGAACGACAGCCCCGGAAACCGCGCCTCGAAAAAACGGTCGACGCGCATGCCGGATTCGTCGGGAGTGACGGCGACGGTTTGCACGCCGGCCGAAAAATGCACCGGCTTTGGCGCGACCACCGGCTGGCGGCGCGGGCGCAAAAGCCACCGGCTGCTCGCGCGCAGGACGGGCGGGAAAGCGCGGCCTTGCCGCCGCTGCGTTTCGGCGAATGCTTCACGCGCAGATCGGATTGCCGCGGATTGAAGCGCTCTTTGGATCGCTCCTTATTTCGCTCATCGCGATCACGGCCGTGTACCGCGGCCGCGCGGGCCTGCCGTCTGCTTGCCACCGCCCGGCTGGCGCGGTCCGTTTCTGCCGCGCCTCACGAGGAACCCCGCTCCTTACGCAGCTTGGCCCAATAGTCCAGCCGCTTGCGGATTTCGCGCTCGAAGCCGCGCTCGGGCGGATTGTAGAATTGCTGGCGCGGCAAGCGCGTCGGGGAAATAGTTCTGGCCGGAGAACGCCTCTTCCGGTGTCGTGGTCGTAGGCATAGCCGCGGCCGTAGCCTTCCGACTGCATCAGCTTGGTCGGCGCATTGAGGATGTGCTTGGGCGGCAGCAGCGAGCCGGCCTGCTTGGCGGTGCGCATGGCGGCGCCAAAGGCGGCGTAGGACGGCGTTCGATTTCGGCGCGGTCGCCATGTAGAGCACGGCTTCCGCGATCGCCAGCTCGCCTTCCGGGCTCCCAAGGAAATCGTAGGCGTCCTTGGCGGCATTGGCGATCACCAGCGCCTGCGGGTCGGCCAGCCCGATATCCTCGACCGCCATGCGCACCACGCGGCGCGCGATGTAGAGCGGCGGCTCGCCGGCATCGAGCATGCGGCAGAGATAATAGAGCGCGGCGTCGGGATCGGAGCCGCGCACCGACTTGTGCAGCGCGCTGATCAGATTGTAATGGCCGTCCTGCGCCTTGTCGTAGATCGGCGCGCGCCGCTGTACGATCTCCTGCAATTTCGCCGGCGCCGAAGGTCTCGTCCTTGCGGGCGGCGCGCCAGACTTCCTCGGTAAGCGTCAGCGCGGCGCGGCCGTCGCCGTCGGCCATGCCGATGAGCGCGCTGCGCGCGTCATCGTCGAGCGGCAGCTTGCGGCCCTCGATCTGCTCGGCGCGCGCGAGCAGCTTTTCGATCGCTTCCGCGTCGAGCGATTTGAACACCAGCACGCGCGCGCGCGACAGCAGCGGCGCGTTCAATTCGAACGACGGGTTTTCGGTGGTGGCGCCGACCAGCACGATGGTGCCGTCTTCCATCACCGGCAGGAAGCTAGTCCTGCTGGGCGCGGTTGAAGCGGTGGATTTCGTCCACGAACAGCAGCGTGCCCTGCCCCAGCTCGCGGCGGCGGCGCGCTTCCTCGAACACCTTCTTGAGGTCGGCGACGCCGGTGAAGATCGCGGAAATCTGCTCGAAAGTGAGGTCGGTTTCCTGCGCCAGCAGTCGCGCCACCGTGGTCTTGCCGGTGCCGGGCGGGCCCCAGAACACCAGCGAGCCGAGCGAGCGCGTCGCCAGCATGCGGGTGAGCGCGCCATCGGGGCCGAGCAGATGGTCCTGGCCGACCACCTCGTCGAGCTTGGTCGGCCGCAAGCGATCGGCAAGCGGGCGCGGCGCATCCTTGTCGAGGCCGGCGGCCGCGAACAGGGTCGGACCGGCTTTGGCGCGCGGGGTCATGGTTTTGCCTTGTGTGTCCCGGATGCGGTGCAGCGCGTAGCGGTGCACCGCTGATCCGGGACCCAGCTTGCTCCTAAGAATAACCGGGGTCCCGGGTCTGCAGCGCACCACTTCGTGCCGCGCTGCGCCCGGGACACGAGGCTGTGCACACGCGGGGTCATCCGCTGAACACCGCGGAAATCTTCTGCCCGCGGCGCAAAATATTGATGCGCCAGGTGCGGCTCGGCTCCTTGGTGATCCGCTCGAGATCGCGCGTCTTGCCGATGCGCTCGCCGTTGACCTGCTCGATCACGTCGCCGCGCTGGAAGCCGAGATTGCTGGCATAGGAGCCGGCATCGATGTCGAGCACGACCACGCCTTCATCTACATTCTGCAGCTGCAGTTCGTCGGCGAGCGCCGGCGACAGGTTCGCCACCTTGACGCCGGAGAACGGCGAGCGCGTGCGGATGGTGATCTCGTCGCGCGGCAATTCGGGCGCGGTCTGCAAGGCCACCGCCGCGTTGAGCTCGCGGCCGGCGCGCAACAGCCCGAGCTGCGCCGTGCCGCCGAGCGGCTTGGTGGCGAAGCGGTAGTCGAAGGCGTTGGGATCGTCGACGCCTTGCGCGTCCACGCTCACGATCACGTCGCCCGCCTTGAGGCCGGCATGCGCGGCCGGGCCGCCGGGCGTGACGCTGGCGATGAGCGCGCCGGCCGGGCGCTTGAGCCCCATGCTGTCGGCGATATCGGCGGTCACCTGCTGCAGCTTGGCCCCGAGCCAGGGCCGCATCACCGCGCTGCCGCCGCCCTTGGCCGAGGCCACCACCACGCGCACCATATTGGCGGGGATGGCGAAGCCGACGCCGACCGAGCCGCCCGAGCGCGAGAAGATCGCGGTATTGATGCCGACCAGCCGGCCGGTGAGATCGACCAGCGCGCCGCCGGAATTGCCGGGATTGATGGCGGCGTCGGTCTGGATGAAGAACTGATAGTCGGTGATGCCGACTTGGGTGCGGGCGAGCGCTGAGACGATGCCGTGCGTCACGGTCTGCCCGACGCCGAACGGATTGCCGATGGCGAGCACCATGTCGCCCACTTCGAGCGCGTCGGAATTGGCGAATTCGAGGGTCGGAAAGCGCTCATGCGCGTCCTTGATGCGCAGCACGGCGAGATCGGTGCGCGAATCCTTCAGCACCAGGGTTGCCTCGAATTCGCGCTTGTCGGCGAGCGAGACCTTCACCTCGTCGGCGCCCTCGATGACGTGGTTGTTGGTGACGATGAGGCCGGAGCCTTCCACGATCACGCCGGAGCCGAGCGAGCGCTGCAGCTGACTGCCGCCGCCGCCCGGCGCACCGAAGAAACGGCGGAAGATCGGATCGTCGAACAGCGGATTGCGGTTCTGCACCACCTTGGCGGCATAGACATTGACCACCGCCGGCGCCACGCGCTGCACCACCGGCGCATAGGACAGCCGCAGCTCGGCGGCGGTCGGCACGCGCCGTTCCTGCGCGGAGGCGGTGACGATGCCGGCGAGCGCGATGGCGGCAAGCAAAGCGGCGGTCAGGGGTTGGTTCAGGCGCATGGTGTCGAATCTCGCTTCTCATCTTGTCATGGCCGGGCTTGTCCCGGCCATCCATGCCTTACAAGGAAGACGTGGATGCCCGGCACAAGGCCGGGCATGACGAGTGATTTGTGCGAGATATAGGCCCCCGCCGGGGCTAAATGAAGGCCGCATTCTCCCTCTCCCCGCGTGCGGGGAGAGGGTCGGGGTGAGGGGGCGCCGAGGCCAAGCGCTAACGCAAGGCCCCCTCACCCGGCTCCCGCGCTACGCGCGAAAGCCGACCTCTCCCCGCACGCGGGGAGAGGTGAAAGCGCTACTCCTTCGCCGGCACCGTGCGCAGATAGGCCACCACGGCGTCGAGATCGTCAGCGGTCATCTTGGCGTAGGAATGGAAGGCCATCGGCGGCTTGAGCTTGCTGCCGTCCTTGCGCACGCCGGTGGTGATAGCGCGCTTGATCTCGGCGTCGGTCCAGGTCGCCGATGCCCTTCTCCTTGCTCGCGGTGATGTTACGCGACACCGACACGCCCCACGGACCTTTGAGCTCGAAACCGCCGGCGCCGAGCTTGGCGGCGAATTCGCGTCCGCGCGGGCCGAGCGGCGTGTGGCACTCCAGGCAATGCGCAATGGTGACGAGATAGAAGCCCTTCTTGGTCTTGTCGGACATATCGGCTTCCGTGAACTTCTTGTCGCCGCCGGGCGGGATCGGATGCCCCTGCGGCATCTTGTAGATCGGATCATCCACCTTGTTTTTGATCGGCTTGAGGCTGCGCAGATAGGCGACCACGGCGTCGAGGTCGCCATCGGTCATGATCTCGTAGAAACCGCTCGGCATGACCATCGCGACTGGTATGCCGTTCGCCTTGATGCCTTTGCGGAGCACCGTCTTGAGCTGCGCATCGGTGTAATTACCGATGCCGGTTTCCTTGTCCGGCGTGATGTTGGGGGCGGTCACCTTGAACGGCGGCTCATCGAAAGTGAGCCCGCCGGAAAACGCCTTCTCCATGATGTCGCCGGTCGGACCCTTCGGCGTGTGACAATTGCCGCAGGTGAGCAGGCCGTTGACCAGGTAGTCGCCGCGCTTGACCAGCGCCGACTGCGCGTTGGCCGCGCCCAGCGTGGCGGCGAAAGCAACGAGTAATGCCGTGACAAAGCGAACCATGATGTTTCCCCTGGTAGTATCGGGGTAATTATACATAGGCTGGGCCCGACTGCGAGCGGGATGAAATAAAAAAGGCGGCCCATTGGGCCGCCCTTATGAATTTCATAAAACTGTCGCGCGCTCAGGCCGCCGCGGTCGCCGCTTCGTCGGCCTTCTTCTCCTGCACCGGCCCGGAATCCTTGCCCTTGGCCTCGACGTCGCGGTCGACGAACTCGATCACCGCCTGCGCGCCGGAATCGCCGTAGCGGAAGCCGGCCTTGAGCACGCGGGTGTAGCCGCCCTTGCGCTCCTTGTAGCGCGGGCCGATCACGTCGAACAATTTCTTGACCATGGCGACGTCGCGCATCTCCGAAATCGCCTGACGGCGCGCGGCGAGGCCGCCCTTCTTGGCGAGCGTGACCAATTTTTCCACGATCGGGCGAAGTTCCTTCGCCTTCGGCAGGGTGGTGACGATCTGCTCGTGCTTGATCAGAGCGGCGGCCATGTTGGCGAACATGGCGGTGCGATGCGCCGAATGCCTGCCGAGCTTGCGGTGAACTTTTCCGTGACGCATCGCCTACTCCTCAGTCCTCTTCGTGTGCCCGGGCGCAGCGCAGCACGAATTGTTTTCTTCGCTAGACGTGCATGGCCGGGATAAGCCCGGCCATGACGCCGGCATCAGTAATGATCCTCGAAGCGCTTGGCGAGTTCTTCGATGTTCTCCGGCGGCCAGCCCGGCACTTCCATGCCGAGATGCAGGCCCATCTGCGCCAGCACTTCCTTGATCTCGTTGAGCGACTTGCGGCCGAAGTTCGGCGTGCGCAGCATTTCGGCTTCCGTCTTCTGCACCAGGTCGCCGATATAGACGATGTTGTCGTTCTTGAGACAGTTGGCCGAGCGCACCGACAGTTCGAGTTCGTCCACCTTCTTGAGGAAGGCCGGATTGAACGCGAGGTCGGGAATGGTCTCGGCCGTGGTCTCCTTGCGCGGCTCCTCGAAATTCACGAACACGTTGAGCTGGTCCTGCAGGATGCGCGCCGCATAAGCGAGCGAGTCCTCGGGGATGACCGCGCCGTTGGTCTCGATGGTCATGGTGAGCTTGTCGTAGTCGAGGATCTGGCCCTCGCGGGTGTTCTCGACCTTGTAGGAGACCTTGCGCACCGGCGAATACAGGCTGTCGACCGGGATCAGGCCGATCGGCGCGTCCTCGGGACGGTTGCGCTCGGCCGGCACGTAGCCCTTGCCGGTATTGACGGTGAACTCCATGCGGATCTCGGCGCCCTCGTCGAGCGTGCACAGCACGAGGTCCGGATTGAGCACCACCACGTCGCCGACGGTCTGGATCTCGCCGGCGGTGACGGTGCCCGGCCCTTGCTTCTTCACCACCATGCGCTTGGGACCCTCGCCCTGCATCTTGATGGCGATGTCCTTGATGTTGAGCACGATGTCGGTGACGTCCTCGCGCACGCCGGCAATCGAGGAGAATTCGTGCAGCACGCCGTCGATATGCACCGACTGCACCGCGGCGCCCTGCAGCGATGACAGCAGAATACGGCGCAGCGCATTGCCCAGCGTCACGCCGAAGCCGCGTTCCAGCGGTTCGGCGACGACGGTGGCGACCCGCGCGGCGTCGGTGCCGGCGGTCACTTGCAGCTTGTTCGGCCTGATCAATTCCTGCCAATTTTTTTGGATCACGTCTTCACCTATTGAGCGACGCGGGCCTTGCCCGCGCATCCCACCCGCCGTGTGGGGAAAAGTTCGGCGGCAGCGGACGCGGCGCGTCCGCCCGATAGAAAAATCAAACGCGACGACGCTTACGCGGCCGGCAACCATTATGCGGGATCGTGGTCACGTCGCGGATCGAAGTAATGGTGAAGCCCTGCGCCTGCAAAGCACGCAGAGCCGATTCACGGCCCGAGCCCGGACCCGACACCTCGACCTCGAGGGTGCGCATGCCGTGCTCCTGCGCCTTCTTGGCGGCGTCTTCGGCGGCGACCTGCGCGGCGTAGGGCGTCGATTTGCGCGAGCCCTTGAACCCCATGGTCCCCGACGACGACCAGGCAATGGTGTTGCCCTGCGCGTCGGTGATGGTGATCATGGTATTGTTGAACGACGCGGCGACATGCGCGACGCCCGACGCGATGTTCTTGCGTTCGCGCCGGCGGACGCGGGTGGCTTCCTTACCCATTCTCGATCCCTTTGCAGCCCGCTGCCGTCAGGCGCGGGCAATTCCTGTCGATCACTGCGGAGTCGGTGTCTTTTTCTTGCCGGCGATGGTCTTGGCCGGACCCTTGCGGGTACGCGCATTGGTATGGGTGCGCTGGCCGCGCACCGGGAGACCCTTGCGGTGGCGCAGGCCCCGGTAGCAGCCGAGATCCATCAGCCGCTTGATATTCATCGCCACTTCGCGGCGCAGATCGCCCTCGACCATGTAGTCGCGGTCGATCATTTCGCGAATCTGCAGCACTTCGGAGTCGGTCAATTGCGACACCCGCCGCTCCTGCGGCAGGTTAACCTTCTCCATGATTTCATGGGCTTTCTTTTGCCCAATGCCATGAATGTATTGCAGCGCGATCACGACGCGCTTGTTGGTGGGTAGATTCACGCCCGCGATACGAGCCACGGTTGGTCTCTCCTGTTATCGGCCGGCCGCGCGGAACGCGCCGAATTCTTGTGTCCCTAGAAGGGGATAGCCCAAAACGTAACACGACACCTGTCCCCGGATTTCGGGGGCCCGGCATCGCGTCAAACTCCTGAATATGCAGCTTATTAAGGGATTCATCTCACCTTCGTCAACTGCGGCGGCTACGTGATTTGCGCTGTCCAGCCTTGTTTTTGGCGCGGTCCAGCCGGGTCGTTTTTCGCCTGGATTTACGCCCTTTCGAGCCGGCCGAAGGCACCCTACGGGCGGAGGCGCCGCGGCCTGCCGGTTTGCCCCGCCCCTTGGCGGAGCGGCGTTTGGCGGCCTTGGCCTTGCGGTGGCCGGGCTTAGTGGCCCGCTTGGCCTTGCCGGCGGGGCTTAAGATGCGGTCGATGGCGGCCGTGACGGCGTCGATCGGCGCCATCCCGTCCACGCTTCTGAGCAGCCCCAATCCGGCATAGTAGTCGGTCAGCGGCGCCGTCTGCGCCCGGTAGGCCGCGAGCCTGCCCTTGAGCACTTCCGGATTGTCATCGGCGCGCAGCTTCTCGCCGCGGGCGGTCATTTGGGCGACCCGGGTCTCGATGCGCTTGAGCAGGATGCCTTCGTTCACCTTGAGCTCGACGACGCCTTCGAGCTTGAGGCCGCGCTCGGCCAGTAGGCGGTCGAGCGCCTGCGCCTGCGGCACCGTGCGCGGGAAGCCGTCGAGCACGAAGCCGCGCTTGGCGTCCGGCTGGTCGATGCGGTCGGCGACGATTGCCACCACCACCTCGTCGGGCACCAGCTCGCCGCGGTCCATGATGGCCTTGGCGCGCAGGCCGACCGGCGTACCGGCGGCGACCGCGGCGCGCAGCATGTCGCCGGTGGAGAGCTGAACGATGCCGTGTTTGGAAACCAGGCGCTGCGCTTGCGTGCCCTTCCCCGCCCCCGGCGGGCCGAGCAGGATCAGTTTCATCGATTGCGCCCCCGCAGTTTCGAGCGCTTGATCAAGCCTTCATATTGGTGCGCCAGCAGATAGCCCTGGATCTGCGCCACGGTATCCATGGTGACGCTGACCACGATCAGGAGCGAGGTGCCGCCGAAATAGAACGGCACCGCGGCGTAGGAGATCAGGATTTCCGGGATCAGGCAGACGATCGCGAGATAGAGCGCGCCGAGCACGGTGACGCGCGAGAGCACGTAGTCGATATATTCCGCCGTGCGCTCGCCCGGCCGGATGCCCGGAATGAAGCCGCCGTGCTTCTTCAGATTATCCGCGGTCTCGGTCGGGTTGAACACGATCGCGGTGTAGAAGAACGCGAAGAACACGATCAGCGCGATGTAAAGAATCAGGAACAGCGGCCGGCCATGGCCGAGCAGCGTGGTGACGGTGGTAAGCCAGCCCGGCCCACTGCCGGCGTTGAAATTGGCGACCGTGGTCGGCAACAGCAGCAGCGACGAGGCGAAGATCGGCGGGATCACGCCCGAGGTGTTGAGCTTGAGCGGCAGATGCGAGGACTGGCCCTCGAACATGCGGTTGCCGACTTGCCGTTTCGGATATTGGATCAGCAGGCGGCGCTGCGCGCGCTCGATGAACACGATGAAGGCGATGACCGCCACCGCCATAATGATGACCGCGAGAATCACGCCGGTGGACAAGGCGCCCTGGCGGCCGAGCTCGAGCGTGCCGGCGATCGCCGACGGCAACTCGGCGACGATGCCGGACAGGATGATAAGCGAGATGCCGTTACCGATGCCGCGCGCGGTGATCTGCTCGCCCAGCCACATCAGGAACATGGTGCCGCCGGTAAGCGTGATCGTGGTCGCGATCAGGAAGAAGAAACCGGGTTCGCTGACCACGCTACCGGTGCCTTGCAGGCCAATGGCGATGCCGTAGGACTGGAACGCAGCCAGCACCACGGTGAGATACCGGGTGTACTGGTTCATGATCTTACGGCCCGACTCGCCCTCCTTCTTGAGCGCTTCGAGCGTGGGCGAAACCGTCGTCATCAGTTGGATGATGATCGAGGCCGAGATGTACGGCATGATGTTGAGCGCGAAGATCGCCATCCGGTGGATGCCGCCGCCGGAGAACATGTTGAACATGCCGAGGATGCCGCCGGCCTGGGTGTTGAAAATCTGCTCCCAGGCGCCCGGGTCGATGCCGGGCAGCGGGATATAGGTGCCCAGGCGATAGACCATCAGCGCGCCGACCGTGAAATAAATGCGCTGCTTGAGCTCTTCGGCTTTGGCGAGCGCCCCGAAGTTGAGATTGGCCGCCAGTTGTTCCGCTGCCGAAACCATCAGTCGCTCCTTCGGCCCCACCTTTGGTCATGCTCCGCGAAAGCGGGGCATCCAGTAATCACGGTCCTCTAGATAAGCTCGGACTTTCCAACCGGTAGTCCGCGGTTACTGGATCGCCCACCTGCGCAGGCGACGACAACCGCCGGATTATTCGGCGTCTTTGGCCACCGCGTCAGGCTTTGCCTCGCCGCCTTCGGCCGCTTCCGCCTTGGGCTTGCCGCCCTTCGGCTTACCGCCCTTATCGCCGCCCTTGGCCGCTTCCAGCGCCATGCGCTTGTTCTTGCCCTTCGGCTCGGCGTCGACGTCCTTCGCCGGGGCGAGAATTTTCACGCTGCCGCCGGCCTTCTCGACCGCCGCGATGGCGGATTTCGACGCCCGGTAGACCACGAAATCGACCTTGCTCTTGAGCTCGCCGTCGCCCAGCAGCTTGACGCCGCCCTTGGCGCGCCGCATCAGGCCGGCCTTGACCATGGCCGCGGCATCGATCGGGCTCTTGGCATCGAGCAGATTGGCGTCGATCGCCGCCTGCACCTTGCCGATATTGGTCTCGTTGAGCCTGACCGCGAACGATGTGTTGCGGAAGCCGCGCTTGGGCAGGCGCCGGTGCAGCGGCATCTGGCCGCCTTCGAAGCCCTTGATGCGCACGCCCGAGCGCGCGGTCTGGCCCTTGCCGCCGCGGCCGCCGGTCTTGCCCATGCCGGAGCCGATGCCACGGCCGATGCGCATGCGGTTCTTGCGCGCGCCCGGCCGGTCGGCGATCTGGTTGAGTTTCATGGCAGTCGTCCTCTTAACTCGCTTCGCCGACCACACGCACCAGATGCCGGAGCTTGCGGATCATGCCGCGCGTCGACGGCGTATCCGGCAGGTCGCGGGTGCGGCCGATCTTGTTTAGCCCGAGCCCGATCAGGGTCTCGCGCTGGTCATGGTGGCGCCGCGAGGGGCTCGCCATCTGTTCGATCTTGATGGTTTTTTGTGCGGGAGCCATCGCTTAAATCCTTAATCTGCCGCGATTTCGTCGGCGCCTTCGCGGCGGCGCGACTGCAGCGTGGAGACCTTGAGGTTGCGGCGGGCGGCGACCGAGCGCGGCGAATCCTGATGCTTGAGCGCATCGAAAGTCGCGCGCACCACGTTGTACGGATTGGACGAGCCGAGCGACTTGGCAACGACGTCCTGGATGCCGAGCGTCTCGAACACGGCGCGCATCGGGCCGCCGGCGATGATGCCGGTTCCCGGAGGCGCCGCGCGCAGGAGCACCTTGCCGGCGCCGTGGCGGCCGAGCACGTCATGATGCAGCGTGCGGCCCTCGCGCAGCGGCACGCGCGTCAGGCTGCGCTTGGCGGCATCGGTGGCCTTGCGGATCGCCTCCGGCACCTCGCGCGCCTTGCCGTGGCCGAAGCCGGCGCGGCCTTTCTGATCGCCGACGATCACCAGCGCGGCGAAGGCGAAACGCCGGCCGCCCTTCACCACCTTGGCCACACGATTGATGTGGACCAGCTTGTCGGTGAATTCGCTGTCGCGCTCTTCGCGGCCGCCGCGTTCGCGATCGCGTCGGGGTTCTCTTCGAGGTTCGTTTGCCATGTGTGACCGGTCCGTTAGAAGTTGAGGCCGCCTTCACGCGCGGCATCGGCCAGCGCCTTGACGCGTCCGTGATAGAGATAGCCGCCGCGGTCGAACACGACGTCCTTGATGCCCTTCTCCTTGGCACGCTCGGCGATCAATTTGCCGACCGCTTTCGCCGAAGCGATATTGGCGCCGGTCTTGGCGCCTTCGCGCAGCGTCTTTTCGAGCGAGGACGCCGCCGCGAGCGTTGCGCCCTTCAGATCGTCGATGAGCTGGGCGTAGATGTGTTTGGACGAGCGAAATACCGTCAGCCGCGCGCGCCCGCTGGTGCCAGCGGCGAGCTTGACGTTGCGGCGCACGGTCGCCGTTCGTCGCGCAGTCCGATCGCTTAATCTCGACATCGCTACGTCCCTCTACTTCTTCTTGCCTTCCTTGCGGAAGATGTATTCGCCGACGTATTTCACGCCCTTGCCCTTGTACGGCTCGGGCGGGCGGTAGCCGCGGATCTCGGCGGCGACGTGGCCGACTTTCTGCTTGTCCACGCCGGTCACGACGATCTCGGTCGGCTTCGGCGTCGCGATCGTGATGCCTTCCGGAATCGGAAAATTCACGTCGTGGCTAAATCCGAGCTGCAAGTTCAGCGATCGACCCTGCACCGCGGCGCGGAAGCCGACGCCGTTGATCTCCAGCCGTTCCTCGAAGCCCTTGGTCACGCCCGCCACCAGATTGGCGACCAGCGTGCGCGAGGTGCCCCACATTGAGCGCGCGCGCTTGCTCTCGCTGCGCGGCTCGAGCTTGACCGCGGCCTTGTCCATGGTGGCCGTCACGTCGTCGTGCAGCACGACCTGCATGGCGCCCTTCGGGCCCTTGATCTTGACGGTCTGCCCTTCCACGTTGGCGGTGACGCCGGACGGGATCGCAACCGCTTTTTTGCCGATACGCGACATCAGAACACCGTGCAGATGATTTCGCCGCCGACATTGGCGTCGCGGGCTTCGTGATCGGCCATCACGCCCTTGGGCGTGGACAGGATCGAGATGCCGAGGCCGTTATTGATGCGCGGCAGCGCTTTGACCGAGGCGTAGACGCGCCGGCCGGGCTTGGAGACGCGCGAAATCTCGCGGATCACCGGCTCGCCGTCGAAATATTTTAGCTCGATCTCGAGCTCGCTGCGGCCGTCGGCATGCGCGACGGCGGCATAGCCGCGGATATAGCCTTCGGTCTTGAGCACCTCGAGCACGCGCTCGCGCTGCTTGGAGCCCGGCATGGAAACCTTCGACTTGGCTCGCATCTGCGCATTGCGGATGCGGGTAATCATGTCGCCGATCGGATCGTTGACAGCCATTTCGATCCCCCTACCAGCTCGACTTGACGAGGCCGGGAATCAGGCCCTTGGAGCCAAGGTCGCGCAACGCGATGCGGCTGAGACGATGCTTGCGGTAATAGGCGCGCGGGCGGCCGGAGAGCTCGCAGCGATTGCGAATGCGCGTGGCCGACGAATTGCGCGGCAATTCGGCAAGCTTGAGGGTGGCGGCGAAACGCTCCTCCATGGGCAGCTTCTTGTCGTGCGCGATCGCTTTCAGCGCCTTGCGGCGATTGGAGAATTTCTTCGCCATCCTGCGCCGCCGGTTGTTCTTCTCGATCGAACTCTTCTTCGCCATACTTATCTCTCCTTACGGTTCCGCGTATGAGGGGACGATGCCGCCCCTCACTGCCGGAACGGGAAGTTGAATGCGGTGAGCAAAGCGCGTGCCTCGTCGTTGGAGCGCGCGCTGGTGCATACGGTAATGTCGAGGCCCCAGGAGTCGGTGACCTTGTCGAAATCGATCTCCGGAAACACGATATGTTCCTTGATGCCGAGGCTGTAGTTGCCGCGGCCGTCGAAGCTCTTCGGATTGAGCCCGCGGAAGTCGCGGATGCGCGGCAGCGCGATATTAACCAGCCGGTCGATGAAGTCGTACATGCGCGTCTTGCGCAGCGTGACCTTGCAGCCGATGGCCTGGCCGTCGCGCAGCTTGTAGGTGGCGATCGACTTGCGCGACTTGGTGATCACGGCTTTCTGGCCGGCGATCAGGCCCAGGTCGGCGGCGGCGTTGTCCACCTTCTTGCGGTCGGCGACGCCCTCGCCGATGCCCATGTTGAGCACGACTTTGGTGATGACCGGCACCTGTAGGCGGTTGGTGTAGCCGAACTGTTTGCTCAACTCGGCGCGGATCACCTGCTCGAAATGTGTCTTCAGCCGCGCCACGTAGTCCGAGCGCTCGCGCGGCTTCTTCACCTTCGGCTCGCCGCCGTCCTTCGGCGCGCCGCCTTCCTTGGCGGCTTTCGGCGGCTTCTGGGCCGGCTTTTTGGTTTCGGTGTTTGCTTGTGTATCAGCCATCGATCTCGACTCCGGAACGCTTAGCGATGCGCACCTTTCTGCGGTCTTGCCCCTCGCCGACGAACTTGAAGCCGATGCGGGTCGGCTTGCCGTCCTTGGGATCGGCCACCGCCAGGTTGGAAAGGTGGATCGTGCTCTCCTTGGAGATGATCCCGCCTTCCTGCTGCGCGGTCTGGCGCTGGTGGCGCTTGACCATGTTGACGCCGCGCACCAGCGCGCGGTCGTCGCTAGGGCGCACCTCGATCACTTCGCCGGTGCGGCCTTTGTCGCGGCCGGCGAGCACGATCACCTTGTCGCCCTTTTTAATTTTGGCGGCCATTACAGCACCTCCGGGGCGAGCGAGATGATCTTCATGTGATTCTTGGCGCGCAATTCGCGCGGCACCGGCCCGAAGATACGGGTTCCCACCGGCTCAAGCTGCGGGGTGATCAGCACCGCCGCGTTGCGGTCGAAGCGGATGACCGAGCCGTCCGCGCGCTTGATGTCCTTGCGGATGCGCACCACCACGGCCTTCATCACCTCGCCCTTCTTCACGCGCCCGCGCGGAATGGCTTCCTTCACCGAGACGACGATGACGTCGCCGATGGTGGCGTATTTGCGCTTGGAGCCGCCCAGCACCTTGATGCACATGACGCGGCGCGCGCCGGAATTGTCCGCCACGTCGAGGTTGGTTTGCATCTGGATCATGATGCGGCTCTCATTGTTTGTGCGCGCCAATTCTTTTCGAACATGACGCTCATTGAACTTTCTGTTTCTTCTCGCCCCGGATCACTTCCCAGCACTTGAGCTTGGAGATCGGCCGGCGCTCCTCGATCCACACCGTGTCGCCGACAGCGAACTCATTCTTCTCGTCGTGCGCGTGGTATTTCTTCGAACGGCGAATAGTCTTCTTCATCGTCGCATGAGTGAAACGCCGGTCGACGCGCACGACGATGGTCTTGTCCTGCTTGTCGCTGACGACGACGCCCTGCAGCGTACGTTTCGGCATCTCGAATCCCTTACTTCTTCGATTTCGGCTTGGCGCGCGACGTGGTCTTCGGCTTTGCGGCGGCCTTTGGCTTGGCGGATTTGGTCTTTTTCTCACTCTTCTCAGGCTTTTCAGCCTTCTCAACCTTCTCAACCTTCGGCGCGGGCTTAGCCTTGACGACCGGCTCCGGCGCGCCGACGCGCTTCTGCGCGGCAATGGTCTTCAAGCGCGCGACGTCGCGGCGGATCACGCGCACGCGCGACGTGTTCTCAAGCTGACCGGTGGCGCGCTGGAAGCGCAGATTGAACTGCTCCTTCTTGAGCTTGAGCACCTCGTCGTCGATCTGGTCGAGCGTCATCGCTCTTACGTCTGCGGCTTTCATCGGTTTACTCGGCGATGCGTTCGATGAAACGGGTCTTGACCGGCAGCTTGGCGGCGGCGAGCGCCAGCGCTTCCTTGGCGACGGCGATCGGAATGCCATCCACTTCGAACAGGATACGGCCGGGCTTGACGCGGCAGACCCAATATTCGGGCGTGCCCTTACCTTTGCCCATGCGGATTTCGATCGGCTTTTTCGACACCGGCACGTCCGGATAGATGCGGATCCACACCCGGCCCGACCGCTTCATGAAGCGGGTGAGCGCGCGGCGCGCGGCCTCGATCTGGCGCGCGGTGACGCGCTCGGGCTCCAGCGCCTTGAGACCGTATTGGCCGAAGGCGAGCGTCGCGCCGCTGGTGGCGAGACCGTGGATGCGGCCCTTGAACGCCTTGCGGAACTTGGTGCGGATCGGTTGCAGCATGACTTAAACTCTTTTGTCCCCTTAAGCCGCGGTTTCGCGGCGCGGACGGCCTTGATCGCCCTCGGCGAGCTTCTTGTCCTGCGCCATCGGATCGTGTTCGAGGATTTCGCCCTTGAAGATCCAGACTTTGACGCCGCAGGTGCCGTAGGTGGTGAACGCGGTGGCGACCCCGTAGTCGACGTCGGCGCGCAACGTGTGCAGCGGCACGCGCCCTTCGCGGTACCACTCCATGCGCGCGATTTCGGCGCCGCCGAGACGCCCCGAACAGTTGATGCGGATGCCTTCGGCGCCGAGCCGCATGGCCGACTGCACCGCGCGCTTCATGGCGCGGCGGAACGCCACGCGGCGCTCGAGCTGCTGGGAAATCGATTCGGCCACCAGTTGCGCGTCAAGCTCGGGCTTGCGGATTTCCACGATGTTGATGACGACGTCGCTGTCGGTGAGCTTGGCCACCGACTTGCGCAGCTTCTCGATGTCGGCACCCTTCTTGCCGATCACCACGCCCGGACGCGCCGAGTGGATGGTGACGCGGCACTTCTTGTGCGGCCGCTCGATGATGATCTTCGACACCGCCGCCTGCTTGAGCTGCTTCATCAGATCTTCACGGATCTTGATGTCCTCGTGCAGCAGCGTGCCGTATTCGGCCTTGCCGGAATACCAGCGCGAGTCCCAGGTGCGGTTGATCCCGAGACGCAGCCCAATCGGATTGACTTTCTGACCCATCGACGACCTCTCAGGCTTTCGCTGCAGCTGGCGCCTCGACCTGACGCACAACGATGGTCAGGTGGGAGAACGGTTTCAAAATGCGCCCCATGCGGCCGCGGCCGCGCGGGGTAAAGCGCTTGATCACCAGCGCCTTTCCGACATGGGCCTCGGCGACGACCAGTTCGTCGACGTCGAGGTCGTGATTGTTTTCGGCATTGGCGATTGCCGATTCCAGGCACTTGCGCACATCCTTGGAGATGCGCTTGCGCGAAAATTCCAGGTCGGCGAGCGCGCTCGCGACCTTCTTGCCGCGGATCATCTGCGCGACAAGATTGAGCTTCTGCGGAGAAATCCGCAGCATCTTGCTCACCGCCTTGGCCTCGGTGTCGGCGAGGGTTCGCTCGCGTGCGCTCTTGCCCATGACGTCTCTCTCGATCCCTTAACTTGCCGCCGGCGTCGCGGCAGGCGCGGCGGCCGGAGCGCCCGGCGCAGCGGCTGCGCCCGGAGCGGCGGCCGCGCGCTTGGCTTTGCGGTCGGAGGTGTGGCCGTAGAACATCCGGCCCGGCGCGAATTCGCCGAACTTGTGACCGACCATTTCCTCGGTCACCATCACCGGAATGTGCTTCTGCCCGTTATAGACGCCGAAATTCAGGCCGACGAATTGCGGCAGAATGGTCGAGCGCCGGCTCCAGATCTTGATCATCTCGTGACGGCCAGACGAGCGCGCGGCTTCCGCCTTGCGCAGCAGATAACCGTCGACGAACGGGCCTTTCCATGACGAGCGCGACATAATGCGGATCCCTACTGCTGCTGCTTCTTCTTGCGGTCGTGCCGGCTGACGACGATGAACTTGGTGGTGCGCTTATTCTTGCGGGTCTTCTTGCCCTTAGTCGGGATGCCCCACGGCGTGCTCCAATGCTTGCCGCCCTTGGTGCGCCCGCCATGCGGGTGATCGACCGGGTTCATGGTGATGCCGCGATTGTGTGGCATGCGACCCTTCCAGCGCTGGCGGCCGGCCTTGCCGATCGTGGTGTTCATGTTATCCGGATTGGACACCGCCCCGACCGTCGCCATGCAGCGGCCATGCACCAGGCGCTGCTCGGTCGTGCTCAGGCGCAGAATGATGTAATCCTGGTCGCGCCCGACGATCTGCACGTAAGTGCCGGCCGAGCGCGCGAGCTGCCCGCCCTTGCCGATCTTGACTTCGACATTGTGCACGATGGTGCCGACCGGAATGCTGCCGATCGGCATGGCATTGCCCGGCTTTACGTCGGCACGCTCGGACGAGATCACCGTGTCGCCAACGCCCAAGCGCTGCGGCGCCAGGATGTAGGCGAGTTCGCCGTCCTGGTACTTGATGAGCGCAATGAAGGCGGTGCGGTTGGGATCATATTCGAGCCGCTCGACCGTCGCCGGCACGTCGAACTTGGTACGCTTGAAATCGATCTTGCGGTAGGCCTGCTTATGCCCGCCGCCGCGGAAGCGGACGGTGATGCGGCCGCTGTTGTTGCGGCCGCCGTGCGAATGCTGACCTTCGGTCAGCGCCTTCACCGGCGCGCCCTTGTACAACGACGAACGGTCGATGTTGACCAGCTGGCGCTGGCTCGGGGTGGTCGGATTGTAGGTTTTTAACGCCATCGATCCGCTCCCTTACAATCCCGTGGTCACGTCGATCTTGTGACCCTCTTCGAGCGTCACGATCGCGCGCTTTACGTCGGACTGCTGCCCGAGCTTGTTCTTGAACACCTTAAGCTTGCCCTTGCGGGTGAGCGTGTTGACGTTCTTGACCTTGACGTCGAACAGCTTCTCCACCGCTTCCTTGATTTGCGGCTTGGTCGCGGATTTGCGCACCTTGAACACGACCTTGTTGTGTTCGGACGCCATGGTCGCCTTTTCGGTGATCACCGGGGCGATGATGACGTCGTAATGGCGGGAATCGCTGGTGCTCATTTGAAGCGCGCCTCCAGCGCATCGAGCGCGGCCTTGGTCAGCACCAGGGTCTTGCGCCGCATGATGTCGTAGACGTTGATGCCCTGAATCGGCAGTACGTCGATGTTTGGAATGTTGCGCGCAGCGTTGCGGAGGTTCAGCTCGACCTCGGCGCCATCAATGATTAGCGCGTTGCTCACGCCGAGCTTGTCGAACTGTTTGATCAGTCCCTTGGTCTTGCCGTCCTTCAGCGTCATCTTGTCGATGACGATGATGCCGCCATTCTTGGCCTTGGACGACAGCGCATGCTTGAGCGCGAGCGCGCGCACCTTTTTCGGCAGATCGATGGCGTGACTGCGCACCACCGGGCCGAAGGCGCGTCCGCCGCCGCGGAATTGCGGGACGCGCGCCGAGCCGTGGCGGGCGCCGCCGGTGCCCTTCTGCGCGTACATCTTCTTGCCGGTGCGCCAGATCTCGCTGCGGTCCTTGGTCTTGTGCGTGCCGCGCTGGCGCTTGGCGAGCTGCCAGTTGACGCAACGCTGCAAGATGTCGCTGCGCGGCTCGAGGCCGAAGATCGCATCCGGCAGATTGACCGAGCCCGCTTCCTTGCCTTCAAGGGTGGTGATCTTCAATTCCATGTCACGCGCCCTCCTTCTTCTTCTTGCTCTTGGCGGGGGTGCTGGCGGTTTCGCTCGCTTTCGCGTCGGCTGGCTTCGCTCCGGCCTTAACCTCGGGCTTCGCTTCGGCCTTTGTCTCCGGCTTCGCCTCGGGCTTAGCCTCCGGTTTTATTTCCGGCTTGGCCTCGGCCGCTTCGCTGACGCGGAATTTGCCGGGCTTGGGTGCTTCCTTCGGCAGCATCTTCTTCACCGCGTCGCGCACGGTGATCCAGCCGCCCTCGGCGCCCGGCACCGCGCCCTCGACCATGATGAGGCCGCGCTCGACGTCGGTCTGCACCACTTTGAGATTGAGCGTGGTCACCCGGTCGACACCCATGTGGCCGGGCATCTTCTTGTTCTTGAAGGTTTTTCCGGGGTCTTGCCGGCCGCCCGTCGAACCGATGGAGCGGTGCGAGATCGACACACCGTGCGAGGCGCGAAGCCCTGCAAAATTCCAGCGCTTCATGCCGCCGGCGAAGCCCTTGCCGATCGAGGTGCCGCAGACGTCGACGAACTGCCCGATCACGAAGTGATCCGCGGTGATCTCGGCGCCGACCGGGATCAGTGCGTCCTCGCTGACGCGGAACTCGGCCAGCTTGCGTTTGGGCTCGACCTTGGCCTTGGCGAAATAACCGCGGTCGGCCTTGATCATATTGTTGGCGCGGCGCGGCCCCGAGCCGAGCTGGAGCGCGACATAGCCGTTCTTTTCCTTGGTCCGGTGCGCGACCACCTGGCACTGCGCCAGGCGCAGCACCGTGACCGGCACGTGCTCACCGGCATCGGTGAACAACCGGGTCATTCCGACCTTCTGCGCAACTACTCCGGAACGCATCTTCTTCCTCACCCGGCCTTTAAAGCTTGATCTCGACGTCGACGCCGGCGGCGAGGTCGAGCTTCATCAGCGCGTCCACGGTCTGCGGCGTCGGATCGACGATGTCCAAGAGGCGCTTATGGGTGCGCATCTCGAACTGTTCGCGGCTCTTCTTGTCGACATGCGGCGAGCGGTTCACCGTGAACTTCTCGATCCGCGTCGGCAGCGGGATCGGCCCACGGACCTGCGCGCCGGTGCGCTTGGCCGTGTTCACGATCTCGCGCGTCGACGCGTCGAGGATGCGGTGATCGAACGCCTTGAGCCGGATCCGGATATTCTGGCCGTTCATCTTTTTTCTCTCGTTCGTCATGCCCGGCCTTGCGCCGGGCATCCACGACTTCAATTTTGCTCTGCTAAGACGTGGATGGCCGGGACAAGCCCGGCCATGCCGCCTTCCAACCTTACTCGATGATGCTCGCCACCACGCCGGCGCCGACGGTGCGGCCGCCCTCGCGAATGGCGAAGCGAAGTTTTTCCTCCATGGCGATCGGCACGATCAGGTGCACTTCCATCGCCACGTTGTCGCCCGGCATCACCATCTCGGTACCGGCCGGCAGATGCACCACGCCGGTCACGTCGGTGGTGCGGAAGTAGAACTGCGGACGGTAGTTGGTGAAGAACGGGGTATGACGGCCACCCTCTTCCTTGGTGAGGATGTAGGCTTCCGCCTTGAACTTGGTGTGCGGCTTGACCGAGCCGGGCTTGCACAGCACCTGGCCGCGCTCGACTTCCTCGCGCTTGGTGCCGCGCAGCAGGCAGCCGACGTTGTCGCCGGCCTCGCCCTGGTCGAGCAGCTTGCGGAACATCTCGACGCCGGTAACGACCGTCTTCTGCGTCGGCTTGATGCCGACGATCTCGACTTCCTCGCCGACCTTGACGATGCCGCGCTCAATACGGCCAGTGCACACGGTGCCGCGGCCGGAAATCGAGAACACGTCTTCCACCGGCATCAGGAACGGCTTGTCCTTCGGACGATCGGGCTGCGGAATGCTCTCGTCCACGGCTTTCATCAGCGCCAGGATCGATTCCTTGCCGAGCTTTTCGTCCTTGCCCTCGAGCGCCATCAGCGCCGAGCCCTTGATCACCGGAATCTTGTCGCCGGGGAAATTGTACTTGGACAGCAGTTCGCGAACCTCGAGTTCGACAAGTTCGAGCAATTCGGGATCGTCCACCATGTCGACTTTGTTCATGTAGACGACGAGCGCCGGCACGCCGACCTGGCGAGCGAGCAGAATGTGCTCGCGGGTCTGCGGCATCGGGCCGTCGGCGGCGGACACCACCAGGATGGCGCCGTCCATCTGCGCGGCGCCGGTGATCATGTTCTTTACGTAGTCGGCGTGGCCGGGGCAGTCGACATGCGCGTAGTGGCGGTTGGCGGTTGAGTATTCGACGTGCGCCGTCGAAATGGTGATGCCGCGCGCTTTTTCTTCCGGCGCCTTGTCGATCTGGTCATAGGCGGTGAAGACGGCGCCGCCGGTCTCCGCCAGTACCTTGGTGATCGCCGCCGTCAGCGTCGTCTTGCCGTGGTCGACGTGACCGATTGTACCGATATTGCAATGCGGCTTGTTGCGCAGGAATTTTTCTTTGGCCATGGACCTCTCCGTTCAGAAACTTCAGGTTGCGATCGTCACGCGAATTTCTTTTGCACTTCCGCCGATACGTTGGCGGGTAGCTCTGCGTAGTGATCGAATTGCATCGTGAATGTGGCGCGGCCCTGAGACATGGACCGCAGATTGTTGACGTAGCTAAACATGTTCATCAGCGGCACCATCGCGTTGATGACGTTGGCGTTGCCGCGCGTGTCCTGACCCTGGATATGGCCGCGCCGCGAATTGAGGTCGCCGATGACGGAGCCGGTGTATTCCGCCACCGTCACCACTTCGACCTTCATGATCGGCTCGAGCAGGACGGGTCTGGCTCTTTGCAGCGCTTCCCGCAGGCATTGGCGCGCGCAGATTTCGAACGCCAAGGCAGAAGAGTTGACGTCATGATATTTGCCGTCGATCAGCGTTACCTTGAGATCGACCACCGGGAAGCCGGCGAGCACGCCGGAGCCGAGAACGGATTCGAGACCCTTCTCGACGCCCGGGATGAATTCCTTCGGCACGGTGCCGCCGACCACTTCGTTCTCGAATTCGAACGGCGTGCCGGGCGCTGTCGGCTCGGCGATGATCTTGATCTGCGCAAACTGACCGGAACCGCCGGTCTGCTTCTTGTGGGTGTAGTCGTGCTCGACGCGCTGGGTGATCTTCTCGCGGAACGCCACCTGCGGAGCGCCGATATTGGCGTCCACTTTGTAGGTGCGCCTGAGGATGTCGACCTTGATGTCGAGATGCAGTTCGCCCATGCCGCGGATGATGGTCTGGCCCGATTCCGGATCGGTGTTGACGCGGAAGGACGGGTCCTCCGCCACCAGCTTGGCCAACGCGATGCCGAGCTTTTCCTGGTCGGCTTTCGACTTCGGCTCGATCGCGATCTCGATCACCGGATCGGGGAATTCCATCTTTTCCAGGATCACCGGCTGCTTGGCGTCGCACAGCGTATCGCCGGTGCGCACTTCCTTGAGGCCGGCCAGGGCGACGATGTCGCCGGCAAAGGCTTCCTTGATGTCCTCGCGGTTGTTCGCATGCATCAGCAGCATGCGGCCGATGCGCTCTTTGCGCTCCTTGGTCGAATTGATCACGCCGGTGCCGCTGTTCAGCGTGCCGGAATAGATGCGGCAGAAGGTGATGGTGCCGACGAAGGGATCGTCCATGATCTTGAAGGCGAGCAGCGCGAGCGGCGCGTTATCCTTCGGCTCGCGCACGACCTCTTCGCCATTGTCGGGATTGATGCCCATGATCGGCGGCACGTCGAGCGGGCTCGGCAAGTAATCGACCACGGCGTCGAGCAGCGGCTGCACGCCCTTGTTCTTGAACGCCGAGCCGCACAGCACCGGGAAGAAAGCGCCGGTGATCACCGCCTTGCGGATCAGCTTCTTGATGGTGGCCTCGTCGGGCATCTTGCCCTCGAGATAGGCGGTGGTGGCGTCATCGTCGAGCTCACAGGCCGCCTCGATCATCTTGTCGCGGTGTTCCTTGGCCTGCTCGAGCATGTCGGCGGGAATATCGATGTCGTGATAATCGGCGCCGAGGGATTCGTCGTTCCAGACCACGCCCTTCATGCGCACCAGGTCGATCAGGCCCTTGTACTGCTGCTCTGAACCGATCGGGAGCTGGATGGCCACCGGCCGGGCGCCGAGGCGGGTCCTGATGTCGTCCATGCACTTGAAGAAGTCGGCGCCGATCTTGTCCATCTTGTTGGCGAACACGATGCGCGGCACTTTGTACTTGTCGCCCTGGCGCCAGACCGTCTCGGTCTGCGGCTCGACGCCTTGATTGCTGTCGAGCACGACAACCGCACCGTCGAGCACGCGCAAGGAACGCTCGACCTCGATGGTGAAGTCGACGTGGCCGGGAGTGTCGATGATGTTGAGGCGCTTGTTCCTCCAGAACGCGGTGGTCGCGGCCGACGTAATGGTGATGCCGCGCTCCTGCTCCTGCTCCATCCAATCCATCGTCGCGGCGCCTTCATGCACCTCGCCGATCTTGTGGCTCTTGCCGGTGTAATAAAGGATCCGCTCGGTGGTCGTGGTTTTTCCGGCATCGATGTGCGCCATGATGCCGAAATTGCGGTAGTCCTCGATTGCATGGACGCGTGGCATAGAAGTTCTAGTCCTTGATTCTGTTTTCCGCCGTCACCAGCGATAATGCGAGAAGGCCCGGTTGGCTTCCGCCATCTTGTGGGTGTCCTCGCGCTTCTTGACGGCGTTTCCCCTGTTATTGGATGCGTCGAGCAACTCGGCCGAGAGCCGTTCGGTCATCGTCTTTTCGTTGCGCTCGCGCGCGGCCGTGATGATCCAGCGGATGCCGAGCGCCTGCCGGCGCGAGGTACGCACTTCCACCGGCACCTGATAGGTGGCGCCGCCGACGCGCCGCGAACGCACTTCAATCGAGGGCATCACGTTGTCGAGCGCCTGTTGGAAAACCGTCAGCGGGCTTTGCTTAGTCTTGCTCTCGATCATCTCCAGCGCGCCGTAGACAATGCCTTCGGCCACCGACTTCTTGCCGGCATACATGACGGCATTCATGAACTTGCTGACGACGACGTTGCCGAACTTCGGGTCCGGGATGATCTCGCGTTTTTCTGCGGCGTGGCGGCGGGACATGGTTCAGAATCCGATTATTTGGGACGCTTGGCGCCGTATTTCGAACGGCGCTGCTTGCGGTTCTTGACGCCCTGGGTGTCGAGCACGCCGCGCAGGATGTGGTAGCGCACGCCCGGCAGGTCCTTGACGCGGCCGCCGCGAATCATCACCACCGAATGTTCCTGCAGATTGTGCCCCTCGCCCGGGATGTAGCCGATCACCTCGAAGCCGTTGGTCAAGCGCACCTTGGCCACCTTGCGCAGCGCCGAATTCGGCTTCTTCGGCGTCGTCGTATAGACGCGCGTGCAGACGCCGCGCTTCTGCGGTGAGGCCTGCAGCGCCGGCACCTTGTTGCGCACCTTGAGTGGCCGCCGTGGATTGGCAATCAACTGATTGATCGTCGGCATCGTTCGCCTTCACTACTCTCGTTTGGGCTTGGAAAGCCCGGAATTGTTGCAGGCTTTCGCCCCTTGCAGCTCGCGCGGACGTCGTCGTCCGCTCGTCGTTATGGGCATTTCGCCCCGGCATTCCCGCGCGCAAACAGCCCCGCGCGTCTCTCGGCGCGCCTGATCCGCGCGCAAAACGAAATCGCGCCTTCCGCTTCGCTGCGGGGGCGCTCTTCCGTTCAGGACGACCACAATGCGGTTCAAGCGCCGCGGCCGTTCACTTCAAAGTCTGACAGTGGCTGTCAGAGGCAGCGTTTGAGCTTCATTCCTCGAGGCGATGCGCCGGCCAAGCTTTGAGATAACTTGAACACTCTCAAAGGGTTAGCTGGGCGGCCGTTCCGAGCAAGCGAAGCTCACCGCCTGCCGTAAAGTGTGGCGTATGTAT
>CAWFMZ010000008.1:0-167540 GCA_963817045.1 uncultured Alphaproteobacteria bacterium
CAGGAGGACGAGATTCGGCAAAAACACCGATTTCGGCACGCTTGCGAGAAAGTAGAACAGGGGCCGGAAGTTGCGCCGAAATACTCACTTTCCTTAAGGAACAATCCGATACCAATGCCAACTGGGGCCACGATGACAAAGGCGAGCAGGACTTCACTCGACGTCACTCCAAGCTCATGCAGGAAGTTTCCGTCTGCAAGCATGTCGCTGCATGCTGGACAACATCGGAGAACGGCGGCAGCAACCGCCGGTCAACGATGCCGAGCATGGATACCGCCTGCCAAGCCGCCAGCACGGCGGTTACGACGGCGACTTGAACAATCAAATGCTTTCTGTTGCCCATGCGGCGACGCGTAGTATTACGGCGCGATCGTCTGAACCGGGTAAAAACTTCGTCGTATAGATATCCTTGGGCGCCTGGCAGATTTCTTTAGACCTGCCAGCGTGCCGAGCGACAGAGACGCCGCCACCCACTGCTCCTTGAGCTCGCCATTGTCCGAGAGACCCATGATGGTGTTCTCGAACTCCTTCTTGGCGACCTCGGGCGAATTTTGGTCTGCTCCTCGATGAACTTTATTGACCAATCTGGACGTGTTTTCACGTACTTAATCGCGCCGAATAGGCCGACCAGCCCGCGCCTGACGCCCTCGGGATTAGTCATGATCGCTTTTTCGGAGGCAATCCACACATCCGGAAGGTTGGGTTCCATCGCGGTGCCGAGGTCAATGAGGGTGCTCCCGTCGCCCGAGAAGGCTACTTTGTAACTCAAGGGAGGATAGGCAACGATGGCGTCGACGTTGCCGCTTATGAGGCTCGGAATCAGGCCACCCCCGCCGACCGGAACCCGGATCATAGTCCCACCGGCTTTTTGCGCCGCCCACAGGGCAAAGAAATCCGTGGTCGAGCCGTTGGCCGAAGTTCCGATCTTCTTCCCGACAAGATGCTTGATATCAGTGATCGGGGAGCCTTTCTTTACCATGATCTGCCAGCCGCGCGGGGTCAGCGTGCCTGCGCTGACGACCTTGGCCTTAACGCCACGCGCAAGGGCAAGGGCGAGACCGGGCGGGAAAAAATTGATGAGATCGACTTCGCCCGCGGCCAGACCCTCCATCGAGGCGGAACCACCGCTGAAATTGATGAACTCGGCCTTCACGCCAGCCTTATCGAAAAGCCCAAGCGTCTGCGCGGCGATGACCGGCAGCACCGGCCCGTAGTTCCCCGTTCCGCCGAACCGGATTTTGGGGGTCTCGTCGGCCTTGGAATTGACGGCCCCCACAAGCAGCGCCGCTGCGGTAATGCCTGCGCAAATGATTGCCTTCATACCCTGCATGTCGCTCCTCCTCGCGCGTTTTTGTCACGACGCTTTCCGCGTCTGTCGCGAATTATGCCCCTACAAGGACCAAATGTCAAAAATTTTATGCAAACCATTGCGCATGAATACTTGTGTATTTTATAGCGTTTTTATGGTATCAGGACACAGAAATGTGCATACGCTCCGCCAGCTGACGATGGAGTCAGCTGGGCGAAAATTAGTGGGGAGGTCGTTGATTCGCGCCCGCGAAACGTAGGCCTCGTCGGCCAACAGTCGAATCAATCTCCCTGAGGGCCGGCGTATCGCCCTCAACCGTTTCGCGTGCGTTGAAAGGCGACACGCGCATCTCCGAGAAAACCCGCCGCTCCGTTGCGGCGATAGCGCGACAAGTCGGCTATTTTCCAAACGCGAATGCCAGAAGCCTGGTTACGCGGCGCAGCGGCGTGATCGGATTCTGTCATGGGCGACCCTAATAATCCGGTTTATCCGGAGATGCTCGAAGAACTTGTGTGCCGCGCCAGTGAACGCGGGCTGCGAATTATGGTCCTACATGTCGGCCGCGAGCCATTGGCAGAATTGTCCGTCGAAGCTCTCCTCCAATACCAGATAGATGGATGCATCATCACCTCGGCCAACCTCGGTTCACGTGCCGCAGACGTGTGCCGGCGGTATCGAGTCTCCTCGTGGTGATGAACCGCATACCGCGGGTGCATAGCTGCGCCGTCTCGTGCAACAATGCCGCAGGCGGCCGACTCTTGGGCGAACTGCTGGTCGCCGCGGGACACCGGCGCATCGCTCTCGTCGCGGGAACGCCGAATACTTCGACAAGCGGAGACCGTGAAGCGGGTGCCGTAGCAGCCCTCACCTCGCACGGGATTGTGCCCTTCGCCCGTCTCGAAGGTTACTCGACATATGAAGGGGGATTCGCGGCGGGATTAGAGCTTGCCGCGCGACCTCAGCGGCCCGACGGTATTTTCGCCATCAATGATATTATGGCGTTCGGCGTTATCGACGCATTTCGCAAGGGTGGACTTAGTGTGCCGGACGATGTCTCGGTGGTTGGCTTCGACGACATCCAATCCGCATCATGGCCATCCTACGATCTGACGACAGTGTCGCAGCCAATTCATACGATGGTCGAGCGGGCGCTCGACCTGCTCGCCGCACGTATGAAAGACCCCGAGTTGCCTGGCGAAGAGGCGTATATCATGGGAGAACTCAAGGTGCGCGGCTCGGCTCGGCTTCCGCCCGATGCGAAGAAATTCCAAATTGACTTCTCTAATCGACCGTCGGGGGGGCAGGCACTTTCACCTCGATGACATAGACGAATTCTGTCGCAGTGACGAAGCTTTAAGCGGAACGTGACATCATGAAGATTAAAGCTGCCGTCCTCAATACGATGGGCGTCGAGGCACCATACGCAAAGTCAAAACCGTTGGCGATCGAGGAGGTCGAACTCGACGACCCCAGCCACGGCGAAGTGCTTGTGAAGATCGGTGCGGCGGGTCTCTGCCATTCTGACCTCTCGGTGATCGACGGCAACCGTCCGCGCCCGACACCGATGGTGCTCGGCCACGAAGCTGCTGGCATTGTGGAAAAGCTTGGATCGGGCGTCGACGACCTCAAGGTGGGTGATCATGTAGTGATGGTATTTGTGCCCAGCTGCGGACATTGCATACCATGCGCCGAAGGCCGTCCCGCGCTATGCGAACCAGGCGCCGCCGCGAACGGTGCGGGCACTTTGCTCTCTGGCGAGCGCCGTCTGCATCGCAACGGCAGTGATGTGCACCATCATCTCGGCGTTTCGGCGTTTGCCGACCACGCAACGGTCTCGCGCAGGTCGTTGGTGAAGATCGACAGGGAGTTGCCTCTCGATGAAGCTGCCTTGTTCGGGTGTGCTGTCCTGACCGGCGTCGGCGCCGTGATCAATACAGCTAAGGTGCCGGCCGGTTCAAGTGTGGCGGTGATCGGTCTCGGCGGTGTCGGCTTGAGTTCGCTCCTCGGAGCGGTGGCAGTTGGCGCGCGGCGCGTCGTTGCGATCGATTTGTCGGACGATAAGCTCGGGTTGGCGCGACAACTCGGCGCTACGGGTCTCGGTCAGGTCAATGCTGCCGGTAGGCCCTTTGGTTCAGTGCACCTACGCCTAACCAAAACACCTGATCGGATTTCGGGAAGACCGCCGCGAGGCGGTCTTTCTGATTCGACGCGACTAATGCGCCGGCGACTAGGCCGCCACTGCCTCGCCATAAGAAACGATAGCCTCAAAGGCGTAGTCGCAAGCGTCGCATTGCCAACAGTGCCGCACGCGCCGCTCATCGAGGTGCTCCGACCATTCCGGCATGAATAGCCGGTAACGCGCGGGTGCCGCCATCCAATTGGCCCTGAAATGATTGATCAGGGCGACTTGCGCCAGGGCACCAGCATCGACACGCGTTCGCGGTAGCGACGATACTCGTCGCCGAATACCTCAATCAGGTCGTGCTCCTCCAGCAGAATGCCGACAATGATGTAGGTCGTGGTCACCGCCGCGAAAAGCAGGTGCCCGATGGTCATCGTGGGCGCCGCCCAGAACGCGATGATGAAGCCGAGATAGATTGGGTGCCGCACGAATTTGTAATACAGCGGCATCCGGAAGCGCGGCGCCGGCATCGGGCGGCCGGCCAGATTGTTGGCGACCTGATGCAGCCCGAACAGCTCGAAATGGTTGATCAGGAATGTGCTGGTCAGCACGATGAGCCAGCCGACGAACGACAGGCCCGTTATCACCATGGCGATCTGCGGGTCAGCGACTTGCCACAGCACGGTCGGGATCGGACGCCACTGCCAGAGCAGCAAAGCGAGCGCGAGGCTGGCGAACAGCACATAGGTGCTGCGCTCGACCGATTTCGGCACGTATTGCGTCCACCATTGCTTGAACTGCCGGCGCGCCATTACGCTGTGCTGGACGGCGAACACCGACAACAACAGCAGGTTGACGATGAGCGCTTCCGACATCGAGACGGTAGCGCCAGTGTCGATGGTCTTGGGCACCACCAGGCCATCGACGAAGCCGATGGCGTAGAGAAACGCGGCGAAGAACACGCCGTAGGCCACTAGCCCATAGAGAAATGCGACGAATCGGCCCACGACCCCTCCGCTCTCGGCGAGGAAGGGGCGATGCTTGGTGTCTCGTGCCTGTGCGGCGTGTAGCTGCGTCATGGGGTTCTCCTGGATTGAAAGCGATGTTAGTGCTGGTTTCCGCGATGTTATGCGGTCTGCGATCACCGGACCGGCGCCGCGTGAGTTTGCGTCACCGCCGCATGCCTGGTCAGCGCATGAACGGATGCCGCCCCAACAGCAACGGTGACGGCGAAAACAACAATCAGTAAAACGCCCATACCTGCAGACTTCAGTGTGACGGTGTCCCGCATCCCTCGCGCGCGAAGCTCGGTTGCGCGTCTGCGATAGAAATCGAGGTCGGTGAGATCGTCCGGGTGGCGGCCGATGTCTTGGCAGATCCATTGGGTCGGATTCATGGTCTCTCAGTTCCGTTGCGATCACGGGGATCGTGATCGATATGTGCGGAGGATGCCGAGAGCGCGACCGAAAGACTTTGCCGGAGACTTGATTTGCCCTTGAGATGGGCTTGATTATTCCTTGAGGGCAGGTTTCGTAGTCCGGCTTTGGAGCAACGACGTGCAATTTCTCTTTGCCGATCATACGCTTGATACCGACCGGCGCGAGCTGCGCCGCGGTTCCGAGCGCGTTGCCGTCGAGCCGCAGGTGTTCGACCTGCTGATTTACCTGGTGCAGAACCGCGACCGCGTCGTCAGCAAGGACGATCTGATCGCTTCAGTTTGGGGCGGCCGGATCGTATCGGATTCGACCCTGACCAGCCGCATCAACGCCGCGCGCAAGGCGGTCGGCGACAGCGGCCGGGAGCAGAAGCTGATCCGCACCGTCGCGCGCAAAGGTCTTCGCTTCGTCGGCGCGGTGCGCACGCAACCAGATGGCGCCGAACCAGCGCATGCCGCCGGTTCGGCGCCGGACGAAATCCACGAGCAGTCACGCCCGACCTTGCCGCTGCCCGACCGTCGCGCCATCGCCGTGCTTCCCTTCGCCAACATGAGCGGCGATCCAGAGCAGGAATATTTCTCCGACGGCATCAGCGAGGACATCATCACCGCGCTGTCCAAGCTGCGCTGGTTCTTTGTCATCGCGCGTAACTCCTCGTTCATCTATAAGGGCAAATCCGTCCACATGAAGCAGGTCGCCGAAGAACTCGGCGTTGGCTATGTGGTCGACGGCAGCGTGCGCAAGAGCGGCGACCGCGTGCGCATTGCGGTGCAACTCAACGACGTCGCCACCGGCAGTCATCTCTGGGCGGAGCGCTACGACCGCGACCTCGCCGACGTGTTCGCGGTGCAGGACGAGATCACCGAAGCCATCGTCGCCGCGATCGAACCGCAACTCTACGCCGCCGAAAATTTCCACGCCCAGCGCAAGCCGCCGGACAGCATGGACGCCTGGGATCTGGTGATGCGGGCGCTGTCGCACTACTGGCGGGTGACGCGACAGGACAACGTAGTGGCGCAGGCGCTGCTGGAGAAGGCAATCGCCATCGACCCAAACTACGGCCAGGCGCTCGGAGTTCTTGCCACCAGCCATACGTTCAGCGCCCACATGGGTTGGGCAGACATGGCGAAAGCAGTGCCGATCGCCGAACGCGCCGCGCTGACGGCGATCCTGGCGGACAGCGAAGACCCCTGGGCGCACCACGCGCTGGGCAGCGTTTATTTGTTCACGCGCCGCTTCGATGACTCGCTGGCCGAGTTCGAGGTGGCGCTAGGGCTTAATCCGAATTTCTCACTGGCCCAAGGTTATTACGGCCTGGCGCTGTCCTATTGCGGGCGCTGGGAAGAAGCTACCGTGGCGGCGCAACGTGCGCTGAGGCTGAGCCCGCGCGATCCGTATTCGGCAGTTTATTATGGCATCGCCGCCTACGCCCAGTTCATCGGGCGCAACTACGAGGAGGCAATGAGGCTGGCGCGCGAGGGCATCCGTCAGCGCGGCGATTTCGTCGGCGCCCACCGCGTCCTGACGGCCGCCGCGGGTATGGCCGGACACGATCAAGATGATGTCGCCAAGGCCGCGTTGCAGGAGCTCCGCCGCGCGCAACCCAATATTTCGCTGGGCTGGATCGCAAGCGAAATGCCGATGAAGCTCGACTCCGACCGCGAGCACTATTTGGAAGGCTTCCGCCGCGCCGGCTTGGTTTAGCTTTGGCCTCAGATGCTGATGTGGCCCGATGTCTGCTTTGGTCAATAGCGACCGAGCCAATTGCAGCCATTCAGGACCAATGTCCGCTATGCCCCCAATAGCGACCAAATTTTGCGAGGCAGCGAGATGACGCTAAGTGCCAATAGCGTCATTCACTGCACCGCAGTAAAGCAGTGAGCTTTTTGCCGTTTGCGATGAACTACCAATGGCACTCGATGCCGTAAGCGGCGTCGTCCTCAGTCGCGGTACCAAGAGCACATGAACCGGCATGCGAACATCATCGCCAACATCATGACCACCATCATCAGTGGGCAAATCCACCAGAAGGAGGACCAACCCCCGCCCCACATGAACCAGGGGCCGGACCCGTAATCCCAAGGCGGCGCCGAGGGCTGCTGAGTTTGAGCAAACGCCCGCACCGGTGCGCTTATCGCGCTACCGAACATGATGAGAAAAACCGAGAGTTTCCGCCACATTTGCAGTCTCCATGTCTGTAACCTTTAGGAGGCGATGCGTTCTACCGATCGCTCGCCACTATTGGATTAGACGGAGACGGGTCGGCCAAAGTTACAGAGGCATCTGGCCGTCAGACCACGGGAGCCGGATTTGAAGCACAGCACTCAGGTGACGCAGGCTTGCAGGACAGTTCGTTCCGGTAGAAGTCGCAACGCGCTTCGACGACCTTTTTGAAATCCTGCTTGGCACGGTGCAACCGTACCTTGGCGTTGCCCACCGTTATTCCGAGAGCATTGGCGATTTCTTCATCATTCAGTTCGCCAAGAAAACTGAGCATGAGAATTTCTCGATGAGGACCAGGCAGTTTGGCGATTTCGGCCCGGATGCATTCATGCGTGTCTTTATGGGCGAGTTCCTGTTCGGGCGATAGCGGAGGGTCGATGACCGCTGCCTTCGTCAGTGCGCCAGTCTTGTCTTCAGTCGAAGTTTCGGGGAATGGAACCGTTAACTTGGCCTCGTGCGCCGGTCGGCTTCGTAGCCAATCGAGAGCGACATTGACGGCTAAGCGATACAGCCAAGTTGAGACCTCGGCTTTGCCGCGAAAAGCCTGCAGCGCCTGCGCCGCCTTCGCGAATGTGACTTGGGTCAAATCCTCCGCGTCCTGCGGTCCGACCATTCGGTTCAATAAACCGCGTATGCGTCCTTGGTTCGACGCATAAAGCACCCGGAAGGCATCTGTTTGCGCGTTCAATCCAGTGCTCATAACTCAAGGTTAATCCGGAATGGGCGGAAGGGCTTTGCGAAAGATCAACTTGGTTTTTTGCCGCACCCCACCCCTAAATCAGGCGTCGAAAGTCGCTCATGGGTCAATTGCGACCGAGCCAACTTTGCGCCAAAACCCTGCAATGTCCGCTGTTATCCGAAAGCGGACAAAATTTGGGCGCAGCGAATGTCCGCTTCTCTAATCGGCCGGTTGGGGTCATGCGCCTTCAGACTATCCATCACTGCGATGTCGATGTCGCTCACGGGCTCGCGCTTGTCTTCGGAATCGGCACAAAGGCCCTTCCATCATGGGATTCGAGGACGAGGTGGAACATTCTAAGTGACGGCCTTGCCGCCAGAGTGACGGCAGGTCCAAGCGGACATCTAATCGGACATGAAGCCTTCAATTTGCGCCTGCGGCTTCGATCGCGGTGCGCCGGACCAGTACCTTAGTACTTGGTCGACCGAAGTTCCGCGCTCGCATTCTACGTCGAGCTTTGCAGTGTGTTTTCAGACATTTAGATGATCCAGCGCGGCTTTTGTCATGACGTCATGGCAGTACTTCTGCCTGATTTTTCAGCCGCGCAGAATGTGGTTGATCACGCCAGCATTGCAACGAAGCACGACCCACCGCGCGATCGATCCGACCGAGGGTGCAGTGGTGCTATCGGCCACAACAAACATCGTAAGACTTAGCGGAGATGATCATTGAGCACGAATTCCAACGCGCCGGCTGCGGCGCAAGGCACGACCGGGCATCCTTGGACGGGCCGACTAGCTGCCGCGCTGAAGCGCTGGTGGGTGGCCTACCTCACCTGGCGCCTCGAGCAAGTTGCGATCGATCAACATTGGCCGATGACCGACCGTTATCTCAAGGACATAGGTCTCACCCGCTCCGAAATCACGACCGCGGTGAAGGGCGACGCGACACGCGATCGCGGGTCACATCACGCTCGAACCCGAACGATGGATGATGACGACGGTAGCGAGCCACGATTCCTTTGCCCAATCACCGCCCATCCGTGTGAGGGCGATCTTTCCCACCTATGCGAAGAGTACGGCTGCGCTCGCAAGGGCGGTTTGTCGCCACACTCCGAGGAAAACTTAATGGCAAACCCATGACCTACACAGCAAATCACAAGAATCTGGCCTCTTACGTTAGTTACAACCCGACAAAGCGCAGCGCGACCGTGAAGACAGTCGGCATTCTGCGGCGCATCTTTGGCGCTCTGTTTGACGCTATGCATGAGTTGCGTCGGAGGCAGGCCGAACGAGAAATCGCAAACTTTGTCGCTCGGCGGGGCGGGCGTATCACTGATGATCTCGAGCGCGAGATGACGCGTCGCCTGTTTACGACGGACTGGAGCCCTCACGGCAACCAGTGAAGATCCATCGGTATCAGGCGAGGATCGCATGGGGTGGTAATCGCGGCACCGGTACCAACAATTACGCTCGTAGGAGGTTGCCATGAAGTCCTCGATGATAATCGATGCTCCGCGTTCCTATCAACCAGGCCGTTTAACCGTAACAAAAATGAGGGAACGACAGTCGGCCAAAATCTGGGAACTCAGAGCTGCTCTTGTTACGGCTGGAGTTTTCACACTCGACGAGCAAGCCGAGGTACTTGGACTCAGTCGAAGCACGGCTTGGACCATTCTCAACGGTCACAACAAAACGGGAGGTCTCTCAGCGCCAACCGTCAAACGGATATTGGCAGCACCTCGATTGCCTGCGTGTGTCCGGGCCAAGATCCTAGAGTTCATCGAGGAAAAAGCCGCCGGACTGTACGGCCATAGCGAAGCAATACGACGTAAATTTATCGCTCAGCGTCTGACCCTCGATTCATCAAATACTCCTTTCTATAATGGCCGCCACCATTAGCGAGACACCTAATTTAGGGGAGCGATGCGACAGACCAGAAAAAAACCGCTAGAGGCGGGCTTCAAAGCTCGCAGAGATCCGCGGAGCGTTGATGACCGTTGGGTATAATTCGGCGGCCAAGCAAGCCGAGGTCCTCGGAGTATGCCGAGCCACGGCCGGGGTGCTGTTCAATCGTGACACGAGAGCCGGTCCTACGGCCATTGTCATCAAGCGCATCCTTTCATCGCGGAACATTCCGCCGCGGGTGCGACGGAAAGTCGAAGAGAATGTCGAGCAGAAGATCAGCGGCCTGTACGGGCATAACGAGGAGCAGACGCAGGCATTTCGCGATAAGCTTCGTACCCGAACTGCCAAAACCTCGCCTGATCGCCCGCTCCGCGCTGGGCAGTGCAATCAAACACCGGCTGCAGCGCGGCGGTAGCACGCACTGACCAAATGCTGACCCTCAAACGCGCCTCCAAGCACCGCCCCGGCGGCCCATGGTCGGACGACGACTATGACGTATTCGACGGCGAGCGGCACATTGGCCGCATCATGTGGACGCACGCAGCACCGGCAGATCGTCGCTAGTTCTGGACGATCACCGCGCGCGTGCCGCAAAGCCCCTATGATCGCGGATATGCCGCGAGCCATGAACAGGCGATGGCGGATTTCAAGGCGGCGTGGGAGCGCGAGCCGTGATTAGGGAAAAATCTGGTCGCCGTGAGTTACTTTGAATGTCGCGATTTCGGCTTAGGCACAAAAACTATGTGTAGTTTTAGCGCCCTAATGATTTTCTTAGTTGGCAGCCATCGATCATTAAGGACCTTGTTGATTGCGAAGCGGTTGATGCCGGTCTTTTTTGCCCACGCTGTTTGACCTCCTGCTCGCTCTACCTCCAAGCGGAGCAATCGAATGACATCCTTAAGCTCAGGAATCTCATATACAGCCACCACCTTATTTCGCGACGGTTGCGAATATAAGTCAAGCGGGCGAGAATATCGGCAGCATTGGTGCCGCGTGTGCCTCACAGCAACATTCCCCACAAAATCGCAAAAAAAATTCAGCGACTTAGTCTGCTCTTGTCAAATAGCGACCAAATTGCTGCGATGCCGCGAATGTCCGCTAAGTGCCAAGAGCGGCCGTTCGGCTCTCACCAAAAGAAAAACCCCGGGACATTGGCAAGCACGCCTAAAGGGATCGCCGGGCTTTTTGACTGATGACGCGAGCGAGGAATGTGAACCGTGTGATGCAAGCTCAACCCGGGCTGGTAATGCGATCACGCCATCGCCGAGGGAATCATACGCGCGGTGACGACCGAGGCAATGACCGCTGAAGAACTTTGACGCGGACCATTTATCGCAAACTGCTTGAGCGGTGATTGCGCAGTCCCTCCAGCATTTTTTCGCGTGATCAATAGAACTTATAATTCACACCAATCTTCGCGGTGTTGATGCCGCCGAAACTGTGATTGAAGACAAACGGCCCGCCCGACACGACGGCCCCGCTGCTCGTAGTGGCAACGCCGTTGGTCTGGAACTCATGATTGTTAAGGCCGATGAACATGTATTCGCCCTTCACGCTCCAGTTTGGGGCGAACGCCCATTCGACTCCTCCGCCGACTGTCCAGGTGGTGGCGGTTTCGCTGCCCGAGGTCGAAATGAGCCAATTGCCGCATCCGGTGGCAGTGCACTGATCGAGGACCGAAGCCTCGGTCCGAACGAAAGCGGCGCCGCCTTTGACGTAAAGCAGGACGCGGTCAAAGGCGTATCCCAACCGGCCGGTAACCATGCCGTACCAATTGCCGACCTTCGCGCTCCCCAGCACATCAAGAGTTGTCTGTGAACCTACAAGAGTATTCGGATCAGAGGCGTCGCCACCAAGCTTGAGGTAGCCGAATTCGCCTTCAAGTCCGAGCACAATGGGTGAGCCGACGGGCTGCCAGTTACAGCCAAGAGTGCCGCCACCAATGAAACTGCTGCCTAAGTCGTCGCTCCACGAATGAGACGGTACGATGTTTGACGCGACAACACCGCCCGAAAAAGAATGGCGTGTGGTGTTGCCAAGATCGGTGAATTCGGCGCCATTGCTGCCGTGCCACGCGCCGCCGGCATATCCGCCGAGATAGCAGCCGGTCCAGCTGAAGGGCGGTGGAGGCGGTGGTGGCGTGTAGGCAGGCGCCTTGCGCGGCAGATCCGCGGCGGACGCAATCTGGCTCAACACGACTGTGGATGCGGTAGCGATTATTGCAATCGACAAGCGACGCATAAGCAACCTCCCACTAACGAATGATCAAAAATAAAATACGCCGAGCCAAGTTTGGCGAATATAGAGCTTGTACGGAATACGCAGGAATTTCGAGGTTTGTGACAATTTTGCCACTTGGCGTTAAGTACCGGATTGGGCGAGCGAAACGTTGTCGCGGCGAACGGCATGTCCGCTTTGGTCGGGTAGGATCGAGGCGCGGACCGGGCTTCGAATGATGCCGACGTTTCCTCGATCCTCCCTATCATTCCGTACGGCGGGTTTTCCCCAGTACGGCTGGAAGGCTGGCGTATCAGGCGAGACCTTCCCGGCGCGTCACTCAGCTTAAGCCTGCTCCCGGCATGCGCTGACCGACGACCGGTTTGTTTTCGCCCTTCGTGCATCTCGTGATCACTGCAGTGTTCCCGCTCTGAGTTGGGGGACAGGATTCGATGATGTACCGCCGTGGTGGGTGACTACCCCACCGCCCCAGAGGCCCTCGCTCGGGTCCGGGTTATAGTGTCCCGGTCCGTCATCACTTAATCGGCCTCATTAATTGGCCTGGGCCTCATCAACTTCTAAAATGCTCATCGACTTTAAAATGGGAGTCCACGATGGACTGGAACCGGATTGAAGGAAATTGGAAGCAGGTTAAGGGAAAAGTGAAAGAGAAGTGGGGCAAACTCACCGACGATGAACTCGATAAGATGAATGGTCGCCGTGACCAGCTCGAGGGCAAAATCCAGGAACGCTATGGTATCGCCAAAGATCAGGCGAAGAAGGATGTGGATGCATGGTTTGATTCATTAAAGTGGTGATGAAAACGATCTACCTTTTATGTGCGAATGCGGTTTCGATTATCGCCAATCAAGCGCGGTAACTGTTGAGCGCGGCCTTTAGGCGAAAGTGCCGGTGGAGGCATGTCCGCGCGATGTCCGCTCAAGTGACAGGCGCCAGTTTTATACCAGACACGCGACGTTGCTGCACAACACCGTCCCAGCCGGGCCGATAAATTTTGGACTTAGATGCACATTCAGCAAAAGCACGAGCGCCAGCAAGGCGCCCGTCGCCAAATAGGTTATTTCAAGGAACAGGTCTGCTCTGCGTTCCGCGGCGGTTTTTTGTCTCATTTGTTATCGCAGTCCCAAGAAGCCCAGAACGAACAGTATTACGACCACGACGCCGATGATGTAGAAAATGTTCATGTGTACTCCTCCGGAGTATGTGCGGCTTCAATAAGAAATGGCGCTCTAATCGAAAACGCATTGCCATGGAACAAAGTTCCATCAACTTCGCTTTAAAAACCGAGTGCTATTCCACCGCGCAATCAACTACTCGACCCAGGACTATCGCGATTGCGGCCAGGCAAGGGGAAGGAGCGCCGAGAACTTGAACGCTGGCAAAGCCATTAGTTCGGCCATTTGCTCAATTTGCGTTCCGTTCTTCACCAAACCGGGTAAGCCACGCGCCACCAGTTCGGCAACCCGAAGCCGTTCCGTGTTACTTGGCAGACGAGTGTTCACGTAATTGACCTCTCTGTCGTTCGCATCGAGGCGCGTGAAAAGATCGACAAGCTGGCGCTCAATGGCCGGATAAACATTGGCTAATTCGGCAGCCAGCTTGTCGCGCGTGGCTTTGACCGTTTCATAATTGGCCCTTTGCCGGTCGTCCTCCTCCTGCGCCTTAAGTTCGCGCAGCCGCACGCCCAGCTTCGTCACGGCCACCTGCATTCTGTCGCGCCTGAAGTCGGCGTCGCCCATCTCTCGGCGAGCGGCGGCAACGTCCGGTGCCGACAGCGACCGATGCACCGCAGCAAACAGCATCGCTATTCTATCACCGCGTCGGCGCGGGCAGGCAGAATTGGCGTCTCATCGAGCGTCGTCAGTGACAGTACCAGTAGTAGCGTTTCAATAAGCGGCCCGTTTTCACATACCTCGTAAATCTAGTACTCAGCAGGTTTTGCCTTTTGGCGCTGTCATATTCACTTTTGGAAACGGGGGCACATCCCTTCGGAGATGGCTGTTCCGCATTCGCTGCTGAAGAGGCGGAAGAGGAAAACGCAGTTAGCATCAATCCAATCACGACAGTGCAAGCTCCGTTCTCAATAACTGTGATGCATTCTTGCCGTTTCATTCGATCACCTCGTCGGCGCGGGCGATGATTTGCGGTGGCACGGTGAGGCTGAGTGCCTTGGCGGTCTTTAGATTGATGGCCAGCACGAACTTGGTCGGTTGTTCGACAGGAAGATCAGCTGGGTTGGTTCCTTTCAGAATTCTGTCGACATACCAGGCAGCGCGCTCACCCAGAGCGATCTGGTTCGGGCCGTAGGTCATGAGCCCACCTGCCTTAACGAAAGACAGTGTTTCCTGTATCGTCGGTAATTGGTGGCTGATTGCGAGGTCAGCTATTTGCTGGATATGAGCATTCAGCGACGCGGTCTGTTGGACGATGATGCCATCCGTCTTCTCATTGACAGACCTAAAGGCGTCTGCGATCAAATCGGGACGTACCTGCAGAATTTGAAGCTCTAGCTGCAATACGTGCGCAGCCGCTTCCGTTTCTTTCACCAAGCCTATGGTTGGAGGATGATCTCGCTCGACGAGAATGGCTACTCGGTGGAGCCGTGGGACAACTTCCCTAAGCAGTTCTAGCCGCTTTCCTGCCAAATCGCTGGAGTACAGGGTTAGTCCTGTTGTGTTTCCCCCTGGCCGCGCGAAGCTGACCACGAGACCGCTCCCAATGGGGTCGGAGATATTCGTCATGACAATGGGAATTGCACTGTTGATGCTGCGAATGGCAATGATCGCTTCGGTGCTTCCGGAGACTAAAACGTCAACCTTCAACTGAAGCAACTCGATTGCCAATTCAACGAGCCGTCCCTTTCTTCCTGCGGCCCATCGGCTCAACATCACTAGATTCTGGCCTTCTACGTATCCGAGCTGCCGTAATCCATTTTGAAATCCCTCGTCGACTGGAGATGGCCCGGCACCAAGGCTAAGAACACCAATCCGAGCGACCTTCGATGGCTGCTGCGCACTCGCCGCCAACGGCCACGCGGCCGCCGCGCCGCCGAGAAGCGTTATGAACTCGCGTCGCCTCATATCTGCTCCCAAGCTTAGGAGACAGCATTGTATCGGCTCAAACGAGTACTTTGATAGGGGCTGATACCAGCATCAAAACCATTGCCGCAGTACACGGCCAATGTCCGCCATCCAGAGACAAACACACCTTGCTATTTGGCTAAATAGAGCGCCCGGTGAATACAAGCGCGATTTAGCGCGCCCGAATGCTGCTCCCAAAACGGCGACGTACCGAAGTCTCCGTTCCCTACAGTGGCAGCGATAGTGCCATCGGCTGGCACAATAACAGTCTGAAAAACAATGAGTTGCGTTCGTGTACGCGGATGTAACCAGCATCCGCATTCGTCACGTCCTATACGGTGGCTGGGGGATTAGGTTTGCTTGGAGTTCGCCATGGTTGATGATCGTGTTGTCCGGCGCAACAAATTGCTTGAAACGTTAGCACAACTAAAAAGCTCGGCGCTCGCTGAACTTGAACGCCGCGGGTATGACGTTCGCGGAAAAACGCCAGCCCAAATAAGACGGCTACTTAGGGGGCGTCCCTCGACGCTGAAATCAATCGTCTCTGGGGACGCTTGAACTCGATGCTTGACCGACCCTCCGATGATGAAATCAGCCGACAAATCCTCGGCGTTTTCATGCGGTACCGGATACCAGCGAACGGCATGCTTTAGCGCAATTATTTTTTCGATGTACGCGACGGCGATTTCCAGCGCGGGATCAACAAGGCTATCGCGAACAACTGGATCACAATCGGTTTGCGAAACCGCTACCGCTATCAACTCACGGCAACGGGTTTGCCGCAGGGCGGATGGTCGCATCTGAGCACGAATAGAAAGGCCGCCTCACGGCGGTCTCTCCGAAATCCGATCAGGTGTTGTGATCAGGCGGCTGCAATCACTAACGCCGATGGCCCAATCTGACCCCCACAATCCCAGCTTTCCGCCTCGACGCCCTATCCGTTCTTTTCATCACTTTAGAAATCTTCGCGACCGGCGTTCTAGATTTTGAATGAGCCTTAAGCTCTGCAATGTCTTTCTTCGTCCAAGCCCGCCGTTTACGCTTCGCCATATAAGCCTCCATGAAAACGTGAACAGCGGTCTAGCAGGTAAGAACTCGACTATCTAGGCTTCGGTTCACATGCTCACCCTCAAGCGCGCCTCCAAATCCCGCCCCGGCGGCCCGTGGTCGGATGACGATTACGACGTGTTCGTGGGTAGCTCAAATCGGGCAAAGATAAAAATAAGTGCAGGCAAGCGTGTAGTTGCCCACTTCTTTGCTGCCCGCCGCAGTCTCGAGCGCTTCATCGGAGACTTCGTAAGTCAGGATTTCTTCTTCAGACCGGTCGCGTCCGATGGTGGTGGTGTCGCTCATCGATGGCTCCCCAGGTGTTTCGGCGGTTAAGTGTGTGTACCGAAAACCTCATCCACATTGATTAGTCGAAAGAATCGCCTAACGTCAGCGCACCATGATCGCGCTACTTTCCTTTGTGCTGGCTATCTTCGTCGCACTATTCAAGTCGAAGAGCCGGCTTGAAGCCGAAAATGCGGTGCTCCGACATCAGTTGATTGTTCTACGGTGCAAGGTGCGGGGCCGGGTTCGGTTGACGAACAACGACCGCTGTTTCTTGATCCAGCTATATCGATGGTTTCCTTCAATCCTGAAGGTTCTCACGATCATCCGTCCCGAGACACTGGTGCGTTGGCACCGGGCCGGCTTTCGCGGCTACTGGCGATGGAAATCGCGCCAAGGGGGAGGGCGACCGCAGATCGATACGGACCTGCGTGCGTTGATCCGGCGGATGAGCATCGAAAACCCACTTTGGGGAGCGCCACGTATTCATGGCGAACTGCTCAAGCTTGGGTTTGAAGTGGCGCAGTCGAGCGTCGCCAAATACATGGTCAAGCGACCCGGGCCTCCCAGTCAGGGATGGCGCACCTTTCTGCGTAACCACGCGCCGGATATTGCCGCCATGGACCTGTTCGTTGTTCCGACCATTGGCTTCGATCTGCTCTATGCCTTCATTGCGCTGATCGCGGGCCTGCCGGTCGCCGTCTGGCTGGATTTGCGCAATTTGACGGAAACCGCGTTGCTGCGTCAGGCGCGCGATCTGAATTCGGTGGTCAGCAGCGTGCGCGCCTATTACGCCACCAATGTCGTCGGCCGGGTCTTGGCCGCGAACGGATTGACCCAAGTGGCGCACAATTACGCATCCATCGACGGCGCCATACCGATCCCGGCGACCCTCTCGCTCGAACTCGGGCGGGTGATCAGCGAGCAGCAGCACAACATCGCCTACCGGTTCGTGTCGGATTATCCATTCGAGAATCGGAGCCGCATGTGCTCGATGAATTCGAGAAAGGCGCGCTCGCACAACTACGCGAGCATCCGGACCGGCAATTGACCAACATATCGGCATCGGTATTGACCGATCACGTCCGTCTGATTGGCGGCGGTAATCATGGGGCCCGCCTGCGTGACCTGCCACAACGCCCATGCGGAAAGCCCGAAACGGGACTGGAAGGTCGGCGACGTCCGCGGCATCCAGGAGATCACCATCAGCCAGGCGATCGTCACCAACATATTTTCCTTCAAGTACCTGCTGGCCTATTTCGTCTTCATGGCGGCTTCCGGAGTTACCTTCATCGGCGTGCAGCAACGCCAGGCGGCGACAATTCGCGGCATGAACCGCGAGCTCGAGACGGCGAATGACTTCCTCGCCACCTTGTCGATGAAGATTTCGCGTTACCTCTCGCCGCAGATCTACAAGAGCATTTTCAGCGGTCAGAAGGACGTCACGATCCACACCGAGCGCAAGAAGCTCACGATGTTCTTTTCCGACATCAAGGATTTCACCGCGACCACGGAACGGCTGCAGCCGGAACAGATTACGGCGCTGCTCAACGAGTATTTTACCGAGATGTCCAACATCGCGCTCAAACACGGCGGCACGATCGATAAATTCGTCGGCGACGCCATTCTGATCTTTTTTGGCGACCCGGAAACCAAGGGAGAAGCGGAAGACGCCAAGGCATGCCTGCGCATGGCCGCCGACATGCAGCATCGCCTCGCCGAGCTCAATGTGAAATGGCGGAGCGAGGGCGTCGAACACCCGTTCCGCGTCCGCATGGGCATCAATACCGGATTCTGCAATGTTGGAAATTTCGGCAGCGCCGATCGGATGGACTATACAATCATCGGCGCAGAAGCAAACCTCGCGGCGCGCCTGCAAACGATCGCCGAACCCGGCCATATCGTGACCAGCTACGAAACCTACGCCCTGGTGCGCGACATCCTGGTCGCGCACGCACTGCCGCCGATCACCATGAAGGGGATCAGCCGCGAGATCCTTCCCTATGCGGTCGAGGGCATGCTCGATGCCGATGGCAAGAAGATCGAAATCTTCAGCGAACACATGACCGGGCTCGATTTCTACCTCGACCCCAGCATGGTCTCCGCCGGCTCGGCCGAGCACATTCGCACTCTGCTGCAGGACGCCTTGTCGGCGCTGGACAAATACGGCCCAGGTTCGACCCCGCGACCGCCGAGCTGAGATCGAGATCGCAAGCCGTCAGGCGCTATTCGTCCCGCGGCAACAGCAAGGTCGAGCCCGCCGCGATGCCGAAGCTGTCGAGATGCGCGGTCGTGGTTCGTTGCTCGTCGACGTAATGCGAGTGGAAGAAGTCTCCCCCATGCGTGATGACGCCCTGCAAAGCGGGCGGCGCATAAAACCCGACCACGGAGCCGGCCAGGCGCGGCCCCTTGGCCAAGCCGGTGACCGCCATCTCGTCGAACGAGCCGTGGCCCTTGAAGCGCGGATTGGGCGCCGCATTCACGTGCATGACGAAGTCGGTGATCGCGCCGTTGATGCGAAACGGGAACGGTTTGTTTTCGTCCAGGCCGTTGGCATTGGCCTGCGCGCGGATGAAAGTCTCCACGGCCTTGGCGTCGAGATCCTTGTCGATCGCAACCGGGCGCCAGTGCTGCGCCGATGCCGTTGCCAGCAAGGTCGCGGTTTCGGTAGCAGCCGTTGGACACGCAGCACCGCAGTCGACGCCGTAGCTGACGATCAGGCGCCCCTCGATCATTGAAATCTCGCCGCGCAGGCCGGACACTGCTCCCACCGCATCGGTGGCGCGAGCGTCGGTGGCCTCCTTCAGCGCAACGACGGGCAGGTAGTTGCGCTGCGTTATCATGCGGCTGAATACGCCATAGGCTTTGAAGCCGAATGGGTTGATCGATCATCGACCGCATAGTTTTTATTATTATCGGTAGCCGCACCGCATCGCTATGATCCAAATCATATCGTGGTCATGAGCCGGCTTGCGCCTGCGGGACGTCAAGCGCGCGTCAGCGGGTGTCCTGCGTCGCCTGCTTGAGGGCGCGCATCACGTCGCCGCGCGAGATCATGCCCAGCAATTCGCGATCGGAGCCGAGCACCGGAAAGCTGCGAAGCTTGAGGCTCACCATCAACTGCAACACACGCGTCAACGGCGTTGCCGGTTCGACGTTAACGACGCCCTCGGTCATCACCTCTCCGACCGTGCGCTTCATCAGCTCATCGTAACTGGGAACCAGTTGCCCGGTGGTGAAGCCGAAGGCGCTTAGGAAATCGAATTTGGTGACGATGCCCATCAGCTTGCCGCCTTCCACGACCGGCAGCGCATCGAAATCGTATTGCGCGAACATTGTTTCCAATTCGGCCAGCTTGCGCTGGCGCGTCACGCTTTTGACGTCGCGCGTCATGTATTGCGCGGCCGTCGATTTAAGAAAGCGGAACATTTTCATCGATCCTTATTCGATAGTGCGGATTTCAGCCCCGGCCTGCGGCGCGCCAATTATTAGAGCATGATCCGCCCGAATGAAATCGGATCATGCTCCCGTTTTTCGCGCCTTCGGCCGCGCTATGGCCGCACCTTTCCGGCCATGGTGACGCCAGCCTTGCCGCTCGCCGCCAGGCTATCGAGCGAATTGTAGAGCAGTTGCAGGACGTAACGGCCGTTGTGGTAGGCGGCGCCAGGATCGCGCACCGAGTAGGTGTAGTTGAACACCGCCTGCATCAGGCGCGGCGTGTAGGCCACGTACTTGTTGGCCATGCTTCATCTCTTCCGGATCGATGCGGCCATTGCCGTTCGTGTCGGCATACCAATAGGGGTACGCCGCCTTGGTGAAGGCGATCGGCGTGCCGCCGACGTTCTTCGACGTAGGTCAGGATCGCGGCGTAAAGCTGCGCTTGCAGGCTGGCGATCTCGCGCGCGAGACCCTCCTCCTTGCCGTTGCCGTCGAAGTCGCCCGGCGTCGACATGCGGATGTTGGCGAGGTCGGCGACCGTCTTGATGCCGTCGTGGCAGCCGCCGCAGCGATCGATCTTGACTTCACCGCCGTGGGGCAGGTGACAGCCGGTGCAGGTGCTCACGTTCGACATATGGGCGAAGCGGCCGACATATTTCTTGCCGTCATACTCGTAGGCGACCTTCGCCTGGGTGCCGTAGATTGGGTCGCACCGGCCGGAAAATAGTGCACGTGCAGGAAGTTGAGCTTCGGCTCCGGCGTATCGGGCGCAAGCCCAGCAATCGCCTTGTTTACGCTCGCGGTCGACTCACGGCCCTGATGGCAGGTCATGCACAGATTGGAGTCGTTGTTGCCGCTGTCGACAGTCACCCCGCTGGGAAAGGTGATCTTGGCGACGGTGTGGCGCGCATAGGTCAGCAGGTCGGCGTGGCAGTTGGTGCGATGCTGGCCAGTTTGGCTCTCATTTTCACTGAAGACATCCTTCTCTCGTGACGAAGTCGCCCGCTCTGTCGATTGTGACCGGTCGGAACGCATGGCGTCCGATCATGGTCAAGTCGTGTTCATACTAAGCGAATTGCACCACTGACATATGATCTCAATCATATCATGTAAAGCGCATGGCTTGGTCGTTTGCATTTATCGCCTATGCCAATGACGCCCGCGCAGCGCGGATCTCCGGTACCGGCACTAAGCGGACGTGCCTATCGTTTTGGCGAATGTCTGCTTTCGGGGGAATAGCGGACGTGGCGCCCAGCGTGTCTTATAAGTCCATGGCCTAACGCCGCCGCGTCATGCGCTACTTGCCCTGCGCCGCGATATAGGCCGCAAGATCGGCGGCTTCGCTACGCGACATATTCATGTCCGGCATCTTCGGATGCGGCAGCAGCAGGTAGAGCGCGATCTTGGCGGCATCGATGCCCGGCTCCTTGGCGATCGCCGAGAACGGCGCGGCTTGCGTATTGCCCTGCCGCTGGTCGGACGCCACCACATGGCAGGCCGCGCACCAGCGCTTGGCCAGCTTTTCGCCATTGGCGGTATCGGCCGCGGCCGCCGCATTCGTTAGCGTCACGACCAATAGCGATGAAAGCAGCGCGGCGAAAAGTCAACTCATGTGCGGTGGCCTCGCAGGGTTGATGAATTTTGATGATATCGGATAGCACGGCGCGTGTCCGCCGTGACCTTAGTTGTTTGCGCATGATCTTATCCGAAAACCGGTTCCCACTCCGGATCAAGTCCGGGGCAGGCTTTTTCGGGATCATGCGCTACTGCGCCAGCACCTCGACGTCGCCGTCGACGCCGGTGACGACCTTGAATTCGCGTTCGAACACCTTTCCCTCGTTACGCGCGATGGCGCGATATTCGCCCTCGGCCAGGATCACGCGCGGAAAGGCGCCGATCGATTCCTTGATCACGTCGCCGCCGGGGGTGAGCACCGACCAGGCGGTATTGGCGAGCGCCTCGCCGCCTTTATCGGCCACCAGCTTGAGCGTGATGGCGGCGGCGCGGTGGGTGACGGTGATGTCGGTGAGCTTGCCGGCCTGCACGCGAATGTCGGAGCGCACCACCGAATTGGCGTCGCCATAGTTCGACACGATGTAATAGGTGCCTTCCGGAACCACCACCACGCTGCCGGTCATCACGTGTTCGGCGATCGGCCGGCGGTCGCCGGGCTCGAACTGGCTGCCCTTGTAGACGTCGAATGAAACCTGTCCGGCCGGAATGCGCACGTCGCCGACTTTGCCTTCCAGACGCAGGGCGCCGGCCGGAAGGTCGAAGTCCTCGCGCACGGTCGGCCCGTTCAAGTGTCACCGGCTTGACCGCGGTGGCGAGCCCGAAGCCGACATGCACGATATAAGCGCCGGCCGGCAGCACCAGCGTGGGCGCCGGCGACTTGTCTTCCTTGATCAGGCGGAAAGTCCCGGTGTTGTCGGCCTTGCTGGCGTAGACGCGCCAGGTGAGGCCGCCGCCGATAACGGGCGCGTCCTTGCCGAAACGCGCGCTCAACGCCAACGCCACCTGCCCTGCCGGCACCATCGGCACCGCCGCCGGCGCGATCACGCGTGGCGTATTCAGCGGCCATTCCGCCTGCGGCGTCAGCACGCCGCCCGAACCGAACGCCTCGCCGCGCGTGGCCGGCGTCGGCGCGATCAGCCCGGTCGAAGGTGTCGCCGAAAATAATGAATTCTGCCCGGGCGTCTGCGCCGATGCGGTGTGGGATGCAAGCAACGGCAACATGAGCGCCAACGCCGGCCACAGCCGGACGCAGACGGCGATTGCGGGTGCATGGCTCATGGCGCGGTCGTTTTCGGCCCAAATCGCGGCGATTTCAAGCCAACAGGCCGGTTTGTCACCCCGGAAGCCCTATGCTAGGCGCAACCGCTCTTATTGGATGCGCATGATCTTATCCGAAAACCGGTTCCCACTTTTCGGGATCATGCGCCATGAGGTCGTAATGCCCGACGCCCTGCAGCTGCTCAAGACCCGCCGTTCGGTCAAGCCGATGGAATTGACCGGCCCCGGCCCGAGCCCGACCTGAGATCGACACGCTGCTCGCCATCGCCTCGCGGGTGCCCGATCATGGCAAGCTCGCGCCCTGGCGCTTCATCGTGTTCGAAGGCGACGCGCGCCTGGCCGCCGGCGAGGCGATCGCCGCCGCGTTTGGCGCCGATCGCACCGACGCCACGCCCGAACAGATCGAGTTCGAACGCAAGCGGCTGGCGCGCGCGCCGCTGGTGATCGCGGTGGTCAGCCGCGCCGGCCCGCATGTGAAAATTCCGGAATGGGAGCAGCAACTGTCGGCCGGCGCTTCCGCCATGAGCCTGGTGTTCGCCGCCCATGCCATGGGCTATGCGGCGAGCTGGATCACCGAGTGGTACGCCTACGACCGGCGCGTGCTGGATAAGCTCGGCGTCGGCGCAGGCGAGCGCGTCGCCGGCTTCGTCCATATCGGCCGCGCGGCCAAGCCGCCCGAGGAGCGCGAGCGCCCGCCGCTCGCGGCCATCGTCACCCACTTCAAGGTCTGAGCAATCGATGTTCTACGAGCCTGACAAGCGCGATAAACGCATCCTGCCGCACGATCCGTTCAAAGCCATCGTGGCACCGCGTCCCATCGGTTGGATTACGTCTATGAGCTTGAAAGGTGAGGTGAATTGCGCACCGTACTCATACTTCAACGGCATCAATAGCCGCGCCAATCTGGTGATGTTCGCCAGCGAAGGCCGCAAGGATTCGGTGAGCTTCATCGAAGAGACCGGCGAATTCGTCTGCAACCTCGCCACCTGGGATTTGCGCGAGGCGATGAACGCCACCTCGGCGCCGTTGCCGCGCGGCGTCAACGAGATGGAGCGCGCCGGGCTGGAACCGGCGCCGTCGCGGCTGGTCAAGCCGCCGCGGGTGAAGGCCTCGCCTTGCGCGCTCGAATGCCGGCTCATCAAGATCGTTACGATCGACAATGTCGACGGCAAGCCGGTCGACTGCCACGTGGTGTTCGGCCAGGTCGTCGGCGTGCATATCGACGACCGCTTCATCGTCGACGGCCTGCTCGATACCGCGGCCATGAAGCCGATCGCCCGCTGCGGCTACGACCAATATGCCGTGGTTGAGAGCCTGTTTTCGATGCAGCGGCCGCTGAGCTAAACGGCCCGTGTAGCATTTAACCATAATGTAATCACTTGCACGCACGCTGCCTGTCACGTTTCGGTCACAAGATTCCGCCAGCAGTCTTTACTCTATCGGCCTGAAGCGCTTGTTCCGGTGGCTGGCCCGATCCGAAAATCGGGGACGGGGAGAAAAATTTGGTGTTTGAGGGTCTATTCGCGCGCGTGCGCAACGGCGATCGTTCGGCCGAAGCCACCACGACGCCTATACAGCCGGCCGCCACGCGCCCGAGCATCGGGCTCGCGCTCGGCGGCGGCGCCGCGCGCGGCTTCGCCCATATCGGCGTGATGCGCACGCTGGCCGCGCACGGCATCGTGCCGGACGTCATCGTCGGCACCTCGATCGGCGCGGTGGTCGGCGGCTGCTATGCCGCCCGCCAGCTCGACGGGCTGGAAGAGTGGGCGCGCACGCTGACGGTACGCGGCATCTTGAGCTATCTCGACATCAGCCTGTCCGGCTCCGGCCTCATTCGCGGCGGCCACCTTGCCGCCAAGCTGGAAAGCACGCTCACCGATAGCCGCATCGACGATCTGCCGATCCGCTTCGCCGCCATCGCCACCGAATTCAATACCGGCCATGAAATCTGGCTTACCCGCGGCCGGCTGGCCGAGGCCCTGCGCGCCTCCTATGCGCTGCCGGGAATTTTCCCGCCGGTGCTGATCGGCGGGCGCTGGCTGGTGGACGGCGCGCTGGTCAACCCGGTGCCGGTGTCGGCGGCGCGCGCGCTCGGCGCCCGGCTGGTGATCGCGGTCAATCTCAATTCCGATCTGTTCGGGCGCGGCACCATCATTTCCGATCACGGCTCCGACGCCAGCGATGACGCCATCAAGGAAACAACCAAGCCGAACGGGCTGCGTGGCCTGTTCGGCGGCGAACGCTCGCTGCGCCGGCAAATTCTCGGGCGGCGCGGCCGCCCCGGCATTCCGACGGTGATGATCGAGGCGTTCAACGTGATGCAGGATCGCATCACCCGCGCGCGGCTGGCCGGCGATCCGCCCGACGTGCTGATCAGCCCGCGGCTCGGCGCCGTCGGCTGGTTCGATTTCCATCGCGCCGCCGAAGCGATCGCCATCGGCGCCGAGGCGACCGAAAAGACGATCGACGCGGTGACCGAGGCGGTCAGCGCGCTGTCGCAGTCCTACGACAGCAACGAGGCCGGGAAATAATCCGGCCTACGCGGTGCGGATATAATCCCGCAGCTGCTCGGACTCCTGCTCGATCTCCCCGACGCGCTGCTTGACCACGTCGCCGATCGACACCAAGCCGATCAACTGACCTTTGGCCACCACCGGCAGGTGACGGAATTTTCCGGCCGTCATGCGTTCCATTATGCTGGCGATGCTGTCGTCCTCGCCGCAGGTGGCGACGTTGCGGGTCATCACCTGGCTGACCGGCAGCTTGAGCGCGGCAGCGCCGTGTTCGGAGATGGCGCGCACGATGTCGCGCTCCGACAATATCCCGGCCAGGCGGCCTCCCGCGCCGAGAATTACGAGCGCGCCGATGCCGCGCGCGGAGAGCAGTTGCGCCGCCGCCGCGAGATCCGCCGTTGGCTCGATGCTAACAGTGTCGCCGCCCTTAGCGGCCAGAATTGTTTTGACGTTCATAGCAGCCTCCCTGGGCTCGGCTGCGCGCAGACCCGCGAATCCAGCCCGGGGACAACGATCCTGCCGGCCTGCCGGTTCCGTCAAGAACAATTGCGGACTGCCGGTGCTGCTCCGCCGTTGTGACTAATGCCGCGTTGCACCAAGATCGTCGAATTGCTGAAAATCGGGCGCAGGATCGAACCAGGAAAACAAAAACAGGCCGGCGAGAAAGCCGCCAATATGCGCCTGCCAGGCAACCACCTGGTCGCCGCCGGTAATCGGCAATGAGCCCAGGCCGAACAGAATATTGATCCCGAACCAAACCGCCAGGAAGGCGAGCACGCGCGGATCGTTCAGAACGCCGATGAGCGGGAGCGCCGGCACGCGATAGGCGGCGCGATCGCCATCGCGCCAGAAGCTGAGCGGACCGCCGCGTTGGAACGCAAAGCGCATGGCCGCCGCCATGGTGCCGGAGATCGCCGCCGATGCCCCGATCATCGGGAATTGCTCGCCGGCATGAGTGACAAGATGCATCACCGCGCCGGCCGCCGCCGTCACCACGATAAATGCAAGGAACCGCAGCGCGCCGAACCGCCGCGCCACCGCGCTGCCGAACGGCAGCAGCCACACCGCATTGACTCCGAGATGGGTCCAGTCGGCGTGGATCAGCGCATAGGTCACAAAGGTCCACAGCTCGGCGCCGAAGCCGCCCGGCAAAACGCCGCCGAGCACCGAGGTGTCGTAGCGCGCCGGAATGAAGGCGAAGGTGAGCAGGAACTTGATGTCCTGCTCGTCGCTGAGCGCCAGCGTGCGCACGGCATGAAGGAGCGCCAGCACCGCCAGCAGCGCGACCACGACCGGCGGAATGTTGAAGAGCGGTTCGCGTTTCACGGAGATCCAAGGGCTTGCAGAGCGGCTCAGTTATGCCGCTTAACCGCCCGACCGCAAGCGATGATCGCAAGAAAAAAGGAGGGCTTTCGCCCTCCTGTAAGCCGCGCTTTGCGGGGTCTTCGCGCCTTGCTGGCGCTTGTCACATCCCCTCGCCTCCCGTGGCTTTCTAAGTCGCCCCGCCGAACGCTGGAGCTTGTCGAAGCCGGCGCGCCCATGTGGATTGGGGCGATCCTAAACAGGCATCTGAGCGCGGCCAACTCGATTGCTGTCTTAACACTAACCCGCATTGGCCAGCCGTCCGAGGCGTCCCCGGCACGGCGCCTGCTCCATCAGTGACGTCGCGGCAAAAAAGCCGGCGCGGATGTCGCCGGGCGGGTTCCCCGTTTCTTGTTCCAATATTCGAATACGACCCGGGCGGCATCGCGATGGGCGCGCCGGTGTGCGGCAACCCCGGCGAGCGGGTAATCACCTATGTCGATCACCTAGGTAGGCCGGGATCGAGGGCAAGATCGCGCGCATGCTCGACACCGGCTTCGCCATGACGATCGAGGCGGCCTTGCGCAAGCGCGACAAGCGGCTGATCCTGCCGAACGGCAACAACGCGGCCTGCCGCGTTATCGATCTATCGGAATCGGGCGCCGCGATCGCGATCTCGCCGGATTTGCGGCCGGCGGTCGGCACCTTGGTTACCGTAGGAAAGACGCCGGGCCGGGTGGTCCGTCATATCGACAACGGCTTCGCCATCGAATTCACCCGCCTGCAGCATTCCGACTTCATCGAAGAAAACGTCACCGGCGAATAGCCTCAGCCGCCGGTAAACGGCATGCGTAAAATTGCGCGCTTCGCCGGCGGCGAAATCGCACCGATAGCGCAGTCCCGCCGGTATCCGCAGGCCGAAATCCCCGAACCGCTTACAGTAAATGGTGCGCACGCGCGGCCCGCACGAGCGCGTCGTTGCTGCGTTTAATCTATTAATGTATAAAATTTTAGGCAAATTGTATTTTATAAGATTTTAATCGAGTTATATTTCAAGTTTTACTGTATTTGTCTCTTTTTATATTTTGCTTGTCTTCAAACTTACTTGCTTGACTTAGCAGCGACGCAAAAACTTTGTGCGAATTGTGGTCCCGATACGACGGGAAGGGGCCACAACAATGGGCGGACGTTTCAAACGATTGCCGACCGGCGGCCTGCGGGTCATGGCCTGCGTGGCGGTGCTGGCTGCCGCGGCGGACGGCGCCACGGCGGGCGAGCGCATCGCCTATGGCGGGCCGGTCAAGTCGCACGAACGGGTCACTTTTGTCGTGGTCGGCGAGGTCGCGCGCCCGCCGATTGGATGGGTCGAGTTCTGCGCCGAGTACAGGCCGGAATGCGACACCAGGCCGTCGACGCCGCGCGACGTGGTGCTCACGCCCAAGGCCTGGTCCGACATGGTCAAGGTCAACAACTGGGCGAACGACAACATTAAGCCGCTCACCGACCTCGATCACTGGGGCGTGGTCGAGCGCTGGAACTATCCCGACGACGGCTACGGCGACTGCGAGGACTATGTGCTGCTCAAGCGGCGCATGCTGATGCAGGCCGGCTGGCCGCGCGAGGCGCTGCTGATCACCGTGGTGCGCGACAAAAAGAACGACGGCCACGCCGTGCTCACGGTCAAGACTAACCAAGGCGAGTTCGTTCTCGACAACCAGGAACCGCAAGTCCTGCCCTGGAACAAGACCGGCTACCGCTTCGTAAAGCGGCAGTCGCAATCCGATCCGAATGTCTGGGTCGCGCTCGGCGAGCCGCATGGCGCGCCGGCCACGGTCTCGGCTCGTTAAACGAAAAGGAATTCGCGCTCCCGGTCACGTCCCCAACCCCTCCCCGTCCCCAGACCGTGTTCGCGAGCGGCCGGCTCGCCCCCCAAGGGCCGGCCGCACTTTATTGATTTTATTAATGCTTATGTTCGGGTGGACGCTATTTAAATGCGAGCGCGTTCCAGCGAGCGGGTGAACAACCCGCGTTGGTGCATTCACAGGGCGATGTCCGCTTTGCCTGCCAGCTCAACCGGGGCCTATTCAGATGACCCCGACGACACTATAAGCCAGAGGAACGCGAGCGACACCATGGTCAGCTGCGCCGGTGCGGTTGCACTCTAAGTGTGCCAATTGCTTCATATTGCACCGCAGAAAAGCAGCGTTCCTTTTCGCCGTCGGACCACCGTGAATTAGGTCGCAGACCTGCCGATTAGGGAGTAATATTCTTCCCGACATTGCAGCGGGCATGATGCTGGTGGGGACGGGTCAAATGACATTCGACCTCGGAAGACGGCAATTCATATCTGTGCTCGGCGGCGCAGCTTCGCTTGCATGGCCGCTCGCGGCGCTCGCGGAACAGCCGGCGATGCCGGTGGTCGTATTTATCAACGGCGGATCGCCCATTACCTCCGCACGCTATGCGGCCGCGTTCCGCACAGGCCTGAGCGAAACCGGCTACGTCGAAGGCCAAAACGTAACGGTCGATTACCAATGGCTGGAGGGCAAATACGATCGCCTGCCGTCGCTGATGACCGATCTGGTCCGCCGACAGGTGGCCGTGATCGTCACGCCCGGCAGCAACGCCGCCGCGCTTGCGGCCAAAGCTGCAACGGCAACAATCCCGATTGTCTTCGGTGTCGGCGGTGACCCCATCCAGCTTGGTCTTGTCGCCAGCCTCGACCAACCTGGCGGCAATCTGACCGGCATCAATATTTTCAATGAGGAGGTGATAGGCAAACGGCTGCGGCTCCTGCATGATCTGGTGCCCAAGGCTGTTCGTGTGGGCGTCCTAGTCAATCCGGCCAATCCTTCAATCACCGAGCCTACGTTGCGGGAGGTGCAGAAAGCCGCCCGTACCATCGGGCTGCAAACCCAGATCCTCAACGCCACGACGATCGGCGAGATCTATGCGGCCTTTGCGCACGAGCGCCTCGACGCCCTCTTCGTCGCTGCCGACGGGTTCTTCAACAGTCGCCGCGTGCAAATTGCCATCTTGGCGGCGCGCGACAGCATTCCGGTGGCTTTTTCGGATAGTAGTTATGTCGAAGTCGGCGGGCTGATGAGTTACGGAACCAACGTCGCGGACATGTATCGTCGTGTCGGCGTCTACGCTGGCCGCGTCCTCAATGGCACGAAGCCCGCCAACCTTTCGGTCTCACAATTTACCAAATTCGAATTCGTCATCAACCTTCAAACCGCGCGAGCGCTCCACCTCGCGGTGCCGCCAGCGGTGCTCGCCATCGCCGACGAGGTGATCGAGTAACTGATGGGGCAATTATAAGTCAGGATAGCTGCAATTCTTCCCAAATTCGGCTGAACTGAGGCTAGGGAAATTTTGCGAAACGAACCACAAACCGGACATTACAGGTCGGAGAGGACTAGATCGTCGGCCAGTTCCGGGGCGACGGCGGTTTGACTGGAAGGCTCAATTGGCGTGGCGCTTGTGGGAGCATTTAGCCTTCGCAGGTCCACAACAAGGTCGTAGAAACATTCGACGGGCACAGAATATTTTCGTTCAGTAGTTGAGTATTTTGTCGTCAATGAAATGATTACGTTCTTGCCGTCGGGTGAGTAATCCTCCGCTCTCAATGCAATGACGCTGATCGGACTTGTTTTGTCCTGACTTATCGCAATAACCTCCTAAACAAGTAAGCGGCCAGCATGTCAATCTGGCGTCAGTAGCGTAGCGGGCACCTCTTCCAGGGCTGGATTTGTAGTTTTCCGAGCAGCACTCATTTTGCGAGCAGCCAGGGAATACCAAGGTTCGGTTTTGAAATTTCGCTTTCGAGCTTTCGGCCTGGAACTCACTGGCCCAGTTACGTGCTCTTCCCTCTCGGCCTTGTGCCGCACTCGGTCACGACTTCGCATCACCCGCCCCGTGCGACACTATGGACAACCCCAAGCCGCATATTTAACTCCGAAAGGGAGTGCCGGGCAAGGCGTCTCTCTTTTTTTGCGGCGCATTTATTTCGCCAGAGGTGGGTCATTCGCGGACAAAGCACCGTCCGCTTTGGTCCAAGAGCGGTCAAACGTGGGGTGCGGCGGAAATGTCCGCTAAGTGCCGATATTGTTGCAAAAGTCTTTTTGCACTGGGAATCAAAAATTCTGCGGGACGGCGATGGCCCCACCTGCCATCGAACGGGCATATTGTGAGCGTGAGTTGCCAGGGAGCCATCGGGGATTTGGGATCATGGTGCTGCGCGTATTGGGGATGCTCATTGCGGCTACACTCGCCTGTGCCGTTGCGCATACGGCGCGCGCCGAACCCCGGCCCGCCGATGCTTGCAAGCGCGCGACATTCCGCGCGATGATCGATGTCGGACACACGGCGCAGGCGCCGGGCGCCACAAGCGCGCGCGGTTTCCCGGAGTTTTCCTTCAATTTGAATCTTGCCAAGCGCATCGAGCAGCAACTACTTGCCGCCGGGTTCCGGCGCAGCGTGCTCCTGATCACCGAAGGTCCTTCACGGAAGGCATTGGCGGAGCGCGTCAAGCGCGCCAATGCTCTCGGAGCTGATCTCTTCCTGTCGATCCATCACGATTCCGTGCCCGACAAGTTCCTGGAAAATTGGGAGTTCGAGGGCCAGCAACGCACATTCAGCGACCACTTCCATGGCCATTCCATTTTCATCTCCAACGACAACAGCGACCGTGTCGGCAGTCTGCTGTTTGCCCGATTACTCGGCACTGAGTTGCGAAAACGCGGATTGCAGTACACGCCCCACTACACGGAACGGTACATGGGGCATCGCCAGCGGCTGCTGGTCGACGCGCAAGCGGGCGTCTATCGCTACGACGAGCTGATCGTGCTCCGAGACACCGACATGCCTGCAGTCTTGCTCGAAGCGGGTTCGATCATCAACCGCCAGGAGGAGGTGCGGATGGGATCAGTCGAACGTCAAGCGCTGATAAGCATCGCCGTCACTGATGCGGTCGAAGCGTTCTGCATGGCGCGCCGGCCGCACGCGCCGATCAATGTAGCGAACGGGGCCGGTGCCGTATCGAGGCAGGCGACAGCGCCCGCCACCGCAGCGCCGGCACTGACAATCAGGGAGCGCTGACCTGTCTCGTCGAAACTCGCGAGCAGCCTCTTCGGCATGGGCGGCAGGTGAAGTTTCAGCATCGGCGCCATGGCGGGACCTGAGACGGTTAATGGGCGAATGTCCGCTTTGGGTCACGTGTGGACGGCGCCATGGCAAGAGCTTTTTTGACGTTTCTGCAGCATTGGTCGGGTGCGGTCACGTGTCCGGCCTGTTGATGCGGCAGGTGTGGCCGCTGGCCCTAATGCTCTGCGCGGATCGGGTCCCCAACAATCGCGCGCACTTTAGAGGAGTGCGTTGACCCAAACGGGTTCTCCCGATCCCCGGAACGACCGTATCTGCATTACGTCGTCATGCCCTCGCCAATTGGTGTTGCCGATCTGTCCGCTAGCCGTGCTCAGGCTGCCAGCGACAGCTTCGGCTCCTTATATTTCTCGTCGCGGACCATGATGGCCCAGGCCATCCGCGCAATCTTGTTGGCGAGCGCGACGGCCGCCACCTTGGTCGGTCGGCGCTCCATCAACCGTCCGAGCCACGGCCGGTTCTTCGTCCCGTGTTTCTGCGCGTAGCGGATAACGGCCATCGCGCCGACGACCAGCAACCACCGCAAATATCGATTGCCTTGCTTGGTGATACTGCCGAGCCTGTCCTTGCCGCCGGTCGTATGCTGCTTAGGCACCAACCCAATCCAGGCGGCAAGGTTGCGTCCCGATGAAAACGCCTTCCAGTCGCCGATCTCGGCAACGAGCGCGGTAGCGACGATCGGGCCGATACCTGGTATCTCCGCCAGCCGCCGGCTCGCCTCGCACGATCGATGCAAGGCCAGGATGTTCTTGTCGATGGACAAGATCTCGGTTCCTATGGTGCTATATTGCCGTGCCAGCACATCGAGAATGCCGCGGACGGCGGGGGGAACCCGATTATCCGCACCATCCGCAATGATCCCGAGCAACTCCCCCGTCCCATTGCGACCCTTGGCTGACACAATGCCGAGTTCGGCCAGGTGCCCGCGTAGCGCGTTGCTCAACATCGTGCGCTGACGCACTAGCAACTGCCGGGTCCGGTGCAGCATCAAGGCGGTCTGCTGCTGTTTCGTCTTGATCGGAACAAACCGCATCGACGGTCGCGTCACCGCCTCACAGATTGCTGCCGCATCGTTCGCATCATTCTTGCCGCGCTTGAGATACGCCTTCACGTAGCTTGGCGGCATCAGCTTCACAGCATGGCCGAGCTCTTTCAGCTCGCGGCCCCAGTAATGCGCGGACGGACAAGCTTCGATCCCGACCAGACACGGCGAAAGATCGGCGAAGAACTCCAGCAACTTCGAGCGGCTGACACGCTTGCGGATCGTCACCGAACCGGCGTCATCGACGCCGTGCACTTGAAATACCGACTTCGCAATATCCAAACCAATCGTGCTAACCTCGCCCATGGACGGCTCCCCTCAATGTGGTTTGCTTCAGCGCAACCACCCTTTGGCACTCTGATGCCGCAGAGCGGGCGCCGTCCACAGCATCAATCGCGACCGAGCTATCTCGCCTCGAAGGCAACCTTTGTCCGCTCTTAGTCCAATAGCGACCATTCCGGGCAAGAACTCGCTTGTCCGCTTTGGGTCGATTGTATTGCAAAAGTCGAAAGTCGCAGAGTCGCCTGTGAGTTTAACGTGAGGCGATGACGTCCCTCACATCTTTACACGAAAGCGCGCCTACAGCCCGCAGAATTTTTGATTCCCAGTGCAAAAAGACTTTTGCAACAATATCTACCAATCGCGACCAACGCACCGCAGCAAACAGAAACACTATTCGATCACCTCGTCGGCGCGGGTGAGTAGCGATGGCGGCACGGAGACACCAAGCGCCTTCGCTGTCTTGAGATTGATGGCACATCAGCTTTCATCGAGTTCAGGGCACGATACCCGCGGGGCGATCAATTGCGTTCAAAGCCGACTTCCTGCACGGTGCGCCACCACACTTCGAGCTGGTCCTTGAGTAGCGTCGCCATCTCCTCCGGGGTCGAGCTTTGCAGTTCGAAGGCGGTCTTGTCGAGCGATCCGCGCACATCCTGGCGCGAGGAGATCACCTTCATCGGCGCAGCGATGCGATCGACAACTTCTTTTGGAAGATTCGCCGGACCGAATAGGGCTGTGAGTTTCCAGAAGTGCGACAAGGCGCGCGCTACTTGGTCCCACGCGTTTAGGTCTTCATCTGACCGACTTTCGACACGGGCACCCTCGGCTGCAACAAGTTTTTGTTTCGATTGCGGCCGTGACACTCCTGGTGATTTCAGCCTGAACCTCGAAAATGTCAGTTAGCTCGTGGTCGTACCGTTCGGCCCAAATGTGCTTGCCTTTGATCGCATCTGTTAGCTGGGCCGTTATTCGCACGCGCTGGCCACTCTTCCGGACGCTTCCTTCAAGGACGTAACGCACACCAAATTCACGTCCCACCTGCTTTACGTCAACGGCTTTGCTTTTGCAGACAAAAGTTGAATTGCGAGCGATCACAAAGAACCAGCGAAGTCGAGACAATGCAGTCCTGCAACCAAAGGCCGCCGCCGTCGCCCTACATTCCCGGCTGCTTCACGCGCGCGACCGTCAGCGCCTTTAGCTTGCCAATTAGTGTTCCCATTTTGCTACCTGCAAATTGCTACCCACAAAAAAACCACAACTCGCTACCCACGATTTACCCGCAAATCCATCGTCGATTCTGATCGACGGTGGCCGATGAGTAAAGTGAGCGGACCAGAAATACAATTGACTTATCAACGGGATTCCGATGATAGCCGATGAAGGCCGATGATGCTTCGCTCTCCACCCCTCCCCGTCCCCAGACCGGGTTCGCGAGCGGCCGGCTCTCCCCCAAGGGCCGGCCGCACCCATTTTAGAGGGCGCGCGTCAGTCGATCCGCTTCAGGCCATAGGCGTATTGCTTCCAGCGCCGCACATAGATGTCGGCGCCGCCACGGATCATGTCGATCAGCCGGTCGTCAAGCGTGCGGATCGCCTTGGCGGGCGAGCCCACGATCAGCGAATTGTCGGGAAAGCTCTTGCCCTCGGGCACCACGCTGCCGGCGCCGACCAATGAATTTTTCCCGATCTTGACGCCGTTCATCATGATCGCGCCCATGCCGATCAGCGAGTTGTCGCCAATCATGCAGCCGTGCAGGACCACGTTATGGCCGATCACGCAACTGCTGCCGATCACCATAGGGAATCCCGGATCTGTGTGCAGAGTGGAATTGTCCTGGATCTGCGAGCGCTCGCCCAGTTCGATCCATTCATTGTCGCCGCGCAGCACAGCGCCGAACCAAACGCTGGCATCGGTCTTCAGGCGAACGCGCCCGATCAGCACCGCGGTGTCGGCGACGTAATACTGGCCCTCGCCGGGAAACTCCGGCGCCTGTCCGTCGATTTCATAGTTCGGCATTTCCGCCCTCCATCAAGGCGGCCGAACTTGCCCGAACAGTGATAGCGATGGAAGTGCTTACGCGAGCAAGAAGCCGCAGGCCCGCAAGGTCGTCACTAGCACCAGGCCCGACATCAAGCTCCAGAAGCCGGCGATCAGGGTGGCCAGGAACACGAATTCAAATTGGCGGCCTTCCTGCGGGGCGCCGAGCAGCGTGTTGCGCATGATCAGGAACGGCGCTGCCAGCATCAACACCGGCACCGCCGCGAAGGTCGACGGGCTGGGGCCGGCGCTGAGCAGGCCGAAGCTTGGCAGTCGGCAGGTAGCAAGCTGGTAGGCCGAGCTGCACATGCCCGCCACGGCAAAGCCGAGCGCAAGCGCAAGCAAATTTTGCACCGATTCCGGGGTCATTTCGGCCTCAACGCAATACAGGAGGCCATATGTCGCAAAGCCGGCACGGGCGCGCCAGCCAATCCTTAACAAATGGTAAACGCCGGAATCCGGGGCCAGTCCGGCCGCCGTGGCATAATCGAGGGCGATTCGAATTCAGGACGTGGCATGGTCTATCTCACGCAAGCGCCCGCCCGAGCGGCAAAGCCCCGCCGTCGACGCCAGGCCGGACGCGGCCCGCTCACCGGCCCGCTGCTGGTGTTTACCGCTGCGGCCCTGATCGCAGCCGCCTATGTGGCTTATGTGCTGTGGCCGCGCTGGCCGCAGGCTCCGGGCACGCTCGATGCGCCGTCGCTGCCGGTCATCGTGGCGGGCGTTTATTTCAACATCGAGCCGGCGGCAATCCGCATGCCGGTGCAGCGCCGCCCGGGCACGCAAGCGCGCGTCGACCTCGCCTATCTCTGGCCGTCGCTGACGCCGCCCGATCCCGCGCTCAAGCCGACGGTGGGCGCGCCGGTCGATCCCAATGAGCGGTTGTTTGTGACCATCGCGTCGGGCGACAGCACGCTGCCGCTGATCGAACGCGTGCAGACGATCTATCCGCGGTATCTGGTGCCGGAGCCGGCGGCGGGCCCGGACGGGCTCACGCTGCGCGGCTTCCGCGATGGCACGCCGTATCAGGGCGAAGAGCTGGTGTTCGAGTCGGCTGCTGCGGAACATTTCCTGGCGCGTTGCTCGCGCATGGGCGTCACCAATACCGGCACTTGTCTGCTAGAGCGGCGCATCGGCAATGCCGATGTCACGCTACGCTTTCCGCGCGACTGGCTGAGCGACTGGAAAAGCGTCGCCGACGGCATCGATCGCCTGATCGCGCGGCTACATCCGCCGGAAAAATAGCAAGACGCCGCTTAGGACGCCTGGTCGAGGAGGTCGACGTCGAGAATCGGCAACTCGAAAATATAGGACTTGCGGCCTTTTTCATTCTCAAGGAACAACACGCCGAGAAATTCCTCGCCGATATAGACTTCCAGCGAATCTGTTTTCTTCGGCCGCGTCACAACGCGAATATTCTCGTTATCGAACTTGCGCCGCAGATAGGCATTGAGCGTCGGCACCGGCTGGATGCTGGGATCGCTTCCGACCTGGATAACCATGCGGAAATTGAACGAGCGGTCGCCGTCCTCGTCGTCGAGGGTCAGTTCGCCGAGATCGTCCTCGCCGACGAAGACTTCGGCGGTATCGCCCGTCCGCGGCACCACGCGAATATGCGCGTTGCCGAACAACTTCTTAAGATAGGCGTCAAGTTTTCTGACTTCCGATACGTCCACCGGGCCACTCCTTGTTAAATGCAAAGTCTAGTTGCCCGATTGAACGGCCCGGCGCAAACAAAATAATCAGCCGTCGAGCATGATGCCGTAAAGCATCTGGTCCATGGCGCGCGACGGTTCGGGGCAGCCGGCCTCGCCGACCACCTTGGCCGGCACGCCGGCGACCGTGACGTTGTTCGGCACCGCCTTGATGACGACCGAGCCGGCGGCGATGCGCGCGCAATGGCCGATCTCGATATTTCCGAGGATCTTGGCGCCGGCGCCGATCATCACGCCGTGGCGGATTTTCGGATGGCGGTCCTCGTGCTCCTTGCCGGTGCCGCCGAGCGTGACGTCATGCAGGATCGAGACGTCGTCCTCGACCACCGCGGTCTCGCCCACCACCAGGCCGGTGGCATGGTCGAGGAAGATGCCGCGGCCGATGCGGGCCGCTGGATTGATGTCGCACTGGAACACCGCCGAGGCGCGGCTCTGCAAATAAAATGCGAAGTCCTTGCGGCCCTTGCCGAGCAGCCAATGCGCCAGCCGGTGGGTCTGGATGGCGTGGAAACCTTTGTAATAGAGCAACGGCTCGATGAAGCGACTGGTGGCCGGATCGCGGTCGACGGTGGCCACGATGTCGGCGCGGAACATCTCGCCGAGCACGGGCTGTTTGTCGAGCGCATCGCCATAGGCCTGGCGAATCAAGTCGCCGGAAACGTCGGCATTGCCGAGCCGTTCGCTGACGCGGTGAATGACTGCGGCTTCCAGCGTGTCGTGATGCAGGATATTTTCGTAGATGAAGGTGGCCAGTTCCGGCTCGCGGCGCGCGACGTCCTCCGCCTCGCTGCGGATGCGCGCCCAGACCGGATCGACCTTGTCGAGGACCTTTAAAGGCCGCGTCTGAAATTGAGCCATGGATTGGTTCTCCAGTGCCACTCGAACCCCTAACTAAGCCTTTTATCACATTTTTCGAGGGGCCAAGAGGGGCGCGAAAAGCTCTGGGCGCATGGCTCATACGCGTTGGTTAAGGAAATCGAGCACGCCCGCTTTGAACACTTTGTCGCCAACCGCCAGCATGTGGTCGCGGTCGGGGATTTCGAGCGCCTTTGCTGCTGGAATGAGCGCGGCTAATTCTTGAGCGCTGCCGGCGACATTGTCCTTGGTCCCAACCGCAACCAAGACCGGAACCCGGATCGCAGCCACCTGCTCGCGTGCAAGCGTCTGACGCGAGCCGCGGATGCAGGCGGCGAGCGCGTGCAAGTTCGATTTGGTCTGTTCGGCGAAACTGCGAAAAATGCGGCCGGTCGGATCGCGCACCGCGGCGAGCGCCGGCGCTTCCATGGCTTCGGCGACGCGCTCCGGCAAACCCACGCCTTCAACCAGACGGATGCCGAGGCCACCGAGGATCAGCGAACGCACGTTCGCCGGATGATTGACCGCCAGGAACGCCGCGATGCGCGCGCCCATGGAATAGCCCATCACGTCGGCGCGTTCGATCTTGAGACGATCGAGCAGCGCCCGCACATCGTCAGCCATGATGGCGCTGTGATAGGCGGCCGGATCGGTGAGCTTGCTCGACGCCCCGTGGCCGCGATTGTCGAGCGCGATCACCCGCCGGCCGGCGCGCGTCAGCGTCGCCACCCAGCCGGGAAAAACCCAGTTCACTTCTTTGGTGGAGGCAAAGCCGTGCACCAGCACGATCGGCTCGCCCGCCCCCTCGTCGAGATAGGCGATCTCGACCGCGCCGTTTGTGAAACTCGCCATGGAACCCGTTCTAGCCGCGTACGATCGACGCTGCAAAGCGGTGGCCGCGCTAAATCGAATCGAAATGACATGGCTCTAGGCATTAGGCGGCCGCCTCGCTATGGTGCGGCCGAAATTGCCACCATCCTGGCCACAGAAGGGTTCCCCATGGCGGAACACGCCGTCCCCCATTTCCACAACGATCCGGGCGTGCCCGTAATCGATATCGGCGCCAAGGAATTCATGTGCGTCGGCGCCACCCCGCCCTTCGATCATCCGCATGTGTTCCTCGACATGGGCGAGGATAACGAGATCATCTGCCCCTATTGCTCGACGCTGTACCGGTTCAACCCCGCGCTCGATTCGCATGCGGCGCGGCCGGTCGAATGCGCGCTGCCGCTCACCGCCACCGCCTGATCCAAGATCGGAGCCCTCAGCCTTGGCGTCCGCGCGTCATGTCATCGTCGCCGGCGCCGGCATTGCGGGGTTGACGGCGGCGCTGGCGCTGGCGCGCGCCGGTTTACGGGCGACCGTTTTCGACCAAGCCGAGAAACTCGAAGAGATCGGCGCCGGCATCCAGCTGTCGCCCAATGCCAGCCGCGTGCTGATCGCGCTCGGTTTGCGCGAACGGCTGCTGCCGTCCGTCTTGGCGCCGCAGGCGATTCGCGTGATGGCGGGCGGCTCGGGGCGCGAGATCGTGCGCATTCCGCTTGGGAGCGACGTCGAGCGCCGTTACGGCGCGCCCTATTGGACGATCCACCGCGGCGACCTGCAAGCCGCGCTCGCCGCCTCCGCGCGCACAGCGCAGGACGTCGAAATCAAGCTCGGCACCCGCATCGAGGATTTCGCCGCCCACGTCAACGGCATCACCGTGCAGGGCCACAGCGGCCAGCGCGTGCTGGACGAACGCGCCGTCGCGCTGATCGGCGCCGATGGCCTGTGGTCGACGGTGCGCACGCGGCTGCAAGGCCAACGCCCGCCGCGCTTCCGCCACCGCACCGCCTGGCGCACGCTGGTGCCGGCCGAGGCGCTGGCGCCGGAATTCCGCGAGCCGCTGGTGCATCTATGGCTCGGGCTCGACGCCCATCTCGTGCACTACCCGGTACGGGCGGGCCGCCTCATCAATATCGTCGCCATTGTGAATGATGAATGGAACAAGACCGGCTGGTCCGCCGCCGGCGATCGCGCCGAAATCCTGCGCCATTTCGCGCGTTGGTCCTGGGCCGACAACGCGCGCGCGCTGATCGCGACGCCAAAGCAATGGCTGAAATGGGCGCTGTACGACCGCAAGACCCCGTTTCGCGGCGGCGTGGGCCGGGTGACGCTGATCGGGGACGCCGCCCACCCGATGCTGCCGTTTCTCGCGCAGGGCGCCGGCATGGCGATCGAGGATGCCGCGGTGCTCGCCGCCATGCTGGGAAAATATATCGACGATCCGGCCGATGCGCTGCGCGGCTACGAAGGCGCCCGCTGGCACCGCACCGCGCTCGCTCAACTTCACTCGCGCCGTCAGGGCCGCATCTATGGGCTGACCGGCCCGGAAGCGTTCGTGCGCAATCTCGCCATGCGCGTGCTGGGCGGAGAAAGACTGCGCGCGCGCTACGACTGGCTCTATGATTGGCAACCGCCCGGGTTATTCAGTGCATGATCCCGAAAAGTGGGCACCGGTTTTCGGGTAAGATCATGCACAAGCGAAATTTGAGTGCGCACGTATGATTTTTCCGACCACCGTCGCCGGCAGCCTGCCGAAGCCGTCCTGGCTGGCCGAGCCGAACAAGCTGTGGCCGCAGTGGCGGCTTTCCGGCGCCGAGCTTGCCGTGGCAAAGCTCGACGCCACGCTGTTGGCGATCAAATGGCAGGAGGACGCCGGCATCGACATCGTCTGCGACGGCGAAATGTCGCGCCAGCATTTCGTGCACGGCTTTCTGGAATTCGTCGACGGCATCGATTTCGCGCACAAGGTCGAGATGGGCATCCGCGCCGACCGTTACAAAGCTATGGTGCCGGTGGTGCGGGGCGAGCTGACGCTGAAGGGCCGCGTGCATCAGGCCGAAGCGCGCCACGCCCGCGCCCATACCAAACGCCAATTGAAGATCACGCTGCCGGGGCCGATGACGATTTCCGACACCGTGGCCGACTCCCAATACGGCGACAAGGTGAAGATGGCGATGGCCTTCGCTCGCCTGCTGAACCAGGAAGCGCACGCGCTGGCGGCGGACGGCGTCGACGTCATCCAGTTCGACGAGCCGGCGTTCAACGTGTTCATGGACGAAGTTCCCGGCTGGGGCATCGAGGCCTTGCATCGCGCCATCGATGGGCTCGCCTGCACCACCGCCGTGCATATCTGCTACGGCTACGGCATCAAGGCCAATATCGAGTGGAAGAACGCGCTCGGCTCGGAGTGGCGGCAATACGAAAAGATTTTTCCGGTGCTGGCGCGAAGCCGCATCGGCCAGGTGTCGCTGGAATGCATCAATTCGCGCGTGCCGTTGAAGCTGCTCTCGCTGCTCGACGGCAAGGACGTGCTGGTGGGCGTCATCGACGTGGCGAGCGACGAGATCGAGACGCCGGAGCGCATCGCCGGCGTGATCGGCGAGGTGATGAAGTTCGTACCGAGAGAGCGCATCGTCGCCTGCACCAATTGCGGCATGGCGCCGATGCGGCGCGACATCGCCGAGGCCAAGCTGATGGCGCTCGGGCAAGGCGCCGCGCTTGCGAGGGAGCGGTTTGGCTAGGTCTCGTGTCCCGGGCGCAGCGCAACGCGAAGCGGTGTGCTGCAGAACCGGGACCCAGCTAAATGACCTAAAAAGCTGGACCCCGGAACAGCGGCGCACCACTCCGCTTCGCTCCGTGCTGCGCCGCTGTTCCGGGGCACGCAGGGCTACCTTCCGGCGCGCGCCATGACGTCCATCAGTTCGGCGACCTTGCGCCGCTGGTCGGCCTTGTCGCCGCTCGAAATCGCATGCTCGACGCAATGCGCGACGTGGTCGCGCAGGATTTCCTCTTCCACCCGGCGCAGCGCGGCGCGCACCGCGCCGATCTGCGTCACGATGTCGATGCAGTAGCGCTCGTCGTCGACCATGCGGGCGAGGCCGCGTACCTGGCCCTCGATGCGGCCGAGCCGCTTGAGCGTTGCCGTCTTGCCGTCCTTGCGCATGACGGCTATATACCCCCTGGGGGTATGGAAGGCAAGATGACATGAGCGTGAGCGCTGAGCACCACCATCACGAGGCCCCCGCCAGCGGCGGCGCCATCGATCCGGTCTGCGGCATGACGGTCGACCCGCATACCGCCAAGCACCGCGCCGACTATCGCGGCCGCACCTATTATTTCTGCAATCCAGGCTGCCGCGCCAAATTCGTCGCCGATCCGCAGAAATATCTCGGCCAGCGCGAACCCGAGCCGGTGGTCGAAGGCTCCATCTACACCTGCCCGATGCATCCCGAGATCCGCCAAGTCGGGCCCGGCGCCTGCCCGATCTGCGGCATGGCGCTCGAACCCGAAATCGTCACGGCCGACAGCGGCCCCAATCCCGAACTCGCCGACATGACGCGCCGGTTCTGGATCGGTGGCGCACTGGCGCTGCCGGTCGTCGTGCTAGAGATGGGCGGACATCTTGTCGGCGGTCACAACTGGATCGATCCGACGCTGTCGAACTGGATTCAATTCGTGTTTGCGACACCCGTCGTGCTGTGGGCGGGCTGGCCGTTCTTCGTGCGCGGTGCGCAGTCGCTGGTTACCCGCAACCTGAACATGTTCACGCTGATCGGCATGGGCACCGGCGTGGCGTATGTCTACAGCCTGGTCGCCACCTTCGCGCCCGGCATTTTCCCAGATGCGTTCCGTGCTCACGGCGGCGCGGTCGCGGTCTATTTCGAGGCCGCCGCCGTCATCACCGTGCTGGTGCTGCTCGGCCAGGTGCTGGAACTGCGCGCGCGCGCAGCGACCTCGGGCGCGATCCGCGCGCTGCTCGATTTGGCGCCCAAGACCGCGCGCCGCGTCAAGGACGACGGCAGCGATGAGGAAATCTCGCTCGACCTCATCCAGGTTGACGACCGCTTGCGCGTCAAGCCGGGCGACAAGGTGCCGGTCGACGGCACCGTGCTGGAGGGCCACTCCGCGCTCGATGAATCGATGGTGACCGGCGAATCCATGCCGGTGAGCAAGGACAAGGACGCGCGCGTGATCGGTGGCACCATCAACATGAGCGGCAGCTTCATCATGCGCGCCGTCAAGATCGGCCGCGACACGCTGCTGGCGCAAATTGTGCAGATGGTGGCGAACGCGCAACGCAGCCGTGCGCCGATCCAGCGGCTGGCCGATCAGGTCGCCAGCTGGTTCGTACCTGCGGTGATCGTGGTGGCTCTTGTTGCATTCGCTGCCTGGGCCACGTTCGGACCGGAGCCGCGCTTCGTCTTCGGGCTGGTGGCGGCGGTGAGCGTGTTGATCATCGCCTGCCCCTGCGCGCTGGGCCTCGCCACGCCGATGTCGATCATGGTCGGCGTCGGCCGCGGCGCGCAGCTGGGCGTGCTGATCAAGAACGCGGAAGCGCTCGAGCGCATGGAGAAAGTGGACACGCTGGTGGTGGACAAGACCGGCACGCTCACCGAAGGCAAGCCGAAGGTGGTGGCGGTGGTGGCGCTGCCCGGCTTCGACGAGGCGCAGGTGCTGCGTTTTGCCGCCAGCGTCGAGCGCGGCAGCGAGCATCCGCTGGCGGCGGCGATCGTCGCGGCCGCCGCCGAGCGTAAGATCGAGCTGGCGCCGGTGCGCGGCTTCGATGCGCCGGCCGGCAAAGGCGTCATCGGCATGGTCGAGGGCAAACGGCTGGCGCTCGGCAGCGCGAAGTTCCTCGCCGAGCTCAACATCGATACCGCCACGCTCGCCGCCGAGGCCGAGCGTCTGCGCGGCGACGGCGCCACCGCGATATTCCTGGCCGTCAACGGCAAGCTCGCCGGCGTCACCGCCATTGCCGACCCGATCAAGGCCACCACGCCGGCGGCGCTCAAGGCGCTCGCCGCCGACGGCATCCGCGTGGTCATGCTCACCGGCGACAACCGCACCACCGCGCTCGCCGTCGCCAAGCGCCTCGGCATCACCGAAGTCGAGGCCGACGTGCTGCCCGATCAGAAGAGCGCGGTGATCGAGAAGCTCGCGCGCGAGGGCCGCGTGGTCGCCATGGCCGGCGACGGCGTCAACGACGCCCCGGCGCTGGCCGCCGCGCAAGTCGGCATCGCCATGGGCACCGGCACCGACGTGGCGATCGAAAGCGCCGGCGTCACGCTGCTCAAAGGCGACCTCACCGGCATCGTGAAAGCGCGCGCGCTGTCGAAAGCGGTCATGCACAATATCCGGCAGAACCTGTTCTTCGCCTTCATCTACAATTCCGCCGGCGTGCCGGTGGCGGCCGGCGTGCTCTATCCGGTGTTCGGGCTGCTGCTGTCCCCGATCATCGCCGCCGCCGCCATGGCGCTGTCGTCCGTCAGCGTCGTCGGCAACGCCTTGCGGCTGCGCCGCGCGACATTGTAGACCCCGCCTATGCATCGCGTGCTTTTCGCCATCAGCCTCGTGGCTTGCGCCACCGCCGCCAACGCCGCCGAATGGCGCGTGCAGCAAGTCGCTGCGCCGGCGCGGGTGACGGCGATCGAGACCGCCAACGGGCAGGCCCAAGTAAATGCCGGCGGCCTTTGGTACAATATCGTGCTCGCGGGCCCGCGTGTCTCGCTCGCCTTCATCGACCCGCCGGCCAAGCCGAAACCTCCGGACGGCGCGCTGCCCGACGGCCACATCGTCATTGGCAGTCGCGATATTGCCCGCGCCTGGCTCGCCGAGCCAACCGGGCGCTACGATCACGGCATTCTCGGCGACAAGATCGTAGCCGGCGCCCTGGTGATCGAAACCCGCGACGGCAAACGCCAGACCGTGCGGCTCAAACGCGATGCCGTATTCGAAGACTTGCAACCGCGGCTCGCCGATCTCGACGGTGACGGGCATGACAAGATTATTGTGGTGAAGTCCTATCTCAGGCGCGGCTCCAGCCTGGCGGTGATCGGCCTGCGCAAAGGCAAATACAAGATTGTCGCCGAGACGCCGCCGCTCGGGGCCGCGCACCGCTGGCTCAATCCCGCCGGCATCGCCGACTTCAACGGCGACGGCAAACGATCAATCGCGTTGGTGCGCCAGCCGCATGTGACCGGCACGCTCGAATTGTGGAGTTGGAGCGGCGGCAAACTGCGCAAAACCGCCGAGCTGGCCGACGTCGCCAATCACATTGCCGGTACGCGCGCGATTGCCATGAGCGCGGCCGCCGATTTCGACGGCGACGGCGTCGCCGATCTCGCCGTGCCCTCGCTCGATCGCAGCCGCTTGCGGATCGTCGGCTTCGCGCCGCAGGCGCGCGAGATCGCCAACGTGCCGCTGCCGGCCAAGGCCGTTACCGATCTCGCCCTGGTCGCGGAAAGCTTAGGTCCCCCGGCCATCGCGGTCGGCCTCGCCGATGGCTCGCTCGCCCTGATCCGGCGCGCTCCGTAATTCGTTAGCGGATGACGCTATCGCTCGCCCGTGCGGCGGGACCGGCGGCGCCCGGCACGGGATCGCAATGCTTGGCAACGGCGGTGGCGCGCAATTCGTTGATCTCGCCGCGCGCCGTGAGGTAGTCCGAATCATAGGCCAAGCTACTGGCCAGGCGCCCGCCCGCGTCGGTGCTGGCTCTCGCCATCAGTTGCTGCAGCTCTTTTTCACGCGCGCCGGTGACTTGCAGCTGGCGCGCAATCTCATCGCAATTGTAGATGGCGTATTTGTTCGGCGCGACCAGGAAGCGTCCGATCTGGTCGTCCGACATGGCGCAAGCGGACAGCGCCGCGGCGAGCGCGGCACCAGCCACAGCTATGACGGCAGATCGGCGCACGCGGCTAGGGTCGTTCGTTCTCGATAGGCCCCCATCGTTCTTCAAACTCTTTGGTGTAGTCGTCGAACCTCTCGATTTGCCTAGGCTCAGGACTCATTGATTATAGCCAGAAGATGACGACTGCGGCGTTACAGATTGCTGACATGAACGTATGGGCGCATCGATCGTAGCGGGTATGAACACGTCGCCAGTCCTTGAGCCTGCCAAACATATTCTCGATCTTGTGACGCTGACGGTAAAGTGTGCGGTCATGTTCGATCGGCGCTTTACGATTGGATTTTGACGGAATGCACGCCGTGATGCCGCGCTCAGCGAGAGCCTTGCGGAACCAGTCGGCGTCATAGCCTTTGTCGCCGAGGAGTTCTTTGGCTTTCGGCAGGGCAGCGAGCATCAAAGCCGCGCCTTTATAGTCGCTCATCTGGCCTTCGCTGAGCAACATGATCAGCGGTCGCCCCTGGCCATCGCACACCGCGTGCAGTTTTGAGTTCAAGCCGCCCTTTGTGCGCCCAATACGTCGGGGAATAGGCCCTTTTTTAAAAGGCTCGCGGCGGTGCGATGGGCTTTGAGATGGGTCGCGTCGATCATCAGCCGGCGCGGCTTACCAGCCTTGCGCGCCAGCTCGGCGAATATCTTGTTGAACACGCCAAGACGGCTCCAGCGCACAAACCGGTTGTAGATGGTCTTGTGCGGGCCGTAGTCACGCGGGGCATCACGCCAGCGCAGTCCATTCCGGATGACAAAGACAATTCCGCTGATAACCAGCCGATCATCCACCCTTGGAATGCCATGTGAGAGCGGAAAATATGGCTCGATCCGGCGCATCTGCGCTTCCGAAAGTAAGAATAAATCATTCATGACGGCGCCTCCTCGCGCCGCCACTAAATCAACCGATCAACTGATCCGCAAGATATTTAATGGGTCCTGACCCTAGCAGTTTCGTAGAGCCGGGGATAGATCAGGTTTTATCGAGCCACCGTTGCCTATATCGCAATGATGACGCCCTTGGCACTCGGCAGCAACAGAAAATAACCCCAGAGGGGATGCCACTGAGGTCAATCTTGGTTGGACACAAGTTATGAAGTTTAGGGCAGCTCGGAGACGATCTTCATGTATTCCGCCTCCGTCCATGCGCGGGCGGTACGGGTGCGCACATTTCCCGCCGAGCCGAGCGCCAGCGCGAATTTGGCAACGTTGTCACCGCTCGGCGTATCGACGAAAGCTACGAGATCGCTATCGCCCGCGGTTAGATAAATCTGCTTGATCTCGATGCCCACTTTTTTGGCGAGATCGCGGGCAGCCTGCGTGCGTGTCAGTGCGTTTTTGATCGAGCGGATTCCCTGATCGGTAAAATTCATCGTCAGCATGAATGTCGGCATAAGATCCTCCCTGGATGTTGTTGTTTATCTTCGCGACGCGATCATGTGCTGAGTTTATTGCACTGACAAAACGGGTAGATGCGGACTACGCGTCCGTTGGCTGAGGACCGTGATAGCCATCAGCGATAATGATGTCAGCCACAGCACTGCCCTTACGGATGGCAATTGCTTTGGCGTACTCGGGTGAGTGATAGCACTCAAGTGCAGTTGCGTAGTCCTTGAATTCGATGACCACAATCCGTGTTCGTCCGGTACCTTCAACCACCTCGGACTTACCGCCACGTATGAGGAACCGAGCGCCATACTTGCGGAATGCATTGCGATTTTCAGCAATGTACAGCTTGTAACTCTCGGGGTTGCTTACATCGACCGACACGATCCAATATCCCTTTGCCATAATAAGTCCTTTCAGTGAGTGGCTATGCCGCCACTTCCTTCAACGCTTCCATGGCAGCCTGTCGGGCGTCGGCATCGAAACGCGCAAATCCGCAATCGGCTCTGAGATCCTCGTTAATGTTTGGGCTACCGATATACTGCGGCGCCAATGTGCGGGGAAATATCCACTTATGTTTGTATTTTAAATGGGTGACGGTCACTTCCGTGCCACTGACTGCTAACGTCAAAATCGCTCATGTTATTTTTCCTATAGATCGTTGAAGGATAAGAACTTGATGAAATCACGTTAAACGCTAACCGTGCGGCTATCTATTGGATCTGCTCATTGTCGAAACCCGATCAAGAAGAGGGCGTAAAGGGACCCTTCAACGCGCCCGCCACTGCTTTCGTCGCCGTCTCGCTGAGGTCTTTTGCTTGCTCGGTCAACGATTTCAATTGCGTTTGAAAGAATTCTGTTTGGATACGCACCAGATCTTGTAAATCCTTGGCTTGGGTTAGCTTTTGCGCAAACCCAAAAGCGGTATCGACATTTTGCTGAGCGTAATCTGTCACCTTTTTGTTTATCTCTGTGCTCGCCCAGGGTGAAGCTGACATACTTTTTTGGAAGAAATTCAGATAGTTCTCCATTGCCCCACGAGCTTTCTCCATAGTCTGCCCCGCCACTGTGCTCAAATCATCGGAAGGTTTTGTGTCTTTAGCCATGCTTGCCTCCTGGGCATTTACCGAGGTGAAATGCGACAAGCGCCCCCACATCGGCAAGCGCCAGTTGTTAAATTTAGATAGGATTTATCCACTGCATCACAAGGGATCGCGCCGCCCCATCTAACCGCTTCGCTCAACAATCAAAACCGGGTCAGTGGTGCTGTCTGATCCAAGTCAAAGACTCTTCAGCGATTCTCAGTTTTTCTTTTTAACAAGCATTGGAGCAGCTTGTTGCGTGAGGAGCTTCGGTTTCTTCGATGCGCAAGATGAGCGGACGCCTTCGGGCAGTGTGTGAGGCAACACCCTCCAAAATGAGCAGCCTCTGACCTTTGTCCCGAAAGCGCCCGCTCTTTCTTTTTTGATCATTTCACTGTTGGAGGGGCATGCAGTAATGACGCCTGTTTATTCGTTGCCCGTAGAATGGTTGCCCGTTTCAATTGCACCAACTGACGCAGACCTCGAAGTCTGCGTCATGGACTATGATGGCATTCTCCACGCGTTAGTGTTCCCCTGCCACAAAGCAAAAACTGGTTGGGTAGATGCATCGACGAAAAAGCGTATCGACATCCAGCCGACGCATTGGCGCAAGTGGACTGAGAACCATTAAACCGCAAAAATATCGTGCCGAAACCAGATCACATTTTCGACCTTGAACGGCGGCAGCAAGTGCTCGAAGAGAAGATTGCCCGAGCCCTGTTGCATTACTCACCTGATGATCCAATGGTTGCTGATATCAAGCGCCGCATGCTGCATCTCAAAGAAGAACTCGAACGGTTTTGTAATAAGGCGATTGCGGATCGACATTTGCACTGACGCCTATCGGGGATACTCGGGGCATGCGGCATGACCCGTGCCAATTCGCTACCCGAACAATGGCTGCCCATTTCGATTGCGCCATCCGACGCCGACCTTGAAGTCTGCGTAATGGACAGTCATGGAATTCACGCTTTAGTGAAGCCATGCTGTAAAAGCGGAGCTGGATGGGTCGATAGCTCTACCAAAAAACGCATCGACATCCAGCCGACGCATTGGCGCAAATGGACCGAGAACCATTAAATCGGGAGCTTAGGCTTCCTTTGTCCACACCGCCATCCTTCGAGATCGCGGAAGCGGCATCAGGAGCAGCAAGACTGTTTTCCTAATTGCTGGACTAGCGGACACGGGACCGACCCGTACGAGCAAAATACGCAGCAGTCGCCAGCGAGGGGCTTAAGTCGCTCCCAGCATTTTTTGCAGTTATAAAAGAACTGGCAGGCATCCGTAGGCATTTGCTCTGCGGCGCGGTGACCGCACTTCGGGCAAGTGATGACGGATTCTAAGATCATGCCGTTGGGTTACTAGGACGCTTGGCGCCTGATCGTAAACGATAGCGCCGCCTTCTCGTACCAATCGTCCAATTTGAAAGTTATTTGGCGTCTTACGGTCTTGCGCTTGACGGTTTTCACCTTCTCAAAACGAGCATTAGCCGATTTGCTATCGAACTTCGGTGACACATCACGCTTCACAATAGTAAAGTAGTGTTTACCCACGCGCACAGCCGACTCCCTACTTTCGACACATGGCGCCTTGTTGTTTGACGCCTTGTAGATATAAAAACACTTGGGAGTTGAATCGTCAATCGGGATAACGCCGCTACGTTGCACGCAGACGAAGTGGCCTGCACCCGGTTCGGTTGACACCCGCCTAAGCTAATCCAGCCTGCCTCTCGAACTCCATCGGGCTCATATAGCCGATCGTCGAGTGCCGGCGTTTCGGATTGTAGAAGCGCTCGATGTAGTCGAACACGTCGGCCTTGGCTTCGTCCCGCGTTCGATACATTTTGCGCGCTGTGCGCTCGGTCTTCAGCGACGAGAAGAAGCTCTCCATCGCCGCATTGTCCCAGACATTGCCCGAGCGGCTCATCGAGCAGACGACGCCGTGATCGGCCATCAGCCGCTGGAACTGCTCGCTGGTGTATTGGCTGCCGCGATCGGAGTGATGCAGCAGCGCATCGGGCTTGCCCCGTCGCCAGATCGCCATCACCAGCGCATCGGTGACGAGCTGCGCCGTCATCGCTGCGCTCATCGACCAGCCGACCACGCGCCGGGAGAACAGATCGACGACGGCCGCCACATAGAGCCAGCCCTCCGCCGTCCAGACATAGGTGAAGTCGGCGATCCATTTGCGGTTGGGAGCAGGCGCTTCGAAGCTGCGGTCGAGCACGTTCGGAGCGACGGCGGCGGCCTGCCGCTCACCCAGATCGGGCGGCAGGCGACGCCGTCGCGGACGCGCTCTGAGAGCCTGTAGCCGCATCAATCGCTCGATCCGATGCAGTCCGCACGACACACCTTCGGCGAGCAGGTCGTGCCACACCCGCCTGGCGCCGTAGGTCCGGTCGCTCGCAAGGAAGCTGGCGCGAACCTTCGCGCCCAGCTCTTCATCGCTCCGGCTGCGCTGACTGCGCGGTCGTGTCAGCCAGGCATAGAAGCCACCCCGCGAGACACCGAGCGCCTCGCACAACCATTCCGCCGGCCAGATCCCCCGGTGCTTCGCAATGAAACCGAACTTCACGTCGATTCCTTCGCGAAGTAGGCCGCGGCTTTTTTTAGGATGTCTCGTTCGGCCTTCAGCTTGGTCACCTCGCGCTTGAGCCGCGCGATCTCCAGCTGCTCCGGCTTCATCTGCCCCTGGCCGGGAAAGGCATGCTGCGGATCGTCCGCAAACGCCTTCACCCAGCTGCGCAGCTGCGACTGATGCACACCCAGGTCTTGCGACGCCTGCGCATACGACACGCCGCGCTCCTTGATCAGCCGCACAGCCTCAAGCTTGAACTCTCGCGTAAACTTCCGCCTCTCCATGACCCACCTCCGGTTCCATCAAAACACCTAACTCGGTGTCTTCGGAACCGGGTGCAGGCCAAAGCCGATCTAATCCAGCCGCCGCATACGTTCGGCAGGGACTTATTCACGATGCAGCTTCTATTTTCTTTTCTGATTTCTCAGCTAACTCGACTAGCGTCCGCGTTCGCTCCTTTGCGCTGTACACTTTAACCTGGATAAACGGAAATTTCTTCTTGAGTTCCAAGCCTGCTTTCATCGCCGCTTCTGAGGTCTCGTATTCCGATTTGAACTTTCCGTCGATCTCAAGGACATAGCCCTCAGTCGGTAGAATATTGGCTGACGGATTTTTTGGACGCGTTGCAGGAACATCGGCTGGCGGATTTTTCTGTTTTTTCGCCAAAAGACTTGCTGATGGATCTTTCTGCCTCGTCGTACCGTTGCTCAAAGGTTGCTCACTTTTTCTCTCTTTTATTCCAAGCGATGGCTTCTTCTCATTCATACAGATTCTCCTGTGTTTAAGTTTTCCCCGAAGCTGTGGCAGCTAAGCCATGGCAGAGAAATCACTCTCGCTTTCAATCAAGGGGCTTGTGTCTCGCCTTTGAGGATAGCGGCTCTTGGTTATCGAATATGTGAATTCAGCATGTCGCGCCGGCAGCTTGCCTGGCACGATCGCGTAACCCTACGCTACGGATGACTGGTGCGGACGGCCGGACTTCGAACCGGCACGGCGGCATTTTCACCTATTTACCCCGTTTTGCCTTTCTGATTTCCATGAAACGTTCGACGTTGGCGTGACGTAGAACAATCTCTTTAACGTGGTCTCCAATCGCGTCGTGCAATTCTTCTGCCCAATTCAAACCATCATGCTTCAATATAGTTTCATCAAACGGAGTCTGCTTCCGTACGAAGTGGTATGTCTCGTGCCTCATCCCCTTTAGTAACCTAAGATGTGCGTTAAAAAGTTTTCGCACATGCGCGGCTCTTATCTTCAGTTTGCTAAAACCCTCAACAAGTACGAATAGCGCTGCGAGCCAGTGCACGAGATAGGCTTCAAACTCCCACCAGTTGTCTTTTTTTAAGCCACTAAGGTTAGGTTCATACTGCGCCACAAGACCATGAACGCGCTCTCGCATTAGCTCTGCTCGAAACCAATACCGAGCAAGCCGTTGTACCTCCGCTGTTGAAAGCCGTCGCTGTTGCGTCACGTTTCACCGCAGCGTGGTGCCCCCTGCCGGACTCGAACCGGCACGCCAAGTATGGCCCAAGATTTTAAGTCTTGTGCGTCTACCAATTCCGCCAAGGGGGCGATGGCTAGGGCATGGCTAAGAAATAAATGCTCTAGTCCAATGAATAACTTAGCGCATGTCTCCCAGTAGTTTTAAGTCCCTTGCGTCTACCATTCCGCCACGTCCGCACGTCGTTACTCACCGCGCCGACGCGCGGCTAGCCCACGCGGCGGCGTTTTAAACTAGGCCGGTAATAAGTGACTCCAGGCCGGGTCCCATTCCTTGCCGCTGGCATCCACCACGCGGCCGTCCTGCTCGAAGAACTTGTTGGGGATTTGGAACATGGCGATGAACAGGCCGCCCTTCGGGCTCCAGGCCACGTGCCGGCTGCCGGCCGGACGCCAGACGAATTCGCCGGCGCCCACCTCGATGCCGGCGTCGGGACCTTCCTTGTCGGCCAACGAGCCTTCCAGCACGTAAGTCTGCTCGATCAGCACGTGTTCGTGGTCGGGCAGCACCGCGCCCGGCTCCATTCGCATGAGCATGGTGGCGAGCCCGCTGCTAGGATCGAACAGCAAGGTTTTCATTTCGCAGCCGGGAAACCGCATCTTTTGCCACGGCATATCCTTGGCGCGCACCACGCGCGACAGCAGATCCTTGACAGGCTTGGCATCCTGGGTATTCGGCTTGACGTTCATCGGCTTCCTCCCGGACGGCACGCCATAATACACCGAAACGACTTTATTGTCTGCGCATGATCTCATCGGAAAACCGTTTGCCATCCCCGATCAAGTCGAGGACAGGCTTTTCGAGATCATGCGCCAGGGCGTGTACTCATAAATCAAGGCCGATTGGCGGTTGGTCAATGTCCGCTGTTGCCCAAAAGCGGACAAACGCGGGCGCGGTTGGAATGTCCGCTAAGTGCCACTTCCGGACATCGCGACTATGACGTGGAGAAATCCCCCAATAGAAAGAAGACGCCTGCCCACCGGAACGCGATTAGAACTCCTTGCCGAGCAGCCGATCGACCGAATACCGGCCACCGCCACGGAATAAGATGGCGAAGCAGAGCAGCGACCACAGCAAGGCGTATTCATAACCCTTGACGGTCCAGAAGTAGCCAAATTGCCATTGGAAATAGAAAACAATGATCACCATCTCGATCAAGATGATCAACGCCGCCAGGCGAGTGAAAAGTCCGATCGCGAGACAGACCGCGCACACAGATTCGGCGAAGATCGCAAAATACGCCCACATTAACGGATTGGGTACGCCCATCTGCTTGTCGATAAAGGGGGCCAAATTGACGGCGCTGCCAAGTATGATCTTCTGGACGCCGTGCGGCACTAGCACCGCGCCGGTGGCGAAGCGCATGAAGGAGTAACTCGCGGGTGAAAACGTCTCGTAGAGCCCGGCGAGGCCCGGAAAGATCAACCGCTTCTTGTCGATGATGCCTGTGGTCATGTTTCCCCCTTCAGGTTTGCACAGCGGGCCCTTTTCTAAGGGTCTTATCCACCAACGGTAGCAGCACTCCGTGGTGCGCAAACAATCACTTTGGCGTTAGCGGGGGTGTTATTTTGCGCCCCAAACAAATGTGGCACAAATGGGCGTCATCGGTGGGCACGAATACAAATTCTACTTCTGCTCGACCATGTTGGGCAACTTGCCAAAGTCCGCTTCGGGTCAAAAGCGGACAACCCATCACGGACGAAAATCCACTGTTGTCCGCTGTTGCCCAAATGCGGACATTGGCCGCGAATTTATGAGTCCACGCCTTAGTTCTCCATTTTAATATTGGCCTGCTGCACGATCTTGCCGAACTTCTCGGTCTCCGACGCCACGAAGCCCGCATATTCCTTGGCCGTCATCAGCCGCGGCACGATGCCCTGCACGGTCAGTTTTTCGGAGATTGCGGGACTGATCAGCGCCGTGTTCACGATGTCGTTGAGACGGTCAACGATCTCGCCCGGCGTGCCGCCGGTCGCGAACATGCCGAACCAGTTGAGCAGTTCGTAGCCGGCGAGACCAGGCGCGCCCTCGCTGAGCGGCGCGACGTCCGGCAATTGCGGCATTCTGTCTTTTGACGTGACGGCGACCGCGCGCAACTTGTCGGCCTTGATCAGCGGCAACGCTGCCGCGAGAACTTCGTGAAGCTCATGGTGACGGCCCCGGTCGCCACGTCGGTCACCGCCGGCGCCGCCCCGCGGTACGGCACGTGCAGCACATTGGTGCCGGCCATCATGTTCATCAACTCGCCGGCAAGCTGTTGCGGATTGCCAACGCCGGAGGAGGAGAACGACAGTTTGCCGGCATTGACCTTGGCGTAGGCGATCAGTTCCTGCGGATTGTGCACCGGCGTCGTCGTGGCCACCACCACCACGCAGGGCACGATGCCAATCAGCGCGATCGGCGTGAGCTCGCGGCGTGGATCGTAGGTCATCTTGTCCTTGTACAGATGCGGGCTGATGGCGATCTCGCCCGAGGTCGCCATCAGCAGCATGTGGCCGTCAGGCGCCGCCTTGGCGACCGTATTGGCGGCCAGCATGCCCGCCGCGCCCGTGCGATTCTCCACGATCACCGTCTCGCCGAGCGCGTTCTTGAGCGGTTCGGACACCAGGCGCGCCGAGATGTCGATGCCGCCGCCGGGCGGAAAACCGGCGATGATGCGGATAGTCTGCGTCGGATAAGACTGCGCCCGTGCCGGCCCGGCCAGGCATGAAGCACTCGCGCTGGCGAGGAATGTGCGTCGGGTCAGCATGGCGTCCTCCCTACTTTTTTGTCTCAGTCGCCACCTTCGCGGATCGGCGGCACGAAGGCGAGCCCGGTATCCCAGGGAAAATAGATCCAGGTGTCTTGCGACACTTCGGTGATAAAGGTATCCACCAGCGGCCGGCCCATCGGCTTGGCATAGACGGTGGCGAAATGCGCAGCCGGCAAAATGTCGCGCACTATGCGCGCGGTCTTGCCGGTGTCGACCAGGTCGTCGACGATCAGCACGCCCTTGCCTTGCGCGCGCAGCGACGTCACTTCCGGCGCGACGCCCTTGAGCACCTTGATCTCGCCGTGGTTCTTGTAATCCTGATAGCTCGCCACGCACACGGTCTCGATCAGCCGCACGTTCAATTCGCGCGCCACGATCGCCGCCGGCACCAGGCCGCCGCGGGTGATGGCGACGATCGCCTCGAACGGACCGGCCTCGTGCAGCCGCCAGGCCAGCGCGCGCGAGTCGCGGTGGAACTGGTCCCAGGAGACGGGGAAGATTTTTTCCGGGCGCGGCGGGCTATTGGGTTGCGTGTTTGCCATTCTCAAACCGCTCCTCCCCGCGACCCGCCTACGCTCGCATTGCGAGCTTCGGCGCGTTTGAAGTCCGCCGAAGCGCGGAGCGCGAAGGCGGAAAGCGGGGACCCAGGAGTCAAGAATATAGAATTCGCGAGAAAAAACTGGATTCCCGCTTGCGCGGGAATGAGCGGAGTATGTTGCATCACCGACATCTAGCGCGCCGCGGCCGCCAATTGCGATTTCACTTGTCTGAGCATGTCCTCGACCGCGCCTTTCACAACTCGCAATTTCTCCGCATCGCGCGAGCGCACCACGATATTGGTGTTGGGCCCGAGCGTCTCGTCGAAGAACGGATAGCTGCCGATGATGGTATCCGGATTGGCCTTGGCGATGGCGCCCAATTCGGTGCCGACGTCGCCTTCCTTGGCGTCGGCGCGGATGGTTTCCGACAGCAGCTTGGCGCCGGTTTTCAGTTTGGGCGCCACTTCGTCGACCATCGCCTGCATGATCGACGGCACGCCCGCCATTACGATCACGTTGCCGATCCAGAAACCGGGCGCGCCCGATACCCGGTTCGCCACCAGTTCGGCGCCCTGCGGAATGCGCGCCATGCGCATGCGCGCCTCGTTGAGTTCGCCGCCGATCTTGGCCATGCGTTCCTTCAGGATCGCGACCGCTTGCGGATGGTAATCGATCGGCACGCCGAACGCCTTGGCGATGCAGTCGGCGGTGATGTCGTCGTGGGTCGGCCCGATGCCGCCGGTGGTGAACACGTAGGTGTAGCGCGCGCGCAGCGCGTTGAGCGCCTGCACGATCGCGCCCTCGTCGTCGGAGACCACGCGCACTTCCTTGAGGTCGATGCCGATGGCGGTGAGATAGTCGGCGATGAAGCCGATATTCTTGTCCTTGGTGCGGCCCGACAGGATCTCGTCGCCGATGACAAGGACCGCCGCGGTGACGATTTCGGTAGGCGCGCTTGGCGTTGCGGTCATATGGTCTCCCTAACGGACTGCTCGCATTTTCGCTTTTCGCCTTGCCGCTCGCCAGCAATCGCCAGTCACCCTTGCGATATATTGCATTACGCCCGGTCGCCAGCACAATCGTCCGCACGAACATTTCGCTTGATTCAAATCCAAGTCTTCCTTTGATAGCAGCATGACACGCGGCGGCAACGGGCTGCGGGCTGGACCAGACGGAACGGCGTCAGCCAGCGCCGGGCCCCCGCCATCGGCTACCAGCCAGCTTTTTGCCTCGGCCGTGGCTCAGCATCAGCGCGGACAGCTTGCCGAGGCCGAGGCCATTTACCGCAAGATTTTGGCGATCGATCCGCGCCATGCCGATGCTCTGCATTTTGCCGGTATGGCCGTGCTCCAGCAGGGCCGGCTGCCGGACGCGGTCAAGCTGATCGAACAATCGCTTTCGCTGCGCGAAAACGATGCGCAGGCCCATTATCATCTCGGCCTCGCCATGGGCGGGCTGCGCCGGTTCGAAGAGGCGGCCGCCCACAATCGGCGCGCCATCGCGCTCAAGCCGGATTTCCTCGACGCTCACACGAATCTCGGTAATGCGCTCAAGGCGCTCGGCCGGTTCGATGAGGCGGCGGACTGCTATCAACGCGTTGTCGCCGCCAATCCCAAACTGGCCACCGCGCACTACAACCTCGCCAATGTTCTCGTCGACAAGCGCGAGTTCGAGGCCGCGATCAGCGCGTTCGAACGCGCGCTCAAGGCGGAACCTAACCATCTGCCGGCACGGCAAAACTTCGGGACCGCGCTGCTGATGCTGGGACGTCTCGACGAAGCCATCGAGCAATTCAAGACGGTGTCGGCCGCGCGGTGGGATTTCGCCGAAGCGCAGCTCGGGCACGCATTGGCGTTGATGCAGAAAGGCAATATGCAGGATGCGCTCGTCATCCTGTGCCGCGTGCTCAATTTCAATACGAGCGCCGACTCAAAGCTGTTGTTTGTCGAATGCATCAAGTCGCTGACCCATTACACGCCCGTCACCGGCCTGCAAAATCATTTGATCGCAGCTCTCACCGAGCCCTGGGCCCGGCCGCGTGATCTCGCCGGCTTCGCAGGCGCCACGATGCGAACGGCCGGCGCGGTTGCCGCCATCCATACGCGAGCGGCCGCGGACGGAGATAATTTCAAGCCTGCGCAAACCGATCTCGAAACGCTCGCCGCCGACCGTTTGCTGCTCGCCGTTCTGGAAAATGCGGCGGTGGTCGACCCGGAGCTGGAGCGCATATTGACCGCAGCGCGCCGCCAGCTGCTGGCGATCGCGGCGGGCGAGGCGGACGCGGCTGGCGACGCGCTGGTCGGCTTTGCCTGCGCGCTCGCCCGGCAATGCTTCGTCAACGAATATGTATTCGATTTCGGCGACGAGGAACTCGGCGACGCGCGCGCCTTGCGCGACCATCTTGCCGCCGAGATCCCTTCTCCGCTCATGCTTGCGGTTATCGCCAGCTATTTCCCGCTGCACGATGTGCCGGGCGCCGACCGCCTGCTGGCGCTCGCCTGGCCGGCGGCGCTCGATGCTCTGCTGGCGCAGCAATTGCGCGAGCCCTGCCTTGAGCGCGAATTGCGCGAGGCCATCCCGCGGCTCACGCCGATCGATGGCGATGTGTCGCTCAAGGTTCAGCAACAATATGAGGAAAATCCGTACCCGCGATGGGTCAAGATCGCCCGCATTGCGAAAGCCGTTTCGTTAGACGACTATGTTCGGAAACTGTTTCCTTTCGCGCCGATTGTGGCAACCGGAAAGGCTGCTTGCGACATTCTGGTCGCCGGCTGCGGCACGGGACAGCAACCGCTGGAGCTTGCGCTCAGTATCGCTGGCGCAAAAATCCTCGCGGTTGATTTGAGCCGGGCAAGTCTTGGTCATGCGCAACGAAAGACGCGCGAGCTCGCCGTCGACACTATCGACTATGCGCAGGCCGATATTCTCATGCTTCGTGCGCTCGGCCGCACATTCGATTTTGTCGCAGCCGGCGGCGTGCTGCATCACATGGCCGATCCGCTTGCGGCCTGGCGCGATCTGACGGCGCTGGTGCGGCCTGGCGGCCTGATGATGCTCGGTCTCTACAGCAAAACGGCCACGCCGCAAGTGTTGGCCGCGCGCGCCTTTGCCGCCGCGCAAGGGTATGCCGCCACCGCCGACGGCATTCGGCGCGCCCGTCAGGCAATCATGGCACTGCCCGACGGCGAAATGGTCAAGACGATCGTCGGCGCAGTCGATTTCTGCAGCACTAGCGACTGCCGCGATCTGTTGTTTCACGTGCAGGAGCAACGCCTGACAATTCCGCAGCTCAAGAGCGTCATCGACGAAACCGGCGTCCGGTTCCTCGGCTTCTGCGTTCACCCGGACGTCGTCGGCCGCTACCGGGCGCGCTTTCCGCAGGATCCGACGATGACCGATCTCGCCAACTGGCACGCATTCGAGACCGACAACCCGCACACTTTCATAGGCATGTACCAATTCCTGCTGCAGAAGCCGGACGGCGATCCTGCGTGATGGCGCGCCTTGCGCTTGGTCACCTCCCGCCTAAACATTAGGCAACCCGGCTGCCAACGCGGCTTTTTGGCCTTTAATTGGCTGGCGCGGGGCTTGCACCTATCATCGCCGGCATGAGGGTCAGAAATGGTTGCCGCCTTCGATGAAATGACCGGAGAAAACGGGAGAGTGCGCCCCACCTACGGCGAGCTCTCGCGCTGGCTCCATGAGGTGCCAGCCGACGTGCTCGACTACCGCCGACGCGAGGCCGAGCTCTTGTTCCGCCGCATCGGCATCACCTTCGCGGTCTACGGCGAAGCCGACGCGCAGGAACGGCTGATCCCGTTCGACGTCATTCCGCGCATCATGTCCGGTCCGGAATGGCGGCTCCTGGAGAAGGGCCTCATCCAGCGCGTCAAGGCGCTCAATCTGTTCATCAAGGACGTCTATGGCACGCGCGAGATCCTACGCGCCGGCGTGGTGCCCGACGATCTGGTGTTCCGCAATCCGGCGTTCCGTCCCGAGATGAGCGGCCAGAGCGTGCCCTACGACATCTACATTCACGTCGCCGGCATCGACATCGTGCGCGTGGATGCCGACACCTTCTACGTGCTCGAGGATAACGCGCGCACGCCGTCCGGCGTCTCCTACATGCTGGAGAACCGCGAGATCATGATGCGGCTGTTCCCGGAACTGTTCGCGCGCCACCGCATCGCGCCGGTGGAAAATTATCCGGATGAATTGCTCGCCACGCTCAAATCGGTGGCGCCGGTGCCAGTCGGGCGCGAGCCGACGGTGGTGCTGCTCACGCCCGGCGTCTACAACTCGGCCTATTACGAGCATTCGTTCCTGGCCGACAAGCTCGGCATCGAACTGGTCGAAGGCCGCGACCTGTTCGTCAAGGACGAGATCGTCTACATGCGCACCACGCAAGGGCCAAGCCAGGTCGACGTGATCTACCGGCGCATCGACGACGACTTCATCGATCCGCTCACCTTCCGCCCCGACAGCACGCTCGGCGTGGCCGGGCTGATGTCGGCCTACCAAGCCGGCAACGTCACGCTGGCGAACGCGGTCGGCACCGGCATCGCCGACGACAAGGCGGTCTACAGTTTCATGCCGGCGATCGTGAAGTTCTATCTCGGCGAGGAACCGCTGCTGAAAAATGTGCCGACCTGGCGCTGCCGTGAGCCTGAACACCTCGCTTATGTGCTCGACCATCTGCAGGAATTGGTGGTCAAGGAAGTGCACGGCTCCGGCGGCTACGGCATGCTGATCGGGCCTTCCGCCAGCAAGGTCGCGCTCGAGCAGTTCCGCGCCAAGCTCAAGACCGCGCCGAAGAACTTCATCGCGCAGCCGACGCTGGCGCTGTCCACCTGCCCCACCTGCGTGGAGGAAGGCGTGGCGCCACGGCACGTGGACCTGCGCCCCTTCGTGCTCAGCGGGCGCGACCGCGTCCGCATCGTGCCCGGCGGACTCACGCGCGTCGCGCTCAAGCAAGGCTCGCTGGTGGTCAATTCCAGTCAGGGCGGCGGCACCAAGGACACCTGGGTATTGGACGGATGAGGGACACGATTTAGCTCATGCTCTCGCGCACCGCCGATAACCTGTATTGGCTTTCGCGCTACGTCGAGCGCGCGGAATATCTCGCGCGCATTCTCGACGCCACGCAGCGGCTGACCGCGCTACCGCTTGCCTATGTCGGCACCACCAACGAATGGGAATCCGCGGTGCTGACCGCCGGCTGCGCCAGTGCCTTCTTTAAACAGTATGACGAGGCCAACGAGGAAAACGTCACCGACTTTCTCGCCTTCTCCACCGCCAATGCGTCCTCCATCCGCTCATGCTTCGAGCTGGCGCGCAGCAATGCGCGCGCCGTGCGCACCGCGCTCACGGTGGAAATGTGGGACGCCATTAACGGCTGCTGGCTCGAGCTCAAGCGCTATGGCAACGGGCCGACCTCGCGCGAGGAATTCTCCCGCTTCCTGCGCTGGGTGCAGGAATCCTCGCTGCGCTACGACGGCTCCGCCTACCGCACCATGCTGCGCAACGACGCCTATTGGTTCTCGCGGCTCGGCGTCTATCTCGAGCGCGCCGACAACACCGCGCGCATCCTCGACGTGAAATACCACCTGCTGCTGCCCTACAACGAACGGGTCGGCGGCCCGCTCGACTATTTCCAGTGGGCGGCGATCCTGCGCTCGGTGTCGGCGCTCACCGCCTATCATTGGGTCTATCGCGAAAGCCTGCAGCCCTGGCTGGTGGCCGACCTGTTGATCCTGAAGGAGGAGATGCCGCGCTCGCTCGCCTCCTGCTACGAGGCGATCGTGCGCAATCTCGACCAGATCGCCGGTGCCTATGGCCGGCAGGGTTCCGCCCAGCGCCAGGCCCGCGGCATCCGCGCCCGGCTGCAGAACAGCCGCATGGACGGCATCTTCCAGCGCGGCTTGCACGAGTTCATCGGCGAATTCATCACCGAGAACAACCGGCTGGGCGCCGCCATCACCGAGCAGTTCCTGCTATGAACCGGCGTGGGCCGGTTATCGTGCGCATGACGTTTTCGGAAATCTGGTTCCCTCTTTTCGGGATCATGCGCTAGCCTGTGTTAGAACGTCACCGGTAACGTTGGCCCCCTTCGAGCGCATGCGAATTCGTATTTCCCACGCCACCACCTATACCTACGACACGCCGCCCACCGGCGTGACGCAATTGCTCCGCCTCACCCCGCGTAATCACGACGGGCAATATGTGGTCGCCTGGCGCGTCGATTTGTCGGACGATTGCCTGCTGCACCAGCATGAGGACGCCTTCGGCAACATCACTCACTCGTTCACCGCCGAAGGACCATTCAACGAATTATCGGTCGCGGTCGAAGGCGAGGTCGACACCCACGACACCCAAAGCGTGGTGCTCGGCGCGGTCGAGCGATTTCCGCCGAGCCTGTTCCTGCGCGAGACCGCGCTCACGCAACCGGACGCCGCCATCGTCGACTTCGCGGACAGCACGCGCGCAAGCGCGGGAAGCGATCCGCTGCCGCTGCTGCACGGGCTGATGAATGCGCTCAATCGCGAGATGACCTTCGACACCGATCCGACTCATTCCGCGACCACGGCGGCGGAAGCCTTCGCGCTGCGCCGCGGCGTCTGCCAGGACCTCACCCACATCTTCATCGCGGCGGCGCGCCAGCTCGGCGTTCCGGCGCGCTATGTTGGCGGCCATTTCTACCGCGTCGACGGCGTCACGGCGCAGGACGCCGGCCATGCCTGGGCCGAAGCCTATGTGGAAAACTTCGGCTGGGTCGGCTTCGACCCGACCAACGGTATTTGCACCACGCAAGCCCATGTGCGGGTCGCGGTGGGCCTGGATTATCTCGGCGCGGCGCCGGTGCGCGGTACCCGCTATGGCGGTAGCGGTGAGACCCTCAAAGTGGCCGTGCATGTCGATCAGGCGCGCCAGCAGGCGCAGAATTAACATGGCGCATGACCTTATTCGAAAACCGATGCCCATCCCGGATCAAGTCCGGGAAAGGCTTTGTCGGGATCATGCGCTATGACGTTGCCGGACATGGGGCCGCGTCGCTATAACCTTGCGGCCGGGTCGCAAAAGAAAAAGTCGGACCACATGACATATTGCTGCGGAATTCTGGTGCGTGACGGATTGGTGATGATCGCGGACACGCGCACCAATGCTGGCCTCGACAATGTCTCGACCTTTCGCAAGCTGCACGTCTGGACCGAGCCGGGCGAACGCATCATGGCGCTCGCCTCCTCCGGTAATCTTTCGCTCTCCCAGTCGGTGCGCTCGACGCTGACCGAGGGCGTCGACAACCCGGAATCCGGCGAGCGCGAGACCCTGATGAATGCGCCCACCATGTTCCAGGCCACGCAGCGCATCGGCCGCACAATCCGCAACATCCAGAACGCCGAAGGCAAGGCGCTGGAGGCGGCCGAAATCGACCACGACGTCGCCTTCCTGTTCGGCGGCCAGATCAAGGGCGGCCGCCTGAGGCTGTTCATGATCTATTCGGCCGGCAATTTCATCGAATGCACCACCGATACGCCCTACCTGCAGATCGGCGAGCATAAGTACGGCAAGCCGGTACTCGACCGTGCCATCAGTTTCGACACCGACCTCTATGACGCGCTTAAGATCGGGCTGATCTCCATGGATTCCACCATGCGCTCCAATCTCGGGGTCGGGCTGCCGATCGATATCCTGGTGGCACACCGGGATACCTACAACTCTGAGGTGAATTACCGCATCGAACCGGGCGAGCCCTATTTCCAGGACCTGCGCGAACGCTGGTCGGCCGCGCTGCGCGCCGCCCATATTGCTATTCCACGCCCGCCCTACCGCAGCCCGGGCTGAAAGTTCCCGTTGCGGCCCTTAACTTCGGTTTATAGCAAGCTTTCTGACCTAGGTTCCGCCCCGAAAAGTCTAATGGATAGGACACTTTAAGGGGCAAAACCTTGCCGGCTGTGGCTCGCCCGCGCGCCTCCGATGAACGCCTGTACACGAGTTGGGATCGCGCGCGCTTGAGCGTCGTGGTCCCGATCGGGGTGATCGTTGCCGTGGCGATCATCTGCATCGTCGTCGCCGTGCTTTCCTCCGCCCAGCGCGCGGACGAAGTCGCCGTGCAGAATGAGAAGCAGTTGTTCACGCGCGCACTCACCAACTACGGCGAGCGCGTGCTGCGCGAAGTCAAAAGTGTCGCCGCTTCGAATTCGGCGATGCAAAATATCCGCGTCAAATTCGATTCCGATTGGGCGACGCAGCGCGTCGGGCTTTGGCTGCGGAGCAACTTCGATCATAATTGCGTTTTCATCTTCGACGGCAATGACGAGCTGATCCTATCGCAGCTTGGCCACCAAGCGGCCGACCCGTCGTGGTTCGAACAGGCGCGGCCCGATCTGGCATCGGTGCTTGACCACATGCACGGGCGCGACCCGGTCTTGCACGACGCGCTGCGGCTCGCCGAAGCGAACGTGACGAAAGCCGGCCCGCATGCGCAAGCTGCGGTGGTCCGCAGCCTCATGGGCCAGCCTGCCGTCATAGCCGCGGTCGCGGTCGGGCCGGGAAACGATAGTCCCGCCGCGCTCGATAATGCCGCGCCGATCATCATGTCGGTGAAATTCATCGACCGCGACGTGCTCGCCGACATTGCCGCGCAACTGCGGCTGACGAACCTGCGCAAGGTCGACGACGCGTCATGGCCCCCCACCGATTTGACCTATGAGCTGGTTGGACCGCAAGGCAACGCGTTCGCACGTTTTGCCTGAACGCCGAAGCAACCCGGCGCCGAGATCGTCAACAGCGTCATCCCGTTCATCGCCGTCGCGCTCGCGGGCTTCGCGCTGCTGGCCACCTTCGTGCTGCGCTACATGCGCCGCACCGCAGTCGCGATCGCCGCCGGCCAATCGAGGCGCCGTCATCTCGCCATGCACGATCCGCTCTGCGGCCTGCCCAACCGCATATTTTTCGGCGAGCGGCTGGAGGCGGTGATCGAGGAGGTGCGCGCCGGCTCGTCGCCGGCTGCGGTGTTTTATATCGACCTCGACCACTTCAAGGACGTCAACGACACGCTCGGCCATCCCGTCGGCGACGAGCTGATCCGCAACGTCACGCTGCGGCTATCGCACACGCTGCGCGGCGACGACCTGGTGGCACGGCTCGGCGGCGATGAGTTCGCGGTGATTTCCTCAATCGGCGAAGACCCCGCAAAGATGATGGCGGTGGCCCAGCGCATCATCGCCGCGATCTGCGCGCCCTACGCGACCAACGGCCAGAATATCATCATCGGAGCCTCGATCGGCATCGCGGTGATCGACCACAAATTCGGCTACGCCGCCGACATCATGCGATATGCCGACATGGCGCTGTATCGGGCCAAGAACGAAGGGCGCAGCCGGACTTGGATGCCCGGCACAAGGCCGGGCATGACGGCGGATAATCACCACAGATGGCGCGCGCGCGCTTTTGTGATATGGCGTTCCGCCAAACAAACGCGTTGAGGAAGGAAGCCCGATGAGTGCATCCGCTAAAATTGCGCTGGTGACCGGAGCCGGAACCGGCGTCGGCCGGGCGGTGGCGATCGCCTTGGCGAAAGCCGGCTATGGCCTGGTGCTCGCCGGCCGCCGCAAGGAGATGATGGACAAGGTTTCGGACGAGATCAACGCCGCCGGCTCGCAGGCGCTGGCGGTGCCGACCGACGTATCAAAGCGCGAGTCGATCCTGGCGCTGTTCGCCACCATCAAATCGAGCTTCGGGCGGCTCGACGTGCTGTTCAATAATGCCGGCATCGGCGCCCCGGCCGTGCCGCTCGAGGATCTGCCTTACGAGACGTGGGCCAACGTGGTGGCCACCAATTTGACCGGCATGTTCTTGTGCACGCAGGAAGCCATCAAGATCATGAAGGACCAGAAGCCGCGCGGCGGCCGCATCATTAACAATGGCTCGATCTCCGCGCACGCGCCGCGCCCGTTTTCCGTCGCCTATACCTCGACCAAGCACGCGGTCACCGGCCTCACCAAATCGACTTCGCTCGATTGCCGGCAATACGACATCTGCTGCGGACAGGTCGATATCGGCAACGCGGCGACGCCGCTCACCGAGCGCATGGTGCAGGGCGACGGCGTGCTGCAGCCGAGCGGCGCTAAGATGATCGAGCCGCGCATGGAAGCCGAGCATGTCGGCAACGCAGTAGTCTACATGGCGAGCCTGCCGCTCGACACCAATGTGTTGTTCATGACGGTGATGGCGAACAAGATGCCGTTCGTCGGGCGGGGATGATTATCGTTTTTTCTTTTTCTTCTTCGCGTAAATCGCGTTCCAGTTATCCTTGTAGGCTTGCGAAACCGGTTTCTGGCCCTCGCCCCGGCTATAGCCTGAGGATGGGTCGGCTGCTTTCTCGCCGCTCTCAGTCTTGGGAGCCTCGGCCGCTAAAGGGCTCTTACTTTTCGCAGCGCTCTCATCTTTTTTCGTCACAGCGGCGTCGGTTTTTGGCGCAGGGACAGTTTTAGCTTTCTTATCGTCGCCGGCCATCGTCTTTCCTCACGCTGATTTGTCCGATCGGTTTTAGCTACCACAGAAGTTGCGATTACGGGATCGCCGTCACTTCAACCTTCGTCCCCGTCTTCACCTTGCCCAGCACCTTCACATTGCCGAGCCCCTTGGCGAACACGTTGCAGGGGCTGGCTAGTCGCGTCTCGTTGCCCTTGGAAATCGGCGTGCGGCCGAAGCCGATGGCGATGGCCGAGCCTTGCGGCCAGTAGGCGATCTCGCCCGGCGTGACCACCGCGCGCGCGTCGGCCTCGCGCGCGACCTCCACCGGCACGTCGAAATAGACCTCCTCGCCCCAGGTCAGCACGGACGACGAGATCGGCAGCGCCGCCGCGATCGCCTTGGCGGTAGGCGTGTCGAGCAGCTCGGCGTCGAGCGTGAGCGCGCCGAAATCGAAGCGGATACGGGCCATGGCGTACTCCGGTTGCTTTGACCCCGGCAATTGCGCATTTTCATGACCGTGCAAGCGTTGGCAAGGGAGGGTCCCCATGACCAAAGTGCGACGCCGGAAATCGGCCACGGCATCAAAGGTATCCAATCGCGCGAAAAAGCCTGCGCCCAACCGCAAATCCGACCAAGGCCCATCATAGCGTGCGCTTTCCCAATGAAAGCGGCGCCTATCGCAGCGCCCGCAATCGCTTGCTGGAAGCCGAAATCGGCTTGCGCCGCGAGATCGAGCGTGTAGCGGCGCTCCGGCGCAAACTGCCGGTCGGCGGCGCGCTGCCAATCGATTATGCATTCGAGGAAATCGGCAGCGACAGCGCCGCGCGCCGGGTGCACCTGTCCGAGCTGTTCGGCGACAAGGATACGCTCGTCATCTACAGCTACATGTACAGCCGGGCAATGGAAAAGCCCTGCCCGAGCTGCACCTCGATCCTCGACGCGCTCGACGGCAGCAGCCCGCATATCAATCAGCGCGTGAGCTTGGTGGCGGTCGCCAAATCGCCGGCCGCCCGCATCCAAGACGTCGCACGCGCGCGCGGCCGGAGCCACCTGCGCCTGCTGTCGTCCGCAGGCACCACCTATAACCGCGACTACCAAGGCGAAAACGACAAGGGCTCGCAGATGCCGGCGCTCAATGTGTTCGTGCGGCGCGACGGCAAGGTGCGTCACATCTATTGCACCGAACTGCTGTTCGCGCCCGAGGACAAGGGCCAGAACGCCCGCCACGTCGACATGATCTGGCCGCTCTGGAACATGTTCGATTTCACGCCCGACGGCCGTGGCGCCGACTGGCATCCGAAATTGAGTTACGGCTGACCCGCCCATGCAACATTTCCAATCGGGCCTGGGCGTCATCGTCCTGCTCGGCTTCGCCTGGGCGATCAGCGAGAACCGGCGCGCGGTCGACTGGCGCAGCGCGGGCGCGGCGTTCCTGGTAACGCTTGTCACCGCGCTGCTGCTGCTCGAGGTGCCGCAGATCAAGACCGGCTTTGCGCTGGTCAATCGCGCGGTCAACGCCATCGCCGAGGCAACGCAGGCCGGCACCTCGTTCGTGTTCGGCTATGTCGGCGGCGGGTCCCTGCCCTTCGCGCTGACCACGCCGGGCGCCGAATTCGTGCTGGCGTTCCAGGCGCTGCCGATTGTGCTGGTGATGAGCGTGCTCACGACGCTGCTGTTCTATTGGCGCATCTTGCCGCCGGTGGTGCGCGGCTTCTCGTGGGCGCTGGAGCGCAGCATGGGCGTCGGCGGCGCGGTCGGGCTGTCCACCGCCGCCAACATCTTCCTCGGCATGGTGGAGTCGCCGCTGTTCATCCGGCCTTATCTCGCGCGGCTGTCGCGCGGGGAATTGTTCATGGTGATGACCGGCGGCATGGCCGGCATCGCCGGCACCGTGTTCGTGCTCTATGCGACGATCCTGCGCAACGCGATTCCCGATGTCGCCGGCCACATTCTGGTCGCCTCGATCCTGGGCGCGCCGGCGGCGCTGTTGATCAGCCAGCTCATGGTGCCGGATCTGCCGGAGGAGCGCACCGATATCGGCAAGGTCGAGATCGGCCGCGTCGCCCACTCGACCATGGACGCGATCGTGCGCGGCACCACGGCCGGGCTGGAATTGCTGTTGAACATCGTCGCCATGCTGATCGTGCTGGTGGCGCTGGTGCATCTCGCCAACGTGATCTTGAGTTTGCTGCCGGACGTGGCCGGCTCGGCGATCACGCTTCAACGCCTGCTCGGCATCGCGATGGCGCCGGTGTGCTGGCTGATGGGCTTGCCCTGGGACCAGGCGATCACGGCCGGTGCGTTGATGGGCATCAAGACCGTGCTCAACGAGTTGATCGCCTATCTCGAACTCGCCAAGCTGCCGGCCGACGCGCTCGATGCGCGCTCGCGCCTGATCATGCTCTACGCCATGTGCGGCTTTGCCAACTTCGGCTCGCTCGGCATCATGATCGCGGGGCTCACGGTGATGGCGCCGGAGCGGCGCGCCGATATTGTCTCGCTTGGGCCGAAATCGATCGTCTCCGGCACGCTCACCACCTGCCTGCTGGGCGCGATGGTGGGCGTGCTGAATTAAGCGAGGCAGCGATTCGCTCCCTGTGTCATCGCCGACACACGCCAACAAAACTCGACCGAAAACTTATCCCCGCTCGCTCGCGCGCATTTATCATGCATGCGCCTTGTTCATTGAGGGCGTCTTCGCGAGACGTTTCGAAGATGGAGCAAGGTGCGGCGCCCGCGGGCGGGGCTCGTAACCCCGCTCCCGGGAGGCCTCGGGTCGCCGTCCGTCCCCACTAAGAGGGACTGCCTTTGATGGCTGGACGTGGCACGGACGAAGGGCGGCGAAAGCCGCCCGGATCGGGTGAGCCAAAAGCCGCCCGGGTCCGCGCCCGGAAGTTACGGCCCCGGGGACAGAAAAGTCGCGATGGCGCGCCGAGAGGCGTCACGGGAAGAGGGACCACGATGTTAAACCGCGACCAAGCTCCGCTCTAGCGAGGCATGGCAGAAAAAGAAATCTGCACGCCGGCTCAATGCAGCCGAAACTCGCCGTTGATCGCTTTCAGTTCGGCCGGCTTGATCAGCTTGCAATGCGCGACCTGCACCGAGTGCAGCGGGCCTTCCAGCTTCTCCTGCCAGAACGCCAGAAAGCGTTGCAGCTCGGGAAACTCCGGGAACAGATCGTAGGCCTGCCAGACATAGGACTGCAGCAGCCAGCGATGATCGGGACGCCGATACAGGATGTGTGCGGTCGTCAGGCCAAAGCCGTTGACCTGTTTGCGGAAGTCGTCTGACACAAAGCCTTGCGAAACCATCGCGTCCTCCTTTCGAGTCGGACATGAAGTTTCCATTCCCAGCACTAGGCATTGCAAGCCGAAAAGGTAAACAAACTGTTTAAAATCAAGGCGTTAGCAGCAACCCGTGCAAGCCTGCTAACAGCCGCGGCGGCGCGCACCAAGGCGTCGGCAACCCGGTAGCCGCTCGCAGCGGTCTGGCGGCTCTGCCGTTAACCATTGATCCGCAAGGATTTTCGGTCGCTTGTTGGCACTCGCTCGCGATTGAGTGCTAAAAATTTTCCCGATGCCCCTTGCGGGCTGGAAACGCCTGCCCCCACCTGCAGGTTCAGGTGCTGGCAAGGGGACGCCGGCTACCAAATCGCAAAAACCATTCAATAACTGAGGAGGACTGCCATGAAGTTCCGCCCGCTTCACGACCGCGTCGTCGTCAAGCGCATCGATGCCGAGGAAAAGACTGCCGGCGGCATCATTATTCCCGACACCGCCAAAGAGAAGCCCTCGCAGGGCGAGATCGTCGCCGTCGGCCCTGGTGGCCGCGACGAAGCTGGCAAGCTGATCCCGATCGATCTCAAGGTCGGCGACACCGTGCTGTTCGGCAAATGGTCGGGCACCGAAGTGAAAATCGACGGTCAGGATCTCCTGATCATGAAGGAAAGCGACATCATGGGCGTGATCGAAGGCGGCGCTACCGCCAAGCGAAAAGCCGCCTAAGCATTTAGCCGACATCAAACCGAAGGAATTCGAACTATGGCTGCTAAAGACGTCAAATTCGCCGTCGATGCCCGCGACCGCATGCTGCGCGGCGTCGACATCCTCGCCAATGCGGTGAAGGTCACGCTCGGCCCGAAAGGCCGCAACGTCGTACTCGACAAGTCGTTCGGCGCCCCACGCATCACCAAGGATGGCGTGACGGTGGCGAAGGAAATCGAACTCGAAGACAAGTTCGAGAACATGGGCGCACAGATGGTGCGCGAAGTCGCTTCCCGGACCTCCGATCAGGCCGGCGACGGCACCACCACCGCGACCGTGCTGGCCGCGTCGATCGTGCGCGAAGGCTGCAAAGCGGTGGCCGCCGGTATGAACCCGATGGACCTCAAGCGCGGCGTCGACCTCGCGGTCGAAGCCATCGTCGAGCATCTCAATGCTAACTCGAAGAAGGTCACCTCGAACGAAGAGATCGCCCAGGTTGGCACCATCTCCGCCAACGGCGACGCCGAGATCGGCAAGTTCCTCGCTGATGCCATGAAGAAAGTTGGCAACGAGGGCGTGATCACGGTCGAAGAGGCCAAGAGCCTTGAGACCGAGCTCGACGTGGTCGAGGGCATGCAGTTCGATCGCGGCTACATCTCGCCCTACTTCATCACCAACGCCGACAAGATGCGCGTTGAGATGGAAGACCCCTACATCCTGATCTACGAGAAGAAGCTGTCCGGCCTGCAGGAACTGCTGCCGCTGCTTGAAGCAGTGGTGCAGTCGGGCAAGCCGCTGCTGATCGTGGCTGAGGACGTCGAAGGCGAAGCGCTTGCTACGCTTGTCGTCAACAAGCTGCGCGGCGGACTGAAAGTGGCGGCCGTGAAAGCCCCGGGCTTCGGCGATCGCCGCAAGGCCATGCTGCAGGACATCGCGGTCCTGACCGGCGGCCAGGCGATCTCGGAAGATCTCGGCATCAAGCTCGAGAACGTCACTATCAACATGCTCGGCCGCACCAAGAAGGTGATGATCGACAAGGAAAACACCACCATCATCAACGGCGCCGGCAAGAAGTCCGAGATCGAGTCGCGCGTCGCCCAGATCAAGGCGCAGATCGAGGAGACGACCTCCGACTACGACAAGGAGAAGCTGCAGGAACGTCTGGCCAAGCTCGCCGGCGGCGTTGCGGTGATCCGCGTCGGCGGCGCCACCGAGATCGAGGTGAAGGAGCGCAAGGATCGCGTCGATGACGCGATGCATGCCACCCGCGCCGCGGTCGAGGAAGGCATCCTGCCGGGCGGCGGCGTCGCGCTGTTGCGCGCCACCGAAGCCCTCAAGCGGGTGAAGGTTGCCAACGAAGACCAGAAGCACGGCGTCGACATCGTCCGCAAGGCGATCCAGACTCCGGCGCGTCAGATCGCGACCAATGCCGGCGAAGACGGCTCGGTCATTGTCGGCAAGATCCTGGAGAAGGATCAGTACAACTGGGGCTTCGACGCGCAGGCCGGCGAGTACGGCAATCTCGTCAGCAAGGGCGTCATCGACCCGACCAAGGTCGTGCGATGTGCGATCCAGGGCGCGGCATCGGTCGCCGGTCTCTTGATCACCACCGAGGCGATGGTCGCCGAGGTTCCGCAGAAGAAGGCGCAGGGCGGCATGCCCGGCGGCGGCGGAATGGGCGGCGGCGGAATGGGCGGGATGGACTTCTAAAGTCCGATCGCACTCACGACACGAAACACAAAGGCCCGGGAGCAATCCCGGGCCTTTGCTATTTCAGCCCGGTGCCCCAGCGCCGGTGCAGGAACCGCTCCCACGGCGAAAACAATGCCTTGTCGGCGATCAGCCCGATCAACACGATCACCACCATCACGCCGATCACCTGATCCATGGCGCTGAGCTCGCGGCCATATTGCAGCAGATGGCCGAGCCCGAAACCGGTCAGGATGGTGACGAAGATTTCCGCCGCCATCAGCGAGCGCCAGGCGAAGGCCCACCCCTGCTTCATGCCGCTGACCACGAACGGCAGCGACGCCGGAAGGATGACCCGGGTCCACTTGTCGAACCCTTCCGATCCCATGGTGCGGGCGGCGCGCGCATAGATCGGCGGGATGGTGCGCGCTCCGGTGTCGGCGGCGAGCACCACCGACCAGACCGTCCCCATGACGACCACGAACAACATCGCGGCCTCGGTCTGGCCGAACCAGAGCAAGGCCAGCGGGACCCAGCACACGCTGGGCAACGTCTGCAGCCCGAGCGCCAGCGCGCCGATCGTGTCCTGAAAATAATCGGACGTGCTGGTGAGCAGGCCGAGCGGCAGCCCGATGACGATGCCGATGGCGTAGCCGATCAGCAGCCGCTGCAGCGTCACACGGGTGGCTTCGAGCAGCGTGCCATCGCGCAACGCCTCCCATAAATATTCGACGACGGCTCGCGGCGGCGGCAACAACACCGGCGACCAGCGGCCGCTCGATGGTGGCCGGCCTGCCACATCAACGGCAACGCACCGAAGAAAAGCATGGTCGCGACCAACGTCGCGCTTCATTCGGCGGCTTCCCTGGATTCGACCAGATGGCCCTTCAACGCGAGCGGTGATGCGCTGCGCGATGGCCGCAAGCTCCGGGCTGTTAAAGTCGCGCGGACGCGGCAGCGGCAATATTGAATTCCTCTCGAATCCGGCCGGGACTGGGCGAGAGCAGAAATGACCCGATCGCCGAGGCAGACCGCCTCGCGCACATTATGCGTGACGAAGACGATCGTCTTGCGGCGCGTCTGCCAGATATCCTGCGACGTCGAGATAGAGCTGCTCGCGCGTAATGGCGTCGAGCGCGGCAAACGGCTCGTCCATCAGCAGCACGCGCGGATCGGGCGCCAGCGACCGGGCCAAAGCGACGCGCTGCTTCATCCCGCCGGAAAGCTCGTGGACAAAGGACTTCTTGAATTTTTCCAGGCCGACGAGCCGCAGATGATAATCGGCGATCTCGCGGCGCTTGCTGTCGCGTCAGGCCCGGCTTGCGCTTCAGCCCGAACATCACGTTGCCGAAGACGTTGAGCCAGGGAAACAGGGCGGATTCCTGGAACATCACCAGGCGGTGGCGGCCAGGTCCTTCGACCACTGATCGTCCGCCAGCACGCGGCCTTCGATCCGGCTGGTCAGACCCGGCGATGATGTCGAGCAGCGTCGATCTTGCCGCAGCCGCTCGGCCCGACCAGACAGACAAACTCACCCTTCCTCGACGCGCAGATCGATATTATCCAGCGCATGCACGCGTGGCGCGCGGCGTGCGAAACCATTTGGACACTCCTTCGACAACGAGCTTGGCCGGCGGGGCGGTCTGCGGCTCGAAGTCAGTTGCGCTCATGGGTTCTCGACCAGCCGTGACAGATCCGGCGCGTCGCGCAAAAAACCGACTGATTGCGCGCTCGATATGAGCGCCTTGAGAGCATCAAGCGACACGTCGCTTGTCAATACGATTCGCTTCCAGGCCGACGCGACGAGTTCCGGCGCAAATTTGGCGTGCAATTCCGCTTCCAGTTCCTCGCGCGCCATGCGTTGCGCCTCAGTCCGGATTCGCCTTGATCCACTCGGTCAGTTCCCGGTGGGCCGGCCACCAATTTGCGCACGAGATCCCGCTGCGTTTCAAGCACGTCCGCGCGCGCGACCAGCACCGTCGTGATCGCAGTCGCGATCGTCGACCAGGACTTTGCCGCCGGCTTCTTGTTCAAGCCGCGATACCCAGGGCTCGACCGTCCATACCGCATCGATCTGCTTTTGCTTGAACAGCAGCAATTGATCCGGATTGGCGGTCGGCACCACCTGCGCATCGCCGCCGGTCTGCGTGATTTTCAGCCCGCCCTTTATGAGCCACGCGCGCGCCGCGACGTCTTGCGTATTGCCGAACTGCGGCGTCGCAATTTTTTTCCCGCGAAAGTCCGCGGCCGTCTTCAGAGTTGAATCGGCCTGAACGACGAGCGCGGAACCGCCGTTGACGGATCCGGCAACGATGCGAACTTCCTGCCCGTTCGATTTGAAATAGGCGTTGATCGCCGGATTGGGGCCGACATAGGTCAGATCGATCGATTTCGCGAAGACCGCCTCCATCGCGCTCGGGCCGGCATTATAGATATACCATTCGATCTTAACGTCCGGTCCGAGCCGCTGTTCGAACCAACCCTTGCCTTGACGCGACAGGTTGTGGGCGACCAGCGCTTGCACATGCGTGATGTTCGGGAAATGGCCGATCCGCAACGTCGTTTGCGCCGTCGACGGCGTAGCTGCGGCAAAAAGCAGCAGCGCGGTGACAAGCACCGTTACCGCCGCAAGCGCGCAGCGACGGACAATTTGAACGACCCGGCGGCTGAGCATTCGGCAACATAGGGATCTCCATACGAACGACCGTCCCGAAAAACCGGGACCATACGTTCCTGCTTTTTGATGCAGGCGGTCAGCATTGCGGCATCGGGAACCGTGTGGCAAGAGCGCGCCGTCAGAAAAGACCGAACCGTTTGCAGAAAGCCGCGATGGGGAAATAAATCAATTCAATCGAGTGCGCCGAGCGCAATTCTATTTCGCACGCGCGCAACCCGGACATTCTGCCGCTGGTCGGCCAAAAATGAAAACGACCACAAATGAGAGGCGCGGGTACATCCGCCGTCGCCTTAAATCTCATCGTGGCCGTCAAGGCGTTCCGTACTCAACACTTCCGGATCGCCAACTTGTCACCTTTATAGCGGGCCCTTGTGTCATTACTGTGACGGCTCCATGCAGACTTTGTTTACGATTGGCTACGAGCTGGCCAAACCCGACGCGGTGTTGGGCGAGCTCAAGCGCGCCAAAATCGATCTTTTGGTCGACACCCGCGCGGTCGCAGCCTCGCGCCGGCCGGGCTTCTCTAAGCGCCAACTCGCCGCCTCGCTCGATGAAATCGGCGTCCCTTATCTACATTTGCAAAAACTGGGGACGCCCGCGGCAGGCCGGCAGGCGGCGCGCGCCGGCGACCTCGACACGCTCTGGCGCATCTACGACAAGCACATCAAGACGCCGGAGGCGCAGGAGGCGCTCGGCGAGTTGATAGCGCTGATCAAGTCGGGCAAACGCGTCTGTCTGTTGTGCTACGAGCGCGATCCGAACCAATGTCACCGCAGCCTCATTGCGGCGCTGGTAAAAAAGCGCACGCGCCTGAAGATCGAGGACCTGATCCCGCCGCTGTTCTGAAACTTACTCCGCCGGCTGCGCGACGCGAGCGCGTTCCACGCCCGACACCAGGAATACGATGCCGAGCACGCCCACCAGGAACACTGCGGCAATGCCGGCGACCGCCATCAGCAAGAGATCAAAACCGCCGCGGCTGTAGAGCCAGGCGATGATCGACACCGCCGCGCCCGACGACACGAAAGTGAGGAAATAGCGCACCGCATAGACGCGGCCGCGCCAGGCATCGGCGGTGTAGCGTGCGATCACCAGATCGCCGACCGTCACCTGCCCGTAGATCGCCGCCATGGTGACGGCGAGCGCCAGGATCAGCATCATGCCGCTCGAGTTGGCCGCCCACAAAATGCCGAGCAATTGCAACGCCACGACCACGGCGAACAACTGATACGGCCTGATCCACTCGACCAGCCGGCCGACTGCGATCTGCGCCACCGCGCCGCACATGAAAACAGCGGTGGCGACCGAGCCGACCAAGAGCAGCGGTACGTCGGCGCCCAGCCGCTCGTCCACGATCTTGGGCAGCGCGATCGAGATGGTGTTGAAGGTCAAGCCGCCGGTGAGCGAGACCACCACGTAGAGGCCGAACATGATCAGCGCCGCGCGTTGCGAGAGCACCACGTCGGCGGTTTTCTTGCGGCTCGCCGTGCGGTGGCGGTCGTCGGGCACTAAAATGACATAGGCGATACCGGTCGCGATGCACACCAATGCCGGCACCAAGAAGGCCGCGCGCCAGCCAAGCCAGGAAGCGATCGCGGCAGCGACGCCGGCGGCGAGCGCCGCGCCCAGATTGCCGCACACGCCGTTGAACGCGATGGAGCGCCCCTGCGCCTTGGAGGCTTCCAGCAGCATCGGCATGCCGACCGGGTGATAGATCGCAGCGAACACCCCGAGCGCGAACATCGCGACCGCGAGCCCGACCAGATTGGGCGCCGCTGCGACGCCGATCAGCGAGACGCCCGCAGCCGATATAGAACGCCGCCATCATGTTACGGCGGCTCCAGCGATCGGCGAGCCAGCCGGCCGGCAATGAAAACACGCCGAAGGCAACGAAAGCCGCGGTCGACAGCGCAATCAGCTCGGCATAGGGCCGCTTGTAGATGACCTCAAGCCCGATCACGACCGTCGGATAGATCAGCAGCACGAAATGGTCGAGCGCATGCGCCCAGTTGAGGAAAGCGATCGACCGCCGGCGCGCGCGGTCTTCGGCGTGGAGCGCGTTACCGTTAGTTGCAGATGACATTAAATACTCGTTTAGCGTGCGCCATGTCGATCGAATCCATATACCGCTTGGCTTGACCTTTGTCTTATCCGGATTTGGCGGATCGCCCTCGACTTCCCCCGCGCGGCACGCTTAAGTTGAAGAGGTAGCCCGGTGCGTATCAGCCGAACTGTTCTGGGGCTCGGGGGCCTCGATGCGTCGCGGGAGGCGCCTAAGCGTGGCGATGTCCGTCGCCGCGGCCTTCATTGTGTGTTGCGTTGGGGTGTCCACCGGACCTGCCCGGGCCGGCGACGACGGCGCGCAATTCCTGTTGTTTTCAGGCGCCGACCTATGGCGCGACGGCCGCTTCGTGCATGGCGGCCTGCTGTGGTCGCCGGGCGGACTCGACCGCGACGGTTTCACCGCGAAGCTGATGGCGTCGGGCGGGCAATACCGCCACCGCTCCGGCGCGCTCGGCAACGATTGGGTGATCTGCACCGAGGAAGAGCTTCAATTGTTGCCGGGCTGGCGGTTCAAGTCGCGACCGGCTGGAGGTCAAGGTTTTCGCCGGGCTCGACATCAAAAACGATATCACCAGTCCCTACGATCCCTCCAACCGCCTGCACGGGACATCCGTCGGCGCCCGCACCGCGGTCAATCTGTGGTTCGAGCCGACGCCCGCGACCATGATCGCGGCGGATGCGTCGCTGTCGTCGATCGTCACCAGTTATTCGGCGCGCGTTGCCTATGGCTGGCGGCTGCACGATTGGTTTTATCTCGGCCCGGAGGCGCAGACATTTCGCTTGCATCGGCTTTACGCAAGCGCGAGTTGGCGTCCACCTGACCGGGTTGAAGACCGGCCAATTCGAATGGTCGGCGGCGGCCGGCTGGTCTGCCGATAGCGACCATCGGTCCAGCCCCTATCTGCGCCTCGGCATTTTGACGCGGCGGTAAGTCAGGACGCGGACTCACATAACGCGCAGCCAAATGCTGGCTTGCCTGCCCGCCGTTCAAGCTCAGTCGTTGGGGACAAAGCGAACATCGCCAAGAGCTGCTTTACGCCAGATCTGTCGAGACCCGCAAAATTCGCCAGAACACGGAATTGCTGTCTCACAGCTTGAAAATTCGCACCGCGTTCTTGCCTGCGATACGTTTGCACTGATCGCCCGGCAGGGCGTTGACCCGCGCCAGGCAGCCGGCCATATCGCCGATATTGTGCGGATAATCCGACCCGTACAGCACGTTGTCCGCCGTTCCGGCGACCTTCACACATAATTCGAGCGCCGCCTGCTCGTAGACCACGGTGTCGTAATAGATGCGCTGCAGATAGCGGCTCGGCTTGTCCTTGATCACGCTGGAGCAAGCCGGAATTCTTTCGTGGCAGATATCGAGGCGGCCGGCGAGATAGGGCAGCGCAGCGCCGCCATGCGCGGCGATCAGCTTCAGATTGGGATATTTGTCGATGAAGCCGGAAAAGATCATGTGCGCGAAGGAAAGCGTGGTGTCGAACATGAAGCCGACCGGCGGAATCAGGTTGAAGATTTCCATGTGCATTTCGCGCACGCCCTGCGGCGCGGTCGGATGCACCAGGACCGGAAGCCCGAGCCGATCGATCTCCTGCCATACCGGCGCAAACTGCGGATCGATCAGATCCTTGCCGTCGATGGAGCCGAGCACCATGACGCCGACGGCGCCTGCCTTGGTGGCGCGCGCCAATTCCGCCTTGGCGTCGTCGGCGTATTGCCAAGGTAGCGACGCGAACCAGCGGATGCGGTCGGGCCTGGCGCGCTGCTGCTCCGCCATCGAGTCGTTGACCATGCGCGCGGCCTTCAGACTGACCTCGCGGCCGCCCCAGAACACGTTCGGACAGGTCAGCGACACCACCGCGACATCGACGCCGGCCTTGTCCATATTTTCGATGCGCAGATCGTAGTCCCACATGCCGCGCATCAATGTCATGAACGGCGCGTCGTAGAGATGCACGGCGTCCTGGTTCGCTTTGGTTTTCTTCACGCTGTATTTGCCGCCGCCATGGCTACGCAGCAGTTCGATCCATTCGAGCGTCAGCATATGGGTGTGAATATCGACGACCGGCACGGCCAATTCCTTTCGTTATCCGCGATGCGAAGATTAATCGACGATCAGTCCATCGCCGCGCCGGACTTTCTCGACGATCTTGCCCCAGCGCACGATTTCGGACTTCACGTAAGCCTGCAGCTCGGCGACGGAGGCGAAGTCGACTGGAACCATGCCGAGCTTGGCGACCTGCTCTTTGAATTGCGGCTTCGCCTCGAGGCTCTTGAGCGCGGCATGTAGCTTGTCGACGATCGGCTTCGGCGTGCCGCTCGGCGCCACCAGCATCTGCCACGCCACCGCTTCGAAGCCGGGACACGCCGTCGGCAACCGGCGGCACGTCGGGAAGTCTGCGGCACCCGCGTTTTCGACGACACGCCGATGGCACGCACATTGCCGTTTTTGATGAACTGCAGCGACGGCGCCAGATCCACGAACATGACCGGGATGCGACCGGCAATGACGTCGGTCAGCGCCGGCACGCTGCCTTTGTAGGGGACGTGCACCATTTCGGTGCCGGTCATGGTCTTGAACAGTTCCATGTAGAGATGATGCGGCGAACCCGGCCCGCTGGTGCCGAACGACAACTTGCCCGGATTATCTTTGGCGTATTTGACCAGATCGGCGACCGACTTCACCGGTAGCGACGGATTGACCACCAGGACGAATGGCACATTGGCGACGAGCGCCAGCGGCACGAAATCCTTGGCCGGATCATAGGGCAGATTTCGGTGCAGCGTGGCGTTGATGGCAAGCGGCGTGCTGGTGCCCATCAGCAGCGTGTAGCCGTCCGGCTGTGCCTTTGCCGCCATGTGCGCGGCCAGCACTGTGCCGGCGCCGGGCCGGTTCTCGGTCACGAAGCTCTTGCCGAGACGTTCTTCCAGCCCGCGACCTAACATACGGGCGAGAATGTCGGTGGCGCCACCGGGGGCATAGGGACAGATAATTGTCGTGGTACGCTCCGGATAATTTTCGGCGACAGCAGGCGCAACTGCAAAAATCAGCGCTATCACTATCGCCGCAATGCAGCGGGCTATTTTCGACGACGTAGCGTCAAATTCGGATCAAGCCGAAATGCCGTGGTTTAACTACCGTGCCAACATTAAGAGTAGCCATTTTTGGTGTCCCCTTCGGCCTCAGCCAGACCGAACTAGCGTGCGCCCACCGCCAAGTCGGAAGATGAAAATGAGATAATCGCCATCGATTATTTGATTAGTCACGGGAGAAAGCGCCGTCGACGCATTGATTTGAATCAATTCTATATTTGGAAACATGCTTTTAGCGGAGATACCGCGTGCCGTGACGAATATCCGCATTTTTGGGCAAAGCGGACATCGATCAAACAGCGCTCACTGATCGCAAATTATGGACGCGTCCTAGTCGAGCGTGCGGCGGAAGCGCGTGACGGCGATCGTCATCGCAATCAGCATCAGCACGAACAGCGCCGCGGCGTCATAGCGCAGATCGGTGACCGAAGACCCTTTCAGCATGACCGAGCGCACGATGCGCAGGTAATGCGTGAGTGGCAGCGTCTCGCCGATATATTGCGCCCATTTCGGCATGCCGGCGAACGGGAACAGGAAGCCGGACAAGAGAATATTCGGCAGGAAGAACATGATGGTCATCTGCATCGCCTGCAGCTGATTCTGCGCGATGGTGGAAAACGTGTAGCCGATCGACAGATTGGTCGCGATGAATAGCGTGCTGAGTGCCGCGAGCACGCCGAGATTGCCGACGACCGGCACGCCGAACAGCGTGATGCCGATGCTGATGATCAGCGCCGCCTGCACGAAGCCGACCATGATATAGGGCACGATCTTGCCCAGCATGATCTCGATTGGCGAGATCGGCATGGACAGGAGATTTTCCATGGTGCCGCGTTCGATCTCGCGTGTCACCGATAGCGCGGTGAAGATCAGCATGGTCATGGTGAGGATGGTGCCGACCAAGCCCGGCACGATGTTGAGTTGGGTGACGCCGGCTGGATTGTAGCGCGCATGGATGCGGATCTCGAACGGCAGCGGGGCGGCCTCGGGAATGTCGCGGTCATGCACGAGTGCGGTCTGCAGCACCTGGCCGAGTGCGCTGAGCGCCGAGCCGGAGGCAACCGGATCGGTGGCATCGGCCGCCACCAGCATGGCCGGTTTGTCGCCGCGGCGCACCGCGCGCTCGAAATTGGCCGGGATTTCCACCGCGAACAGCACGGTTCCTGAGGCGAGCAGCTGGTCGACCTCAGCCTCGGTATGCGGCAGCCGGGTGACCTTGAAATATTTGGTGTTCTCAAGCGCGGCCAAGATCGAGCGCGACAGATCGCTACTTTCCTGCAACAGCACCGCGGTCGGCAAATCGCGCGGCGTGGTGTTGATGGCATAGCCGAACAGCATCAGCTGCACGAGCGGCACTATGATGATCATGGCAAAGGAGACGCGGTCGCGCTTGAGCTGGATGAATTCCTTCACCAGCATCGCAAAGGTCCTGCGCCAGAACCCGTCGCCGCCGAGGCGGCGTGGCGCTTGCGTGGGAAGCATATGCGTCATTGGAAATTATCTTTCGCCGTAGCCATCAGATCAATGAACACGTCCTCGAGCGAGGGTTCGGAGCGCTGCCAGTCGAGGCCTTTGCGCTTGCGATAGGGTGCGATCGCGGCTTCGAGCGCGCTCGCCACGCGTCCCGACACGTGCAGACTGGTGCCGAACGGCGCCACCATATCGACGCCCGGCTTGCCGGTGAGTTCGGCCGCCAATTGGCTAAGCCCCTCGCCGTATTCGGCGCTGACGATATAGGTGGTCAGGTGCGAGGCCTCGATCACCTGCTCGACGGTGCCGTGCACCAGCAGATCGCCATAGGCGATGTACGCGATCTCGTGACAGCGCTCGGCTTCGTCCATGTAGTGGGTGGAGACCAGCACGGTGAGGCCGTCGGCGGCGAGCGCGTGGATCTCGTTCCAGAATTCGCGCCGCGCCTTGGGATCGACGCCGGCGGTCGGCTCGTCGAGCAGCAGCAGTTGCGGGCTCGGCAGCGTGCAGGCGCCGAGCGCCAGCCGCTGCTTCCAGCCGCCCGACAATTCGCCGGCGATCTGCTCCTCGCGGCCGCCGAGGCCGAGCCGCTCGATCGCCGCGCGCGCGGCAGCGACCGGGTTGTCGATGCCGTAAATGCGGGCGACGAATTCCAGGTTCTCGCGCACCGAGAGGTCCTGATAGAGGCTGAAGCGCTGCGTCATGTAGCCGACCTGGCGCTTGATCTTGTCGGTCTCGGTGCGGATGTCGTAGCCGAGGCAGGTGCCCTCGCCTTCGTCGGGCGTGAGCAACCCGCACAGCATGCGGATGGTGGTGGTCTTGCCGGAGCCGTTCGGCCCCAGGAAGCCGTAGATGGTGCCGCGCTTGACCTGCATCGAGAGGTCGCGCACCACGGCTTTGCCATCGAATTTTTTGGTCAGGTGATGGACGTCGATGACGACGTCTTGCGCCCCGTTTTGCGCGCTCATTTCGGCGCCTCTTTCGGCAAGCTGACGGTCACCGGCTGCCCGACGCGGAATTTCTCCGGCTGCTCGGGCCGCGCCTCGATCAGGAATACCAGCTTGGCGCGCTCATCCAGGCTGTAGATCACCGGCGGGGTGAATTCGGCGCTGCGGGCGATGAAGCTCACTTTCGCGGTCAGCCCCTTCTCGCAGCCGTCGCAGGAGACCGTGACGGTCTCGCCGTATTTGATCTCGGGCAGCAGCGGCTCCGGCGCGAAGAAACGGAATTTCAGATTCTGCGGCGGCAGCAGCGCCACCACCGGACGACTGGCCGGCACGGATTCGCCCGGCCGGTAATAGACCTGCTGGATGGTGCCTTCGGCCGGACTGTAGGCATTGCGGCGCGCAAGACGGGTTTCCGACCAGGCCAGATTGGCATTGGCTTGGCGCAGCGCGGCCTCGGCGTCGTCGTAGTTCTTTTGCGTGCCGGCCGCCGTCTTCAGCAGTTCTTTGGCGCGATCGAAGTTCTGTTGCGCATTGACCACGGTGGTTTTTCTCACCACCAGGTCGGCCTTTTGCAGATCGTCGTCGACGCTGAACAGCAGATCGCCTTGTTTGCACGCGGTCGCCCTCGCGCACTTTCAAGCTCTCCACGCGGCCCTGCTCGTCGGAGGAAACGAAAATCAGCTCGGCCTCCGTCCAGCCCTGCAACTGATGCTCATTGGCATTGTTGCAGCCGGCGAGCGCCAGGCTTGCGAGCACCATCGCCGACCAGGCGGCAGGTTTCATTCTCATGGCGCTCTCCTCGGTGCGAACAGCAGCTCGATATGGGTCTTCATCATTTTGCGAACGTCGAGCGGCTCGAAACGTTCGAACAAGCCGCTCCAGATGATGGCGACCAGACCGGGCGCGGCGATAATCTGCGGAAACTCGGCCAACGCCTCGGGCACCTCCCCGCGCGCGGCGGCGCGCCGCAGCAGCGCGCGCACCGCGGCGATGATGCGCGAGAGCACCTCGCGGTAATAGAACTCGGCGAGCTTGGGAAACCGCCGTCCTTCCGAGATCATCAGGCGGATGACGTCCTTGCGCCGCGTCTCGTAGACCTCGCGCACGAACAATTCGACGATCTGCTCGGTGAGCACGCTCATCGGCACGTCGGCAGCGCCGAGCGCCTCAATGGTGCCGATGAGCGGCGTGAGCATGGTGCGGATGAGCTCCTGGAACAGGCTCTCCTTGTCGCGGAAGTAGAGATAGATGGTGCCCTTGGCGACGCCGGCGCGTTTGGCCACGTCGTCGAGCCGCGCCGCCTCGAAGCCGCGCAGGGAGAATTCATCGAGCGCGGCGGTCAGGATTGCTTCGCGGCGGGCGGCGCTACGCGCCTTGCGCGCGCCGCTGCGCGGCTCCGCCCCGGCGCGATGCTGCAGCGTGGCGGCGCGCCGGCGGCGCGGCGCTTTGCGGGCTGATCGTGGATGCGCGGGGGGCATGACGTCTACTAACTGACTGACTGGTCAGTCATAATATAGTGCAAACAAAGCGCCGCGCAAGCGTCAATAATGTCAATCAAATCAGATGGTTAGTTTTGAAGTCAGCCCTTGGCGTCGCAGAAGAAGGTGCGGATCACGCACTCCTTGCCGCCGTCCTTGTAGCAGGAGCGCAAGGCCTCGTTCTGGCTCACGCCCAGCCGCGGTCCCTTGCCCCAGCCATGCGCGCCGCAGGCATTGGTGAAATCGACCGCGAATGCGGCGCAACCGCGTTTGGTGACGGTCACCACCCGGCAGGTGCCGCCTTGGCATTTCGCCAGCGCGCTCTGGCGCGCCTCCTCGACGGTGCGGAAATCGTAAGCCTCGCCGAACGCCCCGCACGAGCCGATCGCCAGCGCGCCGGCCGCGCGCGCGGTATTGACGACGACGAGCATCAGCGTCGCGGTCGCGAGCAACAGCGTCGCAACCACGAGCGCGCGCAATGTCGGCGTGAAACTATCCGTCATCGCCCTTCCCTTACCCAGGCACGCGTTCAGTTAAGGGCTGAGTCGCGGTGACGATCAACGATTCGAGTCTCAGGCGCGTTCGATTTCGGCCTTGACGGCGGAAAACGACTCGGGCGTGTCGACGTCGGTGAGCGCCGCCTCGCCGGCGACCGGCACTTCGACGACTGCCTCGGCATAGCTGCCGATCAGGTGGCGGGCGCCGATATCGCCGCTGATCGACATCAAGTCGTGGAAGAACCGGCGCGACCACACCACCGGGTTGCCGCGCCGGCCGTCGAAGGTGGGCATCACTATCAGTGCACTGCGTTCGGGATCGAATGCCGTGATTAGTTTATCGATCAGCGCGGCATCGACCTGCGGCATATCGCCGAGGCAAACGATGGCGCCGTCGGCATCCGCCGGCACGGCGGCGATCCCGGCCTTGAGCGAAGTGCCGAGGCCTTCGGCATAGTCGGCGTTATGCACGAAACGCACCGGCAGCCCGGCGAGCGCCGCCTCCACCCGCTCGCGTTCGTGACCGGTGACGACGATCACGGGCTTGGCGCGCGAGCCCAGTGCCTGCTCGGCGGCGATGCGCACCAGCGGCTTGCCGCCGATTTCGGCGATCAGCTTGTTGATCGCGCCCATGCGGATGGAGCGCCCGGCCGCCAGCACCACGGCGGCGATGCGGCGGCCTTTTTCCGGCGCCGGTTCGGTGCGCGGCTGCGGCCGCGTCACGATTTCCATCAGCAAGCCGCCGACGCCCATGCCGGTAATGTCCGCGCGGCTCACCGGCAGCCCCGCCAGCAACCGCATCAGCACCCAGTCGAAGCCGTTTTCTTTCGGGCTACGCGCGCAGCCGGGCGCGCCGATTACCGCCTGCCCGCGCAAGCGTCCGATCAGCATCAGGTTGCCGGGATCGACCGGCATGCCGAAATGCTCGATCTCGCCGCCGACCGCTTCGATCGCCGCCGGGATGACGTCGCGCCGGTCGGCTATTGCCGAGGCGCCGAACACGATCACCAGCTCGGCGCCCGCATTGCGTACCTCATCGATGGCGCGCGTCAGCGCGGCTTGCTCGTGCGGCACGCGGCGCTCGGCGACAATGGTCGCGCCGGCAGGCTGAATGCGCGCCGCGGTGATCTTGAGGGTTTTCTCGACCACTTTCGGCGAGAGGCCCGGCAACAGCGTGGAAACAATGCCGATCTTGCGCACCTTGTAGGGCGCCACGCGGATGACCGGCTTGGCTTTTGCGGCTTCGGCCACCGCCAGGTCACGCGCTCTTGCCGCGACCGCGAACGGAATGATCTTCACGGTGGCGATCATCTCGCATTCCACCACCGGCTTGAACGCCGGCAGCGTGGCAATCGTCACCGCCTCGTCGATGCGGTTGAGCCGGTCGATTGCATCCTTGTCGAGCACCAGCACGCCCGATGTCTCGGCGAACAGATTGCAGCGGCCGGTGAAGGCGCGGTCGGCGCGCACGCCCTCGCCCTTAACCGCGGCCGCGATGTCGGCGGCGGCCTGGTCCTCCGACACGTCGCCCGGCTCGAGCCGCGCCACCACAATTTCCTTGACGCCCGCCGCATGAAGCGCGGCCACTTCTGCCACCCCGATCAGCGTGCCCTTCTTGAGCACCAGATCGCCCTGGCGGATCGAATGCACTGCGGTGGCGCCGAGCGCGTCGGCTCGGGGCGACGGGGCCGAATTTCATGCCGCCTCCGCCTTGTCCGCCTTCAGTCGCAGCCTCTGCGTGATCTCACCCATGATGGCGACGGCGATCTCGGCCGGCGACACCGCGCCGATCGGCAGCCCAATGGGCGCATGGATGCGCGCGATGTCGGCGTCGCTGAGCCCCGCCTCCTTCAGCCGCGCCACCCGCTTGGCGTGGGTCTTCTTGGAGCCGAGCGCGCCGATATAAAAGCAGTCGCGCGCCAGCGCGTGTTTCAACGCCGGGTCGTCAATTTTCGGATCGTGCGTGAGCGCGACGAAGGCGGTGTAATGATCGACATTGAGCGGCGGCAGCGCCATGTCCGGCCATTCCGCGATCACATTCACGTCGGGGAAGCGCTCGATCGAGGCAAAAGCCGTGCGCGGATCGACGATGGTCACGTCATAGCCAAGCAACTGCCCGATCGGCGCCAGCGTCTGGCTGATATGCACCGCGCCGGTAATCACGAGCTGCGGTGACGGCACGTGCACGGTGAGGAACACGCGGCCCTGCGGCGTCTCCTCCATGCCGCTTTTGGCCATGCGCAGGCGCTTTTCCAGCACGTCCTTGAGTGGATCGCGCGTCAGGTCGGCGGCTTTCACCAGCCGTTGTGCGCCGGTTGCTACATCGGTGACGACCGCCACCGCGTGCCGCGCGGCGCGTTCGGCATTGAGCGCGTGGAGAATGTCGAGCTTCACTTAACTCACCTTCTCAACATAAACGCGAATGGTGCCGCCGCAGGACAGGCCGACGTTCCAGGCGGCCTCATCGGCGACGCCGAATTCCAGCATTTTCGGCTTGCCGCTGTCGATCACGTCCATGGCTTCGGTCACCACCGCGCCTTCGACGCAGCCGCCGGAAACGGACCCAAGGAAATTGCCCTCGTTGTCGATCACCAGATTGGAGCCGACCGGCCGCGGCGCCGAGCCCCAGGTCTCGACCACGGTGGCGAGCGCCACGCCGCGCCCGGCTTTGCGCCAGTCTTCGGCGGCTTTGAGAATGTCTTCATCGCGCGAGAGCATATCGGTTCTCCATCAGGCAACGTGCCTCAACCACAGCTTCGGATCGTAGTCCTTCGCCGGCGCGCGCGATAGGGCGCGCACCAGCTCGGTCATGGATTCTAAATTGTGGATCGGCCGCAATTCGTCAACATGCGGCAGCATCGTGCGCACGCCCTTGGCGCGCGCCTCGAAGCCCTCGAAGCGCAGTAGCGGATTGAGCCAGATCAGCCGGCGGCAAGAGCGGTGCAGGCGGTCCATCTCGAAGGCCAATGTGTCATCGGCGTCGCGCTCGAGCCCATCGGTGATCAGCAGCACCACGGCGCCTTGCGTGAGCACGCGGCGCGACCATTGCTTGTTGAAGGCGCGCAGCGAGGAGGCGATGCGGGTGCCGCCCGACCAGTCGACCACATGGGCCGAACAGGCGGCGAGCGCCTCGTCGGGATCGCGCTGCCTGATGGCACGGGTGACGTTGGTCAGCCGCGTGCCGAACAGGAAGGTGGTCACGCGCTTGCGCTCATCGGTGACGGCGTGCAGGAAATGCAGGAACAGCCGGGTATACTGGCTCATCGAGCCCGAAATATCGAGCAGCGCCACGATCGGCGGCTCCTTTTCGCGCGGTCCCAGATATTTCAGGTCGATCACCGCGCCGCCTGCCTTCATGCTGGCGCGCAAGGTGCGGCGGATATCGATCATATGGCCGCGCCGGCTGGCGGCCAGCCGCCGCGTGCGCAACAGGTCGAGCGGCAGCGCCAGCCGCGCGATCGCCTGCTTAGCGGCGGCGATCTCGGCCGTCGTCATCTGCGCGAAGTCCTTTTTCTGCAGCACTTCGCGATCAGATACGGTCAGCCGCGCATCGATCTCGACCTCGGATGTGTCCACGCGCTCGTTGAGGCCGCCGAACAGCGCTTCCTGGATCCGCTGCGCGCCCGGCGGCAGCGGCTTGGGCGCGGTTGTCGGCGTGCCCGGCAGCATGGAGGCGATCAGCTTCTCGATATAGCCGCGTTTGCGGAAGAAGATGCGGAACGCGTGGTCGAACAAAATCGTGTGCTCGTGCCGTTTCACGAACACCGCATGCAGCGTCCAATAGAAATCCTCGCGGTCGCCGACGCGGGCGACGCTTATCGCCTCCAGCGCATCGAGCACCGCGCCCGACCCAACCGGAATGCCGGCCGCGCGCAACGCGCGCGCGAAGTAGAGGATGTTCTCGGCAAGGTGGCCTAGGGCTTGACCTTGGGCCATGACAGCTACTCCGCCGCCCGCAACTCCGACTTCACCGCGTCGAGCAGCGCCTTCACCTTGCTGCCGTCGAGCCGGGCGATGTCGTCCTGGTATTTGAGCAGCGCGCCGAGCGTATCCGACACCGTCGCCGGATCGAGCGCGACCACGTCGAGCTCGGTGAGCGCGCCGGCCCAGTCCAGCGTCTCGGCGACGCCGGGCGACTTGAATAGGTCCTCCTTGCGCAATGCCTGCACGAAAGCAACCACCTGCTCGGACAATTTCTTGGCGATGCCCGGCACCTTGGTGCGCAGGATTTTCAATTCACGCTCGGCGTTCGGATAGCCGACCCAGTGATAGAGGCACCTGCGTTTAAGCGCGTCGTGCACTTCGCGGGTGCGGTTGGACGTCACCAGCACGATCGGCGGATGCGCGGCCTTCACGGTGCCGAGCTCCGGCACGGTGATCTGGAAATCGGCCAGCACCTCCAAGAGAAACGCCTCAAACGCCTCGTCGGTGCGGTCGATCTCGTCGATCAGCAGCACCGGCGGCCCGTCCGGATCGGGATCGAGCGCCTGCAGCAATGGGCGTTTGATCAGGAAGCGTTCGGAGAACACGTCGTGCTCGATGCGTTGGCGGTCGCCTTCACCTTCCGCTTCCGCCAGCCGGATCGCGATCATCTGCGCGCCGTAATTCCACTCGTAGACGGCGGACGAAATATCGAGGCCCTCGTAGCATTGCAGCCGGATCAGCCGGCGCCCAAGTGCCGCCGACAGCACCTTGGCGATCTCGGTCTTGCCGACGCCCGCTTCGCCCTCGACGAACAGCGGCCGCCCCATGCGCAGCGCCAGATACAGCACGGTCGCCAGCGAGCGATCGGCGATGTAATCGGCCTTGGCCAGCATATCGAGCGTGGCGTCGATGGAGGTCGGCAGCGGCGTCATGGTCACGTCCTTGCGAGGGGACTTTATCCTATCGCGTCGGCAGCTTACATGTGGGGTGCAAAGGCCCGCCCAGCCAGCCAGGAATTGCTGCCATGACCAAGCCCGTCCAGATCGAAAAAGAAGCCCTACGCATGCCCACCATCGATCCCGGCGTGCGTATCGGCCATGTGCATCTGAAGGTCGCCGACCTGCAACGGGCGCTCGATTTCTATTGCGGCGTGCTCGGTTTCACCCTCACCACCAGTAGGCCCGGCGCCGCTTTCATCTCGGCCGGTGGCTATCACCACCATCTCGGGCTCAACACGTGGGAGAGCCTGGGCGGCTCGCCGCCGCCTCCCGGCACCACCGGCCTTTACCATACCGCCATTCTCTACCCGAGCCGGCGGCTGTTGGCCGATGCATTGCGCCGATTAATTGTCGCCAAGATTCCGCTCGAAGGCGCCAGCGACCACGGCGTCTCCGAGGCGCTTTACCTGCGCGATCCGGACGACAACGGCGTCGAGCTGTATTGGGACCGGCCGAAGGACAAGTGGCCGCAGAAGCCGGATGGCTCCTTGCAGATGTTCACGCATCCGCTTGATCTGCACGACTTGCTGGCGGAGTTGGACAAAGCCTAGACGGCCACACTGTCCCGCGGCTTGCGCAGCAGCAGCGTCAGCAACACGGCAAGCAACGAGACCGCGAACATCGTCGTGAAGGCGATATCGTAGGTGCCGGTGGCATCAAACACCGCGGCGCCGAGATAGGCGCCGATGCCGCCGAAGATCTGATGCACCATGGTGATCAGGCCGGTGAGCGCACCGAGATGGCGGGTGCCAAAATTCTCCGACACGAATACGACGGTGAGCGGCGCGGTCACCAGGAAGGTGGCGCCGAACACCAGCGCGAAAATCGCCACCGACACCGCCGACTGGTCCACCATCAACAGCGCGAACACTACGACGCGGGCGGCGAAGGCGACCGCGGTCGGCCATAGCGGGCCGGAGCGGTCGCTGAACGCGCCGGCTGCGAGCACGCCGACCAGGCCGGTGAGGCCCATCAGCGCCAGCAGGTTGCCGGCGAGAAATATGTCGACGCCGCGATCCTGTGCGAAGGCGACGACGTGGGTGGTGACGAAGAAATCGTCAAAGCCGCAGATCGCGTAGATCGCGAGCAGCAACCAGAATTGTCGCGTGCGGGCTGCCTCGCCGATGCCGACGCCATCGCTCGGCCGCGCGGCTATCGCCTGCTTCGGCGTGGTGTTCGGGATGACGGCGATTAGCAGCGGCACCAGCACCAGATGCGCGGCGCCGAGCAGCAGGTAGACCGAATGCCAGCTCACCGCAGCCAGCACCGCCGCCAACATGGCGATCACCACCAGTTGGCCGGCACTCATGCCGCCCATCGCCAGCGCATTGGCGAGGCCGGCGCGCTCCGGAAAGGCGCGCGTCACCATCACCCCGACCGGGATCAACGAGGCCGCACCGTTGCCGAGCGCGTAGACCACGCCGTACAGCGCAAGCGCATGCCAGGGCGCCGTTATCACGCTCATCAGGCCGATGCCTATGCCGCTGACGAGCAGGCCGCCGCCCAGCACCAGCCGCGGACCGGTGCGGTCGGCGAGATGGCCGGCGGCGAACATCGCGCCCGCCGACACAAGCTGGAACAGCGCAACGGCGAGGCCGAGCTCGCTGCGGCCCCAGCCGAAATCGTCGACGATCGGCTTGAGCGTCAGGCCGACAGCGAAGCGCGATCCGCCGCCGATGAACAGCACGAGGAAGCCGGCAGCAATCACCAGCGCGGCGCTCGTGATGAGCGGTTGTCGCGGCAAGGGAGAAATGGAGCGGCTGTGCGCTGCTCGCCGTCTACGCCGTCGCCTTCGCCAGCGCGCGGCGCGCCAACACGCCGACCAGATGCGCGCGGTATTCCGGGCTGGCGTGAATGTCGCTGTTCATTCCCGTGGCCGGAATGGTCATGCCTTCGAGCGACTTCGCCGCGAACCGCTTCTTGAGCGCCTCCTCGAACGACTTCACGCGGAACACGCCATTGGCGCCGGCGCCGGTGACCGCCACGCGGATGTCGGAGCCGCGCTTAGACACGAACACGCCGACCAGCGCGAAGCCCGAGGCCGGGTGCTTGAATTTCTCGTAGGCCGCCTTCTTGGCGATCGGGAAACTGATCTTGGTGATGATCTCGCCGTCTTCCAGCGCGGTCGAGAACATGCCCTTGAAGAAATCGTCGGCCGCGATGCGCCGCTTGTTGGTGATGATGGTGGCGCCGAGCCCGAGGACGGCGGCCGGATAATCGGCGTTCGGATCGTTGTTGGCGATCGAGCCGCCGATGGTGCCGCGGTTGCGCACCTGCGGATCGCCGATCGCGTTCGGCACCGCGGCCAGCCCCGGCAATGCCTGCTGCAGCACCGTCGAATTGGCGGCATCGGCATGGCGTGTCATGGCGCCGATCACGATCGAGCGGCCATTCTGCTCCACGCCGGCCATGCCTTCGACCAGCGAAAGATCGATCAGCGCCGACGGGCTCGCCAGCCGCTGTTTCATCACCGGGATCAGCGAATGGCCGCCGGCCAATAGTTTGGCCTCCGGGTTGCGCGCCAGCAGGCCGGCCGCCTGGCGGACCGTGGTCGGACGATGGAAGGTGAAATTGTACATCGCTTTCTCCTGTTACGCGGCTTGTCAGGCGGCTTGGCGCGGCGTCGCGCGCTGCAGCGCCGACCACACCGCATTGGCGGTCGCCGGCATGGCCAGATTTTCGGTTCCGATCGCATCGGTAATAGCGTTGATCACCGCGGCGGGGGCCGCGATCGCACCGGCCTCGCCGCAGCCCTTAATGCCAAGCGGATTGGACGGCGACTTTGGTTTCGGTCAGACCCACATGGAACGACGGCAGATCGTGCGCGCGCGGCATGGTGTAGTCCATCATCGAGCCGGTCACGAGCTGGCCGTCCTTGTCGTAGACCGCGCCTTCCAGCAGCGCCTGCCCCACCCCTTGCGCGATGCCGCCGTGCACCTGGCCTTCGACGATCATCGGATTGATCACGGTGCCGAAGTCGTCGACCGCGGTCCAATTCACGATATCGGTCTTGCCGGTGTCGATATCGACCTCGACCTCGCAGATGTGGCAGCCGGCCGGGAAGGTGAAATTGGTCGGATCGTAGAACGAAGTTTCCTTCAAGCCCGGCTCCAGCTCGGCGCCGGTGAATTTGTGCGCGATATAGGCGTTGAGCGCCACATCGCCCCAGGCCGCCGATTTGTCGGTGCCGGCGACGGTGAACTTACCGTCCTTAAACTCGATATCGCCTTCCGCCGCCTCCAGCATGAACGCGGCGACCTTCTTGGCCTTGGCCTCGATCTTGTCGAGCGCCTTGACGATCGCCGACATGCCGACCGCGCCCGAACGCGAGCCATAGGTGCCCATGCCGAACTGTACCTTGTCGGTATCACCGTGCACGATGGAGACATTCTCGAACGGAATCCCTAAGCGCTCGGACACCAGTTGCGCGAACGTGGTCTCGTGGCCCTGCCCGTGCGCATGACAGCCGGTAAGCACTTCGACGCTGCCGGTCGGATTGACCCGCACTTCGGCGGATTCCCACAAGCCTACGCCGGCGCCCAGCGAGCCGACCGCCTGCGAGGGCGCGATGCCGCAAGCCTCGATATAGGTCGAATAGCCCAAGCCCCGCAGCTTGCGGTGCCGCGCCGCTTCGCGCTTGCGCTTGCCGAAGCCCTTCACGTCGGCGATCTCCAGCGCCTTCTTGAGCGAGGCGTGATAGTCGCCAGCGTCATAGGCCATGATCACCGGGGTCTGGTGCGGGAACGACTTGATGAAGTTGCGCCGGCGCAATTCCACGGGCTCGATGCCCATCTGCCGCGCTGCCACCTCCACCAGCCGCTCGATCACGAAGGTCGCCTCTGGGCGTCCGGCGCCGCGATAGGCGTCGACTGGGGCGGTATTGGTATAGACCGCGTCCACCTCGCAATAGATCGACGGGATGTCGTATTGGCCCGACAGCAGCGTGCCGTAGAGATAGGTCGGCACCGACGACGAAAAGGTCGACATATAGGCGCCGAGATTGGCGATCGTTTTGGCGCGCAGGCCTAAGATCTTGCCATTGGCATCGAGCGCCAGTTCCGCGTGCGTGACGTGATCGCGGCCGTGCGCGTCGGTGAGGAACGATTCCGAACGATCCGCTGTCCATTTCACCGGCCGGCGCACCTTGCGCGACGCCCACAGACAGACGACTTCTTCCGGGTAGATGAAAATCTTGGAGCCGAAGCCGCCGCCGACATCGGGCGCGATCACCCGCAGCTTGTGCTCCGGCGCCATGCCGATAAAGGCGGCGATGACGAGGCGCGCCACGTGCGGGTTCTGCGACGTATTCCACAAAGTGAGGTTGTCGGTGCCGGCGTCGTATTCGGCCAGCGCCGCGCGCGGCTCCATCGCGTTCGGCACCAGGCGATTGTTGATGATGTCGAGCTTGGTGACGTGTTTGGCGGCGGCAAACGCCGCCGCCGTCGCCTTGGCGTCGCCGAGATGCCACTCGTAAATCGTATTCTTCGGCGCGATTTCGTGAATTTGCGGACCCGATTTTGCCTTGGCCGGATCGCTCACCGATGGCAGCACTTCGTAGACGACATTGACCTTCTCCGCCGCATCGCGGCCTTGCGCAATCGTCTCCGCAATCACCACCGCCACCGTGTCGCCGACACAATTTACTTTGCCGGAAGCGAGCGCCGGATGCGGCGCCATCTTCATCGGCGAACCGTCCTTTGAATGGATCATCCAGCCGCAAATCAGGTTGCCGATTTTGTCATTGGCAAGGTCGGCGCCGGTAAGCACCGCGACCACGCCCGGCATCTTCCTAGCGGTGGTTGCGTCGACGATTTTGATCTTGGCGTGAGCGTGCGGCGAGCGCACGAAAACGGCGCGCGTCTCGCCCGGCCGCACCACGTCGTCGGTGTATTGTCCCTGGCCGGTAATAAAGCGGAAGTCTTCCTTGCGGCGCACCGCCGCGCCGATCCCGGTCGCGCTCATGGCGGTCTCCTCCCGTTAAATTTTTTTAAGCTACTCGGCGGCCTGACGCGGCGCGCCGCCCTTGCCCATGTTTTTCGCGCCTGCCGCAATCGCCTTGACGATGTTGTGGTAGCCGGTACAGCGGCAAATATTGCCGTCGAGTTGTTCGCGGATGGTGTGCTCGTCGAGATCGTTGCCGCGGCGACGCACGATATCGAGCGCCGCCATGATCATGCCGGGGGTGCAGTAGCCGCATTGCAGACCGTGGTTTTCACGGAACGCTTCCTGCATTGGGTGCAGCGGGCCGCCCGGCTCGGCCAGGCCCTCGATGGTGGTGATCTTGGCGCCCTCGCACTGCAAGGCGAGCAGGGTGCAAGACTTGGCCGCGATGCCGTCGACATGGACGACGCAGGCGCCGCACTGCGAGGTGTCGCAGCCGACATGCGTGCCGGTAAGCCGGAGGTTTTCGCGCAGAAATTGCACCAGCAAGGTGCGCGCTTCGACGTCGCCGGTGACCGGTTTCCCGTTCACCGTCATGGACACCGCAGGCATGACCATCCTCCCAAATTCGGGGCCAAAAGCCCTCTTTTTGCCGCGCCCATTCGGAGCGCCGGCAGCTCGGGTACGAAATCGAGCCGATTTCAGCCAGAACTAGGGCAACTTTGAACCCCCGCCGCAGTCCGGGTCAAGGGAGTCAAAAGGCGGAAACCGCTCAAACCGCGGTGAAAGGGGCATTACAACGCATGATCTTTCCGGAAAACCGCTGCCCACTTTTCGGGATCATGCGCTACCCGCCCCTACCGTGGCGGCAAAGTTGCGGAAGAAGTCGTCGGCGATCTTCTTGGCCGCGCCGTTGACCAGGCGCTGGCCGAGCTGGGCGAGCTTGCCGCCGATCTGCGCCTCGACGTTGTAGGTGAGCAAGGTGCCGCCGTCCTTTTCCGTCAGCGCGACCGTGGCGCCGCCCTTGGCGAAACCGGCGACCCCACCGTCACCCTCGCCCGAAATCTTGTAACCGTTGGGTGGGTCGAGATCGGTCAGGTGCACCTTGCCTTTGAAACGCGCCTTCACCGGACCTATTTTGGTGACGGCAACCGCCTGCAATTCGGTATCGGATATCTTGTTGAGCTCCTCGCAGCCGGGGATGCAGGCCTTGAGCACCTCGGCATCGTTGAGCTTTGCATACACGACCTCGCGGCTGGCTGGGAGTTGGACCTCCCCGGTCATGACCATCGCCATCGGCACCTCCTCCTCGCGCAGCGGCTCAACTCAAGCCTTGGGCCAACGGCTTAAGCCCTCGCAGGCTCGCTGAAAAGAGCTTTGCAGCGGGCGCGGAGCCCTTTAAGGGTGTCGCTTAACGCCACACCGAAACAACCATAATCCAAGCTTAGGAAAGGTTTTCCATGCCGATGATCAGCGCCGATGGCTGCCCGATCAATGTCGAGGTCGCGGGCCGCGAGGGCGCGCCCGTGCTGATGCTGTCGAATTCGCTCGGCACCAATCTGCATATGTGGGATGACCAGGCGGGCGAATGGTCGAAGCATTTCCGCCTGGTGCGCTATGACCGCCGCGGCCACGGCAGGTCCGGCTCGCCGCCGGGGCCGTATTCTATGGAACGGTTCGGCAAGGACGTGCTGGCCATTCTCGACGCGCTCAAGATCAAGAAGACCAGCTGGTGCGGGTTGTCGATGGGCGGCATGGTCGGGCAATGGCTCGGCGCCAATGCACCCGACCGTGTCGAGAGACTTGTCCTCTCCAACACCAACTTCTATTACGCGGACAAGGGACCGTGGAACGACCGCATCAAATTCGTGCAGGAGAAAGGTCTGGCCGAACTGGTTGATCCGAACATGGAGCGCTGGTTCACCAAGGGAATTCCGCGCCCGCGCGCCGCAGGTGATCGCGCGCATGAAAGCGATGTTCCTCGCCACCAATCCGGTGGGCTACATCGCCAGTTGCGAAGCGGTCCGCGACATGGACTTCCGCAGCAGCAATTCGCGCATTACCGCGCCGACCCTGGTCATCGTCGGCAAGCAGGACCCGGCCACGCCGCCGTCGGCCGGCGAAGCGATCGTGCAGCAGATCAAGGGCGCCAAGCTCGCCGCGCTCGATGCCGCGCATATCTCGAACATGGAGCAGCCCGAGCTCTACACCGAGACCGTGCTTAATTTTCTGCGTGGCTGAATAGGATCCCGTTATGGATGAAAAGGAACGCCACGAGCGCGGCATGGCCAGGCGCCGCAAGGTGCTCGGCAATGAATGGGTCGATCGCGCCAATGCGAAGAAGACCCCGTTCAACGAGGAATTCCAGGAAATCATCACCCGCTATGCCTGGGGCGAGGTCTGGACGCGGCCGCACTACGACGAACGCACTCGCCGCGTGCTGGTGCTCGGCACCATGATCGCGCTCGCGCAATGGGATGAATTCCGCCTGCATGTGCGGGCGGCGCTCGCCGAGGGCGGCTTTTCCGAGACCGACATCAAGGAAGTCATCCTGCAGCAGGCGATCTATTGCGGTGTGCCGGCCGCCAACCATGCCTTCAAGGAAGCCGCCGAGGTGATGGCGGAACTGGCGAAGGCAAAGTAGCCCGTCGTTACGGACGAGCTACGGCAAAACGCAAAATCAGATGGGTTTGAGACCCACGCGCCCTCATCGGAACGGCGAGAACCAGGGCGCGTCGCGCGGCGTGGCAGCCAGCTCGGTCACCATGTCGGGTTTGGCGGGCTCCGCCGCACGGCCATAGTTGCGCTCCACCATGCACAGCGCGGTGGCGACCGCCGCGAGCAACAACTGCACGGTCGCTTCGCGCACCAATTCGGCGTTCTGCGACCACACCGCCGGGCTGACCGACGCGATGCAGATCAGCACCACCAGGATCAGGCCGCCCTCGAGCACCTCGGAATCGGCCTTGCCGCCGAGCAGGGCGCCCAAGCGGTCGAGAATATGCACGGCGCAGATGCCGGCGACCGCGAGCTTGAGCGCGCCGAAGAAGGCGGCGAGCTTGAGCAGCCCGATTGTACCGAGGCCGAAAAAACTGCCGATAGCGAAAATGAATTGCGACCGCCAGACGTCTTCGAGACCGTAGGTCGGAGAGGTGAGCATGCGCAGCGCGTCGAACCCCCAGAACAAGGTGAAGTAGAGGGCGATCGCCAGGATCATGGCCACGGCCGCACCGGAGAGCTTACGCATGTGTTCCTCCTGAAACAGGAGATCAACGCGTAAGCACTTCAAATGCTAATTTCAAAAGAAACCAAACTTTTACCTTACCGGTTAAGCGCGGTTCTCAAGGTTAACCGCCGCGCCCCTCGCGGAACGCTTGCGGCGTCATGCCGGTCTGCTTGCGGAAAAATCGCGTGAAGTGCGACGGGTCGGAAAATGCCAGATCGTAGGAGATTTCGTGGATCGGCTGACTGGTGAACACGAGCTGGCGTTTGGCTTCGGTCAACACGCGCTGGCGGATCAGATGACCCGCCGTCACGCCGGTGGCGCGCTTGACGTGATCGTTGAGGCGGTCGGCGGTCATTGCCAGCTTCTCGGCATAGAAGCTGATCAGCCGCTCTTTGCGGAAATGCTCGTCCAGCAGCCGGCGCAGCTCCTCCACCCGCGCATCGGCGCGCGTGAGCGTCACCGTGCCGCTGCGCGCGCGGCTGACGGCGAGCCGCACCACCTCGATGGCGATGAGTGCCAGCAGCCCGCGCATGGCGAGGCGATAGCCTTCGCGCGCCAGCGAGGCTTCTTCATTGAGCTCCGCGCACAATGTCGACAGCCGTCTGGCTTCCGTCGCGCTCTCCAGCGGCACCAGCGGATCGGCCGCCACCGCCTTGAGCCGCGCCAGCGCCTCGCCCGATTGATCGCCGAGCGCGTCGGCGACGTCCTCGGTGAAGCTCACCACCCATCCGTCGGTGACCAGCGGGATAAAGCGGAAACCATGCGCGGTGGTGGCCGGCACCAGGATCGCGGTCGGCGCCGCAAACGTCACGGTCGCGGTCTCGAAACTCATCTCGCCGCCGCCCTTCTCGATCACCAGGATCTGGAACAGGTTGCGGTGGCGGTGCGCGCGGATCGTCCAGTCGTGGATCGACGAGCGCGAAGCGATGGTTTCGATATGGATGAAGTCAAACGCGGAATCATCCGGCGGATCGCCGTAAAGATGAAACAGCGGGAGCGTGGACGCAGCCATAGTGGCTGAGCATATGCGAGGACGCGCGCCAGGCCAACGCAATCGCGTGAGCGCTCCAACGAAAAGCCCCGCCACGCGGCGGGGCTTCCGTTCATCGTGTTGCAGCGCGTCAGCGGTTCTGTTGGCCTTGCTGGCCACCCTGTTGGCCACCCTGGCCGGGACGACCCGGCTGCTGCTGTTGCTGTTGGCCAGGCTTCTGGCCGGGCTGACCGCCCTGCTGTTGGCCGGGCTTGTGACCCGGCTGATTGCCCTGCTGCTGCTGGCCCGGATTCTGGTTGGGATTCTGGTTCATTATGTAGTCCTTTCCAACGGTTGGTTCGAAGTTTCCTTCGATCACTCCCCTGCCCAACATGGAAATAACGCGCCGCCGCGCCATTGGTTCCGCATCGCCGCCCTCGATAGGGCAGTGGGAACTGCTTGGAGACAATCGGAGTTCCATCGAGGCCTGCAACGAAAACGACTGAGGGACGCATCATGGGACGCTATCTGTTGCTTTGGCTGTTGGGGATTCCGATTCCGGTGCTCGTGCTGATCTGGCTGTTCGGCGGATTGCACTAACGCGTACCCGCATGATCCCAAAAAGTGGCAACCGATTTTCGGAAAAGCGCAATCAAGAATCGTCTCGGAACGGCTGCGTCAGCAGGCGCACGATGCCCAGCTCCGCCACATTGCGGAAAATCGGCAGCCCGATCGCCATGCGCTCTTCGCCGGCCGCCGGCTTGGCGCGATAGGTGCCGAACAAACGATCCCACCACGGCAGATTAAATCCGAAATTGCTGTCGGTTTCCGCGCGCTCGATCGAGTGATGCACCTGGTGCATCTGCGGCGTCACCACGATCCAGCGCGCGATCGGCTCGAGCCACGGCGGCAGCGCCACGTTGCTGTGGTTGAACATCGAAGTGGCGTTGAGCAGCACTTCGAAGATCAGCACGGCGAGCGCCGGCACGCCGAGCGCCACCACCGCCGCCAGCTTGATCGCCAGCGACAGCAGTATTTCCAGGGGATGGAAACGCAGGCCGGTGGTCACGTCGACATCGAGATCGGCGTGGTGCATGCGGTGCAGCCGCCACAACACCGGCACATGATGGAAGATCAGGCGGCGTTGCCTTTTAACATATTGTATTTACGGCACTTTGTTTGACTAACAGAATTCCGGTAAGCGATTGGTAAGCGCGGCGAAATAATCGATTTATTTCTAAATTTGGCTCCTCGGCTTTTTTGGCAGAGGATGCTTAAGTTGAGGCTTTCGGATGCCCGAAATATCGACGCTCGAACGGTACGAACGAATTGCTCCGTTTTACGATCTGCTCGATCTGCCGTTCGAGTATGGGCGCTACCGTAAGATTAGGCCTTTGCTTTTCGCGGGACTCTCAGGCCTGATTTTAGATGCAGGCGTCGGCACCGGGCGGAATTTCCCGTTTTATCCACATGGTGCCAAGGTTATCGGCATCGATCTCAGTCCGGCCATGTTGGCACGCGCTGCGCGTAGACGCCCGTTAGCGACATCCGAGGTGGACTTGCGCCAGATGGATGTAACCCACCTTGATTTTCCGGATCGTTTCTTTGACGCCGCTGTCTCCACATTTCTCTTCTGCGTACTGCCCAATGAGATGCAAATTCCAACGCTTAAAGAGATTGGCCGTGTTGTGAAACCGGGGGGCATCATTCGCCTGTTGGAATATACGCGACCACACGGAAAATTTCGGCGGGCCATGACAAAAATATGGGAGCCGTGGGTTCGCTGGGCGTATGGCGCGAGTTTCGATCGCCATACGCGGGAGCGCATTCCCGAAGCCGCCTTGGAGATTGTCGATTCGCGTTTTGTGGTAGACGATCTCCTCCAACTTCTCTCTGTCCGAGTTGGTGGCGAAGATCGTCAATAAAAAGGCCTGCCTAGCATCGCAGTGGCCTGCGCCTGTGCGGCCTGCGAGAACGGCGCGGCCTGATCTGCTGGCAATGCTTCGACACACGCAACGAAACGACGCCATGCGGCGGCAGCCTTGGCGGCTACATCGATGGCCTTGTCTTGCGCTGTAGAGGCTCGCCAGCGGCGCACATTCGACAACGGGTGCACTAGCCGCCGCCGCTACCCCGGCACAGCATCTGGACGTATCGCTTCGCTCATTTCATTCAGACGTATCAGCCTTCCCCGAAAGGGTGGTCGGGTCGGCCTGCGCATTGTCCTTTTCGAGGATTGCTCGGCGTTCACTCGTGTTGCGGTCTGCACACTCGCACTGTCACCAATTCGTGACACGCTAATCGAAGGCTTCAGCCACTTCGTTACCTTTATGACTGCTCCGATTGCTTTCGGCTGGAGCGGTTGCCGGGTGGGGCTTGCACCCACTGGAAAGCGCCGCCTTTTCACGGCGCACACCCAAAGCGGACATACGGCAAGCTATCTACGGACAAGTTTATGGTTTTCGCTCTACTCAACTTTGGCTTTCTGGCTCCACACTTTAGCTAGACGTGCAGTCACGCGTGTGCGAATGGGAAATCAGCAAGGAGGGGCCGCAGTGTATCAAGGGCCACGATCGCGCCGTCTGTTATTCGCGTTTGCTTGGCCCGCCGTTATATGGCCATCTGCGCTCGTACGCGGTCGTCAATTGATGGAGATCGTCGCTACTGCCCGTACCGACACAGACTGTCGCGCGATCACTATGCGCGACCTGATGCAGTTGCGAGGTGGTGAGTGGGTCATTTTGACCAAAAGCGCGTTGCTTAGGTCAAATCGCGACACCATTTTACACTTGCACGCGCTGGGTCATCGTCTCGTTGCCGATTTCGTCGATTTGCAGGTCAACGACGAGGTCGCGTCGGCGGTCGATTTTTTATTAGCTTCATCGGTCTCCCAGGAACAGTTTTTCCGGAGCCGCTTTTCCCAAATACCGACACTGCATGTGACTCAACAGGCCGATCTTCGGATTCCGATGATTGCCACGCCCGCAGATCGAGCGCGTTTCGGGTATTTCGACAGATTGGAAAATTGTCTGCATGCGAATGAAATCGCCGACCTGGTCTGCATCGTTCGTGCAAACAACCCTGTCGACGCAGGGTGGATGTCGCGCCTCTCTGAAAGTAACGCGCATTACGCCATTCGTGGCGTTGTAAAACCGGGCGTGTTCAAACCGTTCATCAAAGGGTTTACGGCCGCCCATTGCGGTGTGCCGATCATCGTCGCCTCCCGGGACGAGGAAGCGCGGCACTATCTTGGCACTGACTATCCGTTCGTTATCGAGGATACTTCGGTCGGTTCTGTCCGTGAGCATATCGGGCGTTTCGCCGCCGAGTATGCCACCGCGCGCTGGAAATCGGCAGTCGAGGTGATGAGGGCGGTTGCCGAGAAATCCAGCCGCCAGCGCGTTGAATGCGAACTGCGCGCGTTGCTCGACACGATTTGGTAAGTGAGGATGCGACCAAGTACGAAATGATCATCAACCTCAAGACCGTCAAGGCGCTTGGCGTCACTATGCCACCGACATTGCATGTAAGCGCTGACGAGGTGATCGAATAGGGATGCTCTTTGCTGCGGTGCGTTGGTCGCTAATGGCAGATTGTGTTGCAAAAGTTGAAAGTCGCAGTGCGACGAATTTTTCGCGAAACCCCGAAACGGGAAGCACTCGCCGATTTGTATGACCTCAATCGCATTACCGAAGTCGCCTGTGAGTTTAACGTGAGGCGATGAGGTCCCTCACATCTTTACACGAAAGCCGCGCCTACAGCCCGCAGAATTTTTGATTCCCAGTGCAAAAAGACTTTTGCAACAATATCTGCCAGAAGCGGACTTATGCACCGCAGCAAAAAAGGCATCTTTATTCGATCACCTCGTCGGCGCTGGTGAGTAGCATCGGCGGCACAGTGAGACCGACTGCTTTGGCGGTAGTTAGATTGACGACAAGTTCAAACTTGGCCGGCTGTTCGACCGGAAGATCAGCGGGCCTCGCTCCCTTAAGAATCTTATCGACAAGTTCGCCCACGTGACGGAATAGAGTGCGACGCCGCTCTGCTGCTCGGGCGTCTTAGTCGCCACGAACCGCATGTTGGTCCTAGTGACCGCCTCTCAGATCGCCTCCGCGTCCGCGGCATCGTTCTTCTGTCGTTTGACGTAGAGCTTTACATAGGCCGGCGGCATCAGACGCACGGTGTGGCCGAGCGCTTTGAGCTCCCGCGACCAATGGTGCGACGAGGCGTACGCTTCGATCCGGACCAGGCACGGTGGCAGCTTCGCAAAGAACGCATGGACATAGCGGCGCCTCAACTGCCGCCGGATGATTACTCTATCTTCTGCGTCGATGCCGTGGATCTGGAACACTGACTTGGCGATGTCGAGACCGATAGTCGTGACCGTTTGCATGCTTGGCTCTTCCAAATTGTGGGGGCCTTACCAGCACCCACATTATAGCACTCACGTGCCGGTGGAGGAGCCGTCCACAGCATTATAAGCAGACATTGTGCCCATTCTATCGACCACCTGTGCCACAGACGATGAAGCCATTCCTGAAACCGTTGGATCAGGCGGCGCCAATGCAATAATCTCTCCATCACGCTGGTACAAATATCTATCAGACCGTTATGCATGTCCAAATTGACCGACATAAACTGTTTTTGGTTCGGCGGATTACTTGGCGAAATAGAACAGGTTTGCCTCCTGTCTATGTTGAAACAAGGTCATAAAGTTCGTTTATTTGGCTACGAAACTCTCCTAAACGTGCCCTTTGGGATAGAAATCGCGGATGCGAGAGAAGTTTTGCCTCGCAACGAATTTATTTTTCATCGCGCGAGCGGTAGTCCTGCCCTTGGAACAAATAGACTTAGATATCGCATAATGAAAAGGGGCTTGGGTCTTTGGCTTGATACGGATGTAATTTTGATTAAATCAATAGGCCAAGGTGATGAATATATTTTTGGATGGGAAGATGATGCTTTCATAAACAATGCCGTTTTATATCTTCCGATGAACGCCAGAATAACTGAAGAAATTTGTAACTTTGCTGATCAAAACTACCCGATACCTCCTTTCTATGACCCCGCGACTCGTACTGAGCTAGAACGAAGGGAAAAACTGGGGCTCCCTGTAGGTGTTCAGGATTTGCCGTGGGGAGTTTATGGTCCAAAAGCTTTGACTTATTTTGCTCAGAAAAATAATCTACATTGTTTTGCAAAACCAAAAGAGGTTTTTTATCCAGTTCATTGGAGTGAAATTCACGCCTTATTGGCTTCAGAATATAACGGTTGGGGGCTAATAACGACTTCTACAATTGCCGTTCATCTATGGAATGATGCCCTGAGGCGTCCGTCAAAAATACGTCCATCCAATCCAGTTGGAAGATTAATTATTGAAAAGGATTGTTTCGTCGAGAAATTTGCGCGTGAACAATTAGGATTTAGAATGAAAGAATTATTTTAAAACGACATGTCATCCGCTCAATTGCTGATCCTCCCCATTGGAAGTGGTCCGACCTGAATGTTTTTTGGCATCAAGGAGGACCGATATGTCGAGGAAAGGGTACACGTCTGAAGAGATTGTCGCGAAGTTGCGGCAGGTCGACGTCCTGGTCTCTAAGGGCCATAATATCGCTGATGCTATTCGCCAGATCGGGTGAGCGAGGTCAACTACGCGATGAGCTGCTGAACTGTGAAATCTTCTACAGCCTGAAGGAAGCGCAGATTGTCATCGAACAATTGCGAAAACACTACACACAATCAGACCGCATTCATCGCTCGGATATCGACCACCTGCGCCACAGATGATGGGCCGTTCCTGAAAGTGCTGGATCGGGTCGTGCAAATGCAATAATTTCTCCACACGCTGGTGCAAAAAATCCGTCAGGCCAGCGGGCTAGCTATAAATTAGGCGAACCTCGCAGCAAGCGCGAAGGACGCTCGGATGAGCACAACGACGCAAGGCGTTCGTTTCTCGTACGTCATAACCTATCGGTCTAAGCTCGAAACGCGGGCCGCTAATCTTTGCGCGGTTCTGCGTTGGCTCTCTCAGATACACGGTATGGAGGTGGTGCTCGTAGAGCAGGACCGTACTCCTCAGGTAACGATCGACACCCTTCCTTCAAACTGCACTCATTACTTCGTTTACAATGAGGGCCCATTCAATAGGGCCTGGGGACTAAATGTGGGATTCACGCGATCTTCCGGTGCGGTCGTTGGATTTGGCGATGCAGACTTAATTACCAGTGCGGCTACACTGATGGCCTGTTACGAACGGTGCCACAGCGAATTCGAAGCGATGAAACCGTACGACCAACTCGTCGATCTAACTCCGGAGGAGTTCTCGGTCGGTTCTGAGCGGCGATTGGAATGGCAAGATTGACAGGAAAGGACTCCCGCGCAATCGCGAAGGAATCGGCGAATACGTGAGTTTTTGTGGTGGCCTGTTTCTTATGCGGCGAGGCACCTACGAGGACCTGGGCGGCTTTGATGAGCGATTTCTGGGCTGGGGAGGCGAAGACGACGCCATGACCTCGAAACTGTCTCGTCTGGTCAAATGTAGCGGTGTTGCTAGGAATCAGATCGCGTACCATCTTTGGCACGAGCGGAGCAGGGCGTCGCGGTACTTCCACCCCCATTACCAGCAGAATCTTGCGCGCACGAAATGGTACGCCGCCTGCGACACTCAGAGTCTGATGCTGCTCTGCCAAAAAGATCGCCAGAACATGGGCAGGTCCGATAAGTACAGCCCCTGCAATCTTTAGCAGCCGTCCTTCAGCTTGCGAAACCGGTACGGTAAGTGGCTAGGCCACATCAAAACCATTGCCGCAGTGCACAACCGATGTCGCAGTTGAGTCAAAAGCGGACAAACCATCGCGGGCCAAAATCCGCCTTTGTCCGCTTTGGTCCCGATATTGTTGCAAAAAGATTTTTTGCATCCCGCCGCGCAACATTGATTCAAAAAATAGGTCTACCGCGCAAGATTGATTCAAGCGGTGCGCCCGTTGGATTCGAAAGTTGCGCACTTGGAGGGAGGCGCCGACTTTTGCAACACAATCGGCCATAAGCGGACTCATGCACTGCAGCAAAATGCACTTCTATTCAATCAACTCTTCGGCGCGGGCGAGCAGTGCAGGCGGTATGACAAGGCTAAGCGTCTTTGCGGTCTTGAGGTTGATGATTAGCTCGACTTTAGTTGCCTGCTGGACCGGCAGGTCGGCGGGCTTTTCGCCCTTGAGAATCCGGCCGGTATAGATGCCGGCCAGGCGGTATGAATCCGTAAGTTCTGGTCCGTAGCTAATCAGGCCGCCGGCCGCCACGAACTGGCGATACTCATAGATCGCAGGCACCAAATGGCGGGTCGCCAGTGCAGCCAATCGCTCGAGATGGCCATTGAAGAACACATCGGTAGCTATTACGAGCACACCGGCCCGCAATTGGAGGAATTTGGTGAAGGCTTCATCAAGTTCCGCTTCGGTGCTCGCTCGAAGAACATGAAGCTGTAGCCCAAGAATGAGGGCTGCCGCCTGTGAATTTTTCATTTCGAAATCGACAATCGGGTCTGTCGGATTAACGAGGAGCGCAACGGCAGTCGCAGTTGGGACCAGCTCATGCGCGAGTTCGATCCGTTTCGCCACTATCTCCACATTCAATTGGGTTACGCCGGTGACGTTGCCGCTCGGTCGGGCGAGACTGGTGACTAGTCCGAACTGTACCGGATCGGTGCCAGTGGTGAAGACAATGGGGATCGTGCTGGTTGTGTTCTTTGCCACGAGATTGGCAGGACTGCTGGTCGCGGCAATCACCGAGACCTGGCGACGAACAAGATCGGCTGCCAATGCCGGTAGCCGATCGAAGTCTCCTTCCGCCCAGCGATATTCAATCGCCACATTCTGCCCCTCGACATAGCCGGTTTCCTTCAAACCCTGACGGAATGCAGCCACCATGCGCGCGTAGCCAGCAGGCGATGAGCCGTTTAGGAACCCAATCACTGGCATCGCAGGCTGCTGCGCCCGCGCCGCGAGCGGCCAAGCCGCCGCCGCACCGCCGAGAAGCGTGATGAACTCGCGGCGTTTCATTCGATAACCTCGTCGGCGCGGGCGAGCAGCGTCGGCGGCACAGTGAGGTCGAGTGCTTTTGCCGTCTTCAAATTGATCACCAGCTCGTACTTAGTCGGCGCTTGCACAGGCAAATCGGCCGGTTTCTCACCTTTGAGGATACGGTCGACATAACCGGCGGCGCCGCGGTATTGCTGAACAACATCGTACCCATAAGAGATCAAGCCGCCTCTGTCGACGTAGTAGCGTCGGTAGTAGACCGCAGGCAGTTTGTATTGGGCCGCGAGCGCGACGATTAGTTCGCGATGGGTCACCGCCAACGCGCTTGCCGTCAAGATCAGACCGCCATTTGGGGAGTGCGCAAAGGTCGTGACGGCGCGCTCGATCTCGTCCGCATCGCGCACGTCGATCGCTGTCACCTCCACCCCGAGCGACGGCGCCACGGATTGTATTACGGCGAATTGTCCAATCCCGGAGGGTATGTTGGGATCACGGAGAACTGCTACCCGCGTCACGCCTGGCGCGATTTGCTTGAGCAGTTCCAGCCATTTCCCGCTCAAGGTATATTCAAATTGAATAAAGCCGGTGGCGTTGTGGCCTGGCCGCGCCATGGTATCGACGAAGCCGGCGCCGACCGGATCAGCGACGTTCGCGAACACAATCGGCACGGTTCGCGTTGCCTGCACCAACGGCACCATCGCTGCAGTGCCGGTTGCAACGATAACATCCGGCGCGAGCGCGACCATATCGGTCGCGTATTTGCGAATCTCCGAGGCATGGCCTCCGGCCCACCGGGTGTCGATCCGCACGTTGCGGCCATCGGTCCAGCCCAATTGCTGCAACACTTGGAGGAAGGCTGCATAACTGGCTCGCTGATCAACATTGTCCACGTTCATGAGTACGCCGATGCGCCGTATCCTCTCGGGTTGCTGCGCCCGCGCCGCAAGCGGCCAAGCGGCCGCTGAACCCGCTATAGCTTTGATGAAGTCTCGTCGGCGCACGCAACCATCCTCCTGAGGCGTAGGACGCCGCCAGTTGTTGCTTAAAGCATAGCAGATTAACGTTCGACGCGCGTTTCGATTTCGCTACGCAGCGTCCCGAAGTCTACCGGCTTGGTCAGAAGCGCTTCGGCGCCGCCCTCCAATGCCTTACGCTTCGTCTCCGCATCACCGTAGGCGGTGATCATGATGACCGGAACATCCGGGCGCATAACCTTAGCCTTGGGCAGGAGCTCAAGGCCGCTCATCCCCGGCATGTTGATGTCGGATAGGATCAGGATGATTGACACGCCCGCCGCATCAGTGATGCGCTGAAGCGCGGCGGGGGCAGACGGGGCAAACTCCATGGTGAAGCGGGCGGCGCGGAGATCATGCCGGAACTGCTGCCAGAACAGCACCTCGACATCCGGCTCATCGTCGACCACGAGGATGAGAAGGTTCACGCGCGTTCTCCTGACTTGGCGACGGTTGCAGCCCCACGCGGCAGAACAATCCTGAACTCTGTAAACTCGCCGGGCTGGGTATCGACTTCTACAGACCCGCCATGTTGCTTGACGATGATGTCGTGACTGATAGAGAGGCCGAGACCCGTTCCCTCGCCGACGGGCTTGGTGGTGAAGAACGGATTGAATATCTTCTCCTTCACCTCGGGCGGAATGCCGGTGCCGTTGTCGCGGATCCTGATTTCGACGCGGTCGCCGAAGTTTTTGGTCACGGCAGCAAGCGTTGGCTCGTAGTCGCCTCCATTTACGTCCGCTTTGCGCTTAGTCGCCGCATAGAAACCATTTGAGATCAGGTTGAGCAGCACCCGCGTAATCTCCTGCGGGAACAGATCGACCTCGCCGGCGGTCAGATCCAAGGACCTTTCCAGCATAATGTTGAAGCCCTGCTTCTCGGCCCGCGCCCCATGATAGGCGAGATTGAGGCTCTCCTCGACGAGGGCGTTTATATCGATCGGCCGGTGCTCTCCGGAGCCCTGACGCGAATGCAAAAGCATATTCTTGACGATCGCGTCTGCGCGCTTGCCGTGCTGCACGACCTTGTCGAGATTGCCCTGCAGCATGTCCGCAATCTCGCTGATCTCTCCCCGCAGTTTGTTGTCGAGATTGGCTCCGGCAAGCGCCTCCCGCAATTCGTCAATGAGCTCGACCGAGACCGTGGAGAAGTTGTTCACGAAGTTAAGCGGGTTCTTGATCTCGTGCGCGATGCCGGCGGTCAGTTGGCCGAGCGAGGCGAGCTTCTCCGTCTGCACCAGGCGGTCCTGCGCGGTGCGCAAATCCTCCAGTGATTTCGCCAGTTCGCGGGTGCGGGCTTCAACACTTTCAAACAACCGGACGTTTTCGATTGCAATAACCGCTTGGTCGGCGAAAGTCGTGGCCAATTCGATCTGTTTTCAGTGAACGGCCGCGCTGTCGTTCGTATCAATGTAAACACGCCAATCGGCAGACCTTCTCGCAGAAGTGGCACTCCAAGCATGGCTCGATTACCGCCGGCCGTCACAGTCTCGCCTGCTTGATACTCGGGATCGGCCGCACGATCTGGGATATGGACCGTACGTCCTTCAAGCAAGACCCGGCCCGTGCAAGTCTCGCGCCCGGGTCGGATTGAAAGTTGACGCATCGCAGCTAAATGAGCGGCCGAATGACCAAAATTTGCAGCCAATTTGAACGAGTCACCCTCGGGGCGCCATATGCCTGCACCTTCCGCGTCACACAGGCGGCACGCTGATTCAGTAAGCGTACTGAGCACCGTCGGTAGATCGAAAGTCGATCGGCTAATAACCTTAAGTACGTCGGCAGTGGCAGTCTGCTGTTGCAGCGATTGGCGCAAGCGCCGCCGCGCGCTTGGCCGCCACCAGATCGTCAAACGCTTTATCCCCGGTCGGCGGCCACAAGGCTGTGGCGGGCTCCCGCTTGGCCTCCTTGGGCCGTCCCTTCCGCTTCTTTCCGGCTCCCGCGTAGCGGGCTTTCATGGCTTACCCCGCAGCGGAATAACGTTTTCCTCTGGATTAAGGACGCGCTCGATCTGTGCGGCCAAGGCCTCGAATGCGGCCCGCTTTTCCTCCAGATACTCATGGCGGTCATAAACGCCGCGCACGCCACCGATCACGTGACCAAGACAGCGCTCCGCAATGTCGGATTGCACTCCGGCGCGGCTCATCAGGCTCCGCGCCGTTCGTCGCAAATCGTGCAAGCGCCAGCTGGTCACGCCGCACAGTTCGTCAAGCGTCTTTTTGTGCCAGGAAAATCCGCTAAGCGGCTGGCGACCGCCACCAATGAATACGAAATTGCCGCCCATTACCGGCACGTCGGCCAGCACCGCTTGCGCAGCCTTAGACAGCGGCACAGCATGATCGCGCCCGCCTTTGTACCGTGTTCCGGGGATCGTCCACACATCGCCGGATATTTCGCCGCTCCGCATTTGCGCGGCCTCATTTCTGCGCGTGGCGGTCAGTAGGAGAAACCGCACAAAATGCCCGAAGCCATTTCCCATTGCTCCGGCAGCATTCCACACAGCTTTCATTTCTTCATCGGTTAGGATCCGGTCCCGCGCCCGCTCTTTTGGATTGGTCCGCGCCATGCCGCTTACGATGGGAGAGCGGAAATCATCGGACCGGCTGGCGTGCCATGAAAAAACACGCCGCAAATAGCCAAGCGTACGGTCCGCCATCACAGGGCCATTCTCATCCTCGATGCGGTCAAGAAGGCGCACGATGTCGGAGCGTTTAATGTCCTCGATCTGCTTTGCGCCAAGTTTTGGATAAATCAGCCTATTAAAAGTGGCTTGCCGGTCCTTCACGGTGCGAAGGTTCTTGCCTTCTCTAGTGAAGTAGTTCTGCGCCACGCTTCGCAGTGTGTTTGACGCTGTAGCCTCAACCCTGCGGCGCTCTGCCAATGGATCGCGGCCTTTAGCAACTGCGCCAATGATGGCGCGGGCCTCCTTACGCGCCTCGCCCAGCTTGAGCGTGGCCTTGATCGCCAGCCTGCGGCTGCGCCTGCCCGCCCGGTATTGGCAAACGAAGCTCTTATGCCCCGCAGCGGTGACTTGCAGGCCAAAGCCGGGAAGGGTTTCGTCCCAGTAATACGGCTTCCGAGTAAATGACTCGGGCAAGCTGGATTCCCTTTTTGGGTCGAAGCGGTTAGCGTGAGCGGCCATGAATTGCGGAGGCGAGCCATGGCCCATGTCGAGAACCACCTGAGCGTTGAAGATTTGGCGGCGCGTTATCGAGCCTGCGAGGACGTGTGCTCGGCGCGGCACTATCAGACGATCTGGCTTCTAGCGCAGGGGCATACGGTCCCAGCGGTGTCGGCGATGACGAGTTTCGTGCCGCGCTGGGTCGAGGAACTGCTGGCGCGTTACAACGCGTTGGGCGAAGCGGCGCTTGGCGATTTGCGGCGCCACAATGGGGCGCGTCGTTCCGTCCTCAAGCGCGATCTGCTCGACAAGCTCAAGGCGAGGCTGCGGGAGCCGCCGCCGGATGGCGGGGTGTGGTCGAGCCGCAAAGTCGCGGACTTCATGGCGACCGAGCTCGGTCTGGAAAAGCTCGCGCCACAGCGGGGCTGGGAAGCGCTCAAGGCGATCGGCTGGTCGATTCAATCGCCGCGGCCGAAGAACCCGAAAGCAGCCGGGCCGGAGGAGCAAGCGGCTTTTAAAAAAGCTCGCCGAGACCCTCGCTGAGGAAGCCGCCAAACACCCGGACAAGCCGGTCGAGGTCTGGGCGACGGACGAGCATCGCCTCGGCCTGAAGCCGATCCATCGCCGCATCTGGGCACCGATCGGCGAGCGACCGCTCGCTCTCGGCCAGCATCGCTACGAGTGGCTCTACGTCACCGGCTTCGTCGCGCCCTCGCGCGGGGAGACCGTCTGGTATCTATCGAACGGCCTCGACAAACCCTTCTTCGCCAAGCTACTCGAAGCCTTCGCACGCGAAACCGGCGCCGGGCGCGACCGCATCATCGTGCTCCAGCTCGACAATGCCGGTTGGCACACACCGGAAAACCTGCCCGTCCCCGACGGCATCAGGCTCGTCTACCAGCCCGCCCGTACCCCGGAACTGCAGCCGGCCGAACACCTCTGGCCGCTCGTCGACGAACCGCTCGCCAACAGATACTTCGACACCATCGAGGATCTCGAAACCGTCGTGGCCCAGCGTTGCTGCGACCTAAACTTCGACCGCAGCCTCGTTGCTCAGCACACCGGGTTCCACTGGTGGCCAAAATCCATCGCACCGACCTAATCACACGGAAACCGTATAAATTGACCGTTCCGCGCCGGGCTCAGCCTTGGCGGTGACGACAAAAGTCGGAGATAACCTTGTACGCATGGCAATTTTTTTCAGGTAAGCATCGGGTAAGCAAAAATCAGGATATGCCCCGAAATGCCTCGAAGCAAGACGAAACGAGACGGTGGCGTAGAATCAAGTATTTATGTGCTTACCGGAAACAGACGAAAAGCGACGAAATCGAACGAAGCAATCCGCACGTGATGGAAGATGACATGCTGGGCATAGATCACCAGATCGAGCGCGATCACGCCGATTGTGACCGCCGCCCAGGCCGGCAAGCCCAGTATTGCAAACAGCCCCCAGCCGCGTGTCCACGCGATCAACGCCACGCCGACGGCGGTGGCCGGCACCAACAGCCGCACCGCCACGATGTCGATCGCCAAAATCCCGAGGTTGCCGGGCCAGCGCGGCGTCCGGCCGGCCGTCAGGTGACGCCGCGGGGCGAACCATTCCCACAGAGCCATCGCGGCGAAAACCGCTGTTGCGCCGCCGACGCGGACAGCGATTTCGAGGCTCGGGGACATACGCCTTACCTTAAAGCCTCTCCTGCGACGATCCGACTTAATAACACGCCGCGCGGCCAGCGTTGCCGCTCCCGCCATGCCCTGTTAAGGCTTGTAGAATCGAAGCATTGGCCGTCAGCCGGGCGGAAAAACGCGAAAGGCCTGAGCGCACGCATGGAAGTCTTCCTCCAGCAGCTCATCAACGGCATCACCCTCGGCTCGATCTACGGCCTGATCGCCATCGGCTACACCATGGTGTTCGGCATTATTGGCATGGTGAATTTCGCCCATGGCGACGTGTTCATGGTCTCGGCCTTCATCGCGCTGATCGCCTTCCTGATCCTGACCACCTGGCTCGGCATGACCTCGATCGCGCTGGCGCTGTTCATCGTGCTGGTTGTGGCGATGCTGTTCACCTCGCTGGTTAACTGGGTGATCGAGCGCGTCGCCTACCGGCCGTTGCGCGGTTCGTTCCGCCTGGCGCCGCTGATTTCGGCGATCGGCATGTCGATTTTTCTGTCCAACTTCGTGCAAGTCAGCCAGGGACCGCGCAACAAGCCGACCCCGCCTATGGTGCAGGGCGAGTTCGTGCTGCTGACCAAGAATGATTTTCCGGTCACGCTGTCGTACAAGCAGCTCATCATCTGGGGCGTCACCGCCGTGCTGCTGCTGGCGTTCTGGTATCTGGTGGCCAAGACCCGGCTCGGCCGCGCGCAACGCGCTTGCGAGCAGGATCAGAAGATGGCGGCACTGGTCGGCGTCGACGTCGACCACACCATCTCGATGACCTTCGTGATCGCCGCCGCGCTCGCCGCCGTCGCCGGCACCATGTACCTGATGTATTACGGCGTCGTCAGCTTCTCGGACGGCTTCGTGCCGGGCGTGAAGGCGTTCACCGCCGCGGTGTTGGGCGGCATCGGCTCGCTGCCGGGCGCGGTGATCGGCGGCATTCTGATCGGCCTAATCGAGACCATGTGGTCGGCTTATTTTTCCATCGACTACAAAGACGTCGCCGCCTTTTCCGTGCTCGCCATCACACTGATCTTCCTGCCGCAGGGCCTGTTCGGCCGGCCGGATGTCGAGAAGGTGTGAGATGGCCGACGGCGCGCCAAACCAGCGCGTCGACGTGGCCCGCGCGCTGCGCGACGCCGGCTTTACCGCCCTGCTCGCCTTCGGGCTGTTCCTGCCGCTGATCGGCTTCCAGACCGTCACCAACATCCGCAATGACCTCATCCTGGCTACGCGCTGGCCGCTACTGTTGGCTATCGTCGCCGTGGTCGGCGCCGGCCGACTCACCTTTTCGCTTGTGCTCGAACCGTGGCTCAAGCAGCGCACGCTGCGGCCGGTCGTGGCGGCGCCGGCCGGCTGGCGCGCGGTTTTCGCCAAATGGTTCACACCCTTCGCGATCGGCTTCGTCATCGTTTATCCGCCGCTCGTCATCGCCCTCAATGGATTCGGCGGCGCGGTGAAATGGATCGACAATTTCGGCATCCAGATTCTGATCTACGTGATGCTCGGCTGGGGGCTCAACATCGTGGTCGGCCTCGCCGGCCTGCTCGACCTCGGTTATGTCGCATTCTACGCGGTCGGCGCATATTCCTATGCGCTGCTGGCCAAGACCTTCGGCCTGGCGTTCTGGATCCTGCTGCCTCTCGCCGGCATTCTCTCTTCGTTCTGGGGCATCCTGCTCGGCTTTCCAGTGCTGCGCCTGCGCGGCGACTACCTCGCCATCGTGACGCTGGCCTTCGGCGAAATCATTCGCATCGTCATTATCAACTGGGTCGACCTGACCAACGGCTATGCCGGCATCACCGGCATCCCGCGCCCGACCTTGTTCGGTATTCCGTTCAACGCCGACGACAATGGCTTCGCCGCCGTGTTCGGGTTGGAATTTTCCCCGCTCTACCGCGTGATCTTCCTTTATTACATCATCCTCGCGCTCGCCTTGCTGACCGCCTTCGTCACCGTGCGGCTGCGCCGGCTGCCGGTCGGCCGCGCCTGGGAGGCGTTGCGCGAAGACGAGATCGCCTGCCGCTCGCTCGGCATCAACACCACCAACACCAAGCTCACGGCTTTCGCGATGGGCGCGATGTTCGCCGGCTTTGCCGGCTCGTTCTTCGCCACGCGGCAAGGCTTCATCTCGCCGGAATCCTTCACCTTTCTGGAATCGGCCACCATCCTGTCGATCGTCGTACTCGGCGGCATGGGCAGCCAAATTGGCGTGGCGATCGCGGCCATCGTGATGATCGGCGGCACCGAGATCATGCGCGAGCTCGATTTCCTCAAACAAATTTTCGGCCCCACTTTCGATCCGACCCAATACCGTATGCTGCTGTTCGGCTTCGCCATGGTGCTGATTATGATCTGGCGGCCGCGCGGCCTGATCGCCACGCGCGAGCCCTCGGTGTCTTTGAACGAGCGCAAGAGCATTGCCGCCGATCTGGTGAAAGAAGGCCACGGCTGATGGCGCGCGCTGGCGACACTTTGCTCCGCGTCGAGCACCTGACCATGCGCTTCGGCGGGCTGGTGGCGGTGGACGACCTGTCGTTCGAAGCACGGCAAGGCAATATCACCGCGCTGATCGGGCCGAACGGCGCCGGCAAAACCACGGTGTTCAACTGCATCACCGGATTCTACAAACCGAGCGAGGGTCGTCTGTCGCTGCGTCATGGCGACGCCACCGTATGGGCCGAGCTTGACGCGCTCACCGCCAGCGGCGCGCGCAGCCTCGCGCGGCCCGACGGCGCGCTCTATCAGCTTGAGCGCATGCCGGAGTATCTGGTCACCCAGCAGGCGCGCGTGGCGCGCACATTCCAGAATATCCGCCTCTTTCCGGGCATGACGGTGCTCGAAAATCTGCTGGTCGCCCAGCACAACGGGCTGATGCTCGCGTCCGGCTACACCCTGTTAGGCATTCTCGGCTTCCCCTCCTATGCCGCCGCCGAACGCGCCGCGATCGAGAAGGCGCGCGACTGGCTTGAGCGCATCGGGCTGCTGGGGCGCGCCGACGATCCGGCCGGCGACCTGCCGTATGGCGCGCAGCGGCGGCTGGAGATCGCGCGCGCCATGTGCACCGATCCGCTGCTGCTCTGCCTCGATGAGCCGGCGGCCGGCCTTAATCCGCGCGAAAGCGCCGAACTCAACGCGCTGCTGCTCGCCATCCGCGAACAGCACGCGATCTCAATCCTGCTGATCGAGCACGACATGTCTGTGGTAATGGAGATTTCCGACCACGTGGTCGTGCTCGACTATGGCGTCAGGATCGCCGACGGCGCGCCTGAGGCGGTGCGCAACGATCCGAAGGTGATCGCCGCCTATCTCGGCGTTGCCGACGAGGACGTGGCGAAGGCCGAAGCGGAGGTCGGGCTATGAGCTCCCCGCTTCTCTGCGTGCGCGGCGTGAAGACCTTCTATGGCCGCGTGATGGCACTCAAGGGCGTCGATCTTGACGTCAACGACGGCGAAATCGTGACACTGATCGGCGCCAATGGCGCCGGCAAGTCGACGCTGATGATGACCATCTGCGGCAATCCGCGCGCACGCGAAGGCGCCATCGAATTCGCCGGCCGCGACATTACCCGCCTGCCGACCCACGCGATCGCACGCCTCAATCTGGCGCAGGCGCCTGAAGGCCGCCGCATCTTCTCGCGCATGACGGTGCTGGAGAATCTGCAGATGGGCGCCACCACCGCCGAGCCGTCCGCGTTCGAGCGCGATCTCGAACGCGTGCTGACGCTGTTCCCGCGCCTCAAGCAGCGAATGAACCAGCGTGGCGGCACGCTGTCGGGTGGCGAGCAGCAGATGCTGGCGATCGCACGCGCGCTGATGGCGCGGCCGCGGCTGCTGCTGCTCGACGAGCCGTCGCTCGGCCTCGCTCCGCTGATCGTGCGGCAGATTTTCGACGCTATCAAAACGCTCAATACGCAGGATGGCCTTACCGTGTTCCTGGTCGAGCAGAACGCCTTCCATGCGCTCAAGCTCGCGCACCGCGCCTATGTCATGGTCAACGGGTTGATCACGCTGACCGGCAGCGGGCGCGAGTTGCTGGAGCGGCCGGAGATCAAATCGGCCTATCTCGAAGGCGGCCGGCAACAAGCAGGGTCGTGATGCAAGGGCTCATTTACGAGGAAGGCTCGTTCGGCATTTTCGTCCTGGTCACTGTCATCCTGGGCGGCGGGGCGGCGGCGCTTTCCGGCCGCGCCATCGCCGCCACTTGGCGGCCATGGGGCCAGCTGTTCGCCTATAGCCTTATCCTGGGCGGCGCGGTGCGCTTCATTCATTTCGCCCTGTTCGGCGGTACGTTATTGTCGGCCCAGTATTATCTGGTCGACAGCGCGGTCTGCCTGATGTTCGGCCTGCTCGGATTCCGCGCCACCCGCGTCGCGCAGATGGTCACGCAATATCGCTGGCTCAACGTGGCGGACGGTCCTCTGCGCTGGCGCCGACAGCCGCGCTGACGTAACATTGGGGCCGAACCAGCTGGTTCCACTCGAGGGGAAAATCGATGAAGAAGATCATTACGCTCGGCCTGACGCTGGGCTTTGCGATTGCATTGGCGGGAACAGCGACGGCCCAAGTAAAATTTGGCGTCGGCGGCCCAATTACCGGACCGAGCGCCGCCACCGGCGCGCAGATGAAAAACGGCGTCGATCAGGCCGCCACCGACACCAATGCCAGCGGCGGCATTCTCGGGCAGAAGATCGCCGTCTCCTACGGCGACGACGTCTCGGATCCCAAGCAGGGCGTCTCGGTCGCCAACAATTTCGCCGCCGGCGGCGTCAAGTTCGTGATCGGCCACTACAATTCCGGCGTCACCATCCCGTCGTCGGAAGTCTATCAGGAAAACGGCATCCTGCAGATCACGCCCGCCTCTACCAACCCGACCGTCACCGAGCGCAAGATGTGGAACATCTTCCGCGTCTGCGGCCGTGACGATCAGCAGGGCGCGGTCGCCGGCGCCTACATCATCAAGCACCTCAAGGGCAAGAAGATCGCCATCGTCCACGACAAGACTACCTACGGCAAAGGTCTCGCCGATGAAACAAAGAAGGCACTCACCAAGGGCGGCATGAAGGAAGTGCTCTACGAAGGCGTCAACACCGGCGAGAAGGATTTCTCCGCTCTGGTTTCCAAGATCAAGCAGTCGGGCGCCGATCTGATCTATTGGGGCGGCCTGTACACCGAGGGCGGCCTGATCGTGAGGCAGATGCGCGATCAAGGCGTGAAGGCGCCGCTGATGGGCGGCGACGGCATCACCTCGGACGAGTTCGCCTCGGTTGGCGGCCCGGGCGTCGAAGGCACGCTGATGACCTACGGCCCGGACCCGCGCAACAAGCCCGAAGCCAAGAAGGTGGTGGAGGAATTCCGCGCCAAGAAATTCGAGCCGGAAGCCTACACACTCTACAGCTACGCCGGTGTGCAGATCATCAAGCAAGCGGCGGAAGCGGCCAAGTCGCTCGACCCCAAGAAGGTGGCCGAGAAGATGCATTCCGGAATGCATTTCAAGACCGTGCTCGGCGATATCTCCTACGACAAGAAGGGTGACATCACTAAGCTCGACTACGTGATGTACATCTGGAAGAAGGACGCCAGCGGCAAGGTCACTTACGTCGAGTGCCCAGGCTCCGACTGCACCAAGATGAAATAAGATTTCAACGCGATGAAAAAGCCCGGCAGCGATGCCGGGCTTTTTTTGTTTCTAAGTGCGAAGCGATCATTAGTGAGGCTGCTAACCAATTTTTTGGAACACCGGGAACGTCTCTAGGAGCCAACTACTAAACCAAGTCATCCAATTCAGCGATGGGAAAAGAAACGCAAGGCCGGTTAGCACCAACAGCGCGCCCATGGCCTGTTCCACCCTCCTCAGATGTCTCTTGAAGTGCGTAAGGAAAGCGGCGAAAGGCTCAATGGCGAAGGCGGCTACAATGAAGGGAATGCCGAGACCAAGTGAATAGACCGCCAACAGGCCGGCACCCTTGGTCACCGTCTGCTCGGAGCCAGCCAAGGTAAGGATGGCGGTAAGGATCGGCCCAATGCACGGCGTCCAGCCGAAGGCGAAAGCCAGGCCCATCACATAGGCGCCCCACAGGCCGACGGGCTTGGCAACCTCCAGCCGCTTCTGCCGGTGCAGCAGCGCGATCGGCGTGATGCCGAGAAAGTGCAGGCCCATGACGATGATGACGACGCCGGCGATGATGGCCAACGGGCCGGAATATGCGCGCATCAGCGAGCCGATCACGCTGGCACCGGCGCCGAGCGAAACGAACACAGTCGAGAAGCCGAGCACGAAAATCATGGCGGCAAGGGTGGTTTCCCACTTGACGCGTGGTTCCGGCTCCTGGTCCGCCAGGCGCTCCAGCGAGGTGCCCGCCAGATAAACCAAATAGGGCGGCACCAGCGGTAGCACGCAGGGGGAGAGGAAGCTGAACAGGCCTCCAATTAGGGCGGTCAGGATGGGCACATTGCCATTCATGGCGCCCTAGATGCCCCGGCAACTATGGCGATGGCAAGTCAGCCGGCGTGGGTCTGACTTTGAAATGATCGGCCGTGATAGACTTTGGGCCGGGAGCCATCATGACGCTGCGCAATCTCATCACGGATATCCCCGGCCTGCGGGTGGGCCATGCCGGCGACGCCAAACTCGCCTCCGGCACGACGGCCGTCATATTCGACGAAGCCGTGGTGGCGAGCGTGGACGTGCGCGGTGGCGGGCCCGGCACGCGCGAGACTGCATTGCTCGATCCGGCGCAGACGGTGGAAGGCATCGATGCCATCGTTCTTTCGGGCGGCTCGGCATTCGGGCTCGATGCCGCCTCCGGCGTGCAGGCCTGGCTGCGCGAGCAGGGTCGCGGCTTCCGCATCCGCGACGCCGTGGTACCTATCGTGCCGGCGGCGATCATGTTCGACCTGCTTAACGGCGGCGACAAAAACTGGGGCCGCTACCCGCCCTTCCGAGAGTTCGGTTACGAAGCCACGAAAACCGCAAGCGCCGGATTCGCGCTCGGCAGCGCCGGCGCCGGGCTTGGCGCCACCACCTTCAACTTCAAGGGCGGCGTCGGCACCGCCTCGGCACAGACACGCGACGGCGTCATCGTGGGCGCGCTTGTGGTGGTCAATGCCGTCGGCTCAACGGTGATCGGCGACGGCCCGCATTTCTGGGCGGCGCCGTTCGAGCAGAACAAGGAATTCGGCGGACGCGGCTCGCCGGCGCGAAGTCTCGCCATCCGATCTGGCGCTGCGCGCCAAAGGCGGACCGGGCGAGAACACGACCATCGCGGTCATCGCAACCGACGCCCGCTTGAGCAAAGCGCAGTGCAATCGCCTGGCGGTGATGGCGCAAGACGGGTTCGCGCGCGCGATTTATCCGGTCCATACCCCGCTCGACGGCGATGTGGTGTTCGCCGCCGCGACCGGCGTCAAAGCGCTCAACGATGCAGTCTACGGGCTGGCGGAGCTCGGCATGGTCGCGGCCAATGTAATGGCGCGCGCCATCGCGCGCGGCGTCTACGAGGCGAGCGCCCTGCCCTTCGCAGGCAGCCTGCCGAGCTGGAAGGATAAATTTGGGCGCTAGAAAAATCGCTCGGCCCGATAGGGCGCCGGATCGCAGAACGGCGGCGCGCCGGTCATCATCTCCGCGATCATGCGCCCGGTGGCGGGGCCGAGCGTGAGCCCCCAATGCGCGTGCCCGATCGCGAGCCACAGGCCGGCGAGACCGGGCGCGCGCCCGATCACCGGCCGTGAATCTGGAAAGCACGGCCGAGAGCCGAGCCAGGTCTTGTCGTCGACGCGCTCGCCGAGCGGAAACAGTTCGCTCGCCTTCGGCATGATCCTGTCGAATTGCACCGGCGTCGGAGCGGCATCGCGCGCGGCGAATTCGACGCCGGTGGTGATGCGCAACCCCATCTCCATCGGCGTGATCAGGTAACCCGCCCCGACATCGAGCACCGGCCGCGCCAGGGCGGCATTGCCTTGCGCTTGGAAGTGCCGGTGATAGCCGCGCTTGACCATCAGCGGCAGCTTCAGCCCCAGGGCGCTGAGCAGATCGCCCGCCCACGGCCCCAGCGCCACCACGACCTCGGGCGCGTCGATCCCGCCTTCGTTGGTCTCCACCCGCCAGCGCTGGCCCGACCGATGCAGCGAGCGCGCATCGCCGATAAGCGTGACGCCGCCGAGCGCCCCAAAGCGTGCGGCATAGGCGCGCGTTACGCCCGGCGGATTGCTCACGCTCGCGGCTTGCGGCCAATACACCGCATGCGCGAACACCGGATTGAGCGAAGGCTCGAGCGCCTGCGCGCCCGCGGTGTCGAGCGCTTGCAGCGGCAAGCCGAATTGCGCCGCCAGATCGAATTCCGGCTGCAACGCCTTGAAACTGCGCTCGCTGCGATAGACTTTTAGCCAGCCGGTCTTGCGCAGGTAATGCATGGCGTTGGCCTCCGCCATCAGCGTCTCGTGCTCGGCCACCGCGCGGGCATAGAGCGGGCGGATCAGCCGCGCCGTTTCCGCGAGGCGGTCCGGCCGCGATGCCGCGCGAAAGGCCAGCAGCCAGGGCAGCGCCTGCGGCAGGAACGCGAGGTGATAATTGGCCTCGCTCGCGCGCTTGAGCGCGATGCGCGCTAGCGCGCCGATATCGGACGGAAACGCCGGCGGGAAAATCGTGTTGCCCTCGATCACGCCGGCATTGCCATAGGAGGTCTGCTCGCCCACGCCGGCGCGATCGATCAACGCAACGCTCAAGCCCCGCTTGGCCAGATGCAGCGCGACCGAGGTGCCGACGATGCCGGCGCCGAGCACGATGGCGTCCGTACGAGCCATATCTACCGTTCTCCTATGCATCCGCGCGTCGAGCGCATGCGTCTTTTATATGGAACCTGCCGCACCTGCGCGCTATGACCCTGTCGCCGTGCCGGAGCCCGATTATCCATGCCAATCCTGAAGGCGCTGAGAGCCGCGCTGGCGTGGCTCGGCCGGCAAGGCACGCGCGCGCTCGCGGCCTCAGTTTTCCTCGGCCTCGCGGCGCCTCCGCTTGCGGCCTATGTCAAGCCGTATCTCGGCGAGACGGTGTTCGTGCTGCTGTTGTTTTCCTATCTGCGCACCGACCCCACCGCCTTCGGCCGCTATCTTAGGGCGCCCGGCCTGACCGTCGTCGCGGCGCTCTGGGTCATGGTGGCGGTACCGCTGCTTTTCGGCACGGCCTTCGCGCTGTCGGGCATCCGCGAGGCCATCCCGGATCTCTATACGATCATGATCCTGCAAAGCGCCATCACGCCGATCACCTCCTCGGCAGCTTTCGCGGCGCTGATGGGTCTCGACGTGGCGTTTTCATTGGCCGCTTTGATCTTCAGCAACGCGTTGTCGCCGATCACCACCGTTGCGTTCAGCTATCTATTTCTTGGCACGTCGCTGTTCTCGCCGCTCGAACTGGGTGTCAAACTGTTCTATTTTTTCGCCGGGGCCGGCGCCGTCGCCTTCGCCATCCGCCGCATAGCCGGCCAGGAATGGATCGAGCGCCAGAAGGAGTCGATCGACGGGCTCAATGTGATCGCTGTGTTCGTCTTTGCAATCGCCGCCATGGAAAGCGTGCCGCGCCATGTGATCGCCGACCCGTTATTCGCGCTCGAGCTGTTCGTGCTGATCGTCGTGCTGACACTCGCGCTGATCGGCCTTAGCGTTCTGGTATTCTTGCGCGCCGGGCTCGACCGCGGCCTGGTCATTGGGTTGCTCGCCGCCTTCCGCAATATCGGCGTGGTAATGGCGGCGCTCGGAGCGACGCTGCCCGACCTCGCCTGGTTCTATTTCGCCATGGTGCAGTTTCCGATCTTTCTGCTGCCGGCCATTCTGCAGCCGCTGGCGCGGCGGCTTGCGGAAAAGCGTTAACAGCCGGGCCGGATTGCGCCGCCGAACATTGCCCGCTGCCGCGCCGCATGATACCCGAATGGCCATACGGAGGCCATCATGCGCCCGCTACTCATCGCGCCGTCAATTCTTTCGGCCGATTTCGCCGGACTGGGCGATGAAATCCGCGCAGTCGAGGCCGCGGGCGCCGACTGGATCCATGTCGACGTGATGGACGGCCACTTCGTTCCTAATATCTCCATCGGTCCGGCGGTGGTGCAGGCGATCCGCCCGCTCACCAAGAAGACGCTCGACGTGCATCTGATGATCGCGCCTTGTGATCCTTATCTCGAGGCCTTCGCCAAGGCCGGCTCCGACATCATCACCGTGCATGTCGAGGTAGGGCCGCACGTGCACCGCTCGCTGCAGGCGATCCGCGCGCTCGGCAAGAAGGCTGGCGTCACCATGAATCCAGCGACGCCAGTATCGAGCATCGAGCACGTCATCGATCTGGTCGATCTCATCCTGGTTATGTCGGTCAATCCCGGCTTCGGCGGCCAGGCTTTCATCCCCGCCGCGCTCGACAAGCTGCGCGGGGTGCGCACGCTGGTCGGCGCGCGGCCGATCGACATCGAGGTGGACGGTGGCGTCACCGCCGAGAATGCCGCCAAAGTCGTGCAAGCCGGCGCCAATGTGCTGGTCGCCGGCAATGCGGTATTCAAGGGCGGCAATTACAAGGCCAATATTGCCGCGATCCGCAATGCGGCGGCGCTGGCGCGCGGAGAAGCGGCCTGACTGTCGCGACCGCCCGAAAGGCTGAGAGCGGCATGCCGACACATTCCGACGCGTCATCTCCTCCGCCGGCTAATTTGCATTGGCATACCAGCGTCGTCCCACCGGGCAAGATTGCGGCCATCTCCGGATTGCTGGAGCCGGGCGAAAAGGTGCTATGGACCGGTGCCCCTGACACGCCGTCGACGCTGCGGACGCAGAGCGTGTGGTGGTGGGTCGGTGTGCCGTGGACGGCGGTCGCGCTTATTCTTCTTTGGCTCGGACTGATCCCCAGCGACTGGGACCTGTTCGTGATCGCCCCCGGGCTGGTGTTTGTCGCCGCGCCATTCTTGCTCGTGTTCTATGCGGGCGGCACCGTCTACGCGATCACCGACCGTCGGGCCATCATCAAGCACGACGCGCTCGGCAAGCGGCAAACCGTCAGCGTGGCGTTCGCGAACATGGACGACAAGCTGGAGAATTTGGCGACCCGACCCGGAATCGGACACCTCTATTTCGCGTCGGGCCTCCCTACTAAATTGAGCGATGTCGATTACACCGGGAAGCTGGCGTTCCGCGAAATCGCCAAGCCGGAAGACGTCGCCCAATTGCTCGAACGGGTCAGGGCGCAGGGGAAGTCCGATTAGGTGCCACCTCGGGAGCAAACTTTTCCACCCTGCCGCCTTGCAATTGGGGCTTCCGGGTCTGATACAGACGGTCTGTTTGCGATGACGAGGCTTTTATGATCCCGCGCTATAGCCGCCCCGAGATGAGCGCGATATGGTCGAGCGAGACGCGCTTCCGCATCTGGTTCGAGATCGAGGCGCATGCGGCAGACAGCATGGCCGAGCTCGGCATCATCCCGAAGGATGCCGCCAAGAAAATCTGGGCCAAGGGCAAGGCCGCCAAATTCGACGTCGCGCGCATCGAGACCATCGAAGCCGAGGTCAAGCACGACGTTATCGCTTTCCTCACGCATTTGTCTGAAATCGTCGGGCCGGAAGCGCGCTTCGTGCATGCCGGCATGACCTCCTCGGACGTGCTCGACACCTGCTTCAACGTGCAGTTGGTGCGCTCAGCCGACATCCTGATCGCCGATACCGACGCCCTGCTCGCAGCGCTCAAGCGCCGCGCCTTCGAGCACAAGATGACGCCGACGGTCGGCCGCTCGCATGGCATCCATGCCGAGCCGACCACCTTCGGGCTCAAGCTTGCATATGCCTATGCAGAGTTCGCGCGCGCGAAGGAGCGCCTGCTGGCAGCGCGCAAGGAAGTCGCCACCTGCGCGATTTCCGGCGCGATCGGCACCTTTGCGCAGGTGGATCCGCGTGTCGAAGCGCATGTCGCCAAGGCCATGGGGCTCGCGGTCGAGCCGGTCTCGACCCAGATCATCCCGCGCGACCGCCACGCCATGTATTTCGCCACGCTCGCCGTGGTCGCTTCTTCGATTGAAAGACTGGCGACCGAAATCCGCCACCTGCAGCGCACCGAAGTGCTGGAGGCGGAGGAGTTCTTCTCCGAGAAGCAGAAGGGCTCCTCGGCCATGCCGCACAAGCGCAACCCGGTGCTGTCGGAAAATCTCACCGGGCTTGCCCGCATGGTGCGCGCCTATGCCCTGCCCGCCATGGAAAACGTCGCGCTCTGGCACGAGCGCGACATCTCGCATTCTAGCGTCGAGCGCATGATCGGGCCCGATGCGACGGTAACGCTCGATTTCGCGCTGGCGCGGCTCGCCGGCATCATCGACAGACTGGTGGTCTATCCGGCCGCCATGCAGAAGAATCTCGACAAGCTCGGCGGGTTGATCCACTCACAGCGGGTGCTGATCGCCCTGACGCAGACGGGCGTGCCGCGCGAGGACGCCTACCGCCTGGTGCAGCGCAACGCCATGAAGGTGTGGGGCGGCGAGAAGGATTTCCTGGCGCTGCTCAAGGCCGACAAGGACGTGCGCGCGAAACTGAGCGACAAGGAGCTCGAGGCCAATTTCGACCTCGACCACCATTTCAAGCACGTCGACACCATCTTCAAGCGGGTGTTCGGCGCATGATCCCAAAAAGTGGACACCGGTGTTCGAATAAGATCATGCGCACCTTAAAAGCCTGACGCTGTGCCCGACGCCCCCGCCACCATCCTGCTGTTCGATTCCGGCGTCGGCGGCCTCACGGTATTCCGCGAGATCGCGGCGGCGCGGCCCGACGCACGCTTCGTCTATGTGGCGGACGACGCTGGCTTTCCTTACGGCAATCAGCCGGAAGCCGCGCTGATCGCGCGCATCGTCGACGTGATCGGCCAGGCGATTGCGGAGCACGCGCCCGATCTGGTGGTGGTGGCCTGCAACACCGCTTCCACGCTGGCGCTTGCCGAATTGCGCGCGCGCTTTGCGGTGCCCTTTGTCGGCACCGTGCCGGCGATCAAGCCGGCCTGCGCGCAGTCGCGGAGCAAGCGCGTGACCGTGCTGGGCACGCAGGCGACCGTCTCTCGCGAATACACCCGCGCGCTAATCCGCGAATTCGCCGTTGGTTGCGATGTCGCGCTGGTCGGCTCGCCGCGCTTGGCTTCGTTCGCCGAGGCGGAGCTTGCCGGCGCGCCGGTGCCCGATGCCGCGATTAAAGCCGAAATCGCCGGCTGCTTCGTCGAAGCCGATGCGCGCCGCACCGACACGGTAGTGCTGGCCTGCACCCATTACCCGCTGCTGACCGAGCGCTTTAAGACCAACGCACCGTGGCCGGTCGATTGGCTCGATCCGGCGCCCGCCATTGCCCGCCGCGTCGCTGATCTGCTGCGCGGCCGCCCGCCCGGTTCGCCGCCTCCGCCGCCGCGGATCGTCTTCACCTCCGGCCGCACGCCCTCGCCGGCGCTTGTCGCCGCGCTAGCGGGTTACGGGCTTTAGCCAAACAGGTGCGGCCACACGTCGTGGACGCCGCGCCAGATCATGTCCAACGCGACGTAGAGGATGATCGCCAGCCCGACATAAGCAATCCAGCGCTGCCGGTTGAGCAGGCGAGCGATCAGGCTCGCGGCCACTCCCATCAGCACGATCGACAGGCCGAGCCCGAACACCAACGCAGCCGGGTGATCGCGCGCGGCACCGGCCACCGCCAGCACGTTATCGAGCGACATCGAGACATCCGCCACCACGATCTGCCAGGCGGCCTGCGCGAAGGTCTTGCGCGGTAGATGCACCTCCCCCGCCGTCAGCGCCGCCTCGGTTTCCTGCGGGTCCGGCCCGCGTAATTCGCGCCACATCTTCCAGGCGACCCACAGCAGCAGAATGCCGCCCGCCAGCAGCAATCCGACGATCCGCAGCAGCTCCAGGGCGACCCCCGCGAACACGATGCGCAGCACGGTCGCGGCCACGATGCCGACCAGGATCGCACGCGCGCGCTGCGCCTGCGGCAAGCCCGCCGCCGCCAGGCCAATGACGACCGCATTGTCGCCCGCCAGCACCAGGTCGATCATGATCACCTGAGCCAAGGCCGCGATCGCCTCATGCGACAACACGAAATTCATGCCCACTACTCCTGGGAGCCGCGGTCATGGACCGCCGGCCCCGGTCCGGCAAGGCGTCCGCGCCGCGGCCAGCCGCCGTGGCCGGAGCGGGATCCTCCCCGCCGCCGGTTTGACACCCGCCCAGTTCACCCCTAAAACCCGCGCGCCCTGCGGATTTTCATGACCTGACAGGGCGTTTCGCGACCCGTGGCAAGACCTTGCGCTTTCGAGGTCCTGCCTGTCGGTTCCGGAGGGATCCGGGACAGAGGAGGGCGCGGTTCCTCCAACCCACATGCAACTTCGAGGACGCGATGACCAAGCGCATGGAATCCAAGTACAAGCTCGACCGCCGGATGGGCCAGAACATCTGGGGCCGCCCCAAGAGCCCGGTGAACCGGCGCGAATATGGCCCTGGCCAGCACGGCCAGCGCCGCAAGAGCAAGCTTTCCGACTACGGCGTGCAGCTCAAGGCCAAGCAGAAGCTGCGCGGCTATTACGGCAACATTTCCGAACGGCAATTCCGCGGCATCTATGACGAGGCGATCCGCATGAAGGGCGACAGCGGCGCCCACATGATCGGCCTGTTGGAGCGCCGGCTCGACGCCATCGTCTACCGCGCCAAATTCGTGCCCACCGTGTTCGCCGCCCGCCAGTTCGTCAACCACGGCCACATCAAGGTGAACGGCAAGCGCGTCAACATCCCGAGCTACCGGGTCAAGGTCGGCGATGTGGTGGAGATCAAGGAAAAGTCGAAGCAGATGAATCTGGTGCTGGAAGCGCAAGCCTTGGCCGAGCGCGACGTGCCCGATTACATCGACGTCGATACCGGCAAGATGACCGCCAAGCTCTCGCGCATCCCGGTGATCACCGATGTGCCCTATCCGGTGCAGATGGAGCCGCATCTGGTGGTCGAATATTATTCGCGCTGACCCGGCGCTTAGCCTCGATACCCCTACGAAAGTCGAAAGCTCCTGCCCCAAAGGCGGGGGCTTTGCAATTGGGAGGCAACCGGCTACAGGTTTGCGGCCCCATAATCAGGTGGGGACCACCGTCCCCACCCAAGTGTTGGTATTTGACAAAATCGTGGACGGCGTCGGCGCTGGCTATCCGCTGAGCCCACGCGTTCGCGCGCCATCATAGGTGAGCCATGATGGACATCCTCGATAAGGCCAAGCGTTATCTTTGGGCATTCGTCGAGCTCGGCTTCGCCAGCGTGCTCGCGATCATGCTGATCTATCTGATCCTGGGGGAAAACTCCGGGACCTTCGTGCTGTCGGTCACCGACAATGTGACGAAATTTGCCAATGCGGTGCCGACCCCGAGCCTCATCGGCTTGGCGCTGCTCTTGGCCCTCATCTACCTGATTATGAAGCGGCTGCGTTAGGCGGCGTCAATAAGGCGCCGGAATGGCGAGCGTGAGCAGCGCGCCGGCCGGCGGCAGCCATACAATGCAGCATCCCGGCGGCGGTTTTTCCGCGTCGATGGAGCACTAGTCCGACAACTGGAACCACCAGGCAGCCGATCACGGCGGCCGTATAGACCACCGTCAGCAATGTGCCGCCATGCATGCTCTCGGGGCCTGACCCGAACAGGAATCCGGAAACGCCGATCAGAATCACGGCAAGGACGACGTCGACGATCGCGGCGATGAAAAGGAAAACATTGGCCACGGTCGACGAGCCTGCCACTTCAGGCCGCGCTGCCGGCCTTCACCGCGACGCCCTTGTCCTTGAGCGTCTGCTGCAATTCGCCGGCCTGGAACATCTCGCGCAAGATGTCGCAGCCGCCGACGAACTCGCCCTTCACATAGAGCTGCGGGATGGTCGGCCAGTTCGAATAGGCCTTGATGCCATCGCGAAGCTCGGCGGAGTCGAGCACGTTGAGGCCCTTATAGGCCACGCCCAGATGGTCGAGAATCTGCACCACCTGACCGGAAAATCCGCATTGCGGAAACTGCGGCGTGCCCTTCATGAACAGCACCACGTCGTTTGCCTTCACTTCGTTGTCGATGAATTGCTCGATGCCCATGGATTCTTGTCCCGTTGGACGGCGTTCGGCCGCCGTGTTGCCGATATATGTAGCGCAGATTCCAGCGCCACCCCAAGAGGGGTCGAAACCTTTGTTATTCAGGTCTTTTGCGGAGCGTAAAACGTCCCCTCGACCTCGAAAATATCGTCCTGATTGAGCTTGGCGACCTCCACGATGGTGCGCGGCGGATAAGGCCCGCCGGCCCAGAATTCCTCCTGAACCATGTTCACCAACGGCCGTAAGCGGCCCATATCGGTGACAAAGACCGTCAATCGCACGCAGTCGGTGAGGCTGGCGCCTTCCAACTCGGCGATCGTTTTCATGTTCATGAAAGCCTGCCGTATGCGCGCTTCCTCGCCCGCGAGCATGGCATTGCTCGCCGGATCGATGCCGCGCATGCCGGCCACGAACACGAAATCTCCGGCGCGCGCGCCCAGGCTCCAGGTCCCGGTCGGCGCGATGGCGCCCGCCGGTGACAAAATCTTGACCCCGCGAGGAGCCGCCATCAGCTTTCCGGCGTAGCGGTCTGCAGCGCCAGCGCGTGCAGCACGCCGCCCATCTGGCCTTTCAGCGCCTCATAGACGAGCTGGTGCTGCTGCACCCGCGACTTGCCCTTGAACGAGGCCGAAATCACCGTGGCGGCATAGTGGTCGCCGTCGCCGGCCAGATCGCGGATTGTCACCTGGGCGTCCGGAATGCGAACCTTGATCAGCCGTTCAATCTCGCCGGCGTCCATCGCCATGGTGGACCAACTCCTTAGCGCTCAAGCTTGTGGCAGTTCACCGGCCATGTAGGCCGGCAGCCAGCCCTCGAAACGCTCGCGCAACATCGTGACCAGGATGGAGTGCTCGCCCGGAAGCGTCAATGCATCGCCGCCAGTTGTCCCAATTGCCCACACCGGCACGCTCGCCGCCTTGGCTCGGGCGAGTACCGCTTCCACCGTCGCCGCCGGCACGCTGACGAGGTAGCGCGCCTGATCCTCGCCGAACCAGTAGGCATGCGCCGGGATGTCGTCGGGCGCCGCGGTCAGCGTCGCCCCAATACCGGCGGCCATCGCCATTTCCGCAAGCGCCACCGCCAAGCCGCCATCGGAAAGATCGTGCGCAGCGCTCGCGCTGCCGTCGAGGATCAGCGCGCGCACGAAATCGCCGTTTTCGCGCTCTTCGATCAGATCGACCGGCGGGGGGGTGCCCTCCTCGCGGCCGGCGAGCTCGCGCAGATACATCGATTGGCCGAGCCAGCCGGTGGTTTCGCCGATCAGCAGGATCGCCTCGCCGGCGCGCTTGAAGGCGAGTGACGCCGACTTGGTGAAATCGTCGAGCAAGCCGACGCCGCCGATCGATGGCGTCGGCAGGATGGCGCGGCCATTGGTCTCGTTGTAGAGCGACACATTGCCGGACACGACCGGAAAGCTCAGCGCCTTACAGGCCTCGGCGATGCCGCGGATACAGCCGACGAACTGGCCCATGATCTCCGGCCGCTCCGGATTGCCGAAGTTCAAATTGTCGGTCACGGCGAGCGGCCTTGCACCCACGGCGGTCAAGTTGCGCCAGCATTCGGCCACCGCCTGCTTGCCGCCCTCGAACGGATCGGCCTCGCAATAGCGCGGCGTCACGTCGGTGGTGAGCGCCAGGCCCTTCGGCCCGTTCTCGATCCGCACCACCGCGGCGTCGCCGCCCGGCCGCTGCACGGTGTTGCCGAGAATGATGTGGTCGTATTGCTCCCACACCCAGCGTTTGGAGCACAGATCCGGCACGCCGAGCAGCTTGACTAGCGCGTCGGCGACGCCCATCGGCGCCGTCACCTCCTCCGCATCGATGGCGGCGGGCTTGGCTGCGTTGACGAAGGCGCGCTTGTATTCGGGCGCCTGGTCGCCGAGCTCTTTGATCGGCAGGTCGGCCATCACGTCGCCGCCATGGCGCACGATGAAGCGTTTGCCCGGTGTGGTTTCGCCGACAATCGCGAAGTCGAGCCCCCATTTGCGGAAGATCGCCTCGGCTTCCTGTTCCTTCTCCGGCTTGAGCACCATGAGCATACGCTCCTGGCTCTCCGACAGCATCATCTCGTAGGCGCTCATGCCCTGCTCGCGGCAGGGCACCTTGTCGAGATCGAGGGTGACGCCGAGATCGCCCTTGGCGCCCATCTCCACCGCCGAACAGGTGAGGCCCGCCGCGCCCATGTCCTGGATCGCGATGACGCAGCCCTTGTGCATGATCTCGAGACAGGCCTCGAGCAGCAATTTTTCCGAGAATGGATCGCCGACCTGCACGGTTGGGCGTTTGGCCTCCGAGTTTTCGCCGAATTCCGCCGAGGCCATGTTGGCGCCGTGTATGCCGTCGCGTCCAGTCTTGGAGCCGAGATAGACGATCGGCATGCCGACGCCGGAAGCGGCCGCGTAGAAAATCTTGTCCTTTTCCGCGATGCCGACCGCCATGGCATTGACCAAGCAATTGCCGTCATAGCGCGCATGGAAGCGCACCGAGCCCCCCACAGTGGGAACACCAAATGAATTGCCATAGCCGCCGATGCCGGCCACCACGCCGGACACCAGGTGCCGCGTCTTGGGATGCATGGGATCGCCGAACGACAGCGCATTTAGGCAGGCGACCGGCCGCGCGCCCATGGTGAACACGTCCCGCAGGATGCCGCCGACGCCGGTGGCGGCGCCCTGGTAGGGCTCGATATAGCTCGGGTGGTTGTGGCTCTCCATCTTGAATACGCAAGCAAAGCCGTCGCCGATGTCGATAACGCCGGCGTTTTCGCCGGGGCCCTGGATCACATGCGGACCTTTGGTCGGCAGCGTGCGCAGATGGACCTTGGAGGACTTGTACGAGCAGTGCTCGTTCCACATCGCCGAGAAGATGCCGAGCTCGGTCAGCGACGGCTCACGTTTGAGCAGATTCAGGATGCGGTCGTACTCGTCAGGCTTGAGGCCATGCTCGGCGACCAGTTCGGGGGTGATGCGGGGTTCGTTGCGGATCACTTTTTCTTTCGTCATGGCCGGGCTTGTCCCGGCCATCCACGCCTTAGTTGACTTCCTACATGCAAGGCGTGGATGCCCGGCCCAAGACCGGGTATGACGCCGAATTTGTCACGCGGCCTTCTCCAAGATCTCCACCAGCCCCGCGAACAGCCCGCGCCCATCGGTGACGCCGAGCGCTGAATTCCACGTGGTTCTCCGGGTGCGGCATCATGCCCAGCACATTGCCGCGCTCGTTGACGATGCCCGCGATGGCGTTGATCGCGCCGTTATGGTTCCAGTTCGGGTCGATCATGCCGTCGGGCGAGCAATAGCGGAACATCACCCGCCCCTCGCCTTCCAGCCGCGCGATGGTCTCGCCGTCGGCGATGTAGTTGCCCTCGCCATGCGCGACCGGCACACGGATCACCTGGCCGGCATTGTAGCCGCGCGTGAACGGCGTGTCGGAGCGCTCGACCCGCAGATAGACGTCGCGGCAGATGAAGCGCAGGTTCTCGTTGCGCATCAGGACGCCGGGCAGCAGGCCGGTCTCGCACAGGATCTGGAAGCCGTTGCAGACGCCGAGCACCAGCCCGCCCTTGCTGGCGAAGGCGCGCACCGCGTCCATAATCGGCGCGCGGGCGGCGATCGCCCCGCAGCGCAGATAGTCGCCGTAGGAAAAGCCGCCGGGGATTACCACCAGGTCGGTGCCGGCCGGCAATTCGCGGTCGGCGTGCCACACGATCGCCGGCGCGCGCCCGCAGATGAGCTCGAGCGTGCGCGCCATGTCGCGCTCGCGGTTGATGCCGGGGAAGATGAGGACGGCGGCTTTCATGCCAGCACGTCGACCCGGTAATTCTCGATCACCGTGTTGGCCAACAGCTTGTCGGCGGCCTGCTTGAGCAAGGCTTCGGCCTGGGCGCGGTCGGAACCCTCGATTTCGATATCGAACACCTTGCCCTGCCGCACGCTGGCGACCCCGGACAGCCCGAGCGAGCGCAACGCGCCTTCGATGGCCTTGCCTTGCGGGTCGAGAATGCCGGTTTTCAGGGTAACGGTGACGCGGGCTTTCATGTTTCGCCGCTTATGGCATGAAGTCGCGGGGCCTGGCCGGGCCAAACTCGGCCATCCACCCCTAAACTAGAGACGCCGAAGCCCGGCAACAAGGTTTACGCCCGGGCCGGCCGAAGGCCGGACCCGGGTGCCGGGCTTCGGGTAATTCACGGCCAAAAAGACCGAAATGCCGCGGTTGCCTAACCCTTCACCAGCACGGGGCCGGCGCCGCGCGGCGGCTCGCCCTCGTTCATGATGCCGAGGCGCTTGGCGACCTCGGTATAGGCCTCCAACAACCCGCCGAGATCGCGGCGGAAGCGGTCCTTGTCGAGCTTGTCGTTGGTTTTGATGTCCCACAACCGGCAGCTATCGGGCGAAATCTCGTCGGCCACGACGATGCGCATCACGTCGTTTTCCCACAGCCGGCCGGTTTCCATCTTGAAATCGACCAGACGGATGCCGACGCCGAGGAACAGGCCGGACAGGAAGTCATTGACCCTTATGGCAAGCGCCATGATGTCGTCGATTTCCTGAGGGGAAGCCCAGCCGAAGGCGGTGATGTGCTCTTCCGACACCATCGGGTCGTTGAGCGCGTCGTTTTTGTAATAGAACTCGATGATCGAGCGCGGCAGCTGGGTGCCCTCGTCAATGCCCAGCCGGGTCGCCAGCGAGCCGGCGGCGACGTTGCGCACCACCACCTCGAGGGGGATGATCTCCACCTCGCGGATCAACTGCTCGCGCATGTTGAGCCGGCGGATGAAATGGGTGGGAACCCCGATGTCGTTGAGGTGCTGGAACACGTATTCGGAGATGCGGTTGTTGAGGACGCCTTTGCCTTCGACCACCTCGTGTTTCTTGGCGTTGAAGGCGGTTGCGTCGTCCTTAAAGTGCTAAATCAGCGTTCCCGGCTCGGGGCCCTCATAGAGGATCTTCGCCTTGCCTTCGTAAATGCGGCGGCGGCAACTCATCGGGGTGTACCGTGGTTTTTGAAAGTCCATTGGATGCCGTGGCTCCTTGTTCGTGACGTCTCGAGATCCGCGGCGGCGGGACCGTCCGTTTGCAAATGCGCTAAACGGTCCGGGCACATAGTCAACCTAGCCGATCACTCGGGGCAGCACAATCGCGGGTGCCGCACGTTTTCCACTTCGTATTTACACGTCATCAACACTGCCGCATGTTGCCTTGACGCTGCCACAGCGATATGCAAGGCGGCAGTATGTGTGCACAAACGAGGGCGTCATGACCACGACTTTCGACAAGCGCGAGGAAGGCTTCGAGAAGAAGTTCGCGCACGACGAGGAGCTTAAATTCAAGGCCGGCGCCCGGCGCAATAAAATGCTCGGGATATGGGCGGCCGAAAAAATGGGCCTCGCCGGCGCTCCGGCCGAGGCCTACGCCAAGGAGGTCGTGATGGCCGAATTCGAGGCCGAGCACGACATATTTATGAAAATCCGCAAGGATTTCGACGGCAAGAAATTGGCCGTCTCCGACCAGGACATCCGCCGCGCCATGGACGAGCTGATGGCGCAGGCGATCGCACAGATCAAGGCGAGCGGCTGAGGTGACGGCCTTCGCGCTCGCCCGCCGTCTGCGCGCGGGCGAAACCGTATTTGCCGCGTGGTGCACGCTGGCGTCGCCCATCGTGGCCGAGACCATCGCGCGCGAGGGCTTTGCCGCGGTCGTGCTCGATATTCAGCACGGGCTGTGGGACACCGCCTCGATCATCGCCGGCATCGGCGCGCTGCATCACGCCGACGCCGCGCCGATGGTGCGGGTGCCGCTCAACGACTTCGCATTCGTTTCCCGCGCGCTCGACTTCGGCGCCGAGGCGATCATCGCGCCGATGGTCAATACCGCGGCAGATGCCCGCCAATTCGCGTCAGTGGCAAAGTTTCCGCCGCTGGGCGAGCGCAGCTGGGGGCCGCAGCGCGCCATGGCGTTGCAAGGCAAGACGGCGACCGTCGACTACCTGCGTGAGGCCAACGACGGCACGCTTACGCTGGCAATGATCGAGACGCCGGCCGCGCTCGCCAATGTGGATGCGATCGCCAGCACGCCCGGCATCGACGCGTTGTTCATCGGGCCTTACGATCTTTCGACCGCGCTGAGCGGCGGCAAGGCGCAGGACGTGCAAGCGCCGGAAGTCGAGCGCGCAATCGACCAAATAGGCGCGGCGGCGAAGAAGGCCGGCAAAATTCCCGGCATCTATTGCCGTGACGCCGAGCGCGCGTTGGCCATGGCCAAACGCGGTTTCAAATTCATCACCATCGGCAGCGATCTCGCAACCTTGCGCGAGGGCGCGGCGGCGCAGCTGAAGGCGCTAAATGCGTAAGCCCAAACACCGTTCATCCCCGCGCAAGCGGGAATCCAGATCTGCAAAACGATTGCCTGAAGTTTCCCTGGTTCCCCGCTTTCGCGGGGACGAACGGTTAGGACGGCGGAACGACGGCAGAAAGTTCGTCGAGTACCTTGCCGACATCCTTCTCCACCTCGGCCGCCTCTACCTCGCTCACCCGGTAGCCGTGCTCGGCCAGCCACGCCCGCTTCTCGGCGCGCGTGCGCTCGGCGGCTTCATTCTCCGCCGCCGGTACCAGATCGATGACGCATTTGAGCGGGAACGACACGAAATCTGCGATGTGCGGGCCGATCGGCACCTGCCGCTTGAAGCCGCGGCCGGCAAAGCGGCGGTCGTTCATCAGCGCCTGCCATAGCGCGCGCTCGGCGTCGGTTGGGTTTCGCCGCAACAGCCTCGGCAAGCCGCGTAAGGGGGTGCGTTCGGACGGTGCGCGGCCGGCGCCGTGCTCCGCCAGCAGATCGCGCAGCTTTTGCGCGCCAGCGCCGTCGAGAACGCCACCGCGTGCCGGACCTTTTCTCCCCTGCGCGATCGCCGTGATCACGCCGTGCAGGGTGCGGATGTCCTGCTGGGAAGGCGCCATGCGCTGAAAAATATTGCGCAGGTTCACGCCCATGGTGCCGCGCTTTTCCTCCGGTCGGAAAAATTCGACCTTGTCGAGTTCGCGCTCGAGATCGGCGAACAAGGCATCGAGCTGCTGCTTGGCCGCCGGCGGCGATTTCTGCGGGCTAGCGAACGGCAAATCGCTCCCCGCCTGCTTGAACCATTCGTAAGCCACGATCACTATCGCCTGCGCCAGATTGAGCGAGGCGAAGGCCGGATTGACCGGCAGCGTGAGGATGCGGTCGGCGCGCGCGACCTCGTGGTTTTCGAGCCCATTGCGTTCGCGCCCGAACACGATGGCGACGATTTCGCGCGCCGCCACCCGCGGCGCCATTTCGGCCGCTGCTTCGGCAGCCCCGACCACCGGCTTGGCCTGATCGTGGTTGCGCGCGGTTGCCGCCAGCACGAAGCTGCAATCGCCAATCGCATCGGCCAGGCTGTCGTAGAGCGCGGCGCCGTCGAGAATGCGATCGGCGCCCGCCGCCATCACGCGTGCCTTCTCGTTCGGCCAGCCCTGCACCGGCTTGACCAGCCTGAGGCGAGATAGTCCGAAATTGGCCATGGCGCGTGCGGCCGCGCCGATGTTCTCGCCGAGCTGCGGCTCGACCAGCACGACGATCGGCGCCGGCTGTTCGATCCAGCGTTTGGTTTTGTCGGTGCCGGCGCCGGGCATGCAGTCCTCCGTGCCGGCGGTATAGCTGCCCTGCCGCCGCCGGGGAAGATTGACGGACGTAGCGCCTTCCGCCGCCCGATTTGGGGTGCTATAGGCGGCCCGCCGGCAGCCATTCCCGCCGTCCGCGCGACTTGCAATAAAGGTTTTATCCGAAATGGCGAAGATCAAGGTGACGAACCCCGTCGTCGAAATGGACGGCGACGAGATGACCCGCATTATTTGGCGGCTCATCAAGGACAAGCTGATCCATCCCTATCTGGACATCAACTTGCTCTATTACGACCTCAGCGTCCAAAAGCGCGACGAGACCAACGACCAGATCACCATCGACTCGGCCGAGATAACCAAGAAGGTCGGCGTGGCGGTAAAATGCGCGACCATCACCCCCGACGAGGGGCGCGTGAAGGAATTCGGCCTCAAGGAGATGTGGCGTTCGCCCAACGGCACCATTCGCAACATCCTCGGCGGCGTGATCTTCCGCGAACCGATCATCTGCAAGAACGTGCCGCGGCTGGTGCCGGGCTGGACCAAGCCGATCATCATCGGCCGCCACGCCTATGGCGACCAGTATCGCGCTACCGATTTCAAATTCCCGAGCAAGGGCACGCTCACGCTCAAGTTCGTCGGCGCCGACGGCAAGGTGATCGAGCGCGAGGTGTTCAAGGCGCCGGGATCGGGCGTCGTCATGGCGATGTACAATCTCGACGACTCGATCCGCGATTTCGCCCGCGCTTCGATGAATTATTCGCTCGACCGCGGCTATTCGCTGTATCTGTCCACCAAGAACACCATCCTGAAGCAGTATGACGGCCGCTTCATGGAGCTATTCCAGCAGATTTTCGACGCAGAGTTTAAAGCCGAATTCGACAAGAAGAAGATCACCTACGAACACCGGCTGATCGACGACATGGTGGCGGCGGCGATGAAATGGTCAGGCGGCTATGTCTGGGCCTGCAAGAACTACGACGGCGACGTGCAATCGGACGTCGTGGCGCAGGGCTTCGGCTCGCTCGGCCTGATGACCTCCGTGCTGTTCACGCCGGACGGCAAGGTGGTTGAGGCGGAAGCCGCGCACGGCACGGTGACGCGGCACTACCGCGAGCACCAGAAGGGCAAGGAGACCTCGACCAACTCGATCGCCTCGATCTTCGCCTGGACCCGTGGCCTTAGCCATCGCGCCAAGCTCGACAATAACGCGGCGCTGGCGAAGTTCGCCAACACGCTGGAGAAGGTCTGCGTCGATACGGTCGAAGCCGGCTTCATGACCAAGGATTTGGCTCTGCTGATCGGCCCCAACCAGAAGTGGCTGTCGACCACCGGCTTCCTCGACAAGATCGATGAGAATTTGAAGAAGGCGATGGCGTAAGAAGCCGTCATGGCCGGGCTTGTCCCGGCCATCCACGCCTTTGCTTCATATTGACGCCGCAAGACGTGGATTCCCGGCACAAGGCCGGGCATGACGGAGAGACGCGGCTACGGCGCTACTCAATCTCCTCCATCACGATATCGCCCTTGGGCGAGACCAGTTCGCGCCCGACGCGCTTTTCCACCACGTCCTTGATGCGCACGGCGATGCGCGGATCGCGCTGCATCAGCGCATGCAGATCCTGCGCCGAGAGCACCAGCAAATTCGTGCGCGTGAGCGCGGTGGCGGTGGCCGAGCGGCGGGCGCGCCGCAGCACCGCCACTTCGCCGAAGAACTGGCCGACGCCGAGCCGCAGGCTTTCCTTCTTGAGCGCCACCTCGACCTCGCCGGCGGCGATGAAATACATCGAATGGGCGGGATCGCCGGCGCGCACGATCACCTCGCCGGCCTCAGCCACCTGCGCGCGCAGTAGCTCCATGATGTCGGAGATCGCGGCGGCATCGAGCTCGGCGAACAGCGGCACGCGCGCGATCATGCCCCAGGTGACGATGAAATCGCGGCGGTGGATCTGGTCGGCGAAGGCGGTGGCGATGATGCCGATCGGCAGCGCCATCATGATCAGGCCGAGGAAGATGGTGCCGGTGGCGATCAGCTTGCCGACCACGGTGATCGGCACCACGTCGCCATAGCCGATGGTGCCGACGGTGACGATCGCCCACCATAGCGCATCGGGAATGGTGCCGAGCTTGTCCGGTTGCACCTTGCCTTCGGCCAGATGCATCAAGGCGGCGGCGACCAGCGCGCTGCCCATGGTGATCACCAGGCAGCCGAACAGGGCGCGGCGCTCGCGATAAAGCACGTCGAGCAGCGAGCGCATCGCCGGCGAATAGCGCGCGATCTTGAAGAAGCGCACGATGCGGAACACCAGCAGCAGCCGCAGGTCGTCGGGCAGCACGAACGCGAACCAGAACGGCAGCACCGCGACCAGATCGACGATGCCGGCGGGGCTGAGCGCATATTTGAGACGTGCGCGCATGGCACCGAGATGCCGGTGCGGGCCATGCTCGATCGCGCCCCACAGCCGCAAGCCGTACTCGACCGTGAACACGACGAGCGAGAAAATTTCGATCAGGAGGAAGGCGAGCGCGTAGCGGGCACCGATCTCCGGCACCGACTCGAGCGCGACCGCGATCAGATTGATCAGGATGAGCGCGACCAGTAGCCGGTCGGCAACGACACCCATGCTTTCGCCCACCGGGCCCTGCTCGAGGACCAAATAGATGCGTCGCCGTAGTTCCGTGACCCGGGCGCGTGCCATGATGTGCTCCGCAGGAATCGACGGGATATTAGACCATTCCGGGGCGCCGGCCCGCTTTGCGCTCGATCAATCGGCTAGTAAAGCCGCACCGCATAGACCGGCGGCAGGTGGGCGTTCACCAGCTGCCAGCCCTCGCCGGCACTGTCGCTCACCCACAGGCTGCCGGTGGTCGAGCCCATGGCGAGCTGGCTGCCGGCTGCATCCACGTCGAGGCCGTGGCGGTAGATCAAGTCATAGGCGTCGCGCTGCGGCAGGCCGGCACGGAACGACTCCCAGGTCTTGCCGCCGTCGCTGGTGCGCGTCACCGCCAAGGCGCCGTCGCGCGGCAGGCGCAACTCGTCCTTGATGGCGGGCACGAACCAGGCGGTGAGCGGATCCTTCGGATGCGCCGCGACGGCAAAGCCGAAATCGTCGACCGGCAATTTCAATTGCGTCCAGTTGGCCCCGGCGTCGGTCGAGCGGAAAATCCCGCAATGATGCTGCATCCACATCGTGTCGGGCGCGGCCGTGCAGCGCGCCACGCGATGCGGGTCCTGGGTCTCGCGTTGTCCGGCCAGTTCCGGCGGCATATAGGCGGCGACCATCCCGTCGCCGCGTAGCGTCCAGCTCTGGCCGCTGTCGTTTGAATCCCACACCCCGCCGCAGGAGATCGCGACGAATACGCGCTTGGCGTCGCGCGGATCCGGCGAAATGGTGTGGATACCGGCATCGTCATAGCCGCCGCCGAACCATTTCTCGCGCTCCGGCACGTTCCACAGCGCGCTTACTTGGCTCCAATGCTCGCCGCGATCGTCGGAGCGGAATAGTCCGGCCGGCAGCGCGCCCGCCCACAGCCGGCCCGGCTCGTCGGCGCCGCCGGCCTCAACGGTCCAAATCTGAAACAGCGCCGGCGCGCCCGCCGCATCGGCGGGAAAGGCCGGCGCGGTCAACTCCATCCAGGTGAGGCCGTCGTTGTCCGAGCGATGCAGCTTGCTGCCGAAATGGCCGTGCTTGAGCATGGCGTAGAGCGTGCCGTCGCGCTTGTCGTGCAGCGCGGCGGTGACCGCAATGCCGGGGAAGCTCAAGCGCGCGACGCTCCAGCCGCCATCTTTACGCGCGAGCTGCAGCAATCCCTTGCGCGTCGCCACCAGCATCCGCTCACTCATGGGTTCAGCCTCCCGACAATGCCTGCATGACGTAGAGCTTGGAATCGGGGCGAATGCTTTGGTTCAGCGCCGCTTCGCGCGGCAGCCTTCTGCCGTCGGCGAAAATGCAGACGTGTTTGCGCAAGCGGCCCTGGTCGTCGAGCAGATAGCCACGCACATGCGGCAGCTCGCTGAACACTTGCCCAAGCGCGGCGCCGACAGTGTCGCCGCCGGCGGTCAGAGGGCCATTGGGCACGAGTTCCCGCAGCCAGGAGGTGAAATGGAGTTGGGCCATGGGTCCAAGCCTAATTCGGCCGTCGTCCCCGCGAAAGCGGGGACCCAGTAACCCCGGCCTGTCCATATAACGAAGACAGGGGCTACTTGGTCCCGGCTCTCGCTTTGCTCGGCCGGGAGGACAGCCTCGGCTAGCCGCCGAGTGCCGCCTCGATCGCCTTGAGGGCTTCCTCCGCCTTGGAACCGTCCGGGCCGCCGGCCTGCGCCATGTCGGGGCGCCCGCCGCCGCCCTTGCCGCCGAGCACTTCGGCGCCCTTTTTCACGAGGTCCACCGCATTGAAACGCTTGGTCAGATCCTCGGTGACGCCGACCACGAGGCCGGCCTTGCCGTCGGCGGAGAGGCCGACAATGGCGACCACGCCGGAGCCGACCTGTTTCTTGCCTTCGTCGGCAAGGCTGCGCAGGTCCTTGAGTTCGATGCCGGAGACCGAGCGCGCGAGGAGATTGATTCCTGCGACTTTGCGCAAGCCAACGCCCTCTCCGTTTGCACTCGATGTTCCAGCAGCGTGGCCGACGCCCATAGCAATTTTCTTTTTGGCCTCAGAGAGTTCGCGCTCGAGCTTCTTGCGCTCGTCGAGCAGCGCGGCGACACGCACTGGCAGATCTTCCAGTGAAACTTTAAGTTCGGCGGACGCCGCTTTAACGACTTGAAGCTGTTTGTTAGCGGCCTTGCGCGCCATTTTGCCGGTGAGCGCCTCGAGGCGGCGCACGCCGGCGGCGACGCCTGAGTCGGTGAGACCGCCGATTAGGCCGATATCGCCGGTGCGCTTGACGTGGGTGCCGCCGCACAGCTCGATCGACCAACCGAGCGTGTTGCCACTACCCTCGCCCATGGCGACCACGCGCACTTCGTCGCCGTATTTCTCGCCGAACAGCGCGCGCGCGCCGGAGGCGCGGGCATCCTTGAGCGCCATCAACCGCGTTGTGACCGGGGAATTCTGCAGCACGATGTCGTTGGCGGTGTCCTCGACGCGCTCGATTTCGTGCGGCGCAAGCGGCTTGGGATGCGAGAAGTCGAAGCGCAGCCGGTCGGGCGCCACCAGCGAGCCCTTCTGCGCCACGTGATCGCCGAGCACCTGGCGCAGCGCCTCGTGCAGCAGATGGGTGGCGGAATGGTTCTGGCTTATGGCGGCGCGCCGCGCGTGGTCGACTTCCAGCAGCAGCGGATCGCCGATTTTGACCGCGCCCTCATCGACCTTGACCAGGTGAACGAACAGGTCGGCGGCTTTCTTCTGGGTATCGGTGACGGTGAGCCGCACGCCTTCGCGCCGCATCTCGCCGGTGTCGCCGACCTGGCCGCCGCTCTCCCCGTAGAATGGGGTCTGGTTCATCACCACCGCGCCGCTCTCGCCATTCTTGAGCTCAGGCACTTCCTTGCCGTCGCGCACCAGCGCGGCGACCACGCCCTCGGCGCTCTCGGTCTCGTAGCCGAGGAATTCGCTGGCGCCGACTTTCTCGCGTAGTGCGAACCATAGCGTTTCGGTGGCGGCCTCGCCCGAGCCCGACCACGAGGCGCGCGCCTTCTCGCGCTGCCGCTCCATGGCCGCGCTGAAGCTCGCGATGTCGACGCCGATGCCGCGCGCGCGCAGGGCGTCCTGCGTGAGATCCAAAGGAAAACCGTAAGTGTCGTAGAGCGTGAACGCCGTCTCGCCGTCGAACATGGCGCCCTTTTTGAGCGACTTGCTCTCCTCTTCGAGGATGGCGAGGCCGCGTTCGAGCGTGTTGCGGAAGCGGGTCTCTTCCAGCTTCAGCGTTTCCGTGATCAGCGCCTCGGCGCGGATGAGTTCGGGATAGGCCTGGCCCATCTCGCGGGTGAGCAAGGGCACCAGCTTCCACATCAGCGGCTCTCTGGCGCCGAGCAGTTCGGCGTGGCGCATGGCGCGCCGCATGATGCGGCGGAGCACGTAGCCGCGGCCCTCGTTCGAGGGCAATACGCCGTCGGCAATCAGGAAAGCCGAGGCGCGCAGGTGATCGGCGATCACCCGGTGCGAGGCCTTTTGCGCCCCGTCGGAGGCCACATGGGTAAGCTCGGCGATGGCGTGGATCAGTGTGGCGAACAGGTCGATGGCGTAATTGTCGTTCGTGCCCTGCAGCACCGCGGCGATGCGCTCCAGCCCCATGCCGGTGTCGATCGAGGGCCGCGGCAGGTCGAGCCGCTTGCCGGAGGCAAGCTGCTCGTACTGCATGAACACCAGATTCCAGATCTCGATGAAACGGTCGCCTTCCGAATCGGCCGAGCCGGGCGGGCCGCCGGGAATCTTGTCGCCGTGGTCGTAGAAGATTTCCGCGCAAGGGCCGCACGGCCCGGTGTCGCCCATGGACCAGAAATTGTCGCTACCGGCGATGCGGAGAATTTTACTGTCGGGCAGGCCGGTGATTTTCTTCCACAGCTTGAAGGCGTCGTCGTCCTCGATATAGACCGTGATCAGCAGGCGCTCGGGCGAAATCGCGTATTCCTTGGTGATCAGCTCCCAGGCGAGCGCAATGGCGCGCTCCTTGAAGTAGTCGCCGAACGAGAAGTTGCCGAGCATCTCGAAGAAGGTGTGGTGGCGGGCGGTGTAGCCGACATTGTCGAGGTCGTTGTGCTTGCCGCCGGCGCGCACGCATTTCTGCGCGGTCACCGCGCGGGCGTAGGGGCGCTTTTCGAGGCCGGTGAAGACGTTCTTGAACTGCACCATGCCGGCATTGGTGAACATCAGCGTCGGGTCGTTGCGCGGCACCAGCGCCGAGGACGCCACGACCTGATGGTCGTTGCGGGCGAAGAAATCCAGGAAGCTGTTACGGATGTCGTTGACGCCGCTCATCGGAACGCTGTGCTAGCCCCTATTTTTGTTGGCGCAAAATCTTTTCCGAAAACCGCTACCCATCCCGGATCACATCGGGGACAGGCTTTTTCGGGATTATGCGCGCCCATCGAGGCTAAATCCCCGTCCGGCTTGATGTTTCGGGAGCTATTTAGCGATGGGGCTGGGTTAAGTCCAGGAAGGATGGCTTAATCCCTCCCCGTCTCTACAACTGTCATGCCCCGCGAAAGCGGGGCATCCAGTAATCCCGGCGCCAATCGCAAGGACACGGCGTACTGGATCGCCCGCTTTCGCGGGCGATGACAGGGCAGAGTTCGGGGAGAGATTAAAAAACGCCCTCGCCCCCGTCCTCGGTGGCGGCCGCTTTACGCAGCCGGGTGCCGACGGGGGCGATACGCGAGACGCGTCACTAGATTGGTGCGGCGGTAAACTGGCGCCGCCGCCGCGCCTTACAAGGGTTAACTTCGTTCATTCCCGCACCCGCCTACGCGGGTACAGGCTCCAGCGGGAATCCAGTTCTTAACTCGTCAAGCTTTGGCTCTGGGTCCCCGCTTTCGCGGGGATGAGCGGTCGGTTGTGCTTAAGCCTCCGCCGCCTCGTCGTCGTCTTCCTTGTCGGCGGGCTCGCCAGGATCGCCTCGGCGATCGGACCGGCATTCTGGCGCACCTGCGCCTCGATCTTGGCGGCGATGTCGGGGTTTTCCTTGAGGAAGGTCTTGGCGTTCTCGCGGCCCTGGCCGATGCGCTGGCTGTCATAGGAGAACCAGGCGCCCGACTTCTCCACCACACCCGCTTTCACGCCGAGATCGATCAACTCGCCGACCTTGGAGACGCCCTCGCCATACATGATGTCGAACTCGACCTGCTTGAACGGCGGCGCCAGCTTGTTCTTGACCACCTTGACGCGGGTCTGGTTGCCGACCACCTCGTCGCGCTCCTTGATGGCGCCGATGCGGCGGATGTCGAGGCGCACGGACGCGTAGAATTTCAGCGCATTGCCGCCCGACGTGGTTTCCGGCGAGCCGTACATCACGCCGATCTTCATGCGGATCTGGTTGATGAAAATGACCATGGTGCGCGATTTTGAGATCGAGGCGGTGAGCTTGCGCAGCGCCTGGCTCATCAGCCGCGCCTGGCTGCCCGGCTGCACGTCGCCCATCTCGCCTTCGAGCTCGGAGCGCGGCACCAAAGCGGCGACCGAGTCGACTACCAGCACGTCGACCGCGCCGGAGCGCACCAGCGTGTCGGCGATTTCCAGCGCCTGCTCGCCGGCATCCGGCTGCGAGATCAAGAGTTCGTCGACATTGACCCCGAGCTTGCGGGCATAGACCGGGTCGAGCGCGTGCTCGGCGTCGACGAAGGCGCAGATGCCGCCGAGCTTCTGGGCTTCGGCGATGGTGTGCAGCGCCAGCGTGGTCTTGCCGGAGGATTCCGGCCCGTAGATCTCCACAACCCGGCCGCGTGGCAAGCCGCCGACCCCGAGCGCGATGTCGAGCCCGAGCGAGCCCGACGAAATGACCTCGATATCCATCGACTTGTCGTTCTTGCCGAGCCGCATGATCGAACCCTTGCCGAACTGCCGCTCGATCTGGCTGAGCGCAGCGGAGAGGGCCTTCGACTTGTCCATGGACGATCCTTCGACGATACGCAGGGCAGGCTGACTCATGTCGCGCTCCTTATGGCCGGGAATCGACCCCCCGACAAACGCGGCCTCCGCCGCGGCCGGAATCGACTGGAGAAGGCAATGTACACCATTTGTTCTCCGTTCGCAATATGTTCTTTTTGGGGACTGGGTACTGTCCGTATTTAACCCCTTGTGTCCTAATTTGAATCTCAGAGCGTCCTAATTTCAACCCTGACCTGCTGATGGCTTATACATCCGTATTGATGTGCTATAGACTTTAGTATTACTTTTCCAAGCATGAGTCCCGCTGAACACTCCAAATACGAACCCGGGCATCCAATCACGCGCTTGTGCTGCGGCGAGCCTATGAAACTGATCAAGGCCATCCCGCGCATCGGCTCTTATCCGGAGCTACAGACTTATCGCTGCGAGCGATGCCACAACGTCGAAACTATCGAAATGAAAATGGAGGGCTCTCAGCCCAGGAGGTAGTTATGACAATGCAGACCAGTGGCCCGAAACATAGCGGCTTTCTTCACAGCACCGCCGGTCAAATGACGCTAACGGTCGTCGTCATGATCGTGGTCGTACTGCTCGCGTGGCGTTACGTGTTCTAACGCTCACATTGAGGCCGCCTCAGTTGGCGGCCTGGTACTGGGCCGGTTTTGACCCCTAGTGGCCTAGTTTGAAACTGGCAGTGGCCTGATTTGATCGCTGGTTAAGACTGAGGCACATTTTGAAAGTGCCGAGTTTCGACTCTTTTGGTTTGCCCCTTAAGGGCCGCGAACCGGACAGGAAGCCCCGATTGTACTGACGTGCAGCCGGGGTTTCTTATAAAAAAACCGCGCCGGTTAGGGCGCGGGGTGTGCAGTGTGGAGTGATTTCACCCTAGTGTCCCAAGTCTGGAAATAGAGGCGATTGCGCACTATCTCCTGTCATGATAGCTGCTTCTGACCCAAAGCAGACGTGCCAGCTCATCCGCGCAATTTGCGCTTTGAGGGGCAAAGCTGACATCGCGCGGACTTATCGGTATGTCCGCTTATGCCCCAACTCCGACATAAGCGGCCTTGGCGACCGGTCGGATTGTTACAAAATCACCGGCATGCCCGCTGACTGATCCCCGCCAATTCGCTATCCTGCGATCCGGCCCTGGCTGCGGGGGTGCGGTCAAGGGAAACGCTCCAGGGAGGGCTACATTGTTTCTAGCACGCCAGTTTGCCGCTGCTGTGACCGCATTGTTGCTGATCGCAGGTGCATTTTTCGGCTTCCTTTTCTCGGTAGCGGACGCACAGGCCCAAGGTGGCGTCTGCGAGGACGCCGCCGGGCTCGCGGTCTTGTCCGCGCCGACCGCGCCATGGAGGGGCGCGGCCTTACGCGTCGTTTTCGCCGTGGAGATGCCGCTCGAGGGCGAGTTTTCGCTGATCGCGCCCGATGGAAGCGTCGCCACCAAATCGCACGAGCGGCACGGCGGGCCGCCGTATTTCTGGTTCGCCGAGGTCGCGTCGCCGGCTGCGGGGACATGGCGCGCCACACTCACGCCGGCCGGGTGCGGCACGATCACGCGCGACATCGCCGTGCGCGCCGACGAGCCGCCGCGGCCGAGCGCGGCAGCGGGCAGCGTCTGGCCATTGCGCAACACATGGAACCGAGCAACGGAAAATTTGTTTTCGGCCTGGGTCGAGAAGCTGTTCGACGCGCCGCTCGACGCGGCGCCGTCGTGGCCGGCGCTGCATGAAGTACTGCGCGACCGATCGCGCAATATCCTGTTCAACCATTTGGGTCTCGGCGAAGACGAGATGGGGCTCATCATTCGCCCCGACTGCGCCGACATGCCGTACTTCTTGCGCGCGTATTTCGCGTTCAAGATGGGGCTGCCGTTCGGCTACTCTAAGTGCACGCGCGGCGGCGGCGGCCAGCCGCCAAAGTGTCCGCAGTGGTTCAGCATTGCGAATCCCGACGCAGCGCATCCCTCCGCGCCCGGGCAAAACACCGCGTCGAGCGCTATTGCGGCGAAGCGAACGGGGCTCGCAGCCTCGTTCGGCCATTATTTGCGAACCACGGCCGACGCCGTCCATTCCGGATCCGCGCGGACGGCGGCGGGCGACGACAACACCGATTATTATCCCGTGGCGCTGACGCAGGACAGGCTGCGCCCGGGGACCTTGTACGCCGATCCGTACGGGCACGTTTTGATGATCGCCAAGCGCTTGGCGCAAACGCGCGACGCGGCGGGCGTCATCCTCGCCGTCGACGCGCAGCCCGACGGGACGGTCGCGCGCAAGCGTTTTTGGCGCGGCAATTTCTTGTTCGCGCAGGACCCCGCGCTCGGCAGCCCCGGGTTCAAGCGCTTCCGGCCGATCGTGCGCGACAACAATGGCGGCTTGCGGCGGCTGACCAACGCCGAAATCGCGAAAAATCCGCAGTACGGCGATTTTTCGCTCGAGCAAACGAAGCTCGGGATCGAGGCCTTCTACGACCGCATGGACGACGTGATGTCGCCTGAGCCACTCGATCCTTTGCGCGCGATGACGGAGGCGATCACGTCGCTCGAAGAGCAGGTGAAGGCGCGCGTGACCTCGGTCGAAAATGGCCGCAAGTTCCAGAACAGCGGGAAAGGCGAGGCGAGCATGCCGGACGGCGCGGCGATCTTCGAGACGATCGGCGCCTGGGAAGATTTCGCGACGCCGTCGCGCGATTTGCGGCTCTTGATCGCGATGGATGCGGTGAGTGGATTTCCGGATCGCGTCGCGCGCCGGCCCGAGCGCTACGCCATGCCGAAGGACAAGAGCGTCGCCGACGTGAAGGTGGGCTTGCAGCGCATACTCGCATCGGAGCTTGTCGCGCGCAAGTTTTCGTATCCGCGTAGCGATGGCTCCGCGTGGACGCTCGCGCTCAAAGACGTGATCGACCGCATCGAGGTTCTCGAGATGGCGTACAACGTGAACGACTGCGTCGAGCTGCGGTGGGGCGCTTCGGAAAAAAGCGACGAGGCGGCGACGTGCAAGCGGCATGCGCCGGGGGCACAGCGTGCCAAGATGACGAAGTATCGTCCTTGGTTCCACGAACGGCGGCGGCCGCCGCGCGCCAGCGGTTAGTGCGCGCCGCGGAGGAAGTCGCGGAGCTTCGGCGGCAGGAGCAGCCCGTCGTGCGGCGCGCCGTTCGGCGGCTTCGCGCGGGCGTTGTCGTTCTTTTCGCTCCCACTTTTTGCTACAGGCCTCGGCGCGTTGGGTCTGCTAAGCTGGCGGAGGAAGCAGAAGGCGCAAGCGGTAACCGCTTGATCGGATCAACGAACGGATTGGTAGGGACCGCTGCAAGGCGGTCTTTCTTTTTGGTCTAATGTCCGCTTCTGGCACAAAGCAGACGTGCCAGTTCATCCGAGCAATATCCGCTATCGGGGGTAAAGCGGACATGGCGCGGACTTGTCGGTATGTCCGCTAATGACCTTTAACGGACATCAACGTTGTGCCAGCAAGCCGCATTCGTGGGCATTTCGTGGGGGGCCGAATCTTCCCAAAGATGTTCTCGTTGCGCTCCACCCGGCTGGTGAGGCAGAAATTACGCCCGCGATGGTCGAGCGGGTGCGCCGGTCCATCACGAATGCGGGTGGTACCCGCATCGTTTTTCCAGGACTCTCGACGTTCTTCTGAGGAGGATGACTTGGATCTCGGGCTCAAAGACAGAGTTGCCATTCTTACCGGCGGCAGTCGCGGTATCGGCAAAGCCTGCGCCAAGGAACTGCTCGCCGAGGGCGCCATCGCCGTCCTTGTCAGCAAGAGCCCCGACAGCAACGCAGCCGCCGTGCGGGAATTTGAAAAGACTTACCCCGGCCGCGTCATCGGCATTCCCACCGATGTCAATGACGATGCCGCTATCGGTGCGATGACCGCGCAGGTCATCGCCAAGTTCGGCCGCATCGACATCTTGATCAACGCGGCGGCGACGGTGATTCCGCAAGATTTCTTCAAAATGGACGATGCGCATCTGACGAGCCTACTGGACCAGAAATTCAATGCAGCGGCCCGTTGCATTCGTCATGTGGTGCCGCATATGCGCAAGCATAAATGGGGCCGCATCATCAACGTGTCTGGCCTCGCCGGCCGGCAGCCGCATTTCACGGTTGTCCCGGCCGCGCTCAACAATTCGGCCATGCTCAATTTGACCAAGGCGCTGGCAACAGAGTTGGCCAAGGACAACATCCTGATCAACGCGGTCGTACCGTACATTATCGATACCGAGCGTCAGACCGAGACGATGCAGGAATGGGCGCAGATGACCGGTCAGCCCGAGGCCGAAGTTCGCCAGCAACGCATTTCGAAGGTGGCGGTCCGCCGCATGGGCCGTCCGGACGAGGTCGCCGCGGTCGTCGCCTTTATGGCCTCGGAGCGATCGAGCTACGTCGTCGGCACCGCCTGGTATGTCGATGGCGGCGGCGCGATGACGCTCTGAGTGCCATCCAACGCCGTTATACAAGGTCTCGAAACAAGCTAGCGTCCCTGCGTCACAGCCAATGGAAATGCCATGAACATCCTTCGCCGCCGATTTCTCCAACTCGCCGCCGGCGCCGCCGCGCTTCCAGCGGCGACGCGCATCGCATTTGCCGACACTTATCCGTCAAGGCCGGTGCATCTCGTCGCCGGCTTCGCTGCCGGCTCGGCATCCGACATCAACGCGCGCCTACTTGGTCAATGGCTGTCGGAGCGGCTTGGCCAGCCTTTCATCATCGATAATCGCGCGGGCGCCGGCGGCAATATCGCCACGGAGTTCGTCGTGCGGGCGCCGGCGGACGGTTACACGTTGCTCTATGCGTCGACGGCGATCGCCATCAATGAGACGCTCTATGCAGGCAAGCTGAGTTTCAATTCTCAGAAAGATCTTGCGCCGGTCGCGAGCGTGGTGCGCACACCGGTGGTGATGGAAGTCAACAGCGATCTTCCGGTCAAGACCGTTGCCGAATTCATCGCCTACGCAAAAGCCAATCCGGGCAAGATCAATTTTGCGACCATCGGCGCCGGCAGCCTCCAGCATCTGTGCGGCGAGTATTTCAAGATGATGACCGGGATCGACATGGTGCCGGTGCACTATCGCGGCGCGGCGCAGGCCATCCCCGATCTCATGGCGGGGCGAGTCCAGGTCATGTTCGACATCGTCGTTTCGTCCCTTTCTTACATCAAGGCCGGCCAGCTCCGGCCTTTGGCCGTCGCCACGCCGACGCCGCATGAATTGCTGCCTGGGATCCCGACGATCGGCGAAACCGTGCCCGGCTTCGGAGCGGGCGGCTGGCAGGGCGTCTGCGCGCCGAGCAAGACACCGACCGAAATCGTCGACAAGCTCAATCGCGAAATCAATGCGGTTCTTGCCGATGCCAAATTAAGAACGCGACTCGTCGAGCTTGGCGGTCAACCGACCCCTGGCACGCCGGCCGACTTCGGCAAGTTCATTGCGGCCGAAACCGACAAATGGGGCAAGGTGGTCCGCGAAGCCGGTCTCAAGCTAGATTGAACGCGCGCACGGCTGCGCCGGCGTCGGCCATTGTCTTCGTTTCGAACCTGTCGGCGTTTGAGCCCGTGATCGGCGATTTGTCTTGAAGCGTATTGGCAACGTCGATCCGAGCGGCGAATTTTTCTTATTTGTGCCGCTGGTCGGGACCGCCTTTGATGGCAGCATCGCCGACACGGAGCTGCCGCGATGACTGCTTCAACATTGTCGCCCGATGCGGAGCCCCGCATCGAGTTCTGGTTCGAGTTCGGCCGCTCGCGCTTGCTGATGAGGTCATCGAATGAGAATGACCAATGGCGGCTATTGGCACAAAGCGGGCATCGAATGGATGCCGTCCAATGTCCGCTTTCGCGGAGTAACGCGGACATGCCCCGGACATCACGGAATCTCCGCTAATGACCCAAAGCGGGCATCCGGGCTGAGTGGCCGATATTGCGTTGCACATTGATCTGGCTCAATGCGCCTATAATCCTTTCGACTAATAAGGAAATAAACAAATCTGCGGATGCTGGAACCCTGAATTAGGGGCGGTCCGGTCCCTAAGCTGCGGTGTCGGTCTCTGCGGGCAAGAATGTCCAAGGAGATGCCAAATGAAAACGGATAGCAATTACTACGACAACACGCCATTGAGCACCCGAACAGAACGGCTGATGTTGCTGTTCATCGTAATAGTTGGGCTGATGGGTGCTGCAGTCTGGTCATATGTCCTCTGGTAGTTATCAATGGCTGAGATAGACGACAACCACGCTCTACCGCCATGCTCGATTTGTGGGATGCCGATGACACTTGTGCAAATCGATCCTCGGGTCGCGTCATTTTCTGAACTGCATACCTTTCGATGTTTCGCCTGCGGCGACGTGCGTGCAATCGAGCAAAAAACGACCCGCCCGGTTCGACCCGCTGCATGGCCGCGCCCGGAATTCTTTCACTGAGGCCGCCTTGATTGGCGGCCTTTTTCATTTCGAACCACGCGTGCGATGTCCGCTTCTGGCAGATTTTGTTGCAAAAGTTGGCGGCCCCCTCCAAGTGCGCAACTTTCGAATCCAACGGGCGCGCCGCTTGAATCAATCTTGCGCGACAGATCGATTTCTTGAATCAATGTTGCGCGTCGGGATGCGAAAAATCTTTTTGCAACAATATCGGCACAAAGCAGACGTGCCAGTTCATCCGCGCCATGTCCACTTTGAGGCGTAAAGCGGACATTGGGACGTCCGCTGTTCAGCTCCGTGGAACTTTGTCTAAATTTTTAGCCGACAATCCTATGGATTGTGACAATTTGGGATGAGACAATGGCCAACGTTCGCGACTGCCGGATGATGTCTGGCCTTTTAAGTGCGAGCGAACTCTCGACAAGAAACTGAACTCTCGCACTGAGCCGGGCGCCGTTTGAGCGGACGCCACTGCATCTGATTTACAAACAGCAGCGCAGGAGTGAGCCATGACGAGAACTCCATCCTCGGTGATCGTGATCATTGCGGTATTGCTCGCCGTCTTGGGCAGCATGGGTCTTGCCGCGCAAGACAAATACACTGTGAAAGTGCCGAACGGACTCGCGCTCTCCGAGTTCAGAGGATACGAAAACTGGCAGGATGTCGCTGTCAGTCAGACCGAAAGCTCGCTGAAGGTGATCGTGGCGAATCCCGCGATGATGGACGCCTATAGGGACGGCGTTCCCAGCGATGGCAAGCATTTCCCCGACGGATCCAAGATTGTGAAGATCGAGTGGTCCGCAAAAAAGAGCACAGAGTCCCCGTATTTCGTGATGGTGCCGGACACCCTGAAAACGGTTTCGGTCATCGAAAAGGATACCAAGAGATTCCCGGACACGAGCGGATGGGCATATGCCCAGTTTGTTTATGACGCCGCGTCTGACACGTTTACGCCTAGCGGTAGCGACGCCAAATGCGGGTACGCGTGTCATACGACGGTGGCGGCAAAAGATTACATTTTCACGGCGTATCCGAAGAGGTAAACGGGAAATTTCTCGACGATGTCGCTTATTGGCACTTAGCGGACGTGCCGCCCTATCCGCCCGATGTCCGCTTTCAGGGGTAAAGCGGACATGCGTCGGACATCGCTGAATGTCCGCTAATCACCCTTAGCGGACATTCCAAACCATCTTGCGGGAAATGACGAATAAGGTTCATCCTATTTATGTCGGTTCATTCCTGCACCCGCGGAAGTTATCGCTGCGGATCAGAACTGCCCATGACAGCCGCGCCTGCAGAAACCCGGCATTGATAAGAAACCTGGAGGAAACACGATGAGATTTGCAAAATCTGCCCGTTGTGCCTTCGTCGTAGTGCTGGGTCTTGCCGGTATCGGTACGGCCCTCAGACCCACCGCTGCAGCAGAGCCCGACAAGGCCCAGATCGATGCGTTGCGGAAATCGCTGGAAAAGTATCAGGATTATAAGGTGGCGGTGCGCGATCTCTATCTGTCGACGGTCGGCTGGGGCTAAAGCCGGCGTAATTTTGGCATCGCGAAATAGACGCTGATGCGCGATGCTGTTGATAAAGTCTGCGATCGGACTGGCGAATATCCGGCGTTTTTGCGAGTTATCTACTTACCGCTCTTGTTGTTAAGCGATGATTTTTCTCTCACGATTGACGCTTGATGCCACTAACGGTTAGGCGAGCGTCCAGGGAGGACCCCATTGTGACTCGGTTACGCATGTCATTCTTGTCGATAGCATTACTGACGCTCGTTGCGACGACGTCTGCATTCGCGCAAAACCAGACGCCGCCCCAAACTACGGCAAAGCCAACTGCTGCGTTATCGACGAAAATGGAAGACATTTCGAACTGGACCAAAAAGCAGTGGTACGCAGCGAAGGCTAAATGGATCAAGGAAAAGATAAAATGGGCCGATTGCCAGATGCAGGCAGCCGAAAAAAAACTTTCCGGTCGTAAGAGTTGGCAGTTTCTTTATGACTGCATGACAAAATAGCTCTTGAACTACGGAACATTGAATCAATTGAAACGCCAGGCGCTGGCACTTCGCGGATTTGCCAGTTCATCCGCCGCTCATTTCAAAAATGCGCACGAACTTTTTCAGTTCGGAATAATGATATGATCCGGCGGTAAGCCTGCCTGCTGGCGCTCGCACATTGCAATGTGGGCGGATTCGATATGTTTGGTGAAAAGCTTGGTGTCGAACAACGGTGTCGTAAGACGATTTTCAGCGGCGCTATTCCGCCGGGATCGGCGTCGCCGGGCCGGTGGGCGCTTCCGCCGCCGGCGTGCCGGGGCCCTTCAGCGCGCGCTCCTCCATCGAAATTAGGAACGCCATGCCGAAGGCGATCACCAGTGCGCAAGTCATGAACACGATGCGGAACGCAAGGCTAAGCTCGTGCGCGGAGGCTGCGTGCGCCAGCGTTTCCACCGACATGCCGGCGACGCCGCCGAGACCGCCGAGCACGATCGCGCCCAGCACCGCCACCACCAGCGCGGACAACAGCGAGCGGAAGAAATTGGCCGCGCCGGTGGCGACGCCCATCTGGTGCTGCGTCACCGCGTTCTGCATGCACACGGTAGAAATCGGGAACAGGGTGCCGAGACCCGAGCCGATCACCGTGAGCAGCACCAGCACCAGCGCCGTCGGCATCGCGGCCGGCCAGATCGCCAGCGCCGCCAGCGCCAGCATCGCGAGCGTCAGCCCCGTGAGCGGCAAGCGCTTGTAATGCGTCATGTGCATCAGCAGCCGGCCGGTAATGGTGGATAGCACCACGGCCGCGCCCATCAGCGGGATCAAGGCCAGGCCCGACTGGCTGGCGGAGAGATGCAGCACCACCTCGAAATAGAGCGGCACGAAGATCGTCATGCCGACCAGCGTCGCCATAGCGCACGAGCCGGCGAGCGCCGCCCAACGCACCACCGGATTGCCGAGCACGGCCAGCGGCAGGAACGGCTCTTCCGCCACCACCAGCCGCCAGGCGAACAGGCCCCACAGGATCGCCGAGACCAGCAGCAGCGCGCCGAATTGCGGCGAGATCCAGTCGAAGCGGCGCCCGCCCCAGGACAGCGCCAGCAGCAACACCACCGCCGCCGCCATCATCAGCAGCGCGCCGATCACGTCGAGCTTGTGCTTGCGCGGATGATAGGGCACGCGCTTGAGCACGTTGGAGGTCATGCCGAGCGCGGCCAGGCCGAGCGGCAGATTGATCCAGAAGATCAGCGACCAGTCGAGATGCTCGGTGAGGAAGCCGCCGAGCACCGGTCCGCCGATCGAAGAACTCGCGAACACCGCGCCGATATAGCCCTGGTAGCGGCCGCGCTCGCGCGGGGAGACGATATCGGCGATGATGGTCTGCGCCAGCGCCATCAGGCCGCCGCCACCCAGCCCTTGCAGCGCGCGCCCGAGCACCAGCGCGGTCATGCTGGGCGCCATGGCGCAGACCAGCGAGCCGGCGACGAACAGACCGATCGCGATTAGCATCATGATGCGCCGGCCGTGGATGTCGGACAGCTTGCCGAAGAGCGGCGTCACCGCGGTGGCGCTGAGCAAGTATGCGGTGACCACCCAGGACAAGTCGCCGAGATTGGAAAAGTGCCGGCCAATGGTCGGCAGCGCGGTGGCGACGATGGTCTGGTCGAGCGCGCCCAGGAACATCGCCAGCATGATGCCGAGCACGATGGTGCGCGCTTCCGGATGGCTGAGCGGGCGCGGCTGGGGGTGAGCTGGCGCATGGGTCCTTGATTTTTTGGGCTTCACGCTCATGGGCGCGTTTGATGCCGCGGGAGCCGCGGCTTGGCAATGGCTCCGGACGCGGGGGTGGTATGATCCGGCCATGAGAACGTTCGGACCGAGCATTGCATTCCTCGTCCTGCTGGCGTTGCCAGTGCCGGCCGGCGCGGCCGAGCCCCTGCCCGCCGGCTTTGTCTATCTGCGAGATGTGGATCCGAGCATTGCCCAGGACATGCGCTATGCCGGATCGGACAATTTCACCGGCCGCCCGCTGCCCGGCTACGGCGCGCCCGAATGCGTACTGCGCCGCGAGCTGGCGCAGGCGCTCAGCCACGTGCAGGCCGACCTCGCGCGCGAAAACTTGAGCCTGAAAGTCTACGACTGCTATCGCCCCACCCGCGCGGTGCGCGCGTTTGTGCATTGGGCTCATGACGGCGCACGCGATAGCGCAACCAAACGGTTTTTTCCGAGGCTTGCGAAGCGCACACTGTTCGCTGCCGGCTACATCGCCACCCACTCGACGCATTCGACCGGCAGCGCGGTCGATCTCACGCTGGTCCGGCTGCCCTCCCCGCCCACGCCGCCGTTCGATCCGGCCGCCCGCTACGGCCCTTGCACTGCGCCCGCCGCGCTGCGCGCGCCCGACAATAGCATCGACATGGGCACCGGCTTCGACTGCTTCGACGCCATGAGCCACACCGCCATCGGCGCGATCCCCGCCGAGCCGCAGCGCTGGCGGGCCAAGCTGGTGGCGGCCATGCGCCGCCACGGCTTGCGCAATTATTTCCGCGAATGGTGGCACTTCAGTTTCGGCCCGCACGGGGGGCAGCTTTACGATTTTCCGATCATGCCGAACGATAAATAAATCGTGAACGGTAAACTCAAGACACCAAACTGCTATCCGCGAAACACATTCTCATTGTGCCACCGTAACGCCTCACGATCTGGCCAATCTACCGGCGCCGCCGGTTTCGAAAGCGGCGTGCCATGTAGCCGACGATATTCATTGCCGTTATTAAAATCTGTCTTCACTTTGTCGCTGACCACGAATCGTAATTGATCGTCGATTGTGACGTTACCTGCATCGAAAACACTATGAATATCACGCCGAAGGAGAATCCGGTTTGAAACTTCGTGTGTGCCGTCCAGCGCGTATGGCTTTATGTGAGCAGCGTCTAACGCGGGAAAAACCTTTCCGCCAGAAACAGCGCAAGTTCGATTGTAAGCATCCGTGACAGTCACACGAAATGCGCCTTGCCCAAGTCGAGGTTTAATGAGTGCAGGCTCTCCATACCGGACTTGAGGATCAGAAACTCCTGGCGGCCGGCTGTGAGTCGCACCGATGTCGGTGAGCCGCTCCCAATGCTCCATGCCTTCGCGATCCTCAGTGGAGTACGTCTTACCAACCACAATCGAAGACGCCCAGGATTCTGGCTGCGGAATCTAAAGATGTTTTGGGATAAATATCGGCTGCACGACAATTCGACAACCAATAATGTAGTCGGCAATTGGGAAAGAACTGTCGTTACGATATCTGCCGACACGAAGTCGCAGTTCGGCAAGACTAGTCGCTCCGTTCTTGGTTTCGAATGCTTCCCAAGCAAGCGATATAGGCAAGCTTGATGAATGGCTAAACACGGTATTGGCGACCCATAAGCGCCAATTGCTCAACTCCCCATCGTTGACGCGCGACTATCGGTTTGACTTCGATCGCACATCCTACGAACGCCTGCTCTTTCTCCTCGCCCCCTTCGGCACCTTCCCCGGCCAGCTGATGATGTACTTCTCCAGCTTATCGTCCGGCACGTCCTTCTCGCTCGCCGCCACGCGCCCGCGCACCGATACGCCGGCTGCGTGCACCGATTCCGGGTCGCCGGAAACAAGCGGGTGCCACCAGTACAGGTCGCGCCCCTCGGCCACCAGGCGATAGCCGCAGGTCGGCGGCAGCCAGGAAAGCCTTCGGACATTGCGCGGAGTGAGCCGCACGCAGTCCTTCACGCGCGCCTGGCGGTGGGCATAGTCGGTGCAGCGGCAGCTCTGCCCGTCCAGCAGCCGACAGCCCACGGAAGTGAACATGGTCTGGTTGGTGTCTTCGTCGATCAGCTTGTTCAGGCAGCAGCGGCCGCAGCCGTCGCACAGGCTCTCCCATTCCGTCTTGGTCATCTCGCCCATGGACTTACTGCGCCAGAACGGGGCCGGTTGGTCGGGCATAGGAACTCGCAATCGTCATGCCCGGCCTTGTGCCGGGCATCCACGCCTTGGATTCGCCAACGTATAGACGTGGATGGCCGGGACAAGCCCGGCCATGACGGCGGAAAGGGCCGTCCAGGACCCTTTTTCACCGCAATTTTCGTTCACCTTGGCGTGTATTAACCGCACCGGCGGCTTGGCCCTGATCGCGCCAATCGGCTAAAATTGCGGTGCGGCGATTTGCCAACCTGAACGAGAAAACAGCCTTGCGCGACCTGTTCCCCGAGGATTGGAAACCCAATCTCAAGAAGCTGCTGCTCGGCTTCGACGCCCGCGTCGATTCCGGCCTGTTCCGCGGCTTTGCCGGCCTGCGCGAGAGCTATGAGCGCTTTTCGACGTTTATGGACCGCTTCCACGTCGCCGGCTGGGCGCGCTGGCTCAACGAGCTGGTCTCGGAAGGCGCCACGCTCGGCACCGCCGGCGCCATCCTGATGCTGGCGCTCGCCGTGCCGGCGTTCCGCGAGACCTCGGACGACGACTGGCTGAAGAAGTCGGAGCTGGCGGTGAGCTTCCTCGACCGCTACGGCAACGAAGTCGGCACCCGCGGCATCCGCCACAACGACTCGGTGCCGCTCGACCAGTTTCCCGACAATCTGATCAAGGCGGTGCTCGCCACCGAGGATCGCCGCTTCTACGAGCATTTCGGCATCGATCTTGCGGGCACCGCGCGCGCGTTTGTGACCAACGCAAAAGCGGGGGGTGTGGTGCAAGGCGGTTCTTCTTTAACTCAGCAACTCGCTAAGAACTTGTTTTTAAACAACGAACGCACGCTTGAGCGCAAGATCAAGGAAGCCTTCCTGGCGATGTGGCTGGAAGCGCGCCTGACCAAGAACGAGATTCTGAAGTTATACCTCGACCGCGCCTATATGGGCGGCGGCGCCTTCGGCGTCGATGCGGCGGCTCAATATTACTTCAACAAGTCGGCGCGCGACGTGAATCTCGCCGAAGCCGCAATGCTCGCCGGATTGTTCAAGGCGCCGTCAAAATTCTCGCCCAACGTCAACCTGCCGGCCGCGCGCGCGCGCGCCAACGTGGTGCTCGACAATCTGGTCGACGCAGGATTCATGACCGAAGGCCAGGTGTTCGGCGCCCGCCGCAATCCGGCAACCCCGGTCGACCGTCGCGACGACCACGCGCCCAACTATTATCTCGATTGGGCCTTCGACGAGATGAAGAAGCTCGTCGATACGTTCCCGAAAACGATGACCGAGCGCGTGTTCGTGGTGCGCAGCGCGCTCGACATCAACCTGCAAAATAACGCCGATGCGGCGATCGAGAATTCGCTGCGACAATACGGGCAGGAATACAACGCCCGCCAGGCCGCCGCCGTGCTCATGGATGTCGACGGCGCGGTGCGCGCCATGGTGGGCGGACGCGACTACGGCGCCAGCCAGTTCAACCGCGCCACCGACGCCATGCGCCAGCCCGGCTCATCGTTCAAGCCTTATGTCTATGCCACGGCGCTTGAACATGGATTCAAACCAACGTCGATCGTGGTCGATGCGCCGATCTGCCTCGGCAACTGGTGTCCGCACAACTACGGCCATGGCTATGCCGGCTCGATGACGCTGATCTCGGCGCTCACCCATTCCATCAACACCATCGCGGTGCGCCTGTCGGTCGCCGTCGGCGACGGCAATCCCAAGCTCGGCCGTGCGCGCATCATCAAGACTGCGCACGACATGGGCATCCGCACGCCGCTGCCCGATACGCCGTCGCTACCGATCGGCGCCGATGAAGTCACCCTGCTCGATCACACCGGCGCCTATGCCACCTTCCCCAATCTCGGCAAGGCGGTGAAACCGCATGCCATCCTCGAGGTGCGCACCGGCGGCGGCGATTTGGTATGGCGCTACGACCGCGACGGTCCGAAGCCGCGGAAGGCTTTGCCCCCGCAGGTCGCGTCCGACATGATCAAGATGATGAACAGCGTCGTCGAGAACGGCACCGGCAAGCGCGCGCGCCTCGATGATGTGGCCGCCGCCGGCAAAACTGGCACCACCAATGCTTACCGCGATGCCTGGTTCATGGGCTACACCGGCAATTTCGTTTGCGGCGTCTGGTTCGGCAATGACGATTACGTGTCGACCAACCGCATGACGGGCGGCTCGTTGCCGGCGATGACGTGGCACAACATCATGGCCTACGCGCATCAGGGTATTGAACTGAAACAACTTCCCGGAATTCCGGTGCCGCAAGTGCGTCAGCCGACCGTTGCCGAAAATAAATCGAAATCCGACGAGCCGGAGCCGCCGCCGCGCCCGACCGTGCTCACCAAGCGGGGCGCCGACATTCTGGTCCGCGTCGAGCGGTTGATGGATGACGCCAACCGCGCCATGGGACCGGTGCTCCCGACCGTTTCCACCATTAAGAAGAAACAGGCCGAAGCCCCGCAAAAAGGCGATGCTCTCGCCGCGGCGCTGGAAGGACATGCGTTCGGCAGCCGCAACTGATTAGCCGCACGCCAGCGGCCGGCGTAGTCTCCCTTTCGCGAATCAACGTCCCCTCACCGCCAGCGGATCGATCGTGCGGCTGCTTCTCGGATCGCTGTTTGCCCTCGTTGTCGCCGCGGTCGTCGGCCTCGGCGCAACTTATCTCGCGCTCACCCGCGGCGCTGCCTTCGGCCCCTTGACGATTGGCAGTTGGACGGCTTGGCCGAAAACCGGCACCGCCGACGCCGACCCTTACGCGCAGGCATCGATCGCGCGCATCGGCCAATTGCCGACCGCGCTCGGCGACGGCGTCGCGTTTACCGCCTCGGCCGACGATAATGGCCGCTCGCTCGACGGGCGATGCGATGTGGTTCTTGCAGGGGTCACGCCGGCGGCGCGCTTCTGGACGCTCACACTCTATAACGTCGACGGTGAACTAGTGGCCAATTCGATCAACCGCTCCGGATTCACCAGTCAAGAAATCGTCCGCCACGCTGACGGCGGTTTCGAGATCGTTGTGGCGCCGCGCGCAAACCCCGGCAACTGGCTGCCGACCGGCGGCGTCGAGCGCTACGTCCTTTTGCTGCGCCTCTACGACACGTCCGTCGGAGTCTCGACCAAGGCCGGCCGCGAAGTTCCCATGCCGGCCGTGAACGTCAGGAGCTGCCCATGATCCGATGGCTGCTCTTGGCTTTAGGTGGGGCGTTGCTCGGCGGAATCGTGCACTTGGCGACGATCATTATCCTGCCGCGCACCGCCACGCAGGACGCCTATTCGCGATTGGAGCGCAGCGCCCCGGTCAATACGGTGACCGCGCTATCCGCGCCGACATCGGAATCCGCGCCGATGCCATTCATGGATCCGGCCTTCGCTAGCGCCGTTTGCCGCTACGATCTTTCGCAGGGGCCTTTGAAACTTAGCGTCCCGGTGAGCCTCGCCTACACGTCGGTTTCATTCTATACGCGCCACGACGTGGCCTATTACGCGATCAATGACCGCGCGGCCGGCCGGCGCGTGATCGAGCTCGACTTGATGACGGCCGAACAGCACAGCCAGATGCCGGAAGACGAGGAGATCACCGCGGCCGACCGGCTGATCGTGGAATCGCCGACGCTAACCGGTTTGATCGCGATTCGCGCGCTGGCGCCGGAGCCCGGATTGATGCCGATGGCGCAAGGCACCATCGCCGCTGCTAGATGCACGCGAGCAGACGAACCAAGACCATCACGATAGTCAGCGAGCCGTGACCAGGCTTGGCTCACGCACCCATGTCGGGGCCGGGCGCTGGTATCGTGTGATCTGAGCTTGCAATTGATTGAGCGCACGCTCGACCTCGGCCGCCTGCGGTGTTGGCGTCTTGATGACCAAGCGCTCGAGTGCAAAACGATAGGCCGATACGCGCTGTGCCAGTTTTGCGCGCACCAGCGAAACGATCGATGCGTTCTCGATTATGCGCGCTCAGCATTCCGCCGCTCCGCCGACGACAGGTCGGCGATGAAAGCTAGACTCTTCTGCCGCTTCTGATCGATATCGAGCACGCGCGAGCCGGTTTCGAAGAATTGCGGCAAGCGGGTGGTATCGTTGCGGATGTATCGTCGCTGAGCTGGGAGTAACGCGCCGACGGCGAGCGATAACGAGACGACAGCAGGCGGCTCGAATAGGCGGTGCGGTCGAAAATCGTCCGGTGATCGGCACCGGTTACGCCATACTCCCCTAAGACAGAATACCACTGCTTGCGATTGTAGGGCGGGTCGATTAGCAGGTAGGCAAGGTCGCGCAACTCTCGCTCGTCGTCGGTCAGATCAAAGCTCGATGGCCATATCGGCCGTCCGGCGATGGCGTCGCGGGCGACCCAATCGTGGATATCGTCGCGCACCAGCGAGGGCTGTATTTCCCCGAAATCCCCATTGTTGCAACCGCAGAGCAGCGACAACACAGCGAACGCGAAAACGCTCCGACGCCAAACGGGCACCCGCGTTTGCGGCGATAACGGATTTCTCGTTGATGGCTCGAGGCCGGTTCATTTCAGCGCGCGATGCGGCGGCGGCGGCGGCCCGTTGTGTTGCCGGTATTCGGTTCGAGGCCGTTGGAACCGTCCGGATTGCGCTCGACGCGGATCACCGGAAGGATGATGACGGTGGCGGGTTCCGTATTGGCATCGACATATTTGCCGCCGCGCGCGTAGCCCGCTTCGTCGGGAAACCGGATGACTTCGCCCATTGCAACCCCCTTGCCGCCTCGGCCTAAAGCCTTGTTCGGACCTGCCGGGTCGGCGCCTTGTCGCAATTAAACGGGCTGCAAGGTTAACGGTCTGTTACCGCTAAGCCATTGATCGCGCAAAAAGCCGTTCCTGAGAGAAGTGCCTGGTATCGGTCCTTTTGGCTCGTCCCTCAGTGCGCTCGGTAGGTTTGTGGGCTATCGCACCGAGCGATTGGCGGACCAAAATCGTATTCTGCCCGCCGCGTTGGCTTCGGTTTTCGTCTCTCTAACCTACCCCCATCTTAGCCCGTGCGCCCGACGGCGGCTCAAACAACAGCAAAACCCGCCGAGACCCACACCGCGGACATTTCAGGCGGCTTTCCAGCCGCGTCAGTGGAAACCCAGCCCCCCGCGTCCAAACCAAGGTCTGCAGGTCCAGTTCGGCCCCGTGGACGCACTCGCGGACCCGCTTCATACCATCACGCAGTCCCTAAGCGCCGCAGGCCCTTCAGCAAGAAGAAAAGCACCAAATCGGCGGATCAAACGTTTGGCACGCCAGGGACGACCGAAACGCCTGGAGCGCTGCGCCTCATGGCTGCCACTATTGGTTCAGTCTGCATTAATGTGCAATTTTATAGGTTCGTCCGGCCTCCGCATTCGGAGATTGCGCCAACAGGCGCGGAATGGGTGGGCGTGAGAGGTCGGATGCGTTTCATCGGAACACTGTTTTTTTTCCTGGCTGTGGCCAGCGGACCCGCCTCGGCCTCACCGGACGCGTGCCCGGGCAATCCGGACGCGCTCGGCACCAGCCGCGTCCTCACCATCAGCCCGAGCGAATTCAGCCAAATCGGCAGCATGCAGTACAAGCAGACGCTGCCGCTCAACGACCATGAGGTGGTGATCACTTTCGACGACGGCCCGCTGCCGCCCTATACCAACATCATTCTCGATACGTTGGCGTCGCAATGCGTGAAGGCCACCTATTTTCTGGTCGGCCAGATGGCGCATGCTTATCCGTCCGTAGTCCGGCGCATCTACAACGAGGGGCATACCATCGGCACCCACAGCCAGGACCATCCGCTCGCTTTCCAGCGATTGTCATTGCAGCGGGTTGAATACGAGGTCGACGACGGCATCGCTTCGGTCGATAGCGCGATCGGCGATGCAAAAGCCGTGGCGCCATTTTTCCGCATTCCCGGACTGGGCCGCTCCAAAACGGCGGACGATTTCCTCGCCTCGCAGTCGCTGGTGACCTGGAGCGCGGACGTGGTCGCCGACGACTGGTTCAGGCACATCAGCGCGCAAACCATCGTGCAAAGGGCCCTGCAACGGCTGGAGGCCAAGGGCCGCGGCATCCTACTGCTGCACGACATCCACCCCGCCACCGCTATGGCGCTGCCGACGCTGCTCAAGGAGCTCAAGGCGCACGGCTTCCATGTGGTTCAGGTGGTGCCGGCGGGCGATCGGCCGAAATCTGTGCCCGAACTGATGGCCTCGCCCGCCACTGACAGGGGCGCCTGGCCGACCGTGCTCACCAGCGCCCACAGCGGCGACAATGCTATGACCACTCGACGATACCACCGTATCAAGAGGGTCAACGCCAGCAAGCATCGTTCGGCGGCCGTGTTCTCGTATGCCGTTCCTCGCCGCTCTAAGCGCGGCATCTGAGAGTCCAGCCCCCAGCAGACAAACCCGGGGTTTTTATCTCCGCCTCGTGGGCAGACTGGCCGCCAAGACCTGATGTGCAATTTCGTTTGATTGTCTAACAGCATACCGGCCGCGAAGGGCGCGGACTTATAAATCGAGGTTGGTATTGAAATTATTGGTAGGCCCCGGCGCACTCGAACCGCCAACCAGACCGTTATGAGCGGTACGCGCGCTCCGGAAACACCGGAAAAATCTAATGATTAGCGTGGCGTTCGATCACGTTTAACGGCGTTTGTTCACGTTTGGTTGCGGCGTATCGTTGGTCAATCGTTGGTCATGAACGGTAACTTGCCGGAACTGGTCTCCGTCATGAGCTAAAGGCCAACGAGGAACGTCCCCTTAGAGACGACGCTGTACTAGCCGCAAGGTGATATTGAGCTGATGACGGAGCGCCGCATTCTCGGCTTCAAGCCGGCTCATCGAATTGAATGGCGCGGCCAAGACGGCAATTACGAAACTCAGCACCGCAATCATGGTGCGCTGACGTTAAGCGATTCTTTCGGCTAATCAATGCGGATGGTTTGTAACATGTTAAATATTTCGGCTAATCAATGCGGATGGGGTTCTCGGTACACACAGCAGTTTACTAAGTCGTCCGTGAAGAATTCCTACGTCTTTGATTGGACGCATCAATGAACCAAAACAGGAAATTAAAATTGCAAGTTTTTTAGCGATCGGATCGCGATTTCTTGCAAATTTGTTTTCCACGCAATACATTCGAAGAGGTCCGCTGCGGGAGTCTATGGTTGATCTGATTCCGGTTTGTTCCCGCTTCGATTCATTATTGTTCACGGAACCGACGGTATCTCGGAGTGATTCAGTTCGAGTTGAGAATTCTTCACGGACGACTTTACTAAGTGTCACAAATTTGTTACCGAGACACCCACCTGCCGAAAATCGAGGTTGGTTAGTTGGATGCCACATAACGCCACGATGCCCCAGCCGTCGGTCGTGGCGGTAATTGATGACGATCCGAGCATGCGCTCTTCATTGCGCGTCTCTTGCACGTGGCGGGATATGTTTGTGACGCCTATAGCTCGGCAGAGGAGTTTTTGAATCAGTTTGCAAACAGTAAGGCGAAGTGTGTGGTTACTGACATTAACTTGGGCAGCGGTCTATCAGGGATAGAACTGTGCAAGCGTCTGATGGCACTAAGCCGCTCCCTCAATATTATTGTGATGACTGGGGTCGACATCAAACATAACGAGGCAAGAGCGATTGAAGCAGGCTGCAATGCCTATTTGCCCAAACCTTTTGCCTCGCTCGTTGCTTTCAGCGATCGAGAAGCGTCTGGCGAGCAGGACATAAACGGACGAATTATTGATCGGTCTGCGCAAACCTATCATCGGCCGTGCCGAGTATACCAAGGCAATGGGCTAATCACCGCCAGTCGACGATCCGCGACACGCTAGAAGCCACGCGGCGCGTGGCCGCGGCGCGGAAAGTCCACCGGACCAAAGGTGAAAACAAGTAAGGAACATTCCGAGGAACGCGAGAGAAACGCCGGTCATAAGCTGCTGTAAAAGCTTAAGGATCTAAAAAACAGTGTTAACGGTCTGCTAACGCGCGCTGACTAATGTGCGGATGTGCGTAAAGCGTAGCAGCCATGATGAAGTCCTCCGCGTACCCTCCCCTCGACGGTCTGGTCGACCTGGCATGCCGGGACGGCGTCGACATTCGCCCGACCCTGCTGCGCGTCCTCACCGACCTCTATGTGCAGAAGCCGACGCATAGCGCCGACGAAGAAATTCAATATGTTGAGCTAGCACTGGGGCTGATCGACGCCGTCGATGCGCCGACCCGCGCCGCTGTGGCAGCAAGCCTGTCGGCCTACCCGGCCGCGCCGACGGCTATTCTCGCAAAGCTTACCAGCGCCTCCTCACAGTCTGGCTCCCCCGTGCCCGCCCAGACCGAGGCCAAGCCGATACCCAAAAATGACCTGATCGAATTGTTCTTTGCGGCCAGCGCCGAAGAACGCTGCCTAATCTTGACCAATCTCGACGTGGCGGCCGAGACGAGGGCGCGCCGGCCGGCGCCGGCCGCGAGCGAAGTGATCCGACGTCTGGAAAATGCGGCCTTGCAGCTCAACCCCGGCGAGTTCAGCCGCATGCTTGAACGTGCGCTTGGTATCAGCCGGGAGCTGGCCGAGCGCATCACGCGCGATCACTCCGGCGAGCCGATCGTGGTCGCCGCCAAGGCGCTCGGCATGACGGCCGCGGTGCTCCAGCGCATTCTGCTGTTTCTCAATCCAGCGGTTGGGCAATCGGTCGCGCGGGTCTACGACCTCGCCCGCCTTTTCGATGAACTCACGCCGGCCACCGCCGAGCACATGCTTACGATTTGGCGGCAATCGAACGCCCGGTCACGGCCCGGTCACGCGCCGCTACATTGGGACGACGAGCGTCGCGACGCCCGTTCGCTTTCGACCCCGGTGCGGTATCGCTCCGATCGCGGCCGCATCGTCCAGCCCTCGCTCGTCAAGACCGGTGAGAAATAGGCGGCGCTAAGCCACCACATTGCCGTCCAGGAAATTCCGTCCGGCGCGGTCCTCGACCTCAATGATCCACACATCGGGGTCGAACCGGATTTCTCGTACCAGGCGGGCCTCGATATTGGCCTCCGGCACCGGTTTTGCGCCGCCGAGCGCGGCGGTGAAAATGCGATCGGCCGGCTGCGCGTCATCGAAGGCGGATTGCGGCGCCGGCCCATACAATGTGGAGGTGCCGTCGAGTCCGATTGATCTTGATGAAAACCGCGCCGGCTTCCTCAGCGCCGTGCCGGCGCACCGCCGCGAAGGCGCCTTCGATATTGCAGCGGCGCAAATAGGCCGCCACCCAGATCCCGGATTTCAACCGCATTGCGCATGATCCCGAAAAGTGGGAACCAGTTTTCGGAAAAGATCATGCGCGAAAAAAATATGAATTGCCAACTACTCTAGCGGCCGCCCGGTCATGGCGGCTAATTCGCGCGCAAGGCGATCGGATATCTGGCCGGTTACCGGCAGCCGACGATCCCGCTCGAATTTTTCGATCGCTCCCTGCGTCTCCGGATCGTATACTCCGGTCGGCTTGATCTGCCCGTAACCGAAATCCGCCAGCGCGCGTTGGATCGCGAGCATCTGCTTGGTTGGCGCGATCAGCTCGGCGATCGGATCGTTGCGCGTAGGCTCGGGCAAAGCGGCTCGAACGCTCTGCGCCTTGGCATTAGAGGTGACCATCGCCTGGAGCAGGCTTTCACTCGCTTCCGCGGTGATCTTCAAACCGGCGGCCTGCACAAAATCGCGCGCCGCCGCGTCAGTCTTGGCGCCCCAGATACCGTCGACGACGCCATCGTAGAAGCCCTTACGGCCAAGCTCGCGCTGAATATCGCGGATGATCTGCGCCTGGCTGCGGGCGACCGCGACAGGCGCGATACGGGGCTCCGCCGCACGCGAGCGCGGCAATGCGACTGGCGTATCTTGCTTCATCAGCGGCCGCGTCGCGAAGATCGGCGCCGGATGTGGGCCACGCTGCAAGAACAGCGCATTCATGAAAATCGCGGAGATGGCCACCGTCGCCATCAGAATGCCAACGAATTCGCGCGGATGACGGCCGATCGCGGCGGCCAGCTTACCAGCGCCGCCGTCAAAATCGCTGAGCTGCTCGCGCCGGCTGGGTCTACGCACTTTTCTTCGCCTGGATGTTGGTGGGCGCGGCGAATTCGCGGGCTCGCTCGGTGACCAGCTTGATCAGCTCAACGGCAGGGCGAATGCCTTCGCATTCGATCGGCAAGCGCACCGTCACTCGCGTGCCGTCGCCCAGTCGGCTGTGGATATCCATTTCGCCGCCGTGCAGGCGCACCAGGCCTTTCACGATCGAAAGGCCGAGGCCGGTGCCGTCGTGCCGCCGATCGTATGACGCGCGCGCCTGGAAAAATGCCTCGCCCAGATGCGGCAGATCGGCCTCGCCGATGCCGACGCCGGTGTCCTCAACCGCGACCGCAAGCTTTGGACCATCGCAAACCGCGCTCACGCTGACGCGGCCGCCGCGCGGTGTAAACTTGATGGCATTGGAAATAAGGTTGATCAGGATTTGATTGACCGCCCGGCGGTCCGCCACGATCTCGGGCAAATCGGCGGCGATGCGCGTCTTGAGTTCGACGCCGGCCTCCAGCGCCTTAAGCGCCAGCAAATCGCAGCAGCTTCTGATCGCCGGCGCTGGCGCGAACGGCTCCGGCGTGATCTCGAAATTGCCACTCTCTATCTTCGACATGTCCAAAATGCCGTTGACGACCGATAGCAAATGCAGGCCGGAATCGTTGATCAGCTTGGCATATTCGCGCTCGCGCGCCGGATCGAGCTCCAACGCGTCATTCATCAGCATGTCGGAGAAGCCGATGATCGCGTTGAGCGGTGTGCGCAGTTCATGGCTTATAGTGGCGAGGAAGCGGCTTTTCGCATTGTTAACGCGCTCCGACTCTTTTGGGCGATCTCTAGGGCGCGCTCCTGCACCTTGCGCTCGGTCACGTCGCGCAGTACCGCGACCACTTCGCGCTCGCCGGATTTCGAGACACCAGTGGCGGGTTCGAGCGGACGGCAGCGCATTTCGATCCACGCGAAATGGCCGCCATGGGGCTCGGCGTCGCTGTTACGGCGAATGCGGAATTCGACCGAGCAGTCTTCGCCGAGCGCCGCCGCATCGGCTAGCGCGGTGAGATAGGCCGGCCGATCGGCCACATGCACGCGATCGAACAGGCCGTGTCCGGTAAGCTCGCTGCCGCGCACGCCTAACAGCGGCTCGGCAGCTGGCGAAACGAACAGCACGGCGCCGTTGCGTCCATGCCGGGTGATGACGTCGGTCATATTGCGCGCGAGCAGGCGATAGCGATCCTCCTCAGCATTGAGCAGCCCGGCGCTGGTGCGCGTGAGCTGTTCGGCGCCGAGCGCAAGGCCGGTGGCGTAGAGTGCGGCGAGCGCGGCCAGCGCGCCATGCTGGTTCGCCATTGTTGTGGCCGGCGGCTGCAGCTTGAGCGCGCTCAAGCTCAGCAACAAGCTGGCGGCGGCGAGCGGGAAGATCGAGGCCAACGCCACCACGCGGCGCGAGGCGGAGAGCCCGGCTTCCAGCGGCACGACGACCAGCCAGATCGCAGCGAATGAGCCGATACCGCCGGTGCACCAGGCCACCACCGCCACGAGACCGGCAAGCGAGAGCGAGGACAGCACGTACGCGCTTTCGTAACGGCCGGTGCGCGAGAGGAATTGGGCGATCAGGATCGGCGCT
>CAWFMZ010000009.1:0-91123 GCA_963817045.1 uncultured Alphaproteobacteria bacterium
GTCAGTTGGGCGAGCCGCGACAAATCGTCCTCGATCTGGGCGGCGGATATTCGCGTATTGGCATCGAGCGGGGTCTGGCGGCCGCGGAACGGCGAATAGGACAGGCAATAGAGCTTTTCGCCGGGACCAACCGGGGCCTCTGGCATGGTCAGCGGGCTGCCGAGCCAGGCCCAGGTTGCGGCGATCACCATCGCCACCAGGGCGAGGCAGGCTAGACCAAGGCGCATCGGCTCAACCCAATTCGGCGGGATTAATGGCCATCGGGACGGCTTATAGCGCGCGCCTCGCGCTGCCAAGGTCGCCGGCTTCTTAAGCAAACCGCATGCAAGCGCTGGACAAAGCTGGGCCGTTGGGGCCAAGTCGTGCTATTGGGGAATTTCGCCGAAGGCGGCGGTTCGGGTCGAGCGTTCAAGTGTTTAAGCCAAAGACGCCGGGGCGGCCGGCAGCAAACGCCGTAATCGCGTCCCAATCTGATCGCATAGCTGATCGGATAGCGGGCGGGTGGCTTCCATCAAAACCGGCGGAAAAATGCCCATAAACTCCATGTTGCGTGCGTTCTGTGCCGCGTTCTGCGTGGCTGTCCTAAGCTTCAGCGCCAGCCCGGTGTTCGCCCAGAGCGGCGATATCAAGCCGCCCGAACAACAGAAATCGTCCGGCGACAGTGCCAAGGACGGCCAGAAGAGCATCGACGAAATCGCCGAGGCGGCGCGCCTGCTCACCGGGCCGGCCGGCAACCCGGAATGCGTCTGGCTAGGCCGCCGTGTGGTCAGCCTGCTGTGGCGGGACGACCTCGATACCGCCTTCCGCCATCTCGACCTTTACGACCGGTTTGGCTGTCCGAGCTCGCATATCCAGGCCACTTTCCGCTGTCTGGTCCGGCAGGGCCATATCGACCCCAAGGCCCAGGACAGCCTGAACGGCCGGGTCCATGTTTGCTGGCTCAATCCGGGCCTGGCCCCGACCCCAGCGGTCGCTGCCCAGCCGGCCGCCGTTACCTCGGGTGGAACCACTCCCCGCTGATCTGCGTTTTATTATTGCGAAATTCATGCGGGTGCCATGCAGCCGCCTAGGAATTGCCATGTGCGCTCCTTACTTGAATCGACACCTGACGCCGAGCTATCGTGTAACGGCGGAGATTGTGTTTTGGCTGAGCCCAGGGGACGGGTTCAAGGGTCTGCCATCCTGCCCCAATTGGTTGTGAGTTTATGCGCACCGTCGCTGCCGTGATCGCCCTCGTGGCGTGCGTGCATGCCGGATTGTGGGCTCTCGCGCAGGATCACCTGAGCGCTCGCAACGTCGAAGGCCAGCTCGCTAGCGTTTCCTACGCGCCGTTCGGCGGCTCGGCCCATCCCGATTCCGGAACGCGGGCTCAGGCCGCGCAAATCAGCGCCGACCTAAAGCTGCTGGCGCCGCTGACCCGCGCCGTCCGCACCTATTCGTCCACCGGCGGCGTCGAACTGGTGCCCGGCATCGCCTCCGAATTCGGACTGCGGGTCACGATCGGCGCCTGGATCGACAAGCACCAGGACCGCAACGAGCGCGAAATCCGCTCGGTGATCGAACTCGCCAAGCGCAACAGCAACGTCAATGGCGTCATCGTCGGCAACGAAACCGTTTACCGCGGCGAGCAGAAGGTCAGCGACCTGATCCCGATGATCCAGCGGGTCAACCGCTCGTCCAACGTGCCGGTCACCACCGGCGAAATCTGGCACGTCTGGATCGAGCATCCCGAGCTGGTCTCGGCGGTGGACTACATCGCCGCGCATATCCTGCCCTATTGGGAGGGTTTCTCCGAAAGCCAGAGCGTCGATCAGGCGATCCTGATCTACGACAAGCTGCGCAAAGCCTATCCCGGCAAGCGCATCGTCATCGCCGAGTTCGGCTGGCCGAGCGCCGGCTATAATCTTAAGAGCGCCAATCCCGGCCGCATCGAGCAGGCCGTCGTGCTGCGCGACTTCGTCTCGCGCGCCGAGGCTTATGGCATCGACTACAACATCGTCGAAGCTATCGACCAGCCGTGGAAGATCTTCGAAGGCGGCGTCGGTCCTTACTGGGGTCTGTTCGACGCAGCGCGTCAGCAGAAGTTCAGCTGGACCGGCACGATCACCGATCCCGATCACTGGCGGCTCGCTGGCATCGCCTTGCTGGTGAGCATGCTGCTGTCGCTGCCGCTGCTGGCGATGAACGCGGTGACGCTATGGCAGGCGATCACGTTCGCCGGCGCCGCCAATGTGGTGGGCGCCTGGTTCGCCGCCGTGTTCGCCTATTGGAACGGACATTATTTCGTGCCGGGCGCCGCTTTCGCGCTGGGCTTAGGCGTCCTCTTGCTGGTCCCGCTGGTCATCATCGCGTTGGCGCGCATTGACGAACTCGCCGCGATCGCCTTTGGTCGCAAGCCGCTGCGGCTGATCGAAGCGCCGCCGCTGGCGCCCGAGGCGACCGCGCCGAAAGTCTCGATCCATATTCCGGCGTACAACGAGCCGCCGGAGATGCTCAAGCAGACGCTCGATGCGGTCGCGCGCCTCGATTATCCGAATTTCGAATGCGTGCTGGTGATCAACAACACACCCGATCCGGCGCTCTGGCTGCCAATCGAGGAGCACTGCCGCACGCTCGGCGAGCGCTTCATGTTCGTGCGCGCCGACGACCTGCAAGGCTTCAAGGCCGGCGCGCTGCGGCTTGCTATGGTGCACACCGCGGCCGACGCCGAAATGATCGGCATCATCGACGCCGACTATGTCGTGCAGCCGGACTGGCTCAAGGACCTGGTGCCGCTATTCCTTGATCCGAACGTTGGCCTGGTGCAGGCGCCGCAGGATCACCGCGACGGCGAGCGCAGCGTGATGCACCACGCCATGAACGGCGAATATGCCGGCTTCTTCGACATCGGCATGGTGCAGCGCAACGAGTACAACGCCATCATCGTGCACGGCACCATGTGCCTGGTCCGCCGCGCCGCGCTGGAAGCCGCCGGCGGCTGGTCGAGCGACACTATTTGCGAGGACACCGATCTCGGCCTCACGCTGCTCGAGCTCGGTTGGCGCGCGCACTACACCAATAAGCGCTACGGCCACGGCCTGCTGCCCGACAGCTTCGAAGCCTACAAGAAGCAACGCCACCGCTGGGCCTATGGCGGTTTCCAGAATTTCTGAAGAAGCACTGGCGCCGCTTCCTGCCCGGCGCCAGCCGCCTCACCCGCGATCAGAAGCGCGAATTCGGCCTCGGCTGGCTCAATTGGTTAGGCGCAGAAACGCTCGGCGTCGCCGTCGCCATCCTCAATATTATCTGGGTGCCGGTCGTGGCCTTCCTCGACATCGCGGTGCCCGACCGCATTCTCACGATTCCGATCATCGCCAGCTTCACCGTATCGCTGGCGCATTTCGTCACGCTGTATCGGCTGCGCGTGCACACCGGTAAGGGTCAGCTGACCGGCGCGGTGTTCGCGGCCATGTCGGTGCAATGGACGGTGGCGCGCGCGGTCGGCTTCGGCCTGATCAAGGATCACCTGCCGTTTGTGCGCACGTCCAAGGGCGGCCTGCGACGGAGCGCGGATTTCCACGCCTTCTGGGAGGCGGTGCTGGCGGGCTTGCTAGTGCTCGGCGCCACGGTGCTGGTCGCCACCAACATCAAGGGCGTGCGCGAGATCAATATCTTCGCCGCCGTACTGCTGGTGCAGAGCCTGCCGTTCATCGCGGCACTCGCGCTCGCCCTATTCGAGCGCACGCGGCTCAACGACTTTGCCACCTGGCGCACGCTCGAAGCGCGCCTCGGCGAGTTGATCGTCCGCCGACCGGCGAGTGCGCCGACACCGGTTACCAAACGCACCGAGCTGGTGCCCTAGGCCGCGTGCTCATAAATCGAGATTAGCAACCGACGTAGGTCAATGTCAGCTTTGGGTGCGAAAGCCGACATTCTTCGGGGTAAGCCGCATGTCCGCTTTATACCAATTCCGGACTCTTGCACCGCAGCAGACACCATCCTTATTCGGTCACCTCTTCGACCCGGACGAGCAGCGTTTTGGGACATACTGCGGCGGCTATTGGCATCTTTGCGCAGTGGCCGTATCTTCTTACGTCAACATTGGAGTTTGAGAATGGCCAAGGGCACCGTGAAGTGGTTCAACCCGACCAAAGGGTACGGATTTATTCAACCGGCGGGCGGGGGTGGGAAGGACGTTTTCGTTCACATCTCGGCCGTTGAAAAGGCCGGCCTAAGCACCCTCAATGAGGGGCAGACCGTTGAGTACGAAGAAGTGCCCAACAAAGGCAAGACATCGGCCGAGAATCTGAAGGTCGTGTGACCGGCAAGAACTACGGTCAGACAAGTCTCACTCGATCACCTCGTCGGCGCGCGCGAGCAGCGTCGGCGGCACGTTGAGGCCGAGCGCCTTGGCGGTCTTGAGGTTGATCACCAGTCTCGTACTTGGTCGGCGCCTGCACCGGCAGGTCGGCCGGCTTCTCGCCCTTGAGGATGCGATCGACGTAGCCGGCCGCGCGCCGGTACTGGTCGACGAAATCAGGCCCATAGGAGATCAGGCCGCCGGCGGCGACGAAGAAGCGTTCGAAGTAGACCGCGGGCAGCTTGTGCCGGGCCGCCAGCGTGATGATCAGATCGCGATGACGCACCGCCGCACGCGCTCGCCGTCACGATCAGACCGCCATTCGGAGCGCGCGCGAAGGCCGCGACGGCGCGCTCGATCTCGCCGGCGTCGCGCATGTTGACCGGGTTGACCTCCACCCTGAGCGACGGCGCCACGGCCTGGATGACGGCAAACTGGCTGGTTCCGAAGCCTTGGGTGGGATCCCGAAGGACCGCCACTCGCGTCACGCCCGGCGCGATCTGCTTGAGCAGCTCCAGCCATTTCCCGCCCATGCTGTATTCGAAATTCATGAAACCGGTGGCGTTGCCGCCCGGCCGCGCCAGGCTGTCGACGAAGCCGGCGCCGACCGGATCGACGACGACCGGGAACACGATCGGCACGGTGCGGGTCGCCTGCAGCAACGGCCCCACGGTCGAGGCGCCATGGGCCAGGATGACGTCGGGCGCGAGCGCGGCCAATTCCGCCGCGTGCCTGCGAATTTCGGCGGCATTGGTCGTGGCCCAGCGGGTGTCGATCCGCACGTTGCGGCCGATGGTCCAGCCCAATAGCGCCAGCCCCTGCAGGAACGCCCCGACGCGGGCCTGAAATTCCGGATCGTCCGCGGCTGCGGGCAGGAGTATGCCGATGCGCCGCATTCGCTCGCCCTGCTGCGCGCGCGCCGCGAGCGGCCACGCCGCCGCCGCGCCGCCGAGCAAGCGCGATGAACTCGCGCCGCTCTCATTCGATCACCTCGTCGGCGCGCGCGAGCAGCGTCGGCGGCACGTCGAGGCCGAGCGCCTTGGCGGTCTTGAGGTTGATGCACCAGTCTCGTACTTGGTCGGCGCCTGCACCGGCAGGTCGGCCGGCTTCTCGCCCTTGAGGATGCGGTCGACGTAGCCGGCCGCGCGCCGGTACTGGTCGATCCGATCAGGCCCATAGGAGATCAGGCCGCCGGCGGCGACGAAGAAGCGTTCGTAGTAGACCGCGGGCAGCTTGTGCCGGGCCGCCAGCGTGATGATCAGATCGCGATGAAGCAAGCGCCATCCCGCTCGCCGTCACGATCAGACCGCCATTCGGAGAGCGCGCGAAGGCCGCGACGGCGCGCTCGATCTCGCCGGCGTCGCGCACATTGACCGGGCTCACCTCCACCCTGAGCGACGGCGCCACGGCCTGGATGACGCCGAACTGGCCGATGCCGGAGGGTTGGCGGGATCCCGAAGGACCGCCACTCGCGTCACGCCCGGCGCGATCTGCTTGAGCAGCTCCAGCCATTTCCCGCTCAGGCTGTATTCGAACAGCGATGAAGCCGGTGGCGTTGCCGCCCGGCCGCGCCAGGCTGTCGACGAAGCCGGCGCCGACCGGATCGACGACGATCGGGAACACGATCGGCACGGTGCGGGTCGCCTGCAGCAACGGCCCCACGGTCGAGGCGCCAGAGGCCAGGATGACGTCCGGCGCGAGCGCGGCCAATTCCGCCGCGTGTCGGCGAATTTCGGCGGCATTGGTCGTGGCCCAGCGGGTGTCGATCCGCACGTTGCGGCCGATGGTCCAGCCCAATTGCGCCAGCGCCTGCAGGAACGCCCCGACCCAGGCCTGAAATTCCGCATCGTCCGCGGCTGCGGGCAGGAGCATGCCGATGCGCCGCATGCCGCTCGCGCTGCTGCGCGCGCGCGGCAAGCGGCCAGCCGCTGCCGCGCCGCCGAGAGCTAAGATGAACTCGCGCCGTTGCATCTGCCCCCGCTTCAAGCCGGCAATGCCGTTTCCACCAGCTTCACCCAATACGACGTCCCGATCGGGATCACGTCGTCGTTGAAATTATAGGCGGGGTGGTGAAGCCCCGCGCTGTCGCCATTGCCGACGAAGATGAAGGCGCCCGGCCGCGCGTTGAGCATGAAGGAGAAATCCTCCGCCCCCATCACCGGCGCCATGTGGGTGTCGACTTTGCCCTTGCCCGCGATCTCGCTCGCGACCGAGGCAGCAAAGTCGGTTTGTTTGGGATGGTTCTTAAGCACCGGATAGCCGCGGCGGTAATTCACCGCGACCTTGGCGCCATGAATCTTGGCGGTGGCCTCGACAATTTCCGGGATGCGCTTTTCCAGAAGGTCCTGCACCGCGGGGATCAGGCTGCGCGCGGTGCCGCGCAGTTGCGCGGTCTGCGGAATGACGTTGTCGGTATTGCCGGCTTGGAACATGCAGATCGACACCACCGCCGCTTCCAGCGGATCGATATTGCGCGCCACGATCGTCTGCAGGTTGTTGATGATCTGCGCGCCGACCAGCACGGTGTCGATGCCGAGATGCGGGCGCGCGGCGTGCGTGCCTTTGCCTTCGATGTCGATCTGCACATAGTCGGCTGCCGCCATGATCGAGCCGGGCCGGATGCAGAATTCGCCGAGCGGCAGGCCGGGATAATTGTGCATGCCGTAAACCTCGTTGATGCCGAAGCGCTCCATCATGCCGTCGTTGAGCATGGCCTTGGCCCCGGCGCCGCCCTCCTCCGCCGGCTGGAAGATCACCACCGCGGTGCCGGCGAAATTGCGTGTCTCGGCGAGGTAGCGCGCGGCGCCGAGCAGCATCGCGGTGTGGCCGTCATGGCCGCAGGCGTGCATCTTGCCCGGCACCGTCGACTTGTACGGGAGATTTGTCGCCTCCTCGATCGGCAGCGCGTCCATGTCGGCGCGCAGGCCGATCACCTTGTCGGACTTGCCCTTGCGGCCGCGGATGACCCCGACCACGCCGGTGCGGCCCAAGCCCGGCACCACTTCGTCGCAGCCGAAGCTTTTTAGCTTCTCGGCGACGGTCGCCGCCGTGCGCTGCACGTCGTAGAGCAGCTCCGGGTGGGCATGCAGATCGTGCCGCCAGGCGGTGATCTCGCCATGCAGGTCGGCGATGCGGTTGACGATCGGCATACGGTGCTCCTGGGCGGCGACGGCCGCGCGAGCTACCAGTGTAGCAAAATGCGCCGCCCGGGCGCGAGTTCAAGAAACGTGCGAAATCCGCCTATTGACCGGGCATTCCAGCACCCCTACACCGACCCATAGCGCATGACTCCCGAAAAGCATGTCCTCGACTTGATCGGGGATGGGTACCGGTTTTCGGATAAGATCATGCGCCAGTAAAGTGAGAGCGCGTAGCTCAGGTGGTAGAGCAACTGACTTTTAATCAGTAGGTCATGGGTTCGAGTCCCATCGCGCTCACCAAGCAAAATCAATAGTTTAGTTGATTTTTGAAAATCGGGCCCCGATGAAAAAGACTCCGGGGCAACATCTGGGGCAACAATCGACAGATTTCGCGCCAATGCCCCCCAACTCGCAGCCGTGGCCGCTTATGCGTTCGCTGTGGTGTGTCAGAACGCCATAGCGGCGTGGTCGCCTAGGAAGGCAGCCGCTCGCGCCTGTGCGGCTCGCCATAGTGACCGCGCCGCTGACGTTCTAGCTAGAAATATACACGCAATCCGTTGGACAACAGCATTAGCAATGCTTGATGGATTGGCGGGTAGTCAATGTCAGGCACTAACGATTGCTGCACTCGTAGATGTTGAATCGCATCTTCAATGCGTTCGTTAATATTCGCCAATTGAGAATTGTACGCTGGCATTACGGCCCCTCAAAGGGATTGGGAATATCGTGTAAGACGATGCTTGTCGCCCAAAAAAGCCAAGCAACATTAAGCATTAGGGTAAATGGCAGCCGCCTGCATCTGCACTTCTCGCCATAACGGCGCCGCTTGATCTGCCGGTAACTTATCCACACAGGCAACAAATCGACGGCATGGCAGAGGCCGGGACGGTGCGGCCTTTGGTGCAATGCACCTACGTACAATGGGAACCTATGAGATTACGGGCCAATTGAAGGGTTGCGGTCGGTCTCTCAACAGCCCCCCCCAGCAAGAGAGATGGCCACGCACGGTCTCGGCTCCCATGTTGCCGGGGCCGTTTGCGTTTCAGATGCGGGCGACCGCTTGCGTCTGTGCTTCTCGCCATAACGGCGCGGCCTGGTCTGCTGGCAAAGCTTCCACACAGGCAACAAATCGACGCCATGCGGCGGCGGCCGTCTCTACATCAACAGTGCGCTTGATCTGCACCAGCACTGCCACATTTCACGGTAAGCAGCCTCGACCGCACGGGTGTAGCGAATTGGATCGCCGATCACCGAGTCTGCAACGCGCCCACGTAGACTCGCCCGCAACCGGGCGAGGGCGTCAAGGCCGCTTCACATTAATTAGGGCGTTAACTCATAAACGCGCAAAGTCCGCTTTCGAGTGTAAACCGGACATCAGGCGCGCCGGTCCCTGCGCGTAAAATTCCAATAAAATCGTCGTCTTCTGTGATCCCGCTCACAGAGGGCACTCTCGTTCCATTCTAGTTTGCAGACACTCTTCTGCGGCTTGAATTCTGCTTCCGACGAGCGTTGGCGATTCTTGTGGGGGGCGTCATGCAGATGCACCAAGTTCGCTACTTTTTGGCACTTTGTGAAGAACGGAATTTTACCCGTGCAGCTAAACGCTGCGGGGTGTCACAGCCTTCACTTACAAATGCGATGAAGCGATTGGAGCGGACACTTGGTGGACCATTATTCCACCGAGATCGCAGAAACATAGAACTTACCGAACTTGGACGGGTCGTAAAGCCTTATTTCAAGCAGGTTAATGAGTGCGCTTATGAGGCGAAACGCAAAGCGAGGAAACTTCTCGCCATGCGTTCGGTCAAGTCTTCTCAACCTAGAGCAATGGAGGTGTTGATGCGTGCACACCATGTCATCACTATTGTCGCAGTCCTTGTTATCGGGTTAGGAGCGAAGCAGTTTTTGTTTCCGCCTAAGCAAGCAAACGCGGGCATAAATGCCGTCCCGAATGCCAGCGTGAGCGTCCTTCAAATGCATCGTGATGTAGATACAAAATCTCTTCCGGTGCAGAAAATGAACGACAAGACGTTTATCTTCACTGATGAAGAATGATCGCGCCGTTTGTGCATCGAGAGTGATCTCGGCTTAGCCGTTTTCAAAGTGCGGCAAGTTCTTTACTTTGCCCGTAGGGAATGGCTGAACCAAACGTTTCAAGCAACGAATTTCCGCTACTCGCACTTAGCGGACATTCGCGGCACTGCAACAATTTAATCCGCTATTGGACCAAAGCAGACAACGGCGGTTTTGGCCTGCGATGGTTTGTCCGCTTTTGACCGATGCTGTTGAAAAAGTCTGCAGCTTGCCTCCGACACGCAACAATCGAATCAACGAGACTGATTTCTTGAATCGATCTTGCGCGTTCGATGCTCATCTTGAATCAATATTGCTCGGAGACCCCTCCCAAAATCCTTTTTCAACAGTATCGACCCGAAGCGGACCTCGTAACGACCGGCACATCGCGCTGTCTGACCCCTGTTCCAATCGCCCCAACGTCATGCTGCAATAAATATTTGGCGTGGTCCTGAGCCTAGGGGGAGACAGTGAGCTTCTTTCCGGGATTCCGACGCTCGACGGTTCAGACGCGCGGCACGACAATCAATGTGCTTGTCGGTGGCGCTGGCCCGCCAGTTCTGCTCCTGCACGGCTATCCGCAAACGCATGTGGAGTGGCGCAAGATCGCCCCAGAGCTGGCAAAAAACTACACGCTGGTTATTCCTGATCTCCGTGGCTACGGCGACAGTGGCAAGCCTCCCGATGGAGACAATCACATCAACTATTCAAAGCGTGCAATGGCTTTGGACCAAGTCGAAGTCATGGAAAAGCTTGGCTTTCGACAGTTCGCCATGGTCAGCCACGATCGAGGGGCGCGCGTGGGCCATCGGTTGGCGCTCGACCATCCGGATAAACTCATCAAACTCGTCATGATGGACATCTGCCCCACGCATTACACGTACAAGACAACCGACCGGCAGTTCGCCACCGCCTATTTTCACTGGTTCTTACTCATCCAATCTGCCCCGTTTCCGGAGACGCTCATCGGAAATAATGTCGATGCGTTTCTCAAGTTATTTATGGGGCCGGTCATGCCAAAATTCATCGAGCCGGATGCCTATGCAGAATATCGCCGGTGTTTTAGAGATCCGGCCACCATTCACGCCTCGTGCGAAGATTATCGGGCTGCCGCATCAATAGACCTCGTCCATGATGAATCCGACATGGATCGAAAAATATCGTGTCCGGTCTTGGTGCTTTGGGGAGCCAACGGCTTGGTCGGTAAAAAATATGATGTCCTCGCGGTTTGGCGGGACCGAGCGACAAATGTCTCTGGCAAGAGCTTGCCATCCAGCCACTGGCTCGCGGAAGAAGTGCCGGATGAGACGTTGGCGGAAGTAAAGCAGTTCCTTGCCGCATGACATGGGGGGATCGCGCCCGGTCGGCGTGCGCGCCTCCTGCCTAACGTGCGGTCGTGTCCGCTTCTGACCTAACTGCGACATTGGCTGTGCACTGCGGCAATGGTTTTGACGCCGATTTCAGCCCCTATCAAAGTCCTCGTTTAAGCCGATACAGTCCTGTCTCCTGAGCGTGGGAGCGGACATGCGGCGTCGTGAGTTCATCTGGCTATTAGGCAGCACGGCGGCAGCGTGGCCGTTCGGCGCGCGGGCGCAGCCCCGCACCCGGCACCGGCTTAGCTTATATTCGGGTTTGTTCAGACGGCTCGGGGTACTCCGCGCTGCGGCCCTTCGGTCGCACGTCTTGGGTTGGTGACAGCCCGCTCGCGAGTCTGGAATGGGATTAGGGCGCTACCATGGACGTTGGCGGCTGGCTGCGAAACCTGGGACTCGGACAGTATGAGTCAGCATTCATCGAGAACGCTATCGACACCGATGTGCTGCCGGAGTTGACCGAAGGCGATCTCGAAAAGCTCGGGATCCCGCTGGGCGACAGGAAGCGTCTCATCAAGGCGATCAAGGCGATGGCTGGCGGCTCTCCCAGTGCGCTCATCACGAGCGAAGTCGGGGAGAATGCGCCGAGCAACTACCCCCCCATGGCTGCTGCCGAGCGCCGTCACTTGACCGTGATGATCTGCGATCTGGTGGGCTCGACCGCTCTATCGGCCCGAACTCGATCCGGAGGACATGGGCGCCGTGATCGATGCCTTTCAGGCCGCCTGCGCCCGTATCACGCTAGCCTTTGACGGCTTCCTTGCCGATTTTCGGGGCGACGGGATATTGGCCTTTTTTGGCTATCCCCGTGCGCACGAGGACGATACCGAGCGAACCGTGCGCGCGGGGCTCGATATCGCTGCCGCTGTTGCACGGCTCAAGACGCGCGCGGAAGAGCCGCTCTCAGTCCGCATTGGCATAGCCACCGGCTTGGTGGTGGTCGGCGACCTCGGTGGCCAGGGTGCGTTGCGGGAGTATACTGTGATTGGTGACACGCCGAGCATTGCGGCGCGCCTTCAGGTCTTGGCCGAGCCTGGGACAGTCGTCGTCGCCGCTTCTACACGCCGGCTGCTCGGCGATCTGTTCCACCTGCGCGACCTTGGCCTTCACAAAGTGAAGGGTATTGCCGAGCCGATCGCGGCGTGGGCGGTTGACGGCGTGTCGGCTTCCGAGAGCCGCTTCGAGGCGGTCCACGCGGCGGGTCTAACTGATCTCATCGGCCGCGAGGACGAGCTCGATTTCCTGCTGAAACGCCAACGCCTCGCCTGGAAAGGTGAAGGCCAGATCGTGCTGATCTCGGGCGAGCCGGGGATCGGCAAGTCCCGTCTTGTGGCGGCTCTTGAAGAGCGCATCGCCGACGAGCCGCACACACCCTTGCGTTACCAATGTTCGCCTTACCACACCAACAGCGCGCTTTATCCGTTCATCACCCAATTGGAGCGAGCGGCGGGGTTCAAGGCAGACGATACGTCCGAGCAACGCCTCGACAAGCTGGAAGCGCTTCTCGCGATAGCCGCATCGCGAGTTCAGGACACGGCACCGCTTTTTGCTGCGCTGCTGGCGATCCCGTTCGGCGACCGGTATCCGCAGCTGGCGCTCAACCCTGCACAGCAACGCCGCCGCACGTTAGCGGCACTGGTCGATCAATTCGAGGGTCTCGCGCGTCAGAAACCGATCCTGCTCTTGTTCGCGGATGCGCACTGGGCCGATGCGACCTCCCTCGAGCTGCTCGATCTAGCGGTCGAGCGGATACGCCACCTACCGGTCCTTGCCCTTTTCACCCTTCGGCCGGAATTCGAACCGCCCTGGGTTGGTCTCCCCAATGTCGGCGCCTTGACGCTTGGTCGCCTCGACCGCAACAGCGTTGAAAGCATGGTTATGCAGGTAACCCACGGCCTTGCGCTGCCAGCCGAAGTGATGAACCAGATTGTCGCCAAGACCGACGGCAACCCGTTGTTCGTCGAGGAGCTCACAAAGGCGGTGCTCGAAGGGGATATCCTGGTCAAGGACGCCGACGGCTATAGACTCGACAGGCCTCTGCCCCCGCTCGCCATTCCGGCGACCCTTCAAGACTCATTGATGGCGCGGCTCGACCGCCTGGCGCCGGTGAAGGAGATCGGCCAAATCGGGGCAGCCATCGGGCGTGAGTTCTCCTATTCCTTGATGCGCGAGTTGGTCGGACGCGACGAAACCGCACTAAAGCGTGCTCTCGCCAAACTCGAGCAGGCTGAGCTCGTGTTCCGCCGTGGTGAGCCACCGGAAGCTATCTATAGCTTCAAGCACGCGCTGGTGCGGGATGCGGCATATGAGAGTCTGCTCAAGAGCCGCCGGCAGCAATTGCACGGCCAGATTGCGCGCACAATGGAGAAGAAGTTTCCCAACATTGTGGTGAGCCAACCGGAAATCGTGGCTCACCACTTCACTGAAGCCGGTCTTTTTGAACCCGCGATCGATTACTGGCTCAAGGCTGGTAATCTCGCACTCAGCCGCTCAGCGAACGCTGCTATCGGCCATCTGAAACAAGGGTTGAAACAGATTCCCAATATTGACGACCCGATGCTACGCAACAAGTGGGAGTTGCTGCTTCAAACGTCGCTCGGCAACTCCCTCCGGGAGATTAAGGGCTGGAGCACTGACAGTGTGAAGCATGCGTATACGCGAGCACTTCAACTGTGCAAAGAGAGTGGGCTTGACGAACATACCTTTCCTGCGGTGTTTGGTTTGTGGACCTGGAATTTCCTTCGTCCACCGCTTGGTGAAGCTCAAGCCCTTGCCGAACAATTGCTGAATACAGCCGAGAATGTAGACGATTCGGTTTACAAGGTTCTTGCCCACGAAGCTCTAGGGTTTACCTTATTTGCACACGGGAAATTTGCCGCTGCCCACGCAGAGCTAGAACTCAGCATTAGCATGTGTGAGGACAGCGCGGCCGCGACGTATCTTGACCTGTCAGCGCAAGACCCGCGAGTTCATGTAAGGTTATACGACGGCATGGCACTATGGTTCCTCGGGTATCCTGAGCAGGCGTTGCGGATTTGCGCGGAGGCCCGCCTTTATGCAGATGCATCTCAACATCCGTTCAGCGAGGCAATGACACGAACGATAAGCCTCCGGGTGCATCAGTTTCGCGGAGAGGCTGCCGTTGTCGCAGGCCAGGTCAACGCGGCAATCGCACTCTGCGAAGAGCATGAGTTTGTGCACTATCGAGCCATGGCTTTGATTTTGCGCGGATGGGCAAGTGCCCAGCAAGGCGAGTTTGAGAAAGGTATTGCCGAGATTCAAGAAGGTTTGGAAAAAGAACGGGTCACCGGCGCCTTATTGTATGAGTCGTATACTCTGGGGTTACTGGCGGATGCATGCATAAAGAATGAACGTTACGGGCAAGCGCTCGAATTTTTGCACCAGGCGCAATTGAGGCTCGATGAAAAGAACTCCGAACGCTTTTACGCGGCTGAAATATATCGTTTGCTCGGCGAAGCACATCTACGATCGAACCAAAATCTGGATCAGGCGGAAAACTTTTTTTGTAAGGGCCTTAAGGTCGCGCGCGAACAGAAAGCTAAATCCCTTGAACTTAAACTTTGCGTGAGTATTTATGACTTGTACGAGCACAGACAAAACGCCGACAAGTATCGCTCAGAACTCGGCGAGATCTACGGATCTTTTAGCGAGGGTTTTGGCACTCCGGATCTTGTCAGAGCTAAGGCAAGGTTGGAGAATGCTTGATTAGGATAAGGTTTCGACTAGCTGGTCAGTGCGTGTTGATCTTGTCGCTACTCACATGTGTTTCAGTCTCGCTACCATGGAAGGACATCGTGAAAGGGCGAGAAGCCGGCCGATCTACCAGTCCAGCAGTCGACAAAGGTCGATCTGATTATCAACCTCAAGACCGCCAAGACGCTCGGCCTCACTTTCCCGCCCTCGCTCCTTGGCCGCGCCGACGAGGTGATCGAATAGCGATGGTGTTTGATGCGGTGCATGAGTTCCGCTTCTCTAATCGGCCGTTCGGGGTCAAGCACTTTCAGACTATCCACCACTGCAGTGTCGATGTCGCTCACGGGCTCGTGCGAGAGCTATCAGTCAGGATCATCGCCACCTTGTGAAATTCGTCACAGGTGCCTAGGCCTGAGAGCCTAAGAATCATTACGTATAAGATAATGGAGACACTTGTGACGAGTTTCACAGGTAGCCTTGATCTTTGTTTGATAGGTCTTGCACATCTCATCGTGGTCACTCAACCGTCGACTGGCACGAAGCCGTGATCCTCAAATCCGAAACTTACAATTTCCATCGTCTCGATCTCACCCGCCAAGCCGGTTTCATCGTGACAATATACGACCAAGACGGGCTGAGGCTGGGCGCGACGATGGCGTTTTCAGCCCCTGGCGAAGCATTCGAGGACGCGCGAAAAACCGTCGACAACAGGGTCGAGGGACCGAGAAGTTAATTCCTGGCCTACGGGCGGCCCTGTGCACCGTCCCCACCTAAGGCCCTCGGCAACATGTGCGAGAACGGTGTGCGAACACTTGCCGCGTGGTGTCTCGGTCGCGGCGGCAATCAATATCGACTTCTCGATGTGAGCGGTTATTCCGACGACCTGCCGTTACGGCGGCTTACGACTTCAAACCGGACTCGGCCGTGCTGCCCCGCGATGGTCAGGTTCAGGAATCCACCCGCCTAATTCGACCTTCAGAGAAAAATCGGGTAAAATTATCTTATGCGAAATTAATTGGAACGCTGCGATGCCAAATCTCACAAATCCGAGGCATGAAAAATTCGCGCTCGCTCTCCGCGAGGGCAAGAGTGCCACCGAAGCCTATACCTTGGCTGGATATAAACCTTGTCGTCAAAACGCGGCGAGATTGATGACAAATGATGACGTTAAACAGCGTCTAGTCGAGATACAGGCTGCCGCAGCCAAGAAATCCGAGGTTACGGTTGCGAGTTTGCTGGACGAGCTTGAACATGCTCGCGCCCGTGCCGATGGTCTCGATCAGTTAAGCGCCGCTGTCAAAGCCATCAGTGAGAAGGCCAAGATTAGCGGCCTGCTTGTGCAAAAGGTGGAAGTCGGCGGCCCTGGTGATTTCGACGGGTGTGAGACGCCCGAGCAGGTGGTCGAACAGGTAGTCCGGGAAATCGTGGTCGAGGCCCCGAATGCCAAGTTCAGCCCCGAGGATAAGGCCGAGCTGCTGGCACTGTTCACACAAATCAATGAAATCATCGCCGCTGCGAAGGCTCAGCCGGTACATGCTGCCGGTTATGGCTACAGCCAGCGCCGCGAGGAGTTGGAACGCCCCAGCCAGCGGCGACTAACCCAAAGGTAGGCCGCTGGTGTCAGATCAGTCTCAGATCAGTGCCAGACTATCCGGCAGCATCAACGCCCGGTGCTGGCATCGCAGCCGACAGCGGCGGCAATCGCGTCGGGTTTTTGCTGCCGGGATAGCGAGCGACCAGCACAAAAGTTTTCTGGCCGGTATCAGTCACGCGGATCGCGAGCCCGGGCACAACGCTATCCGCGATGTCGTAGCGTTTCCCGGCTTTGGCAGCCTTGAGGGCTTTCAGGGCGCGATCTGTAAGTGTGCGCTTGGCCAAGCGGATGACCCCCTTGGGCCTACTGGTGAAACACTGACGTTTTTCCAGCGGCCAACTAATTGTTTCGGGGCAACATGGGGGCAACACATTTGCCCGTGTTCGCATGTTGCCCGATGAGAGCCCAAGTTATCTGTTATTGCTGGATATACAAGCAGAAGGCGCAATTCATGTTAATCGACGCACTGGTATGTGACACCATGTTTTGGGCTGACTACTAGCTTTTAATCAGTAGGTCATGGGTTCGAGTCCCATCGCGCTCACCAACGCTCAAAGCCGGCCGCCTCGGCGGCTCACAAATTTGGTAGCAGAGGGCTGATCAGTCGTGGCCCGAACCTGGTCACATCCTGTTCCTACCGCGGCAGCGGCTGGCAGGATCCGTGGACGCATTGGAGTCCGTGCAGACAACCGAAGTTCTTGATCACGCCGCCACCAAGTCTTTGCGGGCCACATCTGCCTCCTGTGCCCGAGGGAGGGATTCCGCCTCCGCCGCCACCTCCGCCGCCACCTCCGCCGGGAAGCCTGCAAATACCATTGGTGCATAAAGCGCCCCGTCTGGAACACTCTGCGTCGACGTTGCAAAATTCGAATAGGCACCACTTAAATCCAAGAAACCCGGCTTGACAGCTAAATCCATCCGGACATTGCGCTGTGCTATTACAAGATGACGGAAATAATTGCGCAGGCGCCGTGCTCGGGAAAACAAAAACAAAGGCAAGAAATAAAATTAGCTGAAGTGCTCGTTTTGCTGCGGTCATTTTTGGCCTCCGCCTCAGATACCCCTCGCAAAAAGCTTAGCGGACCCTGACTTTTGGATCAATTGGCTTTGGCCGGCAGCAATAATTCTCACGCTCCCATTGTGCGCGGTTAGGCCGCGAGCGTGAGCACAAAATGACCCAATAAAAGCCGGTTTGCGGATCGAAAGAAAACTTGCTCCTCAGGCACATGGAGTTCCTCTTCAAAAATGAAGGGAAGCCATTATGGTGAAGCGAATACGCGTCCGCTTTGTTACCGCATTTTTCTCTTCAATTGGTTTGAACGGCGCTTCGTCAGCCGCTCTAGCCCAATCGGGAATCGCCTCCGTTTATTCAGGGGGCATGACGGCAAGTGGTGAAAGAGCAAGCGCGCGCGGCATGACCGCTGCTCACCGAACGCTTCCAATTGGGACACTGGTACGCGTAACCTGCCGGCACAATGGTCGCTCGGTGGTCGTCCGGATCAACGACCGCGGCCCTTTCGTGCGCGGCCGGGTCATCGACGTAACGCCGGCGGCAGCCCGCGTGTTGGGCTTCTCGGGTCTGGCGCCCGTAAAGATTAACGTCATCGGCCACCGTGGCCGACATTTTAATCGATGACCCTCGGCAATACGCGCTCCTTGTTGCGCGGATCGCCGTAGACGCCCGCATACGCGGCGTTTGCGGCGCGGATCGGGGCGGACCTGCTCAATTCACTGTCATAAAACCTTATAGTTCCGGCCACCACAGTTTCACCAAAGGGTCGCGCCCTCGCCATGTTGTCCCTCTAACCACCGAGGCGGGGAAACAATAAAAGGAGACCAAAACCATGCAGCTCCAAAACCATTCGGCGAAGCGCGCCGGTATCCGCTCCTTCGCCTCGCCGGCGCGCTGCCCGCACTGCCGCGACTGGATGGTCGCACCCATGGTGTCCGAATTCGTCGCGGGCGGCGAAATCCGGCACCACTGGGAATGCGACACCTGCGGCGAGTCCTCCAGCACCTCGATCCCGCTCACGACCCATTGAACGGAGTGCGGTCGGAATAGGTGCTAGGGTGAGGTGTTTGCCAAAACAGGCTGACCATAGCCTGATCCAAGGAGGAGGAACAAAAATGACACCGACCGTCCTGCGGACCACCGCGGCCGCATTTGCCTTCGCCGGCGCCCTGGCGCTCGCCACCCCGTCGATGGGGGCCATGGTCAATTTCAAAGCCAGCCTGAGCGGCAAGACCGAAGTGCCCCCGAACGCCGCCGTCGGCACCGGCTCGGTCACGGCGACCTATGACACCGACAGCAAGAAACTGACCTGGAAGGGCAGCTATAGCGGCCTCAGCGGCCCGGCCACCGCCTCCCATTTCCACGGGCCGGCTCCGGAGGGCAAGAACGCCGGCGTGCTGGTCCCGATCAGCCCGAACGGCCCCGCGTTCGAAGGCTCTGCAACGCTCAACGACGCCCAGGCCAAGGCCCTGATGGACGGCGACATTTACGTCAACATCCACACCGAGGCCAACAAGGCCGGCGAAATCCGCGGTCAATTGACGAAATAGTTAGTTATGGGCCGCCGCTCGGCGGCACCCTGCAACGCGCAACCCGCCGGTCCCGCGACCGGCGGGTTTTTCGTTGCCGATGCGACCGTGCCGCCCTTGGCGGCTGGCGTGCCGCCGTCTAATGCTTTGCGCAGAGACCATTCCGTCAATCACCCATGCCCTAAGGAGCGATCATGGTCCATTTCGATGGTGACTCGGCGCCCATTCTGGTGGCCGGCGGCGGCATCGGCGGCTTGGTCGCGGCCTTCGCGCTGGCGCGCCGGGGCTTCCCGGTGCGCGTTTTCGAGCAATCGCCCGAATTTCGCGAGGTCGGCGCCGGCATCCAGCTCGGCCCCAACATCTTCCGCGTGCTGGACAAAATCGGGCTCAAGGAAGCCGTGCTGGGCTACGCCCACCGCCCACCGGCGCAGGAAATGCGCGACGCGCTGACGGGAAAGCTGATCACCCACATTCCGCTCGGCGCCCCCTTCATCGCGCGCTTCGGCCAACCCTATGCGGTCACCCATCGCGCCGACATCCACGGTATCATCCTGAACGCCTGCCTGGGCAACGAACTGATCACGCTGGAGACCAGCCGGCGCGTCGACGGCTTCGAGGACCACGGCGACGGCGTCACCGTCACGCTCGAAAACGGCGAAAAGGCGGAAGGCTGCGCCCTGATCGGCTGCGACGGCATGTGGTCGAAAGTGCGCGAGCGCATCGTCGGCGACGGCAAGCCGCGGGTGTCCGGCCATATCGCCTATCGCGCCGTGCTCAAGCGCGAAGACGTGCCGGCCGACCTGTGGCGGCCCGACGTGGTGCTGTGGGCCGGCCCGCGCACCCACTTCGTGCATTACCCGCTGCGGCGCGGCGAACTCTACAATCTGGTCGCGGTGTTCCACTCCGATCGCTACGAGGAAGGCTGGAACGAGATAGGCAGCGCCGATCTGCTCTGGCAGCACTTCAAGGGCCAGGTGCCGGAGGTGCTGCGCATGCTCGAACGCATCGAAACCTGGCGCATGTGGGTGCTGTGCGACCGCGAGCCGGTGAAAAACTGGTCGCAAGGGCGCGTCACCCTGCTCGGCGATGCCGCGCATCCGATGCTGCAATACCTCGCGCAGGGCGCCTGCATGGCGACCGAGGACGCGGTGGTGCTGGCGGAGCAGGTCAAAGCTTCGCCCGGCGATCTGCCGGCGGCATTCAAAGCCTATCAGGAGGAGCGCTATTTGCGCACCGCCCGCGTGCAGATCATGGCGCGGGTCTATGGCGACTTCTACCACGCGCGCGGCGTCACCGCCGAACTGCGCGATATTGCGCTCGCCGGCCGTACCCCGCAGCAGAGCTACGACGGCATCGCCTGGCTGTACGGCGGGCCGTGAGCCGCCGCCTTACTTCCTGGCAATTCCCGCTTTATCGACCACGTCGTTCCACTTCTTGATGTCGGAGGCGAGCCGCTCCGTCAGCTCAGCCGGCGTGCTGGCGTGCGCTTCCACGCCGACCTTTTCGAATTGCGCCTTGAGCTCCGGCGTCGCCAGCACCTCGTGCATGGCCTTGTTCATGGCGTCGATGGCTTCCTGCGGCGTGCCCTTCGGCACCCCGATGCCGTTCCACGAGATCACTTCGTAGCCCTTCACGCCAGCTTCGATGACGGTCGGAGTATTTGGCAACAGGCTCGAGCGCTTCGGCGACGAGCTCGCCAGAATCCGCACCTTGCCGTCATTGACCTGGCCCTGCACCGCGGGCGGAAAATCGATGATCATTTGTATGTCATTGCGTAACAGCGCCACCACGATGTCCGGAGAATTCTTGTACGGCACGACCTGCACGTTCACGTCGGCCACGATCTTGAACAATTCGGCGCCGAGATTTTGCGTGCCGCCCAGCAAGGTGGTGCCGATATTGAGCTTGCCCGGCTGCGCCTTCGCCGCCTTGAGAAAATCGCCGAGCGTCTTGTACTCGGACGCGGCATTGACCCCGAACACCAGATCGAAGGTGCCGACCATCGACACCATCGTCAGATCCTTCACCGGATCGAACGGCAGTTTATTGAACGCCGCCACGCTGATGGCGGTGCCGTTAGTGACGTAGGCCATGGTGTAGCCGTCGGGCGGCGCTCAATCACCGCGCGCGCGGCGTTGATGCCGCCCGGGCTGGGCATGTTCTCGATCACCACCTGCTGGCCGAGTTTGTCGGTGAGCTTGGCCGCCAGCATGCGCGAGGTGACGTCGGCGACGCCGCCGGGGCCGAACGGCAGAATAATGCGTACCGGCTTCTCGGGCCATTTTGCCTGCGCCTGTGAGAGCGGCGCCAGCGCCAACATCAAGGCCGCCGGTAACGTCAGCAGCGCGAATAGTGCTTTCCTCATGGTGATCCTCCCTGAATTCTCGTCTGCTTTTCTTGTTGTTAGTCGAAACCATAAAGCCGCGCCGGATTGTCCACCAGCAGGCGTTTTTGCGCCAGCGTCTCAGCGGCGTATTGCGGCACCAGATCGACCAGATCGGCCTCGTCCGCCTCATGGGTGGCATTGGGGTGCGGAAAATCGGTGCCCCACAGCACGCGCGCGGGCGCCGCTTCGACTAAGAGGCGGGCAATCGGCACCGCCGCCGCATAAGGCGGCATGGAAATGCGCTCGGCGCCGCACACCTTGATCCAGCAATTTTCGTGGCGCGAAAGTTCGATCAAGGCGCGCAGCGGCGGCTGCTCGACGCCGGCCTCCGACGGCACCCGCCCCATGTGGTCGATCACGAACGGCAGCGGCAGCGCGCGGATCATGGCGGACAAGGGAACGATGCTGGGCGCGTCGAGATGCAGCACCACGTGCCAGCCGCGCCCTTTAATACGGTCGATGACGCGGTTGAACACCGCCATATCGGGCGCGCCGCCCAGATGCTTGACAAAATTGAAGCGCACGCCGCGCACGCCGCCGCGGTCGAGCCGGTCGTAGTCGGCGTCGCCGAAGCTGTCATCCACGATGGCGACGCCGCGATAGCGTTTCGGATCCGACGCGATGCAATCGAGCATCGCCGCATTGTCCGTGCCGTGGCAGCTCGCCTGCACGATCACCGCGCGGTCGACGCCAAGATGGGCGTGCAGCGCCGCCAGCATCTGCTGCGGTGCGTCGGCCGGCGTGTAGCGGCGATTGGGTGCGTAAGGAAATTTGTCGCCCGGCCCGAACACGTGGCAATGCGCATCGCAACCGCCGGGCGGCAGTTTGAAGCGCGGCTTACGGCGGCGGGCGAGGAATGCGGGCTGGACGTTCATAGGCTGCGTTTAGCCAAGGCGATGAACCGTGACAACCCCGGATGCCCTCTCACATTGCCGCAATATCCCCCTGCTCCCAGCCGGCCATCGTCTCGGCTTTGAAATCGGCGAAGCGGGCGCCGGCAATCGCCTCGCGCATGCTGGCCATCAGCGCCTGGTAATAGGCGAGATTGATAGTCGAGAGCAGCACCGCGCCCAGCATTTCGTTGGCCTTGGTCAGGTGATGCAGATAGGCGCGCGAATAGGTGCGCGCGGCGGGATGCGCGCTTTGCTCGTCGAGCGGGCGCGCATCGTTGGCGTGGCGCGCATTGGCCAGATTGATCGAGCCAAAACGCGTGAACGCCATGCCGTGGCGGCCGTTGCGGGTCGGCAGCACGCAGTCGAACATGTCGATGCCACGCGCCACCGCTTGCAGCAGATCGTCCGGCGTGCCGACGCCCATCAGATAGCGCGGGCGGTCGGCGGGAAGCATAGGCGTGGTCTCGGCCACGATCTTAAGCATGACTTCCTGCGGTTCGCCGACCGCCAGACCGCCGATGGCGTAGCCATCAAAGCCGATATCGACCAGCGCCCGCGCGCTCGCCTGGCGCAGCGCGAGATCGTCGCCGCCCTGCACGATGCCGAACAGCGCGTAGCCCTCGCGCGCCCGGCCCTCGAAGGCGCGTTTGCTGCGCTCGGCCCAGCGCAGCGACAATTGCATGGCGCGCGCGATTTCCTCGCGCGCTGCCGGCAGCTTCAGACATTCGTCGAGCTGCATGGCAATGTCGGCGCCGAGCAGCGTCTGGATCTCGATGGCGCGTTCGGGCGAAAGCTCCACCATGGCGCCGTCGAGATGCGAGCGGAAGGTGACGCCGTGCTCCGTCAGCTTGCGCAATTCCGACAGCGACATCACCTGGAAGCCGCCGGAATCGGTGAGGATCGGCAGCGGCCAGTTCATGAAGGCGTGCAGACCGCCGAGCGCGGCGATGCGCTCGGCCCCCGGCCGCAGCATGAGATGATAAGTATTGCCGAGCACGATTTCGGCGCCGGTCGCCGCTACGGCCTCCGGCATCAGCCCCTTCACGGTGCCTTGCGTGCCGACCGGCATGAAGGCCGGCGTCTGCACCTTGCCATGCGGCGTGACGATTTCGCCGCGGCGCGCGGCACCGTCGGTCGCGAGCAGGCGAAAAGAAAAAACCATCAGATCAGGGGGGTAATATAGGCAAGGCTAAATGCTGCTTCGTCGCCTTCGCAATTCCATGTGATCTGTTGTCCCGTCGTCATTTCTTTTTCCAACAGGTCAGTTTCATAGTATCGGTCCGCGCCATCATAGCCGGTGCCGAATTCAACCTCGCCATCCTCGCCCAGCGTGAAGGGGCCCCAAGACTGTTCGCACTTGTCCAGCCACACGCCAGAATACTCGATGCCGCGCCGCACCTGGTTTCCGTCAAATATGAGATCGATTCTGATTTCCTGGTTCTTGGCGTCCGGATTCTGAAACACTACGCGCTTGAGCTTCGCTCCATCTTTCATGCGCCCCACCTTATTTTTGAGATAGTCGCTCGCGCTCATGCCCTGCGCACCATAGCCGGGACGAGATGCTTGATGCTCGGCGCGCCGACCTGCTGCATGGCGCCGTAAAGCTCGACGCGCAACAATTCGAGCACGCGCTCGACGCCGGGCTGGCCGAAGGCGCCGAGGCCCCAGATATAGGGCCGCCCGACGCAAACCGCGGTCGCACCCATGCACAGCGCCTTGACGATGTCGGTGCCGCGTCGGAATCCACTGTCGACCAGGATCGGCATACGGCCCTTCACCGCCTCGACGATTTCCGGCAGTGCATCAATGGTAGAGCGCCCCGAATCCTCGCTACGCGCGCCATGATTGGAGACGATGATGCCGTCCATGCCGGCATCGGCCGCGAGTGCCGCGTCCTCATGGGCGAGAATGCCCTTAAGCACGATTTTCATCTTGGTGGTGTCGCGCAGCCGCTTGAGGAAATCCCAAGTCATGTTGGACGACTGGGTGTTACGCAAGCCCGAAAGGTCGATGCCCTGGTACATCGCGCGCCGCCTCATGTTGGCCTGCAAACTCGAGCGGTCGTGACACGTATTGCAATCGCGGTTGTCGGTCGGGATCAGGCGGAACAGCGTTTCCTGATTGCGCCCGCCCGAGCGATCGACCGTCACCGCCACCGCCAGACAGCCGGCCTTTTCGGCGCGCAGCACCAAGGCTTTCGCCACCTCCCAGCTGTTGGTGGCGTAGAGCTGATACCAGATCGGCGCGCTGCGCGCGGCGGTCACGTCCTCGACGCCGTTATTGGTGGCGCTCGACAGGATTTGCAGATGGTCGCCGGCCTTCGCCGCCTTGGCGACCGCGATCTCGCCGTCCGGATGGAATGACACCTGACCGCCGACCGGCGCGACGATGATCGGCGAGGCGTATTTCACGCCGAGGATATCGGTGCTCATGTCTACTTTGGACACGTCGACCAGCCGCCGCGGCCGCAACTGAAACTTCAAAAAGCCTTCGCGGTTGGCGCGCAATGTGACTTCGTCGTCGATGCCGGAGGCCATGTAGCCGAAATGCGCAGGCGGCACGTTGACGCGCGCGACCGGCTCGAAGTCAAAGACGTTGATCGCAGCCTTGGGGTTCGCGATCAGGTTTTCGGTCTTCAGCGGCGCCCACATGATCGGGTCGGGCAGCTTGTTCGGCGCCGGCGGCCCTTCGCCGGCGAAAGCGGACAACCCGCCCGCTGCGAACAGCGGACTGCTGGCGAGATATTGCAAGAATTTGCGGCGGCTAGCGGCCTGATCCATCGACGACCTCCCGATCTTGCGAGGAACGCGATGCTAGCGCGCCTTTCAGGCCCGGAACAGCAGACAGGCGTCGCCGTATGAGTAGAAGCGATAGTCCGCTTTGATGGCGTGGGCATAGGCGCGCTGCATCACGTCGAGCCCGCTGAAGGCCGCCACCAGCATGAACAAAGTCGAGCGCGGCAGGTGGAAATTGGTCAGCATCAGGTCGACGGCGCGGAAGCGGTAGCCGGGGGTGATGAAAATCGCGGTTTCGCCGGCATAGGCGTGCAATTTGCCGTCGGCGCCGGCCGCGGTTTCCAGCAGCCGCAGCGCGGTCGAGCCGACCGCCACGATCCGCCCGCCGTTCGCGCGCGCGGCGTTGAGCGCTTCGGCCACTTCGGCCGGCACGCTGCCGAATTCGGCATGCATTTTGTGGGCTTCGGTATCCTCGGCCTTCACCGGCAGGAAGGTGCCGGCGCCCACATGCAGGGTCACTTTGTGGATGGCGATGCCGCGCTGCTTCGAGCCGCTCGATCAGCCCGTCGGTGAAATGCAGGCCGGCGGTCGGCGCCGCCACCGAGCCGTCCTGGACGGCGAAACATCGTCTGGTAATCGGCGCGGTCCTGGTCGTCGGGGGCGCGCCGGGAGGCGATATAGGGCGGCAGCGGCATCGCGCCGCGCTCGGCAATGGCCTGATCGAGCACCGGGCCATGGAAGGAAAATGAAAGGGTTACCTCCCCTCTCTCATCTTTCTGTGAAACTTGAGCATCGAGTTCGCCGAGGAAGCAGACTTTGCCCTCGGTGCCGAACCGCAGCGTATCGCCGACTGCGACCTTCTTGGCGCCGAGGATGAACGCACGCCAATGCGAGCCGTCGATGCGCTTGTGCAGAGTGGCCTCGATCGAAGGCTCGGTTGAACCCCGCCCGATCCGCCGCCCGGTAAGCCGCGCCGCGATCACCTTGCTGTCGTTGACCACCAGGCAATCGCCGGCCTTGAGCAGGTCCGGCAGGTCACCAACATGCCGGTCGGCCAGCTCGCCCGCCTGCCCCGGCCGCACCACCATTAGCCGCGCGGCGTCGCGCGGATGCAGCGGCCGTAGCGCGATGCGGTCGGCCGGCAGCTCGAAGTCGAACAGGTCGGTTTTCATGCCTACTCGGTGTCATTGCCCGCGGAAGCGGGCAATCCAGTATCCCAGAGCGCCGATGTCTATCACCAATGCTGGTGGCTACTGGATGCCCCGCTTTCGCGGGGCATGACACCCGAAATTGGAGCGAGAAAAATCACGCCCCCATCGTCGCCTTGACGATCTTGTCCGGGTTCGCCACCGGCTCGCCGCGCTTGATTTTGTCGACGTTCTCCATGCCCTCGATCACGTTGCCCCAGGCGGTATACTGATTGTCGAGGAAGCGGGCGTCGTCGAAGCAGATGAAGAACTGGCTGTCGCCGGAATCGGGGCTCGCCGCGCGCGCCATCGACACCGTGCCGCGCACATGCGGCTCCTTGTTGAACTCGGCCTTGAGTTTCTTGCCCGAGCCGCCGGTGCCGGTGCCCTGCGGGCAGCCGGTCTGCGCCATGAAGCCGTCGATCACGCGGTGGAACACGATGCCGTCGTAGAAGCCCTGCTTCACCAGTTCCTTGATGCGGGCGACGTGGCCGGGCGCCAGATCGGGCCGCATGGCGATCACCACCATGCCCTTGGTGGTTTCCAGCGTGAGGGTGTCTTCCGGCTTGGCCATTTCGGATTCTCCGAGTTGCTATTTCGTCAAGCCCGGTACCCGGGTACGGCCTTCGGCCGGCCCGGGCGTGTACCTTGTGCCGGGCATCCACGACTTTCTTTCATTGCTTCAAGTCGTAGATGGCACCGGAAGTCGGGCATGCCCGACTTCCGAATTTAAGGCTAGCCACAAGTCGGGTAAACCCGACTTGTGGTGACAAGCCCGGCCATGACGACTTCGTCATCACTTCGCGTCGGCGGCGACCTGCACCTTCAACATCTTGTCGGGATCGGTGACCGCGCCGTTCGCCGCTTCCGGACCCTTTTTGAGCTTATCCACGACGTCCATGCCGGACACCACCTGCCCGACCACGGTGTATTGGCCGTTCAGGCCGGAATTCTCGCCAAACATGATGAAGAATTGCGAATTGGCCGAATTCGGATCGGAGGTGCGCGCCATGCCGACCACGCCGCGCGTGTATGGCACGTTGGAGAACTCTGCCTTCAGGTCCGGATATTTCGAGCCGCCGGTGCCGTTGCGGTTTTGCCCGTCGCCGGTCTGCGCCATGAAGCCGGCGATGACGCGATGGAACGGCACGTCGTTGTAGAAACCGTCGCGCGAAAGCTGCTTGATGCGCTCGGCGTGCTTGGGCGCGATGTCGTTGCGCAGCTTGATGATGACGCGGCCATATTTGGTGTCGATGAGGACGGTGTTCTGCGGATCGAGACCGGCCGGCAATTTCACCTGCGCGAGCGCAGGCGCGACACAGACGAGCGCGACGACAAAAGCGAGAACCCGGATCATGAAGTCTCCTGATTTTGATTTTTCATGGCGCATGATCTTGTCCGAAAACCGGTACCCACTTTTCGGGATCATGCGCTTAGCGCGTGAATTTCTTTTTCAGCCGCGCCGCCACGGCGGCCGGCACGAAGGCGGTGACGTCGCCGCCCATGCCGGCGATCTGACGCACCAATGTGGCGGTGATCGGGCGCGCTACGGCTGAGGCCGGCAGGAACACGCTCTGCATCTCGGGCGCCATCGCCTCGTTCATGCCCGCCATCTGCATTTCGTAGTTGAAATCGGTGCTGTCGCGTAAGCCGCGGATCAGCAGCGTGGCGCCCGCCTTGCGCGCGGCCTCGACCACCAGGCCGGAAAAGGTGACGCACTGCAATTCGCACTTGGCCTCGCGCGCCAGCGGCGCGCAGATCTCCTGCAGCATGGCCAGCCGCTCGTCGGCGGAAAACAGCGGCGCCTTGCCGGGATTGACGCCGACCGCCAGCACCAGCCGGTCGGCCAGCCGGACGGCGTGGCGCACCACGTCGAGATGGCCGTTGGTGACGGGGTCGAAAGACCCGGCGTAAAGGGCGGTCCGCAGCATGGCCGGGGGTCTACCCCGGCCTCCCGCCGCTCGCAAGACTGTTACCGCCTGCCTCCGAACCATTCGGCCGATAGCCGATTGGTGCTTTGAACCTTTTGGTCCCGGCCTGCGACCAACCGGCAAGAGGCCAAAACAGAGGGCCCGTCATGCTGAAAACCACCACCGCCATTTTGGTCGCCGCCACTATCGCCGCCGCCGTCACCGTGCTGTCGGCGCCGACCGCCCAGGTCGACGCCAGTCCGCTGGCACAGCCGGCCGAGGCCGCTATGAAGGCCTGCACCCAGCGCGCCTGGCCCTACCTCAATTGCGTCGGCACCCCCTTCGGCAACCCGCACATCCGGCTGGTGAGTACCGAACGGCTGGCGCCATAAACCGGTTCCCCCGCTTCGCGCTCATGCGTTAGGCTCCCCGCCAGGGACATCGAAGATCCCGCGGGGACGACGTCATGCGCCGGCTCGTGCTTGTGGCCTTTGCCTTGCTGGCGGCGGCGCCCGCCTTGGCGCAATCCTATCCGGACCGTCCTATCCGCATCATCGTGCCGACGCCGGCCGGCGGCCCGGTCGACGTGATGGCGCGGCTCGTCGCCAGCGCGCTGCCGGCGAGGCTCGGGCAGACCGTCTTCGTCGAGAACAAGCCGGGCGCCGGCAATATCATCGGTTCCAAGATAGCGGCCGACGCCGCGCCCGACGGCTACACGTTGACGGTGTCGGCGGCGAGCGGGCTGATCATGAGCCCGATGATCTATTCCAACGCCGGTTACGACGCATCGAGCTTCGCAGCCATCGCGCTGATCGCGGAGACGCCGCAACTGCTCGTGGTCAATCCGAACTTGCCGGTGAAAACCGTGGCCGAGTTGGTCGCCTATGCCAAGGCCAACCCCGGCAAGCTCAATTATTCGACCGGCGGCATCGGCACGCTGCCGCATCTGTCCGCCGAGCTGTTCAAGAAGATCACCGGCACCAATATCGTGCACGTGCCCTACAAGGGCGGCGGGCCGGCGCTGGTCGGCGTGGTGGCCGGCGAAGCGCAAATGACCTTCGACACCGTCGCCACCTCGCTGCCGATGGCGCGCGACGGCAAGCTGCGCGTGCTCGCCGTGGTCGGGCCGAAACGCGTCGCCGAACTGCCGGACGTGCCGACCATGCGCGAGGCCGGCTTCCCGACCATCTCGACCGGCGCCTGGACCGCGCTGCTCGCGCCGAAGGGCACGCCGGGCGCGATCATCGCTAAGCTCAACGCCGCCGCCAATGCCGCGCTGCAGTCGGAGCCGATGAAAAGCACGCTCGCCAAGCTGGGCGCGCAGCCGCGCGGCGGCACGCCGCAGGATCTCGCCGATCACCTGGCGAGCGAACAGAAGAAGTGGAAGCCGATCGTCGAGGCGCTCAATCTGAAGGTGAATTGAGCAATACCTGTCATCGTCCGCGAAAGCGGACGATCCAGTAACCCCTGCCTCGGTAAAGTTACTCTGCAAGAGATTACTGGATGCCCCGCCTTCACGGGGCATGACAACCTTGGGGCTACTCGCCTTCGTCCTCGCTCAACCGCTCGACCGAGACCACGCGCTCGTCATCGGCGGTGTTGAGCACGATCACCCCTTGCGTCGAGCGCCCGGCGATGCGGATGCCGGCGACCGGCGTGCGGATCAGCTTGCCGGCGTCGGTCACCAGCATGACCTGGTCGTCCTCCTCGATCGGGAACGAGGCCACCAGGCGGCCGATCTTCGGCTTGATCGCGAACTTGCCGTCGGTCTTCTCCCAGATGTCCATGGCGACGATGCCTTTGCCGCCGCGGCCGGTGATGCGGTACTCGAACGACGACGAGCGCTTGCCGTAGCCGCGCTCGGATAGCGTCAGCACGAACTGCTCGGCCTCCGAAAGCTCAACGTAGCGCTGTTCGCCAAGTTCGATATTGCCGCTGTCGGCGGTCTCCGGCGCCTCCTCCGCTTCGGATGGCGCCGCATCGACTTCGACGCCGGTTCCACGCCGGATGGCGCTGGCGCGCTTGAGATAGGCCCCGCGCTCATCGGATGTCGCATCGACGTGGCGTAGGATCGACATCGAAATCACTTTGTCGTCATTGTCGAGCGCGATTCCGCGTACGCCCATGGAGGTGCGGCCGGTGAACACGCGCACGCCATGTTCTATATCGCCGCGCTTATCCGATACCGGGAAGCGGATGCACTGGCCGCCGGCCGAGGTGAGCAGCACGTCGTCTTTCTCGGTGCAGATCGCGACGTCCACGATCGCCTCGCCGTCGGCGATCTTCATGGCGATGATGCCGGAGCGGCGAACGTCGACGAAATCGCTGAGTTTATTACGGCGAACCGTGCCCTTGGTGGTGGCAAACATCACGTCGAAATTGCCCCAGGTCTTCTCGTCCTCGGGCAGCGGCATGATGGTGGTGATGGTCTCGCCTTGATCGAGCGGTAGGATATTGATCAGCGCCTTGCCGCGCGCCTGCGGCGCCGCCAGCGGCAGCCGCCAGACCTTTTCCTTGTAGACCTGGCCGGCCGAGGAGAAGAACAGCACCGGCGTATGCGTATTGGCGACGAACAGCCGGCTGACGAAATCCTCCTCGCGCACCTGCATGCCGCCGCGGCCTTTGCCGCCGCGCTTCTGCGCGCGATAGGTCGAGAGCGGCACCCGCTTGATGTAGCCGAGATGCGAGACGGTCACGACCATGTCCTCGCGCTGGATCAGGTCCTCGTCCTCGACCTCGCCCTCCTCTTCCGCGATCACGCTACGCCGCGGCGTGGCGAATTCCTTCTTCAGCGCCGCCAGTTCGTCCTTGATGATGGTCTGAATGCGCGCGCGCGAGCGCAGGATCTCCAGGTAATCCGCGATCTCGCTGGCGAGCTTATCGAGCTCGGCCTTGATCTCATCGCGGCCTAACGCAGTAAGCCGTTGCAGACGCAGATCGAGGATCGCTTTTGTCTGTTCAACGGACAGCCGCGCCGTGCCCTTAGACGAAACCTTGTGGCGCGGATCGTCGATCAATTCGATAAGCGTGGCCGCCGTAGTGGCCGGCCATTCACGCGCCATCAACGCATCGCGCGCCTCGTTGGCGTCTTTCGAGGCGCGGATCAGCTTGATCACTTCGTCGATATTGGCCACCGCGATCGCAAGACCGACCAGCACATGGGCGCGGTCGCGCGCCTTGGTGAGCAGGAATTTGGTGCGCCGCGACACCACCTCTTCGCGGAAGGCAATGAAGGCGGTGAGCAGGTCCTTCAGGGTCATCAGCAGCGGGCGGCCGCCGTCGAGCGCCACCATGTTGGCGCCGAACGAGGATTGCAGCGGGGTGAAGCGGTAAAGCTGGTTGAGCACCACGTCGCGCTCTGCGTCGCGCTTGAGCTCGATCACCACACGGTAGCCGTCGCGGTCGCTCTCGTCGCGCAGATCGGCGATGCCGTCGATCTTCTTCTCATGCACCAGTTCGGCGATGCGCTCGACCATGCTCGCCTTGTTCACCTGGTAGGGAATCTCAGTGACGACGATCGCTTCGCGTTCCTTGCGGATGGTCTCGAATGCGACCTTGCCGCGCATCACGATCGAGCCGCGGCCGGTGTGATAGGCGCTGCGGATGCCGGCCTTGCCGAGAATGATGCCGCCGGTCGGAAAATCCGGACCCAGTACGATGGCGTTGAGATCGTCGATGCTGAGCGCCGGATCGCCGATCAGCGCGACGCAGGCGTCGATCAGCTCGCCCAGATTGTGCGGCGGAATATTGGTGGCCATGCCGACGGCGATGCCGCCGGCGCCGTTGACCAGAAGATTGGGATAGCGCGCCGGCAGCACCACCGGCTCATGTTCGTTGCCGTCGTAGTTGGCCTGGAAGTCGACGGTGTCCTTGTCGATGTCGTCGAGCAACGCCATCGCGGGCTTGGCCAGCCGGCATTCGGTGTAGCGCATGGCCGCCGCCGGATCGCCGTCGACCGAACCGAAATTGCCCTGCCCGTCGATCAATTGCAGGCGCATGGAGAAATCCTGCGCCATGCGCACCAGCGCGTCGTAGATCGCCTGGTCGCCGTGCGGGTGATATTTGCCCATCACGTCGCCGACCACGCGCGCCGACTTGACGTATTTCTTGTCGGGGGTGTGCCCCTGCTCGTTCATCGAGTGCAGGATGCGGCGGTGCACCGGCTTGAGGCCGTCGCGCGCATCCGGCAGCGCCCGCGACACGATCACGCTCATGGCGTAATCGAGATACGAGCGCTTCATCTCCTCGGTGATCGAGACGGGGCGTATGTCGGTGGGACCCGCGTCCCCCGATTTCGGATTTTCAACGTCGGCCAAGGGTGCTTCCCGCGAGTATTAATTGGAGCAATTTTCTTAACTGATTCACCCCTGCATTGCCACCCGAAATCGCGGCTGATACCGGCTTATTTTACATTATTTTTCAATGGTTTATTTGCGGTCTGCAAAGCCACGCGGCGGGCCGCAAAACGGCCACACACCACCGCCGTTTGGCGGCTGATTTGACCGCGCCGGACAACGGCCGCTACGCGAAACCCATGCCGTTCGAATTTCCGATCTCGGCCCTAGCCACGCTGATCGTCGTGGTCGATCCACTCGGTTTGCTGCCGGCCTTTGTCGCCATCACCCACGGCCTGCCCGAGCGCGCGCGCCGCCACGTGGCGCTGCGTGCCTGTTTGAACGCCGCCGCCATTCTCGCCGGCAGCGCGCTGATCGGCGACTGGCTGCTGCGCACGCTGTCGATTTCGTTGCCGGCATTCCGCATCGCCGGCGGCTTGCTGCTGTTCTCGATCGCCTCGGAAATGGTGTTCGGCGTGCGCATCGAGCGGCAATCGAAACAGGCCGCAGACGCGATCGAGGAGCACGTGCGCAACATCGCTGCCTTCCCGCTCGCCATTCCGCTGATGGCGGGTCCCGGCGCGATCACCGCCACCGTGCTGCTGGCCGGGCGCGCCGACGGCGACCCCATGCGCTTGGGCGTGCTGCTCGCCGTCATCGCCGTCGTGCTGGCGCTGTGCCTGCTGGTGTTCACGCTGGCGGCGCGCCTCGCGATGCTGTTCGGCGGCACCGCCAATGTCGTGCTGTCGCGCCTGCTCGGCGTGCTGCTGGCCGCGCTCGCCGTGCAATACGTGATCGACGGCGTGCGCACGGCGCTGGCGGGGTGAACCCGCGTTCGAACTGCGGGCTATTTCGCTTCACCTCTCCCATGGGGAGAGGTCGGCGCGCGCAGCGCGCCGGGTGAGGGGTTACAGCCTATCGGAAGTCCTAGATCCCCTCACCCCAACCCTCTCCCCAACGGGGAGAGGGAGCGCGCCGCGCTTGCTGCAGCCGCTGCGACCTAAGACAAGCTCGTTCAGAACGGAATTTCGTCGTCCATGTCGCCGGACTTGCCGGCGCCGGCCAGCGCAGGCTTGCGCTCGCGCGCCGCGCTCGGACCGCTGGAACCGAAGTCATCGCCGCTGTCGGCACTCGCGCCGCCCCCGCCGCCTCGCGTATCGAGCATGGTGAGCTGCGAATTGAAGCCCTGCAGTACCACTTCGGTCGAGTAGCGGTCGTGGCCGTCCTTGTCCTGCCATTTGCGCGTCTGCAGGGCGCCTTCCAGGTAAACCTTCGAGCCCTTCTTGAGATATTGCTCGACGATCTTGCACAGGCCCTCGTTGAAGATCACCACGCGATGCCACTCGGTTTTTTCTTTGCGCTCGCCGGTGGTCTTGTCGCGCCAGCTTTCCGAGGTGGCCACCCGCAAATTCGCGATCGGACGGCCGTCCTGGGTGCGGCGAATTTCCGGATCCGCACCGAGATTGCCGATGAGGATCACCTTGTTGACGCTACCTGCCATGATGCTCTCCGCGTGGCGATTTGCGGTCGCGCGACCTCGTTACAAGTCGCCACCGCTCGCCGGTAATGGGACCGCCCGCCGCGCGCCGTCCCGAAAATTAATTTCTCACCCTAGACTTCGGCCCTCATGCGGCAAGCTCGTTCGGCCTTAATCCACAGGGCTTCTGCTGCGCACTGCACTTGCTTGCGGATGTCCCGCCACAAGCGTGTTCTTGGTATGTTCTAATCTATTTTCGGGTGCCACGCAACTGATTCGGCTCGCTAATTCGATTTTCTTGTTGCGTAAAGGGCACAGTTCAAATCATCCACAACATATAGCTTCCGCCGCCTGTGCGCGTCTTTCGGTCGAAATTCTCAGGAGGCTACAAGAGGAAGCGTTTCATTCTGACGGCGTGCGTAACGTCGGCTACGGCTTCTCCAGTCAAAATGGAGCGGGAGTGCCGGCAACTTTGAGGTTACCCCGAAGGGATGGCTTGCAGGTGATACGGGTACAAGGCTGGCCCCGATTCAGGTCCTTGAAGCTGCCGCGCGCCGTTTAGAAGCGGTAATTCACGCCGAGCCGCACGAGGCGCTGGCCTTGAAGTTTACCGTCTCGTCGGAGGGCAACACACGGCCGCCGAACCGCAGGTCGCCGGCCCAGATCGACATAGCGCTATTCGATCTTGGCCGACCTGCGCCGACGAAGGCGTGCCGGCCCTTCGCTTTTTAGCCCACGTTCAACCCCGCATTTTGCGGTTATCCCCACCGCGGACCCGCGCACCGGCGGGGACTGGCGAAAGCCCTTCGTTCTCACTACGTTCCTGATTGTCGCCCCCGACGACCGTTGTCGCCGGCACGAAGGCGCGCGCCGAAAGTTCGATGAACGAAATTCCGAAGCCCAAGCCCAGCGATGCCCGCGTGATCGCGATCCGCGGCGCGCGCGAGCACAATCTCAAGAACATCGACGTCGCGATTCCGCGCGACAGACTGGTGGTGTTCACCGGCCTGTCTGGCTCGGGCAAATCCTCGCTCGCCTTCGACACCATCTATGCCGAGGGCCAGCGCCGCTACGTCGAGAGCCTGTCGGCCTACGCCCGGCAATTCCTCGAGATGATGCAGAAGCCGGACGTCGACCAGATCGACGGCCTGTCGCCGGCGATTTCGATCGAGCAGAAGACCACCTCGAAAAATCCGCGTTCCACGGTCGGCACCGTCACCGAGATCTACGACTACATGCGCCTGCTGTGGGCGCGCATCGGCGTGCCCTACTCGCCGGCGACCGGCCTGCCGATCGAAAGCCAGACCATTTCCCAAATGGTCGATCGCGTGTTGGCGCTGCCGGAAGGTACGCGCATCTTCGTGCTGGCCCCCGTCGTGCGCGGCCGCAAGGGCGAGTACCGCAAGGAATTGGCCGACTTCCTCAAAAAGGGCTATCAGCGCGTCAAGATCGACGGCAAGTTTTATGAGATCGCCGACGTGCCGGCGCTCGACAAGAAATTCACCCACGACATCGACGTGGTGGTCGACCGTCTGGTGGTGCAGCCGGACATCTCGGCGCGGCTGGCGGATTTGCTCGAGCAATCCCTCAAGCTGGCCGATGGCCTGGCGATGGTCGAACTGGCGGATACGAAAGCCAGCGGCGCGGCGGCCAATCGCGGCCGCAATGCCAATGCCGAGCGGCTGATCTTCTCGGAGAAATTCGCCTGCCCGGTGTCCGGCTTCACCATTCCAGAGATCGAGCCGCGGCTGTTCTCGTTCAACAATCCGTTCGGCGCCTGCCCGGCATGCGGCGGCCTTGGGCTGGAGCAGCATATCGACGCCGGCCTGGTGATCCCCGATCCCGACGCCAGCTTGCGTAAGGGCGCTATCGCGCCGTGGGCGAAATCGTCGTCGCCCTATTACATCCAGACGCTCGACGCGCTCGCCAAGCATTTCCGCTTCACGCTCGACACCAAATGGAAGGACCTGGCGAAGAAGACGCAGGACGCCATCCTGTACGGCTCCGGCGAGGACGAGATCAAATTCGTCTATGACGACGGGTTGCGCGGCTACACCACCAAGAAGCCGTTCGAGGGCGTGATCACCAATCTCGAGCGCCGCTTCAAGGAAACCGAAAGCGAGTGGGCGCGCGAGGACCTGCTGAAATATTTCACCGACCTGCCCTGCGCGGCCTGCCACGGCGCGCGGCTCAAGCCGGAAGCGCTGTGCGTCAAGATCGCGGGCAAAAACATTTCCGAAGTCGCGGAGCTAAGTGTGAAGCGCGCCGGCGAATGGTTCACCGATCTGCCGAAGGATCTGACCGCCAAGCAGAACGAAATCGGCGTGCGCGTGCTGAAGGAAATCCGCGAGCGGTTGAAATTCCTGGTTGACGTCGGGCTCGACTATCTCACGCTCGGCCGCCCGTCCGGCACGCTCTCTGGCGGCGAGAGCCAGCGCATACGGCTGGCCTCGCAGATCGGCAGCGGCCTCACCGGTGTTCTGTACGTGCTCGACGAGCCGTCGATCGGCCTGCACCAGCGCGACAATGCGCGCCTGTTAGAGACCCTCAAACGCCTGCGCGACCTCGGCAACACCGTGATCGTGGTCGAGCACGACGAGGACGCCATCCGCTCGGCCGACCATGTGCTCGACATCGGCCCCGGCGCCGGCATTCACGGCGGTCACATCGTGGCGGAAGGCACGGTCGACGATCTGATCGCGGCGCCGCGCTCATGGACCGGAAAATATCTCTCCGGCGAGTTGAGCGTGCCGGTGATCGAGCGCAAGCCGCCCAACAAGCGGCGCACCATCAAGGTGGTCAATGCCCGCGGCAACAATCTCAAGGGTATCGACGCCGAGATCCCGCTCGGCCTGTTCACCTGCGTCACCGGCGTCTCCGGCGGCGGCAAGTCCACGCTGCTGGTCGACACGCTCTACAACGCGGTGGCGCGCAAGTTGAACGGCGCTTCGCTCGCGCCCGCTGCGCACGACCGCATCGAGGGCCTCGAGCACATCGACAAGATCATCGACATCGACCAGTCGCCGATCGGCCGCACCCCGCGCTCCAATCCGGCGACCTATACCGGCGCCTTCACGCCGATCCGCGAATGGTTCGCCGCGCTGCCCGAAAGCAAGGCGCGCGGCTACGAGCCCGGCCGCTTCTCGTTCAACGTCAAGGGCGGCCGCTGCGAGGCCTGCCAGGGCGACGGCGTGATCAAGATCGAGATGCACTTTTTGCCCGACGTCTACGTCACCTGCGACGTCTGCAAAGGCAAGCGCTACAACCGCGAGACGCTGGAGGTGCTGTTCAAGGGCAAGTCGATCGCCGACGTGCTCGACATGACGGTGGAAGAGGCGCTGGAATTCTTCAAGGCGGTGCCGCGCGTGCGCGACGTGCTGGCGCTCTTGCACCGCGTCGGCCTCGACTACATCCACGTCGGCCAGCAGGCCACCACGCTGTCGGGCGGCGAGGCGCAGCGCGTCAAGCTCGCCAAGGAGCTCTCCAAGCGCGCCACCGGCCGCACGCTCTATATTCTGGACGAGCCGACCACCGGCCTGCATTTCCACGACGTGGCGAAGCTACTCGACGTGCTGCACGAGCTGGTGGAGACCGGCAATTCCGTGGTGGTGATCGAGCACAATCTGGAAGTGATCAAGACCGCCGACTGGATCATCGACCTCGGCCCCGAAGGCGGCGACGGTGGCGGCGAGATCGTGGCGCAGGGCACGCCGGAGGATATTGTGAAGGTGAAGCGCAGCTACACCGGCGCGTTCCTGGCGCCGGTGCTCGGAAGGCGCGAGAACAAGCGCAAGAAGGGCGTGCAAGCGGCGGAGTGACCCGCAACGCATTGCCACGGCGCCAGCCAAGGCGATCGTCGCGGCACGGCCGTTATGCGCTGGACCAATAACCAATTCGGATTTTGGCGGCCGTGCGCCAGGCCGGCCTGCCGCCGCGCCAGCGGCTGCCGCGGCGAGCCGCGCGCCTGCCTCGATCGTCATCTGCCGTCGGTGCCGCAGGATGTGCGCAAGCGCGTCCGGCTGATGCTGCGCGCGCGGGCAGAAGAATTCGTGTCCCGGATGCGGCGCAGCACGAGCGGAAGCGAAGTGGTGCGACGCTGATCCGGGTCCAGCTTCCGCTTCTAAAAAGCTGCGTCCCGGGTCTGCAGCGCATCGTTTCACGCTGCGCGGCGCCCGGGACACAATCGCGTCACGCCGCGCCGAATTCCTTGTCCTTCGCCTGCGCGCGCTGGGCCGCCGGGCGCGCCTCCAGGCGCGCGGCGTAGTCGAGAAATTCCTTCCGCTCCGGCAGCATCTTGAACATCATGCCAAAGCGCAGATTGGCGCCGATGATCACATCGGCGGCGGTGAATTGCTCGCCCATGATCCACGGCCCTCTTTCCACGGCTTTCGCCACCACGTTCATCACGGTGTCGAAATCGCCGTAGCCGAGCATGCCGCGCCGGGCCGCCTCCTTGCGCGGCGCCGCGCGGTCGATCACCGCCGGCTCGATGCAGCTCGGCCCGAAGAACAGCCATTTGAGATAGACGCCGCGGCGCGGCGTGCCGATCGGCACGTTGAGCTTGGCTTGCGGGAATTCGTCGGCGAGATAAGTGCAGATCGCCGCGCTTTCCGTGATCACGGTGTCGCCGTGCTTGAGCGCCGGCACCTTGCCCATCGGATTGATTGCGAGATAATCGGGCTTGAGGTTGTCGCCCGCGCTCAACTTGATGAGCTTGATGTCGTAGGGCTGGCCGAGCTCCTCCAGCATCCACAGCACGATGGACGAGCGCGACGGCGAAGCGTGATAGAGCGTCAGATTGGCCATGGAACACCTTGTAATGGGAACGGTTGCAAACGACGTTACGGCTAGATCATGATTGTGCAGGGACCGTGACCATGTCCAATAACGTTCGCGACAACACCGAACGCCACCGCTTCGAGCTCGACGCCGACGGCCACGTCGCGTTCTCGAACTACAAGCGCGAGGGCGGCGTGCTCACCGTCCTGCATACCGAGGTGCCGGCGGCGCTCGCCGGCAAGGGCATCGGCTCGCCGGCGCCGGGTTGACGGTGAAGCCGCTCTGCCCCTTCGTCGCCGGCTACATCGCCAAGCATCCGGAATACGCGGATTTGGTGCGTTGATCGCAGTTTGCACGCACGCCTAACGCAATCTTTACCCTTCGGTAAGACATTGGGCCATGCCCGACGTCAGGAGTTGCCATTGGATTTTTCGGCCGGCATACGTTTTTCTTCGGCCAGCTGGGCAAGCTGCTGTTCTCGCTCGGCTCGCATTTCTCGCTACTCGCTCGCCGCGGCGCTCGTCGTCTCGGCGCTATTCTGCCTGGCAACGTCACAAGCGCGGCCGCCGCATTCGCTGAAAGACGATCGCGCGCGCGCTGTTTCCGCGCCGCATCTTGGCGCACCGCTCGAACCAGGCCGACATCGGCTACCTGTTGTTCAACGTGTTCGTGTTCAGCGTGGTGTTCGGCTGGGCCATCCTGTCCTACCAGTTCATCTCGAACGGCATCATCGCCGGTCTGGTCGCGCTCGCCGGTCCGGTGACGCCGTCGACGTCCCGGATCACGCGCTCGATTATCACCGTGATGCTGTTCCTGGCCTACGAGCTCGGCTACTGGTTCAACCATTGGCTCAGCCACAAGGTGCCGTTGCTGTGGGAATTCCACAAAGTGCACCACACCGCGGAGGTGCTCACCCCGCTCACCAATTTCCGCGTCATCCGGTCTACACCTGGATCTTCGCCAACATCCTCGCGCTCTCGGCCGCGATCGCCAGCGGTCTCGGCCATTACATGTTCGGCGACACCGCCTATCAATATGCCTTGAGCGACACCAACATCATTCTGGTGCTGTTCATCCACGCCTACGTCCATCTGCAGCATTCGCACATGTGGATCTCGTTCCGCGGCGTACTCGGCGATCTTCGTTTCGCCGGCGCATCACCAGGTGCACCACTCCAGCAATCCGAAGCACTTCAACAAGAATTTCGGCAGCTGCCTGGCGCTTGGGACTGGATGTTCGGCACGCTCTATATTCCGGCGAAGGAGCGCGAGCCGCTGGTGTTCGGCTTTGCCGATCATCCCGATGCCCACACGGTGAAAGGCGAGCTGGTCGACCCTCTCATTAACGCCGCCAGCCATCTCAAACCGCTATTGCCGCGCCGCCGCCGCGAATTGGCGCCGGTGACTCGACCGCAAGCAGGCGTAAATTTACTCGGGCCTGATGCCCGCCGCTTTCGGCGCCGCGTAAATAGGCCTCAGCCAGCGCCGCTGCCTAAAACTCAGTCTGTCAATTTGAAATACTGCACGGTTTTCGGTCTGCCCCGGCAGCATGCCAGGCATACCGCGCTGCACAATTTACGCAGCGGTTACGCGAGATTGTGCTAACATTTTTCGGTTGGATCGATTCGTCACAACCGATCAAAAGGTTGGGCGCACCGAGGCTGCACAGCCCGGCAACGACCGGGGGCAGACCGCTACGGGAGAAGGAGGAGCAGAGAAGAAACCTTGAGTTACGCCGCGCCGGGCCAATTCGAGGAGGCCACCGATGTCGCGAAACTTGGTACGCTCACTGCTCGTGCTCGTTCTATTCGTGTCCAGCTCTGCCGCGCTCGCCCACGATGTGTGGATCAGCCGCGGCACCTACAAGAATCCGGCCGGTGAATGGTGCTGCGGCGCCGACGATTGCGGCGTGGTTTCGCCCAATGCCGTGCAAGCGGGCAGCGGCGGCTATTCGCTGCGCGGCCCGGTCACCTACGGCATGGGTGTGACCGGCAATGAGGCGGACGGCCCGACCCGCCAGGAAAATGTCAACGAGATCGTCCCCTACAGCCAGTCGCTGCCCTCGCCCGACGGCGCCTATTGGCGCTGCAAGCGGCCGGACGGCACGCCGCGCTGCTTCTTCGCGCCGCCGCCCGGCAGCTGATCGCCGGATTTCTAGCCTTGCCCGCGCTTCTGCGCAGATTCGCGCAGCCCAACGCCTATGATTGCGGCAAAGGCCACCAGAACGAATGACACTGCAAGCGGGTCGCGATCGGCGAAATAGATCAGCGTGGCTAAACTTAAGGCGATTGCACCGAGCGTGAGCGCCCAGACCCCGACCCAATCGATCGTCCAACGCTCGGTACGCGTGATTACGCCGGCTTTCATTGACAGCGGAAATGGCATGACGGGCCCCCTGATTATGGTTGCCAATCAGGTAGCAAATTCCGTGCCTGCTCGACGGTAACGCAGGCTTCTTGACCCTGTTTTCCCGGACTTTTTCGCCGGCGCGCGGTTACACCCGCGGCAGCGGGCGGCCGCCGGCCTTGCGCGACGGCACCTTTACCCAGGCCTCGCCGTCGAGCACGGTTTCGCCGTCGACCGCGCAGGTGCAGGCGAGCCGCGCGCGGAATTTCTCCGGCATCAGTTCGGCCACCACCACGCTCACCTCGACGGTGTCGCCGATCCTCACCGGCGCGCGGAAGTTCAGCGTCTGCGAAATATAGACCGCGCCCGGGCCCGGCAGCCGCGTGCCGAGCACCGCCGAAATCAGACTTGCGGTATAGAGCCCATGCGCGATGCGGGTGCCGAACGGCGTCTTGGCGGCAAAATGCTCCGACAAATGAATCGGGTTGCGGTCGCCGGTGACCTCGGCGAAGCCGACCACATCGGACGACGCCACGGTTTTCGTCAGCCGCTCGGTCATGCCGACCGAGAGGTCTTCGAAAAACAGCGCGCGCAAGGTCAGCATGCTCATGCGTCCATGGACAATTGCGGCCGACACAACGCCCATAACAGGCCGATCAGCACCACATTGATCAGCGCCAGCATCGTCAATACGCCGATGGTCGCATCGGCTCCACTGGCCTCGATCAGCAGCGCGCCGGCCGACGGCGCCAGCGCCTGCACGATCAGGCTCGGAAACGCCAGCTTGCCCATCAAGCGCGGAAACCGCACCGGCCCGAACAGCGCCAGCGGCAAGGTGCCGCGTCCGATCCAGGAAATGCCGTAGCCGGCGCCGTAAAGCAGGATGATCAGCAGCAGGACCTGAAATTTTCCGACCAGCAGCAGCAGGCCGACCGCCATCAAGCCGCAGGAGGCGATCATGGTCCAGATCGGGTGATAGCGGCTGCCGAACAGGCGCTCCACTACGCGGGCGCCAACCTGCGCCGGCCCGAACAGCGTGCCGAGGCTCACCGCCACCGCGAAGTCCACGCCCCTCGCCTGCAGAAAAATCAACAGATGCACGACCACGATCGAGCCGATGCCGGCGGCGATCGACAGCACCAGCGCCAGCAGCGCGAAGATCAAGGTTTCATTGGCGATACGCATCGGCGCTTTGGGTTGCGCCGCGTCGGCTGGCGCGGGCGCCGCGGCAGCAGGCTTGGGCGCGCGGCGGATCACCGCCATTTGCAGCGGCAGCGCGACGAAAAGATGCAGCGCGGCATAGGCAAAGCATGCCGTGCGCCAGCCGACATGCTCGATCATGAAGGCGCTCAGCGGCCAGCAGACCGTGCTGGCGAAACCACCGAACAGCGTGAGATTGGTGATCGGTCCGCGCGCTTCGCTGCCATAGAGACGGCCGAGCGCGGCGAATACCGCGTCGTAGAGCCCGGTGCCCATGCCGATGCCGAGCAACACCCAGGCGAAAAGATAAACCGGCAGCGCCGGCGCCAGGCCGATGCCGGCCAGACCGGCGGCGTAGAAAATGGAACTCGCCAAAAAGTACCGGCCGCCCGCCGTGGACGTCGATGACGCGGCCGACCTGCGGCGAGATCAGCCCGGCCACCAGCAGACCGACCGAGGTGCCGCCGACGACCCAGCCGAGCGACCAGCCGGTATCGGCGACGATCGGCTCGGCGAACACCGCCGGAAAATAGAACGAGGTGCCCCAGGCCAGGATTTGCGCAATGCCCAGCGCCGTGATGACGACGCGGCGGTCGAGCGGTGGTCCTTCCGACGACAAAAACTATTTCCTCAGGTCGCCGGCTCCATGCCCTTGGACTTGAGCACCGCCGCGGCGTCCGGGCCCGACAGATACTCGATCAGCTCTTTCGTCGCGTCCTTGTCTTTCGCCGACGCACTGAGGCCCGCGGCATAGGTCGTGGTATTCTGGATTTCCTTCGGCAACGGTCCGACCAAGGCCGCGCCCTTCACCGGAACGATCTCGCTGATCTGGTGGATGCCGAGCTCGGCCTCGCCGCTGACGATGAGATCGGCGACGTGGCCGCCCTGCTTGAGCTTGGCCTTCGGCTTGATCTGGTCGGCGATGCCGAGCTTCACCAGCAGCTTGTCGACATAGATGCCGCTCGATCCGCCGCTGGCCGGATCGATATAGGCCACCGACTTGGCCGCCAGCAGCGCCTGTTTGAATTTTTCGACCGTGCTGATGTCCGGCTTGGGCGCGCCCTCTTTCACCACCACGCCGACGCCGACGCTGGCGAGTTTCACCTGGCTGCCGGCGGCGAGCTTGCCGCTCTTGATCATTTCGTCGACCACGGCCGGGGTGATCACCAGCAGGTCGAAGGCTTCGCCGCCTTCGATGCGTTGCTTCAATTGGCCGGTGGTGCCGTTGTCCACGGTCACCTTATTCCCCGTCTGCTTCTCGAAGGCGGGCAGCAGCGCCAGCACCACCTGCTTGTAGGCGCCGGCGGTCAGCACCTTGATCTCGGCCGCGCTCGCTGGCGGCAGCCCGGCCAGGCTGAGCACCGCGGCGATGACGGCGGCGCGGCGCAGATGCGTTTTCATGGTTTTCCTCCCGTGCGGGCAGGCAATCTACACGATCCGGCCCTGTTTTAGCGTCCGGACCGCCCGCGATGCGGCCGGCGCGGGACAAGCCGGCAAAATGCCCGGGCGAAAATGGCCGAAAATCGCTGTTCTCGTTAATAATCAGTTGCTTAAGCTATGCGTTTTTTGCAGTGCTGCGGCGCAACATTATTGCTTTTCAAGCGCCAGAACATCCCTATTTTCCAGGTCAACCAAGTCACCGGCGACGCGCCGGGTTGAAGAGAAAGAGGACCGTTATGTTTGCCAATCTTGTCCGCCTTATCCGCGAGTGGAAGCGCTACAATCAAAGCCTGAACGAGCTGTCTCGCCTGGGCGACCGCGAGCTTGCCGATATCGGCATCAGCCGCTGCGATATTCCGCGGGTGGCATGGGACGCCACGCATCAGCGCTAAGCTGACGCGCACCGGATTTGAAAAGCGCCCGCGCTTGCGCGGGCGTTTTCGTTTTATGGGGCCGTTGCCGGCAACCCGCACGACGCCTAGTTTGCCGGGATGACCCTGAAAACCGTCCATGTCGTCGGCGGCGGCCTCGCCGGCTCGGAGGCCGCCTGGCAACTGGCGCAAGCCGGCGTGCCGGTCGTGCTGCACGAGATGCGGCCGCTGCGTTCCACCGCCGCCCACAAGACCGACGGCTACGCCGAATTGGTCTGTTCCAATTCATTCCGCTCCGACGACAAAGACCACAACGCGGTCGGCCTGCTGCATGAGGAAATGCGAAGGCTCTCGTCGCTGGTGATGCGCGCGGCAGACAGCCACCAGGTGCCGGCGGGCGGCGCGCTGGCGGTCGATCGCGATGGATTTTCCGCCGCCGTATCGGCGGCGCTAGTCGCCCATCCGCTCATCACGCTCAAGCGCGGCGAAGTGGCGCGGCCGCCGGAGGACTGGGACAGCGTCATCATCGCGACCGGCCCGCTCACCTCGCCCGATCTGGCCGCCACGCTCCGCGCGCTCACCGGCGAGGACGCGCTCGCCTTCTTCGACGCCATCGCGCCGATCGTGCATCGCGACAGCATCGATCTCGACCAGGCCTGGTTCCAGTCGCGTTACGACAAGGCCGGCCCCGGCGGCTCCGGCGCCGACTACATCAATTGCCCGCTCTCGCGCGAGCAATATGACGCCTTCATCGATGCGCTACTTACGGGCGACAAGACCGTGTTCCACGATTGGGAAGCCTCGACGCCCTATTTCGACGGCTGCCTGCCGATCGAGGTGATGGCCGAGCGCGGACGCGAAACGCTGCGGCACGGACCGATGAAGCCGTTCGGGCTGACCAACCCGCGCCAGCCCGATGTGAAAGCTTACGCGGTCGTGCAGCTGCGCCAGGACAACAAGCTCGGCACGCTGTTCAACATGGTCGGCTTCCAGACCAAGTTGAAGCATGGCGAGCAGGTGCGCATCTTCCGCACCATTCCGGGCCTGCAGAACGCGGAATTCGCCCGCCTCGGCGGCCTGCATCGCAATACGTTCCTCAATTCGCCCAAGCTGCTCGACCAGACGCTGCGGCTGAAAGCCAATCCGCGCTGGCGCTTCGCCGGCCAGATCACCGGCTGCGAGGGTTATGTGGAATCGGCCGCTATCGGCCTGCTGGTCGGCCGCTTCGCCGCCGCCGAGCGCCGCGGCGAGACGCTTGCCGCGCCGCCGCCGACCACGGCGCATGGCGCGCTGCTCGCGCACATCACCGGCGGCCATATCGAGACCATCGATGCCGGGCCGTCCTCGTTCCAGCCGATGAATGTGAATTTCGGGCTGTTCCCGCCGTTGGCGGAGACCGTGACCTTCGACAAGGACGGCCGCAAATTCGGCCGCGGCTCGGCCAAGAATCTGCGCCAGAAAGAGCGCGCTTAGCGAACGCGCGCTCGCCGATCTCGAGCGCTGGATCGCCGCCGAGCTGCCGGCGGCCGCGGCGGAATAGGCATTAAGCGCGGAAAATGCGGCTCGGATCGCGCGCCGCGCGCCACAACAGCCATTGCCGCCGCCAGGGTAAAATCTGCTGGGGCGCAAACGGCCGATAGCCGGGCCGTTCCATGCGGCGGAGCTGCGGACCGACCAACGCAACGGGCAGAAACGCCGGCAGGATTTCCGCGGGCGCCGATTTCAGCTTCCCTTGTGCGGTGGCGAGATGGCCGCGTGCAATGGCGCGCATCTCAGCCAGCGCGGCAAGCAACGGCGCGCTCATGTGCTCGGCAAAAATATCGGCTGGCAGGACTTGATGCCGGTCCAGGATTTCCAGCGGCACATAAAGCTGCCGACGCGAAGCATGCAGTCCAAAGCTCCGCAGGATCCCGCCAATCGTGGAGGCCACGCTGGCATCCAGCGTGAATAATTCGGACGGCATAGCGCTGGACTTAAGAATTCCGGCCGCCATGGCGAAAATCGGCGATTGCGTCCGGATGGCGTATAATTCGAGAGCGCCGATGGTCGCCATCGGCTCGTCGTAGAGATCGAATATGCGTTCGTCGATCAATTCGAGCAGTGGCGTCGCCACAAACCCATAGCGCGAGAGCGTTGCCAGCAACGCCGCCGCCACCGGATGCGCGGCCGCCTCGCCGTCGCGTTCGCCCGACAATACCTCGCGCCACCATTGCAGGCGGATTTCGCCCGGCAGCGGCTCGCGCGCCAACTCGCGCACGCGCGTGATCTCTATATTGAAGGCATAAAGCGAATACAGCGCGTCGCGATGCTGGGCCGGCGCGAACAGCGTGGCGAGGTAACGATCCCGGTCGGCCTCGCGCACCAGCGCGGCGCAGTGCTCGAAATGGGTCTGCATCGGCGCAGCCTAGCTTAGTCGTTATTCAACCGCGATCAGTCCCGCGCCGACGCGGCGCTTTTCCCCGAGCAGGATATTGTAGGTCTGCGCCGCCGGTCCGGTGGCCAGGCAATCGACCGAAATCGACAATGCCCGGAACCGCGCCCGCAATGGCTCAGGCAGCGCGTACGGATCGCGCCCGGCGCCGATGAAAAACATATCGAGCGCTTGCGCGCGTTCGAACACCGGCGCCAGCGCCGCTTCGGTCAGTTCGGTGATGCTCGTGACCGGCCAGGCCCAGATGCCGTCCGGCAGGCACAGCAGCGAGCCGCGGTGCGACATGCCGGCAAAGCGAAAGCCGCCGCTGCCATAGGCATCGATCGGCGCCGCGTTCGGCAGATGCGGGGCGTCGCCTGCAATCCCGCCGGCCATCGCTACGGGCGATCCTCGCTCTTGCCGGCGCCGGTCAGCGCATCGCGCCCGGTGCCGACGCCGAGATAGATCAGGATCGGCGAGGCGATGAACACCGAGGTATAGGTGCCGACCAGCACCACGCCGAACATCATGGTGGCGGTGAAGCTATGGATCGCCTGCCCGCCGAACAGCAGCAACGCCAGCAGCGCCAGGCTGACGGTCACGTGCGTGATCACCGAGCGCGACAGCGTCTGATTGACCGAGCCATTGAGCAAATCCGGCATCGGCATTTTCTTGTAGCGCCGCAGCATTTCGCGGATGCGGTCGTAGATCACCACCGTATCGTTGAGCGAATAGCCGAGAATGGTGAGCAGCGCGGCGATGCTGGTGAGATCGAAGTCGATCTGCGTGATCGACATGAAACCGATGGTGAGCACGATGTCGTGCACGTTGGCGATCATGGCGCCGAGCGCGAACTGCCACTCGAAACGGAACCACAGATAAATCAGGATGCAGAATATCGCTAAGCCCAGCCCGATGACGCCGTAAGAGAGCAATTCGCCCGACACGCGTGGGCCGACCACTTCGACCCGGCGATAGTCCACGTTGCTGCCGAGCGCGCCGCGCACCTTGGTCACCGCTTCCTGCTGCGCGGTCTCGCCGCCGGGCTGTTCGGCGATGCGGATGAGCACGTCATCGGGGGCGCCGAACTGCTGCAACTGCACTTCGCCGAGCCCAAGGCCGCCGAGCGCGGAGCGCATCGTGGCGAGATCGGCCGGGCCCGATTTGGTCTGGATTTCGATCAGCATGCCACCCTTGAAGTCGATGCCGAAATTCAGCCCGTGGAAGAAATAGAGCGAGATCGCCAGGATCGACATCAGCGCGGAAATAGGAAAGCTGATGCGCCGGAAGCGCATGAAATCGAATTTGGTGTCGTCGGGTACGATGCGAAGCAGGCGCACAGGCATCCCCCCTAGATCGGTACGCGCTGGGGGCGCCACCACCGCACCCAGTAGGCGACGATCAGCCGCGTCAGGGTGAAGGCGGTGAACACCGTGGTGATGATGCCGATGCCGAGCGTAACCGCGAAGCCACGCACCGGGCCGGTGCCGATATAGAACAGCACCGCGGCGGCAATGAAGGTGGTGATGTTGGAATCGAGGATGGTGGCGAGCGCGCGGCTGAAGCCGGCATCGATGGCGTTGATCGGGGTGCGGCCGCCGCGCACTTCCTCGCGGATGCGCTCGTAGATCAGCACGTTGCTATCGACCGCGATGCCGACCGTGAGCACGATGCCGGCGATGCCGGGCAAGGTCAGCGTGGCATTGAGCATCGACAGCACGCCGAAGATCATGGCGACGTTGATCGCCACCGCGATATTGGCGAACAGGCCGAACAAGCCGTAGGTGGCGAGCATGAAGACGACCACCATGACCGCGCCGACGTAAGAACTGATCTTGCCTTTGGCGATCGAGTCCTGGCCGAGGCCGGGACCGACGGTGCGCTCCTCGATGATGGTGAGCGGGGCCGGCAGCGCGCCGGCGCGCAGCAGAATGGCGAGATCGTTGGCGCTCTGGACGGTGAAACTGCCGGAAATCTGCCCGGAGCCGCCGAGGATCGGCTCGCGAATGACCGGCGCCGAGATCACCTCGTTGTCGAGCACGATGGCGAACGGCTTGCCGACATTCTCCTGCGTCACCTGCGCGAATTTGCGCGAGCCGCTGGTATTGAAGCGGAACGAAACGATCGGCTCGCTGGTGCGCTGGTCGAAGCCGGGCTGCGCGTCGGTAAGGTCGCCGCCCGACACCAACACGCGTTTCTCGATCAGATAGGGCGTCTTGGGCTGGCTCGAGCTGTACAGAAGATCGTCCTCCGGCGGCGCGCGCCCTTGCAGCGCCTGTTCCAGCGACGCCCCGATATCGACCATGCGGAAATCGAGCTTGGCGGTCTTGCCGAGCAGTTGCTTGAGCCGGGTCGGATCCTGCAGGCCGGGAACCTGAACGAGAATTCGGTCGGTGCCCTCCCGCTGAATCAGCGGCTCCACGGTGCCGAGCTCGTTCACGCGCCGTTCGATGATCTGGATCGACTGAGCGACCGATTGGCGAACCCGCTCGATGATCGCCGGCTCGGTCAGCGTAAGCCGGATCAGCCCGCCGGGCTCGTTGGTGACGTCGAGGCTGCGCTGTCCGGTGGCGCTGAGCATGCCGCCGAGCGGCTGCGACAGGGTTGCGAGCTTGGCCTGCGCCTGATCCGGGCTGGCGCCCTCGCGGATGCGAACCTCGGCGCTGTTACCGCGTACCACCAGCCCGGTATAGCCGATGCGGGCGTCGCGCAGCACGCGGCGCATATCGTCGCGCAGCGTCTCCAGCATGTCCTTGCGAACCGTTTTGGTATCGACCTCGAGCAGGATGTGCGAGCCGCCCTGCAAATCGAGGCCGAGCACGACGTGGCGCTGCGCCCATTTCGGCCAGCTCTGCACCATCTTTTCGGGCAGGAAATTGGGAACGGCGAACAGGCAAATGAACAATGCCGTGAGAACAATCGCCGCCGCCTTCCAGCGCGTGAAATAAAGCATGACGTCCCGACTTGGGTTGAAAAACGAAAATCGCGGCGATCAGCCGGCCGCCGCCTCGTCCTTCACCGGTTCACCCTTGGCGCGAACGTCGGCGATCATCTGCCGCATCTGGCGGATGCGCACGTCGTCCGCAATCTCGATTTCGATCTGGTCGTCGTCGATCACCTTGGTGACCTTGCCGACGAGGCCGCCATTGGTGATGACGGTGTCGCCGCGCCGGACGTTCTTGACCAATTCGGCGTGCTGCTTCACCCGCTTCTGCTGCGGGCGCAGGATCAGGAAGTACATGATGACGAATATCAGCGCGAATGGCAGCAGCGACATCATCATGTTGCCGCTATCGCCGCCGGCCCCGCCGAACAGCGACCCTTGCGCGAATGCCGTCGAAATGAACATCGAAGCTTCCCTTAGCGGTTTTTTGGGGCACGCCGGGCAAGCGTCCCCGGCCCGGCATCAATAGCGTAATTTCGCGCGGACTATAGCGGCCGCCGCCCCAATTGCAACGCCGCAACACCCCTCAAAAGCGGCCATTTTTGGCCGTTTTCTCGTCAGCCCGCTTGCGGGACCAACGCCGGGCGCGCTAAGAGCAGCGCACTTTTCACGAAGCAACCCAATGGCGAAATCGAAATCCAAGCCGCAGCGCGGCTCCAAGTCCAAGCCGAAAGCAGCCGCCCCGGGCGCCGGTAACGGCGACGTTCTCGCGCGCATCGCCAACGCGCTCGAACGGCTGGCGCCGCAACGCGCTGCCGTGCCCGATTTTGCCGGCGCGGACGCTTTCATATGGCATCCCGACGGACGCCGACTGGCGCCCGTGGCGCGCGTCAACCGCGTCGAGATGTCGCTGCTCAAGGGCATCGACCGGGTGCGCGATGTGCTGGTGGAGAATACCGAGCGCTTCGCCAAAGGGCTGCCGGCCAACAATGCGTTGCTGTGGGGCGCGCGCGGCATGGGCAAGTCGTCGCTGGTGAAAGCCGCGCATGCGGCGGTCAACGCCACGTCCGCGCGTCATGCCAAGAGCGCCCCGCTCAAGCTGATCGAAATCCACCGCGAGGACATCAAGAGCCTGCCCGACCTGATGACGCTTATTCGCGGCTCGCATTACCGCTTCATCGTGTTCTGCGACGACCTGTCGTTCGACGCCGAGGACACCACCTACAAGTCGCTCAAGGCGCTGCTGGAAGGCGGCATCGAGGGCCGGCCCGACAACGTGATTTTTTACGCCACCTCGAACCGCCGCCATCTGATGTCGCGCGACATGATGGAGAACGAACGCTCGACCGCGATCAACCCGGGCGAGACGGTCGAGGAGAAAGTGTCACTGTCCGACCGGTTCGGACTCTGGCTCGGCTTTCACCGCTGCAGCCAGGACGAATATCTCGCGATGGTCGAGAGCTATGTGGCGCACTACAACATTCCGGCGCGCGGCGAAGCGCTGCAGCGCGACGCGCTGGAATGGTCGACCACGCGCGGCTCGCGCTCCGGCCGCGTGGCCTGGCAATTCGTGCAGGATCTGGCCGGACGGCTCGGCGTGGCGTTGACCGACTAAAATGCGGTGCAGCCGAACCCGCTAGTACCGGAAATAAAAGACGCTGTGGACGGTGCCCGGTTCAACGACGCTGACGCTCCCGCTGAACTGATAAAGGCCGGTCGCGATGAGCGCGATGAGCGTGACGGCCATCCCAATTCGCCCCAACTGGTCCGCCATTTCTGCCCCCGGTTCCGGTGCTTATCTTCTCAGCACCACGCCCTGGCTCACGCCCCGCCGAGATACTTGGTCGGATCGACCGGGGTCGAGCCCTTGCGGATCTCGAAATGCAATTGCGGCGAGGTCACGTTGCCGGTCTGCCCGGCATGCGCGATCACCTGCCCGCGCTTGATGGTGTCGCCGCGCTTGACCAGCAGTTCGCTCGCGTTGGCGTAAGCCGACACGAAGCCGTTGGCGTGGCGGATCAGCACCAGATTGCCGTAGCCCTTCAGCTCATTGCCGGCATAGGCGACGACGCCGTCGTCGGCGGCCTTGACCGGCGTGCCTTCCGGCACCGCCAGATTGATGCCGTCGTTCTGCGCGCCGTTCGGGCGTGGGCCGAAGCCGGCGATGATGCGGCCCTTAACCGGCCAGCGGAACGACGGCATGCTGCCGGCCGCCTCCGCGGTCTTGGTGACGCTTTCGGTGGTTTGGGCTTCGGGCGTGGCGACGCGCGCATTCTGCACCGGCGCGCTGGCGACCTTCTCGACCTGGACCGTGCGCGGCTGCGCCAGCTGCGGCGCCACGGCCGGGCGCGCGGCGACCGGCCGGCCGCCGGGGATCGTGAGACGATCGCCGATGCTGATCTTGGCATAGGGCTGGATATTGTTCGCACGCGCCAGCACTGTGAGCTTCACGCCGTGTTTGTGCGCGATGCCGATCAGGCTCTCGCCCGGCTCGACGGTGTGAACGTTTTCAGCCGTCCGCGGCGGCGGCGACGCCTGCGGCGCGCTGGCCGAGACGTAGCGCGGAATGACGACGCGCTGGCCCGGCTTGATCGTGGCCGCATCGCTGATGCCGTTGGCCTGCAGGAGGGCGGATGCCGGCACGCCGTATTTGCGCGCGATGGTCTCGATGGTCTCGCCGTAGCCGACCGTCACCGGCGAACCGCCGTCCCAGGTCCAATGGCCGACCGGCGCCGGGCGCGCGGCAACCGATCCGGTGATCTCGGACGTACCGGGCCGATAGGCGCCCAAACCTTGCGCGCCGTTGGCGACCGCCGCCGCCGCGACGGCGACGGGCCGGCTCGGTGCCGGCAGCGGCTGCGTTTCGATGCGGCCGCTGGACGCCGGGCGCGACGCGATCGAGCCAGTCGTCTCTTGTTGCGGCGATTGGCTGTTGCTGGCGAAGAGCCCGGAGTCGAAGCGCGCCGAATTCGAACAACCGGCGGCGGCAATGCCCACCAGGGCGAGGACTGCAACGCGCGGCAAAATCTGCGAGCTTGCACGCGGGCTAGACGGCACGTTGATACGCGACATGTGGTTACTCACTGGTACGCAAAATAGATTGCGTTCGAAATAAACCATTCGCGAGTAAATAAGGTTTTAAGAATTACCGGATCGTTGCGAGCGCTTTTGAGTCCGATAAAAATGTCACAGATCGTCTTACAGTTCCTGCGCCTGCCCCGGCAGTAACGGCACGAAACGCACCGGAATCAGATTTTCGCGGGCGATCCCCGTTTGCGATTTGGTAAGCTTGATAATGTGTTGCGATCCGCCGTGCGGCCCGAGCGGCAAAATCATCACGCCGTCATCGGCGAGCTGATCGATCAGAGTTTGCGGCAGCGTTTCGGCGGCGGCGGTGACGATGATGCGGTCGTACGGCGCTTTGCCCGGCACGCCGGCAAAGCCGTCGCCGACCACGACCTCGACATTCTCGTAGCCGAGCGAGCGCAGACGCGTGCGCGCCTGTACGGCAAGCGTGCGATAACGCTCGATGCTCACCACCTCGCGCGCCAGCCGCGACAGCACGGCGGCCTGATAGCCCGAGCCGGTGCCCACCTCCAGCACGCGATGGTGCGGCCGAACGCCGAGCTGCTCGGTCATATAGGCGACGACATAGGGCTGGCTGATGGTCTGCCCGCATTCGATCGGCAGCGCCTGGTCGGCATAGGCGCGGTCGGCGAATTCCGGCTCGACGAATTGCCCGCGCGGCACCTCGTCCATGGCCCGCAACACCGCATGATCGCTGATGCCGCGGCGGCGCAGCGTCAGCAGGAATTCCATGCGATCGTTGTCTTGCTCGTCCGGCGGTCGTTTCGACACGGCCCCCTCCTCGCAGGTAAATTTAGCACGTTCGGCTGCAATTCAGGTAAGCTTCGCCGTTCGCGCGCGATGCAGGCGGATAAAATCCGGCGCCTCGCAAACGCGTTGTTGGGTGGGAGCAGGCGATGCCCAATTCCTCGATAGCGACGCCACGGCTTCTCGTGGTCGAGGATGAATATCTGATCCGCATGCTGCTGGAGGACATGCTCGCCGACCTCGGCTACGACGTGGCCGCGGCGGTCGGCACCTTCGCCGAAGCGAGCGAGTTCGCCGCCCACGGCGATTTCGACGCCGCCATTCTCGACGTCAATCTCGACGGCGAGGAGATTTTTCCGGTCGCCGAGATTCTGATCAAACGCGGCCTGCCGTTCGTGTTCGTCACCGGCTATGGCGAGCGCAGCCTGCCCGAGCCCTATCGCGATCGCCCGGCGCTGCAGAAACCGTTCCAGGGCGAACAGCTCAAAGCCGTGCTCGCCAGATTGCTGAGCTTAACCGAACACTTCCGCCAGCTTGGTCATGAACGGCTCGTCGGTCAGATCAAGGCGCAGCGGCGTGATCGCGATGCGCTTGTCATTGAGCGCGGCGAGATCGCTGCCGAACGCGGCGCCGGCAATGCCGCCGCGGGCGAAGGCGATCCAGTAATACGGATTGCCGCGGCCGTCGTGGCGCGCATCGATGCGCAGCAGCTCCTGGTCGCGCTTGCCCTGCACGGCGATCGCGAAGCCGGCGACCTGGTCCGGCGGGCAATCGGGAAAATTGACGTTGACCAGCACGTCGCGCGGCATGCCGGTCGCGAGCACGCGGCGGATGAGATCGGGCGCGAATTTGATCGCGGTTTCCCAATGCGGCAGGTGCCGGGTCGACGCTTGATAGGCCTGCGACAGCGCGAACGACGGGATGCCGAGCACGGCGCCTTCCATGGCGCCGGCGACGGTGCCCGAATAGGTGACGTCCTCGGCGCAATTGCGGCCGCGATTGACGCCGGCGAGCACCAGCTCCGGCATCGCCTTCATGATGTGGCGCGCGCCCATGATGACGCAGTCGGTCGGCGTGCCCTTGACCGCGAAATGCCGCTCGCCGACTTCGCGCAGCCGCAGCGGATCGTTGAGCGACAGCGAATGCGACACGCCGGACTGATCGGTCTCCGGCGCCACGATCCAGACGTCGTCCGACAGCGCGCGCGCGATTCTCTCGCAGGCCTCAAGCCCCGGCGCGTGGATGCCGTCGTCGTTGGTGATGAGAATACGCATTACGCCCGGGCACCCTCCCTCGTGGGGAGTTAGGGTTGGCGAAGATCGGAGTAAGAAGCGGCTCGCGTGTCACGCCACCCTCAACTTCGCACGCCGCCCATATAGGGCTTGAGCGCCTCCGGCACCACGATCGCGCCTTTGTCGTCCTGATAAGTCTCCATCACCGCGATCAGCGCGCGGCCGACCGCGACGCCGGAGCCGTTGAGCGTGTGCACGTGACGCACGCCGTCCTTGCCGCGGTAGCGCGCATTCATGCGGCGGGCCTGGAACTCGCCGCAGACCGAGCAGGAGGAAATCTCGCGATACATGTTCTGGCCCGGCAGCCAGACCTCGATGTCGTAGGTCTTCTGCGCGGCAAAGCCCATGTCGCCGGTGCAGAGCGTGACCACGCGGTAATGCAGATCGAGTTTTTTCAGCACTTCCTCGGCGCAGCTCAGCATGCGCTCGTGCTCTTCTTTCGATTTTTCCGGCGTGGTGATGGAGACCAGTTCGACCTTGGTGAACTGATGCTGGCGGATCATGCCGCGGGTGTCCTTGCCGGCGGCGCCCGCCTCGGCGCGGAAGCACGGCGTGCAGGCGGTCAGCCGCATCGGCAGTTGCGCTTCCTCGACGATGGATTCGCGCACCAGATTGGTGAGCGGCACTTCGGCGGTGGGGATGAGCCACAGACGCTCTCTTCAACGCCAAGTATAGTGTTTCGATGAGATCCGTATCTGCGCCGAAAATGTTATGCTGGCATTCGCCGAAGGATGATGTGATCGGGTTTCATCAAACGTTTTCTTCGTATTCTCGTCGCTGCAGGAAATCTGATCCGCTAAGCTATTAGAGTATTCACGTCCGATCTTATAAATTGAATTCGCTCGTACATGCCTAATTATCGTATCGAATTGATCTTCGTCGAATTTCGGCAATTGCGCCGTGCCAAACATCACATCATCGCGCACAAGCAACGGCGGGTTGACTTCGGTGTAGCCATGCTTCTCGCTGGTATGCACATCGAGGAAAAATTGCCCGAGCGCGCGTTCCATGCGCGCCAGGCCTTTCTGCAACACGACAAAGCGCGCGCCGGATAATTTGGCGGCCAGTTCGAAATCCATCATGCCGAGCGCTTCGCCCAATTCGAAATGCTGCTTGGGCTTGAAGGCAGTAGTTGCGCTTGGCGCCATGCTGGCGATACTCGACATTGCCGTGGCGTCGGTGCCGTCCGGCACGTCGTCCGCCGGCATGTTGGGGATCTGCGCCAGTTCCTTGTCGAGCTCGTCGCCAAGTTTCTTCTGCTCGGCCTCCAACGCCGGCAGCGTGGTCTTGCAGCTCGTTGACTTCGGCCATCAGCTTTTGCGCGGCGGCTTCGTCCTTTTTCTTCTTCGCCTCGCCGATCTCCTTCGACGCCGCATTGCGGCGCGCCTGCGCCTGCTCGAATTCGGTGATCGCCGCCCGCCGCTTTTCGTCGAGCGCCAGCAGTTTGCCCGACAGCTTCTCCAGCCCGCGCCGCGTCAGCCCGCGGTCGAAGGCCTCCGGATGCTCGCGAATCCATTTGATGTCGTACATGGGGGGCTTCTTAGTCGGAATCGGCGGGATGTGAAAGTCAGCCGTCCATCTCCGATGCGGCGAGCAAGCGCGCAGCCTAGTTCTTATCGAGACTACCCGGCACTTGTCCCGGCATTCCGCAGGGAGATGGAGAAGGCCCTACTCCGCCGGCTTGGCGGTGGCCGCGGCCGCCTCGGTCGCCGCCTTGGCGGCTTCCTCGGCCTTCGCCTTCTTCTCCACGATCCGCACCGACCAGATCGAGCCCTCGTACAGCAGCATCAGCGGGATCGCGAGCGACATCTGGCTGAGCACGTCGGGCGGCGTGAGGATGGCGGCCAAAATGAAGGCGCCGACGATGAAATAGCGCCGCTTCTCCCTGAGCTGCTGCGAGGTGATCAGCCCGATGCGGCCGAGCAGCGTGAGGATCACCGGCAATTGGAACGCGACGCCGAAGGCGAGCACCAGCGTCATCATCAGCGAGAGATATTCGCCGACCTTGGGCAGCAGCGCGATCGACGCCTCGTTCGCGGTGCCCGGCTGCTGCATGCCGAGCGAAAACCGGATCAGCATCGGCAGCACCAGGAAATAGACCACCGCCGCGCCGAGCGCGAAGAAGAACGGCGTCGCGATCAGGTAAGGCAGAAACGCCTTGCGTTCGTTGCGATAAAGTCCGGGCGCGACGAACATGTAGATCTGCGCCGCCACCACCGGAAACGACAGGAAGGCGGCGCCGAACATCGCCAGCTTCAATTGCGTGATGAAATATTCGAGCAGCGCGGTGTAGATGAATTTGGAATTTTCCGGCCCCGCCACCCACACGAACGGCCAGACCAGGACGTTGTAGATGTCCTTGGCAAACACGAAGCAGAGCGCGAACATCACGGCGAAGGCGAGCACCGCCTTGATCAGGCGCGAGCGCAGCTCGATCAGGTGCTCGAGCAAGGGCGCCTTGGTGGCCTCGATGTCCTCTTGGCTCATGCGCCGCTCCCGGCCTTTTTGGCGGGCGGCGGTTCGGCCGGCGCGGCTGGCGCGAAGTCTTCACTGGTGAGGGCGACTGGCTGCTCCGGCAGCGGCACTTCGATCTCCGGCAGCGGCGGCGCCGGTTCCGGCAAGGCGGCCGGCGGGCTGGCCGCGTCGGCGGTTGGCGCGACCGGCGGAGTCGTATCCTTTGCCGGCTCTTCGAAGGCGCGCTCCATGTCCTTCTGCGCGTCGGCCAGCGGATCGATGTTGGTGAGTTCGCTGACCGAGCTTGATATGTCGTCGGCGTGCTTCTTGAGGTCGGCGAATTCGGCCTCGCGCAATGCTTCCTGGAACTGGCCCTGGAATTCGTTGGCCATGCGGCGGATCTTGCCCATCCACAGGCCAAGCGTGCGCAGGACCGTCGGCAACTCCTTCGGCCCGATCGCGATCAGCGCGACGATGCCGATGACGACGATCTCGCCCCAACCAAGATTGAACATGGATAGATCAATCCAGCGCTGACCCGAGATGGCACGTTTTCGACGTTGCGACGGGATGCACCCGCTTCCGGTCACCACGCCGCCGCTGCCAAGTTTTTTAGGAGCGCGCGCCCTCGGCGCGGCGCTCGGTTTCCGTCTTCGGCGTTCCGCCGGTGGCCTCGATGGTCTTGGCCGGCTCGGGCTTGGCCTCCGCCGCCTTGTCGTCTTCCGACATGCCCTTCTTGAACGCCTTTATCCCTTGAGCGAAATCGCCCATCAGCGAGGAAATTTTTCCGCGGCCGCCGAACAGAAGCATCACCACGACGATGACGATCATCCAGTGCCAGATACTTAAAGAACCCATCGGCGAACCCTCCGCGGCGGCGGCTTCGTTTCGCGCCCCGCCCGTGATTTGCAACTGAAACTAGGCTCCGGAAGCGGCAAAAACAAGGACTTCAGGCCTTTGTAATGCGGCCTTCATGTCGCGGAAGCGGCGATATTTGCCTTAAATTCCTGGACGTTAGCTCTCGCGCGAGGACGGCGGCGCTAACCCTAAGTCGAGGTCGCCCGGTTCGAGCGGATCCTCGTCGTCGCGCAAGGTGGTGTCGTCGGACGGGATCGGCACCGCGAAGCCCGGCGGCAGATTGCCTTCCAACAGGCCGGCGCCTTTGAGCTCGTCGAGGCCGGGCAGATCGCCCACCTCCTCCAGTCCGAAATGGTTGAGGAACTGTTCGGTGGTGCCGTAGGTGATCGGGCGTCCCGGCGCCTTGCGCCGACCGCGCGGGCGGATCCAACCGGTCCGCAGCAGCACGTCGAGCGTGCCGGCGGCTGCCACCACGCCGCGGATTTCCTCGATCTCGGCGCGGGTGACCGGCTGGTGATAGGCGATGATGGCGAGCGTTTCGACCGCCGCGCGCGACAGCTTGCGCGTTTCCACCGTCTCCTTGGTGAGCAGCCAGGACAAATCGTCGGCGGTGCGGAACATCCACTTCTTGCCGATGCGCACCAGATTGACGCCGCGCGTGGCGTATTCGGCCTTCAGCCTGCGCCAGCGCGTCCTTCACATCGACGTCGTTGGGAAGCCGGCGCGCCAGCGTCGCCTCGTCGAGCGGCTGCCCGGCGGCAAACAGCAAGGCTTCGAGCAGCCGCAGTTCTTCCGGGCGTGCGGCCGCTTCCGGCGCGGGCGCGTCAGCAGACTTCGCGACCGCCGCGTCGTTGTTTTGGACAATAACGAGCTTCTTGGCCACGCTCGGCATCGACTCCGTCTCCTTATGCGTTTTCTTGCGCGTCATGCGTCGCAGCACTTCCATTCATACCAACCCGCTTGCGCATGTAGATCGGCGCGAACGACTCTTTCTGATGAATCTCGGCAACCCCTTCGCGCACCAGTTCGAGCGCGGAGGCGAACGAGGATGCCATGACGGTCGCCGCCAGCGCGGGCTCGACCACGTAGGAAATCAGGAAGGCGTCGATCCTCGACCAGTCGGTCGACATTCCGATCAGCCGCTCGAGCGCGGCGCGCGCTTCCGCCAGCGACCACACCGAGCGCTTCTTGAAGCGTACGCGCGAGAGCGCGCTGCGCGCGCGCTGCGTGGCGTAGGCGCTGAGCAGATCGTAGAGCGTCGCCGTCCATTCCGGCTGCTTGATTTCGTCGATCGGCTCGGGCGCGCCGCGCGCGAAAACGTCGCGATTGAGCTGCGGCCGCCCCATCAGGCGGGTCGCCACGTCGCGGAACGCTTCCAGCCGGCGCAAGCGGTAGGCCAGCGCCAGCGCCATGTCTTCCGCGCTCGGCCCCTCGCCCGGCGCCGATTCCGGCAGCAGCAGGCGGGATTTCAGGTAGGCGAGCCAGGCCGCCATCACCAGATAATCGGCGGCCAGTTCGAGCCGCACCTGCCGCGCCGCCTCGATGAAATTGAGATACTGGTCGGCCAGCGCCAGGATCGAAATCTTCGCCAGATCGACTTTCTGCGTGCGCGCCAGCGCCAGCAGCAGATCGAGCGGGCCTTCGAAGCCCTCGACGTCCACGATCATCGCCGGCTCGGTGGTGCCGCGATCCGCTTCCAGCGTGGTGTCGAATTCCTCAGCCTTCATGAACCGGTCTTCCGTTGCGACGATGGCTGCTCGGCGGCCACCATCTGCGTGAAAATCTTGCGCGCGGCATCCACGTCGAACGCTTCCGGCGCCGCGCGCTGCGCGAGCGCGGCATCGGCGCGCTTGGCCGCCTCGCCCGCCAGCGCCGGCGCCTGCCCGGCCACCGCGCTCATTTCGGTCAGGTCGCCGTTGCAGTGGAGCACGACGTCGCAGCCGGCGGCAAATGCGGCGCGGCTGCGCTCCGCGATCGTGCCGGATAGCGCCTTCATCGAGACGTCGTCGCTCATCAGCAGGCCCTGGAATCCAATAAACCCGCGAATCACTTCGCGCACCATTGTGACCGAAGTAGTGGCCGGCGCGACGGGGTCGATGGCAGAAAACACAACATGTGCGGTCATGCCGAGCGGCAGGCCGGCGAGCGGCCGAAAAGCGGCAAAATCAGTCGCTTCCAGGGTGGCCCGGTCGGTGTCGACCACCGGCAGCTGGTGGTGGCTGTCGGCGCTGGCGCGGCCATGACCCGGCAGGTGCTTGAGCACCGGCAGGACGCCGCCCGCCAGCAGGCCTTGCGCGATCGCCCCGGCGATGGCCGCGACCTTTGCCGGCTCGGTTCCATAGGCGCGGTCGCCGATCACCGGGTCGCCGCCGGGGGCCGGAACATCGGCCAGAGGAAGGCAGTCAACGTCTATCCCAAGAACACTGAGGTCTGCCGCGATCAAGTGACCTCCGAGCCGAGCAGCCGCCAGGCCAGAGGCCACGTCGCGATCGTAGATCGCGCCATAGCGGGCGCCGGGCGGATAGGCCGGCCAATGCGGCGGCCCGAGCCGCTGCACCCGGCCGCCTTCCTGGTCCACCAGGACAGGCGCCGCCCAGCCCACTGCCTCGCGAAATGAGCGAATAAGTTCAGCTACTTGCTGTGGCGTATTCACGTTTCGCTTGAAGATGATGAGGCCCCAGGGCTGGGCCTCCCGGACAAACGCGCGCTCATTGGCGGAGATCGTGAGCCCGCTCAATCCGGTGATGAATGCGCGTGCCGCCATTGGCGCGGATTAGCCCGCGCCCATCGCAAGTGCAAGTAAAGGCGCGCTAATTTCGCTGGATAAGACACTGCCCGCCGGCCGCCTTGAGGCCGTTGCACAGCTCGCTCGCCTCATTGGCGGTGGCGAAGGGGCCGACCATGGCGCGGTAATAGGTGCCCTTGGCGCCCAGCTCCACTTTGTGGATCAGCGCTTGCCGGCCGCCGAGCTGGTTGGGGAACTTGGCCTGCAAGCCGCGGAACGCGGCCTGCGCCTCCGCTTCGCTACGCTGCGACGATACCTGCACGGCATAGCTGCCGGTGGCGGCTTGGGCGGCGCGCGCGGGCGCGGTCTGCGCTGGCGCGCTCACCGATGCGGTGCGCATGGGAGCCCGCGCCGCCGGGGCCGCGGCGGTCGCATCGGTCGCGTTCGGGCTCAGCGATAACGGCGCATTGCTGGGCGCCGGCGCCGCAGCTTGACGCACCGGCGGCGCGGCGCGCGCTTCGGCCTGAGCGCGGCGCCGGCGATGTTTCCGGATTGAGCTCAACGGGAGGATTGCTGGCGACCCGAGGCGGCGGTGGCGGTGGCGGCGCTGCCGGCTTGACGGGAGCCGCGACTGCCATCCGTGGCGGAGGCGGCGGAGCTGCCGCGGCGGCCGTGGCCGCCACCGGTTGGCTATCGGCCATGGCCGCCTGCTCGGGACGGATGGCGATGGTGCGGATTTTCTTCGGCTCGCTGGAAATGACGCCGCTGCCGAGTGCCGCCGGCTGTGCCGAGGCCGGTGGCGCGCTGTCTTGCGCCGGCGGCATCGCCATGACGGCCGGCTTGTCCCTCATCTCGACCGGCTGCTCTTCGCGCGACACGAGCTTTTCGTCCTGCGCGTGATCGGCGACCCGATCGGTGATCAGCTTATTGGGGGCCTTGCTGGTGTTCGCGGGCACGATCTTGCTCGGCGCGGTATCGGCCTTGATCACCGGCGGCGGCTGGCTCGATCCGGACACGCCGAACAGCGCGCGATAGCCGAAGGCGCCGGCGGTGCCGATCACCGCAAGCGCAAACACGGCAGCGATCGCCATGATGCCCATGCGCCGGCGCGGCGGCGGGACATCGTCATAGAGGTCCTCTTGCTCGCCGCCCTCATGCATCTGCTGCTGATAGGCGTTGGCGTCGTAGCCGCCAGCTTGCGCAGCGGGATATCCGGGCGCGGCACTTTCGGTGTGATAGAGATCGGCGCCCGCGGCGTAGGACGGATTGGCATAGGGCTGGCGCGGTTCCGGCGCCGGCGGTTGCGCGGCGGACGCCGGTGCGGCGCCGAAATAATCGTTGGCGCCGAAATTTGGCGCAGCCGCAGGCGCTTCAGGCGGGGCCGGCGGGGCGGCCCAATCCGCTGCGGGTTCGGCCGCTCGCGGCGCCGCGCCGCGGCGCGCGTTGTCGCGGCCGAATTCGGCGAACGGATCGCTTTGTCCGATCAGGCGGGCAAGCTCGGCGAGCGGATCGCTGGCGGAACTGGGGGTGGCGGCCGGCGCGCCGCGCGCCGGCGGTTCATTCGAACGATAGGGTCGTTGGATCTGGTTGTCCGCCATTCGGTCCCCGGTTTTTAAGCGCGCCCTCGCTCTTCCAATCGCGGGGCTGCGCCAAGCGCGGCCCACTGAGCGAGATTTAACGCATTTCTTCCGGCGCTTCGACCCCGAGCAACGCTAAGCCCGAGGCGAGAACTGTGACGATCCCCTGCACCAACGCGAGCCGCGCCGAAGTCGTTTCTGGATCATTCTGGATAATGAAGCGTAAATAGGGCAAGTCTTTTCCCCGCGTCCAGTGCGCGTGAAATTCGCTTGCTAATTCATATAGATAGAATGCAACCCGGTGCGGCTCATGGGCCACCGCCGCGGCTTCGACCAGGCGCGGGTAAAGGGCGATCCGGCGCAGGATGGAAAGTTCGCCGGAATCGCTGAGCCGCTCGAGCGGCGCGTCCTTGAGCCACTGCGCGCGCTCATTGGCCGCAGCCGGCAGATCGGGCATCTCGACGCGCGCATTACGGAACACCGATTCCCCGCGGGCGTGGCCGTATTGCACGTAGAACACCGGGTTCTCGCGGCTGTGCTCGATCACTTTGGCCAGATCAAAATCGAGCACGGCGTCGTTCTTGCGGTAGAGCATGTCGAAGCGCACGGCATCTTTGCCGACTTCGTCGACGACTTCGCGCAGCGTGACGAATTCGCCCGAACGCTTGGACATTTTCACCGGCTCGCCGGCGCGCAGCAGACGCACGAGTTGAACGAGCTTGACGTCGAGTTCGGCTTTGCCGCCGCTCACCGCCTTCACCGCCGCCTGCATGCGCTTGATGTAGCCGCCATGATCGGCGCCCCAGACGTCGATCAGGTTGCGGAAGCCGCGGTCGAACTTGGACTTGTGATAGGCGATGTCGGCGGCGAAATAGGTGTAGCTGCCGTCGGATTTCTTCAGCGGCCGGTCGACATCGTCGCCGAAATCGGTGGAGCGGAACAGCGTCTGCTCGCGATCCTCCCAATCCTCGAGATTGCCGCCCTTGGGCGGCGGCAGCCGGCCTTCATAGACCTCGCCGCTCGTGCGCAAGCTCTCGATGGTGGCACCGACTTGGTTGGCGCCGCCCTCGATCAGCGAGCGCTCCGAGAAGAACACGTCGTGCCGCACGTTGAGCGCGGCGAGATCGTCGCGGATCGAGTCCATCATCATGGCGATGGCTTTGGCGCGCACGACCGGCAGCCATTCGGCTTCCGGTTTCGCGCTGAGCGCCGGTCCGTGCTCGGCGGCAAGTTCCGCGCCCACCGGCTTGAGATAATCGCCCGGGTAAAGCCCGTCCGGAATCGCGCCGATCGCCTCGCCAAGCGCTTCGCGGTAGCGCAGGAACGCCGAGCGCGCCAGCACGTCGACCTGCGCGCCGGCATCGTTGATGTAGTATTCGCGCGTCACCTCGTAGCCGGCGAAGGCGAGCAGATTGGCGAGCGCGTCGCCGAACACCGCGCCGCGGCCGTGCCCGACATGCATCGGCCCGGTCGGATTGGCCGAGACGTATTCGACATTGACCTTTTCGCCCTTGCCGATGTCGCTGCGCCCGTAATCGGCGCCGGCCGCCAGCACGACGCGCAGCTCCTCGCCCCAGACATGCGGCTTGAGCGTGAGATTGATGAAGCCGGTGCCTGCCACGTCGGCCTTGGCCACCAGGGCGTCGGCGCGCAAGGCAACTGCGATTTTTTCGGCGAGATCGCGCGGCTTTTGGCGAGCGTCCTTCGCCAGCACCATGGCGGCGTTGGTCGCCAGATCGCCGTGCGTCGGATCGCGCGGCGGCTCGACCACGATGCGCGACAGGTCGACGCCGGCAGCCAACGAGCGGCGCGCACGCCGCGCGCACGCGATCGAGCATTTGGGCGAAGAGATGTTTCGGCTTTTCGGCGGTGGGCATCGTCGCTGCGGCTAACGTAATTCGGGAGGGGAGTCAAAATGTAGTTGGTAAATCGCCCGGCGGCGACCGGCCCACGAGACAACGTGCCCAGCTACACGATCGTCGCCCCGCTATCGACCGACAGGATCTGCCCGGTCGTGATCACCGACTCGTCCGAGGCGAGATAGACCGCCATGTCGGCCATGTGGATCGGCAGGCCAAGGCCGAGCAGGTGCGTCGCGGCGAGCTTCTCGATGTCCTTGGAACCTTCCAACAGCTTCTTGACCCGCTCCGTGAGCACGACCCCGGGGGCGATGGCGTTGACCCTGATCTTGTGGGCTGCATATTCCACCGCCATCGAGCGCGTGAGCGCGGCGATCGCGCCTTTGGCGGCGGTGTAGCAATCCCGCCCCGGCAGCGCCTTCAAGGCGACGATCGACGACATGTTGATGATCGATCCGCCGCCCGCCTTGATGATGTGCGGGATGCCGAGCTTCGAGCACAGGAAGGTGCCGTAAAGGTCGAGCTTGATCGCGCGCCAGAACTCTTCTTCCGGCACCTCGGTGACTGGGCCGTCATCGGGCGTGGAGCCGCCGGCATTGTTGTGCAGGATATCGAGCCTGCCGAAGCGCTTGATCGTTTCCGCGAAGGCGGCTTCGACGTTTGACCTTTCGCGGATGTCGCAGTGCACGAAATGGGCGTCGCCGCCGGAATTCTTGCCGTGCGCGCGAGCGGATTGGGCAGCGGCCTCCCCGCTCTTGTCGTCAATTTCGGCAATGACGACTTTGGCGCCCTCGTCGGCAAATCGCTCCGCCGTGGCGCGGCCGATGCCTCTGCCACCGCCCGTGATGAACGCAACTTTCCCGGCCAATCGTGTCATCGAGTTTCCTCGTACTGGGCCGCCACGCGACCACTTGTCATTACCGCAGTTCCGGCGTCGCCTCGAAATACCGCGCGTGCTCGATCAGCGCATAGCGGTCGGTCATGCCGGCGATGTAGTCGGCGATGCGGCGCGTCCGGGTGCTCTCGTCGGCCGCGCCGAACCCCTCCGCCCATTCCGCCGGCAGGTCGGCGGGCGATGCCATGAAATAGGCGAACAGGTCGCGCAGCACGCCCTCGGCATCGTCCATCACGCGCATCACGCGGGCGTGCCGGTACATGCGCGGACGCAGGAATCCCTTGATGTCGGCGTCGGCCTTCTCCAGCGCCGGCGAAAACGCCACCACCGGCCGCACCGCCTGGCGCACGTCGGCGGCGGAGCGCGGCGCCAGCGCCGCCATGCGGCGGCCGGTCTCGGCGATGACGTCCTCGATCATGCGGGTGATCAGCCGGCGCACCGTCTCGTGCACGCGGCGGGCGGGCTCGATGCCGGGAAACGCCAAGTCGATGTCGCGCACGATGTCGCCGACGATCGGCGACTGCGGCGATGTCGTCGAGCGTAAACAGGTCGGCGCGCAAGCCGTCGTCGATGTCATGGGCGTCGTAGGCGATGTCGTCGGCGAGCGCGGCCACCTGCGCTTCCGCGCCGGCAAAGGACCACAGCTCCAGATCCTGGATTTGCGCGTAAGCGAGAATCGCCGCCGGCACGCCGCGCTGGGCGTAGCGGCCGACCGCGCGACCTGCGCGGTCGGTGAGCGGGCCATTGTGCTTGACCAGGCCCTCCAGCGTCTCCCAGGTCAGATTGAGCCCGTCGAAGGCGGCATAGCGGCGCTCCAGTTCTGTGACGATGCGCAAGCCTTGCGCGTTGTGATCGAAGCCGCCGAACTTGCTCAGGGCTTCGTCGAGCGAGCGCTCGCCGGCATGGCCGAACGGCGGATGGCCGAGATCGTGCGCCAGCGCCAGCGCCTCGGCGAGGTCCTCGTCGAGCCCGAGCGCGCGCGCCAGCGAGCGGGCGATCTGCGCGACTTCGAGCGTATGGGTGAGCCGGGTGCGGTAGTGGTCGCCCTCGTGATAGACGAACACCTGCGTCTTGTGCGCCAGCCGCCGGAACGCGCTGGAATGGATGATGCGGTCGCAATCGCGCCGGAACGCGTTGCGGGTCGGGCTTGGCGGCTCGGCATAGCGCCGCCCCCGGCTCAAGGCCGGATCGGTGGCATAAACGACTCGCGCGCAACCCGTTTCGATCGCCATGTCATGTTCCTGGGCGCACGATCTTGTCCGAAAACCGGTTCCCACTTTTCGGGATCATGCGCTGCCCGCCTGGCCCAGCATTGACCTTGCTGTCGCGCGCACTTAACTATTCAGCAAGGCGCCTGCCAATAGGCTCGCAACGTAAAGGCCGATAAATGGACGTGAGCGTCACAGTCAGCGAACGGGCGGCCCGCCGGATCGGCGAGATCCTCAAGGGCGAGGCTCCCGGCACCATGCTGCGCGTCAGCGTGGAAGGCGGCGGCTGCTCCGGCTTTCAGTACAAGTTCGGCGTCGAGCGTTCACGCGCCGACGATGACATCGTCATTGCCCGCGAGGGCGCCGTGGTCCTGATCGATCCGGTCTCGGTCAATTATATGGCCGGCTCCGAGATCGATTTCGTCGACGACCTGATCGGCGCCTCGTTCAAGGTGAAAAACCCGAAGGCCACCGCGTCCTGCGGCTGCGGCACCAGCTTCGCGCTGTAGGCCTACTCCGCCGCCACCGCCGGCGGCGCTTCCGCCACTTCTTCCAGCTGCGGTTCGAGCCGGCGCTTGAGCATGCGGTCGAAGCGGTCGAGATAGAGATAGATCACCGGCGTGATGTAGAGCGTGAGCAGCTGCGACAGGCAGAGGCCGCCGACCACCGCCACGCCGAGCGGCTGGCGTAATTCTGCGCCGGCGCCGGTGCCGAGCGCGATCGGCAGTGTGCCGAAGATCGCGGCAAACGTCGTCATCATGATCGGGCGGAAGCGCAGGGTCGCGGCTTCACGGATCGCGGCCTCCGCCGAGAGGCCGACGCGGCGGCGCTCGATCGCGAAGTCGATCATCATGATCGCATTCTTCTTGACGATGCCGACCAGCATGACGATGCCGATCATGGCGATCACCGTCAATTCCATCTTGAACAGCATCAAGGTGAGGATCGCGCCGATACCGGCCGACGGCAGGCCGGAGATGATGGTGATCGGATGGATGAAACTTTCATACAGGATGCCGAGCACCACATAGGCCGCGAAAATCGCCGCCAGGATCAGGATGCCCTGCCCGCGCAGTGAATCCTGGAACACCTGCGCGGTGCCCTGGAAGCCGGTGGTGATGGTGGCCGGCAGCCGCTCGTCGCGCTCCAGCTTCTGAATCGCATCGACCGCCTGGCCGAGCGACATGCCGGGCCCGAGATTGAACGAGATCGTTACCGCCGGCTGTTGGCCCTGGTGATTGACTTGCAGCGGCCCGACCGTACGCTCGAAGCGCGTGACCGCCGACAGCGGCACCGTGGTACCGTTGGTGGTCTTCAGATAGACGCGCGCCAGATCGTCCGGCCCGACCTGAAACTCCGGCGCGGTCTCAAGAATGACCTGATAGTAGTTCACCGGCGTGTAGATGGTCGCAACCTGGCGCACGCCGAACGCGTCATAGAGCTCCTGGCGCACCTGATCGATGGTGACGCCATAGACTGCCGCCTTCTCGCGGTCGATCTGAATTGTAACTTGCGGATTCCTGACGTAAAGGTCGGTGGTGACATCGAGCAGTCCGGGGATGCGGGAAATCTTTTCGCGTAGTTCCGGCGCCAGCCGATAGAGCGTCGCCGTATTGTTGGATTGCAGCGTGTACTGGTATTGGCTCTTGGAAAGCTTGCCGCCCAGATTGATGTTCTGGATCGACTGAAAAAAGATCGCTATCCCGGGGACGACATTCGCGCTCTGGCGTAGCCGCGCGATAACCTGGTTCGCGCTTTCGCCACGCTCGTTGCGCGGCTTGAGCGCCACCAGCATGCGTCCGCTGTTGCCGACGGTATTTGGACCGCCGGCGCCAACCGTGGAATTGACATAGGACACCGCCTTGTCGGCGCGCACGATGTCGGCGACCTGTCGCTGCAATTTCGACAGCGCCGGGAACGACACGTCGGTGGCGCCTTCGGTGATGCCGATAACGTAACCGGTGTCCTCGGTCGGGAAGAAGCCTTTCGGGACGACGATATAGAGCCAGATCGTTCCGGCCAGCGTCGCCACCGTAATGCCCAGCATGATCGACTTGTAGGTGAGCACGCGGTCGAGCGTCCATTCGTAGGTGCGCAGCATGTATTCGAAAACGCGCTCGAACGCGCGCAGCACGACGTTCTGTTTTTCGCCGACGTGATGACTGCGCAGCACACGCGCGCACAGCATCGGCGTCAGCGTGAGCGAAACGAAGCCGGAAATGATGATCGCCACCGAGATCGACACTGCGAATTCGCGGAACACGCGGCCGACCATGCCGCCCATCAGCAGCACCGGGATGAACACCGCGATCAGCGAGAACGTGATCGATATGATGGTGAAGCCGATTTCGCGCGAGCCTTTCAGCGCCGCCTCGAACGGGCGCATGCCGCCCTCGATGTGGCGCACGATGTTCTCCAGCATCACAATGGCGTCGTCGACCACGAAGCCGACCGACAGCGTGAGCGCCAGCAGCGTCATGTTGTTGATGGAGAATCCGAAGGCGTACATCGCCGCGCAGGTGCCGATCAGCGACACCGGCACCGCCAGTGCGGGAATGATGGTGGCCGACACTTTGCGCAGGAACAGGAAGATCACCATGATCACCAGCGAAATGGCGATCGCCAGTGTTTCCTGCACATCGGACACCGCCGCGCGGATCGAGATCGAGCGATCGAACAGCGGCTCCATCTGGACCGACGGCGGCACCTGCGCGCGCATGGCCGGTAGCTTGGCGCGTACCAGATCCACGACCTCGACGGTGTTGGCGTCGGGCTGGCGCTGGATCGCCAGCACGATGGCGCGCGCATCGTTGTACCAGGTGGCGACCTTGTCGTTCTCGACGCTGTCGATCACGCGCGCAATCTCGTTGAGCTTGATGGGAGCGCCGTTGCGGTAGGCCACCACGACGTCGCGATAGTCGGCGGCGTGCTCGATTGCGCTGGTGGCGGTCAGCGTCACGCTTTGCTTCGGTCCGGTCAGTGTGCCGACCGGCGTGCTCGAATTGGTCTTGGCAACGACATTGCGCACGTCGTCGAGCGAAATGTTGCGGGCTGCCGCTTGAATCGGATTGACCTGGACGCGAACCGCGAATTTCTGCGCACCGTAAACCAGCACCTGCGCGACGCCCGGCAATTGTGAGAGCTGCGGGGCCAGCACCGTCTCCGCATATTCGTCGACGGTCGACAACGGCATCGTGTCGGAGCGCAGGCTGACATAGAGCACCGGGAAATCGCCCGGGTTCACCTTGCGGAATGACGGCGGTATGGTCATTTCTATCGGCAACAGGCGCGCCGCGGTCGCCAGCGCGGTCTGCATGTCGAGCGCGGCGCCGTCGATATTGCGCCCGAGGTCGAACTGGATTGTAATCTGCGCAATTCCGAGCGCCGACGACGAGGTCATCGACGAGATGCCGGAGATGGTCGACAGTTGCCGTTCGATCGGCGAGGCAACCGACGCCGCCATGGTTTCCGGACTGGCGCCCGGAAATTGCGCCGTGATCTGAATGGTCGGAAAATCCACCGCCGGCAGCGCCGCCACCGGCAGCAGCCGGTAGGCGAAGGCACCGAACACGATCAGCGACGCCGTCAGCAGCGTTGTCAGCACCGGTCGGCGAATGCAGGTTTCCGAGATATTCATGGATCAGCTGCCGGCGGCTTTTGCGTTGCGCGGATTGACGCGCGTGCCGTTCGACAGCAGCAATTGACCGTCGGTCACCACAGTCTCGCCGCCCTTAAGCCCGCTGCCGATCACCGATAGGCTGCCGACCGTACGCTCGACCGTCACCGGCTGCACCTTGGCCACGTTATCGTTGATCACGAACACGAAGCTTCCGGTCTGGCTGACCTGAACGGCATTCGACGGCACCACCACCGCCTGCTCGATCCGCAAGGTCAGTTCGGTTGTGACCAGGGTTCCCGGCCAGAGCACTTCATGCTCGTTCGGCATGGTGGCGCGGATCGTCGCCATGCCGGTGGTCGGGTCGACGGTATTCTCGATCATCGTCACCTGGCCATTGGCGCGCTTCTGCTCGCCGGGGATGACCGCCTCGATGGTGGCGGTTTCCGCCGCCAGCGCCTGGCGGATTTCCGGCAGGATCTTCTGCGGCACCATGAAGCTGACATAGACCGGCACCATCTGGTTGATGGTCGCCAACGGCGCGGTATCGGCCTGCCGCACGAAATTGCCGACCTTGACGTTGGCCATGCTGATGCGGCCGGAAATCGGCGCGCGGATCGTGCAGAACCCAAGCTGTACCTTCAGGCTTTCGAGCTGCGCGCGGTTCGATTCCGCCGTCGCGCGCGACACGTTGACCAAGGTCTGCGCGTTATTGAGCGTAACGATCGGGGTCGCGTTCTTGGTGACGAGGTCGGTGTAGCGATCGACGTCGCGCTGCGCCTGTTCGAGCGTCGCCTGCGCACCATCGATCACCGCCTGATAGCGCTTCATGTCCGCCTCGATCTGGCGGCCATCGAGCGTAAACAGCAAATCGCCTTTTTTCACCTCGGCGCCATCGCGGAAATGGACCGCCGTGATTTCGGTATCAACCCGCGCCTTGATGGCAACGCTGGCGATCGGGGTGACGCTGCCCAGCGATTCGATGCGCACCGGCACCGCTTTGCGTTCGGCGGTGGCGACCTCGACCGGCACCACCTGGGCCGCCGCTTGCGAACGCGCCGCGCCGTCGCTGGTCCATAAGCCGCGGATAAGCAAGGCAATGCCAATCAGGGCGAGCGCCGCCACCCCAAATAGCCACTTTCGCTTCGTCATCGGCGATTGTCGGCCTAGGCTCTTTAAGGGCCCTGCCCAGGCGCTCCCTAATTCCGCGGAACTGCTATTATTTCCACCACATCCAAGGGGCCGCGTTGGCCGCCTTCTAGCATATAAACGCCGCCGAGTGCATATCCCTGCGCTCGCTGGTAAACACGCAAAACCCTGGTTTTATTCGGGTCTGGCCGCCGGAGCCTGTGCGATGCGCATCGCCACCTGGAACGTCAATTCGATTCGCCAGCGGCTCGACAGCATGCTGGCCTGGCTCAAGGAACGCAGCCCCGACATCGTTTGCCTGCAGGAAATCAAATGCGTAGACGAGGCTTTCCCGCGCGACGCGTTCGAGAGCCTCGGCTACAACGTCGCCGTGCATGGCCAGAAAGCCTTCAACGGCGTGGCTTTGCTCTCCAAACTGCCGTTCGACGAGGTGGCGCCCGGCCTGATCGGCGACAAGGACGACGTGCAGGCCCGCTTCCTGGAGGCGCAGGTGTCGACCAAGACCGGCGTGCTGCGCGTGGTGAGCCTCTATTTGCCCAATGGCAACCCGCCGGACACGGATAAATATACCTATAAGCTCAAATGGATGGACAGGCTTATTGCTTTTTCACTTGAACGACTGAAACTGGAAGAGCCGATGCTGCTGGCGGGCGATTACAACGTCATCCCAACCCCGGCCGATGCCCGCAATCCGGCCGCCTGGACCAAGGATGCGCTGTTCCTGCCGCAGACCCGGGAGAAGTTCCGGGCGCTGACCAATCTCGGCCTCACCGACGCGATCCGCGCCGTCAGCGATGCCGGCGATCTCTACAGCTTCTGGGACTACCAGGCCGGGGCCTGGGCCAAGGATGACGGCATCCGCATCGATCACCTGCTGCTGTCGCCGCAGGCCGCCGACCGGCTACTGCGATGCCGGCATCGACCGCCACGTGCGCGGCTGGGACAAGCCGTCCGACCACGTGCCGGTATGGGTCGACCTGGCGATCGAAAGCCGCTGAGCCGCGCGCTCAAGCGCCCCCACACTTCGTCAGCGACTTCGACCACCAGACGCAGCTTCGCCCACTGCGCGTCCTCCCCCAGCACATTGCCCTCCTCGGTGGAGGCAAAGCCGCATTGCGGCGAGAGGCAAAGCTGCTCGAGCGGCGCGTATTTCGTCGCTTCCTCGATGCGGCGCTTGACGAGGTCCTTTGCTTCGAGCGCCCCGGTCTTCGAGGTGATCAGGCCGAGCACGACCGTCTTGCCCTTGGGCAGCAACCGCAGCGGCTCGAAACCGCCGGCGCGGTCGTTGTCCCACTCCAGGAAATAGCCGTCGACGTTGACCCGGTTGAACAGCAGGTCGGCAATCGGCTCGTAGCCACCGGAGGCGATGAAGGTCGAGCGGAAGTTTCCGCGGCACACATGGGTGGTGACGACGAGGTCGCGCGGACGTCCCTCCAGCGCGGCATTGATCATGCCGGCATAGATCTCGCCCTGCCTGTCGGGATCGTCGCCGCGCTCCGCCAGCATGCTGGCGTTGCGCCGGATCGCACAGATAGGCGAAGCTGCAATCGTCGAGCTGCAGATAGCGGCAACCGGCGGCGTAGAAGCCCTGGATCGCCTGCTTATAGGCCTGTCCGAGATCGCGATAGAACTCTTCCATGGTCGGGTAGGCCGACCTGTCGATCATGTTCCGCCCGCCGCGATAGTGCAGCATCGAGGGGCTCGGGATCGTCATCTTGGGAGTGCGTTTCGTGTTCGCCTTGAGAAATTCGAAATGCGCGATCTGCGGATGATGCCGCGAGCCAAGCTTGCCTTTCACGAATGGCGTCTCGGCCTTCGACTGCACGCCGGCAAACTGGATGCCGTGCGAGGCCCCGACCATTTCCACGCCGTCGAGCCCGGCGAGGAAATCAAAATGCCAATAGGCACGCCGGAATTCGCCGTCGGTGATCGAGCGAAGACCGATCTCCTCCTGCTTGGCGATGATCTTTCTTGATCTCGGCGTCTTCGATCGCCTTCAGATCGGCCGCGGACAACTGTCCCGGCTGCGCGCTTGCTGCGCGCCTCTTTGAGGGTCGCCGATCGCAGGATCGAGCCGACATGATCGGCACGGTAGGGCGGAATGTCACGCTTCATATTAGCGGTCCTCGCCGAGCAATCGTCGAGGCCCGCCGGGACGCTGCAGTCGCGCTAGTTCTTCAGCTTGGACGGATCCTTGAAGTTGGGAATGGTCGCAAACTCGACATTGTACAACTCGCCGCTCACGCGCTCGACTTTGCGGATGTAGATGTTCTGTATCATTTCGCGCGTCTCGGGATCGACGGTCACCGGTCCGCGCGGACTGATCCAGCTCAAGCCCTTCATCGCGTCGACAAGCGCGGTCGCCGTCGGTCGATCCGTTGGTCTTTTTCAGCGCTTCGTAGATCAGATGCATGCCGTCATAGCTCTGCATCGCCATCAGGTTCGGGCGCATGCCGCCATTGGCCTTCTTGAACTCAGCTACGAAGGCCTTGTTTTCCGGGCTGTCATGCGCGGCCGAGTAGTGATGCGAGGTAATGACGCCGAGAGCCGCATCGCCGATCTGGTTGACGATGTCGTCCTCGGTCAAACTGCCCTCGGCGATGAACTTGATGCCGGATTTGTCGAGCCCGCGTTCGACGAATTGCCGCATGAAGATTGGCCCGACGCCGGCCGGTACGAACCCCATGAGCGCGTCGGGTTTGGCATCCGCGACGCGCTGCAGGGCGGGCGCGAAATCGGGACTGGCCAGCGGCACCCGCAGCGACTCGATCACTTTGCCGCCGGCGGCTTCGAAGCGCTGCTTGAAGGCGGTCTCCACGTCGATGCCGGGCGCATAGTCGGACACCACGGTCACCACCGTCTTGATCCCGTTCGCCGCCGCCCAGTTGGCGAGCGGAACGGTCGTCTGCGGAACCGAGAAGCTCGTGCGCACGATATAGGGCGAACGCTCGGTGATGACCGAGGTTGCCGCCATCATCACCACTTGCGGAATCTTCGCCTCGGTGGCGATCGGCGCGGTGGCCAGCGCGCCCGGCGTGAGGCCAAATCCAGCCAGGAAGGCCACCTTGTCGTTGACCACGAGTTCCTGCGCGAGCCGCTTGGTCATGTCGGCGTTGCCGGTGTCGTCCTTGATGACGAGTTCGATTTTCTTGCCGGCGACGGTGTCACCCTTGATGCTGCATGTAGAGCTTGGCGCCGGCGACCAACTGCTTGCCGGTCGGCGTGAAGGGACCGGTCATCGGCACAACCATGCCGATCTTCACGACATCCTGGGCCGAGCTTGGAGCCGCCCACGCGCACATCAACGCAACCAGTACCGTTGCAATACTTCGCTGTGTCCTCACGACGTTCCCCCGTTTTTGATTGCCGGCCACATGATAAAGCATGTTCGCGAGCCTCGCGACAGCGATGTTGGAAAGCGCGTCGGCAGTGTCCGCGCGAGCGCGAAAGCCGGCAAGGTCAGTGGGCAAGTAAAAGATTTGAGAGAGCCATCGGCCTGCCCATCCCGCTCGGTGGGCAGACCGTAGACGCCGCAGCGCTAGCGCTATTCCCGCCGCGTTTCCAGCCAGCGCTTGAGATAGACCAGCGCCAGCGCGCGCTCGTCCTCGGTCGCCTGCTGGAAGGCGCTGTCGTAGAGCCGGTTGATCCAGGCCTGGTCGGTGACGGCGCCGTCCTTGGCGTTGTCCTTGGCAAGCGTCAGCCACATCAGTCCGCGCGCCGCCTGGCGCGGCACGTGGTCGCCGGCAAACAGCATGGCGCCCAGCATCGCCTGCGACTGGCTCTGGCCTTTCTGCGCCGAAAGGCCGAACCAGCGCGCGGCCTGGCGCGGGTCGTGCGGCGCGCCGTTGCCATCGAGATAGAGTCGCGCCAGATAGTACTGTGCTTCGGAATCGCGGAAATACGAGGCCGCATAGGCGAACATCTCGCGCGCGCGGTCGGGGTCGCGCTTGATCGCCGTCTTCGGGATGCCGTCGAGATAGTAGTGGCCGAGCGCCACGAACGCGTTGGCGACGAAGCGCGCCTGCGGCGTGTCCGGATTGTCCTCGGCATGGCGGTCGGCGATGCGGCGGAAATATTCGAACGCCTTGAGGTCATCCTGCGTCACGCCGTCGCCTTCGGCGTACATGCGCCCGAGCTTCCACTGCGCCAGCGCATGGCCCTGCTCGGCGGCGTATTCGAGCGAGTGAACGGCCTTGGCCTTCTCGCCGGCTTTCAGCAAATGTGCGCCGGATTTGAAGGCTTCCATCGCCGTCACCGGCGGCGCGGCCGCCATCGCATCGCCGGATTTGCTGCCGTCGAACGCCATGGCCGGCGCGGCCATGAAGCCGGCACCGATCACCACCACGCGCAACAGGAACTCAGCTATCCGCATAGCACGCCTTCTCGCCCGCCCCGCCGGGATGGGTGACCGCGCCGTTGACGGCCGGTCCCACCTGCTGGGTGTATTTCCACAAATAGCCCGAACCGTATTCGCTCTCGCGCGGCTTCCACTGGCTCTTGCGCTTGGCCAGTTCGTCGCCGGAAAGCTTGACGTTCAGGGTGCCCTTCTCGGCATCGAGCTCGATGATGTCGCCGTCGCGAATGAGCGCGATCGGCCCGCCGACCGCGGCCTCCGGTCCGACATGGCCGACGCAGAATCCGCGGGTGGCGCCCGAAAAGCGTCCATCGGTGATCAGCGCGACCTTCGCGCCCATGCCCTGGCCGTAGAGCGCGGCCGTGGTCGAGAGCATCTCGCGCATGCCGGGGCCGCCCTTCGGCCCTTCGTAACGGATCACCAGAACGTCGCCTTCCTTATAGGTCTTGCGCTTCACCGCATCGAAACAGGCTTCCTCGCTGTCGAAGCAGCGCGCCGGTCCGGTGAACTGGAGCGCCGACGACATGCCGGCCACTTTCACGATCGCGCCTTCGGGTGCGAGATTGCCTTTCATGCCCACCACGCCGCCGGTCGCCAGCAGCGGCTTGTCGGCCGGACGCACCACGTCCTGGTCCGGGTTCCATTTCACGTTTTTCATGTTCTCGGCCATGGTGCGGCCGGTGACGGTCAGGCAATCGCCGTGCATGTAACCGTGATCGAGCAAGGTCTTCATCAGCAGCGGCACGCCGCCAGCTTCGAACATATCCTTGGCGACATAACGGCCGCCCGGTTTCAAATCTGCGATATACGGTGTCTTTTTGAAGATTTCGGCGACGTCGAACAGATCGAACTCGATGCCGCATTCATGCGCGATCGCCGGCAGATGCAGCGCCGCATTGGTCGAGCCGCCGGTAGCGGCGACCACCGCAGCGGCATTCTCCAGCGCCTTGCGGGTGACGATGTCGCGCGGGCGGATGTTTTTGACGATCAGATCCATGATCATCTCGCCCGCCAGCATGCAGAACTTGTCGCGCATCTCGTACGGCGCCGGTGCCCCGGACGAATAGGGCAGCGCGAGACCAATGGCTTCCGACACGGTCGCCATGGTGTTGGCAGTGAACTGGGCGCCGCAGGCGCCGGCCGAGGGACAGGCGTTCTGCTCGAGCGTTTTGAGATCGGCGTCGGACATCTCGCCGACCGAATGCTTGCCGACTGCCTCGTAGACGTCCTGCACGGTGACTTCCTTGCCCTTGAACTTTCCGGGCAGGATCGAGCCGCCATAGATGAAGATCGAGGGCACGTTGAGCCGGCACATCGCCATCATCATGCCGGGCTGCGACTTGTCGCAGCCGGCGACGCCGATCAGCGCGTCATAGGCGTGGCCGCGTATGGTGAGTTCGACCGAATCCGCGATCACCTCGCGCGAGGGCAGCGAGGATTTCATGCCGGCATGGCCCATGGCGATGCCGTCGGTGACGGTGATGGTGCAGAATTCGCGCGGCGTGGCGCCGACCGAGGCGACGCCTTTCTTGACCGCCTGCGCCTGGCGCATCAGCGCTATGTTGCAGGGCGCGGCCTCGTTCCAGCAGGTGGCGACGCCGACGAATGGCTGGTGGATCTGCTCGGTGGAAAGCCCCATCGCGTAATAAAACGCGCGATGCGGTGCGCGATCCGGCCCTTCGGTGGCGTGCCGGCTCGGCAGTTTGGCCTTCAAATTGGATTTAGCGTCCATAACCTTTGTCGTGTCCCTCGCCCCCAATCACCGCCGCCGGATTAGCCCGGCCGGCGTTTCCGAGGCCTCCCGGCGGAAACCGGAAGCCGCACAACGGTTTGCGCCATTGCCCGACGATCCCTCATGTCATGGAAGGGTATGGCCAAATCGCGGCGCAGCGGGGATCATGCGCGCCCCTACTACTTAAATGTTCTAAAAGTGTTGCAGGTTAGCCACAGGTCCCGCACCCCCAAATGCCCCTGCCTCCCAAGCTACGGCGAAGCTTTTTCGACCGGCCGGTCCTTGAGGTCGCGCCCGAGCTGATCGGGGCCACCCTGCTGGTTAACGGGGTCGGCGGGCGGATTGTCGAGGTCGAGGCCTATCACCACACCGACCCGGCCGCGCACAGTTACCGGGGGCCGACCGACCGCAATGCCGTCATGTTTGGTCCGCCGGGCATCGCCTACGTCTACCGCTCCTACGGCATCCACTGGTGCCTCAATTTCGTGTGCGAGACGGAAGGCAGCGCCAGCGCGGTGCTGATCCGCGCTTTGGAGCCGCGCGAGGTCCTGGCGGTCATGCGCCGTCGGCGCGGCGTGACGGACGAGCGGCTGCTCTGCTCCGGCCCGGGCAAATTATGCGAGGCGCTTGGCGTCACTCACCGGCACAATGGCTTGCCACTCGACAAGCCGCCGTTCGAACTGCGTGCACGCGAGGGCGAGGCCGACGTGGTGCGCGGCGTGCGCATCGGCATCAGCAAGGCGGTGGAGAAGCCGTGGCGTTACGGACTGAAGGGCTCGAAATTTTTGAGCAAGCCGTTCAAGCCTTGAATCGAAATCCCGCATCGAAGCCGAGTTCGTGCTTGGCCTTCTCGCTCGACAGCGCTGGGGTGTCTTCCGCGACGTTGTAAATGCCGCGGCTGCCCCTGGTAATAGCGAGTAGCGCGGCCTGTGCCGCGGCATCGATGTGCACGGCCGGCCGGCGCGCCGGCGCATCGCCGGACCAAGTGCCCGGACCGTAGAAAAAACCGTAGCGCAGCACGATGCCTTCCGGCATTTCCAGCACCGCGTGTTCGAGCGCGGCAACGGCGGCCGCCGTGCGACCGGCAATGCCTTCGGCTGCAAGATTGAGCGGATCGCTTTCCACGCGCGCGCCGTCACCCGGCGCATAGACAAAGGCGATGCTCTGCGCGATCAGGCGCCGTACGCCGGCGGCCCTGGCGGCGGCCACCAGATTGCGGGTGCCGTCGATGCGCAGGCGCGCGTTGCGCTCGAGGCCGGCTTCGTATCCGGGCGCACCCGGCGCATGCGGCAGATCGGTGAGCTGATGGATGACGACTTGCGGCGCGGCCGCCTGCACCGCGCGCATCAATGCCGCGGCATCGAACACATCGACCACCACCGGCTCGGCGCCGAGCGCAGCGCAACGCGGTAACTTTCTCGGCTGAGCGCGTGGTGCCAACGACGTCATGGCCAGCCGCGCGCAACAGCGGCACCAGCCGACGCCCGATTGCCCCACTTGCTCCGGCTAGAAATATTTTCACGGCAAGTGATGCTCACGCATAAGCGATGATGAACTCGCAGCCGGCCGCGGTCGCGAATTGCCGCGTCACGCGGCCGCTTCCCAACTCGAACTCCATTGTGATCGCGGCGTCGTGGCAGCAAAGATAGGCATGCATGCCGTCGGCGGCGAAGCCGAAGCCCATGGGCGCCTTTGGCGTTTTAAAGCCGCCGACCTGCTTGAGCGTGTCGGCCTCGTAGACGGCGGCGAAATTATCCACATGCGAGGACGCGCAGACGTAGCGGCCGTCCGGCGACACCCGCACGCGGCGCAGCTGATTGGCCTCGCCCGGCGCGCCGGCGATGGCGACGGTTCGCCGATGCACATGCGAGCGCGCATCGATGACATGCAGCATGCCCTTCCAATGCGCGCACACGAACAGCGTCTCGCCATCCGGCGAAACCGCGATGCCTTCGGCGCCATGTGGGATCGGGATTTTATCGGTCATGCGGCGCGACTGGATGTCCACCACCGCGACCGCCTCCTTGGTCTTGAACGAGGCAAAAAGCTTGGCGTTGGTGTGGCTGATCGCGATCCAATGCGGCGAGCCGCCGACATCGATGCGATCCACCATTTCGGTTTCGGGATCGATCGCCAGCACAGCGTTGCCGAGTTCGGCGGTCGACCACAGCGTGCCGCGCACATCCATCATGACCGAATGCGGCGCGAGATTGTCGCCCACGTCGATGATGCGCTCGAGCTTATTCGACGCGAGATCGATCACCGCGATACGGCGGTCGGGGTCTTTGTTCTTGCCGAAAATGCCGCCGCCGTAGACCGAAGCGAAGACTTTTTTGCCGTCGAGCGAGCGGATCATCTCATGGGTGGAGGCCGGCATGTCGATCTCGCCGGCCTTGACCAGCGTACCGGCGTCGAAGAATTGAATCTTGTTGGCGCTCTTGGCGGTCAGAATCAAATTCGGCCCGCCCGGGCGGTTGTTGGGGTCGATCATGTCGCGCCCTTGAGCCGGTCCAGCGCCTCCGCGATCTTGGCCTTGCGGGCGAGTGCCTCCTCGCGCTTCTCTTTCTCTTCCTCGACCACCTCTTCCGGCGCGCGCGCGACGAAATTGGCGTTACCGAGCTTGGCATCGACCCGGGCGATGTCGGCATCGGCCTTCTGCATTTCTTTCGCGAGCCGCGCGCACTCGGCGTCGAGATCGATCACGCCTTTCAGCGGCAGCGCCGCCACCTCGCCGCGCACCACCAGTTGCACCGAACCTTGCGGCGCGCTCGCGGCGGAGGAAATCTCCGAGACGCGCGCCAGCCGCTTGATGAATTCGGCCCAGCGCTCGGCGCGCGCTTTGGTCTCAGCCGAGGCGCCCGCCAGCACCAGCGGGATCGCGGCAGTGATGTTCATCTCCGCCCGCACCGAGCGAATGGCGGTGACCAGATCGATCACCCAGCCGATTTCCGCTTCGGCCTTGTCATCGGCCAGGCCTTCGAGCGCAGGCCAATGCGACAGCGCCAGCAGCGCCTGACGTTTCGGCGCGGCCGTCACTTCCCACAATTCCTCGGTGATGAACGGCATGAACGGGTGCAGCAGCTTGAGGATTTCATCGCGCGCCCAGGCGACCGCGGCCTGCGTCTCGGTCTTGGCCGGGCCGTCGGGGCCGAGCAGCACGGGCTTGGCCAGCTCCAGATACCAGTCGCAATAGATGTTCCAGACGAAGCGATAGGCCGCCGCCGGCCGCGTCGTTGAACTTGTAGGCCTCGATTGCTTCTGTGATGTCGCCCGCCGCCTGCGCAGTCTCATGCGCGATCCAGCGGTTGAGCGTTTCCTTCGCTCCCCTCGGATCGAAGCCGGCGGCCGTGGCGCAGCCGTTCATCTCGGCAAAGCGCGCGGCGTTCCACAGCTTGGTCGCGAAATTGCGGTAGCCCTCGACGCGCTGGGTCGACAGCTTGATGTCGCGGCCCTGCGCCGCCATGGCCGCGAGCGTGAAGCGCAGCGCATCGGCGCCGTAGTCGTCGATCAGCGCCAGCGGATCGATGACGTTGCCCTTCGACTTCGACATCTTGGCGCCGGAGGCGTCGCGCACCAGCGCGTGGATGTAGACGTCGTGGAACGGCACTTCCTTCATGAAATGCAGCCCCATCATCATCATGCGCGCGACCCAGAAGAAGATGATGTCGAAGCCGGTGACCAGCGCGCTGGTCGGATAGAAGCGCTTGAGCTCTGACGTCTCGTCCGGCCAGCCCAGCGTGGAGAACGGCCACAGCGCCGAGGAGAACCAGGTATCGAGGACGTCTTCGTCGCGCGTGAGCGCGGTCGCCTTGCCGTAATGCTTTTGCGCGTCGCCCTGCGCTTCCGTCTCAGTGAGCGCGACGAAAACTTTTCCGTCCGGCCCATACCACGCCGGAATTTGATGCCCCCACCAGAGTTGCCGCGAGATGCACCAGGGCTGGATGTTTTCCATCCAATCGAAATAAGTCTTCTCCCAATTCTTCGGCACGAAACTGGTCTTGCCCTCGCGCACTGCGGCAATCGCCGGCTCCGCCAATTTCTTGGCGTTGACGTACCATTGGTCGGTCAGGAACGGCTCGATCACCACGTTCGAACGGTCGCCATGCGGCACGACATGTGCATTCGGCTCGATCTTCTCGACCAGAGTTTTGGCTTCGAGCCGCTCGACAATTTTCTTGCGCGCGGCAAAGCGATCCATGCCGTTCATCGTCAGCGTTTCGCTGAGATCGCTTGACGCGGCGACCCCGGCGATAAAGTCGGCATTATCCTTCAGTTGAAGTTTGGCTTCGATGCTGAAGATATTGATCTGCGCGAGATTATGGCGCTTGCCGACCTCGAAGTCGTTGAAGTCATGCGCGGGCGTGATCTTCACCGCGCCACTGCCCTTCTCCGGATCGGAATAGTCGTCGGCGATGATGGAAATCTTGCGCCCGACCAGCGGTAGGATCACGTTCTTGCCGACCAGCGCCTTGTAGCGCTCGTCATCGGGATGCACAGCCACCGCGGTGTCGCCCAGCATGGTCTCCGGCCGCGTCGTCGCTACCACAATAAAGGTCGAAGGATCGTTCGGGTCGAAGGTCTTGCCCTCGATCGGATAGCGCAGGTGCCACAGGTGACCCTTGGTTTCGACCTGCACCACTTCCAGATCGGAAATCGCGGTCAGCAGCTTGGGATCCCAGTTGACGAGCCGCTTGTCCTTGTAGATCAGGCCCGCGCGATAAAGTTCCACAAAAACTTTAAGAACCGCGCGCGACAGCCCCTCGTCCATGGTGAAGCGTTCGCGCGACCAGTCGCAGGAGGCGCCCAGCCGCTTGAGCTGGTTGACGATGGTGCCGCCCGACTCCGCCTTCCATTCCCACACCCGCTTGAGGAACGCCTCGCGTCCCATGGCGCGGCGGCCGGGCTCTTGCCGCTCCATCAATTGCCGCTCGACCACCATCTGGGTGGCGATGCCGGCATGGTCGGTGCCGGGCTGCCAGAGCACGTCCTTGCCGCGCATGCGCTCGAACCGGCACAGCACGTCCTGCAGCGTGTTGTTGAGCGCATGGCCCATATGCAGCGAGCCGGTGACGTTGGGCGGCGGAATGACGATAGAGTACGCTTGGCCTTGTGCACGCTCGGGCCGGCCGGCGCGAAAGGCGCCCGCCTGCTCCCAAGTCCGGTAGATGCGGCCCTCGACCTCGGAGGGCTGATAGGTCTTATCAATCATTGGCGTTTTGTCTGGATCAGTTGGCGCGCTAGAAAGCCCGCGACGCCACCGGGAGTCAACTTTTGTCCGAAGCCCCATCCGCGCCGCGCGGCAGCGCCACCAGCGCCATCACGCTGCTAGCGATCGCCGCCTTCGCCGCCCAGGCCATGGTGCGGGTGACCAATTCCCTGCTGCCGCAGATCGCCGTCGATCTCAACGTCACCGTCGGCGCCGCCTCCGTCGTGGTCACCGTCTATCTGCTGGCGCACGGGTCGGTGCAGCTGGTGATCGGCCCGATCGGCGACCGCTTCGGCAAGTATCTCTGCGCCGGCATCGCCGCCGCCGCATCGACCGCTGATGGTGCTGGCCTGCGGATTGGCGCCCTCGCTGCCGATGCTGGTGGCCGCGCGGCTTGCCAGCGGTCTCGCCACCGGCGGGATCATTCCGTTCGCGATGGCCTTCGTCGGCGACGTCATCCCCTATGAGCGCCGCCAGCAGGTGCTCGGCCGTTTCCTGTCGGGACAGATCCTCGGCCAGTTGTTCGGCCAAGCCGCCGGCGGCGTGCTCGGCGATTATTTCGGCTGGCGTACCGTGTTCTTCATTCTCGCCGGCCTGCTCGCTATTGCCACGCTCGGGCTGTTCTATGAACTTTGGCGCAATCCGATCACGCATGCGAGCGCGACGCCTTCGCAGCGCGGACGCGGCTTCGTCGCCGATTATTTCGCTGTGCTGCGCTCGCCCTGGGCGCGCGCCATAATCGTGGTGGCCTTTCTTCGAGTTCGGCCTGATGTTCGGCGCCTTTACCTATGTCGGTGCCGATCTGCATTTGCGCTTTGGCGTCAGCTTTACGCTGGTCGGCCTGTTCGTCGGCACCTTCGCGATCGGTGGTCTGATTTACAGTCTGACGGTGCCGATGCTGGTCGGCCGATTCGGCCAAGTCGGACTCGCCGCGCTCGGTGGCGCGCTGTTGGCGGCCGCCTTTGTGACACTGGCCTTCGAGCCGACCGCGTTCATCGCGCCGGTTGCCATCACGGTGATCGGCCTTGGTTTCTACATGCTGCACAACACGCTGCAGACCAATGCCACGCAGATGACGCCGGAAGCGCGCGGCACGGCGGTCGCGATTTTCTCAGCGTCGCTTTACCTCGGACAGACCGCGGGCGTCGCCGCCGGCGGCATGATCATTGACCGCTTCACCGCGGTACCGCTGTTTCTGATTGCGGCGATCGTCTTGCTGGCACTAAGCTTGTGGTTCGCGCGCCAGCTCAAGCGCCGGCGCTTGCAGACGATGTGAGGATTACGGCTGACGCTCAGCTGCGCCCGCGCGAGACCCGCTCGATCTCGGCCCGCACGATGCGATCGACCAGCCCGGGCAGGTTGTCGTCGAGCCAGGACTTGAGCATCGGACGCAGCATTTCCTTCACCAGATCCTCGAGCGTGCGCGCGTTTTGCCCGATCACGGTGTTGGCGAGCGAATTGAACGCGCTGTCCACCGCCGCCATGGTCGAGCTCGAGATCAGCGAGCGATTGAGCGTGGCGGCTGGCGGGCTGGGCCGGCGCGCCTCCTCAATGATCCGCAGCGCGGGCTCGGCCGGCGCGTCGGGCGGCCGGTCGGTGAATATAACGTCGAACGCCGCGTCGATGGTGCGGAAGGTCGGCGCGGGTCCCGGGTCCGCAGTGGGCGCCGGCGCTGTCATCGCCTCGGTCGGATCGAGTACATCGGACGACCGCGACGCGGCAGCCGGCGGGTCAAGATTGGCAAGCATGGCGTCGATGTCGTCCTGGCTGTTGGCCCCGGCCCGTGGTGGCGGCGCCGGCGGCAGCGCAGGCGCCCGCGGGGCCGGCTGGCTTGCAACCGCGGCAGCCGGCGGCGGCTTGGCGACGACTGGCTCCGGCGGCTTGGCCGCCTTGTTGGCGTCGTCATCGGCAATAATGCGCCGGATCGAGGCCAGGATTTCCTCCATTGAGGGCTCTTGGACCTTTGCCGATTGCGTCATTCCTGTAATCCCGAACGCTGTTCGCGCACCTCTGCACACTCATACGCCCGACCGGCGTCAGCATGAGCGAATCGTCGCTTGAGTCCCATTTATACGCCAGTGGCGTGCAGGTGTGGCAGGTGAAAGTCGGCTGAGCGCAATGACCTGTGGACACTCGCGCATGATCCCGAAAAGCTTGTCCTCGACGTGATCGGGGATGGGTACCGGTTTTCGGAAAAGATCATGCGCCAAGCGGATGTTGCTCGCTTGTGCGCCGGTTCAGCGTCCGTCCGGCGTTCGCACGCCGGCCCAGCTATCGCGCACCTGCTGGTAATGCACCTGGGCGTCATAGACCGGCACGTTGAGGCCGAGCACTTCCGGCGCCAGCCGGCCGACCGCCGCCAGCAAGGTGTAGGAGGCGACCACGCGGTCGCGCTGGGCGGTCACCAGCGCCACGCGGGCATTCACCAGTTCCTGCTGGGCATTGAGCACGTCGAGCGTGGTGCGCTGGCCGACGCGGGCTTCTTCGCGCACGCCGTTGAGCGCGATCTCGGTGGCCTGCACCTGCGACGTGGTGGCGTCGATATTGGCCTTGGCTGCCTCGAGCTGGCCCCAGGACTGCACCACGTTCTGGCGCACCGCGTCGCGCGCGACGTCGAGGTCGAGGCGCTTCTGCCCGAGCGTTTCCTTGGCCTGGCGGATGGCGGAATATTCCGCGCCGCCCTGATAGATCGGCACGCTGAGTGAGCCGAGCACCGAGGCGTTGTAGCTCTCGATGGTGTTGAGGTTGCCGACCGCCATGTAGTTCTTTTGGAAATTGCCCTGCACCGACACCGTCGGATAGAGCGCGCCCTCCGCCACTTTCACCAGCAGCTGCGCCACGTCGACATTGTATTGCGCCGTGGTCACCACCGGATGGCTGGCGATGGCGGTGCCGACCGCGCCCGGCAGGCTGGACGGCGAGAAACGGTCGACCGGCGTGCCGGGCGAAAGCTTGCCTGGATTGCTGCCGATCACCTGGCGATAGGTCGCCGTCGACGCATTGAAGTTGGATTCCGCGGTGAGCACCTGGGAACGGCCGGCGGCCAGCCGCAATTCCGACTGCGCCACGTCGGTGCGCGTCACCTCGCCGACATTGAAGCGGTCGCGGGTCTGCCGCAATTGCTCCTGCAGCACCTCGACGTTGCGCCGCTGCAAGTCGAGGATCGCGCTGTCGCGCAACAAATTCATGTAGGCGGTCACCGCGTTGAGCAGCACCGTCTGCTCGATCACGCGCAAGCTGGCGCGCGCCGCCAGCACCTGCGCTCTCGGCCTGGCGGGTTTTGTTGGCGGTCTGGAACCCGTTGAACAAGGTCTGCGTCACGGTGGCGCCGGCGCCATAGGGCGCGTTGTAGCCGCTCTGGGTGAAATAAGTGGCCGGTGCGATTGGGCGCGACTGTGGAGCCGACGATCTTCGAGGTCGAGGACAGCGATTGCTCGCCGCCGGACGCCGTGATCGTAACCTTCGGCCGATAGCCGGACAGCGCCTGCGGCACGCCTTCGTCGGTGGCGCGCGTGGCGGCACGCTGCGAATTGAGCGACGGATTATTCTGATAGGCCTGCATCAGCGCCGAATCGAGCGTCTCGCTGCGCGCCAGCGACGCCGTCAGCGACAATGCCGCGCATGCCACCACACCGGCCGCAAGGCCCGCCACCCATCTGCTACGACCCCGACACAACATCCCAACCCCACCTTTACGCGACCGGCGCAAGGTACCCCTTCACGTCAAACGATTAACCGGGAACCTTATGCGCACTGGCGGCGGGTTAAAACCCCCTGCCGGCCACCACCCACCGAAAAGGCGGCAGCCTGAGGTTTTCTTGCCACTTTTGGAACCAGCCACGGTGTCAGAAGGCGAAAACCGGCGTTTTCGCGAAGCCCGGCAGGAGCGCCGCGGTGGCATCAAAGACCGCCCGGCCGCCGACCTCCCCGCCGCTGCGGCGATAAAGCATCGCTTTGGAGCCGGGACCCGAGCCCAGCACGCATACCAGCCGGCCGCCATCCTTGAGCTGCTGGCAGAGCGCGTGCGGCACAACCTCGGTTGCCCCCTCGAGCACGACCACGTCGTAAGGAGCGCCTTGCGGCCAGCCTTCGGCGAGCGGACCGCTCACCACGGTGGCATTCGGCTGCGACGACAGCGCCGCACTCGCCGCCTTGGCGAGGCCGGCGTCCTGTTCGAGCGCGACCACCTGCCCGGCGATGCGGGCGAGCACGGCGGCGCCGTAGCCGGTGGCGCAGCCGGCATCGAGCACGCGATCGGTGGCCTCAAGTTCGGCGGCCTGGATCAGCTTGGCGAGCACCATCGGCTTGAGCAGGCGGCGGGATGCCCCCACCGGCACGTCAAGATCGAGATAGGCGAGCGCGCTCCCCGCCGGCGGCATGAAGCGCTCGCGCGGAACCTCCAGCATGGCGGAAATCACGCGCAGATCGGTGACGTCGGTGGTGCGGACCTGGCCGTCCACCATGTGGCGGCGCGCGGCGGCAAAATCGGTCATCGCGATCCCCAATGAAGGCTGGTTAATGCGCGGCTTTTGTGCGGCAACCTATCGCAAAAGGCAAGCGAGCCGGCAGCGTTGTCGATAGGCGCCGGCTCCTATATAGGCTTGGGCCTTGGGAGCGCGTCAGGCGCGCTTTCGGACGGCCACGTGGCGGAGTGGTTACGCAGCGGACTGCAAATCCGTGCACGCCGGTTCGATTCCGGCCGTGGCCTCCACCCTCAAAACTTTGTCGTTGCGAGGGAAGATATCGTAGAGGTTCTGAGCCGAGACCAAGGCCTAGCTTCACGGTTCGTCGAATTTGAAAAAAAAGGATTAGGCAGAGGTGGAATAAAAGGAATTAGGCAAAGATGGGCTATTGGCATGACAAGCAACCGCCAGCCTCACATCGTCCCATCGGTCGAACCTTATCTTTGGAAATATTGTTGCAGGGTGATTGAAATCTCGGGAGGCGGCGGCCTCGCTTTTTGGCAGCCCGGCGAAGGACCCGCGTCCCGGCGATTGTAGCTCGCGGGTTACATTTGCGGCCGTCCCGCGAAACAGGCAGCCAAATGCCGGTATGGATGCGCCGCCCAGTATCCGCTACCCAAGGCGGTCAGATCCCCAATACACTATCCCCTCGCCCTAGGCGCGGCACCCCAAAAAGGGCGCGGCGGGTGGGTTTCCCCGCCCGCCGCTAGTTATAGCTCTTCTGTATTGCCAGTAACTCTTTTCACACCAGTTGCCTTGCCTCCACCTGCTTGGCTTACTGCACGGCGTTAATCGCGCTGGTGTTTACCTGGATGCCGTTAATCGTAGCGTTCATGGTGGTGGGGAGCGCTATCAGCTGATTGCTGCCACCAAGAACGATGCAAGAACAAATTGGACGTCGCCTGGTTGATGGTGCTGTTCCCGGAAAGACTGCCAATCGACGCAATGTTCACAGTGTTTCTGATGGACTGGAAAGCCCCGGTAATCGTCGCCGACGATCCCGCGGCAACCTGAATGTTGTTGCTACAGATGGTACAGCCTCGACCCTCCGCCGTCCCAATTGTTACTTCCTGGTTCAAATTGAAATTGACGCCCTGGGCGGCGGCAACCGTGTTCAGCGCCTGGTTCATGCTCTGCGACACGTTGGTCAGAGTGGCGGGACCGACATTGGCGTTCGCAACGGCAAGGTTGACGTAGCCTACGGTAGCTAGCTGTGGGTCCGCCTCCAATGGTGACGTTCCGCCAAAGGTGCCTCTCATTAATGTCGCATCACGGCCTGGGTCAACGATACCCGGCGTGCCTCCTTCGACGACACCCTGAAGCGTTCCACCAACTTGCAAGGAGTTCAGGTTGAGCGTGAACGACTGGGTCAGGTCGTTTGGCTTGCCCGTGATCGATGCCGACCCGTTATCAACGCGGGCGCCGATGACGTTGACGACACCCGTCAGGCTCGCACCACCCACATTTTGTGTATCTGTATCATAAAGAGTTGATATCGTGACAGTGGTGGCGTCGACATACTGCAAGAAGCCATCGGAGGGGGTAGCCGGAGCACCGGTGATGAGAAGAGGTAAGGTAGTAAAGGTACCGGGGAGTGCGATGCCGGAAAGAGTAAGCCCAGCACCGGCGCCGCCGGTGATATTGTGCAGCCCGAAGACGGGTATCTTGCGTCACGCCGCTGACCACCGCCGTGCCATCGCCCAGAGCCGCCGAGCCGATGTTATAGTTTCTGCCGGGGATTGTAATTCCTGTATAGGCAATCGCCTCATTGCCGATTGTCGCAGTCAGGCCAACGACTTCTATGCTGGGGTTGAGCCACCGAGCTGAAATCCGGCCAGATTGATGTTGGACTGCACGGGTTTGCCGCTGCTGTCTACGGGGGCTTGGAAGTACATCTGGTAAGCGCCGACGACCGAAGTCTGATGCAGCGTGAGAGCGCTGGGATCGAGCGTCGACGACGTAGCGGAGATCGAATTGGCGATCGCGCTATTGGTTGCAATGATAGTATTCGGGGCGAGAAATTCTCTGCTCAAAGTCAGGCTGGCCGTCTTGCCATTCTCCAGAACCCCACCGGTGTTTAGAAAGACATATGCCTGCTGGAAGCCGTCGATAGGCCCCCATCGCTGTCGGCCCCGTTGTTGCCGATGACAGAGGCACTGCCGTTCTGAACCGTGGCCGCCATTACGTTAATCGCGTTCTGGGTGGTGCCGGCAGCCACTTGAATCAGCGTCCCTTTCGTCGCGTCCAACGGGTTGAAGTAGGCGGTGTTATGGTAGCAACCGCTTGCTGAAACCCGCCAGCGATCACAGTCGAGATTGCAGGCTGCGCGCTGTTGTTCACCGTGTTGGTGTTGCGCACATTCTGCGTCGCAGTGGCCGATACCCCGCCCACTCTCTGAGTAATCGTGTAGTCCGTACCTAGTCCCATATAAAATATGGAACTGTTAGGAAGAGGAGTTCCGCCACCCGTGTGCGAACGGGCCGATGCCGACGTCGTTCAAATTAGCGGCTGCGATCTGACCGAGCATTTGGGTCAAGGACGTGCCAGGAAGACCAAGTATTTGGGAGTTTATGTCGGTTTGAACCGTGGTCGGAACGACACCGGACGGTTGATTGATGAAGATCTGCGCAGAAGCAGGCGCCGAGAGCACGATCGGCAACGCCGTGGCGGCCAGACCAAGCAGAATTCTCTTCCGCGATCATTTTGATCCCCCTGTTACGACTAAATTCTTGACCTTTACAATGGAATTAATCTTCGCGATTTTCCCGCCCTTTTGCAAGGCGAACACCTCGCCGAGCGCGCATTCGGTATGCAGACGAGTACTTCACATAAGCGAGTGCCCAACCCTGCTGGACCAACCAACCGTTTAGGTCTTCGCCAGCAAAGTAACATATCGCAAGCGTTCTCCGATAAGCGTCAATGCCATTCGAGGTGCAGTTGATTTCTCGGCTCGCGATATGCTGGTCGAAGACGAAGCGCAAACAAACCAGCGCGGACTATGGCAGGGCGCATTCATTGCGCCGTGGGACTGGCGTCATCGGAACATTAAGACTGTCATCCTCGGTGCTTCTAGCGTCCCAATTGACGCACAAAAAATGCTGTTTATACCCAAACTCAGAAACGATAACTCATGTTCCCCGACGTTGTGCGTGGATGATCGCTTCGGAAACGTAAGTCAAATCAAACACATGGGCGGTTATGACAAACCCGCCCTAACGCCGCAGGTGGGTCGCGGGTAACGCGACTTGGTATTAGGTCCTTCTGCGACTGAAGGAGCGCCATCACTCGAATGTACGATCAAGGGAAATATCAGTCGCGACGGCGAGCGGATTTATCACACGGAGCATCAAAGCTCTTACGCCAGAATTAGAATGGATAAGGGCGGTGGGAGGCCATAGTTCTGCACGTCCGAGGAAGCGGAAGCGGCAGGATGGCGTAGAGCGGTTAGATGAAACAAAGGCCCCGTAGATGATAACTGCTACTCGTCAATTGCTTCGACAAGCTTTGTTATAGACCGTTTCACCAAATGTATCGGGTATGATGCTCTCCCACCTCCCGCCCTGATGGATACCGGCAGCCGCACCCGATGCATCATAACTTGCAATCGAAACGTTTCTTATCTGGGTCGCGTCGCAGTTCAACTTAAATTGTAGCAGCACATAGGACCCATGTCGTCGCTAATGCCCTTAGCTTGCTTGATCCATAGTTTGATTGCGCTGCTGCGATCTGGCAAGATGCAGGTTCATCGCCTCGGTATTGCAGGCCGGCAGGATCAGGGTCGCACCCTCGCCATCCTTTGGGCAGACGGCGCCAAAGATGTAGGTTGAGGCGGTGCGCTGATCACGGGGGGCGCTGGGACGGGAGCCACGCTTGGCCCACCGGCGGGTGATCTTGTTCTTCTGGCCGATGCGAGCCTCGTCCGCGAACCATATTTCTATTTTGTCGCTGTCGACCGCCTTCTCGCGCGCGATTGCGTCCAGGCGCGTGGGGAAACTTTTTTAAAAGCCTCAATCGCGCCCTCGGCCTGGGCATGGTGGCGTGGCCGAGCCGAGAGTTTGCGATAGCCCATAGCCCGTAGTTCTCCGGCTCAACGTCTGCTTGGCGACGGTGATGCGGAACTCCTCAAATATCCATTGCGCCAGATCGATCAACCGCCAGCGCACCACGTCGTGAACCGCCGGGATCGGGCCGCTCTCGATCATTCGGGCGATCGCCTGGCGCTCGGCCATCATCGAGTTTCTGCAGGGCGGCCCGGCGCCTTGCCATCCAAGCAGACCGTCGGGACCTCCCGTGCGTTGAACGCGCAGAGCTACCCAGTCCCGGATGATCTGGAGACCAACACCGCCGATCTTCGCCGCCTCTGTCCGCATCGCGCCTTCGTAGATCGCAGCAAGCGCCAGAAGCCGCCGAGCTTGCGGACCATTCTTCGTTTTCTTCGCCAGCCCCCGCAGCCGCGATGCGTCGAAATCTCCCCTTAGCAATACCGCCATAGTGAACCTCCATGGTTCGCCATGTTAAATCAGAGCCGCGCTGATTTGAAAATCTCTAAAGAATCACGATTTTTGGAACTTGGTATTAGGTAAAGATGGGCTATTGGCATGACAAGCAACCGCCAGCCTCGCATCGTCCCATCGGTCGAACCTTATCTTTGGGAAATATTGTTGCAGGGTGATTGAAATCTCGGGAGGCGGCGGCCTCGCTTTTTGGCACCCCGGCGAAGGATCCGCGTCCCAGCGATTGTAGCTCGCGGGTTACATTTGCGGCCGTCCCGCGAAA
>CAWFMZ010000010.1:0-218936 GCA_963817045.1 uncultured Alphaproteobacteria bacterium
ACTCACCGATCAATCGGGCGGTGATGTCGGACGACGTGCCGGGGGGAAAGCCGACGACAATGCGCACCGGGCGCGTCGGATAGGCTTGCGCCCATGCGATGCGCGAAAGAGCCGACTGCGCGACGGCGCCCGCTGCCAGATGCAGGAATTGGCGGCGTGGAAGTTTCAAGGTGATATCCCCTCAGCGATCTTGCCAAACGCCTAAACTATACAAACGTCCATGCGCACGGAAGGGCTATGTCAGCTTCTGGCACTTAGCGGATATTCCGACCGCGCCCGCGTTTGTCCGCTTTTGGAAGCCGCCTCAACCGGTCGACGCAACACAGGCGTTAAATCTCTCTGCCGGGGTTTCGAATTGCAAGGTCTCACGTGGCCGTTCGTTGAGTTGACGCGCCACTTTGTTCAGATGGGCTTGCGAGTGCACCGACAGGTCGGTTCCCTTCGGAAAATACTGTCTCAGCAGACCATTGGTGTTCTCGTTTGACCCGCGCTGCCACGGACTTTGCGGATCGCAGAAGTAAACGTCGATATTGGTCGCCAATGTAAATCGTCGATGATCCGTAAGCTCCTTGCCCCGGTCCCAGGTCAGCGACTTATACAGCTCACTCGGTAGCTTCTTGGCCTGCTTGATGAGCGCGGAGATGACCGTCTGGGTGTCCTTGTTGGACACCTTCGCTAACATCACGTAACGCGTATGACGTTCGACCAAGGTCGCGATGTAGCTGTTCTTCGACCCGGACAAGAGATCGCCCTCCCAATGGCCAGGCACCGCCCGATCTTCAACCGCTGCCGGTCGCTGACGGATCGAGACGAGATCCTTGATTTGTCCCCGTCCATCGCCATTGAGACCCGCCTGTTTCGATCGACGGATCGTGCGCTTCGATCGAAGATGGCAAAGCAGCTCTTTCTTAAGCACCCCGCGGGCTTGAACAAATAGGCTGCGATAGATCGTCTCGTGTGACACGCGATATAACCCATCGTCAGGATGCGCTCTCTTGAGCCAACCGGCTATCTGCTCGGGCGCCCAATTCAATCTCAGCTTGCTCGCCACGGCCTGGCGTAGTCCCGGACTTCTCGCCAACTTACAACGCTTCGGACGACGAGCCCGGACCCAGGCCTTCTCATCAGCCAGTGCCGCCCGGTAGCGATCATAGCCACCATTGCGGCTCAGTTCCCGGCTCACCGTCGAGGCCGAGCGACCCAGCAATCGAGCCATCGATCGTGCCGATTGATGCACCGCAATCCCCCTGGATATCTCCTCGCGTTCCGAAAGCGTCAGTGCCAACCGCGAGCGACGCCGAGGTGCTGGACGAATCCCCCCGTGCGGTGCCACTTGGTTATAAATAGATGATGACGGCTTACCAAACGCTCGCCCAATCGCCTTCAGCGACTCCCCCTGTCTTTTCCGAAAATCATATCCGCGCGTAGCGATGATGCAGCCCCGACAGCCGATCATACAAGTCGCGGCCATCACTTTGAGCCGGTGCGCATCGGCTCGACCATGGCGATGAAGTCGTCGTTGGTAATGACGCGCGACCACATCGTGTACACGCTGCCCACCATCTGCTCCGCCATCTCGGTATAGAAGCCCACCATGGCCTCGCGCAACGAATACACGTGATAGCCCAGGTCGTAGGCCGACAGTACCGTTGCGTATACGCAGACATCGCGAGGTAAATCCGGCGACCGCCACGTTCTTGATGCCTTTCGAACGCAGGATTTCGTTCAGTCCGGTGCCGCCGAATCCGCTCGCCTGGATGCGCGGGGGCAAGAACAGGTCGCGGTCGTCCGGGCCCGGACGCAGCGGTTCGTAATAGGCCGCCTCCTTGCTGCCGATCTTCCAGGCCTGGCGGGCGAGCTGACTGCGATGGAATCCGCCGGGATTGGTCGGATCGAGCTCGCGGTAGTCCTGGCTGTATCCTTCGGTGATGTGGACGACCCACACGCCCTTGGCGCGCGCCTGCTTGACCAGCTCGACGACGCGCTCGAGCATCCGGGTCTTCTTGTAGTGCTCCGCGAACTTAGGATACCAGGTGCCCTCGGGCGAGACGAAGTTGGCCTGGAAGTCCACCAGCAGGATTGCAGTCTCCTCGGCCTTGATGTTTTCAGGCGGGCGCGGCGCGTTCTGCGCACTGGCTTGCTGCACCAGCATGCCCATGGCAATTGCGACGGCCGCAGCGATGCCGCGGGCAAACATTCGTGAACTCTGCTTGTCCATCGATTTCCTCCCTATTTTCCGGATGTGACGCTCACCTTTGCTCTGGGCGATTGCTGGCAAAGCTCGGGGGGCGATCGCGGCCGCAACCGCGAAATTACATTCGAATGCGAACGAGGTGTAAACAAACCGATCAAGCTGATTTTGACAGTTCGATATCCGCTAGGGCGGTTTCTCAGTCGTCTCCCTCTAGGTAGGAACAAGATGCGGAGCAGAATGTACACACCCTCGAAATCGAACAGCCGAGACAGCCCGCGGCAGAAGGTTACTTCTCGCAAGTGGGCGAGAACCAAGCCTTCGGGGGCCGGTGTTGAATCGGTACGTCGCCCCACGTGAGAGCATCGGGTTCGTCGTTCGTCAGGTCTACCGGGGATTCGCACGTTCGCTGCAGACGCAGCATCACACGAGAGGGCGTGTCGAATGGCATGTCGTTCGTATTGCGCATGCTGTGGGAGGAGGACGGCTTGACGCAACGCCGGATCAGTGAGCGCGTCGGTATCAACGGCCCGACAGTGGTGACGGCGAGCGACAGCATGTAGAAAGCCAGCCTCGTCAAACGTGCTCCCAACCAGGAAGACCGGCGGAAAACGAATGTCTTCCTGACTAAGCGCGGTCATCAATTGAAGAACTAGCTGTGGCCGATGGCCAAGGAAATCTCTGCGGTCGCTTTTAAGAGCATCGACCGCAAAGAGATTTCGGCTATGGGCCAATTCTTGACGCAGGTCTCGGCCAATATCGAATCCGAACATCGACCCATGCCCGGTCCCGAGCATTAGCATTAGTATTAATATTAGCATTAGCATTAGCATTAGCATTAGCATTAGCATTAGCATTAGCATTAGCGTGAGCGTGATGCTGAGGCGATCCGCCGCCTAGAAGGCCGCTTCATACCGGCATCCGAGTTTGAAGAAGAGGTTGAGGGAATCAAGAACGCCAATCCAGACAAGAAAAGAGGGAGGGTGCAATGAAGAAATGGCAATACTCGCTGGCGGCGGCCCTTTGGCTGAGCGTGGTATCTGCTACCGCCCATGGCGAGAGCTATCCCAACAAGCCGGTCACACTGGTGGTGACGGCGGCGCCGGGCGGCGTGACCGATATTCTTGCGAGGGTGCTCGGACAACGACTGGGCAAGATTTGGGGCCAGCAGGTCGTCGTCGAGAACAAGCCCGGCGCTTCGAATCAGATCGGCGCAGTGTCTGTCGCAATGTCGGCGCCAGACGGCTACACGATGCTCGTTAGCGCAGAGGCGACGTTTGTCATCAACCCATGGCTTTACAGCAAGCTTCCGTACGATCCGGTGAAGGACTTCGTGCCGATCACTGGCCTGATCAGCATCAGTCAGGCGTTAATAACGAACCCATCCATGCCGGTGCAAAACATGAAGGAACTAATCGAGTTCGCGAAGAAAAGGCCGGGTGAGCTCAACTATGGAACCTTTGGCGTTGGCTCGACTGGGCACCTGAACATGGAAATGCTGCAGATCGCAACCGGAGTGAAACTCGTTGCCGTTCATTACAAGGGAGCTACGCCCGCGCTCACCGATGTGATCGCCGGGCACATTCAGATGATGTTCATCAACACGAGCTCCGCAATTCAGCCCTGGCAAGTGGGAAGGGTGAAGTTGCTCGCCGTCGGTAGCAGTAAACGGCTCGCGCGATTTCCCGACATGCCGACCGTCGCCGAGGGTGGGCTCCCGGGCTTCGAGGCCGTGTCCTGGTTCGGGCTGTTTGCGCCACGCGAGACGCCGCACAACATTGTCGCCCAAGTCAATGCCGACGTGCGGCGGGTGTTCGAGGACGCAGAATTTCGAGAGAAATTCCTCGATCCCAACATGTTCGAGCCAATGACCAGCTCGCCCGAGCAGTTCTCTGCCTTCATTAAGTCGGACGCGCAGAAATGGCGCAACGTCATAAACATGGCCAAGGTGAGGCTGGACTGAACATTTGGCGTCCGGCCGCAGCAGAGAGCAGCAGGCCAGGGTCGTTGCGCACTGGCCTATTTTCGTTCCGATCAAGAGAGACGATGCCATGACGACATCGAGCAAAGACACTGTGTGTACCAAAAACCTAAACCCGGACGTAATGGTGATGGAGTCCGCCGAACAAAGCGTGTGATTTGAAGCTCCCGGTCCGCTGAACCGGGCGAGAGACCGGCGCATCTTTATCCAATGACCGGTGCGTTCTAATGTTGTTGTAATACCGAGCATAGGCTCGCAGGATTTGGCGCAGATGCGCTTCACCCAAGACAATGAAATGGTCCACACACTCGCGCCGGATCGATCCGATCAACCGTTCCGCAAAGCCATTCTGCCAAGGTGAGCCTGTTGCGATGGGCTTGTCACGAATGCCCATGGCACGCAGCCGCCGCGTGACGATATCGCCGTAGACGCGGTCCCGATCGCGAACCAGGTAGTGCGGAGCATCATTCCAGGGGAATCCCTCGGTTACGGCGGCAGTCTTGCCTATGCGTTCCATGGGGCTGGCGTCTACACCGGCCGTATCCTCAAGGGCGAGAAGCCCGCCGACTTGCCGATTTAACAGCAGACGAAAGTAGAGCTGATCATCAACCTCAAGACCGCCAAGACGCTTGGCCTCACCGTGCCATTGTCCCTCCAGCAGCGCGCCGACGAAATGATCGAATAACGATCCTGATTGCTGCACTGCATGAGTTTGCTTTTGGCAGATTGTGTTGCAAAAGTCGAAAGTCGCGGGGCGACGAATTTTTCGCGAAAACCCGAAAGGGGAAGCACTCGCCAATTCGTATGACCTCAATCGCATTACCGAAGTCGCCTGTGAGTTTAACGTGAGGCGATGAGATCCCTCACATCTTTACACGAAAGCCGCGCCTACAGCCCGCAGAATTTTTGATTCCCAGTGCAAAAAGACTTTTGCAACAATATCGACCCATAGCGGACATTGGCCGGCTCAAACTCTTCCCCCTTTAAATAGATAAGTTGAGCCGGTACATTGGGGCGGCAACGAGACGACGCAAGCCGCGCTGTGAGGCGCAACACACGTTGATGAGATTGCTATGAGAAAAGGGTGGCTCCAACGCTTTGAAAACTATCTACCATATTTATCTCAATGGCGTCTGATGTCGGCAGCGCCGTACAACCGAGAACTCGAATTGCGCATTACTGACAATGGAGAGACTGTAACTCTTGAATTCCCGTGTCTGCGGACGAACGAAGATGCTTGGATCAACGTAGACCTCGGCACTGAGATCAAAGTTCAGCCCGTCGAATGGCGCGTCTGGCAGGGCGGTAAATCGCCGGAACCTCATCACTCAAAGATTAGGCTCGCTGCCAGACGGGCGCTAACCCGCCTCTATCTCCGGCACGTCAAGCGGCGGGATAACGACGACAAAGATTTTGAACCATGATGCCGAACACGGCCTGTGTAACGTCATGTCGCTGTCCCTGTCACAAACCTCATCCGGCTGGCAGTTGATCTAGAATCAGTCAATTCTGTCGTGGGATGAGGGATCTTTGCAGACTTATTGGTTGGACGCTCGTCGATATGCTCCGGTCGCGGGCAACGCTCGAGGCAGAGATTTGGACGTTGCGGCAGCAAATAAACGTCCTGCGGCGGGCCGCTCCAAAGAAACTCTTCTTCAGTACCATCGACCGATTGATATTCGTTGGTCTCTGTCGGTGGTTCCCTAAAGTTTGCGATGCGTTGGCGATCGTCAAGCCGGACACCATTGTTCGCTGGCATCGGGCGGGTTTTAGGTCGTATTGGCACTGGAAGTCGCGACGCCGTGGTGGCAGGCCTACTGTGCCGCTGGAGATCCGCCGGCTGGTCCGCGAGATGAGCATTACCAATCCGCGGTGGGGCGCGCCGCGGATCCATGGAGAACTGCTCAAGCTCGGCATCGATATCGGACAGACAAGCTTAGCCAAATATATGGCCAGGCGAAGAGGCCCGCCATCTCAAGGGTGGAAGACGTTTCTTCATAATCATGCCGACGGCATCGCGGCGATGGATCTGTTCGTCGTGCCGACAATCTCGTTTCGCTTGCTCTATGGCTTGTTGATCATGGGGCACGGCCGGCGACATATTTTATGGTTTGGCGTCACTGCGCATCCGACCGCCGAATGGATCGCGAATCAAATCACGGAAGCATGCGGCTGGGAACAGGCTCCTCGCTATCTAACCCGTGACCGGGACAGGGCCTATGGTGAGATCTTCATCCGCAGACTTCGATCAATGGGCATTCGTGATCGACCAACGTCGCCGCGTTCCCCGTGGCAAAACGGATATGCTGAACGGCTGATCGGTTCGATCCGCAGGGAATGCGTCGATCATATCGTCGTCTTAGGCGAACGACATCTTTGTCAGGTGCTGCTATCGTACATGAAATATTACAATGAGATACGCACGCATTTGTCCCTAGATAAGGACGCACCCGTACCGCGTGCCATTGGGACCGTCGGTCACATTCTTTGCCTTCCGGTGCTGGGCGGGCTGCATCATCAATATGTCCGGATTTGATTTACGACAGGCACAGGTATGGATGACCCGGCTCTGGCCGAGCCTTATTGGTGGGGTCCAGGTGGCGCAACCGGCGACCATTCTGCGTTGGTATCGCGCTGGCTTCAAAGTCTTCTGGCGTTGGAAATCACGAAAGAGGGCAGGGCGGCCGAAGATTGATCGTGGTCTGCGTGATCTGATTCGGCGGATGAGCAGGGAAAACGCGTTGTGGGGCGCATCCCGGATCCATGGCGAGCTTCTGATGCTTGGCTTTCAGGTCGCCCAGTCGACGGTCTCGAAATACATGGTGCGTGGTCAGAATCCGCCGTCGCAGACTTGGAAGACTTTTCTGCAAAATCACGGTGAGACGATCGCCGCTATCGATATGTGCGTTGTACCGACGCTAACCTTTGATCTCATTTTTGCGTTTCTGGTCCTGGGCCATGGGCGGCGACAGCTATTGTGGTTCGAGGTAACGCGGCATCCGACCGCCGAGTGGCTGACCCGGCAGATCACTGAGGCGTTTCCCTGGACCTCGGCGCCGGCTTATCTGGTCCGCGACAATGACCGTGCTTACGGGCAAATCTTTACGTCCCGGGTTAGGGCGATGGGCATTCGCGATCGCCCGATCTCACCCAGGTCACCGTGGCAAAATGGCATTGCGGAACGATTGATCGGCACCGTCCGGCGCGAGTGCCTGGACCGAATACTAATCTTTGGTGAGTCGCACCTGACGCGAGTGCTTGCTTCGTATGCGGCGTATTACAATCAGACGCGCACTCACTTGGCATTACAGAAAGATGCACCCTTGCGTCGAGCAGTCCAACGGTCTGGTGCCATTGTCGCTATTCCGATCTTGGCTGGACTGCATCACCAATACGTCCGGATATGGTTTTCGGAAAGGACAGGGTCATACCGAAATAATCCCCTCGTCGTGAACAAGGGCATGAATGTCAATGAGGCGAAGGCCCAAGACAAATTCGGGAAGGGCGGCGGCTTGGTTGATCGTGAACTCATCCGTGAATTTCCAGTTCGCCTGAATTCCTCTAAATTTCAGGCGGCCTAACCTCGATCTGCGGCCGCTTTTATATAGGCCACGCAAAAAGATCGTGGCCAGGCTCTGTCCTGGCCACGATCGTCAGCAAGTGATGAAAGTTATAAAAAAGGCCTGCGCCGCCCGCTCAGCGATTGTCGGGCTCACCCGGCCGACCGAGTGGATCGAACATCCGGTTAGAGTTGTAATTCTGGTCGAACGAGCCCTGCTGGCCACCGAACCGGAAGGTGGTGTTGCCCTGCTGAAGCGTGGTCTGGCCACTGCCGGAGCCCGAGAAACGCTCGTCGGGATCGACGTAGCGCGCCGTGCCGTCGCTATTGGTATTGCTCTGATTGTCCATGGTGAAAGCGTGCGCCGCGGGGGCGGCCAACAGCGCCAAGCCGAACGCGGCGGCCAGGACGGCTAAGCGATGATGCGATGAACACAGCGGCATATGTTTCATGACGGCCTCAACGTTGTTACAAGCGACAAATCAGCCAGGCCAATATGACCGCACGGCGGCAAATAGGCAATGCGGCTTTGCTTTAACCCCTATGTGTGCCGAAAATTAGATTTGGCGTAGACGCAGGGAAAGTTCCGGAGAAAGCGATACCCGGAACGGCGCTGTAATCGTCATCCGGCCACGCTACGGTGGTACTGGTTTCAAAAATACGATTTCGATGACGGCTCTGGCAAAGCTCGGCCCTATTTACTGCGGTTATTGGTAGTCTAGAACGAACTCGTCGATTGGCGTCGGCGCGCGATGACAATGCCCCCTACGCTCGCTAGATTTCCACTCCTTTTCGTTTCGCCACAGCACAGGACCCGCATTCCATGACGATCTCCATGTACAAGGCTTCCGTGCCGATTTTCTTGCAATTCCTCACCAGTATGTCCGCGGTGGTCGACAAGGCGGCCGCCCATTGCGAGGCGAAGAAGATCGAACCAGCAACGCTCCTCAACATGCGGCTTTATCCCGACATGTTTCCGCTGGTGCGGCAGCTGCGCGCGGTAACCGATCATGCCATCAGCGGCACCGCCCGGCTCGCCGGTGCGGAACTCATCACGTTTCCCAACAATGAAGCGAGCTTCGCCGAGATCAAGGACCGCATCGCGAAGACCGTTGAATTCGTCAAGAGCTTCAAACCGGTGCAGATCGACGAAACCGAGGACAAGGAGATCGTTGTCAAGTTTTCGAGCGGGGAGCGCAAGTTCAAAGGGCAGGCGTTCCTGCTAAACTTCTGTTTGCCAAATTTCTATTTTCACGCCACCACCGCCTACGACATCCTGCGCCATTGCGGCATCGAGCTCGGCAAGCGCGATTTCATGGGAACGCCGGTAGCACTCTAGGGTGCCGGATTCGCGCCTAGATCGCAGATGAAACTGAATCCGCAAGACCTGGAAAAGATCGCCAGTCTGACGTTAGATAATTACGACCAGCGTGCCGAGGAGTTTTGGCAAAGCACGCGCGACCACGACGTCAAACAGAACATCGCTGCGCTGTTAAAATGGATCGAGGGTAAACCGCCGTTTACGATACTGGATTTTGGCTGCGGGCCTGGTCGCGACCTCAAGGTGTTTTCTGAACTCGGTCACGTAGCTGTAGGATTGGAAGGTGCCGAACATTTCGCCGTGATGGCGCGCAACCATAGTGGCTGCGAAGTATGGCAGCAAGATTTCCTCAAGCTCGAACTGCCGGACAAGCATTTTGATGGCGTGTACGCCAATGCCTCGCTGTTTCATGTATCCAGCCAGGAATTACCACGCGTGTTGCTGGAACTGCGCGCGAGTCTGAAACCAGGTGGTGTGCTGTTCAGCTCGAACCCGCGCGGCCAAAATGAGGAAGGCTGGAGTGGTGGGCGCTACGGCGCGTATCATGATCTCGATACTTGGCGCGACTTTATGTCAGCGGCGGAATTTTCTGAGCTTGATCATTATTACCGCCCCGCCGGACTGCCACGCGAAAAGCAACCTTGGCTAGCGAGCGTCTGGCGTCGGTGAGCAGGAGCAAGCATCACACGGCATGTCCGTTATCGGGGGTAAAGCGGACATGACGCCGACATGCCTGCCCCTACTCAAAACTCTGAATGCCGAAAAACTCCAGGATTTCTTTGGCTTTCGGAGTTTTGAGTAGGGACAGGTAGACAATGGCAGGCCAGCGCATACCCGGTCACGCTGAGCTCGGAAAACCGTAGAGCGTCGCCGGATTTTGCACCAGGATGCGCGTGCGTGTCGTCTCGTCGGGCGCCCACTCGCTGAGCAGGTCGAACAGTACCGCATCGTCGGGCTTGTTCTTCTCCGTAGGGTGCGGCCAATCGCTCGCCCAGACCATGCGCTCGGGTGCCCCCTTGATGTAGGCGCGGGCGATCGGCACGGTGTCGGAATAGCTCGGCGGGCCGACCTTGCTGTCCTGATAGGCGCCCGACAGCTTGACCCAGGTCTTGCCCTTGTCGATCAGCTTGCTGATCGTCTTGAAGCCGGGATTCTCTAGAGGGTTGGGTTGCGCGAGCCGGCCGAGGTGATCGAATATGATCGGGGAAGGCACGCGCAGCAACAAATCCTCGATTGCTGCAATCTGCTCGCCCTTCATGTGGATTTGAATGTGCCAGCCGAGTTCGTTCACCCGCTTCGACAGCGGCTCGATCATCTCCGCCGTCGTTGCGCCGGCCTGAACCAGGTTGAACCGGATGCCCCTGACGCCAAGATCGTTCATGCGCTTGAGCTCGGAGTCGGTAACCGTGGCGTCGACGACGGCCACGCCACGGGCGGTCGGACCGATCTGCGCCATCGCGTCGAGCGTGACGCGGTTGTCAGTGCCGTAGGTCGAGGGTGTGACGATCACGTTGCGTCTGGTGCCGATCCGCTTCTGCAGGAGCTTGTAGTCGGCGACCAGGGCGTCGGCGGGTTTGAGCGTCGCATTCGCGGCGACCGGATATTTGGCGTTGTATATGTGCATGTGACAGTCGCAGGCATTGGCCGGCGCCTTGAGCTTCGGCGCTTCCGTTCCCGAGGACCAAGGCACCTGCTGCGCGAAGGCCGGTGCGCCGCGGAGCGTGCCGGCAGCGGTCGCCAGTGCCATCACGCCGGCGGACTTGATCAGGCCGCGACGGTCGAGTGTGCGATGCATGGAATTCCTCCCTTGATGCATGCTGCAGATGACGCAAGTCCTGCAACAGAGCCAAGAATGTATGCCAATTTCCGTCTGCTGTCCTGCGTCGCCAACCCTCTTTTCGGTCGAAACCGAACGGGCCGCAATGACGTAATTCGTACGGCGCTATGATGCGCGTATGGTCAAAATATTAGTTTGAGGCTCCTATCTCTTCGATCGAGAAGTCTTTGGTAGAACTGACCCGAGTGACCCAACTAACATCAGCGTCATGTGTTTGAGATGTCAGCGACGTTCCTTGGACGGTCCTTTGGCAATGTCTTTTGTGGGCGAAATGCTTTCTGTATGGATCCAATGCTTAAGCAAAGTATTTACGAATGCCACACCGCCGGCGAGGATCAGCACTGCGATCAGCCCGCGCATCGCACTCGCAAGCAATGCTGCGTCTATTTTCGGGAACGGAAATTTCACGAGCTGGTCGCCACGTTCGAGCATCCAGTGCCAGGCGGTGTGAACCACAATTGCCGACAGGATGATAATACCAAGCCACTCAGCCACCACGTACCGAAACAGCAGTCCAAGCGCTGGGATCAACACGATGAGCACGACGATTTGGCCAATTTCGACGCCGAGATTGAACCCGAGTAGTGCGGTTACGAGATGGTCGCCCGCGAACTGAAATGACTCGCGCAGCGCGAACGAAAAACCGAAGCCGTGCACGAGCCCGAACGCGAAGGCGATAATCCAGCGACGCGAAATTACGCTACCGGTGATGTTTCCCATCGCCGCATAGACGATGTTTTCAAGCGCCATGTAGATGATAGTGGCAGCGATTAGCGTTTCGATGAGCGGCGGAAACCACAGCGCATCCGGTACAAAGCCGAATGCCGAAGCGATCAGCGAAATCGAATGTGCGACGGTGAAGGATGTGACGATAATTACAAGCGGACGCAACCGCCGAAAAGGAATCACTAGGCAGAGCAGGAATAAGAGGTGGTCGGTGCCCCCGAGGATGTGCCAGAAGCCGGACACGACGAAGCGCTGTGCTGCTTGGTGCCAGCGCGGATCTAGGTGCACGAGGCCAGGGTCGCCGTGGAACACGAATGCACGCACGGCGCCGCCGGGCGGCAGGAACAGCAGTGCGGTGGACACCGTCATGCCGAAACGGTCGACGCGCGGGTGGATAGCGAAGTCGGAGGCGTCGGACCGGATTGGGTATTCGAGTAGCACGTCAAGCATTTGCTGGTTCCAGTAAAGCTCCTGATCGTCAGAGAGGCGAGGGCTTTGCACGTGGGCGAGTGCCTCTTCGTAGGAAGTGAACGACTTGTCCGAAGGCAGCGACACGAGCGCATTCACGACGCGCGGCGCCGGAAGTGGCACACCGTTCTCGTAGACCGTGATGTTGTCGGTCAGATAGATTTTCGCCGCGCCGCGCAGCGTTTCATCAGCGCGGGACAGATCAAGGTAGCCGGGGCCGCGGGTCGGGTAATCCACCTCGATCATCGCAGCGAGCGGCACGCGAATCAGCAGTGTGAGCCGGTCGCCCGCAGGCTTGAAGAAGGCGTTGATCTTGACGTCGGTCGGGATGTCGTGCGCGGAAACGGCTAAGGCAACAACACTAGCGAACGCGACATTGATCAATACGGGCTTGAGCCGCGCTAGCTCGATAAGTCCATGACGACGCACGAATTTGTTCTCCCGACGGTGCGTTACGTTAGGGGAAACTCAATTGCGCTTACAAGCCCATTCCGTTAACCTATAATGGTCTCAATCAAAGCAGCACGCACCGGGCGGTTTGTTTCCGCATTGGCCGTAGGTGATGCTGAGTTCGCGAGGCGCCGATGCTCAAGCTCAAACAACATCGCATATTAGCCACTGGCGCGGCATTCGCCGCGGCGATCATCGGTCTCGCCGTCGGCCAAGCGCTCCTGCAAAGGCACGCCGAGGCCCAGGGTGCAAGCGTGCAGGCCCCACGGTTCGAGGTCGATCCGCTATGGCCGAAGCCGCTTCCCAACAATTGGTTGATGGGTTGGACGATCGGCGTCTGGGTAGACGAGCAGGACTACGTTTGGGTTATCCATCGCGGCGCGGGTGGGCTCAACAATAACGAGAAAGGTGCAGAACTCGATCCGCCGATCGCTGAGTGCTGTCGAACGGCGCCGCCCATCCTTGTTTTCGATCCGGAGGGCAATCTCGTGCAGTCCTGGGGTGGCCCGGGACCAGGCTATGAGTGGCCGCAATCAAACCACGGCATCCATGTCGACTACAAAGGCAACGTGTGGATCGGCGGCAATGGCGAGAAGGATGCCCAAATTCTCAAATTCACCAAAGATGGCAAGTTTCTGTTGCAAGTCGGCCATTTTGGCAAGAACGGCGGCAGCAACGATCAGGAAAACTTTGGCCGGGCCGCTAAAATTTGGGTCGATCCGAAAACGAACGAGGCCTATATCGCGGACGGCTATCTCAATAAGCGCGTCGCGGTGATCGACGCCGATACCGGCAAGATGAAACGCTACTGGGGCGCTTACGGCAACAAGCCGGATGACACCAACCTCGGCCCCTACGATCCCAAGGCGCCGCCGGCGCAACAGTTCCGCAACCCGGTGCACTGCATCGAGCGAGCGAGCGACGGGCTCGTCTACGTTTGCGACCGCCAGAACGATCGCCTGCAGGTCTTCAAGCCCGACGGCACATTTGTGAAGGAGGCGTTCTTCGCCAAGAATACGCTCGGCGCGGGATCGGTATGGGACATCGTGTTCTCCAAGGATCATTCGCAAAAATTCCTGATGCTGGCGGATGGTCAGAATGAGCGCGTTCGTGTCATTTTGCGCGAAACGCTCGAGGAACTCACCTCGTTCGGCGACGGCGGACGCCAACCGGGTCAGTTCTATGGCGTGCACAGCATCGCGTCCGATTCCAAGGGCAACCTCTACACGACTGAAACCTACGAGGGTAAACGGGTGCAGAAGTTTATTTACAAAGGCATCAGCTCCCAGGCGCGCGGATACCAGGGCGTGCCTTGGCCGAGGGGATAATCTCTGCTTTTGTGGTTTTCGACGACTAGCCCAAGCAATCACTGCTTTCGCACATCAGATATGACGGTTGTTAGCGATATTCGTCTAAACTTGCACAACTGTGCCGACCTGGCGCTGATCGACCCCCACAAAAGTGGTCCGACCTGAAGTATGTCATTTGGCATCAAGGAGGACCGATATGCCGAGGAAGAGATATACGCCTGAAGAGATCGTCGCGAAATTGCGGCAGGTCGACGACCAGGGCGCGGTGAACCAAATGTTCGATCCGCTCGGCCGCCCGGGCAGTCCCCGATAGCCGCTGCGGCCCGTTGCGCCTGCGCCATCGCATTTTTCGCTCCGCACGGCAATTACCTCAACTTGTCATTACGGGGCGCGCACTCTTTCCTGGAGCGATTGAAATCGACGTGTATGAGGACGTGACCGAAAGCGTCTAGCGTCTAAGGACCATCGAGATCCAGAGGCACGGCGCGCTTTATCGTTCTTCTGATTCCGGAGGGGTGGCACCCCGGCTTTCTTCGGACCGCTCGGGGTTTGCGTTCGGTCCACGTATACCCGTCGCCTCAAACTCGGTGACAACCACAACGCCTGGAACCGGCTCCTCAATCATATCCACGATGACGGTTTCGACTGTCGGAGCCACCTTCTTCGCCAATGCGCGCTTCGACTTAGCCTTGGTCACCCGTTTTCTTGGCGTCGCCTTGGCACTGGTGCGTTTCGCTGCCTTCCCTCGCACGGATTTGGCAGGTTTGCGCGCCTTACCGCGCGTCGCCGACTTTTCCTTACGCGCTACCACTCGCTTTTTCCGTTTAGCCATGACTACCGCCTGTTCTGGTGGAGCGCCCGCAATGAACGCCACGATTTCAGTATCGGCTGGCCCTCGTAGAAAGCAACCCTGAACATCAGACGTATTTCCTATGCTATTCGTTGCCGTCGTCTGGAAGCTTGGTGCCCTATTTTATATCCCGCTGAGGCTCGGCGGACTTTGCACCAGTGTTAACCGCTGATTCGGAGGCGACTGACAATCCTTCCCCATGAACTTCGCTTTTGAATCGATCCCTCCAGCAGCTCGGATTGCCGCCACGCGGTGGCGGAAGTAATCCTCTTTCCAGGGAAGGTGTATTTTTCGGCGGCGGTCCGGATGGTCACGCATGACGATGAGGGTGCCGTAGCGTGGAAATGAGTCGAGACGCTCGGTCAACTCGGGCCAAAGCAGGGTGCCGTCGTCGTCGGTCAGGGGCAGGTCTACGAGTTTGCCGGTCTTGTGGTGGAAAATCCGCACAATCTCTGGCGCATCGGAAGGTCGATATTGGCTCCAGCTAAGGCGGGTAAGGATATCTTCTTCGCGTTGAAGCCAAAAGAACGCAATCATTGCGGCGGTGCCGATGGAGGCTTCATTCGCATTATCCGCCGCTTGGACAAATTTTAGTAGTTCAACATGAGTGAAGGGTCGGGTAGTCTTGGTCATCGATCACGATCGATCATATTCGTTGTTTGCCATCGTCGATCATCGCCGATCATCGCCGATCATGATCACAAACACGATCGACGACGACGACCGAGGCCAAAGGCCGAGGGCGCCGCCCCGAAGGGACGCAATGAAATACTGGATCGTGATTGCGAAGAAACAGCTGACATCTAGCGGGCTTAAGCGCTAGCATCTAGTTCTTCACACAGTCGCAGTGAATTAATTCGACGCGCTCAGTCGTCACTTGAGACCTGGACTAGGAAATGTTCCGCTGGCTCCGAAAGAAGTCGCATGAAGCGCTGACGACGTCGCCAGCCAAAGACGCAGCGCGCATCGACGCTGAGCTGGACTTCAAGCGGCGAGCGCTCGGCGTCGATGATGCCCTCAAGGATGTTCCTGGTGTCACGACGCCCATGCTGGCGGCATTCGGCGAGAACGGCGTCAAGACGGTTGAGGATCTCGCCGGGTGCGTCACGGACGACCTCGCTGGCTGGACCGAGACCGGGGCGTCGGCGCCCGTGCGGCACCCTGGGATCCTCGACGGCCTCGGCGTGCCGCGGAGGGATTGCGACGCGATGATTATGAGTGCCCGCGTCATGGCCGGGTGGATCGAGGGGCGCTAGGCCGTTCTCGACCCCGGGCGGAGTGAGGCGATAATGAACGAATCTTCCATAGCGGGTGCGGCGATCGACGCCGCGACCCTTTGCACGATCGGGGATGAGGCGTTTGCTGCGCTCAACAGCGGCGGGCGACAGGTGCCGTCTTTCTCAGCGCGTTATCCAGCTTTAAGCCTGGACGACGCCTATCGCGTGACGGCACTGGTCAACGATCGGCGCGTCGCGCTGGGCTACAAGCCACGTGGCCGCAAGGTTGGTTTCACTAATCGCCGGCTGTGGGATGAGTACGGCGTGCGCGCGCCGATATGGGGCTATGTCTACGACCGCACACTGCACGACCTTGCCGTGGCGCTGCCGCTGGCGTCTTTTACGGAGCCCAAGATCGAGCCTGAAATTATGTTCGGACTCGCCGCCGCGCCCTCGCCCGGTATGGACGACGTCGCGCTGCTATCGTGTGTCGCATGGGTCGCGCACGGTTTCGAGATCGTGCAATCGATCTTTCCAGGCTGGAAGTTTTCAGCGGCTGACACCGTCGTCGCCGATGCCCTGCACGGCGCGCTGCTGGTCGGGCCGCGCCATGACATCGGATCACGGGCGGGAGAGTGGCTGCGCACGCTCGCTCGTTTCGAGATTGAGCTCTACTGTGATGGACGACTGATGGACCGCGGCGATGCCTCGAATGTTCTCGAGGGACCGCTTTCGGCGGTGCGCCATCTCGTGGACCTGCTCGCGCGCGACCCGGGCAATCCGCCGCTCGGCGCCGGCGAGGTCGTATCGACCGGCACGCTGACGCGCGCGCTTCCGGTGAAGGTTGGCGAGACATGGACGACGAAGTTCAAGGGCGTTGCGCTCGAGGGCATTGGCCTACGATTTTGCTGACGTGGGCGCGACAGGGACGCAATTGGCGCGCTGCGTTTTCCGGCCTAATCTGAGCTATACTGACACCTCGATCCCGTCGAGGCGTGACATGTCCGAATGCCGGTTCGTACTCGTCGACTTCACGCACATGAGCCGCGAGGGCTGCCTCCGGCTCTACGAGGCAGGGCACACTTATTACCCTGCCACGCGCGATCGCCCACACCGCGACCAAGCGCGAACTCGTCGCAAAGCAGAGGCCGCCGCACTGGACGCCGCCGGGCATGTTCCGGCCCCCGGAGGTACTGACCGAGGCCGAGGTGGCCGAGGCGGAAGCGGAATTAAGGGCCTTGCGGCGTCACGCCCTGGCGGTGGTCGATCCCGAAGTAGAATCTTAGGATCGACGCGAGGCCTACAGATGCTGGGCACTATTGATGCCGCTTATTTGCGCCCCCGGCGGAGCGGCTTGGTGCGTGACTTTTTCTGTCGCAGCTTGGGCGCGCCCGGCAACTTGACCACCACCTCGCCGGACACTGGATCGGTCACGCCGAGCCCGCCGCCGAGGTCCTCGAGATCGTTGCGGAAGCTGTCGAGCACGCCGATCATCTGCGGTCGCGCCTCCACGAGTTTCTGCAAGCTGGCCCATTCGCCGATAATGCAAAACGTCCGCTCGCCGGTCTTGACTAAAGCGCCGCCGCGGAAGCCACGCAACCCAAGTCTCCGATTGCGATGGGCCGCAATGAAATGCTCCTCTTGGCCCGGTTTGACGCGAAATCGCACGATGTTGAATGCTGTCATGATGTCCTCCCAGCAATACGATCTTAAAGGCTGCGCCAGTTTTTGAACGCGGGCAAGGGCATTGCGTGCTTGGCGTAGCCATCCCCGCCCAGGTGGCCGCAGCGCTCGCAGCGCAGTCGCGACCCGAACCACGGCACCGGCACGTCGTCGCCGTATCGCTCAACGTCCATCACGCGGTGGTGGTCGCAGCCGCGACCGAGGCACCAGACGCCGAGCGTGCGCACGCCGTTGGCGCGCATGTTGCCGAGCGTCATGGGAGAGTACGTGTGGCACATGCGGGATCCCGTATTAAGCGCTACGGGTGGCTTCCTCGCAGCTGAGCGATAATGCCCGCTGTGTCCCCCATGCCCCAATGCTCGACGATCCGGCCGTTTCGTACCAAGAAAATATCACAGGACGTGAAGCGAAGAGGCCGATGCGTTGGTGCGATCCCAAAATAGGTTCCGTCATGCGTCCCGGCGTAGATGAAGCTCGCCGCCACCCGGTCGTTGGTCACCACTGTCGCTTCCACGGTGACCTGAAGGTCTGGTATAGCCGCGAGCCTTGCCGCAAAGAAATCAACCGTGGCTTGTTTCGGCGACTTGCCGGGAGGCGGCGCGGGAGCGGCAGCGCTCATTTGATGATTGACGTAATCTTCTGCGAAGAGTGCTGCGAAGGTAGCAACGTCGTGCGAGCTCAAAGTTGCAGCAAAGCGTTCCAATAGCGATCTCGCAATTTCTTCCTGCGCCAGGGCAGGGATAGCAAGCGCGCCAGCGGCCGTGGCCGCGCCCGCAATAAGATGCCTGCGGTTCATTGGATCCTCCGTTTTTAATGCCACACCGGACGCTGGTGGTGGACAACGAGAACGCTGGTGAATGCTATCCGATGCCGCCGAGAGGAGTGATGAAGAAACGGATTGCAGCGCGCGGCTTTTCACGCATTCGTGATGCGTGTCGGACGTTCCAACGCCAGACCGTCGCGATAACCTCAATCCAAACGCGAGAGGGTGTCAAAGCGAGGGGATTGCGATGCCCAAGCATGACTTTGTCGACCTCGACCGCCGGGCAGTGCTCGGTGTGGGCGCCGCGCTAATCCTCAGCGCAGCGCTCTTGCCGACGCGCTCGCCGGCCCAGACGAACGGCGGCAACAAATTGCGCATCGGCGTCATCGGCTCCGGCCGTATCGGCGGCACGATCGGCGGGTTGTGGGTCAAGGCCGGGCATCCGGTGCTGTTCTCGTCACGTCATCCCGACGAGTTGAAGGACCTGGTCGCGGGTCTTGGTCCTCTCGCGCAAGCCGGGTCTGTCGACAATGCAATCGCTTTCGGAGACGTCGTCTTCATAGCCGTGCCCTATGGCGCGTTGCCGCAGATCGGCCGGGATTACGGCGCAGCACTCAAGGACAAGATTGTGCTTGACGCCTGCAACGCCGTATCCACGCGCGACGGTGCGGTCGCCGAGGAGGTCGAGCGTGATGGCGTCGGTGTCACCTCGCAAAAATACTTGCCCGGCACGCGGCTGGTGCGCAGTTTTAATACGCTCTCCTATATGATCTTCGCGCGCGAGGCGAACCGTCCAGACCCCAGGCTAGCGGTGCCGATTGCCGGCGACGACCCGGAAGCGGTGCGGGTCGCGGCCGCTTTGGTACACGATGCGGGCTTCGACCCGGTGGTGGTCGGCAAGCTGACGGACGCGAGCCGGTTCCAGCGCGGCGGCCCGGGTTACGGCCAGGCGGTGAATGCGACCGACCTCAGGCAGAAACTGAGCCTGTCGCCGTGAACGCGTTCCAGCGCTGGATTGGGTGGGCGGTTCCGGCGACACCGCAGGAACGCGCGGCAGCGCTGTGGTCTTTCGCCTATTTCTTCACGCTTCTCGCCGGCTATTACGTGCTGCGGCCGCTACGCGACCAGATGGGCATCGCCGGCGGCGTCAAGAACCTGCCGTGGCTGTTCACCGCCACCTTCGTGACGCTGCTCGTCGCTCAGCCGCTCTACGGTGAGCTGGTGGCGAAATTACCGCGAGCGCGGTTCATTCCCATCGTCTATCACTTCTTCGTTGCCAACCTGGCGTTGTTCTGGCTGCTGCTGACGCTCGATCTCGAGACCGCGATGGTTGCGCGCGTATTCTTCGTCTGGGTCAGCGTGTTCAACCTGTTCGCGGTCGCGGTGTTCTGGTCGTTCATGGCCGACCTGTTCGACGCCGAGCAAGGCAAGCGGCTATTCGGCTTCATCGGCGCCGGCGGTACCGCCGGCGCACTGCTCGGCCCGGTCATCACGATTGTGCTATCGGTGCCACTGGGCCCGATCAATCTGCTGATTGCGGCGATGGTATTGCTCGAAGCGGCGGTATTCTGCGTCCATCGCCTCGAGCGCGCGGCCACGACGCAAACTGGTGCGCAGGCGGTCGAACCGCGAAGTATCGGCGGAGGTGCTTTCGCGGCGCTGCTCGAGTTGATCCGGTCGCCCTATTTACTCGGCGTCGGCGCGTGGGTCAGCCTGCTGTCGTTTGGCGCGACCATCGTCTATTTCGAACAGGCCCATATCGTTTCGACCACAGTGCACGGTGCCGGCGCCCAGACACGCATCTTTGCCAGTATCGATCTGGCGGTTGGCTTGCTAACTGTAGCGACGCAGATTTTCGCCACCGGCCGGCTGCTCAAGCGCTTCGGCACCGGCATCACTGCGGGTGCGCTGCCGGCGGTCTATGTCGTGGGCTTCGCCACGCTGGCCCTAGTGCCGAACTTGGCCGTCGTGTTGACCCTTCAGGTGGTGCAGCGTTGGATGAATTTCGCCATCGCTAACCCAGCACGCCAGGTGTTCTTCACCGTGGTGACGCGCGAAGAGAAGTACAAAGCTAAGAACCTGATCGATGTAGTGATCTATCGTGGCTCCGACGCGTTATACGGCTGGGTGTTCGACAGCCTGCAGGGGTTGGGACTAAAGCTTGGAGCAATCGCGCTGTGTGCACTGCCGGTGACGGTCGGCTGGCTTTTGCTATCTGTGGCATTGGGACGGACCCAGGAACGTCGCGCCGAGCGACTGGGGGAGGTGTCAGCGCAGGAGAGACCAAAATGATGATCCGAATGACACGACGCGAATTCGCGGTGCTGTCGGGCGTGGTGCTTCTGGCTCCGCCGGCCTTTGCGCAAACCGACGTGCCCCTAATTACTCGGGTCATCCCGAGCAGCGGCGAGCACCTGCCGGCAGTTGGCCTCGGCACCGCTCAGGTCTTCGACACCGCCGACGAGGCAACTCGGCGGAAAGCGGCCGCGGTGCTGCAGGCGCTGGTCGCGAACGGCGGGCGACTGATAGATACGGCGTCATCTTACGGCGATGCCGAGAGCGTGCTAGGCGACGTGATCGCCCCCGCTAGCCTGCGTGACAAGTTGTTCATCGCCACCAAACTCGAACAGCCCGACGCGGCGGAGCTCAAACGCTCGCTGGCTCGGCTCAAGACCGCGAAAGTTGACCTGCTCCAGCTCCACAACGTGGGCAATCCGGGCCAATCCCTCGCGCAGTTCAAGGCTTGGAAGGCGCAAGGCATGTGCCGCTATATCGGTGTCACTTCGACCTTTCACGGCGACTTTGCCGCAATCGAAGCGGTGCTTGGGCGCGAGAAGCCGGATTTCGTGCAGATCGATTATTCGCTCGATGACCGCACGGTCGAGAAGCGCATCCTGCCGCTGGCGAGCGAGGTTAAAGCCGGCGTGCTGACCGCCCTCCCGTTTGGGCGCGGTCGGCTTTTCCGCGCTGTGCGGGGCAAGGAGATTCCCGACTGGGCCCGGGAATTCGCCGCCAGCTGGGCGCAGTTCTTCCTCAAATACCTGCTGGGTGACCCGCGGGTGACCGCGGTCATCCCCGGCACCAGCAATCCGGCGCACATGACGGACAATCTTGGTGCGATGCGGGGGCCTCTGCCCGACCCAGATCAGAGACGGCAGATGGTGGCATTCGTCGAGGCACTTTAGTAGGTGTCGGAAGCGCAGGCGCGGGCCGAACTACGGCACCGGCACGTCGTCGCCGTAGCGCTCCACGTCGATCACGTGATGGTGGGTCGGCTCGTGCGGATGGCCCATTTAGGGCTTGCGCAGCTCGCTTTCCCGCACGACGCGTTCGTGCGGTTCGTTGGTACTCTTAATCCTAAACTCGTACTCGCCGGCACTCTCCGGCAGTTGCCTGGTGACCGCATATACACCGCCGGAGGCGTTGCGGGCGCGCGAGAGCTGTACGAGCTGGCCGGTGCGAAATTTGTGGTCAGGCATGGAGTGAGCACTCCAAGGCGAAAGTCAGTTTATCACAATTGCGGCCGCCGTGTATCAGGCCATCATGGCAGCGAGGGAGGAAAGGCAATTTGCGTCAGGGGTAGAAGCTGGACGGCGGAGAAAGCGAAGCGTCTCAGTTCACGAGAGCCCGGCGCTGAAGGCGGACGCCAAAAAACGTTATGCATGATTTACTAACGGTATGCCTCGTCTCTGCATCTGAATAAAAGCACATTAGATCCCATAAACGGTGCGGTCTTTTCGCACAGCACTGTCCCTTGACGGAACAACCCTAGCATTACAGTTGCACTCTCTTTTTGAGATGGGCGCGGCGTGCGTCGGCTTGGTGAGCTCTTCGCCAGAGGGACCATGCGATGATGTGCGCGGGTTGGATGCGCCGTTGTGCAAGCTTGATGACGATGCGGCGGATTTCTTGGATCGACCAACGGATCAGGGACGAGATGTTGTCCGAAGACGGCGGAGCGTCATTTTTTTGGGCGGTGATGTGATGTTGGCGCGATGCCGGATGACGGCCATCATGGCGAAGGCGAGCATGACCAGCGAGACATGACGGTGCCAGCCATGCCAGGAGCGGGTTTCGTTGTGATCGAGGCCGAGTTCGTTTTTGGCGGTTTCGAAACTGTCCTCGATGGCCCAGCGATGACCTTCGACCGATACCAGCTTTTTCATGGACGTGTCCTTGGGACACCATGTGGAGAAGAAAGCGAGATCGCCGTCGGCAATGTTCCGGCGGATCAGTAGACCCCGCGTCCACTGTCCGCTGAGCGTGCTGTTGTATTCGCCGGCATCGAGATCGGCCAGTTCGAGATAGGCCCAGTCATGCAGGCGCGCGCCTTTGGTTCCATCGCCTGCCGACAGGCGTCGCCATGCGCTTTTGGGAAGATTTTGCGCGATCTTTGCGGCGCTCCCGCGAACCATCTGCTTCTTGTCCCAGGAATGGAACATATGATTGGCGGCAACGCCGAGAACATAACCCTTGCCCGCTTTGCGGAGCGCGATTTCGAGTTCTCCCGTGCCGTACACGCTGTCCGCCGCAACAAAAGAAAAGGGTACCTTTGCGGCGATTGCCCGCGCGATCATCTTGCGCGCGATTTGCGGTTTCGTCGCAAAGCTCACATCATCCGGGACATGCGCCGCCGTCATCCGTTCAGGATCGTCCGTCCAGGCCTGTGGCAGATAAAGCGCCCGGTCGATGAAGGCATGACCGTGGCGCGACACATAGGACGCGAATACCCCAATTTGGCAATTGGTGATCTTGCCCGCCGAGCCCGTATACTGCCGCGCAACGCCGCACGACGCCTTGCCCTGTTTCAGAAAGCCGGTCTCGTCAATGACAAGAACCGCATCCTCATCAGCCAAGGTTTCCAGCGCGTAATCGCGTACAATGTCGCGCAACCCATCCGCGTCCCACTGGCCGCGGCCGAGGATCGCCTGTTGACGCCACGGGCCGGGATCGCCGGCCGCTTCCGCGCGCATCCAGCCTGTCTTGCGCGGTTCGTTCCCGAGCAACCCATCCAAAAATTTCCATGCCGACGCCGCGACCCGCTCTTGGCCGAACAAAGGACGAAGCTGCGCCTTTACATCCCGTAGCGAAGACGCCCAAAGCTCAAGCGTCGCCTCAATCGATGCTCCTGCCATCCATGATCCTCCGAATCATGGTGGCCCATGGATTCAGAAGTCAAAATAAAATGCAACTGTAATGCTAGGGGCGGATTGTTACCAATACTCGGGATCGCGGGTGAGCCCTCCGCAGCCGGAACCAGGGAGGCTGCCATGATCGTCAAGAACATGTTGGCCGGTAAGCGCGGCGACGTCGTCACGATCGATCCGACCGCTGATCTTGCCGCGGCGGTGAAGCTGTTGGCCGAGCGACGCATCGGCGCGGTCGTCATCCTCGGCGCCGATCACCGCGTCGTCGGCATCTTGTCGGAGCGTGACATCGTGCGCGCGCTCGCCGAGCGTGGGCCGACAGCGCTTAAGGAGCCAGTCAGCCAGGTCATGACGCGCGATGTGAAGACCTGCTCCGAGGACGACACCATCGGGGAATTGATGGGCCGCATGACGACGGGAAAGTTCCGCCATATGCCGGTGGTGCAGCAGGGAAAGCTCATCGGCATCGTGTCGATTGGCGACGTGGTCAAGAGCCGCGTCGAGGAGATAGGCCACGAAACCGAAGCGCTACGCGACTACATCCAGACCGCGTGAGGGGAGTTATTTAGCGGCGCCGTTGGCGGTCGCCGATGGTGCGCCAGGGTAGGTGGCACGGCAATCCATAGTCGAGCCTCGGCACTTTTAGCGGCGCTGTATTTGATCTAGAGACCAATAGAAATTTAGATGGCGGCATTAACCGTTGCTACTTTGCGCACAACATTTCGAGCGCCCGAAGCGTCGTGCTGATCTCCAGACCCTCCTCGGAATCCGGATCTATCTCCACGAGCTCGTCCATCAACGTGACATATTCGGAACCCAGCTCTTTCTCCAATTCGCCAACTTTCTTAGATAACGCATCGACTTCCGCGGTGTCGTCGGTCTCGTAAGCCTGGTCAATCTGGTCCCCGATTTGGGCGATATCGCAATAGATCTGGGTCTTCGTTTTGTCGCCGCTGATCATTTTGTAGACGTTTTCCGCGTCCGCCTTGGTTACCTTTTTATCGCCTTGCTGCGCCTGCGCGCACATCGGCACGACCGCGGTCACCAAAACGACAACAAACGACTTTAGATTCACGAGGGCGTCCTCTCGTTATTCTCGCTGCTGCTTTCGCGATCCGGCATTTTCACAACGCAATTTCTAAACTATTTCGTGAAATCAGAATCTAATCGATGTTCCTCAGTTGTTCACCCCCCGTGATCGTTTCTGCCTATGTGGAGCGCTGTGCCAAAGACATGATCCCACACAGCGGTGGTCACGCCGAAATTGCCGCTTTGGGATTTATAGTGATGGCGCGCGTGGCGCAGCCGTGCCCGGTAAAGATACGAATCCGGGTGCGGCCGCCAATGATGGGTCGCGTAATGGACGAAGACGTACCACAGGTAGCCGTTAACGAGGCCCGCCGTCGCCGCTGTTCCCAGATCAAATCCAAGTACTACCCAGCACGGGCCTGCAACGGCGATTAAGCCAACCAATACGCTTGCCCAAGCGGGCGTGCCGATCAGGTCTTGCGGGGAATGATGGTGGGACTCGTGTATCTGTGAGAGAATCGGCGCGTGGTGAAACAGCACGCGATGCAGAAAATATTCGATTATTGTCCAGCCAACTAGTCCGCCACCGTAGACGATCGCCCAGATCACGGGTTGCGGCGGGATCGAACTGCGAAAAGCCAGCAGAGTTGTGACTAGCACAAGCGGAGGAAAAAGCAGGAACTCGGCAAAATAGCCTAGCTTGCTCATTTTCATGGCAATACCCCTAAGGCTGTAATCCCGGCGACTCCAAGCCGCCTTTGTGTTTGCCGCCCCATGAGCGTCCCGAGGCACGATACCAATAATGCGATTTCGCTTGAAGAGCGTTCTCGCTGAGCCGAAAAAGCGGGCGAGCAGATGCGACTCATCGAGCGCTATCAGCGACAGTACCAGTAGTAGCGCCGCCATAACTGACCCGTTCTCACATACGTGCCAAACGTGTTACGCAGCAAATTCATCCTTTTGGCGCCGTCATATTCATTCTTGGTAACGGCGACGCACCCCTTCCGAGGGGGTTGCTCCGCATTCACTGATGAAGAGGGAAATGCAATTAGCACCAACCCAATCACGGCGGCGTAAGTTCCGTTCTCAATAAGCGTGATGAACTCTCGCCGCTTCATTCGATCACCTCATCAGCGCGGGCAAGCAGCGTAGGCGGTACCGCGGCCACAGCGCCCGCGGTCGCCAATGCAGTGTTCGCCGCGACGGGACAGCGCGTGCGGTCGATGCCGCTCAAGAACGTGAAGCTGCCCGGCCCGGCCTGATGGCTGGTGGCGAGCGATCGAAAGCGGCGGGGCCATCGGCGACGGTGGCCCCGTTCGCATTTTGCCTGGCGATGACGGCGACGTTTCCGACCGCGCGCGGATAGCTGAAGCGGTCGAAATCGCGCTCGTAGGCGCGATAGATGCGGTCGGCTAGTTCGCGCGTGTAGTAGAGCGACCAGTCATGGTGGTGAGATTCATTGATCGCGATGGCCGCCTCGCGGCGTACCTCATCGCTGGCATTCAAATAGTCGAGGACGCGGACAAAATCCGCATCGAAAGTCTCCACCTTGCCGATCAGACCAAGTTCTATTCCCGGCATATTTAGAATGTCATCTTGCGCTTGCAGATGAATATCGTGGCGGACTTTCGCCGTGGCGGCGGTAAACACGACAAATTCGGCAAACGACAACGTGCGATCCGCCCCGGCGGGGAGATCGGTGTCGATCTCTTGCCTTATTGCAAGATAGGCATCGATGAAGAAATCGCCGCCAATGAGCGGCTTGCCAGCAAACTTGTCGGCCCAGCAGGACACGACGCGCGCGTAAGGGTTACGAACAAAGGAAAATCGCAACGTGTCGGTGCTCGTCGCCAGCCGAAAGAACGAATCGATCGTCATGTTGCGCGGGCCATATGGTCCGCGATACTTCGACCGACGGCTCGGTTTCAGCGAGCGCGAAAACCGACCTTCTACTCTTGCTAAGGTCTTCCGGATACGTGTCGAGGCTGCTTTCGGCACCGCGACGTAAATAAGTTTGTGCTTGGGGAGTACGCTCAGCAGCAAATTGGCTTCGTAACCGTTGGTCATCAAGTTTTCACAAAATTCGACCGCCGCCGAATTGAATAATCCAGCAACGCTTCGGCTCGTAATCCAAGGAAGTTCTTTAACGCCGATTTCAACCGGCCTCAGCAAGTTCATGCGCGATATTCCCGCAGGTATTCGCCCCCCAGGGAAAACTATGGCGCTGACTTATAAGCACATATGCAATTGATCGAATGACGTGAGCCCGCACGCATTATACGGAGCAGCGCGCCGGCAGGCATCTTACATTTTGGTAATAATCTAAATTCGCGACCGAATGGCGAGAAGACATAACTGGAATATAAAATTGCTATAACTCATTTATTAATCTTCGTTCGCTTCCAATAAACAATTGCTTAGCTGTTGCGGGCGGAGGCAATTCCGCCGCAATTTATCGGCAACGAGTTTTCCCAAGGCGACAAGTTTCTTTCCGAGGCCGACACATGCCTATGTTTTGAAGAGATCGATTCGCAGGCCACATGCCGAGCGCTAGGAAAGGCTCGCTTAAAGGGTGGATCAATGGACCCGAAGCTCACTATGCTCTTCGTGCTTATCGGCACCATTATTGGCTTTTCGCACCTCAGTCGCGAAACTCTGAACAAAATGAAAAGCGAGTACGACCGCCGACGTTGGCGCGATATCGTGCCGAGACGGCGTAAACCGTAAGCGATGCGCATATGGTTTGACCGTCCTTGTGTTAGTGCAGATCTAAACCGACCGACGTGTTGGCTTGAGTCTGTGACGCGGTGCGTGTTATTTAGGGCCCCCTATCCGTTGAACCGAGCGCGTCATGGATGCGCGGCGTGTTTTGACTGAAAACGGGACGTTCTTTCATCACACAGCCCTACCAACTTTTGACCCTTACATAACTGTAACTTGCCCATGTATTCGGGTTGCTTTGTACTTGGATACTGGAGAAACGTTCGGGAGGCTGGGCTATGTGGAAGAAAGCGGTCATTGGCACGGTCGCGCTCGTGTTCGCTGGATCGATAATCGTCTATGCCCAGCAACGCCCGGAAAGCCCGGGTGTGAGCGCCGAGGATAAGGGGGCATTTACCGATTCGCGTGTCGCAGCGCCGCATGCGGGACTCAAGCTCAACGCGGAGGACAGGGCCGCGTTTGCCGATGCGCGTATCGCGGCGTTGCATGCGGGACTCAAACTCAATGCTGACCAGGAAAAAAACTGGCCGGCATTCGAACAAGCTTTGCGTGATCTCGCCAAGATGCAAATGGATAGGCTTGCCACTGCGCGCAACCAGCAGCCGCCCTTAGATCCGGTTCAGAGGCTGCAGCGCCGCGCCGACGCCTTGAGTACACGTGGCGCCGCTTTGAAGCGCCTCGCCGATACCCTGGCGCCCCTTTATCAGAGCCTCGACGACGGGCAAAAACGCCGGTTTACGATACTGGCGCAGTTCATGCGCCCGCATCCGCGGCAATTCGGCATGTGGCGAGCGCAAATCGATGGTCGCGGCGGAATGCGCGGCGGCGATAATTTTCGCGGCGATACGCACCACTTCCGCAGCGGTGAGGGCATGCGCGACTAGGCTATCTTTAAGACCCAATGCCGACGATGGGTCTTAGGGCACATGCGCCGCATAACGTTCCCATAAATAATGACTCATGCCGACAAATCTCCCTCTCTGCGCCCAGATTCAGTCGCGAGTAAGTGATGGATATTTATGCGCTTGCCGCATTGCATGAGAGGACACAACTTATGCCGCAGAAATTGCTTTTTCTCTCCCGGTTCTTTTCCAAGCTGCTCACCAAGCTCCTGCCTGCCGTGATCGCCAGCGCGGTCAGCGGCATGTTATTTATTAGTTACTACACCCGCCCGCCTGTCACGCCGCCAGTGGCTGCGATCGATACCCCAGGCAGCGCTGAGATGATGCAGATGGTACGCGATGAGCACGCACTGATCGTCGACTATCTGCATAAGTATACCGAGGCGCGCGAGCAAGCCGATCTTACTGCCGAGCAGGAAATGTTAAGGAGCCGGGCCGCGGAGCAGGGAGCGATGCTTGCCGCACGCGAGGCGAGACCAGCCGAGGCGAGTGCGCTCGCGATTGCCGCATATGTCGTGGCGAATCCTGAGAAAAAGACTGCGGCAATACGGCCAGCGCAAAGGCTGGATAAGACTGTCGCGGGTAACCCGTTGCAGCTTATTCATTTGCCGAATGACACAACACAAATCCAGCCGGTCGCGCTGCCCACCGAGCCACCGGCAAGGCCCGTAACGTACACAGCGCGTAGCGACGAAAATATATTCAAGGCCAAATACCACGAAGTCGCTGCGATAGTGCAGCGGATACCCTTTTTCGCCCGCTCGGCAGCCGAATGGCTATCCAGCGATTTAGCATCGCGACTACTGACGCAGTTGCCAGAGCGAAATCACTTGATGGCTTCGATGTAGTTTAGCTCGGCACACAACAATGATGATTATTAATTCAATCGCTAAAGTCATGATAATGGCAGCTGCACTTCTTCTCAGCGGATGCGGCGCTATTAATTCATCGCTATCAGAGACTTTGATAGACAGCATTCCGCACTGGGCAGGGGGCTTGCCCCCGGGTGTTTTGCCAAGAACGACCGATCCGAAATATGCTGCCTATCTTGAAAAACTGCAGGCAAAGACTGTGGTCGATGCACCAAAGGCGAATGTTGTCGCAAACATTAATTCACAATAGGTCCATTAATCGTGAACCTGTAACGCGCAGTTCACATGCGGGAGGATTGAAATGAAAGCCGTTTTGGCCGTGGTGGTGATTGTGGTGATTGCTCTGCTAACGGCAGCTGCTAACGCCCAAGGAACGGGAAAAGGCAGAAAACACCAACAGGACGCGCCAAAGGCGGAAGACCAAACAAAGAAGAAAGCTGCCGAGGAAGCTTACAAGAAGGCGCTTAAAACCATACCCGTATCCAACGATAAGCCCGACCCCTGGAAAACCATGCGCTAGGTTGCTTCAGTTGGTGGCCTCGTTCGTCATTTTAAACCGCCTAAATGATGTCAGTTATTTACATAAGCTTTCATTCTTAAGATGTGACGGGCTGTCGAATAATTTCTGATGCTGACACAAATAGGCGAAATGCAAATGAGAGAAAGCATATTTATACAAGGCGATTTTTTCGCGCTGATCGTATTTTCGATTCTCCTGCCCGTTGGCATCGACATTTACATGATGTGGAAGAAGGCCATCTCCCGTACCGTAGTGCTGCTGTTAGTTCCCCAGCTTGGGCGGGTGATTCTTGAAGACGATGTCGAGGTTGGCGCCAATGCTACGTTTGACCGCGGGTCGGTACGCGACACAGTGATCGGCGCTGGTTCCCGTCTCGATAATCTGGTGCAGATCGGCCACAACGTGGTCCTTGGCCGGTGTTGCGTCGTCGTAGGTGGAGATAGGAATATATTCAATATGCTGAAATTAGTACATGGCTGCACTTGTCGTTGCCCTGCGGGACAGAGCGGTCTGCATTTCATCAGCGTCACGGAAAAGCTCGGCATCGCCGAGCAGGTGAAGGCCAAGGGCAAGACCATTCCCGGCGGCGCGGCTGCCGAATTTATTGCGAAAGGCGACGCGGACATGGCAATCCAGCTCATTCCCGAACTGGCATCCGTGCCGGGCGTCGAGATCGTCGGCCCGTTTCCACCGGAGCTACAGTCCTACATCGTGCTGACCGCTGGACTCGGCAGCAATGCCCGGGACAAAGCGGGCGCGCAAGCGCTAATCAAGTATCTGACCACGCCCGCTGCAATCACAGTCATCAAAGCCAAGGGGATGGAGCCGGGCTGATACCGAGCGGTGCCTCGCGACAATGTAATATTTTGGCATAATGTTGGCCCAATTAATTCATCTTGCATGGGCTCGAGTCGTTTGCCGCTTCGAGAAACCGCAGCTAAGCAAAGGTTCGCAGCGATAAAGAATTATTCTGGACAGAAAAATACGTTTTACGTGTCGTTGCGCAGAAACCTGACTTTCATGTAGCGGCGAAGGTCCGCTTTCGGGGTAAGAGGAGACATCGCGCGGATTTGTCGCCATGTCCGCTTCTGACCCAAATCGGACGCGTCGGGCTAGGCCTGCAGCAACCGCCGCAGCCCGGACACCGGGCCGAAGCTGTCGAGCTTGTAAACCGCAGCGATGAGCTCGTTGGCCCGGCCAGCGCCGAGGATCGGCGCCATCAGGTCGAGCGCTTTGGCGGCGACCTCGTCGGCATTCATAGGATTGCCCGGCGTGCCGCGCACCTCGTAGGTGCGATGGTTGAGCGTGCGGCCGTCGGTAGTCTCGATTTTCACGATTGTCTGGCGTGCCGGTACCGCGGTCACCAGTTCTTGGTTCGGCACCGCCTCGACCAGCTTGCGGACAGCCAGCACCTTGGGGTCGCTCATTCGGGCTGCGTCGTGAATGCTGGCGAAGGTCACGCCGCCGTCCACGATCATCATGGCGACCAGATGCTGCAGGCAAATGTCCGAAATGGTTCGGTTGTCGACGATGTGCAGCCGGTCCGCCGGCATGTCGACCACGATACGCTTGACTTTGCCGGCACGCACGGCGGGATCTTCGAGCAGGACTGCGACCGCATCCAGCACCGATTGCAGCGGCGAGCCGACGGTCCATTTCTTGATCGACGTGTTCATAATCTCGAAGCGCTTTCCGAGCTCGGCGGTGAGTTCGCCCGGCAGCGGCTTCTCGCCGCCGACCGCGGTGAACAGATTTTTGTTGCCGCTCAGGAAATCGTCGATACCCGTGAAGCCCGACGCGATCATGGTCGCCGCCGTGACGCCGTTGCGGGCACCCATGCCGCCAAAATCGAATGCTTTTTCCACATGCTCGCGGTCGCGCTCCCAGTACGGAACGCCGGATGCCTGCTGGGTCGCGAAAGAGAATGCGTAGCGCACCTCGCGCGGATTGAGCCGGAGCATCGCGGACGCCGTCGCGGTCGCCCCAAACGTAGTCGACAGGCTGTGGGTGCTGTGGCGGTCGGCGTAGAGCTTGCCGAAGCCGAGTGAGAAGATGAGCCGCGCGCCGATGTCGTAGCCGAGCGCGACCGCACGCAGCACGTCGTTGCCGCTGCGGCCTGCAATCTCCGCGGTGGCAAGTGCCGCGGGCACAATGCCGCAGCCTGGGTGAAAGCGGCCGCGCAGATGGGAATCGTCAGTCTCGTCGCCATGGGCCGACATGCCGTTGGCGAGCGCCGCATTGACGGTCGAGGTCAGGATGCCGGTGCCGACTACCGTTGCCTGGGGCTTGCCGCCCAAGCTGTCCACATACCGGGCCGCCATTCTACCGGCCTTGAGCTGCGACCCCGACACCATAGCGGCGATGGTGTCGAGAGTGTGCAGTTTGGTCTTCGCGACGACCTCGTTCGGCATATCGCGGTCGAGCGTCGCCGCCACAAAGTCGCAGAGCGCCGTCGTGACGGGGGAGATTGGGGCGTTCGCGGCAGGCTCGTCGGCATCCTGGGCGGTCTTCGCGACAGGCGCGCCCGCGACCTGCGCATAGGACGGCCCGCCCGTAAGCGCGTTCGACAAAATCGCCGCGCCGCTCGCGTTGATCAGCCAACGCCTGGTGTGATCCGGATCATCGCTCATTAGCCAACATTCTCCAGATGGACTTTGGAATGGTGGGGATGATAGCAAAGGGCGGGATTCCCAGGAAGTCATAGGCGGGCTGCGCAGTGCTCCCGACGTCTGCTTTTGGCGGTGGGTTCAACCGGTCGACGCAACACCGGGGGTTATACCAGATCCCGGAAATCCTGACTCCTCGATCGGTATCCAAATCAGATTTTCTCTGATTCATATGTTGGCGAACGAAGGAGGTTCGCCATGTCGGTTCCGATACCATTGCGTGGGGATTTTGGGGCGGCACGGTTGCGCGGCCTGGCGAAGAAGACAAAGGACGCCCCGCAGGCCCGGCGGCTGCTGGCATTGGCAGCGATCTATGACGGTGCGACGCGCACTGAGGCGGCGAAGATCGGTGGCGTTGGTCTCCAGATCATCCGGGATTGGGTATTGCGGTTCAATGCGCGGGGCCCCGCCGGCCTCATTGATGGCAAATCAACGGGTCAACCGTCCAAGCTCAATGATGGCCAGCGCCAGGCGATAGCCCGAATGATCGAGAGCGGCCCGATCCCGGCGGTTCACGGTGTGGTGCGCTGGCGGCTGATCGATCTGGCGCAATGGATCTTCGAGGAGTTCCGCATCGCCATCGCCAAGCAAACCTTGAGCCGGGAGTTGCGGGCCATGGGCTATCGCAAGCTATCGGCCCGGCCACGCCACCATGCGCAGGCCGCGGGCGCGGTCGAGGATTTTAAAAAAACTTCCCCACGCGCCTGGATGAAATCGCGCGCGAGAAGGCGCTCGAAAGTAACAAGATAGAAATCTGGTTCGCGGACGAGGCTCGCATAGGTCAGAAGAACAAGATCACCCGCCGCTGGGCCAAGCGCGGCACTCGCCCAAGCGCTCCGCGCGATCAGCGCACCGCCTCCACCTACATCTTCGGCGCGATCTGCCCAAAGGATGGCAAAGGTGCTGCCCTGATTCTTCCGGCCTGCAACACCGAAGCAATGAATCTGCATCTGGCGGAGATCGCCGAAATTGTCGCGCCCGGCGCCCACGCTGTACTCCTAGTCGATCAGGCCGGATGGCACATGTCGACGCGCCTCACTGTGCCACCGAATATCACCCTCATCCCGCTGCCGCCGAAATGCCCCGAACTCAACCCGGTGGAAAATATCTGGCAGTTCGTTCGCGACAACTGGCTCTCCAATCGCGTTTTCAAATCGTATGACGATCTCGTCGACCATTGCTGTCAAGCATGGAACAAGCTTACCGATCAGCCTAGGAGAATCATGTCCATCGGATTGCGCAAATGGGCGCACAGGTTCTGATTAATGAGACTTGGTATTAGTTGGCAATAAATAACGATGACTGCTTGCCAAACGCTCGCCCAATCGCTTTCAGCGACTCCCCCCGCTGCCAGCGATCCCACAACTCCGCCTTCTCTGCCGCAGTGAAACCACGACGAAATCTCTGACCCATCGTCCTGCACTCCATCTTTTCCCTCTAAGATAAAGTGTTGCGTCGATCGGTTGAGACCACCGGGCAACAACGGACAAGGGGCGGCGCTGGGGCTGGATGGGTCGGCAACGAATGACCCGGACCGGCCAAAGTAGTTTCCGCTCGGACAGAGTAATAGAAGCTAAGCGGCAAGTCGTCGTGTCATTTCCGATAAGGCTGCGCGCCCTTTGTCTGTCAACGAATACGGCGCGTCAAACTCTGAACCAGTTTTTTTAACCAAATGCTTTCTTTTGAGATACTGCATGAGCGCATTCATTGATTTGCGCGGAATTCTCAGCGTATCTGTCACGTCTCTAATGCGTAGCGCCCCCGAGTCCAGAATAGTTGAAAGCACTTTGCGAACACGGTCTGATTCAACAGGTAGGCGTGGAACCGCTGCGTGGCGAGCAGATTGATCGCGTTGGGGATGGTTTTTACCGGCCTCGGTGAGCCGATAAACTCGATTACCCTGAAATCCTTCAAATTCTTCGACGAAGCGGCTGGCAATCAACCCTTTAAGTATTTTCTGTACTTTGTTTTCAGGCATGCGCGCAGCCAGCCTTATCTTGATGACAGTCGTCACATATTCTCGCGGAATTGCTGACAGCACATGCCCCTGGTCGCGAGACAATAAGAGAGTCCTGTCATCCGCGCGCCTAATAATCCAAAAGGGGTTCTCCGGATCCCCAAAGGTCACACGACCTTGCGCGTGAAGCTTAATCACGAGTTGGCGGACTCTTTGATGACTAACCCCTAATTTTTCCACGATCTCGTTTCCACGCATCGGTCGATCTAATAATTTGAGCAGCCGCCGTCCACCCGGGCCCGGAATCCCGCTGTTTCGCCGTAGTCGATCTGGAATGATCTCGAAGCAACAGGTTTTCCCACCCGTGGTTGTACGCCACCTCTTCGTTTGGTCCTGTTTGGCAAGCCGGAGTTGCGCCAACGTTCCAAGCGCTTTCGCAGTTTTGATGAGATCAAGCTTCGCCTGTATCGCGATTTCCGGCTTGGAGACTTTGCTATTTCGGAGCGCAATCAGACAGGCTGCCTGCGATTTAGTCAGAGCAAGGCTTCGAGCTTTGAGCGACATGAGGGCCCCCTTGATTCGGTGGGGCCCAGTATGCGCCATTGGGCACAGACAAAGGGCAGATGGTTCGGCCGCTATCCACAATCCAAAAACGGGGGCCGTCGCCGCTGATACAGATTGGAATTGATAAGAATGCTGCGGTTAAATCTCCGCGACCTTTTTGCAGTGCAAGAGTCCGGAAGTGGCACATAGATGGGGTAATCGGCCGGCGATCTTGTGGATAGCTGAAGATTTTGGGTGCTGCGCTTCAGGCTGATAGTGAAACGAGGTCCGTTGACACGGCCTCAAGCATCAGAAGGAGAAGCGTGAGCACGACGTAAGCGCTTATCCCGGCGACGTGCTAATGCGCGATGACAACCTGTGTTCCCACGCTCACGCGACTGAACAGATCCATGACGTCGCGGTTGTTCATGCGGATGCAGCCCCACGACACAAAACCGCCGATCGATCCGGGATTGTTGGTACCGTGGATCGCAAGCTCATTGTCCGCGAGCACCAGCGCGGCGGCGCCCATCGGATTTTTCGGCGATCCGGAGGGAATCACCCAGGCCTCCCGGTCGCCTCTGATCTCGGCCGGCGGGCTCCAGGCCGGCCGCAGGGCTTTGTTTGCGATGCTTGTCGTGCCGAACCATTGCTTGCCGGCGCGGCCGACGCCCACCGGGTAGCGCAGTGCGCGACCACGGTCGACAACATAATAGAGCTTGCGCTCGTTGGTCCGCACAACGATCGTGCCGGGCTCCGCCTTGCCGGGAAAGGCGACAGTTTCCCGCGCCAGCAAGGGTGCAGGCAGCATCACCGCCGATAGCGCACCGGTTAATGTAACGAGAATGAGCCAGCGTATAGCGCCAAGCATGATCGATTACCCCCAAGCCGAGAACGTAATGCCCGCAAGCTGAAGCAGCGTGGCTTTATAGTGTACCGGAGCGGGCTGGCCGGAGCCAACCCTGGCGAAGTTACCGATGCCCTATTTGGGTAATTCGCTACCGATGGATCCCGCACCAGTGCCAATCAATGTCCGCTGTTGCCCCAATGGCGACCAAATTGTTGCAGCGCCACGAATGTCCGCTAAGTGCGAGAGACGGGGTGATCCCCACCGTCACGCCCGCGCGAGTCGCCAGGTCTGGCCGCGCCGGGCCGCCGCCGTTTCCGCGAGGAGCAGAACAGCGCAACAAGGGTGAACACGTACGGCCTCACCTGCCCGTAGGGCGCGCTAGAAATCCCCCGCAGAGCTTCATTTAAGATAGCAGACAATTGATCTGTTGAAAGCGTTGTATCCGTGGCGGCGCTACTACTGGTACTATCGCTGATAGCGCTCGATGAGTCGATTGGGACTAACGTTGACGCAAATCAACACGCGTGACCCTTACTTTTGATAGTCAATAAGGGGGATAACGCCACACTAAGACACAAAGGGGAGCGCATTATGAAAACGACTGCGTTCAAGTGGATAATAATTGCCAACACGATCATCGGGTTTAGTTGGTACGCATCTGCTCAAGATACCGATATAGGCAGAACGGAATACCTGTCCAACTGTGCCTCATGCCACGGCATCGCCGCGAAAGGCGATGGACCGGTCAGTAAAGAGTTGAAGACGCACCCCACTGATCTGACAGTTCTCGCCAAGAAAAATAAAGGCGTGTTTCCTTCCAATTCAGTGTCCAGAATTATTGACGGACGAGATGCGGTTGGTAGCCACGGTACTCGTGAAATGCCAGTTTGGGGATACCGGTTCGTGCCACCGAAACACTATGATTTAAAACTCGCCGACGACTTCGTCTATTCGCCTCCAGCTTCACCAGAAGCTATAGTCCAAGGTCGTATCTTGGCGGTTATTGATTACCTAAATCGCATACAGGAAAAGTGAGCCTCTTCGTCGAACCGTGGACCAATCAATGAAATAGGTGAAAATGGCTACGACGAAGGCGACCCAGACCAGCAGCACATAGGCCTGCGGAATTTCGCGCAGGAGCCAACGGCGGGATGATACGTGTGAGGCCAAAGCGCCGCTGGGAATACGGACAGTTATCAAGTCCAGTTTCACTTTTTGTCAGGGGCCGGTCAGCGAGGCGGCAACGCACGGGTTCGATCACGCCCGGCAAACGCGCCGATCTCGTCTTGGTGCGCATCACGGACACGAACATGGCGCCCGCAGGCGATCCCTACGATGCGATTGTCTCGCTGGGTCTGCCGACGAACGTCGACACCGTGATCGTCGACGGTCGCGTCCTGCGTCGCGCCGGCACATTCACCGCATTCAACCACGCGAAGATCGTCGCGGAGGCGCGCGAGGCGGGCGTCGGGCTGCGCGACAAGGCCAAGTGGCCGACCTGAACGTCCACGAACAGGTGTGCCTATCGTAAATCAGATCCGGACGTATTGATGATGCAGCCCGCCCAGGACCGGGCGGCAAAGGATGTCACCGACGGCCCCAATAGCACGCGGTACGGGCGCGTCCTTCTCTAAGGACAAATGCGTGCGTATCTCATTGTAGTATTTCATATACGACAGCAGCACGTGACGAAGATGTCGTTCGCCCAAAACGATGACATGATCGACGCATTCCCTGCGGATCGAACCGATCAGCCGTTCAGCATAGCCATTTTGCCATGGGGAGCGAGGCGACGTTGGTCGATCACGAATGCCCATTGATCGAAGTCTTCGAACGAAAGCATCGCCATAGGCCCTATCCCGATCACGGATCAAATAGCAGGGAGCTTGTTCCCAGCCGCAAGCTTCAGTGATCTGATTTGCGATCCATTCTGCGGTCGGGTGCGCTGTGATGCCAAACCATAAGATCCGTCGACGCCCATGCCCCAAAATCAACAGGCCATAGAGCAGACGAAATGAGATTGTCGGCACGACGAACAGATCCATCGCCGCGATGCCGTCGGCATGATTATGAAGGAACGTCTTCCACCCTTCAGATGGCGGGCCTCTTCGCCTGACCATATATTTGGCAACGCTCGTCTGTCCGATATCGATGCCGAGCTTGAGCAGTTCTCCATGGATCCGTGGCGCGCCCCATATTGGGTGGCAATGCTCATCTCGTGGATCAGCCGACGGATCTCCAGCGGCACAGTAGGCCTGCCGCCACAGCGTCTCGACTTCCAGCGCCAATAGAACCTAAAACCGGTGCGATGCCAGCGGACAATGGTGTCCGGCTTGACGATCGCCAACGCATCGCAAACTCTAGGGAACGATCGATAGAGACCAACGAATATCAATCGGTCGAAGGCACTGAAGGAGAGCTTCTTGGGAGCAGCCCGTCGCAGGACGTTTATTTGCTGCCGCAACGTCCAAATCTCTGCCTCAAGCGTTGCCCGCGACCAGATCAGATCGACAATCGTCCAACTAATGAGCCTGCAAAGATCCCTCATCCCACGACAGAATTGCCTGATTCTCGATCAACTACCAGCCGGATGGGTTTGCGACAGGGACAATATCGCGACGTGCCGTCACACACCCGAGGTGGGAGCCGTATGCCCGAATTGGGCACGTACGGATCTGTGCGGGGGGCGCGAGGTAACTCGCGTCCCTACCGCGATCATTGGCCTTATCAGCGTCTGAGGTCGGTTCTTACACCCCCGTCGTAAAGTGCTAAGCTGGATGCGGCGTGTTCGAAGGGGAACACATGCAGCGGCGCAAATTCATCACGCTTATCGGCGGTGCAGTGGCGGCGGGCGCGTGGCCGCTCACAGCGCGCGCCCAGCAAGACCAACAGGTGCGCCGCATCGGCATGTTGGTGAACGGTCCTGAAACTGACGCAGAGATGGCGGCGCGTGTCGCAGCGTTCAGAAAGGGCCTACAAGACTTGGGCTGGATCCCCGGTACGAATCTGCGGGTCGATATTCGCTTTGGCGTCGATAACGACGATTTGCGCGAGAAAGCGAAGGAATTGGTCGGACTTGCACCGGATGTTGTTTTGGCAATGGCACCGTCTAGCGTCATGGCGCTACTGAAGGTCACGCGCGCAGTTCCGATTGTATTCGCAGCGGTCACTGATCCGGTTGGCTTGGGAATTGTGCAAAATCTGGCGCGTCCTGGCGGTAACGTCACTGGTTTTCTCACTGCGGAATTCGGTTTTGGTGCGAAATTGTTGGAGCTTCTTAAGGAGATTGCGCCGGGCATCCGAAGAGTGATTATCCCTACAGAGCTGGACAACCCAAGCGCTGCTCCGCAATTCGCCGCAATCCAAGCAGTTGCGCCTTCAACAGGCGTAGAATTGAAACTGCTAGGAACCAATGACAATGGGTCGATGGAGCGCGGGATCAGTGACTTTGCGCGCGTCGGCGATGGCGGCCTCATAGCGCTCAGGCTTTCCCAAGTGATCGCTCATCGTAAATTGATCATCAAGCTGGCTGCTCAGCACCGATTGCCTGCGGTTTATCCTTTGCACAGATTCGCCACTGACGGCGGCCTGATCTCCTACGGGCCCGATGCGGTCGACGGGTTTCGACAGGCAGCGTCGTATGTCGACCGCATCCTCAAGGGCGCGAAGCCCGCCGATCTGCCAGTGCAGGCGCCGACGAAATACGAGCTGGTGATCAATTTCAAGACCGCCAAGGCGCTCGGTCTCACCATCCCACCGACGCTGCTCGCCCGCGCCGACGAGGTGATCGAATGAGATGGAGAAAACCCATCGCACTTATTGAGAATGGAGTTTGCATCGCCGTGATTGGCTTGATGCTAACGGCAATTCCCTCTTCAGCAGTGAATGCGGCGCAGCCCCCTCATAAAGGGTGCGTTGGCGTTTCTAAGAGCGAATATCAAGGCGCTAAAAGGAAAAAGTTGCTGCTTACCAGATTTGGCACGTATGTGAGAACGGGTCGGTTATGGCACCGCTACTACTGGTACTGTCGCTAATGATGAGATGATCGAGTGAGTGGGGCTGGCGGGGAGTCCTACATGAGCGGCTGGCAGCGGATTGGCGTGTTGATCTCGGTCCTATGGTTTGTCGGGATACCCATTTACCTGTTGGTTAATACGAACAACACCGCCGGAGTCGTGTATCAATCTTGCATAAGAAACGCCGACTTAGCTTTCCAGCCGGGTGGGTTTGAAGGAGATAATCCGGGCGAGTTGAAGGCGGCGGAACGGCGGTGCACTCGATCTTTCGACAACATGCGCATGTCGCCGGGAAAGCTGATCCGGCTCCTATTGGGAAGGGAGAGTGAGGAAACGCTGATAGTGTGGACAATTATCTTAATGCCGATCGGCCTTTTTTGGCTTGTCGGAGGTGCCACCTTCGCCACGGTCCGTTGGATACGACGCCGGTTAGCAAGTTCTGGAAATACGTAGCTCAACAAATTGCCCTGATGTCCGCTATCGGAGCAAAAGCGGAGTGCGCCGGGAGACCGGCAAGGAGTAGATAGTGCAAGTCCATCACGATGAAGGAGTAGCGAACCGCATCGCCCCCGAGTTCATGCGCGGATGTCCGCGAGGGCATCAGCGAAGCGTTGACAGGGGAGCGCATAGGCCAGCCATTGAGCCGCGAAAGTACTCTCATCCTGGGTGCTGACGTCGTTCCGCTGACAGAAGGCAACACGGATGGGCGCGATATCGCGAGCGCCCAGACGGCCCGGCGTGGTCGAAGACACTGGCATGTGCGGAAGTTCCTTGCGCGGGAACCGGGAGACCCCACGACCGACCACAGGCACGTTGCCAATCTGGTCCGCATCGGGAAGGCGAGGAGCCGTAGCCGATGATGCACGGACATGGGGAGTCAGACTCCGCCATAGTAGCTGCGAAGCCGACGAACAAGGCGGAGCGATCCGCCGCGGAGCCGGTGGAGCGAAGGGCGGAGGCCAAGGGGAATGCGGGCCAGCAAATCACGGGCCGGACACAGAAGCGGGGAACCGTGTCACAGGCGCTGGAGCGCATACGGCACGTCGCGAGTATATCGCGACGTTGCGTCACACACCCGAGGTGGGAGCCGTATGCCCGAATTGGGCACGTACGGATCTGTGCGGGGGGCGCGAGGTAACTCGCGTCCCTACCGCGATCAATGGGCGGAAGTGGCGCGGGTTGGCTCGGTCGCTAATGAGTCGTCCGTGAAGAATTCCTACGTCTTTGATTGGACTCATCAATTGAACCAAAACAGGCAACTAAAATTGCAAGTTTTTTAGCGATCGGATTGCGATTTCTTGCAAATTGGTTTTCCACGCAAAACATTCGAAGAGGTTCGCTGCGGGGGTCTATGGCTGATCTGATTCTGGTTTGTTCCCGCTTCGATTCATTATCGTTCACGGAATCGACGGTATCTCGGGGTCATTCAGTTCGAGTCGGGAATTCTTCACGGACGACTAGGGACAAGAGCGGACATTGAGCAACCGTTGCCGACCGATCTCGATTGTCGGCGTCTTTGACGACGACGGTGCCGTCATCGAGCTCCACCGAGAGATTTTGCAGGCGAAGGTTCGGGCCTTCATGCTCTATTCTCCTTGCGGGTGAGCTTTGCCACCGCCACCGGTGGAGAGATCCCACAAGCGGCAATTCGACCCTTCAGGGTCTTGTTTTTTCTGTATTATTTGGCAGTCTCCAAAAAAGATGCATATGCGTGCAGGTTAGCGTCATGCAGCTTTTCACGACCGCCGAAGCCGCCAGTTATCTCCGCCTCAAGGAACGTAAAATCTACGAAATGGTAGCCGAAGGCTCGGTGCCCTGCACCAAGGTCACTGGCCGCTGGCTGTTCCCCAAGGCCGAGCTCGATCATTGGCTGGCCTCCAGCGTTACGCGGCCCGAAGGCATGACGCGTCCGGAGCCGGCGCCCATCGTCGGCGGCAGCCACGACCCGCTGCTGGAATGGGCGTTGCGCGAGAGCGGCTCCGGGCTTGCCACGCTCGCGGTCGGCAGCGAAGCCGGTCTTCACCGCTTCATCGCCGGCGAGACCATCGCCGCCGCCATCCACCTGCATGTGTTGGAAGATCCGGAAGCCGATGCCAACGTTGCAGCCGTTACCGGCCGCAGCGATTTACAGGACGCCGTGATGATCGCATTCTGCCGCCGCGAGCAGGGCTTCCTGCTGGCACCCGGCAATCCGCTCAAGATCCGCTCGATCGAGGACGTGATCGCCAGGCGCGCGCGCATCGCTATGCGTCCAAAGGGCGCCGGCGCGCAATTGCTGCTGCTCTCGCTTCTGCACAGGACGACAGCCGCACCCGATGCGATCGCCGCCGTCAGCCCGGTCTGCCCGACCGGTCCCGATATCGCGCAGGCGATCCGCGCCGGCCGCGCCGACACCGGCATCGCCACGCGCTCGGTCGCCAATTCCGCCGGGCTCGATTTCGCGACGATTGTATGGGAGCCGTTCGACCTGCTGCTGCGCCAGCGCGACTATTTCCATTCGCCGCTGCAGGCGCTGATCCGGTTCCTGCAGTCGGCTGAACTCGCCACCCGCGCGCAGGAAATGGGCGGCTTCGATCTCAGCGCTGCCGGCACGGTGCGGTTTGTGGTTTGACGGGCGCATGATCCCGAAAAGTGGGAACCGGTTTTCGGGTAAGATCATGCGCAAGAAGAATGTTAGGCGATATAGGACAGCCCGATGACCGCCAACGAAACGCAAGCCTGGCCGAGCGAACTGCGCCTGCACAAGGACCGCAAAACGCTTACCGTCACCTTCGCCGACGGGCAAAGCTTCGATCTGTCGGCTGAATATCTGCGGGTGAAAAGCCCGAGCGCGGAAGTGCAGGGCCATTCGGCGGAAGAGCGCAAGACCGTTCCCGGTAAGCGCGACGTCGGCATCATCGAGGTGCTGCCGGTCGGCAATTACGCCGTGCGGCTGGTGTTCGACGACCTGCACTCGACCGGCATTTTCGGCTGGGACTATCTGCAAGATCTCGGCCGCAATCATGCGGCCTATTGGCAGGACTATCTCGACGAACTGGCCGCCAAGAACCTCACGCGCAATCCGCCGGCGCGAAAGAAGTGATGCGAAAAGGAATGGTGGGCGCTGCCGAGCCCCCCGAATTGTGAGCTACGCTTAGAATAGATTAATCCTGCGCGGCAGAAGGGCCACAGATTCAAGCCCCGATCAGGCACTTCACAATGAGCGAGAACATCCAAACGGATTCTTTTTATGCCGGCGTGCCGGTATTTCGCGACTTCACGAGCGTCACGGACCCGGCGCTGTACCAGCCGCTGCCTGGCGATTGGATGGTCGGCGTCGCCGACGTCGAGCAATCGACTAAGGCCATTCGTGAAAATCGCTACAAGGCGGTGAACATGGCCGGCGCCGCGGTGATCGTGGCAGTCACGAACGCGCTCAATGGCCGGGACTTTCCGTTCGTGTTCGGCGGCGACGGCGCAAGCTTTTCTGTGCCGGCCTCGGAAGGCGGGCTCGCGCGCGAAGCGCTCGCCGCGACTGCAGCCTGGGTGAAGGAGGAGCTCGATCTCACGCTGCGGGTTGCCCTCGTGCCGGTCTCGGCCGTGCGCGCGCACGGCGCCGATATCCGCGTCGCCCGATTTGCAGCGTCGGAGAATATCTCCATCGCGATGTTCTCCGGCGGCGGGATGGCGTGGGTCGACACCGCGATGAAGCGGGGCCGGTTTGGGTTGCCGCCGGCACCGCCGGGCGTCCGCCCCGATCTCAAAGGTCTATCGTGCCGCTATGAGGAGATGCCCACCTCGCGCGGGCTGATCTTGTCGCTCGTGCTCGTTAAGGCGACAGAGGCAAGTGCGGATGCCTTCCGCGTCGTGGTCGAAGACGTCGTCCGCCTCGTGGAACAGACCCCCGATGCGTCGCGGCCGGTGACGGGCCGAGGCCTCCGCCTCAAATGGCCGCCACAAGGCTACGATCTCGAAGCGCGTGCGCAGCGCCGCGCGGGCGAATGGTTGATGACCCGCCAGGCGAAGGTCCTGGCGTGGACGTTCCTCTATTTCCTGATCATGCGGTTCGGCATCACGGTGGGCCGCTTCGTTCCAAGAAAATATAGTCGACAGGTCGTGGAAAACTCCGATTTTCGAAAATACGACGACGCCTTGCGCATGGTCCTCGATTGCACGCCCGAGCTTGCCGGCAAGATCGAGCGCCGCCTTGCCGAAGCGGCGGCCGAGGGGATAGTTCGCTTCGGGTTGCATCGCCAGGACGCAGCCATGATGACCTGCTTTACGCCGTCACCGACGAGCGCCAACCACGTCCACTTCATCGATGGCGCGCATGGCGGCTACGCAACAGCCGCGAGCGCACTCAAAGTGAGCGCCGGGTGAACCGCGGGTTGTTGAAATGGTGGGCGCTGTAGGGATTGAACCTACGACCTCTCCCGTGTGAAGGGAACGCTCTCCCGCTGAGCTAAGCGCCCGGCCGTAACGGCCGGGCGATATAAGGAGTGCGTCGAAGGGGTGTCAAGCGAAGGTAGCGCATGATCCCGAAAAGTGGGTACCGGTTTTCGGATAAGATCATGCGCAAGCAAAAACGCCCCCGCGCTTAGTTGCGGCTGGTCGGCTTGTCGCTGTGTGGGACGCGCGAGGCGTGACTCTGCAGCGCGCGGATTCGGTCGGCGAGGTCGCCGTTCGTTGACGGGGCCGCGCTGAAATCGGCGTCGTCATTGCTGGCAGCCGTACCGCTGCTGGCGCGGTCGCGCACCGTTTCGGCAGCCAGGATGGCGTCGATCGGCGAGTTCGGCCCTTCAAGCGCCGAGGCAAGCCGCGCCACTTCGGCCGCGACGTCGTTGATGCGCTCGCGCAGCAAGGCGTTCTCCACTCGCTCGGACGCCCAGGTCTCCTCGGCCTCGCGCTTTATATTGCCGAGGTCGCGGGCAAGCCGGTCGCGGTCGTCGGTCGTGCGTCCGAGTTCGGACTGCAGCTGGGCTTTTTCCGCCTTGAGCTTCTCGGTCGCCGAACTAGTGCGGCCGTCGAGCTCGGCGATGGCGGTGCGCAGATCACTTTCGGTCTTGCGCGCCACGCCGATTTCCTCGCGCAGTTGAGTGAGCTCGAATTCGCTTTGGTTGAGCAGCCGCGACTGTTCGCCGAGGCGGTTTTCCAGATCCTGCGCGCGACGGCCGAGAATTTCCGCTTCCGTGGTCTGCGCCACCAGTTGCTGTTCGAGTTCGGCGACGCGACGGCCGAGGTTCTCGACCCGGCCGCGCTCTTCCGCCAATTCCTGGGTCGCGTGCTTGAGTTCGACCCGCTCGGCATCGCGGCGGTCTTCCACCGCCTTGACGTCATTGCCAGCGTCGGTGAGCCGTTCTTTCAGCGCCTCGACCTGGGTCTTGAGCGCGATGATCTCGATCTTCTGCGAATCCGCCAGCGTCGAGCGCTCGTCCAGCGCGCCGACTAGCTTGGCGAGCTCGGCTTCCTTGTCGGACAGCGTGCGCTCGGCGTCGTGCATGATGCTGGTCTTGGCCGTGACTTCCTGCTCGGTGGCGCGCAGCTGATCGCGCAGCGCCTTGTCGCGCGCTTCGAGCGCGAAAATGGTGGCGGTCTTTTCGCCGAGCTCCATTTTGAGCCGGTTGATGGCGTCGCTTTTCTTGCCGAGCTCGGCAAGCTGGCTGGTGGTCTTGGTCTTAAGCTGGTCGACGCTCATTTCGAGACGCCGCGTCGACATGGCGAATTCGGCGCGCAACTGATCCTTGTCGGCTTGGATTTCCGCCATCGACAGCGGGGTCGCGGCCTCCAGTCGGCGCATGGTCAGCCGCACCGCGCGGCCATGGACGAGGGGAACGACGACGAGCCCGACCAGGGCTGCGACGAGGAATCCGATCCCGAAAAACATGATCGGTTCGATCATAAGCGACGCCTCCAACTCACCCTTGCCCGCATAAACCCCGCGGAAACCATGACACGGGCGGGCGGGGCCTGCCAGCGCGACCCGAGATTAACCTAAACCTAGGGCCGGCGTCCCGGGCGCCGGATGGGCCTGCGCACTTTACCAATAAGAGTGGCGGCGCCTCAGAACGGGTTCCAGGTCGCCTTCGGGGTAAATTTGAGATAGCCGATATTGGCGCCCAGCCGCAGACCCACGCCGGAGCGGATCGGCACGACAATGATATTGCCGGAGGCGAGCGCAGTCATGCCGAAGCCGCCGATAATATAGGCCGAGCCGTCGATGCCGGCGAAACGCTGATAAATCGCGTCGGTGGCGGGCAGGTTATAGACCAGCATCATGGTGCGGGCACCTTCGCCGCCGGTGTCGAACCCGACCGACGGGCCTTCCCAGAATACGCGCCGGTCGCCGGCATTCTTGGTGTAGAGCTTGCCGTCGCCGTAGCGCAGGCCAACCACGAAAGCCCCGCTGCCTTCCTGGCCGAGCACATAGCCATTGGGCTCGCCCCAGCGGCTGACCGCTGCCTGCACCACCTCGGCCAAGCCGCGCGATACCGTGCCGAAGAAGCGATGCCCTTCCCGAACGATCTCACCGGATCTGAAGGTATCTCGGCTCTGCGGCCGGTCCTGGGCGACGGCAAAATTGGCGCTAAAGGCGATAAGGCACAGTGTAAGGGCCGCAAGGCGCAAGTTAGCGCGCATCGGATGCTCCATTAGAAAAAGAGGTTTCAGCCCCGCTTAACCGGTTGCTCACGCCGGTGGCCGTAATATGGCGGCGCAAGCGCTTGCCCCGAATCGTTCGAAGGTCGCCGAGGACTATGACTGCAGCACGGCAGCAACGGAAGTCGCCGCTGGCCTATGGGCTGGCCCTCGGGCTTGCCGTTTTCGGCGGTATTTTCGCATCCCCCGCGATTTTAGCCGCCCCGCGAGACCGGCTCGTGGTCGACGCCAATACCGGGCTTGCAATCAGCGGTTTCGACCCGGTGGCCTATTTCACAGAGGCCAAACCGAAATCCGGCCGTCCGGATATGGAATTGCGCATCGACGCCACGGTTTGGCGTTTCCGGAACGAGGGCAACCGGGCGGCCTTCGCCGAGCACCCGGAGGTCTATGCGCCGCGCTTTGGCGGCTACGATCCGGTAGCGGTCGCCCGTGGCAGCTCGGTGCCCGGCCATCCCTTGTTCTGGACGGTGACCGGCGAGCGGCTTTATTTCTTCTATAGCGCCGAGGCGCGCGCGGCCTTCCTTGCCGAACCGGGCCGCATCATCGAGGCCGCCGAGCGCAAATGGCCCGAGGTCGCACGCACTATCGCGCGCTGAGCCGGCTCATCGATCGTCCTTAAATTTTGACTGACGCGGCCTTGGCCGGATCGCCCCAGGCGATAAATCCGGGAACCAGAAATTCTTCCGCCTGGCGTCCGAACTGGAGTTGCCCGCCCTTCGGATCGACCACCACCCCGCCGGCGGCGGCCAGGATGGCGCAGCCAGCCGCGATATCCCATTCGTGCGTGGGCGCCAGCCGCGGATACACATCGGCCTCGCCCTGGGCAAGGTAACAGAATTTCACCGACGAGCCGCAAGGAAAACGCTTGGCGATAGGCAGCCGCGCCAGGAAGCCTTCCGTCGTCTTGTCGAGATGGCTGCGCGAGGTCGCCACAACGAGGCGTTCTGGCGCTACCCGCGTGCTGATGACACTGCGGTCATAGACTGCGGCCGGACCGGCGCCGAGCCGCAGCCGCAACCGTTCGGCCTTGCCGCCGACGACGCCACGCCACAGTAATCCTTGCGCCGGCGCGGCGATGATGCCGGCGATCGGAATACCGTGCGTTACGATGGCGGCGTTGACGGTGAATTCGTCGCGGCCGGCGAGAAACTCCTTGGTGCCGTCGAGTGGGTCGACGAGCACGAAGCTCGGCTCCAAGCGCGCCGGAGGCGCTCGGCCGACGCTTTCCTCCGCGATTACCGCTATGCCGGGCAGCAGTCGGGAGACGCCTTCCACGATGATGGCTTCCGACGCCTCGTCGGCGGCCGTGACTGGTGACAGGTCGTTCTTGATTCGCCGTTCGACCGATGAAAACGGCGTGGCGAGCGTCGCCGCCGCCGCGCGCGCGACGATCTCGGTCAGCGCATCCAAATGCTGTTGCGCCTGTTGCGGGGTGATTCCGGGCGTCACCGTTTGCAGTTTCCCTCTTGGCCGCCCCGGTCCTTGGCGGTCTTAGCGGTGCGGTGTATCACGCCGACAAGCCGGCGCGTCCAGCGATTCGCCGGTTTTTTGGCACCCTGCACGCCCAGCGGAGACCCGTCCATGTCCGGAACGCCCATTGAAGCGCTCGATCTTGCCGCCCTGCTGTGCTCGCGCGTCTGCCATGACCTGATCAGCCCGGTCGGCGCCATTCGTCAACGGGCTGGAAGTGTTGGCCGAGGAAAAGGACGAGGAGACCAAGACCTTCGCCCTCGATTTGATCAAGAAGAGCGCCCGTGCCGCCTCCGCCAAGCTGCAGTTCTGCCGCATCGCCTTTGGCGCGGCCGGCTCCGCCGGCGCCCAGATCGACCTCGGCGATGCCGAGACCATCACGCGCGGGTTTTTCGAGGACGACAAGACCAAGCTCGCCTGGAACCTGCCGCGGGCACTGCTGGCCAAGAACCGGGTCAAGCTGTTGCTCAATATGCTGCTGATCGCCGGGCAGACGATCCCGCGCGGCGGCAGCCTGACGGTCGATCCGATCGGGGCGGGCGACAGCATGGGATTCAAGGTCAGCGCCGCCGGCGTCAATGCCAAGGTGCCGCCCGCGGTGGCGGCTTTGCTCGCCGGGGATGCCGGCGACACCGCGCTCGACGCCCATCGCATCCAGCCGTTCTATGCCAGCCTGCTGGCCCAGGCCTGCGGCGTCAAAGCCGCCATGGCCATGGAAGGCGAGACGGTCGTGGTGAGCGCGCAATAGGCGGTTTTCGGGATCCTGCGCTGGCCGGATTCCGGCGGTTAACAAAGGGTTAAGCCGCGCGATTGATCGGCCGATCCGCAACCAAAATTAAACGCTTCACCGACACACTGACGGCGCTCCCGACCGAGAGCGGCGGCCGGGCCAAAGCCTGTCGACGAAAGCGTTTTTCATGGACGAGTTGCTGCGGGAATTCGTGACCGAGACCAACGAGAGTCTCGACGTGGTGGACGTCGAGCTCGTGCGTTTCGAGCAGGATCCCAACAACGCCAAAATTCTCGATAACGTCTTCCGTCTCGTGCACACCATCAAGGGCACCTGCGGCTTCTTGGGGCTGCCACGGCTGGAAGCGCTCGCGCATGCCGCCGAGACGCTGATGGGCAAGTTTCGCGACGGCGTGCCGGCGACCAACGACGCGGTCACGCTCATTCTCGCCACCATCGACCGCATCAAGCAGATTCTGGAATCGCTCGAACGCGAGCAGCGCGAGCCGGAAGGCGCCGACGCCGATCTGATTGTACGATCTGGAGCGCATGGTCGAACGGGTGATCGTCCGGACCGTCCGCTGCGCCCGCGCAGCTCACATGCGGTCGGAACGCTTACGCCGCAGGTGCTCGAACGGCCGTTGCGGCCTGGCGAGGATTCACTCGACGATCTCGAACGCGCCTTCCGCGAAACCGCGGTCGAGGCCGCTCCGCGCGCAAGGCCCGCCTGAAGCCGGCGCCGGCCGACGCCACGGCTAAGGACGACGACACGACCAAGGCCGCCGGCCAGTCGATCCGCGTCACCGTCGATACCCTCGAACACCTGATGACGATGGTGTCCGAACTGGTGCTGACGCGCAATCAGCTGCTCGAAATCGTGCGCCGCCACGAAGATTCGGAATTCAAGGCGCCGCTGCAACGGCTGTCCAATGTCACCGCCGAGCTGCAGGAAGGCGTCATGAAGACGCGCATGCAGCCGATCGGCAATGCCTGGCAGAAGCTGCCGCGCATCGTGCGCGATCTCTCCAACGAACTCGGCAAGCAGATCGATCTGGAAATGCAGGGCGCCGAAACCGAGCTCGATCGCCAGGTGCTCGATCTGATCAAGGATCCGCTCACCCATATGGTGCGCAATTCGGCCGACCACGGCCTCGAGTCGCCGGAACAGCGGCGCGCGGCCGGCAAACCGGAGCAGGGACGGATCACGGCTGTCGGCCTATCACGAGGGCGGCCACATCATCATCCAGGTGGCCGACGACGGCCGCGGTCTCGACACCGACCGCATCAAGGCCAAGGCGATTGCCAAGGGCCTGGTCTCCGAAGCCGACATCGAAAAGCTGTCGGAAGCGCAAATTCACAAATTCATTTTCATGCCCGGCTTTTCCACCGCCACGAAAGTCACCAGCGTGTCCGGCCGCGGCGTCGGCATGGACGTGGTGCGCAACAATATCGACCAGATCGGCGGCACCATCGACGTGAAGTCGGTCGCCGGCGTCGGATTGAGCTTCACCATCAAGATCCCGCTCACGCTCGCGATCGTCGCGGCGTTGATCGTCGAGGCGGGCGGCGACCGCTTCGCCATTCCGCAACTCGCGGTGATCGAGCTGGTGCGGGCGCGCAGCGGCGGCCAGCATCGGATCGAGCGCATCAAGGACACCGCGGTCCTGCGCCTGCGCGACAAGCTGCTGCCGCTGACGCGTCATGAGCCAATTGCTCGGCACCGATGCCGAGGCCGGCGATTTCGAGAACGGCTTCATCGTGGTCACGCAGGTCGGCAGCCAGAGCTTCGGCATCGTCGTGGACGGCGTTTTTCACACCGAGGAAATCGTGGTGAAGCCGCTGTCGAGCAAGCTGCGCCACATCGCCATGTTCTCCGGTAACACCATTCTCGGCGACGGCTCGGTGATCATGATCATCGACCCGAATGGCATCGCGCAGTCGCTCGGCAGCACTGTCACCTCGCAGATGAACGCCGAGAAGGCCGCCGACAGCCCGGCAGGCCGCGGCCGACGAGCAGACGACGTCGCTGCTGGTGTTCCGCGCCGGCTCCACCCAGCCCAAGGCGGTGCCGCTCGCGCTGATCACGCGGCTCGAGGAAGTCGATGCCCACAAGATCGAGCTGTCGAATGGCCGCCACATGGTGCAGTACCGCGGTCAGTTGATGCCGCTGGTGAGCATGAACGAGAGCGTGCGCGTGAAGGGCGAGGGCGCCCAGCCGCTGCTGGTGTTCTCGGACGGCGCCCGCTCGATGGCGCTGGTGGTCGACGAGATCGTCGACATCGTCGAGGACCGCCTCGACATCCAGGTCGGCAGCGAAAATCCCGGCGTGCTCGGCTCGGCCATCATCAAGGGCCAGGCCACCGAAATCATCGACGTCGGCCACTTCCTGCCGCTTGCCTTCGAGGACTGGTTCCGCGGCAAGGAGCAGCCGACGCAGCGCAAGCCACGCTCGCTGTTGCTGATCGACGATTCCCCGTTCTTCCGCAACATGCTGACGCCGGTGCTGCAGGCCGCCGGTTATGAAGTGACCGCCGCCGCGTCCGCGCCAGAGGCGCTGGCGATGCTCAAGGATGGGCGCGCCTTCGACGTGGTCATCACCGATATCGAGATGCCCGAGATGGACGGCTTCGAATTCGCGGAACACCTGCGCGGCGATCCGCGCACCGCCGACCTGCCGATCATCGCGCTGTCATCGGTGGTGTCGGCCGAAGCGATCGAGCGCGGCCGCCGGGTCGGCTTCCACGATTATGTCGCCAAGTTCGACCGGCAGGGGCTGATCGCGGCGCTCAAGGAACAGACCGATGTCGGTCACGCGGCGTGACGAGCAGGCCATGAACACAGAAAACACCCAGCAAAATCTGACCGAATACGTCACCGCGATGATCGGCGGCCAGTTGTTCGGGCTGCCGATCGTGCGCGTGCAGGACGTGTTCGTCCCGGAACGGTTGACGCGAGTGCCGCTAGCGCCGCCGGAAATCGCCGGCGTGCTCAATCTGCGCGGCCGCATCGTGACGCTGATCGACTTGCGCCGCCGCTTCGGGCTCGGCAAACGCGAGGACGGCGACTTGCATCCATGGCGATCGGCGTCGAATCGCGGGCGAATCCTATGGGCTTCTGATCGACAGCGTGGGCGAGGTGCTCAAGCTCGACGACGCCGCGCGCGAACCCAATCCGATCAATCTGGATCAGCGCTTGGCGCGGCGTGTCGGCCGGCATTCATCGCTTGGACGGACAATTGCTCATCGTGGTCGATGTCGACCGCGTTCTCGATATCAGTGCGAAGGCGATGGCGGCGTGACGCAATGCGACGTTGGAATGTTTGTTGGACCTTGAACGAAGATAATGAGGGTGTGCGATGAAAACTTGTCTGGTCGTTGACGACTCGAGCGTCATCCGCAAGGTGGCGCGGCGAATTCTGGAAGGGCTCGAATTCCAGATCGTGGAAGCCGAGGACGGCGAACAGGCGCTGGAGGCCTGCCGGCGCCAGCTGCCCGATGCGATCCTGCTCGACTGGAATATGCCGAAGATGGACGGCTACGAGTTCCTGCGCTCGCTACGCCGCATGCCGGGGGGCGACGGGCCCAAAGTGGTGTTCTGCACCACCGAAAACGACGTCGCGCACATCGCGCGCGCGCTGCATGCCGGCGCCAACGAGTACATCATGAAGCCGTTCGACAAGGAGATCGTGGAAGCGAAAGTTCCAGGAAGTCGGGCTGATCTGACCGCCGCTCGCAACGCGCCCGCACATCATGACGCGTAAACCCAGTCAGAGCCCGATGAACGTCCTCGTCGCACCGAAAGCTGTCCACCGCCGCCACGGCCCGGCGCATCCGCGTCATGATCGTCGACGATGCGGTCGTCGTGCGCGGCCTGTTTTCGCGCTGGGTGAAGGCCGAAGCGGACCTGGAAGTGGTAGCGTTGCTGCGCACCGGCCGCGAGGCCGTCGAACCGAGATGGAGCGCGCCGACCCTGACGTGGTGGTGCTCGACGTCGACATGCCGGAGCTCGACGGCATCGCCGCGCTGCCGCTGCTCTTGGAAAAGAAGCGCGACCTGATCGTGATCATGGCCTCGACGCTGACGCGGCGTAACGCCGAGATCAGCCTGAAGGCGCTCTCGCTCGGCGCCACCGACTACATTCCCAAGCCGGACAACAACAGCGAAGTCACCGGCTCCGCCAACTTTCGCCGCGACCTAATCGAAAAGATCCGCCAGCTCGGGCTGATCTCGAAGCGCGTGCGGTCGGTCAATTTGCGCGCCCGCACCCCGGTGGGAGAGGCGCCGGCCACGCTGCCACACAAGTTTCGCGCGCGCCGTGCGAAGCGACGCAGGCGATCGTGCTGCGCGCGATGCCGGTACCGCCGCCGCGCGTGCTGGTGATCGGCTGCGTCCACCGGCGGCCCGCAGGCGCTCAACACTATCGTCAGCCAAATCGACGGCGTGCTCGACCGCGCCCCGGTGCTCATCACCCAGCACATGCCGCCGACCTTCACGACCATCCTGGCCGAGCATCTCGCCCGCTTGCCAAGCGCCCGGTGCGCGAGGCGCAGGACAGTGAGGAGGTCAACGCCGGCACCGTCTATCTCGCCCCCGGGGGCCAGCACATGTCGGTCGCGCGCCGCGACGGCATTGCCGTGATCGCGCTCGATGACGGGCCGCCGGTCAATTTCTGCAAGCCGGCCGTGGACCCGCTGTTTTCCTCCGCCGCCGAGGTCTGGGGCAACAAGCTGCTCGGCCTGGTACTCACCGGCATGGGCTCGGACGGCCTGCGCGGATCGCAGGCGATCGCCGCCGCCGGCGGCAGATCCTGGCGCAGGACGAGGCCACCAGGTGGTCTGGGGCATGCCCGGCCAAGTCGCGCACGCCGGCCTCTGCTCGGCCGTGCTGCCGCTCAAGGAGATCGCACCCCGGCTCACGCGCCTGTTCGCGGGGGACAAGGCGTGACCCCGCAGGACTTCGACTATCTGCGCCAGCTGTTGCGCCAGCGCTCCGGCCTGGTGCTGTCGGCCGAGAAACAGTATCTGGTCGAAAGCCGCCTGCTGCCGGTGGCGCGCAAGCACGGGCTCGCCGGCCTCGCCGAACTGGTGGCGCAGGCTCAAGGCCGCCGCCGCCGGCCCGCTCTGCGTCGAGGTGGTCGAGGCGATGACCACCAACGAATCCTTCTTCTTCCGCGACAAGATTCCGTTCGAGCATTTCCGCGCTCGTCATCATGCCGGCGCTGCATGGCCGCGCGCGCGCCGCGAAAAGCGCATCCGCATCTGGTGCACGGCCGCCGCCACCGGGCAGGAGCCTTATTCGCTGGCGATGAGCCTGAAGAGCATCGGGCCGCTGCTCGCCGGCTGGCGGGTGGAGATCCTCGCCACCGATATCTCCAACGAGGTATTGGAGAAGGCCAAGGCCGGCATTTACAGCCAGTTCGAGGTGCAGCGCGGCCTGCCGATCCACAGTCTGGTGAAATTCTTCAGCCAGGTCGGCGAGGCCTGGCAGATCGCGCCCGAAATCCGCGCCATGGTGAAGTTTCGCCCGCTCAATCTGCTCAACGATTTCTCCAACCTCGGCAACTTCGACCTGGTGTTCTGCCGCAACGTGCTGATCTATTTCGACCAGCGACACCAAGATCGACGTGCTCAACCGCATCGCGCGGCAGATGCCGGCCGACGGATTTCTGGTCTGGGCGCCGCCGAGACCGTGGTCGGCTTCACCGACGCGTTCAAGCCGATGGCCGACCAGCGCGGGCTCTATGTGCCGAACACGCCGGCCGCGCGCGGCGCCCGTCAGCAACGTGCTCAAGTTCGTGGCGAAGCGTATTTATTCCGGTGGACCAAGCATTGAAATTGCTATGGCTCGAGCATCTGCCGGCGACTGTCGATCAAGCCAGTCCGAATGGAACGCGCATTTCGGTGATTCCGGTGGACCAAGCATTGAAATTGGCGGCAAGCAAAATATTCAAATCGGGAGAGGATCGTCATGAGAACTGCTCAAGTCGTGAGCATTGTGTTGCTTCTTTTCGGATTTGCTGCTTTCTCGCACTTGCATCAGGCATTCGGCCAGACCGACGCAGGTGGGTGACGCTGTTCGACGGCAAGAACCTCGACAACTCGAACAAGGTCGGCGACGCCAACTGGCGCATCGAGGACGGCACGGTGGTGGCCGACAAGGGCAACGGCTTCCTCGTGACCAAGGACGACCTACGGCGACTTCCAGATCCGCGCCGAATTCTGGGTCGGCGCCGACGCCAACAGCGGCATCTTCATCCGCTGCACCGATCCCGAGAAGATCGACGCCAAGAACCGCCTACGAGGTGAACATCTGGGACGACCGGCCCGACCAGGACTACGCGACCGGCGCGATCGTCGACGTCGCCAAGGTCGATCCGATGCCGAAGACCGTCGGCAAATGGAACGTCTACGAGATCACCGCGAAGGGCGCGACGTTCACCGTCGATGCTGAACGGGCAAGAAGACCGTCGAAGGCCGCAGGATACCAAGCATGCGAGCGGCCGGATCGCGCTCCAGCACGGGCTCGGCAACAAGGACGGCGCGGCGTCGTCAACGACAAGGGCGTGGTGAAATTCCGCAAGGTCGAGATCAAGCCGCTGTAACCGCGGCGATCATGATTTGAATCACAGGTGCCAGATCTAATTGCGGCCCAGAGCGGACACTCGCCCCATAAAAAATCCCGCCGTTGCCGGCGGGGTTGAGTTAGGAGGAGAGAGCCCGAAGGCTCCCCCGCGCGGTCAAGGCGCGGCCAGCGTGCCCGATCGGCGCATGTTCGGCGCGCTCGTGGATGCCGATGCGGAGAGGCAGGCCCGGCGGTAAAGCGTTAGGTGCACTTGCTGCCGCGGTCCGCGCGCTTCGATACGGGCGTCCGTATGCAAACTAAAAGCAACCGCAGGCCGCCTTCTTGATCTAGCTCAAAGAGCGCCAGGGCCGCTCAACCTAGATATTTCAACAAGCAAAAACACGTCCGGGTCAATGAACTCATTTTCGGAGCAAGCAAAATGACGGGTCCTATTACGCGCCGCAAGACGCTGGCGATCGCCGGAACGGCGCTCGCCGCATTGACCTTTCCGGCTGCCGCGCAGTCGGAAAAACCACTGAAGATCGGTTTCAGCATGGCGCTTTCGGGCGGCCTCGCCGGCGGCGGCAAAGCCGCCTTGCTGGCCTATCAGATATGGGCGGAAGATGTGAACGCGCGCGGCGGTCTGCTCGGGCGCAAGGTCGAGATGGTCTACTACGACGATCAATCCAATCCGTCGGCGGTGCCTTCGATCTATACCAAGCTGCTCGATATCGACAAAGTCGATCTGCTGCTGTCGGGCTACGCGACCGTGCCGACGGCGGCCGCGATGCCGATCGTCATGCAGCGCAAGAAGCTGTTCCTCTCACTGTTTGCGCTCGCGGCCAACGACGAATTCAAATACGACCGCTACTTCCAACTGCAGCCGAACGGGCCGCAGGCGAAATACGAGCTGTCGAAAGGATTCTTTGAAATCGCCGCGGCGATGAACCCGAAGCCGCAGACCGTTGCGCTGGTCGGCGCCGACGCCGAGTATCCGAAGCTCGCGCTCGAAGGCGCGCGCGAGAATGCCAAGCAGGCCGGCATCAAGATCGTCTACGACCGCGCCTATCCGTCGAACATGGTCGACTTCACGCCGATCGTGCGGTCGATCAAGGCGACCAACCCCGATCTGCTGTTTATGGCCACCTACCCGCCCGACTCGGTCGGCTTGATCAGCTCGATCCACGAAATCGGCTTCAGCGCCCGCCTGGTCGGCGGCGGCATGATCGGTCTGCAATTCGCCGCTTTCAAGCAGAAGCTCGGGCCCTTGCTCAACAACATCGTGTGCTACGATCTTTATGTTCCCGAGCCGACCATGAAGTTCCCGGGCATCGAGCAGTTTCTGGTGCGCTACCGAGAACGCGCGGCGCAGGCCGGCGTCGATCCGCTCGGGATTTACATTCCGCCCTTCGCCTATTCGGAGGTGCAGGTCCTCGAACAGGCGATCAAGGCGGTCGGCTCGACCGACGATCAGAAGCTCGCCGACTATATCCGCAGCACGAGTTTCCAGACCGTCGTCGGCGATATCAAGTTCGGCGCCAGGGGAGAATGGGCGGAGCCGCGCGTTCTCTATATCCAGTATCGCAACATCGTCGGCAACGACGTCGAGCAGTTCAAGCAAGCCGGCAAGCAGGTCATTCTGTATCCGCCGCGCTTCAAATCGGGCGAGGTGCAGGGGCCGTTCGTGTCGATGAAGAACTGAACTTGCGGTCGTTGTCTTAAATCCGCTCGTTGCGGCGAAGCCTTGAGCCCCCGGGATAACGTCCCGGGGGCTTTTGCATGCCGGTGGCCGCTTTGACATGAAAAAACCCCGCCGTCGTCGGCGGGGTTGAGTTGGGTCGAAAGAGCCCGAAGGCTCACTCAAGATTTACGCAGACGCGAACGTCAATCGCAGACGCGAACGCGTCGCGTACGGTAGTTGCCGTATTGATCGACAACCTGTCGCCGCTCAGTGCGGCAGTCGCCGTAGCCGGGTTGATATCCCGACTCGTAGTAACCCGGGCCGCCGTAGTAGCCGCGATTGGCCTGCGAGCCGATGATCGCGCCGACAGCCAGGCCGCCGACCACGCCAGCCGCGACCGCGCCGTCATTGCCACCCGCGAAGGCAGGCTGCGACGGGACCGCGACCGCCAACGCAAGGGCAGCAATGGCCGTAAGAGTAATGAGCTTCAACATGTGTTATCCTTTCAATGTCGGGTGTTAATCGATGATCTGAACAATGCGGTGCGTGCGCGGATCGACCAGCACGGCGTGATCGTTCACGTAGGCGTAGCGATAGGCCGTCACGTGGTAATCGGCCGGCACGTCGTAATAAATGACGCCGCTTTCCGGCAACATGGCGCCGACGCGGAAATCAATGTCATAGCGATAGGAAGGGTGCCGCTCGCGAACGACGTATTCGTGAAAGCGCGGGCGATCTTCGACGCCAAGAATGCCGCCGACCGTGCCGGTGACCGCGCCGATCGATCCGCCGACGACGGCGCCGATTGGGCCGGCATCGCGTTCACCCTGCGCCGCGCCTCTTTCCGCGCCGCGAACCGTGCCTTGCGTCTGCGCCGTCACCGGCAGCGCCAGCAGCGCGAGAAGCATCGTTGATACCAAGAACTTGGTTTGCATGTGTCGCTCCATGGGTTGGGATCTCCAACCGCGGGGGCTGGACATGACGCCAACCCCCGGAGCGGTCTTTGGTTCCGTGTTTGGCGACTATCTTTCGGTCCCGCACGTGTCCCATTCGGGGCCACCGGTGGCGCCATGGAACGAATATGGCTGTCAGGCGTCTGCTCTCTGGGATCGCAAGCAAAAGGATTGAGCAATGCTGTTTTTTGAAATTATCGGCGGTATTTTCGTTTTATTGTTTCTAGCGTCGGCCATGAGCGGAATTGAAGGCACCGAAGGTCCCCGCTGAATGAAGTTCTGCGTTGCGAGCACATGCACCCGCTGATCGAACGATCCACCCACTAAAAAAACTCGCCGTTTCCGGCGGGGTTTGAGTTGGGAGGAGAGAGCCCGAAGGCTCGATCACGATTGTCGCCGACGCAGAACTCGCATGAGCAACAGCCGCATTCGCATTTGCGCCGCCGGTTGATCATGACCCGGCACGTGCCGGCCATCGCGGCCGACCCGTCGCATGAAAAGGCGCTGTTCTGGAATCCAGGCGGCGCGTCGTTCGAGCAAGCCTTGGCCGCGCTGGGGGTGGCAGACGCCAGCGTTGGCATCATCGGCGGAACCGACGTGTTCGAGTTTTTTCTGGACCGTTATAACGTTTTCTACCTGTCGCGGGCGCCCGGCGTACGGCTGCCCTGTGGCCGATCGGTCTTTCCCGAAGTGCCGGCGCGAACTCCGGAGGACGTCCTTACAAGCCACGGGCTCGAGCCTGGCAAGCGGCGGCTGCTCGATCCGGCAAGAGACCTCGCGGTTGTGAGCTGGCAACGGTTGCCCAAGCCCTGATGGTAAAAGCCCGTCCGTCGCTGGCCCGAAGCGAACAATCCACCCAATAAAAACCCCGCCGTTTCCGGCGGGGTTGAGTTGGGAGGAGAGAGCCCGAAGGCTCGATCAAGATGACGCAGACGCTACGAATGGATCGTCGCGTGTGGGCAGGGCGCGGGGCTGTCCCCGCGCCGCAGCCTTAAGCCGGAATGCGCTCTTCCACTTCGCTCGGCTCGCGCAGCACGTAGCCGCGGCCCCACACCGTCTCGATGTAGTTCTTGCCGGAGGAGGCGTTGGCGAGCTTCTTGCGCAGCTTGCAGATGAACACGTCGATGATTTTCAGCTCGGGCTCGTCCATGCCGCCGTAGAGATGATTGAGGAACATCTCCTTGGTAAGCGTCGTCCCTTTGCGCAGGGAGAGCAGCTCAAGCATCTGGTATTCCTTGCCGGTCAGGTGCACGCGCTGGCCGCCCACTTCCACCGTCTTGGTGTCGAGGTTGACGACGAGGTCGCCGGTGTTGATGACCGACTGGGCGTGGCCCTTGGAGCGGCGCACAATGGCGTGGATGCGCGCGATCAGCTCATCCTTGTGGAACGGCTTGGTCATGTAGTCGTCGGCGCCGAAGCCGAGACCTTTGACCTTGTCCTCGATGCCGGCCAGGCCGGACAGGATCAGGATCGGCGTCTTCACCTTGGAGACGCGCAGGGAGCGCAGAACCTCGAAACCGGACATGTCGGGAAGGTTCAGGTCCAGCAGAATGATGTCGTAGTCGTAGAGCTTGCCGAGGTCGACGCCTTCTTCCCCCAGATCGGTGGTGTAGACGTTGAAACTCTCGGATTTCAGCATCAGCTCGATGGATTGAGCGGTCGCGCTGTCGTCTTCAATGAGTAATACGCGCATGCCAGTCCCCTTCTCGCCGCAACCGGGCCTTAGGTCTGCGCCGCAAAGGCGGCGAGTTTGAAAAAACGCTGTGGGACAAACCGATTCGACACTATGCGGATATGGTTAACAAAACCTGATTCTCTGACGCAAGCACGCAGTAGGCAGATTGGCCCGAATCGGCGTAAGATATTGCCAGAGAGTTGTTTTTTGGTCACGTACCGCTTCATGCCCAGGTTTAAGAGTTGGGCCTAACCGACTCTACGGACTCGCCCCTTTCGTCCTGGCCGGGCGAAGCGCAGCCTTAAGTCCCATGGACGATGACCCAATGATTAACGACCCGGGTAAACACTCCGTTAAAGGCCAAGATAGGGCGGTAAGCCTAAGGGCAAGTGAACGCGCCTGCCAGGCCATTAACCGGGGAAGCGCGCGCGCGAGCGCCACGCACTCTTCTTCACCTCTCCCCCTGGGGAGAGGTCGGCGCGCGCAGCGCGCCGGGTGAGGGGGATCGGGCCTACGAGCGTCACTTGCCCCCTCACCCCAACCCTCTCCCCTTGGGGGAGAGGGAGTACGCAAGCGTTCGCGGCGGGCTCCCGATGAAAGCCTCGCCGAGCAGATCGCCGATCTCGACAGCGTGGAGATCTATGGCCGCGTGTTCGGCGTGCGCGGGCTGATGGTGGAAGTGGCGGGGCCGATCCATGCCATGTCGGTCGGCGCCCGGCTGTCGATCGAGACCGGCATCGAGCCGGCGATCCCCTGCGAGGTAGTAGGATTTTCCGGCGGCCATGCGCTGGCCATGCCGTTCGCCGCGCTCGACGGGGTGCGGCGCGGCTGCCGGGCGGTGGTGGCCACCGGCGCCGGCAATATCCGCCCGTCCGAGCGCTGGCTCGGCCGCGTGATCAACGCTATGGGCGAGCCGATCGACGGGCTGGGGCCACTGCCGCCGGGGCCGGCGCCCTATCCGTTCCGCTCGTCGCCGCCGCCCGCGCATGCGCGGCGCCGGGTGGGCGAGCCGCTCGATCTCGGCGTGCGCGCGCTCAATACCTTCATCACGGTCTGCTGCGGCCAGCGCATGGGCATCTTTTCGGGCAGCGGCGTCGGCAAATCGGTGCTGCTGTCGATGCTCGCCCGCAACGTGTCGGCCGACATTTCGGTCATTGGCCTGGTCGGCGAGCGCGGCCGCGAGGTGCAGGAATTCTTGCAAGACGACCTCGGACCGACCGGCCTGGCGCGCTCGGTGGTGGTGTCGACCTCCGATGAACCGGCGCTGATGCGCCGGCAGGCGGCCTATCTCACGCTGGCGATCGCCGAATATTTCCGCGACCTCGGCAAGGACGTGCTGGTGCTGATGGACTCGGTCACCCGCTTCGCCATGGCGCAGCGCGAGATCGGGCTATCCGCCGGCGAGCCGCCGACCGCCAAAGGCTATACGCCGACCGTATTCACCGAACTGCCGCGCCTGCTGGAGCGGGCCGGCCCCGGCACCGAGCAGGGCACCATCACCGGCATCTTCAGCGTGCTGGTGGACGGCGACGACCATAACGAGCCGGTGGCGGACGCGGTCCGCGGCATCCTCGACGGCCATATCGTGATGGAGCGGGCGATCGCCGAGCGCGGCCGCTACCCGGCCATCAACATCCTCAAATCGATCTCCCGCACCATGCCGCGGGCGGCCGACCCCAGCTTCCTGCCGGCCATCAACCGAGCACGCCAGGTGATGGCGACCTATTCGGATATGGAAGAACTCATCCGCCTGGGGGCCTACCGGTTCGGGTCGAGCGCGGACGTCGACGAGGCCATCGCCATGCACAAGCCGCTGGAGGCCTTCCTGAGCCAGCTTAAGGAAGAATCAACCAGTATGGCAGAGGGCTATCAGCGGCTTGAACAAATCCTCGAGGCCGGGGAACCCAATCCGCCCTGATCGAGGCGCTGCCGGCCTTAACATTATGCTTGCGCATGATCCCCCGGGCCTGGCCCGAGGGCATGCTTTTCCGAAAACCGGTTCCCATCCCGGATCAGGTCCGGGACAGGCCTTTTCGGGATCATGCGCTGGAAACCGAAAACTAACGATATTGGCCCACAGTCGGCTCAACTGAACGGTCCGGGGGCGTCCGGGCGGGCGGTTATGCCGCCGTGCACGGGCGCGAATTCGGGGCTTCGGGGGAGTATTTAGTCGATGAAGTCACGCGAAACCCTTATCCGCCTGAAGAAGTTTCAGGTCGACGAGAAGCGGCGCAAGGTTGCTCAGATCGAGGCCATGATCGCCGAGTTCGACCGCATCGCGGCCGAGCTCGACCGCGAGATCAAGACCGAGCAGGAACGCGCCGGCATCCACGATCCCGCCCATTTCGCCTATCCGACCTATGCCAAGGCCGCGATCGGCCGGCGCGAGAACCTCAAGCGCTCGGCCGGCGAGCTGAAAGTCCAGATGGACGACGCCAAGGCGGCGCTGGGCGAGGCGTTCGAAGAGCTCAAGAAGGTCGAGATGCTCGACGAGCGCGACCACGCGCGCGAGAAGGCCGAGGAGAATGCGCGCGAGCAGGCCGAACTCGACCGCATCGCCGCCATGCGCTTCAACGCCGGCGGCGCGCACGCTTAAAGGCTCGCCGGCTCGCCTTCGGCATCAGTACTGTTTCCGGTCCGCCCGTCGCGCGCGCCTGCGCGAGCCACGGCGGATGGCTGCCATCGTGATCGGTGCGATTCCTATGCTAGTCATCACGAGCGGGGCGGATTGTTTGCGATGCCGAGCCGGCTCTAGCGCCGGAGCTAAGCGCGGCGGCGCAGATACACGAACCAGTAGACCGCGCCCACCATCAGGCTGCCGCCGACAAGATTGCCGATGGTCGCGACGATGATGTTGTGCAGCGCGCCGCCCGCGGTCAGCGCCGGATAGGCCGCCGCATTCTGCCCGATCGCGGCCCAAAACTCCGGCCCGGCCCAGGCTTTGATCGCAAGGCCATAGGGCAGGAGATAGAGATTGGCGATCGAGTGCTCGAATCCGGCGGCGACGAATGCCGTAATAGGAGGAACGATGACCATGACCTTATCGGTCGCGCTGCGGGCCCCGAATGACATCCATACCGCGAGACAGACCAGCACGTTGCAGAGCGCGGCCAGGAAGAACAGTTGGATAGTCGGCAAGGCCGCTTTGGCCGAAGCGATGGCGAGCGCCGTTTTGCCGACGGCGCCGCCGCCAAATCCATGTTGCCCGGCGAGGAACACCAGCGCGGCGGTTCCCATCGCGCCTACGATATTGCCGACATAGACCAATAACCAGGCGCGCAGCAACGCTGCGAGCGTGATGCGCTGGCTGGCACAGGCCACGACCATTAGCGAGTCGCCGGTGAATAGCTCGGCGCCGCCCACAATCACCAAGATAAGTCCGAGCGAAAAGACAAGACCGGCGAGCAGGCGCGCAACGCCCCAAGGGAGCTCGCCGGCTCCGGTCAGTACCACGGTCATGAAGATCGCGCCGAACGCGATGAAGGCGCCGGCAAGCAGTCCCAAGATGAAAAGCGCGACCGCGTCACGCCCGGCCTTGACGGCACCCGCGGTCTCGCAGGCGAGCGCCATCTCAGGCGGCAGCAAGGCGTCGATGACATTGGCGCTAAACGCTTTGTTCGGCGTCTCGGTCATTTTTTACACTGCAATGCGCGGCAAGATTTCGAGCGATCGTGGCACTCGAGCGGCGACATTGTTAGACAGGCCAAGACGCGGCCTGGATCAGGGTACCCTGTAGCAATTTTAACCGGGCGTGTGGAAGCCCGACCTTAAGCCTGCCCACCCAAAACAACCTTGTGAGAATGGGTATTTACAGTAGGTCCCTTTGACTAATGGCTAACGGCGGTTACCGGGGGTAACACTATTAATAGGGGCAAGGATCGTCGATCAAGGAACGCGTTCCTGTCACGAGCAAAGGGCGAATGCGAGCCAATGGTCGGGATTGCTTAGACGCATGTAAACGCTTGCAATCTTGAAGGAACGAGAGGATTAAGCGAAGATCATCACGGGCAATGCAAAAAAGTTGGGAGGTTCGGCTATGTCAAAACGCAATTCATCGAACACGTTCAACCGCCGCACGGTTATCAAAGCTGCCGGCGCGATCGGCGCCATGCAAATCACCTCGCCGTTCATCATCAAGGCGCTCGGTGAAACGCCGATCAAGATGGGCATGGTCGATCCGCTCACCGGCGTCTATGCCGCGGTGGCGAACAATGAGGTCATCGGCGCCAAGTTCGCCGTTGAACAGATTAATGGCAAGGGCGGCGTGCTCGGACGGCCGTTGGAATTGCTGGTTGAAGACTTCGGCAAACGACGTTGGCACCGGCGTGCAGAAGACGCGCAAGCTGATCGAACGCGATCAGGTGAGCTTCATCATCGGCGACGTTAACTCGGGCATCGCCCAGGCCATGGCGCAGGTCACCGCCGAAAAGAAGGTGCTGCACGTCGTCTCCGGCGGTCACACCGACGGCATCACCGGCAAGGACTGCAAGTGGAACGTCTTTCGCGTCTGCAACACGACGCGCACGGAAGCCAACTCCGTTTCCGATCTGCTGTTCAACAAGTACGGCAAGAAGTGGCATTTCATTACGCCGGACTACGCCTTCGGCCACACCTTGCAGCAGGCCGGCGTGGCCAACTTGAAAAAACTCGGCGGCACCATGACCGGCAACGAGCTTACCCCGCTCGGCACCACCGACTTCTCCGCTTATCTCATCAAGGCGCGTGCCGCCAACCCGGACGTATTGCTTGTGTTGCCGCAGGGCTCCGACATGGTCAATTGCCTGAAGCAGATCGCCCAGTTCGGCATCGATAAGCAAATCCATGTCGCCGGCTTGCAGCAGGAGCTCGAGTCGCTCGAAGCCATGCCGCCGGAGGCGCGCGTCGGCATCTGGATGTTCGAGTGGTACTGGAAGCAGCCCGGCGTGCCGCACGTCGAACAGTTCGTCGCCGACATCCGCAAGCGCAGCAACGGCAAGGTCCCGACGGCGCGCACCTGGTTCGGCTTCACCTCGGTGCAGACCTTCGCGCTGGCCGCCAATCAGGAAAAGACGCTCGACGCCGTCAAGCTCGCCAAGGCGCTGGGCGGTTTCGAGTTGCCGCCCGAGGTCAAGTTGCAGCCCAACAAGTGCTACTACCGGGCGGGCGATCACCAGTTGATGACCTCGTCCTTCGTCGGCCAGGCGCTGACGAAGCCGGCGGGCGATCCCGAAGACCTGTTCCGCGTCGATCATGTGCTCGCGGGCGATAAAGTTAATCCGCCGGAGAGCCGATACCGGCTGTACGCTGAATTGGCCCGCCTAACTTAAGGCCTATCCATCCATCACGCCTGGGGAGCTGTCATTGCTCCCCCGGGTGTGCGATCTTCCTACAGCCCGTTCGCCCACCCGAGTGTTGGTCCATGTTGCAACTTCTGCTGTTCAACGTCACGAACGGATTGATCATCGGCGCCTTCTACGTGCTCATGGCGCTCGGCCTGTCGCTGATCCTCAACCTGAGCAACGTCATCAATTTCGCCCACGGCGGCTTCCTCGTGGTCGGCGGCTATATCGCCTACACGATCACCCCCTATGTGGGTTTTTGGGGCGCGCTGTTGATCGCGCCGCCGCTCACCGCCCTCATCGGCCTCGTCACCGAACGGGTGCTGATCCGGCCGCTGTACGGACGCGATCCGCTCTACAGCCTCCTGCTCACATTCGGTCTGGCTTTCATCTTCGAAGATGGCACGCGCTTTATCTGGGGCGCGCAGGGCAAGCCGGTCACAGTGCCGGCGATTTTGGCCCAGCCGTTGAGCAATGAATTCTTCTTCATCACCGGCTACCGCCTGTTCATGGTCGCAACGGTGGCGGTGGCGGTGACGCTGCTCTTTGTCTTGTTGCGCTACACGCGCCTCGGCATCCGCATTCGCGCCGGCACGCTCGACCTCGAAACGGTGTCGGCGCTCGGCGTTAATGTCGGCATGTTGCGTTCGCTCAATTTCGCGGCCGGCATCTTTCTCGCCGGGCTTAGCGGGGTGCTGGCGGCCGGCCAGCTCGGTTTGGAGCCGACCATGGGCGCCGGACTGCTGATGCCGAGCTTCATCGCCATCATCGTCGGCGGCGTCGGCAGCCTCACCGGCACGCTGCTGGGCGGCCTGCTGATCGGCGTGGCGTCCGGCGTCACCGCGGTGTTTTTGCCCGCCGCCAGCGAGGCCATCATGTACGTGATGATGGCGGTGGTGCTGCTGATCCGCCCACGCGGGTTGCTGGGCGAAGAAGGCATGATGACATGAGCGATCGGGACAGCGCCAGCAAGTTCATTGCGCTCGCTTGCATCTGGGCGGCGCTCGTGCTGGCGCCCTACTGGATGCCGCCGCTCGGCGGCTACACCGCCTTGGGCACGCGGGTTCTGGTGCTCGGACTTGCGGCCATGTCGGTGAACTTCCTCTTGGGATTTACCGGCGTGCTGTCCTTCGGCCATGCCGCCTATTTCGGTCTCGGCGCCTATGGCGCGGGCTTCGCGCTGAAATTCCTGGCGCCGAGTTCGCCGTTATCGCTGCTGATGGGGATGCTGTTGGGCGGCCTCGCCGGCGCGCTGCTCGGAACGCTGATCGTGCGCCGGCGCGGCGTCTATTTCGCCATGGTGACGATCGCGTTCGGACAAGTGTTTTATTACATCGCCTTCCAGTGGAGTTCGCTGACCGGCGGCGACGATGGCCTGCGCGGCTTTTCCCGCCAACCGCTCGATTTTGGGCTGTTCTCGATCGATATCCTTTCGAATGCCAATAACTTCTACTATTTCGTCCTGGTTTGTTTCGCCATCATCGTGGCGGTGATGGGCTTTATTTTGCGTTCGCCGTTCGGCCGCACCATGCTGGCGATCCGCGAAAACGAACGTCGGGCCCGCTTCCTCGGCATCCCGGTGGAGCGTCACATCTGGATCGCTTTTACGCTGTCCTGCTTCTTCATGGGATTTGCCGGGGCGCTTTATGCGCTGCTGAATAATTTCGCCGATCCGAAGGGCCTGCATTTCAGCCAGTCCGGCGACTTCGTCATGATGGCGGTCATGGGCGGCATGCGTAGTTTTTGGGGACCGCTACTGGGCGCTGCTGTGTTCGTGGTGCTGCAGGATTATCTTTCGAGCGTCACCGTCAATTGGATGTCGTTTGTCGGATTACTGTTCGTGCTCGTGGTTTTGTTTTTTCCGCGCGGCCTTCTCGGCGTCATCCGGCCAAAGAGCGAAGCATGAATCTCCTGGAAGTGAAGAACGCCACCAAGGCCTTCGGCAGTCTCGTCGCCGTGCGTGACGTATCGCTCGCGGTGAAACCGGGCGAGCTGCGCGCCGTCATCGGACCGAACGGCGCGGGCAAGACGACCTTTTTCAACATGATCAGCGGCTTTCTTCGCCCCACGAGCGGCAGCGTTATGTTCGACGGACGCGATGTGACCGCGCTCCCGGCGCACGAACGCGTCAAGATCGGCATGGCGCGGACCTTTCAGATTACTGAGATCTTTCCCGAGCTTACGGTCCATGAAAACGTGCGAATCGCCGTCGAGGTCGAGGCCGGCTATCGCCTGCGGCCCTGGATCAGCCGTTCCGAAGCGGCGGAGGTGAAACGCCGGATCGACGAGACCTTGACTCTGGTCGGGCTGACCTCCAAAGCCAATCGCCTGGTCGGCGAACTGGCTCATGGCGACCAACGTTCCGCTGAAATCGCCATGGCGCTGGCGCTGCGGCCGCGGCTGTTCCTGTTTGACGAGCCCACGGCGGGAATGGGCGATCAAGAAACCTACGAGATCACCCAACTTGTTCATCGCCTGCATCGCGACAACAATTTCACCATTGTTCTTATCGAACACGACATGCGCGTGGTGTTTCATTTGGCCGACCGCATTACGGTTCTCGACCAAGGCAAGCTGCTGGCAGAGGGCACGGCGCAGGAAATCGCGGCAAATGAGGCCGTTCAGGCCGCCTATCTGGGGAAGGCCGCATGAGCGCAGCACTCGAAGCCCATGATATTCACACTTATTACGGCAAGAGCCACATCCTGCACGGCGTCAGTATCGAGGTCGCCGAAGGCAAGATCACGACGCTGCTCGGTCGCAATGGCGCCGGCAAGTCGACAACGTTGCGAAGCCTGATGGGGCTGACGCCGGCGCGGCAGGGGCAAATCACCATCTTTGGAAAGACTACGACGCAGCTAGCGCCATTTCAGATTGCCGCGTTGGGGGTGGGGTATGTGCCGGAAGGCCGGCGCGTGTTCGCGAATTTGACAGTCGACGAGAATCTCCGCGTTCCGATCGAGCGCAGCGGGTCTTGGACGATCGCGCGAATTTACGAACTCTTCCCGCGACTTGCAGAGCGGAAAATGAACCGGGGCCGTCAGCTCTCGGGTGGCGAACAGGAAATGCTCGCGATCGCGCGCGCACTCTTGGTCAATCCGAAGCTTCTGATGCTCGATGAGCCGTCGCAAGGCTTGGCCCCGCTGGTGGTGAGCGAAGTGTTCCGGATCGTCACCGAGATGCGCCGCGAAGGAATTTCCGTCCTGCTGGTCGAGCAAAACGCGCGCATGAGCCTCGAAATCGCCGATTACGCCTATGTCTTGGATGACGGGCGGGTGGTCTATTCGGGGACCGCGCGCGAGCTTGCGGCGGACGAAGCGCGTGTGCAGGCCCTGGCCGGGGCGAGCGCCGAGGAATGGAAGCACAGCTGAGTTGGGTGCTGGCGATCGCATTTGCCGCTGCGCCGCCGTTGCCAAACTGTTTTAGCCGAGCGCCAATTCGTAATGCGCTTTGGGACCAATGGTCTCCTGCGGGCGCAATACTTTGAACATTCCGCCATTTCGCATTTTGACCCGTAGCCGAACGGCTACACGGGCTTGACTTGCCGTCTTTTACCTTTTCCACTCGCGCGGTTCAGGAACTGGGTCACCAAAACCGGCGCGGGCGAAATAGCAGAATAACGTGACGCGCAGAGGAGGAAGACATGGCTGAAAACGTTTACAAAGTCATTGAGTTGATCGGCACCAGTGCGGAATCGTGGGAGAAGGCCGCGAAAGCTGCGGTCGATAGGGCCGCGAAATCTTTGCGGGACCTGCGGGTAGCGGAGGTCGTGCAGCTCGACATGCAGCTCAAGAATGGAAAGGTCGAGGCCTATCGCGCGAAGGTGAAAGTCTCGTTCAAGTTCGAGGGCAAGGGCTAGCTCCCGCCGACGAACTCGGGTCGCGCGCGTGCCGGCAGGCGGCGCGATGAGCGGTGTGCAGCGTCGCCGTTTTGAATTTGACGACGCTCTTTTATCGTCGCGAAGCTACGTCCGCCCGATCGCCGCAGGCTGCGGTGGCAGCAGAATGCCCGGATTGAGAATGCCGGACGGATCGAAAGCCCGTTTGGCCGCCGACAGCGCCGCGGCAAAGAGCGGCGGACGCTCGAGCTCATAGCCGGCCATATGGTCGCGCCCGACGGCGTGATGGTGTGTCACCGTCCCGCCGTGCCGGACCAAGGCGGCAGCACAGGCCGCCTTCATATCGCGGAATTGCTGGACCAGCCGGGCCGGTTCGCCGAGCGCGTGATAGGTGAAATAGGGCGCCGGGCCGTCCGGGTACACGTGGGTGAAGCGGCAGGTGACCGAGCCCTGGCCGTCCGGTGATCTCCTTGATCGCGGCCAAGGCGTCACGTTTGACGTCGGCGTGAAACTGCGCAAAGCGGTCCCAGGTGATCGCGGACTCGAAGGTGTCGCGCATGACGCAACGCGCCACCGCGTGCTCGCGCAAATACGGTCCGCGGATGAATTTGTCCCGCCAGCTGGCGGCCGCCGCATCGCGGGCGGCATCGCTCTTGGCCGGCGCCTCGTCCCATTGGCCGCCGTGATCGGCACAGATCTCGAGCGCGCGCCGCATCCAGGCATCGACCGGATGATCGGCCGATTCGAAGCCGAGGATCACGATCGCATTCGAGCCGTCGCCCGCTTCGGTGAAGGCCGCTTCGTCGGCTTCGATCAAACGGCAGTTGGACGGATAAAGACCGGCCTGCGAGATCGCGCGCACCATGTCGGCGCCTTTGTGGAAGTCGGCGATGCGCACCGTCGTCGAGGCCCGGAAGCGCGGCTGCTTGCGCAGCTTGATCCAGGCTTCCGTCACGATGCCAAGCGCGCCCTCGGAGCCGAGGAACAGGCGGTTGGGGTCGGGACCGGCGCCGACCGCCGGCAAGCGCCGGCTCTCGAGAATGCCGCTCGGCGTCACCGCCCGCAGGCTTTCGACATGGTCGTCGATTTGCGTATTCACCGTCGCGTAGTGTCCGGCGGCGTGCGTCACGATCCAGCCGCCCAGGCTCGAGAATTCGAAGGATTGCAGGAAGAAGCGCATCGCCAGTCCGCTCGGCTTGAGCTGGCGCTCGAGCGCGGGGCCGTAGACGCCGGCCTCAACGCGCGCCGTCTCGGAAACGGAATCGATTTCCAGCACCTTGCCGAGATTGCGAAGATCGATCGTCAAGGCGCCGCGGTAGCGCCCGTCGGCGGTCGGCTCGACGCCGCCGACCACGCTCGAGCCGCCGCCATAGGGGGTGACCGCGATGCCGCTGGCGCCCGCCCAGTCGAGCAACGCTACGACGTCTTGCTCGTTGCGCGGGTAAGCCACCACATCCGGCGGGTTAGCGAAGTCGCGCGCCAGCATGCGGGCGAGGTCGACGACGGATTTGCCGTAGCTGTGGGCGGCGCGATCGTATTTTTCGGTCGAGCAGATCGCCGCCAGGCTCGCCGGCGGCGAAACGCGCGGCCGCCGCAGCTCGATGTCGGCGAGCTGAGGTGCGGGCGTAACTGAAAATCCGTCGGTGCCGAGCACGCGGGCCCAGGTCCCTTCGAACCAGCGCAGTTCGTCCTGCGCGACCTGCTCGCCTTCATAGCCCCAGCCGAAAAACTTCAGGCGTTTGCCGCTCATATGCGTCCTCCTCAAACAAGCGTCCTGCCGCGAAGCCTATTGCTTCGCAAAGCTAGAGTCCTGCATGCCGGTAATGCAATCCGCGGCTAGAACGCCGCCGCTAGATCCTTGGCGCCCGGCGATTGGGCTGCGTGCGCCATTTTGCCTTCCATGTCCGCGATCAAGCCGGCGACTGTGGCGGTGCGGCGCGCCACCGGATTGCGCTCGTAGCCCGACTGCTGGAAGAAATTCGCGGTCGGCACGCGCTCGCGCATGGCCGGCGGCATCGTCACCATGTCGATGCCGTTGCCGTCGCCGGTCAGGTTCATCAATTCCAATTCGGCCGCACTCAGCGGCGCATCGTAATGCTTGGCGCGCGCGAAGCGGACCGAATCGAGCAGCTTCTGCACCTGCAGCAGCGGGCCGATATCGATATCGAGGATGGCGGCGTGAATGCCAATGCCTCCCGCCGTCGTCTTCGCCAGCCGGTCGTGGTCGTTCCAGTTGTTCGGCACGCTGCGGCTGAACGCGATCATGCGCTTGAACGCCTCGATCTTGCGCTCCTTCGCGAGCTTGGCGTCGCCGCTCAGCGCCGTGGCTTTTTGCCGGAGCGCCGCGAGCAGGCGGCTGCCATGCTCGGCCACGAGCGAGACCGAATTGGTGCTGAGCAACTGGTTGTAGCCGATGGCGGGCGAGATCGCGTGCGGCCGGGTCGGCTGACACGCCCGCCTGCATGTCATAGGTGCCGTTGCCGCCGGTCTCGAAGGCGTAGACGCCGACGATCTGCTCGCGGGTGAGGCCGGCGGCGGCAGCGGCTTGCGCATAGGCGCGCTTGAAGTCGAGCTCGCTTGGCGGACGCTGCGGCACGAAGCCGTATTGCTCGGCCGCGGCCTTGAGAAAATCGGCGATCAGCGGGATCGGCGGCTTTTCGCTCGGCTCCGGGCCAGGCGCGGTCGGATCGATCGGGCGCGGCGGTCCGGTATAGAGCGGCGGCTGGGTGAGCACATAGTCGGTAAGCTGGATCGCCACACGATCGCGGCGCTTGGCGTTGCGCACATGCCGCTTCTCGATCACCGCATTCCAATAGGCGTCGGCTTCATCGTCGTAGGCTTGCCGTACCCGCAAATATTGCGCGAGCTTGGCCTGATAGTCGGCGATGGCGGCGGCGCTGGGGGCGACTTGCGCGCGGGCCGGCGCCGCCGCCAGCAACAGGCTGGCGGCCAAGGCGATCAAGGCAGGGCGCAGAAAATGGCGTGGCATGTCCGGCTGTTGTCGGCGATTTTTTTCGATTCGACTATGTCACAAAAAACGCGCCGCAAATGCGGCGCGTAAAGGGGGAGGTTAACTGAAATCGGGGAGCGAGCAGGATCAGCGAATGGTCGAGCCGTTACGATCGGTGAAGATCACCGGGCCGCCGGCCTTGATCACGGTCGGGGCCTGCGAGGTCATGATATCGGTGCCGAGATTAAGCTGCTGCGCGGCGATGCCGATCACGGAGATCAGCAGCGCGGCGGCAAGGCCAACCACCACGATCTTCAAATGGGTGGTGCGGTCGGCGGTGTACATCGACCAGTTCATGGCAACCTCCAGGGTCACGCCTCTTTGTCGGCCCGGCCTTGCGAAAGGTTCACAAGGTTTCGCTGGGCTAACGTAGTTACGGGTGAAGGGTTCCAAAGGCCGCATCACGGTTGTTTGAAACAACGTGAAAGGCGGTGTTTTGACCAGGAAATAGCAGGTATTTAACGGCCAGCGGGCAATAACCGCCGTCCGGGCCTCAGTCGGTGCGGCTCAGCTGGTGTTCCTCGGCGATGCGCTCGAAGGATTCCGCGATGTTCTTGATCCGATACGACAAACGATTGTCGTTCTCGACCGGCAGTGGGCGCACAATCTTGTATTTGCCGCGGGCGGCGGCGTTGCCGAAGGTCGGCTCGTAATAGACGTTCTGGCCGATCGAATATTTATGCATCATGGCGCTCCTTGGCGGCCCAGCGACCGGCCCGGCCAGGCATCTTGCGAAAACGCCCGGCAGAGGGCCGGGCGTCCGCTGTTTGTAAATCTTGTGTCTTCGCGCATGATCTTTTCCGAAAACCGATTCCCACTTTTCGGGATCATGCGCCGACGAATTCGATGTCAGGCGTTCTGCAGATTGGACGCCGCCTGCTTGCCGCGCTCGGTCACCACCTCATAGGTGAGGCGCTGGCCCTCGTTGAGTGTGCTCATGCCGGCGCGTTCGACCGCGCTGATGTGCACGAACACGTCGCGCGAGCCGTCGCTCGGCGTGATGAATCCGAAACCCTTCTGGGTGTTGAAGAACTTGACTGTACCTGTGGCCATGTCGGCCTCCTTGCTTCGGTTGCTGCGTGAGATGCGCACAAACGCTCATCGCCCGTACGCGTCGACATCCGAGTTTTTTGGGATGACTTGGTGAGCGCCCAAAATCGGGCAGCGTTGCAAGGCAGAACCGAAAACCTGGCTGCAATGGGTGCATTACGCTAAACGCGCAGTACCGTCAAACGCGCGCGCGATCAGCCGACCCGCTTTGCCAGCGGATAATCAGCGCTGTCGTAGAGCGCGCGGATGTCTTTGTGGCCGAGCCGCTCTTCATTGATTTCGATGAAGGCGCCGAGCAGCAGCGGCTCGGGAAGTTCCTCGACGGCAAAACGGATGGCATCGGCGGCACGATCGAAGCGGCGGTATTTGATCTTGTTGACGACCTTGCGATTGCGCGAGGGAAACAGCTCGGCCGGTGCAGCGTAATCGAATTTGCTCATGGCTAACTCCCGTGACGCTGCGCGCGCCGAATACATTGAAATCATAGTTTTTTATATGGGGACGAATGAAGCGTATTGCCAGGGCAAGCATTACGGTTCGAAATCGACACGAAACGCCGCGTTTCGCCGGTGCTGCAGGCGAAAAACAGCTAAAGCTCGACTTTTTGGCCGATAAAGAGCAACATTTGCGCAACGCTGGTATCGTCGATCGGATGCCTGTGCGTCGGAGCGCCAGTGTGGGAGTGGGGATGTCTCGTCCGAATACCGACAGTTCGCCGGCGATCTTCCACTTCGTCATGATCAAGCCGACGCATTACGATGACGACGGCTATCCGATCCAGTGGTTCCGCTCCGCGATCCCGTCCAACACGCTGGCCTGTCTGAACGCCTTGGCGGAAGACGCCAGGCGTCGTGACGTGCTGGGCGCAGGCGTCGACATCCGGCTGCACACTTACGATGAAACCAACCGGCGGGTTCGCCCCGAGCAAATCATCCGCATGATTCGCCGCGAAGGCGGCCGCTGCCTGATCGGCCTGGTCGGCGTGCAGTCGAACCAGTTTCCGCGCGCCGTCGATCTGGCCAAGCCGTTTCTCGACGCCGGACTGCCGGTCTGCATCGGCGGATTCCATATCTCCGGCTGCATTTCCATGCTGCCGGAATTGCCGGCCGACATCAAAGCGGCGCAGCAATTGGGCATTTCGTTTTTCGCCGGCGAAGCCGAGGTGCACCGGCTCGACCAGGTGTTGCGCGACGCCTTCAATGGCGAATTGGCGCCGCTGTACAATTACATGGACGACCTGCCGCCGCTTGCCGGCGAACCGCCGCCGTATCTGCCGCGCCAGCACGTCCGCCGCACCGTGGGCAACCTTTCGAGCATCGATCTCGGACGCGGCTGTCCCTACCAATGCTCGTTCTGCACCATCATCAACGTGCAGGGCCGCAAGAGCCGCATCCGCTCGGCCGATGATCTGGAACACATCGTGCGCGAGAATTACGCGGAAGGGATCAAGCGCTTCTTCATCACCGACGACAATTTCGCCCGCAACAGCGAGTGGGAAACGCTGTTCGACCGCATGATCAAGATGCGCGTCGAGGAAGGAATGAATATCGGCTTCACGGTCCAGGTCGACACGCTCTGCCACAAGATTCCGGGCTTCATCGAGAAGGCGACCAAGGCCGGCGTGCGCCGCGCCTTCATCGGGCTGGAGAACATCAACCCGGACAATCTGATCGCCGCCAAGAAGCGGCAGAACAAGATCACCGAATATCGCGAGATGCTGCAGAAGTGGCGCAACCACGGTGCCATCACCTATGCCGGCTACATCCTCGGCTTCCCGGCCGACAGCAAGGAATCGATCCTGCGCGACGTCGAGATCATCAAGCGCGAACTGCCGATCGATATCCTGGAGTTTTTCTTCCTGACGCCGTTGCCCGGATCGGAAGACCACAAGGTTCTCTCGGCCAAGGGAATCTGGATGGACCCGGACATGAACAAATACGACCTCAATCACCGGGTTTCGCATCACGGCACGATGCCGGACCAGGACTGGGAGGAGGCCTATCGCGCAGCCTGGGAGGCGTTCTATACGCCGGAGCACATCAATACGATCCTGCGCCGCACCTGCGCCTGCCCGATCGGCCGTCCGGGCACCACGCTGTCGACCATCCTGTGGTTCTATCTGACGATTCTGTACGAAGGTGTGCATCCGCTGGAAAGCGGCGCGTTCCGCCTCAAGTACCGGCGCGACCGCCGGCACGGCATGAAGCGCGAGAACCCGCTCATCTTCTATGCGGGCTACTGGGGCGGCATGGTGGTGAAGGCCTTCAACTATGCGCGCGTCTATCTGCGCTGCAAGGCCATGCTGAAGGCCGCGCTCAAGGCGCCCGACCGCTGGAGCTATTCCGACCTCGCCATCGCAGCCCCCAAGGCTGACGAATTCGACGCGCTCGATCTCTATCACGCAACCACCGGCGGTGAGGCGGCGCTCAAGCGCAAATACCGCGACGACGCCATCCGCGCGCATACGACCCACGAGCCCGGCGCGGTGCAGGTAGTGCAGTATATCGCGGGGAGCCGAATTCCGGCACGATCAGTTTGACGACGATTACGGCCGGACGCCGGCCGAGGCCGGCGGCGTCCGCGCTGGCCTTAAGGGTCGAGCGGCGGGAACCTGTGCCGGCCATCGGGTCCAACCGGCAGGGAATCAACCTGCGTGACCGCCTTCAGATCGAGATCGCCATAGAGATGCGGGAACAGGGCGCCGCCGCGCGAGGGCTCCCATTTCAGCCGGTCGCCGAGCCTGGCGGCATCCACGCGCACCAGCAGCAGGTCGGCCTCGCCGGCGAAGTGCTTGGCCGCGGTCTCCGCCACCTGCGCCGCGCTCGAAAAATGAATGAAGCCGTCGCGCAGATCGACGTGCGAGCCGCGGAAGATGCCAACGCGCTCGGCCCCGCGCCAGCGTGAGGCCGGGCATATTTTGTAGACTATGGGCATCGTCGCGATCCGGCTATGTGGTTGGGACACCAATGATTATCACGCGCGCGCCGATTACGCATAACGCCATGCCGAAAAACAATTTTGTCTTGTCGCAATTGATATGCATATCCGGGTCAAATCCCTCACGGAGAAATCATGCTGAAGACCGAGAAATATCTGATCGAGACCGCCGACTGCTGCCTCCGGTTGACGCGCGAAGGGCGCCAGCTGGTGGAGCGTCTGGAAGCCATCAGTAACGAGGTTATGGCCAAGGCGGTCGAGCTCGACACCACGCGCGACAAGAACGAAAACACGGCCGGTGAGCCCGGCGAAGCATCCACATCCCAATAGCTACGCTTCGACTGGTTCGAATCAAAAAGCCCGGCGGTTGAGCCGGGCTTTCTGTTATTGCGGGCTGGCAGGGCGGCTACGCCGCGCCCCTGAGCTCGCCGCCGTTGGGCGGCGGGATCGGCGCGCCGTCGGCGGCGTATTCGTTGAGCTTGTTGCGCAGGGTGCGGATCGAGATGCCGAGGATATTGGCCGCGTGGGTGCGGTTGCCGAGGCAGTGCTTGAGTGTCTCCAGGATCAGGTCGCGCTCAACCTCGGCTACGGTGCGGCCGACCAGATTGCGGGTGACCTGCTCGGCGGCCATCGCCGCATGCGCGACGGCATTGGAGCCGCGCGCCTGATCGAGCCGCGTGCCGTCGGGCGTCAGAATGCCGTCGATGCCGATTTCGGGACCGGTCGAGAGCAGCACCGCGCGATGCAGGGTGTGCTCCAGTTCGCGCACATTGCCCGGCCAGCGGTTGACGTTGAGGGCGCGGCGCGCTTCTGCCGACAGCGGGCGGACCGGCAGGCCGTTGGCCTCGGAATATTTCTTGACGAAATATTGCGCGAGTTCGGTGATGTCGGACGGCCGCTCGCGCAGCGGCGGGATTTTCAGGTTCACCACGTTGAGGCGGAACCAGAGATCCTCGCGGAACTTGCCCTCGCGCACGGCGTCGGTGAGGTTGCGATTGGAAGTGGCGATGATGCGGATATTGACCGGCACCGGGCGGCCGCCGCCGACGCGGTCGATCACCCGCTCCTGGATCGCGCGTAGCAGTTTCGCCTGCAGGCGCACGTCCATCTCGGAGATTTCGTCGAGCAGCAGCGTGCCGCCATTGGCCTCCTCGAACTTGCCGATGCGGCGCCCGAGCGCGCCGGTGAAGGCGCCTTTCTCGTGGCCGAACAATTCGGATTCCGGCAGGTTCTCCGGGATCGCCGCGCAATTGACGGTGATAAAGGGTTTCTTGGCGCGCTGCGAGCGCGCATGCACGTAGCGCGCCAGCACTTCTTTGCCGGTGCCGCTTTCGCCGGTGATCAGCACGGACGCATCCGAGCCGGCGATCTGCTGGGCGAGCTTGACCACCTGCGCCATGGCGGCGTCGCGATAGATCATCTCGCGCCGGTCGTCGGTAACGGTGGCGAGCACCGCCGCAATCAGGTCGGGATCGGGCGGCAGCGGGATGTATTCCTTGGCGCCGGCATGGATGGCGTTGACCGCCGCGCGGGCGTCATTGGTGATGCCGCAGGCCACGATCGGGACATGGATGCGCTCGGCGCCGAGCCGTGTCACCAGGTCGCGGATGTCGAGGCTGCCGTCCACCATCAGCAGGTCGGCGCTGCGGCCGGAGCGCAGCACGGCGAGCGCCTGCTCGTTGCTTTCGGCATGGGTGACGCTGGCGTCCTTGTCCATCGCGATCTTGCTCGCGGTGGTGAGCTGGCCTCCCAGCGTGCCGACGATCAGGAGTCGCATGGCATTGTCCTCTTAGCGTTCATGCGCATGATCTTTTCCATAAACCGGTTCCTACTTTTCTGAAGAAAGCTTGCACCGGGTTCTGTCCCAACCTTAAGGCGCGATGAGCGCCGTACCCGGCAAGTTTTGCCCAGTTTATGGTTAGCGTCCGGTTAATTCGGGCAAACAGAAAATCGTTGCAATGCACGGCGCCGCAAGGCGAATTTTCTTTTGCATGTATTAACGCGCATGATCCCGAAAAGTGGGAACCGGTTTTCGGGATCATGCGCGCGCGCAGACGAAATCGCCGGCCACAAGGGCCCGGCGGGTTAGCCGAGAGCAGGCGAGGCTGGAACTACTGGCGGTACTGCTGAATGCGCGTGGTGCGCAGGCCGGCGAGGCCATGCTGGTCGATGGAATACTGCCAGGACAGGAATTCTTCGACCGTCAGCGTATAGCGCGCGCAGGCTTCTTCCAGCGACAAAAGGCCGCCACGCACCGCGGCGACCACCTCGGCCTTGCGGCGGATGACCCAACGCTTGGTTGACGGCGGCGGCAGGTCCGCGATCGTAAGAGGACTGCCATCGGGCCCGATGACGTATTTGACCCTCGGGCGGTGGGGTTCGGTCATTGGTGTACTCACAGAACTCGACTTGACTGACATTTACTTGTCGGAAGCTACAAGCCGCGACTTAAAATTTGCCTAAGCTAGGGGCGCAGAACGGGAAATGTTTGCCCGGTTTCTGCTAACCTTTTGGTTACGGTTGGGGCCGGCGAGTCCGCACCCTAATTAGGGTACAATGGTGCCCATCCTGGGCCAATATAGTGCCGGACGGGCATTTTTGAGGGTGTGCCGTTTGAAAAAGTTCGCTACCGGGACGTCCGCATCGGGGTGGCGCGCGCAAGCGCGTTACCTCAGCGCGCTGGTGGCCGTCGCGCTTGCCTATTTCGTGCTGGCCAAGCTGGGATTGCGGTTAGCCTCCATCAATCCGAGCGCCAGCCCGATTTGGCCGCCGACCGGCCTGGCGCTGGCGGCCGTGCTGTTGGGCGGCTTGCGAATATGGCCGGCGATCTTCATCGGCGCCTTCGCCGCCAATGCCACCACGGCCGGCACTTATGAGACCTCCGTCGTCATCGCTCTGGGCAATACGCTGGAAGACGTGGTCGGCGGCTTTCTGATCGAACGCTGGTCGGGTGGCCGCGAGACCTTCGCGAGCCCGTCGCGGGTGGTGAAATTCGCCCTAGTTTCGGTCGGGCCAGCGACCGTCATCAGCGCCACCATCGGCGTGGTGACGCTGAGCGTGGCGGGTTTCGCCGCTTGGGCGAATTTCACACCGATCTGGATCACCTGGTGGCTGGGCGATGCCGCCGGCGCGCTGGTGGTGACACCGGTGATCGTGCTGTGGGCGCAATCGGATTGGCGCGCATTGAACCGCCGCGACCTGCAAGAGCTGGGCGCGGTGTTCGGCTGCGCCATTGCCGTGGGCTTGCTCGCCTTCAGCCCGCTGCTGCCGCGCTCCGAATATACGAGCCCGCTCGGCTTCCTGGCGATCCTGCCGTTGGTCTGGGCGGCGCTGCGGCGAGGGCCCCGCGACACTGCGACGGTCGGCCTGATCCTGGCCGGCTTTGCGATTTGGGCCACGGTCCGGCACACCGGGCCGTTTGGAAATATGGGACTCAACGAATCCTTCCTGCTGCTGCTCACCTTCATGGTCAGCGTCGCGGTGCCGAGCCTAGCGTTGAGCGCCGATGTGGCGATGCGTCGACGCACCGAGGACAACCTGCTCCGCACCCAGGCCGACCTCGACCAGCGCGTCAAGGAACGAACCGCGGCACTTGCCGACGCTAATATTCATATGACGGAAGCGCAACGGCTCGCCAATCTCGGAAGCTGGTCGTGGGAAGTGGTCGACAACAAGATTTCTTGGTCCGAGCAATTGTACGACATCTACGGTCTGCGCCCCGATCAGTTCAAAGGCACGCTGCAGGAGTTCATCGGCTTCATCCATCCCGAGGACCGCGCGCGGGTCTATGAAAGCATCGGCGCCGCGCTCAAGTCGGGCACGAATTTCAGCCATGAAGAGCGCATCGTGCGTCCGGACGGCAGCCTTCGTTATCTGCACAGCGTCGGTGAGGTAATCCGCGACGACCGCGGCACCGTCGTCCGCATGCTCGGCATCTGCCTGGACGTGACCGAGCGCAAGCTGGCGGAACGCACGCTGCACGACACCGAGCAGAACTACCGCCTGCTGCTCAAGGGCGCGCGCGACTACGCGATCTACATGCTCGACGCGCAAGGCTACGTGCGCAGCTGGAACGACGGCGCCCGGCGCCTCAAAGGCTACGACGCCGACGAGATCGTCGGCCGGCACTTCCGCGTCTTCCTGCCCAGCGAGGTGCGCGCCACCGACCTGGCGGAGCGGGCGCTCGCCACCGCTGCGCGCGAGGGCCAGTTCGAGGCGCAGACCTGGCTGCTACGCAAGAACGGCGAAGGCTTCTATGCCAGCGTGGTGATGGACGCCATCCGCAACGATGCCGGCGAGCTGATCGGCTTCGCCAAGCTCACCCGCGACATCACGACCCAGCACGAGGCGCAAGTCGCGATCGAGCTGGCGCGCGAGCAGCTCACGCAGGCGCAGAAAATGGAAGCGCTCGGCCAGCTCACCGGCGGCATTGCCCACGATTTCAATAATCTGCTGATGATCGTTTCCGGCTACGCGCAGATCCTGGCGGGCCGGCTGAGCGGGGCGAAAGACAAGCAGGCGGTCGATGCGATCCGCGCCGCCGCCAATCGCGGCGAAAAACTGACCCGGCAACTGCTCGCCTTCTCCCGCCGCCAGCAGCTGATGCCGGTGGTGGTCGATCTGCGTCAGCGCATCGATGTCGTGCGCGACATGCTGGCGCCCTCGCTGCGCGGCAATATCGAATGCATCTGCGACATCGAGGACAAGATCTGGCCGGTCGAGGTCGATCTCGGCGAGCTGGAACTGGCGCTGGTTAATATCGCCGTCAACGCGCGCGACGCCATGCCCGACGGCGGCACCATCACGCTGTCGGCGCGCAATGTGGTGCTCAAGCCCGGTTCGGCGGCGGGCGCCCTAGAAGGCGAATTCGTCGCGCTCGCCATTATCGACACCGGCGCCGGCATGCCGGCGGATGTGCTGCAACGGGTGTTCGAGCCGTTCTTCACCACCAAGCCGGTGGGCAAGGGCACCGGGCTCGGCCTGTCGCAGGTGCACGGCTTCGCCAGCCAGTCGGGCGGCGCGGTGACGTTAACCAGCGAGCCGGGCCGCGGCACCGTGGTCACGATCTACCTGCCGCGCAGCGCCAATGAGACGTCGGCGGATGCCGGCGAGCGGGCCGCGTCCAACGGCGATCAGGCGCATGGCACCGTGCTGGTCGTCGAGGATAGCCGCGACGTCGCCGAGGTGACCACTTCGCTGCTCGAGCAGCTCGGCTATCGCGTGGTGCGCGCCGAGAATGCCACCGAGGCGCTGCGCCATCTGCAACAGGGCATCGGGGTCGATCTGCTGTTTTCGGATATAGTCATGCCGGGCCCGATCAATGGACTTGGCCTGGCGCAAATCTGCCAGGAACGGTTCCCGGACATCCCAGTGCTGCTCACCAGCGGCTTTTCCGATGCCGCGCAGGCTGTCGACGGCCGTTTCGATATCCTGCGCAAGCCGTACGAGATCGAAGCGCTGGAGCGCGCGATCAAAGTCGCCATAAATAATAGCTACGGACGCCAGCCAAGCGCATAAGCTTCGTGAACGCCAGTTGTGAGCGACCCCGCCGGCTAGGGCCCGGACGCGACGATCTTTTGCAGCTGGTTCATCGTGTAGTTCTGCCCGTTGATCGACAGAACCGGCGGCGTCTGCGAGAGATCGACCGAATCGACCTTGGCCTGCACCTGCGCCGAAATCGCGCTGGATTGGCCGCTGGCATCCGTGGCGGTCGCCGTCAGGGTGTAGGTGCCGTTCGGCCATAGCGTGCGGTCATTGCCGCGGCCGTCCCAGACGAAATTTTGGGTGCCGGAATTGATGGCGAAGGCGCCGGTATAGGCGGTGCGGCCGGTTGAATCCGCAATCGAGATCGTCGCTGTTGCCGGCTTGGCGGCATTCAGCGTCCAGCTCGCTTGGCCGTTGGCGAGCTGCGCGGTCGAGCCGTTTACGACCACCATCGCGCCGACCAGAGCGAGCGCCGACGTTGTTTGCGCGGACTGCTCTAGCGATACCAGCATGCTCAGCGATTCGTTCGACTTCATCTGTTGCTCGACCGACGCGAATTCCACCAGTTGCTGGGTGAACTGGTTGGTGTCCATCGGACTGAGCGGATCGGATCCTGGTTCTTGAGCTGCGTGGTCAGCAGTTGCAGGAACGTGGTGAAATTGCTTGCGATATCGGTGTTATTCATGGCGTTTGCCACCGCGCCGGCGGAGCTGGCCGGATTGGCGGTCGAAGTGACGGGCGAGATGATGGTCATAGCTGGTCCTCAGACACGAATGTCGATGCCGCCGCCAAGTCCGGCGAGGCGGCCATAGTTGCGTGGATTAGCGTCAATCGCAGGAAGCGCGTCGTCACTGACGACGAGCTGCGCGGCGCCGGGCGTGGGGGCATTGCCTTGGTCGCGACCCATGCTCTGGTCGCGCAGGGAAAATTGCAGGCCATTGTCGCCGGTTTTCAGTCCCGCATCCTGTAAGGCGCGTTCGAGACCGGCGGAATCGCGGCGCAACACATCGAGGGTGTCGGCGCGGTCGGCAATCAGATGCGACGTGACGCTGCCGTCGCGCGAGACATCCATGCGCACCTCGATACGGCCGAGCTCGGGCGGATCGAGGCGAATTTCGAAGCGGTTCTTGCCGGCGAGCGCCTTGCCGGCGATCTCGACGGCGATGCCGGCGAGCGGGACCGCCGCCGCCTGCGCCACCGGCGCAGCGGGGGCGGTCGGATTTGCAGGCGTCGGCGAAACGTCATGCGATGGCCGCGTCAGGGAGACCTGCGGCATGACGTCAGCAGCCGCCTTCGGCGCCGCTGCTTGCGCATCGGTCGCGATTGCGGGCGGCGTTTCCGCCGCCGCAGTGTGATGGGGGATGGCCGCGACTTCATCTTGGGGAGGGGAGGCGGCCTGTTTGTCGGCATCGCCGGCCGGCTGCGGCTTGCCGCCATCTTGTAGCGCGAACGAGCTTTTGGCGGGCGAATTCGAATCACCGGTGGTTTTGCCGGTATCGGCTTGCGCGGCGGCGGGTTCGGCCGGCTTGGCCTTGGGCGCCGCAGTAGCAACGATCGCGGGATGTCTGGCGGCGTGCGCTGATTGCAGGACTGTGGCGGGCACGGCTTGCGCAACGTCATCGGGCGCGGCTTGCGGAACCACGGCTGGCTCCGCTTGCGCAACGCCGTCAGATGCGGCTTGCGGAACCGTACCGGGTGCCGCCGGCGAAATCGCGCCGGGCGCTGGTTGCGGAATCGCGGCAGGCGCTGCCTGAGCAATCGTGCCGGGCGCGGGCGCGACCACGGCGGCGACGGGCAAAATCGTCTGAATCGGGTCACTTGCAAGAACGGCAGCGGCATCGGCCGGCATCAGACCGTCGGTCGGCTTGCCGTCGCCCGCCGGCTTGGCGTCGTCGCCGCTAGCTGCCTGTTCGCCGCTCTTGGCGTCGGCGTTCGACTTGTCCGCGCTGACGGCTTTACCGGCGCTGGCCATTATGGCGATTGTGGCCATGATGTCGGCAGCGATGGAAATGGCGTTGTTGTTGGAGGGCGCCGCGTTGCTGCCCTTGACCAATGGCAGCGCTAAATCCGGCGCTAGCGTGGGCGCGGCCTTGTCGCCGGATACCGGCGGCGATTGCGCGGGCTGTTCGCTGCTGGCCTGCGTACCGTCGGTCGAGCAGGCTTGCGAACGGCGAATCCGGCGCGCGGTCGGAATTCTGCGCCGCCCGCACCGGATTCGGCAGCGCAGGCTTTGTGGCATGTGCGGTCGCTTCGGACGCAACTCGCGGCACGGCTAAGTCTCCGGATATCCGCCATTTGGTCTGCAATCGTCAGGCCAGCGCTTGAATCTATAAAATATTATTATAATCAATGGCTTATCCGCAGGTCAGGCGTCCGCGGCGGCCGTGACCCCGGCAGCGCCTGCTGGCGGGCGGCAAAATTTGCCGGTCCGAGGCCGCTTCAATTGCGCGCCAAACATCGCCACCTATAGTAAGAAGCGAGCCATGCCAAACAGCCTCGATCTCGACCGCCGCCCGCAAGACACCCGAGTCGTCGTCGCCATGTCCGGCGGCGTCGATTCCTCGGTGACTGCCGCGTTGCTCAAGGCCGAAGGCTACGACGTGGTCGGCGTCACGCTGCAGCTTTACGACCACGGCGCCGCCACCCACCGCAAAGGCGCCTGCTGTGCCGGGCAGGACATCTATGATGCGCGCAGCGTGGCCGAGCGCATCGGGATTCCGCATTACGTGCTCGACTACGAAAGCCGCTTCAAGGAGGCGGTGATCGACCGCTTCGCCGAAAGCTACATCCACGGCGAGACGCCGGTGCCCTGCGTCGACTGCAACATGTCGATCAAGTTCCACGATTTGCTGATCACCGCGCGCGAACTCGGCGCCGATGTGCTGGCCACCGGTCACTACGTCGCCTCGCGACAACTGCCGTCGGGCGGACGCGCGCTCTATCGCGCGCGCGAGGAAGATCGCGACCAGAGCTATTTCCTGTTCGGCACCACGCGCGAGCAACTCGACCTGCTTCGCTTTCCGCTCGGCGACCGCAGCAAGGTGGAGACGCGCGAGCTGGCGCGCCAGTTTGGGCTGGCGATTGCCGACAAGCACGACAGCCAGGACATCTGCTTCGTGCCGTCCGGCCACTACGCGGACGTGATCGAGCGGCTCAAGCCGGGCGCCGCGGAAGCCGGCGAGATCGTCGATCTCGACGGCCACGTGCTGGGCGCGCATTCCGGCATCATCCATTTCACCATCGGCCAGCGCCGCGGGCTCGGTTTGGCGACCGGCGCGCCGCTCTATGTGGTGCGGCTCGATGCCGAGCGCCGCCGCGTCGTGGTCGGCTCGCGCGAGGCGTTGCGTATGAGCCGCATCGTGCTGCGCGAGGTCAACTGGATCGGCGAGGGCAGCATCGAAGAGGCGCTTGCCGACGACCGGCGCGAAGTGTTCGTGAAGGTGCGTTCGACGCGGCCGCCGCAGGCCGGTTGGCTCACGGCCGCCAATGGCGGATATGAGGTCGAGCTGATCGACGGCGAGGATGGCGTTTCGCCCGGCCAGGCTTGCGTTTTCTACGACGCCGGCGAGGCCCAGGCGCGCGTGCTCGGCGGCGGCTTCATCAAGAGCGCGGTGGCGGCGGCCGACCGGACGCGTGCCGACGACGAGCCCATGACCGCAGCGGTGCGCGGCTGAATTCAGCGCATGATCCCGAAAAGTGGGAACCGGTTTTCGGATAAGATCATGCGCGGGCGCAAATAATCATGGGGGCCGATATCGACAAATCAAGCGTCGAGCGCGCCTATGCGCGCTGGGCGCCGATCTACGATCTGGTGTTCGGCGCGGTGTTCGATCGCGGGCGGCGCGCCGCCATCGTTGCGGCCGAGCGCATCGGCGGGCGCATTCTGGAAGTCGGCGTCGGCACCGGCATTTCGCTGCCCGATTACGCGCGCTCCAACCGTCTGGTGGGCGTCGATCTATCCGAGCCGATGCTGCGCAAGGCGGTAGAGCGCGTCGCCGAGCACGGCCTCACCAATGTGGAAGCTTTGGCGGTGATGGACGCCGCGCGGTTGGCGCTGCCCGACAAATCCTTCGACGTGGTGGTGGCGCAATTCGTCATCACCGCGGTGCCCAATCCGGAAGGCACGCTCGACGAGTTCGCGCGCGTCATCAAGCCGGGCGGCGAGATCGTGCTGGTCAATCATATCGGCGCCGAATCCGGCCCGCGCCAGCTGTTCGAAATCTGCTTTGCGCCGCTGGCGCGCCGGCTCGGCTGGCGGCCGGAGTTTCGCTTCGGCCGCTTGGCCGCCTGGGCTGAGCGCCATGGCGGCGTGCGCGTGATTGAGCGCACGCCGATGCCGCCGCTCGGGCATTTCTCGCTGATCCGTTTCGAGCGCCTGGCCGACGGCGAACGCCGCACGGCCGCCTGACCATTAGCGCAGGCCGGGCAGGCGGCAAATCAGCCGAAGTGTCCGATTTGGAACGGTTTTTAGCCGTGCTTGCTTGACAGTCTTTACCGCGGCTTCCTATATCGCCCCCATTCCGGCAGATATCGTTTCGGAATGGCGGGGTAGCTCAGCTGGTTAGAGCAGCGAAATCATAATCCGGAGGTCGGGGGTTCAATTCCCTCCCCCGCTACCAATAAAATCAATCGCTTAGGCCTATTTTGGAAAGCCGACCGGGCCGGATTCAGTGTTGGGGTGCACAGAGGGAGGCCAGATAGAGGCCTAGGATCGCGTTTCCCGGACCCAGCCCGCACACAGCCGCCATGATGCGGGTTTCGCGCGCTAGCGCTGAGGCCAAAAAGAAATTTGCGGCCACGCCTCCAATCTGAGCAAGCTTGCGCGGGCGCGAACACACGCTAAGCGGGAAGCCAGATGGGATAGAGTGGCTCCAAAGGGAGGGCCATGAGTACCAAAGAAGCGCGCTCAACAGACCTTGGTCGGCGCGAACCCACTGACTGGGAACGCGCCGCGGCGACCCGGGTCGCTGATCTACGTATGCGCTTGCTCGACCTTAAAAACTCAAATCGTTTACTCAACTTCAAGTTTACTGAGCGATCGCGCAGTCACGTCCAAGTCATTGAAGCGTCGTCGGATGCGATCTTCGCCAATCTTCTCGATGGGAAGCGCCTTACATTTCGGGCCCTGCCAGAAAAGTCCGACGAGCCCCCGGATGAAGAGAATGATCTGTTTCTCATGGCGATCGAGCAAGCTCGAAATTCAGATTCCGTGTACCGCGCGGAGATCGATGAGCTCGATGATGATCCTGACGGGGAGGAAACCCGGCGGATAGAGCGGCGGCTCAAAGATCGGATACGAGCACAACTCGGCCTTAAGCCGCTTGCCGAGATCAAGGAGATGACGCTAGCAATTTCCCCGAGTTATGCGCTGGCACAGTTGGTCGACACCACTTTGCCTTATTTTGTTTTGGCTGTGTTCATCTGCAATGGAACATGATCCAAGGCTGACCCAGTTCCAAGGAGGACAAAATGAAACGAGTGGTATTAGCGATTGCCATCGCGGTTGCTTCTGCGGCCGTTTGCGGAACGTCCAATGCCGCGCCCATTGCGTCGGTTCCGGCTGTCGCCGGCACTGACAATGTTATTCAAGCATATTACTATCATAGGCATTACTATCCGTACCGCTGGAATGGCCATTATTACGCTCATCGACGTTATTGGCATGGACATTACCGCTACTGGTAATAGTGACGGTAGTGATGGGGTACGATGGGCGAGCAATTCGTCTCGCTCATGATCTGTATTTATTTGAACGACGGGCACGGCCGAAATAAAGAACGCCATGGCGTGCGTACCAGCGCGCGCCGGGCGATGAACCAGCGCTAATTAATCGTATTACTGTGGAATCCTAGTATCGTCCCCGGAGGCGGGCCGAGGCAATGGGCTACAATCACCGCAACGATGAAATTCACGACAACATCGTGCGGATGCAGCGCCAATGGGAAGCGCAGTGGGATGTGCTGGCGACCGTGCGTTGTTTCAACGCAAGGCTTTCGGCCAAAGGTTCCACGTGGTTCTGGCCGAAAATCGTAGCCGCACTCGCATCAAAGCATCATTGGCTAGTGATCGCGTGCGACAGTTGCGAGACAGCCGTCGATTTAGACTTGCGCGTAAAGCCGCGCGACCCTGAAGCATCCGTCCGCGTTGCACTTCGGGACATTCGGTGTCCGCGCTGCAATGGGCCTGGTCGCCCGCGCATCGTCGCGTCATCCGTCGATTTGAACTGTCGAGCGTCCGGCACGCCGTTGGCGCGCATGTTGCCGAGGGTCATTAGCACATAGCGTCATTTCGTTGCGCCGCAATATTTGTCCGCTTTTGACCCACAGCGAACAAATAGCGGGATCGGTTCTCTATGAGCCGCGTGTTTATGAAAGCCTTGAATGCTTGACTTGCCCCAACGTGCAATAGACTGGCGCGGCAAGGAGCCACTAGAAATATTTTTACGCCAATCAGGCAAAGCGAAAGCTGTACGAGGCGTAGCAGGGAGTTGCGTCATGGGCGATTACCGCGTTTATTCCCTAGAACCAGATGGCCATATTCATAGGCCACCGCAAATAATTACCTGCGCGGACGACGCCGACGCGGAAGAACAAAGTCGGCAGCTTTTGGAAGGAAGCGTAATCGAAGTATGGCAACGACTGCGCCGGGTCGCTGTCCTTACGCCAGATAAAAACCGAAAATAGGCCGCCTTAGTTGGCGGCCTATTTCATTTCAAATCAAAAGTCGATGCTCGCTTCTGGCAGATAGTGTTGAAAAAGTCTCCGTAAATTGCCTGTGGAATTAGATTTTGAAACAATCGAATCCATGGATTTTTGAATCAAGATTACGTTCTGGTGCATGATTTTAAATCAAACTTTCCCGGGGTCTCCCTCAAAATCGTTTTTCAACAGTATCGGCACGCGGCAACTTTAATAGTATTTACGCTTCCAGCAGCTTCCTCGTAAGTCATTGTTCTGACTCGTCTTCAGCTTCAACGCTAACCGGCTCGCCGTCCATTTCGATCAACGACGGCTTATCGTCCACGCCGATGTAATCCCTCGCCATTCGGTAGGCCTCAATGAAATCCCGCGCCTCTGCGAACAAGTCAGAATTTACATTCAGCGCGATGTCTAATTCACGGGGCAGGATTTGGGCAATCAACTAGAGATATTGTGCCGACTCATCGGCGGCGACACGTTTGATCGCTTCAGCGCCGTTTTGCTGGAAATCGGCATAGAGCGCGTCGATAAATTCAGTCGCTAATTTATTGCGTGAGCCTCTTTGCCGTCCGCCGCCGTTATTGCCCGTTAGGAAACGGCCCGTGCGCTTATCCCGTCTGGCGTCAAGAGTTCTCTCAGCGTTCTGGATCATTGCATTTGGATTTCTAAAATTTGGATCGGCTGCATCGCCAGCGTTCCAATTAAATTCGCAACAATTAAATTTATCAGATTTCCGATAGAAGGTCGAATTAGGCAGTGGATTCGCTAAACCTGATCCTCGCAGGACAGCACGGCCGAGTTCGGTTTGAAGTCGTAAGCCGCCGTAACGGCAGGTAGTCGGAATAACCGCTCACATCGAGAAGTCGATATTGATTGCCGCCGCGACCGAGACACCACGCGGCAAGTGTTTGCACACCGTTCTCGCACATGTTTCCGAGGGCTTTAGGTGGGGACGGTGCACAGGGCCGCCGTAGGCCAGGAATTAACTTCTCGGTCCCTCGACCCTGTTGTCGACGGTTTTTCGCGCGTCCTCGAATGCTTCGCCAGGGGCTGAAAACGCCATCGTCGCGCCCAGCCTCAGCCCGTCTTGGTCGTATATTGTCACGATGAAACCGGCTTGGCGGGTGAGATCAAGACGATGGAAATTGTAAGTTTCAGATTTGAGGATCACGGCTTCGTGCCAGTCGACGGTTGAGTGACCACTATGAGATGTGCAAGACCTATCAGACAAAGCTCAAGGCTACCTGTGAAACTCGTCACAAGTGTCTCCATTATTTTATACGTAATGATTCTTAGGCTCTCAGGCCTAGGCACCTGTGACGAATTTCACAAAGCAGCGATGATCCTGACTGATAGCTCTCGCACGAGCCCGTGAGCGACATCGACACTGCAGTGGTGGATAGTCTGAAAGTGCTTGACTCCGAACGGCCGATTAGAGAAGCAGACAAACGCACCGCAGCAAAACGTATCTCTATTCGATCACCTCGTCGGCGCGGCTTGCCGAACACAATCAGGTTGCCGAGCTGAAAAGCTGGAATTCTGAGACCAGTCTGGAAGGCGACGGCGTGAGAGAGTTTTACCTTTTCACCTTTTCACCTTTTTGCCCGCGATGCACTAAGCTGTTAAGAACCAGGCTAAACGGCAGCCCACGCTTTGAGCTTTTCACTTTACTAAACCCGTTCGGCAGTACGGGGCCGTTCTATTGGTAAACGCGCTCCCAGTCGAGAGACTCGATTTGGTCGAAGGCCCGGCGCGGCTCGTTGAGGAACAACACGAGCCGCAGGCCGTCGGTCAGATATGGATCACCGGTGAGATTTACTCGTGGATCGGGCAGGGACGATACGCCTACGCCGCGCTACAAAACCAAAGCGCGAAACGGCCCCGGACATGATCAAGTCCTGCAACAGATAGAAGCGGTCCTGATCCACTTCCGGGCTAATACGATGAGTCGTCAGATACCAGGATTGTGTGGTCAACTTAATGCCGATGTCGCGGCTGATTTGGCCAACCCACACCTGCAGCCCGTCAATCGTGAACGGTGCCAGCCACAACCGTAGATGATTGCGCAGGCTGACGGTGTCGCGGGCCTTCTGCAGCGCGACGTCCTGCTGACGCCCGAAAACATACAGCGGGCTGACCGGTGCGTTGAAATATTCGCTGCGAAACAAGAAGGCACGTATAGTCCGATAAATGCTGTGGAGATCGAACGGCTCATCAAGCCTCCAGCCGCGCTCGATGAATGCAAATAGCGCGTCAATGCCGCGCCCGACGACTACAATATTGAGCGGATCACCGTTGTAATTGCCGACCTTGTTTGTAGTGCAACAGCGCAGCTGCGCCAGCTTTTCGCGTAGCGTCGCGAGATCGACGGCTTCGACTGTGTCAGGCGGGTAAATGCTTCCAAAGTCGACTTTTTGGACCGCGTATGAGAAGCCGCCGACGGGCAGCACGAACCGGAACCGAAGCATCTCCCTATCGGTCTCGAACCCTACCTCAAGCAGCTTCAAACCGCCTTCACGGTGAGTAAAGACGAATCCGGCAACGGCTTGCTTTTGCTGGATCACGTCCGGTACTGGGGCTCGCGCCACTACCGCTGCAATCGACGCATTGGCACTGCCCCACCACCAAACGCGAAGTAGCTGTTCGACCTCCGGCGCCGAGAAGTAATTCGGATCGGTGACGATCGGCAAAAAGCGCAGCAGTAAATCGCTGGCGTTGTCCACGCTCAGCCATACGGCCTGGATGCCATGGTCGGCCAGCGACGCGCCGAAATAGCGTTTACTTTCCTCGTCAGTCAGCACCGCAGCGCGAACGGTCACCGCGCCCTGCTGGCGAACTTCAGCGCGGGACATGAAGGACTGCTCCGCCGTCGGGTCAGGGCCAGCGCCGCTGGATCGACTGAACGCCGCGAGCAGTGAAAGCAGCACCACAGCTAAGGACGGCCAGCGCCATCTCTTCATGATTTGCCAAATCCGGTGCAGGCCCATTTTAGGCTAACAAAGGCTCGGAAGGTCTGACAGTAAGTTTAGTCCCTGTTGAATAGGCCGTGTGCGCCGTTGATCCAGGTCAACGTAGTCCGCCTTGGGCCAATTGCAACCGAGCAATTCAACCCCCGCACCGCTCCTTGTCCGCTGTTGGTCCAAAAGCGGACAAACGCGGTGCGCTTGGATTGTCCGCTTTGTGCCATAAGCGACCGACGCACCGCAGCAAACGGCATCTCTATTCGATCACCTCGTCGGCGCGGGCGAGCAGCGCGGGTGGCACGGTGAGGCCCAGCGCTTTCGCGGTCTTGAGGTTGATCACCAGCGCGTATTTGGTTGGCGCTTTTACCGGCAGGTCGGCGTGCTTCGCGCCCTTGAGGATACGATCAACGTAAGTAGCCGCTTGCCAGTACTGATCGACGAAGTCGGCCCCATAGGAGACCAAACCGCCGCCGGCAACGAAGGTGCGCTCGATGTAGACTGCGGGCAGTTTGTACCGCGCCGCAAGCGCAACGAGCAGATCGCGATGAAGCAACGATGGCCCACTCGGCGTCACGATCAGACCGCCACTCGGAGCGCGCGCGAAGGACAGAGCGCTCTATCTCGCCGGCGTCGCGCATGTTGATCGGGGCCACCTCCATCCCGAGCGACGGTGCCATAGCCTGGATGATGCCGAACACGGCGATCCCGACGGGGTTGGCTGTGTCCCGAATTATCGCTGCACGTGTCACGCTGGGCGCGATCTCCTTGAGCAGCTCCAGCCATTTCCCGCCTATGCCGTATTCGAGAGTCGTAAAGCCGGTGATGTTGCCGCCTGGCCGCGCCAAGCTGTCGACGAAGCCGGCGCCGACTGGATCAGCGATGACCGAGAACACAATTGGCACTGTGCGTGTCGCCTGCAATAACGGCCCCACGGTCCCGGCGCCATGGGCCAAGATAACGTCGGGCGCGAGCGCGGCCAATTCTGCCGCGTGTTTGCGAATGTCGTCGGCCTTGGTTCCGGCCCAGCGGGTGTCGATCCGCATGTTGCGGCCGACAATCCAACCCCATTGCCCCAGCCTATGTAGGAATGCCGCGACCCAAGCTTGAAAATCCAAATCATCCGCGGTCGCGGGGAGGAGTATCCCGATACGCCGCATCCGTTCGCCGGCTGCTGCGCCCGCGCAACAAGCGGCCATCCCGCCGCCGCACCGCCGAGAAGCGTGATGAACTCGCGCCGCTTCATGTCCGGCCCCAAAGCTCAGGAGCCTGCATCTTATCGGCTCAAACGAGTGCTTTGATAGGGGCTGAAACCGGCATCAAAACTATGGCCGTAGTGCACAGCCATTGTCGCTTATGGGTCAAAAGCGGGCAAACCATCTCGGGCAAAATTAGGCGTCTATCGCGTTGAGGTCCGAATTGAAATTAGGACTTGAGTAACCAATAAGCCGGTAATAGGGGCAGATCATCAGATCCCCGTTGGTAATTCACGACCCCATGATCGGCTTAAGCGACAACCAGCTCGAAGTCATCATGCGCTCGGCCGAGCCGCTGCCCGAGGAGAAGTGCCAGGAGTTTTTGGAGAGGGTGGCTGCGGCGGTTGCGGCGGTTTGGGAGATGCGCGGTCAAATTAACGACGCCGACGTTGCCCTCGCCGTGCAACTGGCGTTGCGCGGCTTGATCCATAACTGGGCAGCATGAAAAAATTTGGCCCAACTTGGCCCTCGCCCATCCGCTCCTCACGCCCACTGGCGTAATCGTCATCAAAGGACGCGGCTTGGTTTTGGATAATGCCGTAACGGCAGTACATTTTAGCCAACTTCGTCTTTTGCACCAGGAACAGGAAAATCGAGCTGATCCTGCAATGGCTGCCGAGAGCACAAAACGCACGTCGAAGGAGATCGAGGCTGCGGCGCGGGCCGTAAGTTCGAGAGCGGCGGAATTCGAGCAGCGCAATAAATTATGGCACGCCCTTACCGCACACATTCAGTCGAATGGCGGTTGGGTGACTAGCCTGCCAGGAACCAAACACTTGCGCTTTGAGGTACGTCGAGATTTCGGCACTGCCAGCAAAGCTCATTGAACTCGGTTATGCGGTGCGCCATGCTGGCACCACTAAACGGGCCACGGGCGATGCAGACGATCATGGCTTTACGCCGGTCAATGTAATCGAGCTTACGCTACCCGGAAAATGAATTGATTTGCGGTTATCATTTCGGCCTAATATTTCGGTCGTGTTCCACTTCTTTCCCTTCCTTCAGCACACCCAACTTGCGAGCCAGCTCCTCGGGGTCAATATCCGCGTCGTCACGTTCCCGCTTAAGTCGAGAATGTAATAGCGGTTCCGCTTCAGCCAGTTACCTGGCCTGGCCTTGAGAATTTGGCCCTTGGTGTCGCCGTCGAATGCGACTTCGGCGAAACTTCCTCGCGGACAGCCCCGAGTTCATGCCGTCAACCACTCCCGTACCGTCATGCGATAGCGGACATTGGTCGTGAATTTATGAGTCCACGCCCTCAATCATACGTGCATGTAGGTTCAAATAGCGTTTCCGCAGACAGTCATATTCTAACCGCCAATGGGCGCTTTTGCTGGGATGCAACAACGTCTTCCAGCGCATCCTAGGAGGCCGCCAACTCGGGCGGCCTCAGGGATCAAAGTGAAGAGGTTCTCACTTAGCGAGCTTGACGCCGAATGGTCCGGTCGAGTGCAACTCGATGATGGTTTCCGCGTCGCTCCAAAGGTGATGCCACGATCCAGCGGGCAAAATCATGAAAGCTCCAGTAGGAAACGGCTGGGTGTGCGCGGCATCGGCGTCCTTGCCGAATGCCATGCGGGCCTTGCCGGAAACGACTGTGAGAAGCTCGTCAGTAGGGTGCGAATGTGTGGGTATTTCGTAGCCGGCCGGGAACTTGAAACGAATGGCGAACGGCCCTTTCTTCGAGGGATTGCCATATAGCACGGCGACCTGAGCGCCCGGCGGCACACCTTGCGCAGGTGCCCAGGTGAGTGCGTCCGGCTGAATGATGCTGGCGCTCCCAGCCGCTTGTGCCGGGACCATTGCTGGACCGAGCAGGCTCACCGAAACGAAGGCAGAAAGAATAAGTGTTGTTCGCTGCATGTTCAGTTCCTCCGACCGATTATGTGTTGCCACTGCGCGAAAAGGACGGCGCTCTGATTTTGGGAATTGCGATGCCTGCCGATGGCAATACTGCTGCCCATTGCCCCTAACGGAGGGTTCGGCAGCCCCGTCGTGGATGTTAGCAGACCCGATAAGTCTGGAAAGAGGAAGGGCCTGCGGGCGCAGCCAATGTCCGCTTTGGGTCATTCACGGCCTAGATGGTCAAGGCCGACGCTCGTACTTGTCCGTTGTTGCTCCAATAGCTGCCAAGATATTGCAGCGCCGCGAATGCAGCGATGTGCCAATAGCGACCGGTGCAACGCAAAATGATCGGGACAAACAGAAAGACCGCCTCGCGGCGGTCTCTGCTAAATCCGATCAGGTAAAGGCTCGGGAATATGCCGAGCCTAACCCGTCAATTGTTCGCTGTTAAGTTCAGCCCTTAGTTACAACCGGTGCCGGTGCTTTACCCTTACCAATTGGAGTCTTGCCCTTGCCGGCGCAACCAGCGAGGCCCAAGGCAAGGACTACAGAGCAGACTAAGATTAGGAACTTTTCCATAAGGCACACCAGTTTTGTTAGACAATGATCCAACCCCTAACGCGATTTTTGGCTAGCAACTAGTGCGGAAAAGTCACACTTCCCTGTTATCTGAAGCCGCCATCGCCTAAGCGGGGCTCTTCGCAGCTTCCAACTAAAGGATACTGATCAGCCAGAAGCGGGCATTCGACCTCTCAGCGAACAACTGGCCCTATTATCAAATGAATAAATTCGCGGACATCACTGCTGCACAATTACCGTCGCGCCAATCTTTGTACGATTGTACAGGTCGATGATGTCATCGTTGGACAGACGAATGCAGCCTGAAGATACACCACCACCGAGCTTCCAAGGCTCGTTCGTCCCATGAATGCGGTATAGCGTGGCACCGAGATAAAGCGCCCGCGCACCGAGCGGATTATCCGGGCCGCTAGCCATGTGACGTGGCAGATTGGGAAACCGCTTCAGGATATTTGGCGTAGGCGTCCAGTCCGGCCATTCGCGCTTGGCGGAAACGGTGCTGACGCCCGACCAGCCGTAGCCCTCCATGCCAACGGCGATGCCATAGCTAATCGCCCTGCCGTCACCTAGCACGGAGTAGAGCCGCCGTTCGCTGATGCTGACGACAATGGTTCCTGCGGGGCGCGTGCTTGGATAATCGACTTCTTGGCGTGGAATGCGCTCATAAATTATGCCAAAAGGAGTTCTGAAGCGACCACACTTGGCCGGATTTCTCGGAAGCGGACTCTCGCGCGGCCTTGGGCGCACTATTCGCAGCACAAGTGCCAAGCAATGAACTCGTGATAACTATCGCGAGCAGACCAATTGAAAATCTCATGACGAACTCCACGCAAATCAGCCAAATAATATTGATGGTCAGCCCAACTAGTCCATCACTGCTGTTGCAAAACCATCAACTTGTTAGTGCATAACATCGCACTCGCGCAACTGCCCCATCTATCAATGCAGCTATGCTGCTATTGACCCGAAAGTGAATATTGGTCGGCGCGTGTCGTATGTTCGCTTTGGGTCTTGGTTGTGTAAAAACTCTCCGGCGGAAGCTTTGACGGCTGGCTTGAGGGCACGGATCGCGGGCAGAGCACGGACGTCGACTTTTGATTTGAAATGAAAGAGGCCGCCAACTAAGGCGGCCTATTTTCGGTTTTTATCTGGCGTAAGGACAGCGACCCGGCATCGGGAAAGAGCCACGTGTGCGCAACTCTCCGGGGTACCATTACGCCCTCCGCAACGGTGTGATGTTATCCGCCGTCTGGGTTGGTTTGGTCGCACAATAGCGAGCCCAATCCGCCATCAGCCGTGAGCGCTTGGCGAGCAAATCACCCCGCCGATAAGCGGCCTCAACCTTGTTTCCGATGACGTGCGCTAAGGCCATTTCGACAACGTGGTTCGGGGTCGCCGTGCGCTCAGCGGCCCAATCGCGAAAGGTTGAACGGAATCCGTGAACGGTAATGTCGTCGCGCCCCATTCTTCGGAGAACGGCACTCATCGCCATATTAGACAAGTTGCCCTTGCTCGGGCCGATGAAGACAAAATCGTTGCCGCGTTCCGTGGGCAGAGCTTGGAGGATTTTCAGCGCGCGGTCAGATAGCGGAATGCGATGCTCTTTTTGCGCCTTCATCCTCCCTGCTGAAACGACCCAAGTCTTGCCCTTGAAATCTATTTCCTCCCAAGTCGCACCGATCGTCTCACCAGTGCGCGCGGCAGTTAGGATCGTGAACTCCAAAGCCCGCGCGGCAATACCCTCACGCTCGTTGAGCGCTGCCCAGAACTCCGGCAACGCGTCGTAGGACAGGGCGGCATGGTGGTTCGCTTTGGCGATCTGCCCTTTGGCTGGCAGCAAGTGTACTAGGTTCTCTGCCCAACGCGCCGGGTTCAGACCTTCGCGGTAGCGGTTGGCGAGAGCCCAACTCAGAACGTTCTCGATCCGGCTCCGCACACGGCTGGCGGTTTCCGGAATTGTTCGCCAGATCGGTTCAATCGCCGCCCGCACATCGTCGGTCGTAATATTGTTGACGCGGAGAGCCCCCAGCTTCGGGAAGGCATAGGCTTCGAGCGTGGAAAGAAACTGCTTGCGGTGTTTGGCGTTACGCCATTTGTCGCCGTGGACGCGGAAGTATCTCTCTGCCGCCTCCTTAAAGGTTGGGATTGCGCTCGCCTTCCTAGCCTGTTCCTCTCGTTCAAGACATTCGGCGTCACGGGCGGTGATGGGGTCTATGCCGTCCGCTAATAGTTGCCGTGCCGCCCTAGCGCGCTCGCGGGCTTGCTTTAGCGAGAAGTCGGGGTATGCCCCCAGACCCATAAACCGTTCTCGCTTATTCAACTCGAAACGGAACAGCCAACTCTTTGTGCCCGTCGGTCCGACTTGTAGATACAGCCCGCGCGATTCCTTATCGCGGTGACGACCGGGGGCGAGCTTCGGGATTCCCTTCTCTGTACGTTTAGACACGTTCGGTCTCTCGCTTAGGTTTGGATGCATCAATAACGGCCCAACCCCCGGCGTGGCTAGCGGGGGTTAGCGGTTTTGTTAGGCGCTTAGCGGTTCGGCGTAAAGGGGTAAATAGTGATTGTTTTATAGTTTTCAGCGGCCTAGGCGCGGGTCAGCGGTGCCTACCGGGTTAGGCGGAGGCGGTCTCCCCCGCTACCGACCTTCCGGGCCGATCGTCACGATAATTCAAGCGTGAATCGAAGCCGCGCGGCGTCGTCACGCCGCCATCACAAGCGCGTCAGGGCGCAAAGCCCAGGGCGATTCCAGGTTGCCCCGGGCTGCCGGCGATGGAACAATTGCGGCCATAATTCGTATCCGTACGTAGATCGACTGCAGCAGCCCTTTGTATTTCGTTACGGAGGCAAGCAATGGCGCGCACCGCTATGTCGCACGCTCCGCGCAGCGCCGCCGTCGGGCCGCGACCTGCGGCGAAGTCGCCGGATGAAGCGCGCGCCGGGTGGCGCGACGCCTTCCGCAATGTGCGCGCGGAAACGGAACGCCGCGCCGCGTATTTGTCGGCCGAGGATCAGATCGTGCAGTCGATGGCCGATGCCTCACCGACCAAATGGCATCGCGCGCATGTCACCTGGTTCTTCGAGCAATTCCTGCTGCTGCCGAACGATCCCGGCTACAAGATTTTCGACGAACGCTTTCCGTTCCTGTTCAACTCCTATTACGTCGCCGCCGGCCCGCGCCATGCGCGCCCGCAGCGCGGGTTGATCACGCGGCCGAACGGCGAGGAGGTCGCCGGCTATCGCGCCCATGTCGATGCCGCGGTCGAACGGTTGATCGAGAGCGTGCCGGCGGCCGACGCCGAACGCGTGTTCGCGATTCTGGAGATCGGCCTGCATCACGAACAGCAGCATCAGGAATTGCTCATCACCGACATCCTGCACGCCTTCGTGCAGAACCCGACCGACCCGGTCTACGACGCCGGATGGAAGCCGCCGCGCACGACGCACGGTCCGCGCGGTTTTGTCGATGTGCCGGCCGGTATTCACGCGATCGGTCATGAGGGGGAGGGCTTCTGCTTCGATAACGAGACGCCGCGGCACGACGAACTCATCCCCGACGTGCGGATCGCGCGTCATCTCACCAGCAATGCCGAATGGCTCGCGTTCATCGAGGCCGGCGGCTACGCGACGCCCGCGCTCTGGCTGTCGGACGGCTGGGCGGTGGTGCAAGCGGAAGGCTGGCTGGCGCCCGGCTATTGGCGGCAGAACGACGGCGCTTGGTTTTCGATGACGCTTGCCGGTTTGCAGCCGGTCGATCCGGCGGCTCCCGTCACGCATATCAGTTACTACGAGGCCGACGCCTTCGCCCGCTTTGCCGGCAAGCACCTGCCGAGCGAGGTGGAATGGGAGGTGGCGGCGCGCGCCGGGCTGATCGCCGATGCATTCGGCATCGCTTGGCAATGGACGCGCAGCGCCTATCTGCCCTATCCCGGCTACCGCGCGGTCGATGGGGCGCTCGGCGAATACAATGGCAAGTTCATGGTCAGCCAGATGGTGTTGCGCGGCTCCTCACTGGCGACACCGGAGGGCCACGCGCGCGTGAGCTATCGCAATTTCTTCTATCCGCCGGCGCGCTGGCAGTTCAGCGGGCTGCGGCTCGTCGAATTCGTTTGAGGGGCATCAATGGTCGCGCTCGCACGCTCGCGCCGCATACTGCCGCAAAGCACGGGATTGCCCACGTTTGAGACCGACGTGCTCGCCGGCTTGCGCGCGACCCCGAAGCGGGTGCCGGCGAAATATTTCTACGACGGCGCCGGCTCGCTATTGTTCGAGCGCATCACCGAGTTGCCCGAGTACTATCCAACGCGCTGCGAGATGCAGATCCTGCGCGAGCACGCGCGCGATATCGCCAAGCTCATTCCAGCCGGCGCGGCGCTGGTGGAATTCGGCAGCGGCTCGAGCAAGAAGGCGCGCATTATGCTGCGCGCGGCGCCGAAGCTCGCGGCCTATGTGCCTGTCGACATCTGTGGCGAGATGATCGAACAGGAGGCGGCCGAGCTGCGGCCGGACTTCCCCGGCCTCAAGGTGCTGCCGGTGACTGCCGACATCACGCAGGCCTTCGAACTGCCGGGGCCGGCGAAAGCCGCGCCCGTGCGGGTCGGATTTTTTCCCGGCTCCACCATCGGCAATTTCGAGCCGCACGAGACGGCGGCGTTCCTGCGCAATGCCGGCCGCATTCTGGGAGCGGGAGCGACGCTGATCATCGGCGCCGATCTGATCAAGCCGGTGGAAGTACTCAACGCCGCCTATAACGACGCCGCCGGCGTCACCGCCAAGTTCAATCTCAATCTGCTCAAACGCATCAATCGCGAACTCGGCGGCAGCTTCAAGCTCGACACTTTCGAGCACCACGCCTTCTACAACCGCGAGCGTCACCGCATTGAAATGCACCTCGCCAGTCTCAAGCGGCAGAAGGTAAAAGTGGCGGGCCAAGCAATCGAATTCCGCGCCGGCGAGACCATCCACACCGAGAACAGCTACAAATACAGCGTCGAGTCGCTGGGCGCGCTGGCGCGCGGTGCCGGCTGGCAGCCGGCCGGCGTGTGGACCGACGCACGCAATTATTTCTCGATCCAGGCTTTCACGCTGGCTGAGTAGCTTCAATTCGTCATTCCGGGGCGCGAGCCATAAGCGCGTTTACGCGCGTCTTCGACGCGCTATGGCGAGCGAACCCGGAATGACAAAGTGAGATGCCTGCGCTAAGCCTTTCGCCGCAGCAAAAGGTCAAGGCAGGGACACGATGAAGATTGTCGGTTTTGAAGCGATTAACGGCTTGCGGCTCGGCGTGGTCGAGGGCGATAGCGTGATCGATCTGCAGGCGGCGGATGCGAGCGTGCCCGCCGATCTCTGCGAAGCCTTGCGCCGGAGCAACGGCGATCTTAAAGCCCTCGCCGATCTCGCCCGCCGCGCGCCTGCTGCCGCCCGCCGCCCGCTCGCCGGATTGAAATACGGTTTCCCGGTCGCGCGGCCGGCCAAGATCATCTGCCTCGGCCTCAACTATCTCGATCACGTCAAGGAAGGGCCGCAGCGCGACAATATTCCGAAATTCCAGTCGATCTTTTTCCGCATGCTGACGTCGTTTGTGCCGCATCTGCAGCCGCTGATGCGGCCGCTCAAGTCGATCCAACTCGACTACGAAGCCGAGATGGTCGTGATCATCGGCAAGCGCGCCAAGCATCTGACCATGCAAAATGCGACCGACTGCATCGCCGGCTATACTTGCGCCAACGAAGGTTCGGTGCGCGAGTATCAGCGCCACACCACGCAATGGGGCATGGGCAAGAATTTCGATCGCACCGGCAGCATCGGTCCGTGGATGGTGAGTGCCGACGAATTACCGCGCGGCGGCAAGGGCCTGAAGATCGAGAGCCGGCTCAACGGCAAGACCATGCAATCGTCCAACACCGACAACTTCATGTTTCCGGTGGCGGAGTCGCTGGTCTATCTTGACCGAGGGCATGACGCTGGAGCCGGGCGATATTATTCTCACCGGCACGCCGTCCGGCGTCGGTCACGCGCGCAAGCCGGAGCCGGTGTGGATGAAGCCGGGCGACACGGTCGAGGTCGAGGTCGAGGGCATCGGCGTGCTGCGCAATCCGATCGAGGACGAAAAAGCGTGAACGCGAGCGCGCGCAAACGCGCCGCGCAATAGGGGAGGAAAAATCATGAAACGCGCAATCGTCGCGGCGGCCATGGCGGCCGGCTTCATGCTGGCCGTGGCCGCGCCGGCCGCGGCGGAATGGCCGAGCGGACCGGCCGATCCGCGTGCTGGTCGGCTTCGGCCCCGGCGGCGGCACCGATATCGTGACCCGCATCATCGCGCAGCCGCTGTCCGAACTGCTGCATCAGATCGGTGGTGGTCGAGAACAAGCCGGGCGCCGGCGGCTCGCTCGCCTCCGAACAGGTCGCCAAGGCCGACAAGGACGGCTACACCGCCGCCATGATCAGCACCGGCCACACCATCTCGGCGGTGATGCTCAAGTCGCTGCGCTATGACGCGGTCAAGGATTTCGCGGCGGTGGCGCTGGTCGCCGACTCCGCTTTCGTCATCGTCGCGCGCAAGGATTTCCCGGCCAACGACATCAAGGGGCTGGTCGCGCTGGCCAAGGCCTCGCCCGGCAAGCTCAATTTCGCCAGCGTCGGCCTCGGCTCGACCCAGCATTTCGCCGGCGAATTGCTGCGCCAGCGGACCGGCATCGACGTCAAGCACATTCCCTATCGCGGCACGCCGGGGGTGCTCGCCGCCTTGCTCGCGCAGGAAGTCGATTACGCGGTCGAGCTGGCGCACGCGGTGCGCGGCCAGGTGCAGGCCGGCGAACTGAAGATGCTCGCGGTCGCCTCGCCCACGCGCTGGCCGACCATTCCGAATGTGCCGACGGTCGCGGAATCCGGCGTGCCGGGCTATGCGGTGACCGGCTGGTATGGCTGGGTCTATCCGGCCGGCACGCCGCAGGCGATCGTCGACAAGACCAATGCCGCGCTGCAGCAGATACTGGCGCGGCCCGAAATCCGCGAGCAGATGCTCAAAGCCGGCGCCGTGGTGCACGTCTCCTCGCCGGCGGAATTCGGCAAGCACATGGCGGACGAAGTCGCCAAATGGAAATCGGTGCGCGACACGGCCGGGATTGAACCGCAATAATTCGCAAACGTTGTATTCCACAAAGTGAAAGAGGACACGATGGCCGATCAGTTCAATGTGCTCGTTATTTGCGGATCGCTGCGCAAGGGTTCGTACAATGCCGCCTTGACGCGCGCATTGCCGGCGCTGGCGCCGCCGGAAATGAAATTGATCGCGGCGCCGCCGTTTGACGCGCTCCCGCTCTACAATGCAGACATTCAGAAGGCGTCCGGCTTTCCGGGCCAGGCCGAAGCTCTCGCCAGCGCGATCCGCGCCGCCGACGGCGTGCTGTTCGTGACGCCGGAATACAACTGGTCGATGCCCGGCGGCTTGAAGAACGCCATCGACTGGGTCTCGCGCATTAAGGAGCAGCCGTTCGAAGGCAAGCCGGTCGCGATCCAGTCCTGCTCGCAAGGCCCGCTCGGCGGCGCCCGCATGCAATATCACTGGCGCATGTCGATGACGTTCGTGAAGGCCTTCATCTATGGCACGCCGGAAGTATTCGTCGGCAACGCGGCGAGCAAATTCGACAAGGACACGCTGGCGCTGACCGACCAGCCGACCAAGGACGTCATCAAGACGCAGCTCGCCGCGTTCGCGAAGTTCATCAAGCGGATGAAGGCCGGCGCTTAGCTCGCCGGCTGCGCCCGCTTCGGGAACAACTGCGGCCGCAGCTTGGGATGGCCGGCCATGGTCTTCGGCGCGTAGGGCGTCTCGGCGCCGAGTTCTTCGGCCGCATGCCAGGCCCAGCGCGGGTCCCAAATCGCGGCGCGTGCCAGGCACACCAGATCGGCCTTGCCTGAGGCGACGATGTCTTCGGCCTGCTGATAGCCCGCGATCAGGCCGACCGTCATGGTGGTGATGCCGCTTTCCTTCTTCACCTTCTCGGCGAACGGCACCTGGTAGCCGGCGGCCAGCGGAATTTTCTGCGCCGGCGACAGCCCGCCGGTCGACACGTCCATGTAGTCCAGGCCGCGCTTCTTGAGCTCCTTCGCCAGCACGACGGTCTCTTCCGGCGTCCAGCCGCCGTCGACCCAGTCGGTCGCCGAGACGCGCACGCCGATCGGCTTGCTCTCCGGCCATACCGCGCGCACCGCCTCGTACATCTCGATGGCAAAGCGCATGCGGTTTTCGAGCGAGCCGCCATATTCGTCGGTGCGCTTGTTGGAGAGCGGCGACAGGAACTGATGGGCCAGATAGCCGTGCGCGGCGTGCAGTTCGATCACGTCATAGCCGATGCGGTCGACGCGCTTGGTGGCGGCGGCGAATTCGCCGAGGCAGCGCTTGATGTCGTCCTTGGTCATGGCGTGCGGCACCGCCCAGCCGGTGTCGTAGGGGATCGCCGAGGGCGCTTCCGGCGTCCAGGCGTCCGGCCCTTCAAGGATCGGCTTGCCGCCGGCCGCCGGCGGCGTGGTCGGGGCTTTGCGGCCGGCATGCGCGAGCTGCACGCCGAGCTTGGCCACGCCATACTGCCGGCAGAAATCGTACACGCGCTTGAGCGCGGCTTCGTTTTCGTCCGAATACATGCCGGCGCATTTCGGCGAGATGCGGCCTTGCGGATTGACGTTGGTCATCTCGCACATCACCAGGCCGGCGGCGCCGAGCGACATATTGCCGAGATGCATCAGGTGCCAGTCATTGGCCGAGCCGTTGTTGGAATTGTACTGGCACATCGGCGACACCACGACGCGGTTCGGCAGTGTGAGACCGCGCAGCGTGATCGGAGAAAACAGGACGCTAGCCATTGGTCGGATTTCCTTTCGAGTAGCGGAGAATTCAAGCGAAGGGTTTATCTCAATTCCAGATGCCGCCGGCGTAATAGGAGTGCATCGCCACCACCAGGCAGCAGATCGCCCAGAACAGGCAGAATTCGGAGCCGCCGATATTCCACAGCCATTTGCCGGTGACCTTATAGACGCCGACCGTGGCGACCAGAAGGTGGAAGGTCATGATCGCGGCGCAGATGGTGGTGTAGATGTCGAAAATCAGGCCGATCGCCAGCACGACTTCGATGGCGCCGGCCAGATACATCCAGAACTTGGGCGGCTTGAAGCCGGCGGCGACGAAGAAGCCGAGCGCCGCCGGCACGTAGAACTTGCCGTAGATATGCGGAATCATGAACAGGCCGCAGATCAGCCGCAGGATGTTGAATTCGTTGAGCAGGTTGAAATTCGCAGCCAGTGACATTGAGCCCCCCGAATAGTTTGATCCCCGACTATATCGATCCAAATTCGCACTTCTGCGCGTGTACGCCAACCCCTCGCCGGTGCGTTTGATATTTGTCATTCCGGGGCGCGCGACACGCCGCCGCACGGCTGGTTACAGCTTCTTGCCCTTCAGCCAGGCTTCGCCCTTGGCGTAGAGCGCGTCGAGCTCCGGCCCGTCGAGGCCGGGCATGTCAGGTTTGACCTTGTAGCCGATCTTGCTCTGCAGATAGGCGAGGTGGCGGTAGCCTTCCGGAAACTGCGCCAGCAGGTTCTGGTCGAGCACGAGCTTGGCTGCCGGATCGACCGGATCGAGCCGGTCCTTTTCGTAGGCCAGGCGCCGCAGCACGATGCCCCAGCGGCCTTTGCGCTTCTCCAGGAAGTCGTAGAAGCGGCCGGTGCACACCACGTCGCAGAGCGACGCCTTCGACCTTGGCGCGCTGCGAGATCGTCATCTTGGTCTGCGCGATGGCGCGCTTGCCCTTGATGTCGATGCTCATGCCGCCGAGCATATGCATGATGCGCACGCCGTGGTCGTAGCCTTCCTGGCTGACCTTGATGAATTCCTCGTAGGTGCCCTGGAACCAGGTCGCCCACATCTGGCCGTCCTTGTGCCAGACCGTGCGGAAACGGTCCCACAGCCGGGCGTCGCGCCAGAGCGCCCAGTTCTCGATCAGCGCGCGGATGGCCAGGCGGTCGGCGGTATCTCTCGGCATGATGCAATCTCCGTCATGCCCGGCCTTGTGCCGGGCATCCACGTCTTTATACACGGATGCAATAAAAGACGTGGATCGCCGGGACAAGCCCGGCCATGACGGGAGAGAAGCGCATGGCAAGGCTGGAAGGAAAGATCGCGATCGTCACCGGCGGCGCCAAGGGCATCGGCCGGCACTATTCGCAGGCGCTCGCCGCCGAAGGCGCGCGCGTGATGATCGCCGACATCGCCGACGGCAAGGACCTCGCCGCGGAAATCGCCGGCCGCCACGGCGCCAATTCGGTCGCCAGCGTCAAGTTCGACGTCAGCGACGAGAAGGCGATCAAGAACGTGGTGGCGCAGACCATCGAACGCTTCGGCCAGATCGACATCCTGGTCAACAACGCCGCGCTCTACTCCACGCTCAAGCCGAGAAACTTCAACGAGTGGGACGCGGACCTGTGGGATCGCGTGATGGCGATCAACGTGCGCGGGCCGTATCTGATGGTCCGCCATGTCGCGCCGCACATGATCGAGCGACGCAGCGGCAAGATCATCAACATCGCGTCCGGCGCCGCCTACAAGGGCGTGCCGCGCATGTTGCCTTATGTCACCTCGAAGGGCGCCATGCTGGCCTTCACCCGCGCGCTGTCGCGCGAGCTCGGCGCCTACGGCATCGCGGTCAATTCGCTGTCGCCGGGCTATATCCTGAGCGACACCGGGCTGGAGAACGCAACGCACGTGGAAGAGGAGCGCATCCCGGTGCGCAACAGCCGCGCCTTCAAGCGCGACGCCTATCCGGAAGACCTGCTCGGCACGCTGGTGTTCCTGGCCTCGAGCGACAGCGACTTCGTCACCGGCCAGTCGATCGTGGTGGACGGCGGCTCGGTCAATAACTGATATGCGCCCAGCCCCCTGTCGTTCGCCATCGGCAGCCATTATTGTGAGGTCCAAGCGAACGAAGAATACGGAGGATGCCATGGACGCCGCCACTGCTCCGGCCGCCAAGAACCTGAGCAAAAAGGCCGAGAAATACGACGGCAGCGCTAACCCGGTGCGCGCGGAATATTACGAGCGCATTTCCCAGCGCGACATGACGCCGCTGTGGGAGGTGCTGAAATATCTCGTCACTAAGCAGCCGGTCACCCAATGCGTGCCGGCGATCTGGCGCTTCGACGAGGTCAAGCCGCTGGTCGAGGAGGCCGGCCGGCTGCTCACCACCGAAGAGGCCGAGCGGCGTGTGCTGGTGCTGGAGAATCCGGCGCTGCGCGGCCAGTCCAAGATCACCAATTCGCTCTACGCCGGCCTACAACTGATCTTGCCGGGCGAAGTCGCCGGCGCGCATCGCCACACGGCGTCGGCCATCCGGCTCATCCTCGACGGCGACGGCGCCTATACCCAGGTGGATGGCGAAAAGACCATCATGAAATACGGCGACTTCATTTTGACGCCGACCTGGACCGCGCACGACCACGGCAACGAATCCAAGCAGGCGATGATCTGGCTCGACGTGCTCGACGTGCCGACCGTAAACTTTTTTGAGACGGCGTTTGCCGAACACCTCGACTCGTCCGTGCAAAACACCGCGCGCGTCGATAACGATTCGCTCTGGCGCTATGGCTCCGGCGTTCTGCCGGACGGCACCGATACTTCGATGATCCGTTCGCCGGTCATCAACTACGCCTATGAGCGCGTGCGGCCGATTTTGGATCGCATGAAGAACACTGGCGATGCCGACAAGCATCACGGCCACCGCCTGCGCTACGCCAACCCGTTCAACGGCGGCTGGTCGTTGCCGACCATGGGCGCGAATCTCTCGCTGCTGCCCAAGGGCTTCAAGGGCGAGAGCTACCGCTCGACCGACAGCACTATCTTCGCGTGCCTTGAAGGCAAGGGCACGACCAAGGTGGATGGGCAGACCATCGAATGGGGCCCGCGCGACGTGTTCGTGCTGCCGACATGGAAGTCTTATTCGCACCGCGTCGATCAGGAAGCCGTGCTGTTCTCGATCTCCGACCGGCCGGCGCAGGAAGCGCTCGGCCTCTGGCGGGAAGGGTATTGAGCGCGCGCTGAACTATCAACCGTCATGCCCGGCCTTGTGCCGGGCATCCACGTCTTGGTTAAAAAGGAAGGCGTGGATGGCCGGGACAAGCCCGGCCATGACGATGTGGAACGAGCGGCGTTCAATATCGTTGATCTCGACGCACTTCGGAGATGACAAATGGATTTCGAAAACCTGACCGCCGGCCACGGCTCGCTCACCGCCGTTCGCACGGGCGAGGGCCGCGACCTGGTGGTGCTGCATTCGCTGCTCAGCGACCGCCACGCCTTCGATCCGGTGCTGCCGGCGCTCGCCGCCAAGCATCGCGTCACGCTGATTAATTTGCCGGGCTTCCACGGCTCGCAGCCCTGCATGCTGCCGCTGATGGACGCCTATATCGCCGTAATCGAAGACGGCTTTCAGGAATTCGGCGTCGCCAGCGACTCCATTCTGATCGGTAACGGCTTCGGCGGCACGGTCGCGCTCGCCTTCGCCATGGCCCATCCCGAACGCATCGCCAAGCTGGTGCTCAGCGATGCCGCCGCCTGCTTTCCGCCCGAGGGGCGCAAGGCGTTCGAGGTGATGGCGGCCAAGGTCGCCGAAGCGGGCTTAGGCTCCATCGCCGAAATCGCGGCCAAACGCGTGTTCTCGCCGGCTTATCTTGCTTCGCACCCGGAGGCGATCGAGGAGCGCAAAGCCGTGCTGCTCGAGATCGATCCCAAGGCGTTCCAGGCCGCCTGCAAGATTTTGCAGGAGGCCGAACTGGAGCCGTTGCTGCACAGGATGAAGGTGCCGACGCTGGTGCTGTGCGGCGAGTTCGATCAGGCGACGCCGCCGCCGCTCAACAAGTCGATCGCGGACAAGGTCGCAGGCGCGCGCTACGTCGAATTGCCGGGCTGCGGACACTGCCCGCCGCTCGAACAGCCGGAGCAGTTCATCGCCGTGATCAAGAGTTTTGTCGGGCTGTAGCTCTATCGTGTTGCGGCTATCCGCGGCGGTTTTTTTCGGCTCATGTCCTTCATCGTCAGCATGAACTGCCGCCTTCGCCGCTTGGCAACAGAGCTATGCTCGCGATACTATGGCAGCAGCTATCAGCACCGCGAAATATCGCGGTTGCTTTAGAAATAATGGTAAATCGATCAGGGGGAAATGCCATGTTCAGCCGCAGAACTTTCTTGTCGCTCGCTGCCGGTGGCATCGCCGCGCCCGGATTGGCTTCCGCCAAGCAGGCGGACCGGAAGGCCGCGCTTTATACAAATGTGGGGGCCGACCTCACGCATTACGACATCGACGTGGCGGGCGCGGAGTTGATCAAGAGAGAAACCGTCACTCTGCTTGCCCCGGTGCAGTATGCCTGGCCGCATGCATCGAGACGCTATCTGTATGTTGCGTCCAGCAGCAGCGCTTCCGGATATGGCAAGGCGGGGACTGAGCACCACGTCACCGCGTTCAAGATTGATCCCGCGACTGGCGCCCTCAGCCCGCACGGTGCACCAATAAAACTGCCGACGCGCCCGATCCACATCAGCACGGACATTCCGTCCGAGAATATTTTGGTGGCGTTCAACAATCCGAGCGCGGTGCGGGTCTATCGCGTCAACAAGGACTTCACGCCGGGCGAAGAAGTGACCCAGCCGGGTCCGATCGACGCCGGCATCTTCGCCCACCAGGTGCGCACGACGCCCGACAATCGGCTGGCGATCCTGGTAACTCGTGGCAACGAGGGCACTCCCGCCAAGGCGGAAGATCCGGGTGCACTGAAAGTTTTCAACTACAAAAATGGCGTGCTGACGAACGAAGTATCGGTCGCGCCCAACGGCGGCAGGGAGTTCGGCCCGCGGCACCTCGACTTTCATCCGACTAAACCTTGGATGTATGTGTCGATCGAGACGCAGAACAAGATGTACATGTATCGGACAGAGAAGGGCAGGATCAACCCGCAAATTTTGTACCGCTCGGAGACGCTAGCGGAGCCGAAAAACATCAGAGCGCGTCAGGCGGCCGGTACGGTCCACGTCCATCCGAACGGCCGTTTCCTCTACGGGGCCAATCGCGCCGAGGCCACGATCGAATTCCAAGGCAACCAGGTGTTCAAAGGCGGTGAAAACAGCATCGTCGTCTATGCGATCAATCAATCCACCGGCGAGCCGAAACCGATCCAGAACATCGAGACCCAAAAAATACACCCGCGTACCTTTCATATTCACCCGAGTGGGCGCCTGCTGGTGGCGCAACACAATCTGCCGGTGAAAGTGCGCGATGGCGATGCAGTAAAGACAATACCCGCCGGCCTATCGGTGTTCCGTATTGGCGATGACGGCAAGCTGACCTTCGCGCGCAAATACGATATCGATATCGGCGACAAGACAATGTTCTGGATGGGGATGGTGCCGCTATAAGCGAGCGAATTGACAGCACGCTGTCCGCCAAGCTTGTTATATGAGTACGCGCCCTATCCCAACGCCTTCATCACCGCGCTTGCAATCGCCTTCGTGCCGTCCTTGCCGCCGTATTCCATCGGTTTGACGCCGCCGGCATAGGCCTTGTCGACCGCGCGCTCGATGCGCAGCGCGGCCTCCGCCGCCGGCGGATGGTCATGCTTGTCGGCCAGCCAGTCGAGTATCATCGCGGCCGACAAGATCATCGCGGTCGGATTGGCCTTGCCCTGGCCCATGATGTCGGGCGCGGTGCCGTGGCAGGGCTGGAACACCGCGTGCTTGTCGCCGATATCGGCGGAGGGCGCGATGCCCAGCCCGCCGATCAGCCCGGCGGCGAGATCGGACAGAATGTCGCCGAACATGTTCTCCATCACCATGACGTCGAAGTCCCAGGGCTTCTTCACCATCATGGCGGCGCAGGCATCGACATAAAGCAAGTCGGTTTTCACATCGGGGAATTTCGCTTTGCGTTCGGCGAAGATCGCGCGTTGCCAGTTAAAGGCCTTGAACACATTGGCCTTGTCGACCAGCGTGAGGCGGCCGGGGCGGCCGCGTGCTTTGCGCCGCTCGGCCAGCTTGAGCGAGAAGTCGAACAGCCGTTCGGTGGTCTTGCGCGTCACGACCAGCGTCTCGCGCGCCTCGTCGTCGGTCACCACGCCCTTGCCCATGGAGGCGAACAGACCTTCGGTCGACTCGCGGATCAGCACGAAATCGATGCCGTGCACCTCGGCGCCGACGATCGGGCTCGGCACGCCGGGAATAAGCCGCGCTGGCCGCACCCCGGCATAGAGATCGAAGATGAAGCGCAGTTCGACCTGCGGCATGATCTCGGTGTTGTCGGGATATCGCACGCTCGGCAGTCCGCAGGCGCCTAGCAGGATTGCGTCGGCCTCCTCGCACAGCTTGATCGTGGATTCCGGCATCGACTTGCCGGTCTCGCGATAATGGTCGGCGCCGGCCGCACCCTCGGTGAAGCGGAAGGCCAGGCTCGGCGTCGTCGCCTCGATCCGGCGCAGGATGTCGAGCGCCGGCGCCATCACCTCCGGTCCGATGCCGTCTCCGGCCAAGACGGCGATGTGGAAGGCGGTGTTGGCGGACATGTTTGTTTCCAGCTAAAGCGTGCGCTAATGAATATAGAATAGGCGGTGACCGCAAGACACCCCCCGCTCATTCCCGCGTAAGCGGGAATCCAGAGAGGCGAGTGCAGAATTCGCCGCTCCTGGGTCCCCGCTTGCGAGGGGACGAGCGGGAGAGTGTGCAAGGATGTCCGAACGAATGCCGAAGTTTGCCGCCAATATGGGTTACCTGTTTACCGACCGCGCGCTGCTGGAGCGCATCGATGCCGCCAGCGCTGCCGGTTTCAAGGCGATCGAGCTGCAATTTCCCTACGATGTTCCGGCTTCGCAAGTGAAGGCGGCGATCGAGCGCAACAAACTCACCATCCTCGGCATCAATACGCCGCCTGGCGAGCGCGACGGAGAGTTCGGGCTGGCGGCGGTGCCCGGCCGCGAAAAGGACTTTCAGGTTCTGTTTGCCCGCGCGCTCGACTACATCGCGACCATCGGCGGCAGCGCGGTGCATTGCCTGGCCGGCAAGGTCGCGCCCGAACAGCGCCCGGCGGCCGAGCGCGTGTTCATCGACAATCTCAAATGGGCCGCCGATCTTGCCGCAGCTAAAAACATCGGGCTGCTGATCGAGCCGATCAATGTGCGCGACCGGCCGAATTATTTCCTCAACCGCGTGGAGCACGCCGCCGACATCGTCGCCAAGGTTGGCAAAACAAATTTGCGCGTGCAGTTCGATTTCTACCATGTGCAAATCGTCGGCGGCGACCTCCTGTATCGGCTGGAGAAGCACTTGGCCGTTATCGGCCATCTGCAATGCGCCGCGGTTCCCTCCCGCCACGAGCCGGACGAGGGTGAGGTCAATTACCCGGCCGTGTTCGAGGCGGTGGACCGGCTCGGCTATGAGGGCTGGATCGGCGCCGAATACCGGCCGCGCGGGCGCACCGAGGACGGCCTGGCCTGGGGTAGGCCGTACGGCCTGGTTGCCACGCATTTGCCCCCGTTTAGCCATCAATCATCTTGAACACCCTTGCTTTTGCGCTTTGCGCGGGATGCGGGCGTTGATAGATTTACCCCATGTGGGGACGTGGCAATAAAGCCGAGGCGCCAACGCCTGAGGCACCGAATGTGCTCAAGGACGCCGTGCACGAGGCGCGCATCGAGGCGGCCGAGCACTCGGCCGTCGTGGTCGATCTGCGCGACGCCGAGCTGGCCCGCCTCGAGCTTCTCAACGAGGCGCTCGATCCGCTGTTCAAGAATATTCCCGACGGCGTCGAATTGTTCGACCGTGGCGTGAGCAAGGGCGACGTGCCGCGGCTATGGGTCGACGTGATCGCGCATGTCGAGATGGGCCGCGACAAGCGGCAATACCGTTTCGTGCAGGACACCCGTTATGGCCGCGCCGTGTTGGCGGAAAGCCACGAGGTGTCCGCGCTGGTGCAGGCGGTCACCCGCTACGTCGCGCGCCGCCTGCTCGAGCGCGAGCGCGCGCTCGCCGACGACGCCCCGTTTGGCCATGCCACTTCGCTGAAGATGGTGGAGCACGAGCAGCGCCGCAGCCGCCTGCGCGCGATCCGCACCTTCGTCTACGGCGCGATCCTCGGCGTCGTTGCGCTGTTCGCGCTGGCGCTGCTCAATCCGCATCCCTAGCCAAAAAGTTTCAAGCGCCTCTGCTCTATAATCGCGCCGGCGGAGGCGATGCCGCGCGAGATCAATTCGCAACGCCACGCGCCGGGCGCGCCGTTGATGGCGTAGAGATTATAGGCGGCGGCGTCTTTGCTCGTGCCGGGCGCGGCCGACCCCGAAGGTACGCCGACCGCCGGCACGCTGGTGCCGTTTGGACCGTCCAGCCAGTTGAGCATGTGCAGATGGTCGTGGCCGTGCAGCACGAGTTCGGCGCCATGCTCCGCAATGACGTGCAATAGAATATGTGCGTCGAGCAGCCTTTTGTGGCGCGCCGCTGCGCTGACCGGCGGGTGATGGATCAGCACCACACGGAATAGTTTTTCGGCTTTGAGCTCGTCGAGCGTGAGGGCAAGGGCGGCAAGCTGCTCGTTGCCGATAAAGCCGGTCGCAAAAAATGGCAGAGTCGGCACGCCGGTCGAAACGCCGATCAGCCCCAGCGGCCCGCGCCGGCGCACAAATGGAATTCCCGCAGTATCGTCATCCTCGCTCATAAACAGACGCCACGCGCGATCCACCAGGACGGCGGCTTCCGGCACATAGGCGTCGTGATTGCCGGGGATCACCGTCACGTCGGACGGCGCGCCGAGGCTCGCCAGCCAGGCGGCGCCGTGGACGAATTCCTGCGGCAGCGCGATATTGGCGAGATCCCCGGTGACGGCGATGTGATCGGGCGCCTGCGCTTTCAGATCGGCGACGATTTTCGCCAGCACGTCGGAATCGTGGATGAAGCGCCGCCGGCGCTGCCAGTTGATATAGCCGGTGACCCGTTTGCCGATCAGCTCGACGACGTGCGGCTTAGGCAGCGGCGCCAGATGCGGGTCGGAGAGATGGCCGAGGGTGAACATTGGTTTCAGCTTCCGTCAAGCCCGGACTTGTGCCGGGCATCCACGCCTTAACTGAATTGCATCATCAAAGACGTGGATGGCCGGGACAAGCCCGGCCATGACGAATTGCGCACTGCGCGCGTCTACGAACTCCCGATCAATATGCCGGCTAGGAACACCAGCACGCCGCCGACCACGATCTGGAAGGTGGCGGCCAGGAATGGCGTGTCCATGTAGCGGTATCGGATATAGGAGATCGCGGCGAGCTCCACCGCGACCACGATGACCGAGACGATGGTCGCGGTCAGGAAGTCGGGAATGAGATAGGGCAGGGTATGACCGAGCCCGCCGACCGTGGTCATCAGTCCGCACACGGCGCCGCGCAGCCAGGGCGTGCCGCGTCCGCTGAGCGAACCGTCGTCGGACAGCGCCTCGGCGAAACCCATGGAAATGCCGGCGCCGACCGAAGCGGCCATGCCGACCAGGAACGTCTCCCAGGTGTGGTGGGTGGCAAACGCCGCGGCAAACAGCGGCGCCAGCGTCGAGACCGAGCCGTCCATCAGCCCGACCAGGCCCGGCTGCACGAATTGCAGCACGAACACGCGGCGCGCGGTTTCGTCCTCGGTGGCGCGCGTCTCGGGGGTCAGCAGGCGCTCGCCCAGCCGGTTGGCGATGCCCTCGTGCTTGTCCTCGGCCTCGGCCAGATCGATCAGCAACTGGCGCACCGAAGCGTCGCGGCTGGTCTCCGCCGCCTTGCGATAGAAACGCGCGGTCTCGTACTCCATCTCGGCGGCATATTTGCGCACTTCATCGAGGCCAAGCGGACGCACCAGCCAGAGCGGCTTGTGGCGCAGGAAGCCCTTCACGTCCTGGCGCCGGATCAGCGGCAGGTAATCGCCGAACTTCTGCTTGTAGAGGTCGTTCAGGCGGCTGCGGTGGCGGACTTCCTCTTCCGCCATCAGATCGAACATTTTGGCCGAGGCCGGGGCCTGTTCGCGCAAGCCTTCGGCGAAACCGCGATAGATGCGGCTGTCCTCTTCCTCATTGGTGATGGCCAGCGCCAGCACTTCCTGTTCGGTCAGGTCGGAAAATCGTTTCACGGGGGCCCTCTGGTCGTCGGCTGGCAAATGAATTTCATATATTAAAGTAATTCTAGCCCTGAAAGGGTCCCGTTTGACACCGTTCGCAACCGCTACTGGTAACACGGCGCTTACCCGCGAAATGCCAGAAGAGGGGAATGCATTTGCAACGCCTGCGCCGCGCGCTTGAGCCGCTGATCCGGCGGCTGATGCATTTCTACTGGCGGTTCTCGCGCGCAGCGACCTTGGGCGCCCGCGCCATGGTGATCGACGGCTCGGGCCGCATCTTCCTGGTCAAGCACTCTTACGTGGACGGCTGGCACTTGCCCGGCGGCGGGGTGGAGACCGGCGAGACCTTGCTCGCGGCGCTTGCGCGCGAGCTGGCCGAGGAGGGCAATATCCTGATGACCGCGCCGCCGCTGCTGCACGGCGTATTCTTCAACAAGCGGATGTCGCGGCGCGACCACGTGGCGCTGTTCATCGTGCGCGAATTCCGCCAGGACGCCATGCCGCGGCCGAACCATGAAATCATCGCGCACGGCTTCTTTGCGCCCGACGCGCTGCCGGACGGCACCGGCCGCGCCACCCGCGCCCGCATCGCCGAGGTGTTCGGCGGCGCCGCGGTGAGCGAGTTGTGGTAAGCGTTTGGTGTCGCCGCGCGAAAGGGGGCTAGTGCTCTCAACGGTGCCAAGGCCCGCTTTGCCCCCCAAAAGCAGACATTAGTCGTGGGGTCATATGCACCCATTTTGTGCCAAAAGCGGTCATTAGCCGTCGGCAGATTGGGCAGCCGCAACCCACTTGCATTACCCGCCAATGCCGCACAAAGTACCCATGGAAAATGGGGGCGAACTGGAATGACCCGTCCCAATCGATCGCGCCTATCGACGAACTTGGTTCTAGCGTCGCTCGCGCTCGCCTTGACCGGCTGTGCGACGGGCGGCGGCTCGGAGCCAGCGCTGGGGCCATCGTTACCGCCCGCTTTCCAGCCGCAGGATCTTGTCGGGCGCTGGGGCATCGGAACCTATCTTAAAGACGAAGACCGTGCGCGCACCGAGTCGGCCGCGGCCAGCCAATGCAAGCAGCCCTATGTGATCGCGCTCGGACCCACCGGCGGTGTGATGATGCATGTCGGCGCGCAGGACAAGATCGAGGAGTTGCGCGTAACGGGCGGCCCGGGCGGCAAGACCTATATCGGCCCGCCCGGCGAGCCTGGCGGCTGGCTAGACCGCGAAGTGGTTTCATTCGACAGCCGGGTGCTGATCCTGCGCTGGGCCGATCCGAAAGTGCGCGACACTTACGGCACCTCGGTCTATGTCCGGTGCCCGCCGGAAGGGGCCAAACCAAAGGCCACGCCGAAGCCAAAATCCAAGCCCAAACCCAAGCCGGCGTGATGCCGGACGGCGTCGGCCGTGCCACCCGCGCCCGCATAGCCGAGGTGTTCGGCGGCGCGGCGGTGAGCGAGTTGTGGTGAGGTGAGCAGTAAGCCTTGACACTCTGGCGGCTAGCCAAACCTTGCGCGGTCATGCGGCGCGGCAAAGTCGAGCTGCGGCCCGACCGGCACGACGCCGGTCGGGTTGACCTGCCGCTGGCTGAAGTAATAGTGCCGCTTGATCTGCTCGAGGCTCACGGTCTCGGCCACGCCCGGCACCTGATAGAGATCGCGCACGTAGTTCGACAGGTTCGGATATTCATGGATGTGCCGCCAATTGCACTTGAAATGCGAATAATAGACGGCATCGAAGCGGATCAGCGTGGGAAATAGCCGCCAGTCGGCCTCGGTGAGGGTGTTGTCGACCAGATAGCGATGCTGCGACAGCATCTGCTCGATCTCGTCGAGCGCGTCGAACACGTTGCGAAACGCGGCTTCGTAAGCCGCCTGCGCGGTGGCAAAACCGGCGCGATAGACGCCGTTGTTGATGTTCGGATAAACGAGATCGTTGATGCGGTCGATTTCGGGCCGCAAATGTTCCGGATAATAGTCGGTGTGTACATTGGTGAAGGCGTCGAACGCCGAATTGAGCATGCGGATGATTTCCGGCAACTCGTTATTGACGATGGTCTTGCGCTTCTTGTCCCAGAGCACCGGTACGCTGACGCGGCCGGAATAGCGGGGATCGGCGAGCAGATAGATTTCGGACAGTTTGCTCTTGCCGTAGATGTCGTCGCCGCTCGAGCCCTCGGCTTTATTGAAGGTCCAGCCGTCGCGCAGCATGTCGGGCGAAACCACCGACATTGAGATGACGTGCTCGATGCCCTTGAGCTTGCGGAAGATGATGGTGCGGTGCGCCCACGGGCATGCGAGCGAAACATAGAGGTGATAGCGGCCGGCCGAGGCCTCAAAGCCGCCTTCGCCGGAGCGGCCGGGGTTGCCGTCGCGGGTGACCCAGTTGCGGAAGCGTGTGGTCGGCCGAATAAAATGGCCGTCCTTGGTGCGTGAAACGTCGTCTTGCCACACGCCGTCAACCAACAGTCCCATGCCGATAACCTCCGTCTTTGCGGTTATTGATCTATGCAATTGCGGCCGAAAGCGCCACGGGCAATGGACCGGAATCGGCCCAAATGCTAAGCGGCAGCGCCTGACAGGGATACCCGAGCTGCATGAGCGAGCTTGCGCTGACAATCCTGCCGGAAACGGCCGACGACGCCCTGGCGATCGAACGGCTGCATGAGCGCACCTTCGGTCCTGGCCGCTATGCGCGCAGCGCCTATCGCATCCGCGAGGGCCGCGGGCATGTGCTCGACCTATCGTTTACCGCGCGCATCGGCACGCTGCTGGTCGGCTCGGTGCGGCTGACGCCGATCTGCATCGGCGAGACGCCGGCGCTGCTGCTGGGGCCGCTCACGGTCGAGCCGCCGTTTCGCGAGCGCGGCGTAGGCTCCGCGCTGATCGAGCGTGCGCTGAAGGACGCCAAGGCCGCGGGCCACGCCTTGGTGGTGCTGGTCGGCGACGAGCCGTTCTACGGCAAGACCGGCTTCAAGCGCATCCCGAAGGGCCAGGTGAAAATGCCGGGTCCGGTCGATCCGGCGCGGTTGCTGGTGGCGGAACTCAAAGTCGGCGCCTTCGACGGCGTGTCGGGACTGATCAGGCCCGACTGGGAAAAAGTTTAGCGGCCTTCACGCGCCCACGTGGCGGCAAGCGAGCCAACCAGTAATAGCAGTCCGATCAATCCCGCGAAAATCGGCAGCACGCCGATGCCGCGCACCACGCTGAGGTCGCGCATCTTCAGGCCGATCCAGTCCTCGCCCTTGAACGTGGTGCTGGTGCGCACCGGCACCACGCGCGGCACATCGAGCGTGTTGCCGTCCGCCAGCCGCCGGGCGTCGCCGCCGGTGGCGTTGGCGAGCGCGCGCAGCACCTCGGTGGTGGACGTCACTTGCGCGAATTCGCGCGGATTGGCCGGCCCCACATTGACGAGCGCGGTAAGCTTGCCGTCGGTCGCGCGCCAGAGGCCGAGCTCGTTGGCGGTGACCGCGGCGCGCCAGACGCCGGGCTCGACCGGCTGCAGGTTGAGCGTGCGGGCGGCGCCGGTGGGCGAGGTGAGCGTCACTTCGTTGACGCTGTCGGCCATGGTCTGGCGCTGCACCGTGATGTCGCGGCCCTTGACGATCAGGCGCAGCGCTTCCTCTTCCAGTTCGGGCTGCTTCATCAACCAATGCGAAAGCCGCCGCAGCAGGTCGAGATGCGGGCCGCCGCCTTCATAGCCGCGCGCCCACAGCCAGATGTGATCGGACAGCAGCAGCGCCACGCGGCCTTCGCCCTCGTGCGCCAGCACCAAGAGCGGCTTCCCGTCGGGGCCCTGCATCACATTGGTACCGTCGGTCCGCTTGATGTCGACCAGCCGGAACCACTGGCTCCAATGCGGCGGATCGCTCTCCGAGCCTTCCAGCCCGCGCGTCACCGGATGGCGCTTGCCGGCCGCGGTAAGCGTCGCCCGGAACGGCTGCTCGGTGACGTCGCCGCTCGGCTCCGCCGGCAGGATCACGTCGAGCGGCGTGCGCCAGATGCTGGTGGCGCTCGCGTAATCGGGGCCGGCGGCGATCAGCACGGCACCGCCGTCGCGCACATATTTGGCGATGTTGTCGAAATAGATCATCGGCAGCACACCCTGGCGGGCGTAGCGGTCGAAGATGATGAGCTGGAATTCCGAGATCTTCTGCTGGAACAGCTCGCGGGTCGGAAACGCGATCAGCGACAGCTCGTTGATCGGCGTGCCGTCCTGCTTCTCGGGCGGGCGCAGAATGGTGAAATGCACCAGGTCGACCGAAGCGTCGGATTTGAGCAGATTGCGCCAGGTGCGCTCGCCGGCATGCGGCTCGCCCGACACCAGCAGCACGCGCAGCTTGTCGCGCACGCCGTCGATCGAGATCACCGCGCGATTGTTGACCTGCGTGAGTTCGCCTTCGAGCGGCGAGGCCTCGACCTCGACGATGTTTGCGCCCGCATGCGGGATCGGCACATTGACCTTGATATCGGTGCCGACGGTGACGACGCGCTTTTCCAGCACCTCGCCGTCGCGCCGCACGGTGACTTGCGCCGTGCCGACCTTGGCGCCCTGATCCTCGATGCGGAAGCCGATGGCCTGCGACTGGCCGACGATGCCGAAGCGCGGCGTGGTGGTGAGCGCCACACGGCGGTCGATCTCGTCGCTATGGCCGGTGATCAGCGCGTGCAGCGGCGCGGCAAAGCCGAGCGCGGCCGCATCGGCCGGCACGTCGTGTACGCGGCCGTCGGTGATCAGGATGGCGCCGGCGACGCGGTCGGGCGGCACGTCGGCGAGCGTCGCGGACAAGGCCGAGAACAGCCGCGTGCCGTCGGTTTCGCCGTCCGCCGCGCCCGCTTCGGCGACGCGCACTTCCAGGCCGGGAATGCGCTTGAGCCGATCGAGCAGCGTCGCGCGCGCGGCTTCCGTCTGCGCGTTGCGGTCGCCGAAATTCTGGCTCGGGCTCTTGTCGACGATGACGGCGGCGACCGAGGGGATGGGGTCGCGGTCTTCTCTCGTAAGAGAAGGATTGGCGAGCGCCAGCACCATCAGCGCCAGCGCCAGCGCGCGTAGCGGCGCGCCGCGGCTGCGCGCCAGCAGCAGCACGATCGAAATCAGCAAAGCCACGCCGAAGGCCGCCCACACGACGTAGGCGGGCACCAGCGGAGCGAATGAGACGCCGAGGTTCAAATCGAACTCCTACTGTCCCAGCCGCTCGAGCAGCGCCGGGATATGCACCTGGTCGGCCTTGTAGTTGCCGGTGAGCGCATACATCACGATGTTGACGCCGGCGCGGAAGGCGAATTCGCGCTGGCGCGGCTCGCCCGGCACCAGCGGCAGCATCGACTGGCCGTCCGGGCGCATCGCCCAAGCACCGGCGAGATCGTTGGAGGTGATCAGGATCGAGGACACGCCGTCGCCGGCGCGCGCCGGGCGGTTTGTCTCTTCCTCGGTCTCCGCCGGCAGCGCCTCGACCCAGAGCTGGCCGTTGGTGAAGCGGCCGGGGAAGTCGCGTAGCAGGAAGAAGGTCTTGGTCAGCACGTGATCGCGCGGCACCGGCTCGAGCTCGGGAATGTCGAGCGAGGATAGGATCGAACGCAGCGCCACCATGCCGGGCGCCTGCATCTCGCCGCCGGGCCCGGGCGGCGCGTCGACCGCGTCGCGGGTGTCGAACAGAACGGTGCCGCCGCGCTTCATGTAGGTGTCGATGCGGTCGAGCGCGGTTTGCGAAGGCTTCGGCGCGCTCGCCGACACCGGCCAATAGATCAGCGGAAAGAAGGCGAGCTCATCGTGCGCCGGGTCGAGCCCGACCGGCTCGCCGGCTTCGAGTGCGGTGCGTTGCGCCAGGAACAGCGTGAGGCCCTGCAAGCCGGCTTTGCTCACGGCATCGACGTCGGCATCGCCGGTGACGATGTAGGCGAGACGCGTTTGCATCGCCGCCTTCATGGCGAAGTCTTGTTCCTGCGCGGACGGTTGTTGCGGTGGCGCGGACTGCGCCTGCGCCGGCTGGTGCATCGTCAGCGCGGTCAGTAGGACCGCCGCCAGCAACGTCGCCGCCACGCGCCGGCGCGGCAGCAGGCTAGCGAGGCCGCCGGAGAGCAAGATCACCACCAGCGCATCGAGCATCAGTAGCGCGAGCGCGGCGAGGAAGATCGGCCCGCGCAGGTCGAGCGGCTCGCCATGGCGGTAGACGTCGAGGCGGGCGTTGAGGGCTGAGAAATCAAGCGGCGCCGGGCGGTCGCTGGGCGCAAGCGTATTGACCGCGACCAGGCCTTCCGGCGGCCCATAGAAGCCGGGCGGATGATCGGCGTTGGCGCGGCCGTTGAAATTGGCGGGTACCGGGCGGGCGGTCGGCGGCGGCGACGAGAAGGCGCCGAAACCGTCGAGTACGCGGGTCGGCGGCACGGCCTGGTTGGCGCGGCCGGTGGCGGCGCTGGCCTCGCCGGCATTGTCGCTGTCGGCGGACGCGGTCGAGCCCGCCAGCGCGACGATGCGCCGGAGCATATCGACAAATGTTCCCGACAACGGCAGGTCCGACCAGCGGGTGTCGGCGGTCACGTGGAACAGCACCAGCAGCCCCTTGCCGTAGCGTTGCGCGGTGACCAGCGGCGTGCCGTCGGCAAGCGTCGCCCAGGTGCGGTCGGTGAGTTGCGAATCCGGCTCGGCCAGCACCTGGCGGCTGACGGTGACGTCGTTCGGCACCGCCATGCCAGTGAACGGGCCTTCGCGCGCGAAAGCGGCGAGCTGTTGCGGCTTTTCCCAGCTCAGGCTGCCGCCCAGAATGCGGCCGCCGCGGCGCAGCTTCACCGGCACCAAGTCGTCGTCGGTGGCGCCGGCAAGGTGCGGACCGGCGAAGCGCACCAGCACGCCGCCATTGTCGATCCATTTGTTGAGCCGTTCGCGCGCCTCGGCGACATTGCCGACATCGGCGAGAATCAGCATCGGCAGACGCTGGTCGAGGAAGCGCTTCACCGCTTCCGCCGGCGCCACGCCTTCGGCGAGGCGGATATCGGCGAACGGATTGAGCGCGCGCGCGAGATAATAGGTCGCGCCGATCAGCGGCTGCGAGCGGTCGGCGGCCGAGCCGGACACGACGCCGACGGTGCGCCGGCGCCAGCGCTTGTCGAGCAGTTGCACGGCGCCCGCCGAGCGCTCGCCGGCGATCTCCAGCCGCGCCACGTCGTTGCGGATCTCGACCGGCAGATCGATCACCGCCTCGGTTTCGGGCGCGTCGGATCTGAATGCGAATGGCGCCTCGCCGAGCGGCAGTCCCTTGAGATCGATGGCGTTCACAAAGCCGGCGTCGGCGCTGCCGGTCTGCGCGCGCAGCACCTTGACCGTCAGCGCGCCGGCCGCGTTGTCGGCGGCGGCAAGCGCATGCGGGATGGCGAGGCCGCCCGCGACCACGGTGAGCGGATGGCGTGCCGATGATCCGCTTGAACCCGGTGATGAATTCGGCGCCCTTGCCGAGATCGACATTATCCGAGAGCCAGACGATTTCGACGTCCGGCGCGGTGGCGAGAAATCGTCCGATCAGCGGCAGCGCCTCGGTGCGGTCGACGGTATAGGGTTTCGGCTTGAGCTGCTTGATCTGCACGCGCGCGGCGCCGGCGACTTGCAGCGAAATATCGCGCGCGGTTTCCGACAGCGGCAGCACGGCGACGCCGCGGTTGTCGGCATCGGCGCGCGCGAGCAGCTCATCGGCGGTGCGCAGCCGGGCGTCCCACGACGCCGCCGCGCCCCAGCCGTCGTCGAGCATGACCAGGAGCGGCGCCGCTCGGTTCGATGTGGCGAGCGGCGGATTCCACAACGGGCCGGCGGCCGCGATGATCACCAGCGCGGCGAGCGTCAGCCTCAACAATGTGAGCCACCACGGCGTGCGCGCCGGGGTTTCCTCCTTGGGCGCGATCTCGAACAGCAGCCGGGTGGGCGGGAAATTGATGCGGCGCGGACGCGGCGGCACCAGCCGCAGCAGCCACCACAAGACCGGCAGGCTGAGTAGGCCGAGCAGCACCAGCGGCTGCGCGAAGCCGAGCGGGAGGGCGCCGATCACGCCACTCTCCCAGGGTTCGCCGGCGTAAAGCGGCTGCTCACCGACGTGCGTCTGCATGTGGTGCCCATGCGCGAATGCAGCACGAGCAGCAATTCGCTCGCCGGCCGGTCGGTGCGATGCACGGCGAAGCTCCAGCCGAGGCGGTCGGTCTCGGCGCGGATTGGCGCGCGGTGGCGCGCCACCAGCCCCTGGTAGTCATTGCGCCAGGTCTCGGCGCGGCCGGCGGTGACGCTGCCGGCGCCTTCCGGCTCGATGAATTCGACGCGGCCCGAATAGGGGAAGCTTTCCTCGGCCGGATCGACGATCTGCACGACGTGGCCATGCGCGCCGGTGGCGGAGAGCTGGGCGATCGTCTGTTGCACATCGCCGATCGGGCTCCACAGATCGGACAGCAGCACGACCTCGGCAAGCGGCGACGGCGCGAACGACGTCGGCAGGCTGGCGCGCTCCGCGGATCGTGCACGATCGCCTGCGCCATTTTGTCGATCACGTTGCGGCTGGCGGTCGGGCGCAGCAGGCCGGGAATGCCGACGCGCTCGCCGCCCTGCACCAGCACTTCGGCCAAGCGCAAAGGCCACCACCAGCGCGCGCTCGAGCTTGCTGTCGGTGACCAGCGCGGAGGCGAAACGCCATCGACGGCGACCGGTCGGGCCAGATCCAGACCGTGTGCGAGGCTTCCCATTCGCGCTCGCGCACATAGAGATGATCGTCGCGCGCCGAGCGCCGCCAATCGACGTTCGACGCCGGCTCGCCCGACACGAAGCGGCGGTACTGCCAGAAATTCTCGCCCGGCCCGGCGCGGCGGCGGCCGTGCAGCCCGTGAATGACGGTGGCGGCGACGCGGCGCGCTTCGAGGATGAGGCGCGGCATGGCTCGGCGAGCATGCGGCCGCTGCCGGTTGCCTGCCGTACTGCACTCGGTCTCGATATCGCTGAGCCTCGGCTCGGCCATCGTGATTATCCGATGCGCGCTTTTAGCCGCTCGATCACGTTCGGAATGGTTTCGCCTTCCGCGCGGGCGGCGAAGGTCAGCGCCATGCGGTGCTTGAGCACGGGCTCGGCCAGATCGAGCACGTCGTCCACCGACGGCGCGAAGCGGCCTTCGAGCAGCGCGCGGGCGCGCACCGCCAGCATCAAGGCCTGGCTCGCGCGCGGGCCGGGGCCCCAGGAGATCAGCTTGCCGATGTCGCCGGCTTCGGGGCCGGGACGCGCCGAGCGCACCAGCTTCAGGATCGCTTCGACGACCGACTCGCCGACCGGCAGCCGGCGCACCAGCCGCTGCGCGGCGATCAGATCGTCGGCGGTCATCGCCGCCTTGGCGCGGGTTTCTTCCGCGCCGGTGGTGTCGAACAGGATTTTGCGCTCGGCTGCGGCATCGGGGTAGTCGACGTCGACTTCCATCAGGAAGCGGTCGAGCTGCGCCTCGGGCAGCGGATAGGTGCCTTCCTGCTCGAGCGGGTTCTGCGTCGCCAGCACGTGGAACGGCTTGGGCAGATCGTGGCGGGCGCCGGCGACCGTGACGTGCTGCTCCTGCATCGCCTGCAGCAGAGCGGATTGCGTGCGCGGGGAGGCGCGGTTGATCTCGTCGGCCATCAGCAATTGCGCGAACACCGGGCCGGCGATGAAGCGGAAGCTGCGCTTGCCGCCCGGGCTTTCCTCCAGCACCTCGGTGCCGAGGATGTCGGACGGCATCAGGTCGGGCGTGAATTGCACGCGGCGGGCGTCGAGCCCGAGCGCGATGCCCATGGTGTCCACCAGCTTGGTCTTGGCGAGGCCGGGCACGCCGACCAGCAGCGCATGGCCGCCGGACAGCACGGTAACCAGCGCGCGCTCGACCACGATGTCCTGGCCGAAGATCACGGCGCTGATGGCGGCTTTCGCTGCGCGCACATGGGCGGCGGTCGATTCCGCCGCGCGCACGATCATATCTTCCAGTTTTTCAAGGCTTTCGCCGCTTGCCGACGCCATGATCTCGTTTCCTTTCAATCGCGTGCCCGAGGGCCGCTTTGGCCCCACCGGGGCGCTATGCAACAAACACACCAGAGCGGAATTTGCTGCGCCATCTAGGCCGAATCTGCCTCAATCTGCGGCCAAGCTTACGCTATCTTCCGCCGCCTGCGCGGTTGAGTCACAAAGTTGCGAACAGGCCTAAGGCGGCCTGAATATCGTAGGGAAACAATGGCGAAGACAGGGCAGGGCGGACTGGAAGGGATCGCGGCGGCGGTGGGCGGCGAAAAGCGGGGGTTGCCGCCGGTGGAACAGTGGAATCCGCCGTTTTGCGGCGATATCGACATGCGGATCGCCGCCGACGGTACCTGGTTCTACCAGAAGACCCCGATCGGGCGGCCCGCTTTGGTCAAGCTTTTCGCCTCGGTCCTCAAGCGCGAGGGCGACAAGTACTTCCTGGTCACCCCGGTGGAGAAGGTCGGGTTAATCGTCGAAGACGTGCCGTTCCTCGCCGTCGAGCTTAGGGTCGAGCACGATGCTCGCGGGCAAGTTCTCAATTTTCGGACCAATGTCGACGACTGGGTCGCGGCCGGTCCGGGCCACGGCTTGCGCTTCGAGCCGCAAGCCGCGAACGGCGGCCTCAAGCCCTACCTGCATGTCCGCCGCGAGCTGTGGGCCAAGGTGACGCGCGCGCTGTTCTACGATCTGGTCGAGCTCGGCGAGGAGCGCGACGTTGAGCGGAAAGCCGATGTTCGGCGTCGTCTTCGGCGGCGAGTTCTTCGCGATGGCGGAAGCCAGCGCGGTAAGGGAGTTCGCTTGATGGAGCGCGCGGTGGCGGAGGCGGCGCTTTCGGCGGATGAATTCTTCGCGCGCGCCCGCGCGCGGCTCACGCTCGACGTGCCGGCCGGCATCGACCGATGCGACCATCACGCCGACGCGCGGCGACCACGACGCCGATCCGGTGATGAAGAAGATCGCCGAGGTGCGGCCGATCCGCCCGGCGGCGGTGCTGGTGCCGGTGGTCGATCATCCCGAGCCGACCGTGCTGCTCACCCAGCGCGCCGCAGCATCTGCCCGATCATGCCGGGCAGGTGTCGTTTCCCGGCGGCAAGATCGACAAGAGCGACGAAAGCCCGCTCGCTTCCGCTTTGCGCGAGGCGGACGAGGAAATCGGCCTCGACGCGCCAATTCGTCGAGCCGCTCGGCTATCTCGATCTCTACATGACCACGCTCGGCTATCGCATCGTGCCGGTGATCGCGCGCGTCAAGCCCGGCTTCGCGCTCACGCTCAATACCAGCGAGGTGGACGCCAGCCTTCGAGGTGCCGCTCGCCTTTCTCATGGATCAGAATAATGTGCAGCGTCACTCGCGCGACTGGCAGGGCATGACGCGGCACTATTACGCGATCACCTTCGGCGAGCGCTACATTTGGGGCGTGACCGCTGGTATCCTGCGCAATCTGCACGATCGGATTTATCGATGATCCGCCCGGTCTTCACCGAAGTCATTCTGTTCCTGGCGCCGTTCGTGCTCTACGCGTGTTCCTGTGGGCGACCAAGGCCGGCGTGATGCATCCGGATTCCTGGCCGCTGTCGCGCATCGCCTGGCTGCCATCGCCGCGCTCGTGCTGATGGTCGGCAGCTTCATCTATTTCGCGCATTTCACCGGCGCGCCGCCGGGCTCGACCTATGTGCCGGCGCATATCGAGGACGGCAAATTCGTGCCGGGGACGACCAAGTGACGTCCGGCGCGACCTCCCGCAGCCTCGCCGACGCGGCCTGGCTGAGCGCGGGCGCGCTGCCGCGCCTGCTCGGCGTGCTCGACCGCGACGGCGAGGAGGCGCGCGTGGTCGGCGGCGCGGTGCGCAATGCGCTGCTCGGGATGCCGATCGCCGAAATCGACGTCGCCACCACCGCGGTGCCGGACGAGGTGGTCAAGCGCGTCACGACCGCCGGCTTCAAGCCGGTGCCGACCGGCATCGAGCACGGCACCGTCACCGTCGTCATCGACAAGCATCCGTTCGAGGTGACCACGCTGCGCCAGGACGTGGAGACCTATGGCCGCCACGCCAAGGTCGCCTTCGGCCGCGACTGGCAGGCCGACGCCGAGCGGCGCGATTTCACCATCAATGCGCTGTCGGCCACGCGCGACGGCACGGTCTACGATTATGTCGGCGGGCTCGACGATCTGGCGGCGCGGCGCGTGCGCTTCATCGGCGACGCCAAGCAAGCGCATCGCGGAAGACTATCTGCGCATCCTGCGCTTCTTCCGCTTCCATGCCGCCTACGGCACCAGCGATCATCCCGATCCGGCCGGGCATCGCCGCCTGCATCGCCGGCCGCGACGGCCTCGACCAGCTCTCGCGCGAACGCGTGCGCATGGAGATGATGAAGCTGGTGGTCGCGCCGCACGCGGTGCCGACGCTCATCGCGATGACCGATGCCGGCCTGCTCGCTGCGCATGCTCGGCGGCGTGAGCTATCTCGCGAGCTTCGAGAACATGGCCAAGGTCGAGGCGGCGATCGGCGATGCCGCCCGATCCGGTGCGCCGGCTCGGCGCGCTCGCCGTGATGGTCGCCGAGGACGCCGAGCGGCTGTGGCAGAAGCTGCGGCTGACCAATGTCGAGCACGAGCGGCTGGCGTCGATGGCGGAGGGCTGGCGGCGGATGTCGCCGGACTTCGGCGAACCGGGCGCGCGCGCGCTGCTCTATCGGCTGGGGCCGCGAGCAGTTCACCGATCACGCGCTGCTGGCCTGGGCGCGCTCGCAGGCGACCGCGCACGACGAGGCCTGGCGCGCGCTGGCGACCTTGCCCGCGCGCTGGACCGCGCCGGTGTTTCCGCTGAAGGCGGCGGACTTCATCAAGCGCGGCGTCGAGAAGGGCCCGGCGCTCGGCGCCGCGCTGGCGCGCCGCCGAGAAGGCCTGGATCGCGGCGGGGTTTCCGTCCGACCAAGCCGCGCTCGGCACCATTGCCGACGCGGCGGCGAAATCGCCGGCCGCGTCGATTCGCATGGACATCCTGTCCGGCTTTGCCGACATCTCGCTGTTGCAGCTCGCGCTGGTCGCGGGCGTCGCGCTGTTCGCCTCCATCGTCGGCGGCGTGTCGGGCTACGGCACCGGCGCGCTGATGCCGCTGGTGCTGGTGCCGCTGGTCGGCGCCGAGCCGGTGGTGCCGATCATCGCGATCTCGGCGCTGTTCACCAATTCGAGCCGCGCTCACCGCCTTCCTGCAGCTATGCCGACTGGCGGCGCGCCGGCATCGTGCTCGTCGCCGCGGTGCCGACCTGCGTGCTCGGCGCCTGGGGCTATACCCAGCTCACCAGCGCCGGCGCCGCGCTGGTGATCGGCGCGCATGCTGATCCTGAGCGTGCCGCTGCGGCGGCTGTTGAAATATCACGGCGTCCAGGTCGGCGACCGCGGGCTGGCGCTCGGCGCGCTCGGCTATGGCGTGGTGGTCGGCGGCACCGCGGGCTCCGGCGTGATCCTGCTCTCGCTGCTGATGGCGGCGGGCGTCGAAGGCGCCGGCGTCATCGCCACCGACGCGGCGATCTCGATCGTGATCGGCGTGGTGAAGATTTCGGTGTTCGGGCTGGCCGGCGTGCTCACGGCGCAGGTGGTCGCCTTCGCGCTGCTGATCGGCATCGTCGCGCTGCCGGGCGCTTTCCTCGCCAAGGCCTTCGTCGAGCGCATGCCGGTGCACGTGCACACCGCGATCCTCGACGCGGTGGTGCTGCTGGGCGGGGTGTTGATGGTCGTACGGCGGCGCTTCGCGAAGATGAAGTTACGGCCACTTCACCACCGGCGGCATCGACGACAGGATCGACTCCACATTGCCGCCGGTGCGCAGGCCGAAGATGGTGCCGCGGTCGTAGAGCAGGTTGAACTCGACATAGCGGCCGCGGCGGATCAGTTGCTCCTCGCGCTCGGCCTCGCTCCAGGGCGTCGCGAAATTCTTTGCGCACCAGTTCGGGATAGACGCGCCAGGAAGGCGCGGCCGACGTCCTGCGTGAAGGCGAAGGTCGCGTCCCAGTCGGTTTCCAGATAGTCGTAGAAAATGCCGCCGATGCCGCGCATCTCGTTGCGGTGCTTGAGGAAGAAATAGTCGTCGCACCATTTCTTGTATTTGTCGTAAGGCGCGACCGCGGCATGCGCGTCGCAGGCCGCGCGCATCGCGGCGTGAAAGGCGATGGTGTCGGGATCGTCTTGCGTGCGGCGCTTGTCGAGCACCGGCGTCAGGTCGGCGCCGCCGCCGAACCAGGCTTTGCTGGTGACCACAAAGCGCGTGTTCATGTGCACCGCCGGCACGTGCGGATTTTGCGGATGCGCGATCAGCGAAATGCCGGAGGCCCAGAAGCGCGGATCGTCGGCGGCGCCGGGAATCTCCTTGCGGAATTCCGGCGCGAATTCGCCATGCACGGTCGAGCAATGCACGCCGACCTTCTCGAACACGCGCCCGCGCATCAGCGACATCACGCCGCCGCCGCCCGGTTGGCCGGTATGATCGGTGCGGCTCCAGGGCGTGCGCACGAAACGGCCGGCGCGGGTTCTGCCGAGCGGCGCGTTGGCCGGCAGGGCATCCTCCACCGCCTCGAACGCCGCGCAGATGTCGTCGCGCAGCGCCTCGAACCAGGCGCGGGCGCGGGTCTTGCGGGCTTCGATCTGGCTGGAGTCCATCGTGCCACTTTATTCCGAGTTTGGCCTTGGCCGCGCTGAGATCGCCGGCGGTGAAGCCTTGCGCCGCAGTCGCGGTCGAAGTCGGCGACCGCGGCGTCGTAGGCCTTTTGTTTTTGCTGGTAGCGCGGGAATTCGGCCTGAAATGTTTTCGCCAGTTCCTCGTGGCGGATCATGCGGCGCTGGAAATCGTTGAGCCCGGCCTCGTCATAGCCGCCGAGCATCGGCATTTCGGCGTTGATCTGGTTCTGCAGGAACATGCCTTCGGCCGCCTCGCGGTCGATGGCCGCGATCTCGTAGTCGATCGCGCTCGCCGCTGCGGTCGAGCTCGCGCGCCTGGCGCAGGCAGGCCTCCAGCGCGAGCGGGCTCATCGCCGGCTTGCCGGCAGCGACCGGCGCGCGCGCCAGCAATTCGGCGAGCAGCGGGCGCGCGGCCTGAGTTTGGCCGGCGCCGAACAGAAGCGCTGCGGGCAGGGCTGCAACGCGAACAGGCTCGGACGGATCATGGCGGCGATGTTATCACCGCGCCAAGCCGCCCGTCTGCCGCAGCGCCTCGCCGGCCACCATGCGCCACCGCCATCGCGATATTGAGCGAGCGCAGGCCTTCGCGCATCGGGAATCCGCAGGCGGGCATCGGCGGCCTGCGTGCACCGCCTCCGGCACGCCGGCGCTTTCGCGGCCGAACAGCAGCACCTGGTCGTCGCGGAAGGCGTGGTCGAGGTAGGAGGTCTCGGCGGCGGTGGTCAGCAGCACCAGGCTGAGCCGCTCGGCGCGCCGCCAGTCCTCGAAGGCCTGCGAACGAGCCGTGGCGGGTGATGGCGACCTGGTCGAGATAGTCCATGCCGGCCCGGCGGAAGGCGCGGTCGGTGACCGGGAAGCCGGCCGGCTCGATGATATGCGCCTCGATACCCAGGCAGGCGCAGAGCCGCAGAATCGTGCCGGTGTTCTGGGGAATGTCCGGCTCGTAGAGGGCGATCCGCATCGGCCGGCCTGTCGAATTACCAGTCTTGCCCCGGGGTAAATCGCTCTAGACGAACGGTTTATGCGACTAATGGGCACTGGCGCCGATAGCGGGCTTGCGCTATTACCGCAAGGGTGCCAATAAAACGCCACCGAAGCGCCGTCCTGCCTTTACCAGGGCTGCCGCAAACGGTCCGCCCCGCCGCCGCGGGACTTGTTCGCCGGCTCACAGCCGCGGGCGGATGACTAAGCCAGCCGGGGGAGAGGGCTTAAGACGTGACGACCGTGTCTTCGGCGGAGCACACGCGCCGCGACTTTCTCTATATCGCCACCGGCGCCGTCGGCGCGGTGGGTGCGGCGGCGGCCCTGGTGCCGCTGATCGCGCAGATGAATCCAGACGCCTCGACCATCGCCGCGGGCGCGCCGGTCGAAATCGATCTGGCGCCGATCGCCGATGGGCAGATCATCAAGGTGTTCTGGCGCTCGAAGCCGATCTTCATCTTCCATCGCACCAAGAAGGAGATCGAGGAGGCGCAGAAGGTCGACGTCGCCAGCCTGCCCGATCCGGAGCCCGACAGGAGCGCGTCAAGCAGGGCCACGACCAGTGGCTGGTCGTGATCGGCATCTGCACCCATCTCGGCTGCATCCCGCTCGCCCACCAGGGCGAGTATGACGGCTGGTTCTGCCCGTGCCACGGCTCGCAATACGATACCTCCGGCCGCATCCGCAAAGGCCCGGCGCCGAAGAATCTGCCGCTGCCGCCTTACGCATTTCGTCTCCGACACCAAGATCCGGATCGGCTGATCCGCAACGGATTGCTCTCAAAGGTTCGATCATGAGCGGACATTCGACCTACCAGCCGCAGAGCACAGCTTCTGCAATGGCTCGAGAAGCGGCTGCCGATCGGCGGCCTGATCCATTCCTCGTTCATCGCCTATCCGACGCCGCGCAACCTGAACTACTGGTGGACCTTCGGCGGCATCCTGTCGTTCATGCTCGGCGTGCAGATCATCACCGGCATCGTGCTGACGATGCACTACACCCCGCATGTCGACCTCGCCTTCAAGTCGGTCGAGACGATCATGCGCGACGTCAACTACGGCTGGCTGCTGCGCTACCTGCACGCCAACGGCGCGGCGATGTTCTTCCTCGCCGTCTACATCCACATGTTGCGCGGCATCTATTACGGGTCCTACAAGGAGCCGCGCGAGGTGCTGTGGATCCTCGGCGTCATCATCTACCTGCTGATGATGGCGACCGGCTTCATGGGCTACGTGCTGGTCTGGGGCCAGATGAGTTTCTGGGCGGCGACCGTGATCACCAATCTGTTCTCCGCCATTCCCGGCGTCGGCGAGCCGATCGTGAGCTGGCTGTGGGGCGGCTATGCGGTCGGCAATCCGACGCTCAACCGCTTCTTCTCGCTGCACTACCTGCTGCCGTTCGTGATCGCCGGCGTGGTGGTGCTGCATGTCTGGGCGCTGCATGTGACCGGCCAGAACAATCCGACCGGCGTCGAGCCGAAGTCGGACAAGGACACCGTTGCGTTCACGCCCTACGCCACCGTCAAGGATGGCTTCTTCATGGCGTGCTTCTGCATCCTGTTAGCGTGGTTCGTGTTCTACATCCCGAACTTCCTCGGCCACGCCGACAACTACATCCCGGCCAATCCGGCGGTGACGCCGACCCATATCGTGCCGGAATGGTATTACCTGCCGTTCTACGCGATCCTGCGCGCGATCCCTGACAAGCTGTTGGGCGTGGCCGCGCTCGGCGGCTCGATCGTGATCTTGGCCTTCCTGCCCTGGCTCGATACTTCGCCGGTACGCTCGGCGCGCTACCGGCCGCTGTTCCGCCAGTTCTTCTGGCTGTGGGTGATTGCCTGCATCGGGCTCGGCTGGCTCGGTGCCAAGCCGCCGGAGGGCATCTACGTCATCCTTTCCCGCATCTTCACGGCCTACTACTTCGCCTTTTTCGTGATCGTCCTGCCGCTGCTCGGCATCTTCGAGAAAACCAAGCCGTTGCCGAATTCGATTTCGGAATCGGTTTTGGGCGCGAAAGCGTGAGCGGGAGGATTGTCATGACTCAGGACCATCATCGCTCTCTCGCTCGCCAGCCTGCTTACCGCCGCCGCTTCCGGCGTTGGCGCAGGAGCACGACACGCCGCAGCCGCCGCGGCTGAAATGGTCGTTCGCGGGGCCGTTCGGCAAATACGACGAGGCGCAGCTGCAGCGCGGCTTCAAGATCTACCGCGAGGTCTGCGCCAACTGCCATTCGATCGAGATGCTCGCCTTCCGCAATCTGGCCGACGCTGGCGGTCCCGGCTTCACCGAGGCGCAGGCCGAGGCGGTCGCGGCCGAATACAAGATCAAGGACCTCGACGATCTCGGCAACCAGATCGAGCGTGCCGGCCGGCTGGCCGATCATTTCCCGCCGCCGTTCGCCAACGAATTGGTGGCGAAGGCGACCCATGGCGTGGCGCCGCCCGACATGTCGACACTGGCCAAGGCGCGCACTTACGAGCGCGGCTTCCCCTGGTTCGTGTTCGACATGATCACCCAGTATCAGGAGCAGGGGCCGGACTACATCGCGGCCTATGTCAACGGCTACCAGGAACCGCCGAAGGGCTTCGTGCTGCCGCAGGGCGGCCATTACAACGAATATTTCCCCGGCCATAACACCGCCATGCCGCAGCCGCTGCAGCCGGGGCAGGTGACCTATGACGACGGTTCGCCGCAGACGCTCGATCAGTATTCCAAGGACGTTTCGGCCTTCATGATGTGGGCGGCCGAACCGCACCTGATGGCGCGCAAGCGCATCGGCTTCCAGGTCATTGTCTTTCTGATCGTGCTTTCGGGGCTGCTCTACTTCACCAAGAAGAAGGTGTGGTCGGCGGTGCACTGAGCGGCGCGAAATTTCTTGACGATGGGGCCCCGTTTGGGCCCCTTCGTTTTTGACACGTCATGCCCCGCGAACGCGGGGCATCCAGTAAACTGTTGAGCGGCGCTTAAGAAAACGAACGCCGGCGATTACTGGATCATCCGCTTTCGCGGATGATGACAGCGGGAGGTTGAGGCGAACGATGACCAAAGCAGTCCTCGGCATCATCGGCGGCAGCGGCATCTACGATCTGCCGGGCCTGCGAGAACGTGCGCGAGCAGCGCATCCCCAGCCCCGTGGGGCGAGCCGTCCAGCGCCTTGCGCATCGGCGAGATCGCCGGGCTGCCGGTGGTGTTCCTGTCGCGCCACGACAAGGGCCACCGGCTGTCGCCGTCCGACATCAACTACCGGGCCAATATCGACGTGCTCAAGCGCGCCGGCGTCACCGATCTGGTGTCGCTGTCGGCCTGCGGCTCGTTCAAGGAGGAATTGCCGCCCGGCACGTTTGTATTGGTCGACCAGTTCGTCGACCGCACCTACAAGCGCGAGAGCTCGTTCTTCGGCAACGGCTGCGTCGCGCATGTCTCGATGGCGCACCCGGTGTCGCCGCGCTTGCGCGCGCGGCTCGGCGAGGCCGCCTTGCTGGAAGGCATCGAGCCGCACTTGCGGCGGCACCTACGTCTGCATGGAAGGCCCGCAATTCTCCACTTACGCCGAGAGCATGACCTACAAGGGGCTCGGCTATTCGGTGATCGGCATGACCAACATGCCGGAGGCCAAGCTCGCGCGTGAAGCCGAGCTTTGTTACGCCAGCGTCGCCATGGTGACCGATTTCGACTGCTGGCATCCCGACCACGACGCGGTCACCGTGCAGGACATCATCAAGGTGCTGCTGGACAATGCCGACCGCGCCAGCGCGCTGGTGGCGCGGCTGGCGCGCGATTTTCCGCGCGAGCACGAGCCGTGCCCGATCGGCTCCGACCGCGCGCTCGACACGGCGCTGATCACCGCGCCCAAGGCGCGCGATCCCGCGCTGATCAAGAAGCTCGACGCGGTGGCGGGCAGGGTGCTGAAGGGCTGAAATTACTTCGGCGGCTCGCCCTCGAAACCGAGCACTTCCTTCGCCCAGCGGCTCGGCGTGCCGAGCATCTTGGCCTTGTTGGACTCGCACACGAAGGCGGGCGCTTCGGCGTCGGCCGCCGCGCGCGCCAGCGCCAGGGCATCCTTGTTCTCGGTTTCGTCGACCACCGCCATTGGGCAGGCGTTGCGCGGCTCGATGCGGAGCACGGCGAGGACGTTGAAGCGCTTTTCCGCCCCTTCCTCCTTGGTGAGCGCGGCCGGGTCGCGCTCGATGACGCGCACGATCACCGCATAGGGCTTGAAACCCTGCTTGCTCTTGATGCCGCGCCATTCGAGCTTGTCGCCGAGGCTGTAGCCTGACACGACCTTCTCGGCCGCGGCTTTGCCCCAGCGGAACGTCAGCGAGACATGGGCCGGGCTCGCTGTGGTGTACACGCGCGCGCCGGCAAGGCCGGGGCAGCGCTTGAGCGCATAATCGCCGACCTCGCCGTCATCGTCGATGAAGCGGCAACGGCCGTTCACCAAATCGGTGTCCAGGCTCGTCACCAATTGCGCAAGCGTGGGCTCGGCCAGCATCGCGATCATCATCACGGCGAGGATTGCGCGCATGGTGCGATTCATGAGGGCATAAGGCCGTGGTCGTCAATGCGCGCCCGGCGGCGGCCGATAAAACGTGTCATGCGCGGGCTTGACCCACGCATCCATCTTTTTGTTACAAGATGGATTGCCGGCTCGAGGCCGGCAAAGACGCTGAAAGGCTCCCATGACCAGCCCCGCCCTCGAAAACGACCTCAAGGCCTCGATCCGCACGATCCCCGACTATCCCAAGCCGGGCATCATGTTCCGCGACATCACCACGCTGCTCGGCGATGCGCGCGCGTTCCGCCGCGCGGTCGACGAACTGGTGCAGCCCTGGGCCGGCATGAAGATCGACAAGGTCGCCGGCATCGAGGCGCGCGGCTTCATCTTGGGCGGCGCGGTGGCGCACCAGGTGTCGGCCGGCTTCGTGCCGATCCGCAAGAAGGGCAAGCTGCCGCACAAGCGAGTGAGCATCGCCTACGCGCTGGAATACGGCGAGGACAAGATGGAGATGCACGCCGACGCGTTGGTCGCCGGCGAGCGCGTGATGCTGGTGGACGACCTGATCGCCACCGGCGGCACGGCGGAGGCGGCGGTGAAGCTGCTGCGGCAGCTCGGCGCCAAGGTGCTGGCCGCCTGCTTCGTCATCGACCTGCCGGAGCTCGGCGGCGCCGACAAGCTGCGCAAGCTCGACGTGCCGGTGCGCACGCTGATTTCGTTCGAGGGGCATGAGCTCTAATCTTCGTGCGCCGGTCGCGCCACGGAGCCGCCATCGGGCGCCTTGGTCGCTGGGCGTCCGGGCCCCAGGGGCCTTGCGCCGGGCGCCTGTTGCGGCGCTCGCCGCCCCAGGGCCCGCCCGGCGGCGGCTCGGACCGCGCGGGCTCTCGCCGGCTGCTCCGGCGCTTCCAGCGCCAGCGGCCCGGGATCGTGGCCGCCGGCGAATTTCACCAGCGCCTCGACGCGCTTGTCGACCGACGGATGGGTGTCGAAAATATTGGAAAAGCCCTCGCGCGGATTGTCGATGCACATTTCCATCACCGCGGAATTGGCGCCCGGCATTTCGCCGCGGCCTTCGATCTTGCGCAGCGCCGAGATCATGGCGTCGGGATTCTTGGTCAGTTCGACCGAGCCGGAATCGGCGAGATATTCGCGCTGCCGCGACAGCGCGAAGCGGATGACGATCGACAGCATCCAGGCCACCGCGATCAGCGCCAGCGCGATGACGATGGCGAGGCCGGCACCGCCCTTTTTGTCGCCGTCGCCGCTGCTGCGAGCGGCCGCCCCACGAACGCCCTGGAAGAACATGCGGAACACCATCTCGCCGAAGAACGAGATCACGCCGGCGATCACCACCGCGATCACCAGCATGCGCACGTCGCCGTTGCGGATGTGGGTGAGCTCGTGGCCGAGCACGGCTTCGATCTCCTGGTCGTTGAGCGCGTCGATCAGGCCGCGCGTCACCGTGATGGAATATTGCTTGTCGTTGAGGCCGGTGGCGAAGGCGTTGAGCGCGTCGTCGTCGGCGATGCGCAGCTTCGGCATGGTGATGCCGCGCGAGATGCAGAGATTTTCCAGCAGATTGTAGAGCCGCGGCTCCTCCTGCCGGCGTGACCTCGCGCGCGCCGGTGACCGCGTCGATCATCGACTGGTGGAATTTGTAGGCGATCAGGATCCAGAGCATGGTGCCGACGGTGGCGAACGGCAGCGCCTTGACGAAATCGAATTCGGCCGCGCGCAGCAGATAGTCGAGCGGCGATCGTCGTAGCCGTGCGATGAGCGCCTCGGCGAGCAGCGCGCCGGCGAACACCAGCACATAGACCAGGAAGAACAGGCCGATCAGCAGCGCGATCGAGCGGCGCTTGTTCGACTGGATGTGGGTGTAGAGACCGTAGGCGGCCATGATTATCTGCTCCGCCGCGTCATGCCGCTTGCCGGCATCAAGGCCGACGTGAGCGGCAGGCGCATGACGCCGGACCATGTGCCGCACATCGGCGGAAGGTTCAGAACTTCACGCTCGGCGCCTGCTCGAGCTGCGCGCGGTCTTCGCCGACATCGAAGAACGGGCGCTGGCTGAAGCCGAAGATGCCGGCGAACAGCGCGGCCGGGAACTGCTGGATGCCGGTGTTGTATTCCTGCACCGCGTTGTTGAAGAAGCGGCGCGAGGCGGCGAGCTTGTTCTCGATGTCGGACAGGTCGCTCTGCAACTGCTGGAAGTTCGCGTTGGCCTTCAGGTCCGGATAGGTCTCCGACAGCGCGAACAATTGCCGCAGCGCGCCGGTCAGCATGTTTTCCGCCGCCACCTTCTGCTCGACGCCGGGCGCCGCCATCGCCGCGTTGCGCGCCTGGATCACCGCCTCCAGCGTTCCGCGCTCGTGCGCGGCATAGCCCTTCACCGTCTCCACCAGATTGGGGATCAGGTCGTGGCGCTGCTTGAGCTGGACGTCGATGTCGGCGAAGGCCTGGTTGGTCCGCTGCCGCATGGCGACGAGGCCGTTGTAGACGCTGATCGCCCAGATCACGATCACGACAATGACGCCGAGAACGACCCAGCCGGTGGTGGACATGGCACGGCTCCTGAAAAAACGGTGGAACGGAACAAGCCTAGCCTAGATGGGTATGCGCGCCGCCAACGGCAACCGGTAGGCGGTCGGCGGCAGCGGCGGCCCACCGCGGGAATCTTCGCTAACCTCTTGAATACATGAAAAAAAGGCCCCGAGCCGGAGCCCGGGGCCTTATCGCCAGACGGCTATTCGGGGGGTAAGGGGGGAGCCGCCCGACTGAAACACACGGGATTAACGTCGCCGGCCGGGTTTGGTTCCGCGCCCGTGAGCGATCACCAAAACTTTATCCACAGGGGGCGGGTCGTCTTAAGATGGTCACGATCCAAGAGTTCCATGCGGAGTTCCATCGGTCGCGGGAGCAAATCCATCGGAGGCCCTGCCATGAGCTCGGTCATGATCAGGTGCCCCAATACCGGCCGTTCGGTCTCGACCGCGATCGAGACCGAACCGAGCGTGTTCCGCCAATTGCCCAAGATCGGCGCGCGCATGCTCTGCCCGGCCTGCGGGCAGGAGCACGTCTGGCGGACGAGTTCCGCCTGGCTGGCGGGTGAGCCGCGGCTGGTGGAAGCGGCGGCGTCCGACCGGGAGCGAAGCGGCTTAACCCGCCTCGCGGAACCGCACCGCGGCTTCCAGATCGACCGAGACCAGTTGCGACACGCCGCGCTCGGCCATGGTGACGCCGTACAGGCGGTTCATGCGCGCCATGGTGATCGGGTTATGCGTGATGATCACGAAGCGGGTGTCGGTCGACCTGGTCATCTCGTCGAGCAGGTCGCAGAAGCGCTCGACGTTGTGATCGTCGAGCGGCGCGTCCACTTCGTCCAGCACGCAGATCGGCGCCGGATTGGTCAGGAACACCGCGAAGATCAGCGCCAGCGCGGTGAGCGCCTGCTCGCCGCCGGACAGCAGCGACAGCGTCGCCGGCTTCTTGCCCGGCGGCTTGGCCAGGATCTCGAGGCCGGCTTCGAGCGGATCGTCGCTTTCGATCAGCTGCAATTCGGCGGTGCCGCCGTTGAACAGCCGGGTGAACAGCTGCTGGAAGTGCTTGTTGACCTGTTCGAACGACGCCAGCAGCCGCTCGCGCGCCTCGCGGTTGAGGCTCTGGATGCCCAAGCGCAGTTTCTTGATCGCCTCGACCAGGTCGTCGCGCTCGGTGGTGAGCGAGGTGTGCTGGGTCTCGACCTCGCGCAGTTCCTCTTCGGCGCGCAGGTTGACCGCGCCCAGCCGCTCGCGCTCGCGCCGCAGCCGTTCCAGCGTCGCTTCGATGTCGGCGAGTTCCGGCAAGGCTCGCCGGGCTTGATGCTCGGCCAGTTCGGCCACCGCCGACGGCTCGATTTCCAGCATGTCGTGGATTTCGCGGCCGATGTCGGACAGCCGGCGCTTGGCGCCTTCGAAGCGCTCCTCGGCGCGGGCGAGTTCCTCGCGCGCGGCGCTGGCGGCTTCGAGCGCGGCGCGGGCGTCGCGGTCGGCTTCGGCCAGCGCGTTCTCGGCCTCCTGCAGGCGATCGGCGCAGGCGCGCCGCTCGGTTTCCGCGTTCGCGATCTCGCTGATCAGGGCCTTGCGCTTTTCGGCGAACATCTGCGGCGCGTTTTCGAGTTCGGCGCGGTCGCGCTTGGCCTCGGCGATGCGCTGCTCGAGCGTGGCGATCTGGTTGCGCGCGCCGTCCTGGCGCTCGAGCCAGCCGGCCTTGTCGGTGGAGAGCGCCGCTAGCCTGCGGTCGGCCAGTTCGGCCTCGCGCACGATCGCCTGCTGCTCGGCGCGCACCTCGGCGAGCTTGGCGCGCTTGCCGGCGATGTCGTCGCGCACGCCGGTGAGCTTGCTTTCGAGATCGGCGGCGGGAGCCAGCGCGGCCAGCGCGCGCTCGGCCTCGGCCTTGGCGGCGGTCGCCTCGTCGCGGCTGGTGGTCAGGCGCGTGCGCGCTTCGGCCAGCGCCGACAGCCGCGCGGCCTGGCGGTTGAGGTCGCGCTCGCGCGCGCGGGTCTCGGCTTCGGCGTGGCTGGCGGCATCGAAGGCGGCTTGCGCGGCGTCAAGCGCGCGGCGCTTGCCCTCGACCTCGGCGCGGGCCGTTGCCAATTCGGCGTCGATCTCGGCAAAGCGGCTGCGCTGCGCCAGCCGCCGCGCGGCGCCGGTCGGCGCATGCGCGGCCGCGACGAAGCCGTCCCAGCGCCAGAGATCGCCTTCGCGCGAGACCAGCCGCTGGCCGGACTTGAGCGTTGCGGCGAGCTTGCCGCCGGTTTCGCGGTCGACCACGCCGATCTGCGCCAGCCGGCGGGCCAGTTGCGCCGGCGCCTGCACATAGCGCGACAGCGGCTCGGCGCCTTCCGGCAGAGCCGGATCGCCGGCGTCGATGGGCGACTTTCGACCAGTGCATCGGCGCGGAGGCATCGACCGGCGCGTCGAGATCGTCGCCGAGCGCCGCGCCCAGCGCCTTCTCGTAGCCCTTGTCGACCGAGACATGATCGATCACCGGCGGCCACAGGTTGCGCGTTTCCAGCGAGAGCATTTGGCCGAGCGTCTTCGCCTCGGTCTCCAGCCGCTGCACGCGCTTTTCGGATTCGGCCAACGCGGCGCGCGCGGCCTCGAGATCGGCGCGCGCGTTGGTGTGCGCGGCTTCGGCGGCGACGGCGGCGGCTTCCGCCTCGGTTAGCGCTGCCTGCGCGCCTTCGACCGCGGCGGTGAGCGGGGCATTGTCGGCGCTTTTGAGCGTGGCCAGTTCGCGCTCGATCTCCGCGATTTCGGCCGTGAGTTGCGCGACGCGTTCGCCATGCTCGCGCGCGCCGTTCTCGAACTGGTGGCGCTGCGCGGTGAGATCGGCGAGCGCGGTGGTCAGATCGGAGAAAATCTTCTCGGCGGCGGACAATTCGCCATCGGCCTTCGCCACTTTGGCATCGACGCCGCTGCGGCGGCCGGCGCTTTCGCGCGCTTCGTTGCGGATGGTGTCTTCCTCGGCGGCGAGCCGCGCCAGCGCCGCTTCGGCGTCGGCGGCAAGCTTCTGCTCGCGCTCGCCGTCGGCGGCGAATTGCACCAGCCGCAGATCGAGTTCGGCGATGCGGTCCTTGGCGCGCGCTTCCTCGCGATCGAGGTCCTGCAGCGCGACGTTGAGCCGGTGCAGGGCGGCGCCGGCGCGCGCCTCGGCCTCGCGCAGCTCGGGCAAGGATGCCGCGGCCAGCGCCTGGCGCTTGGAGGCTTCGGCTTCCGCGCCTACGCGGGTCGCCACCTCGCGCACGCAGACGTCCTTGGCGTGCTCGGCCTCGGTGACCTCGGCGGTCGCGGCGGTCCAGCGCAGATGGTAGAGCGTCGCCTCCGACTTGCGCACTTGCGCGGACACGGTGCGATAGCGGATCGCCTGGCGCGCCTGCTTTTTCAGCCCGTCGATCTGGGCGGCGAGCTGGCCGATCACGTCCTCGATGCGCAGCAGATTGGTTTCGGCCGCCTTCAGCCGCAGTTCCGCCTCATGCCGGCGCGCATGCAGGCCGGCGACGCCGGCGGCTTCCTCCAGCACGCGGCGGCGCTGCTCGGGCTTGGCCTGGATGATCTCGCCGATGCGGCCCTGATGCACCAGCGCCGGCGAACGCGCGCCGGTGGAGGCGTCGGCGAACAGGATCTGCACGTCGCGGGCGCGCACCTCGCGGCCGTTGATGCGGTAGGTGGAGCCGGCTTCGCGCTCGATGCGGCGGGCGATGTCGATGGCGTCCTGATCGTTGAAGGCGGACGGCGCCGAGCGCTCGGAATTGTCGATCGCGATCGCCACTTCGGCGTTGTTGCGGGCCGGCCGGTTATTGGTGCCGGAGAAGATCACCTCGTCCATGGAGGAGGCGCGCATGGACTTGTACGAGGACTCGCCCATCACCCAGCGCAGCGCTTCGACCAGATTGGACTTGCCGCAGCCGTTCGGCCCGACCACGCCGGTCAGTCCCGGCTCGATCAGGAAATCGGTCGGCTCGACGAACGACTTGAAGCCGATCAGGCGCAGCCGCGTAAGTTTCATGGTTCAGGCCTTAAAATTTTCTGTCGGCGCATGATCTTGTCCGAAAACCGGTCCCCACCCCGGATCAAGTCCGGGGCAGGCTTTTTCGGGATCATGCGCCGCGCGGGAGCCCGCGGTCGCGCTTGCCGTTGCGTTTTGCAGAATCGTAATCCTGTCCGGGGGATAGCCCCGAAGGCTGGTCAGCTTGTGCCGCATCGGGCGGGAGAATGAATCGCCGCGCTCACTTGAGCAACAGGGCAGCGGCGGGGGCGAGCGGTTTTCCAGACCTTTCGGGCCCGCCGGGGGCGAAAATGGCGCTGCCCGGGGCCCGCGCCAGGCCGAAAAACCCTTATCCGCCCTTGAGATAGGGGTCGATCACCTTGGCAAATTCCTCGATCGAGACGGCGCCGGGGACCAGCGTCCCATTGACGAAAAATGTCGGTGTCGACTGCACCTTGAACTCCTTCACGGCGCGCTGACGCACGCTTTCCATGGCATCCCAGGCCTTCTGATTCGTTAGACAGGCATTGAAACTCTCTTCGGTGAAGCCGGCCTGCTTGGCGATCGCCATCAGCGGCGGGATCGGTTTTTCGACCGCCCATGTCCGCTGCTGGCTGAACAACGTGTCGATCATGGAATAATATTTGTTCTTGTCGTCTTTGGCGGCGCAATGCGCGAGCACGAAGACCGCGCCCGATAGGCTATCGAGCGGGAAATCGCGCAGGATGTAACGCACCTTGCCGGTGTCGATATAGCGCTTCTTGAGTTCCGGGAACGTCGTCTCCTGGAAATGCGCGCAGTGCGGGCAGGTCATCGAGGCATATTCGACGATGGTGACCGGCGCATTGTCGTCGCCCAAGGCCAGATCGGGCAGCGCATCCGGTTTCATTAGGTCGGCGACGGGGACACCTTCCGCCAACGCAGCGCTCGGAGAACGGCGGCAGCACGGAGGCGCCGACAACGGCGGTGGCGAGCACCAGGGTGGCGGTGCTCTTGCAAAACTCGCGTCGGGTAATGTGCAACTGATGCTCCGTGGGCTTTTGGCTAGTTCCGGATCGGGACTGGCTAGCTGGATACGATAATTGTGGCAATGGCGGGCCGTCCTGCCAAGGTGCGGGAAAGGCTCACTTTCGCTTGATCGCCGCGCCCAGACGGGCGAGCGCCTGGCGCAGGTCCTCGTCTTCGATTGCCGGCAGGCTGGCCGCGATACGGGCGGCGACCTCCGGGTCGAGTGGTGGCGGCGGCGTGGGCGGCTCGCGCCGGCGCAGCGGCGCCTGGCGCAGCGCGATGCGGCCGATCGCCTGCCAGCCGAAGAAGCGGTTGACCCGCTCCAGGATCACGGCCGACAGATGCTGGATTTCGAGCGCCGCCGGGCCTTCCACCCGCAGCACCAGCGTGGCCGGTTCCGCGGCATCGTCGTTCATGGCGCGCGGCCAGCTGATTTTCATCGGTTCGCTGTGGGCGGCGATTTCCGCGCCGACGATATCGGCCCAGCGGGCGATGATCTCGGTCGAGGCGAAGCCCTGCGCCTTGAGGCTGTCGCTCAAGGTCGCGCCCAGGAACTCGGACAACGGCCGGGGAAAACTGCGCGAGGGCTTGTTCATGAACGGGCGCTCTTCATGCCATCGTCGGCGCCATGAACCTAGCAGTCCGATTGCCGCGGCGGAAGAAAGCTGCAAGCGCGCCGGACCCGGCCGATTTGCTGGCCTGGTACGACCGCCACCGCCGCGTGCTGCCCTGGCGCGCGCGCCGCGGCGAGCCGAGCGATCCCTACCGGGTCTGGCTGTCGGAAATCATGCTGCAGCAGACCACGGTGAAGACGGTGGCGCCCTATTACGCGCGCTTCCTGGCGCGCTGGCCGACGGTCGCCGCGCTCGCCAGAGCCAGCCTCGACGACGTGCTGCGGGCCTGGGCCGGGCTCGGCTATTACGCCCGCGCCCGCAATTTGCACGCCTGCGCGCGCGCCGTGGTCGAGCGCCACGGCGGAGAATTTCCGAGCGACATCGCGGCGCTGCGCGCGCTGCCGGGCATCGGCGACTACACCGCCGCCGCGGTCGCGGCGATCGCGTTCGATGGCGCGGCGGTGCCGGTGGACGGCAATGTCGAGCGCGTGGTGGCGCGGCTTTTTGCCGTAGAAGAGAAGTTGCCCGCGGCCAAGACGACCGTTAAGCGGCTGGCGGCGTCGCTATTACCGCCGCGCCGCGCCGGCGATTTCGCGCAAGCCTTGATGGATCTCGGCGCCACCCTTTGTTCGCCCAAGCGACCGGCCTGCGCGCTGTGCCCGTGGAACGAGTCATGCGTTGCGCGGGCGCTAGGGCGTCAGGAGACGTTCCCGCGCAAGGCGCAAAGCGCGAAGGCAAATTGCGGCGCGGCGCGGCCTTCGTGGCGGTGCGCGCCGACGGACGCGTGCTGCTGCGCACACGGCCCGAGAAAGGGCCTGCTCGGCGCCATGACCGAGGTGCCGGGCAGCGACTGGGCGCACGATTTTGATCTGGCGGATGCGCTTGCTTCCGCGCCGCGCTTGCAGGCGAGAGCCGGATGGCGGCGGCTGCCCGGCGTCGTGCGCCATGTGTTCACGCATTTCCCGCTCGAACTCGTCGTCTTCACCGCGCCCGTGCCGCGCGCAACGCGAGCGTCCAAGGGCGCGCGCTGGGTGAAAATTATTGATTTGCCGGACGAGGCCTTGCCGAACGTGATGCGCAAGGTGCTGGCGCACGCGCTCGAAAGGGACCGGGGAAATAGCCATGGCGGATTTTGGCATCCTGGCGATCTTCAACGACTGCCGCGCCGGCCGCGAGGCCGAGTTCGAGGCCTGGTTCCAGGGCGAGCATCTGCTCGAGCGGCTGGCGGTGCCCGGCTTCCTGTTCGGACGGCGGCACCAGGCGATTTCGGGCTCGTCCGGCTATTTCAATTTCTACCGTCGTGGAGTCCCGGCCGTGCTGACCTCGAAGCCTTATCTCGAACGGCTCGACAATCCGACGCCGATGACCAAGAAGATCATGTCGGAGATCTTCATCAACATGAACCGCACGGTGTGCCACCGCACGCTGCGGCGCGGCGGTTTTCGCGGCGCCTATGCGGTCACGGTGCGTTTCAACGACACGCCGGACATCGGCGCGCTGACCAGGCTCTCGGATGCGCTGGCGCGGGACCCCGCGATCGCCGCCTGCGAAATCTGGACCGCGGTCGATCCGGCCGGCCAGCCGGTGTCGATGGAGGAAAAACTGCGCGGCGGCGACAAGAAGATCAAAGCCTGCCTGATGGTCGATACGCTGCGCCAGGCCGACGCCGAAAAGCTCGGCGAGCGGCTTGGCGAAAGATTTCCCGGCACCGAAGTCGGCGTGTTCCGCGTGCTGTGCCAGCTCGGCAGGGAGGAGGTCTGAGCCATGCAATCGCTGCTGCCGATCGCGGAAAAAATCGCCGCGCGTTTGATCGAGCGCCACGAGACGATCGCCGTTGCCGAAGTCCTCGACCGGCGGGCTGATCGCGGCGGCTTTGCTTAGCGGTGCCCGGCGCGTCGGCCTACTTTCGTCGGCGGCGCGGTGGTTTACACGAAGGTCGCGCGCGCGGCGCTGCTCGGCATCGGCGACGCCGACATGACGGGCATGCGGCCCTCGACCGAAGCCTATGCGCTGCTGGGTGCGCGGCGCGTGCGCGAGCGGCACGGCGCGACCTGGGGCCTTGGCGAAACCGGCGCTACCGGGCCGACCGGCAATCGCTACGGCGATGCGGCCGGCCATACCTGCATCGCGGTCGCCGGCCCGATCGAACGCGCGATCACGCTGGAAACCGGCAGCGCCGACCGGCGGGCGAACATGGATGCTTTTGCCAAGCGCGCGCTCGAGCTGCTTGACGAGGCGATATCGCCAAAGCTTAGCGCGAGCTACTCCGCCGCTTCCGCCATCTCGGAGCGCACCACCGCGCGCAATTCGTCGATCAGCTTCAGGCCCTTCGGCGTCTCCAGGTGCCAGAAGGTCCAGCCGTTGCAGGCTTCCAGGCCTTGCGCCAGCGCGCCGATGCGGTGGATCGAGCCGACCGTGTCGCCGAGCGACACCGCGCCGTCGGCGCGCACCAGCGCCTTGTGGCGCTTCTTGGCGTCGACCAGCAGGGCGCCGGGCGACGACCAGGCCGCGCTCGATCAGCGCCGAGAACGCCACGCGCGGCGCCTCGCGCGCGGTCACGAAGGGCGCGATCGACGGCGAGGGCACGCACTTGCACGTCGGCGATGCGCTTTTCCGCGGCCTTGGCGTATTTCGCTTCGCGCTCGATGCCGATGAAGCGGCGGCCGAGCCGCTTGGCCACCGCGCCGGTGGTGCCGGTGCCGTTGAACGGGTCGAGCACCAGATCGTCCGGCCGCGACGCCGACAGAATGACGCGCGCCAGCAGCGCTTCCGGCTTCTGGGTCGGATGCAGCTTCTTGCCGTCGGCGCCTTTCAGGCGTTCCTCGCCGGTGCAGAGCGGGAAGCTCCAGTCCGAGCGCATCTGCACGTCTTCGTTGCCGGCTTTGAGCGCCTCGTAATTGAAGGTGTAGCCCTTGGCGTTCGCGTCGCGCGAGGCCCAGATCATGGTCTCGTGCGCATTGGTGAAACGGCGGCCGCGGAAATTCGGCATCGGATTGGTCTTGCGCCAGATCACGTCGTTGAGGATCCAGAAGCCGAGATCCTGCATGATGGCGCCGACGCGGAAGATGTTGTGGTAGGAGCCGATCACCCAGATGGTGCCGGCCGGCTTCAACACGCGGCGGCAGGCGTTGAGCCAGTCCTTGGTGAAATCGTCATAGGTCGCGAAGCTCGCGAACTTGTCCCAGTCGTCGGTGACCGCGTCGACGTGGGAGTCGTCGGGGCGCTTCAAATCGTTGGCGAGCTGGAGATTGTAGGGCGGATCGGCGAACACCAGATCGACGGAACCCGCCGGCAGCTTCGCCATCTCGGCGACGCAGTCGCCGACCAGAATGCGATGCTGTTGGGTGCGCTCTGAAACTCCACGGGGCGCCCGTGAGGGCGCCCCGCGACGCGACACAACCATGACTCAGAACTCTGACTCAGGCGACGCGGTCGGCGACGCGGGACCTACAACCGACAGGCCCGCATCATGGCCGCTCAAGGTGAAAAAACGGTTTATGAAGTCGCGCCCGCAACTGGGCAAATTCTGCCTATTGAACCGAGGCTTAAGCGACTGCCCGCGCGCGCCGCAAAGTGTGCATGATTGGACGCCGCCAGTGCGCTTCGGCAATGATCGAGTCTGGCGTATTGGGAGGGTTTTTAAATGCGCTGGGATGACTTTCGCCGCAGCGACAATGTCGAGGACGATCGCGGCGGCGGCGGCGGTTCCGGCGGCGGCGGCTTCGGTATTGCCGATGGGCGGCGGCGGCCTCGGCATCGGAACCGTGGTCGTGCTCAGCCTGATCGGCTGGGCGTTCGGCATCGATCCGAGCATCCTGATCGGCGGCGCGGAAATGGTCAGCCGCGGCGGCTCGCAATACCAGCAGCAAACCCGGCCGACCCACCGGCGCACCGGCGCGCCGACCGATCAGACCGGCCAATTCGTCGCCGCCGTGCTCGGCAATACCGAGGACACCTGGACCGAGATCTTCCAGCAGCAGCGGCCGGCAATACCGCGCGCCGAAGCTGCGGCTGTTCGCGGCGGCGAGCAGGGCGGCTGCGGCTTTGCGCAAGCGGCGATGGGGCCGTTCTATTGCCCGACCGACCGGCGCATCTATCTCGACACGTCGTTCTTTCGCGAGATCGAGACGCGCTTCCACGGCTGCAGCGGCAAGGCCTGCAAATTCTCGCAGGCCTATGTGATCGCGCACGAGGTCGGCCATCACGTGCAGAATCTGCTCGGCACTCTGCCGAAGGCGCAGGCGGCGCAGCAGGCCGCCGGCATCAAGGCCGGCGCCAACCGCATCCAGGTGCGCGTCGAATTGCAGGCCGATTGCTATCGCCGGCGTCTGGGCAAATCATTCCGAGCAGCGCAAACAATTCCTCGAGCCCGGCGACGTCGATGCGGCGTTGCAGACCGCCAGCGCGATCGGCGACGACACGCTGCAGAAGCAGTCGCAGGGGCACGTGGTGCCGGACGCCTTTACCCACGGCTCGGCCGAGCAGCGCAAGCGCTGGTTCACGACCGGCTTCACGCAAGGCAAGATTGTCGGCCTGCGATACGTTCGCGGCGGCGATCGCTTTAAGGACATTCAAAATGCCCGGCATCGACGAAACCCGACAATTCGTGCCGCTCAAGATCGCGGTGCTCACGGTGTCCGACACGCGCGAACTCGCCGACGACAAGTCCGGCAATACGCTGGTCGAGCGCATCCGCGCCGCCGGCCACATGCTGGCCGAGCGCGCCATCGTCAAGGACGACGTCGAGGCGATCCGCCAGCGCGTGAAGGCCTGGATCGCCGACAAGTTCATCGACGTGGTGATCTCGACCGGCGGCACCGGCTTCACCGGCCGCGACGTGACGCCGGAGGCGGTCGAGCCGCTGTTCGAGAAGAAGATGGACGGCTTCGTCGACCATGTTCCTGCTGGTGAGCGAGAAGAAGATCGGCACCTCGGCGATCCAGACCCGCGCCACCGCCGGCGTCGCCAATGCGACTTATGTTTTCTGCCTGCCGGGCTCGCCCGGCGCCTGCAAGGACGCCTGGGACGAGATCCTGGTGCACCAGCTCGATTACCGCTACCGGCCGTGCAATTTCGTGGAGATCTTGCCGCGGCTCGACGAGCATTTGCGGCGGCCGAAGGCGAAAGGCGCGACGGCGTAGCGCGGCGTCACAAACTCCAAATCCCAATACTTCGGCGACGACGTCCTTGCCCCAGCTGTGCTTCTTCTCGCTGGACGTCAGCGTGAAGCCGGCTTTCTCGTAGACGTGGCGCGCGGCGGTGAGAATGCTGTGCGTCCACAGCGTGATTTTCTTGTAGCCGGCCTCGCGCGCGAACGTCACGCATTCGTCGACCAGGCGCTGGCCGAGGCCGAGCCCGCGCGCTTTCGGATCGACCAGCAGCAGCCGGATGCGCGCGACGCCCGGCGTCGTCCTTCACCAGCATGACGCAGCCGACATTCTCGCCGTTCAATCTCGGCGATCCAGCAGCGCTCGAGCTTCGGGTCGTAGTTGTTGACGAAGTCGGCGACGATCTGCGCGCACAGGCCTTCGAACGGCTCGGTCCAGCCGTATTCCTGCGCGTAAAGCTCGGCGTGGCGGCAGACGATCCAGCCGAAATCGCCGTGGCGCGGCGCGCGCAGAATGTAGGCCGGCTTGCGGCGGCATCCGCGGGCGCAGCGCCGAGCAGGCTCTCGATCGTTCGCATCGCCGCGACCAGCCGCGCTTGCTCGGTCGGGTTTGAGCTTGCCGAGCATGGCGGCGACGTCACTGCTGCGAGCGCTGTCTCGAACGGCGCGAAGGTCTTGCGCCGCGCGCGGTCAGCGCGAGGTGGCTCTGGCGCGCATCCTCGGCCGAGGTCTTTGCGGGTGATCAGCCCGCGCTTCTCGAAATTGCGCAGCACGCGGCTCAAGATACCCGGCGTCGAGATCGAGCGCGCGGCCGATGTCGCTGGCGGTCGCGCGCCGTCGCCGTGCGCGATCTCGTAGAGCACGCGCATCTCGCCCAGCGAGTAGGGGCTGTCGAGATAGGTTTTGCGCAGCACGCCGATCTGCCGCGTGTAGAAGCGGTTGAAGCGGCGCACGGCGCCGATGCGTTGCTGGATCGCCGTCATCGGGGCAGGTTCGGCGAATTAGTTGACTAAGTCAAGTATATCGGATCTGTCATTCCGGACGGCCAAGCGAGCGAAGTCGAGCGAGCCCGGAATGACGAGAGGTGTTAGCGCGCCAGCCGCGCGCCGGTCGGCAGCATCGCGAGCCGCCGGCGGCCGATCCGGCGCAGCATCGCGGCCTCGGCGTCGGCGCCTGTCGGGATGGCCGCCGATGCGGTCGTAGAGGCGCCGCGCGATCAGCAGGCCCTGCTCGGGCTTCGCGCCGCCGCCGAGCGTGACGCGCAGCAGGGCGATCACCTCGGCCAGGCCCGGCCGCAGCAGGTCGGCGACGCCGGGCGGGCGGAACACGGCGGCGCGCGCCGCGTCGTCCAGCACGTCCGTCGCTTCGATGAAACGTTCGGCGGCGGCGATCCAGCCCGGCTCCGGCACGCATGCCGGCGCGCAGGAACATCAGCCAGGGCGTGCGCGTCTGAGCCGCGGCCGCCTTCAGCCGCGCGCCCAGCGGCTCGCTCGAGGCCATGAAGCGGCAGCCGGCGACGTCGGCCACCTCCGCGGTGGCGTCGCGCGAGCCGGCATCGGCCACGATCACCTCGCCGAGCAGGCCGCCGGTGGCGCCCGGCACCAGCGCGGCCAGCGTCGGCACCAGGGTGCGTTCCGATTCGTGGGTGGCGATGATGACGCTCAGCATGGAACCCTGATCTTGAATATCGCGTTGCACCATATCATGTGGAGTTTGCCGCCCGCGCCACGAGATCGGGGCCGAAATGCCCAAATTATGGGCCATAAAAATGTTCTTGTTATGTTCTCTTTAGCCCGCTAAGGTGCCGCCATGGCTCGAATTCTGCAGCCCTCAGACGCCCGCCGGTGAAAGAGCTGCCCTCCAAGCCGGCGGGCGAATTTGTCGACGACGCCACCGAACTGCTCGGCGTGGCGGTCGAGTTCGAGCGCCGGCGCGGGCGCGGCGCGCAGAGCAATGCGCTCCGGCCGCTACGAGCCGCTGGCGCGCATCGCCTTCGACGACGGCTGGCGCTCGCTCGACGAATTGCCGCCGTTCAAGACCACGGTGCAAACCGACGCCACCCGCAAGATCATCACCCGCAACGAGTCGCCCGACATCGGCTTCGACCGCTCGATCAATCCCTATCGCGGCTGCGAGCACGGCTGCGTCTACTGCTTCGCGCGCCCGACCCATGCCTATCTCGGCCTGTCGCCCGGGCTCGATTTCGAATCCAAGCTGTTCGTGAAGCCGGAGGCGGCCGAGCTCTTGGAGCGCGAATTGTCGGCGCCCGGCTATGAGCCGAAGGTGATCGCCATCGGCACCAATACCGATCCCTATCAGCCGATCGAGCGGCGCTACAATGTCATGCGCCGCATTCTCGAAGTGCTCGACCGCGCCGGTCACCCGGTCGGCATCGTCACCAAGTCGGCGCTGGTGCTGCGCGATCTCGACATTCTCGCGCGCATGGCCGAGCGCAAACTGGCCAAGGTCGCGCTGTCGGTGACCACGCTCGATCCCGAGCTGGCGCGCAAGATGGAGCCGCGCGCGGCGACGCCGATGCGGCGGCTGGAGACGCTGCGGCGGCTTGCGCAAGTCGGCGTGCCGACGACGGTGATGGTGGCGCCGGTGATCCCGGCGCTCAACGACATGGAGATCGAGCGCATCCTCGATGCCGCGCAGGCCGCCGGCGTCAAGGAAGCGGGTTATGTGCTGCTGCGGCTGCCGCTCGAGGTGCGCGACCTGTTCCGCGAATGGCTGATGGCGAATTATCCCGACCGCGTATCGCCATGTGTTCAAGCTGATCCGCGACATGCGCGGCGGCAAGGATTACGACTCCACCTGGGGCAAGCGCATGAAAGGCACCGGGCCCTATGCCTGGATGATCGGCCGACGCTTCGAGATGGCCTGCGAGAAGCTCGGGCTCAACGCCGCGCAAATATTCGCTCTCGACCGCACATTTCCGCGCGCCTAAGCCGGGGGCGGAGCAGCTCAGCCTGTTTTAGCGCCAGTCATCCACACGCGGCCGCGCCCGCATTGACTTGCGCGCGCCGCGCACTCATCTGCGCGGCATGCCGCGAAGCCCAAGTCGACAAGCCGCCAACGCCTGCCGATCCGTGAGCCGATTTTCCGCCCGAGTTTCCGGCGCGAGCGGCGCGCGCTCAATAAAGGCATCTTCCCGGTTGCCGGCTGCGACGAGGCCGGCAGGGGACCGCTCGCCGGCCCGGTGGTGGCGGCGGCGGTCATCCTCGATCCTAGCCACATCCCGCGCGGGCTCAACGATTCCAAGAAGCTCGACGCCGCCGAGCGCGAGAAGCTGTACGAGAAAATCTGCGCCACGGCGCATGTGGCGGTGGCGTTCGGCTCGGTCGAGCGAATCGATCGCGACAATATCCTGCGCGCCTCGCTCTGGGCGCTGGCGCGCGCGGTGCGGGCGCTGCCGGTGCGGCCGCAGCTCGTCTTTGTCGACGGTAATCACCGGATCGATTGCGGCTGCGACTGCGAGGCGATGGTGTCCGGCGACGCGCTGCTGCTGTCGGTGGCGGCGGCCTCGATCGTTGCCAAGGTCACCCGCGACCGGCTGATGGGCCGCCTCGGCCTGGCGCATCCCGGCTACGGCTTCGAGCGCCACATGGGCTATTCGGTCCCTGAGCATTTCGCGGCGCTCGCCCGCCTGGGGCCGACCATCCATCACCGCAAATCCTTCGCGCCGGTGGCGGCCAAGCTCGCCGCCTTAAGCGGGGATTTGGGCGGCGCCGCCGACGAGGCGATCGGCGAGTTGTTGCCTCTTTAGCCCGGCTTCTCTATCTCTGGCCCTCCTCGTTTTCACCCGGCGCCGGGCCAATGCATTACGTCTCACTGATCATTGAATTCCTGCGCGGTCGCCCGGCGGTGGTGTTCTGGACCGTGGCGCTGACGCAAGCCGCGCTGTGGACCCTGATGCCCGCGCTGTTCTACAGCGCGCCGCCCGGCGAGGTGCCTTTGCTGTTCGCCATCGGCCACGAATTCGTGCTCGGCAGCTATCTCGGGCCGCCATTGGCGTTCTGGCTGGGCGAAATCGCCTTTCGCTTGGGTGGCGCCTTCGGGCTCTACGCGCTGGCGCAAGCCTGTATCGTCGTCACCTACTGGGCGGTGTTCACGCTCGGTCGCCGCATCGTCGGCACGCGGCACGCGGTGCTCGCCGTGCTGCTGATGGTGGGCGTAGCGGCCTTCACGGTGCCGAGCCCGAATTTCGGGCCGGCGATTTTGGCGGCGCCGCTGTGGGCGCTGTCCATGCTGCACTACTGGCGCGCGGTCGGTGACGGCGAGCGCGGCTACTGGTTCTTGCTCGCGTTCGATCTCGGCCTGCTGCTGCTGGCGAGCTATGTCGGGCTGATCCTGATCGTGCTGCTGCTGGTGTTTTCGCTGGCGAGAGCGCGCGGGCGCGAGGCGCTGTCTTATCCCGAGCCATGGATCGCGGTGCTGCCGTTCGTCATCATCGTCTTTCCGCATTTGGCGTGGCTGATGGACGCGCGCGATCTCGTTATCGCCGGTCTCAACGACAGTGCCGCGGCGGCCGGCCGGTTTTCTCCTGGTGTGTGGCTTTGCATCGCGCTGGTGCTGACCCATCTCGGCCTCGGCCTGCTGGTCGCCTTCGCCAGCGGCTGGCCGCGCCGGCTGCACGAAGGCGCGCCGCTGATCGACCGCAATCCGGTCGAGCCGTTCGCGCGGTTGTTCGTCTATTTTTTCGCGCTGATGCCGGCGGCGTCGGCGATTGCGATCGCCTTTGCCAGCGGCCGGCTTGGGCCGCTCGACCGCGTGGCGCCGCTGGTGGTGCTCTCCGGCCTCGCCGTCATGGTCGCCGCCGGCGATCAGGTGCCGCTCTATCGCGAGCGCATGGTTTCCTCGACCTGGCTCGGCCTGTTGGTGGCGCCGCCGGTGCTCATCATGCTCGGCATCGGCTTGCTGCCGTGGACCTTCGCCATCGACCTCAAGGTGTCACAGCCGGCCAATGCCGAGGGCCGCTTTTTCGCCGAAAATTTCGAGCGCCGCACCGGCAAGCCGCTCGGCTTCGTCACCGGCGACGTCGAGCTTGCGCCGCTGGTCGCGCTGGCCAGCCCAAGCCGTCCGCATGTCTATTTCGACTGGGCGCCACAGCGCAGTCCGTGGGCCAGCCCCGCCGATTTCCAAAGAGCTGGCGGCATCATGGTTTGGTCGGCCGGCGACAATACCGGCACGCCGCCGGCGGCGCTAAAGGCGCAGTTTCCCACCATGGTGCCGGAAGTGCCGCGCTCGTTCGCGCGCTCGATGCAGGGGATACTGCCGCTGATCCGGCTCGGCTGGGCCGTGGTGCGACCGCAAGGAAATCAGTGATAGCTCTCGCCCGCGCGCACCTTGCCGCGGAACAGCCAGTAGATGAACACCACGTAGCCGATGACGAATGGCAACAGCAGCAGCGTGCCGAGCAGCATGAAGATCTGGCTCGCCGGCGCGGCGGCGGTGTCCCAGATGGTGAGCGAGGGCGGCACTAGATAGGGAAAATTGGAAATCACCAGCCCGAGATAGCCCAGCATAAATAGCGCGATCACCGCCAGGAAAGGCGGCACCTCGCGGTCCTGTTCCAGCCAGCGCCAGGCCGCGAAAGCGATCAGCGCGGTCACCACCGGCACCGGCCACAGGAAGTAAAAATTCGGCAGCGAGAACCAGCGCGCCGCGATGCGCGGCTCGGCCAGCGGCGTCCACAGGCTCACCACCGCCATGAAGCCGAGCACCGCCAGCAACAGCCATTTCGCTTGCCCGCGCGAACGCACGGCAACCGGCCCTTCCGTCTTCATGGCGAGCCAAGTGGCGCCGAGCAGGGCGTAGCCGGCGATCAGCGCCAGCCCGCAAACAATCGCGAACGGCGTCGCCCAATGGAAAGGCCCGCCGGCAAAGGCGCCATCGCGCACCGGAATGCCTTCGATCAGCCCGCCCAGGATCACGCCTTGCGCGAAACCGGCGAGCGTGGAGCCGCCGGTGAATACGACACTCCACCAGATTTTGCTGTGCGAGACGGTGCGGAATTCGAACGCGATGCCGCGGAACACCAGCGCCAGCAGCATGACGATCACCGGCAGATAGAATGCCGGCATCACCACCGCATAGGCGCGCGGGAACGCCACGAACAATCCGGCGCCGCCAAGCACCAGCCAGGTCTCGTTGCCGTCCCAGAACGGCGCCACCGAACGCATCATCTGGTCGCGTTCACCCTCGTTGCGCGCGAATGGAAACAGCACGCCGATGCCGAGATCGAAGCCGTCGAGGATCACATACATGGCGACCGCGGTGCCGATGACGGTGGCCCAGATCAGAGGCAGATACCATTCCATGATGCGATCCTTCTCAGCGCGGCTTATCGTCTATACGCCGCCGAAATAGGGCGCCGTGAAAAATGCCCGGTCTCCTCGGCCGCCGGCCCATGCGGGCCCTGCGCGATCAGCCGGTTGATGTAGTAGATGCCGAACCAAAACACGACGCCGTAGGCGAGCACGAACAGCGCCAGCGTGGCGGCGATGGTCGCGCCCGGCACCGGCGACGTGGCGTCGGCGGTGCGCAGCATGCCGTAGACGATCCAGGGTTGACGTCCGCTCTCGGTCACCACCCAGCCGACGATCACGGCGACGAAGCCGATCCACCAGCACTGCGCCATCACGCGCAGATACCAGCGCGTCTCGAACAGCGTGCCGCGCCACCACAGGAAGGCGCCGAACAGCGCCGCCGCGATCATGAAGAAGCCGATCGCCAGCATGATGCGGAAACCGAAAAACACGATCTTCACCGGCGGACGCTCGGAGGCCGGCACGCTGTTGAGGCCGGGGAACAAGCCGTTCATGCGGTGGGTGAGGACGAGCGAGGCCGCTTTCGGAATCGAAATCTCGAAACGGTTGACGCCCGCCTGTTCGTCCGGCCAGGCGAAAATCTCGAAGTCGCCCGGCTTGCTGCCGTCCCAATGCGCTTCGATGGCCGCGATCTTGATCGGCTGATGCGCGAGCGTGTTGAGGCCGTGCTGGTCGCCGATCAACAATTGCAGCGGCGCCAGGATCGCGGTCAGGCCGATCGCCATGCGCAGCATGGTGCGGCCTTCCTCGATGTGGCGGCCGGCGATCAGGTAACGCGCGCCGACCGCCAGCACAACGAAGCCGGTGGTGAGGTAAGCGGCATTGAGCATGTGCGCGAAGCGGTAGGGGAAGCTCGGATTGAAGACGACGGCGAGCCAGTCGGTCGGGTAGGCGATACCGTCTTTGAGTTCGTAGCCGCTCGGCGTCTGCATCCAGCTATTGGCCGACAGAATCCAGAACGCCGACGTGGCGGTGCCGGCGGCGACGATAGCCGCCGAGAGCACATAGAGCCAGGGCGGTACCCGGTTGAAGCCGAACAGCAGCACGCCGAGGAAGGTCGCCTCCAGGAAGAACGCGGCCAGCACTTCATAGCCGAGCAGCGGCCCCAGCACATTGCCGGTGAACACCGAGAAGCGGCTCCAATTGGTGCCGAACTGGTAGGACAGCACGATGCCCGACACCACGCCCATGGCGAAGGAGACGGCAAAGATCTTGGTCCAGAACCGCATCAGCTGCTGGTAGCGGTCCTGCCCGCTGCGCAGCCAGAGCGCGCCGAGGGTGGCGATATAGGCCGACAGCCCGATGGTGAAGCTCGGGAAAATGATGTGAAAAATGATGGTGAAGGCGAATTGCAAGCGGCCCAGCAGGACAGGATCAAAATCCATTGCGAGCTCCGTCCGCATGCGCCCCGAGGCGCGACTTTAATCCCAACCATCAAGTCTTTGCGAGCTTGTTGCGTTCCCTGCCTGCGCCAAATCGTAGCGGAGCGCCCGGCGGTATCCACAGCATCCACAGCAGGGGCTCCTGCGGGCAGCGGGCGCCCGCGCTAGGCTTGCCGCCTGAGGCAGCCGGCGGAGGGGGACCCTATGGCGAAGAAGGCAAAGCAATCGGAAGCGAAAGCGGCAACGAGCGAAACGCCGGTCGCGGCATGGCTGGAGAGCTATTTCGGGCTCAAGGAGCAGGGCACCGACATCCGCACCGAATTCATCGCCGGTCTGACCACGTTCCTCACCATGGTCTACATCGTGTTCGTCAATCCGGCGATCCTCAGCAAGACCGGCATGGATGCGGGCGCGGTGTTCGTCGCCACCTGCGTGGCCGCCGCGGTGAGCACCATGGTGATGGCGCTCTACGCCAATTACCCGATCGCGCTGGCGCCCGGCATGGGCATCAACGCCTTCTTCGCCTTCACCGTGGTGCTGACCTACAAATATACCTGGCAGCAGGCGCTCGCCGCGGTGTTCTGCTCCGGCGTGCTGTTCTTCCTGATCTCTGTGTTCCGTATCCGCCAATATGTGATCGAGTTCGATCCCGCAAAACCTCAAGCTCGCGGTCTCGGCCGGGGTCGGACTGTTCCTCGGCATCATCGCGCTCGAAGAGTCCAAGATCATCGTGGCGCATCCGGCGACGCTGGTGACAATGGGCGACCTGAAAAACCCGGTGGCCATCCTGATGCTGCTCGGGTTCGTGCTGATCGTCGCGCTCAACTATCGCCGCGTCATCGGCGGCACGCTGATCGGCATTCTGGCGGTCACCATCATCGGCCTGCCATTCGGCCTCGCGCATTATTCTGGCATCGTGTCGCTGCCGCCTTCGATTGCGCCGACGCTGCTGCAGTTCGACTTCTCGCGCGTGTTCGAAGGCACGTTCCTGATCGTGGTGTTTTCGATCCTGTTCATCGACGTGTTCGATAACGCCGGCACGCTGATCGGCGTCACCCACCGCACTGGGCTGATGAAGAACGGCAAGCTCGCGCGCATGAAGGAGGCGCTGATCTCGGACAGCTTCGCCGCCATGTTCGGCGCGGCGATCGGCACCTCCACCACCACCAGCTACATCGAGAGCGCGGCCGGCGTCTCGGCCGGCGGCCGCACCGGCCTGACCGCGGTCTTCGTGTCGATCTTCTTCCTGCTGGCGCTGTTGTTCGCTCCGCTCGCGGGTATGATCCCGGCCTATGCCACCTCGGCGGCGCTGCTCTATGTCGCCTGCGTGATGGCGCGCGGTCTGGCCGAGATCGACTGGGAGGACATCACCGAATATGCACCGGCGGTGGTGACGACGATTACCATGCCGCTGACCTATTCGATCGCCACCGGCATCGGGCTCGGCTTCATCACCTACGCGCTGGCCAAGCTGATCTCCGGCAAGTTTACGGAGGCCTCGCCGGCGGTGCTCGTGCTGGCGGTGCTGTTCGCCATCAAGTTCGCGGTGCCGGGCTAAGCCCCGGGGAAAATGGAGGTCGCATGCCAGTCCTGTTCGGTTTCAAACAACTCGCGGCGCTGCCGGAAGAGCGCATCACCGATAAGATCAGCCGCCGAGTCTTGTCGGGCAAACAGAGCATGATGGTGTGGTGGAAAATCAAGGCCGGCGCGCACGCGGCGGCCCACAAGCATCCGCACGAACAGATCGTATGGATGCTCAAGGGAAAGATGGATTTCCGCATCGGTGATGAGCGCCGCAGCATGGGCGCCGGCGACGTGGCGGTGATCCCCTCCGGCGTCGAGCACGAAGGTTTCTTCCCAGAGGACACCGAGGTGGCCGACATGTTTGCGCCACCGCGCGAGGATTTCCTTGCTGGCGGCACGCCCGATTATATGAAGAAAGGTTGATCAGCCGGCGAGCGCCTTCTTGATCGCCAGGAAATCGCGCCAGGCGAAACGCTTCTGCAACGGGCTGCGCAGCAGGAAGGCCGGATGGAACGTCGGCATGGCGCGGATCTCGCGTTTGCCGGTGTTGAAGCTGAACCAGCGCCCGCGCGTCTTGGTGATGCCTTCCTTGATGCCGAGCAGCGTCTGCGCCGACGGATTGCCCATGCAAACCAGGATGTCGGGATCGACGAGCTCGATCTGGCGCAGGATGAACGGCAGGCAGATCTGCGATTCCTGCGGGGTCGGCGTGCGGTTGCCGGGCGGACGCCAGGGCACGATGTTGGCGATGTAGACGCTAGTGCGGTCGAGCCCGATGGCGGCCAGCATGCGGTCGAGCAGCTTGCCGGAGCGGCCGACGAAGGGCAGGCCCTCGATGTCCTCGTCGCGGCCGGGCGCTTCGCCGACGAACATCACGCGCGATTTCGGGTTGCCGTCGGCGAACACCAGTTGGGTCGCGGTCGCCTTCAGCGCGCAGCCGTCGAACTTGTCGAGAATGGCGCGCAGCTCGTCGAGCGTCTTGCGCGCTTTTCGCCGCTTCGCGCGCGGCCATGGCCGCCTCGTCGGGCGCAATCATTGTCTTTCCCTCCCCTGAAAGGGGAGGGTCGGATCGCCGAAGGCGATCCGGGGTAGAGTCATTTGACGGCGAAGCGACCCCCACCCGGCGAGCTTCGCTCGCCGACCTCCCCCTTTCAGGGGGAGGTACAGAAGTCTCGGGCGCGAAACGGTCCACCGGCTGCTCGCCCACCAGCGCGTCGACCCCAGCGTCCAGGTAGAAGTCGAGCAGATCGCGGGCCGGTTTGTCGCGGGCAGGCGGCATGATCGAACCCTAGCACGGCACGCGCGCGATTGCCCCCGCTGTGCAAAAGTGGAATATCGGGAGCGAGGAGACATCCATGGCTGACCTGCCCGCCCGCGAGGCGATGGAATTCGACGTGGTGATTGTCGGTGCCGGCCCGGCGGGCTTGTCCGCCGCCATCCGCCTCAAGCAGATCAATCCGGAAATCTCCGTGGTGATCGTGGAGAAGGGCTCCGAGGTCGGCGCCCATATCCTCTCCGGCGCGGTGATCGATCCGGTCGGGCTCGACCGCCTGCTGCCGGAATGGCGCGGCGAGGACTCACCCATCAAGACCGCGGTCGCCAACGACCGCTTCTATTGGCTCACCGCCAAAGCGGCGTTGCGGCTGCCGAATTTCCTGATGCCGCCGCTGATGAACAACCATGGAAATTTCATCGTCTCGCTCGGCAGCGTCTGCCGCTGGCTTGCCGGCAAGGCGGAAGCGCTCGGCGTTGAAATCTATCCGGGCTTTGCCGCGTCGGAAGTCCTGTTCGATGACAACGGCGCGGTCGCCGGCGTCGCCACTGGCGATATGGGCGTTGGCAAAAGCGGTCAGCCCAAGGACAGTTTCACGCGCGGCATGGAGCTGCGCGCCAAATACACGCTGTTCGCGGAAGGCGCGCGCGGCAGTCTCGGCAAGCAGCTGATTGCCAAGTTCGCTCTCAGCGACGGGCGCGAGCTGCAGAAATTCGGGCTCGGCCTGAAGGAGCTCTGGCAGGTGGCGCCGGAAAAGCACCGCAAGGGGCTGGTGCAACACTCGTTCGGCTGGCCGCTCGACGGCCGGACCGGCGGCGGATCGTTTCTCTATCACTTCGACGACAATCTGGTGTCGGTCGGCTTCGTGCTGCATCTCAATTATTCCAACCCGTATCTGTCGCCGTTCGAGGAATTCCAGCGCTTCAAGACCCATCCGGCGGTGCGCGACACGTTCGCCGGTGGCAAGCGGCTCGCCTATGGCGCGCGCGCGCTGACCGAGGGCGGCTACCAGTCGGTGCCGAAGCTTGCGTTTCCCGGCGGCGCGCTGATCGGCTGCGACGCCGGCTTCATGAACGTGCCGCGCATAAAGGGCAGCCACAATGCGATGCTGTCCGGCATGATGGCGGCGGAAGCGGCCGCCGCCGCGCTGTCGGTCGGTTGCAGCCATGACGAACTCGCCGGCTACGAAGCCGCCTGGCGGGATTCGGCAATCGGTAAGGACCTGTGGCGGGTGCGCAACGCCAAGCCGCTGTGGTCGAAACTCGGAACGCTGCTCGGCATCCCGCTCGGCGGCCTCGACATGTGGACCAATACCTTCGGCTTTTCGCTGTTCGGCACGGTCAAGCATGGCAAGCCGGACTTCGCCACGCTCAAGCCGGCATCCGAGTGCACACCGATCGCCTATCCGAAGCCGGATGGCACGCTGACTTTCGACCGGCTGTCCTCGGTGTTCCTGTCCAACACCAATCACGAGGAAGATCAGCCGGTCCATCTGCGTGTGGCGGACTTGAGCTTGCAGAAGAGTTCCGAACACGACATCTATGCGGGGCCGTCGGCGCGCTATTGCCCGGCCGGAGTTTATGAATGGGTAGAGGAGGGCGGCGCGCCCAAATTCGTCATCAACGCGCAGAATTGCGTCCACTGCAAAACCTGCGACATCAAGGACCCGAATCAGAACATCACCTGGGTTCCACCCGAGGGCGGCGGCGGTCCGAACTATCCGAATATGTGATATGCGGTGGCCGGTTCCGGCCACGATGCTGCCACATCAAAGTTTTCAACCTCGCACCTAAGTGTGGCGGCCGCCGTTCTTGCGGGGGCGGCGCAAAAAGGCCATTCTCGGCCCAACTTCGGCGGTTTGCGCGAAATCCGCGGTCATCCGCCTCATTGGAGCATTGCCCGTGACTTCTTCGAGCCTCGCCCGGTGCGCTATCGGCACCGCGCTAGCCGCATTCCTGGTGGCGGCGCCGATCGAGCTTGCCGCGCAGGCGCCGGCCTCGCCGGACCTTTCCGGCATGACGGCCTCGGGCAGTTATCTCGCCGCCCGCCATGCCGGTCAGGAGCGCGACGCGGCCGCGGCCGCCGCCTATTACCGTGCCGCGCTCAAGCACGATCCGAAAAACGGCGAGCTGCTCGACCGCGCCTTTCTGTCGCTGCTGGTCGACGGCGACATCGACGAAACGGTGAAATATGCCGAGCGCATCGTGCAGGTCGACAAGAACGACCGCGTCGGCGAACTGGTGCTCGGCGTGTCCGCGCTCAAGCATAAGCAATTTGCCGCGGCGCGCCGCAATTTGGCGCTGTCGATCCGCGGCCCGATCACCGATCTGACGGCGACGCTACTCTCGGCCTGGTCCAGTTATGGGACCGGCGACTCCAAAGCCGCGGTGGCGGCGATCGACCGGCTGGCCGGACCGGATTGGTATGCCATCTTCAAGGACCTGCATGCCGGCATGATCTACGACCTCGCCGGCAACAAGAAGGAAGCCGGCAAGCGCTACGAGCACGCTTACAAGCTCGATTCCTCAGCGCTGCGGGTGGTCGAGGCCTATGGCAGCTGGATGTCGCGCAACGCTACCGCCAAGGAAGCGCTCGCCGTTTTCGAAGCCTTCGACAAGGTGCTGCCGCGCCATCCGCTGGTGGTCGAGGCGATGAACCAGATCAAGGCCGGTGAGAAGCTGCCGCCGCTGGTGACGACGGCGCAGGCCGGCGCCGCCGAAGCGCTCTATGGGCTCGGCGCCTCGCTCGGCCGCCGCGGCGGCGAGGATCTCGGCCTGGTCTATCTCCAGCTTTCGCTCTATCTCGCGCCCAACCATCCGCTGGCGCTGCTTTCGCTCGCCGATCTTTATGAATCGCTCAAGAAGCCGGCGCTGGCGATCAAGGTCTACGAACGCATTCCGGCGAGTTCGCCGCTGCATCGCAATGCCGCGATTCAGATGGCGGCCAATCTCGATTCGCTCGAGCGTCCGGACGAGGCGGAGAAGCACCTTAACGCGCTGATCAAGGAGCACCCGGACGATCTCGAAGCGATCGTGGCGCTGGGCAACGTTTTGCGCGGCCACAAGAAGTTCGCCGAATGCGCCGACGTCTATTCCAAGGGCGCCGCCACCATCGCGCAGCCGGAAAAGGCGAACTGGATGGTCTTCTATTTCCGCGGCATCTGCTACGAGCGCTCCAAGCAGTGGCCGAAGTCGGAGGCCGATCTCAAGAAGGCGCTCGAACTGTTCCCCGAGCAGCCGCACGTGCTCAATTATCTCGGCTATTCCTGGATCGATCAGGGCGTGAACCTGGATCAGGGCATGGACATGATCAAGCGCGCCGTGCAGCAACGTCCGGATGACGGCTATATCGTCGACTCGCTCGGCTGGGCCTATTACCGGCTCGGCAATTACGAGGAAGCAGTCAAGCAGCTCGAGCGCGCGATCGAGCTCAAGCCGGAAGACCCCACCATCAACGACCATCTCGGCGACGCCTATTGGCGCGTCGGGCGCGTGCTCGAAGCCAAGTTCCAGTGGGCACATGCGCGCGATCTCAAGCCCGAGCCGGAAGATTTGCCGAAGATCGAGGCCAAGCTCAAAGACGGACTGCCGGAGGAGACTTCGTCGCAGGCCAAGGCCGGCAAGAAAAGCGGCGACGGGGGCTAAGGTTTTTGCATGCGCATGATCTTTTCCGAAAACCGGTTCCCACTTTTCGGGATCATGCGCTAGCGTGACCGCGCCGCTGGTCGAAAAGGCTCCCGCCAAGATCAATCTGACATTGCGCGTGCTCGGCCGCCGCGAGGACGGCTATCACCGGCTGGAAAGCCTGGTGGCGTTCGCCGACCTCGCCGACACGCTCACCTTGCAGCCGGGCGGCGATGCCGCGCTCGATATTACCGGGCCGTTCGCTTCGGCATGCGGATCGGTTGCCGACAATCTCGTGCTCAAGGCCGTGGCCGTTCTGCGCGAGCGCGTCGCGGGCCTGAAGGCCGGGCGTTTCTGCTTGAGAAGAATATTCCGGTCGCGGCCGGCCTCGGCGGCGGCTCGGCCGATGCGGCGGCGGCGCTGCGGCTGCTCGCGCGCGCCAACGATCTTGCGCTCGACGATCCGCGGCTTGCGGCGGCGGCGCTGGTCGTTGGCGCCGACGTGCCGGTCTGCCTCGATTGCCAGCCGCGCATCATGCGGGGCGTCGGCGATGAGCTCTCGGCCCCGCTCGATCTGCCGCCGCTGGCGGCGCTGCTGGTCAATCCGGGCGTGCCCTTGGCCACGCGCGACGTGTTCGCCAGGTTTCGCAGGGCTGCAAGGCGGCAAGACATCTCAGGCCGGCGTGCCGCGCGAACGCGACGCATTGATCGAATGGCTCGGCGGGCACGGCAACGATCTCACCCAAAGCGCGATCGCCTGCGTGCCCGTCGTCGCCGACGTGCTGGCCGCGCTGCGCGCCTTGCCGGGCGCCCGGCTCGCGCGCATGTCGGGTTCGGGGCCGACCTGCTTTGCGCTGTTCGCTTCTTCCGGCGAGACCGCCGCGGCGGCGCAGCGGCTTAAGGCCGGGCACAAGGACTGGTGGGTTTATCCCGCAACTATCGGATAGCGCCCTTGAAAATGCCCGCTTTGCAGGGGACCGTTGTCAGTCTGGCGAATTGCCAGTAGGCAGCGGCGCGCCGCAGGAGATGGAAATGAAATTCAGCCGGATCGTGGTTGCCGTCGCGGCCCTCATCGCAGCCATTGCCGTCATCGCCGCCGATCCCGCTTTGGCGCGCGCCAAGCACAAAGCCGCGCCCCGCTGCGTGGACGGGCCGTATCAATTCTCCTGGAGCTTTCTGCTGCCCGGCTCGCCGACGCCGCAGCCGAACGGTTGCGCGCCGCCGGTCTATCAATACGGCCGGTTTATCGGCCAGGACCCCGATCGCAATATCCGCCAGCAGTTGAAGCGCGATCCGGCGACGGGTTACGCGCCGCTGTAGACGGTGCGCTCGCGCCCGCTAGTGCGCGCGCGCGATGCAGAAGGCGACGGTTTCTTCCAGCGCCGTCTTGATCGCCGACGGCGGCACCAGCGCCAGCGCGTCGGTGGCGATGGCGCCGTAGTGGCGGGCGCGGCCGACCGTGTCCTCGATGGCGTGATGCTTGGCCATCAGCGCGATGGCGGCGTCGAGATCGCCGTCGCCGATTTCGCCCGCGCCGAGCGTGCGGTTCCAGAATGCGCGTTCGCTCTCGGTGCCGCGGCGGAACGACAGCACCACCGGCAGGGTGATCTTGCCCTCGCGGAAATCGTCGCCGACATTCTTGCCGAGCTTGGCGGACTTGCCGCCGTAGTCGAGCGCGTCGTCGACGAGCTGGAAGGCGATGCCGAGGTTCATGCCGAACGAGCGGCAGGCGGCGAGTTCGGCCTTGTCCTTGACCGCCAGCGCCGGGCCGACCTCGCAGGCGGCGGCGAACAGCTCCGCGGTCTTGGCGCGGATCACCGCCAGATATTCGTCCTCGTTGGTGGCGGTGTTCTTGGCGGCGCCGAGCTGCATCACCTCGCCTTCCGCGATCACGGCGGCGGCCGCCGACAGGATATCGAGCGCGTGCAGATTGCCGACCTCGACCATCATCTTGAAGGCCTGGCCGAGCAGGAAATCGCCGACCAGCACGCTCGCCTCGTTGCCCCACAGCATGCGGGCGGCGAGCTTGCCGCGGCGCATGTCGCTTTCGTCGACCACGTCGTCGTGCAGCAGCGTCGCGGTATGCATGAACTCGACCGCGGCGGCGAGCTTGATGTGGCCGTCGCCGGAGTAACCGGCCAGCTTGGCCATCGCCAGCGTCAGCATCGGGCGCAGCCGCTTGCCGCCCGAGGAAATCAGATGGTTGGCGACCTCCGGGATCATGGCCACGTCCGAGCCGGTGCGCGCCAGGATCGCCGCGTTGACTCGCTCCATGTCCGGTGCCACCAGTTCGGCGAGACGCTCGATCGACGCGGCTTGCGGACTTTCGAAGGGAACGACGACGGCCAAAATGCTTCTCCGGGGTCACTAGTTTACGCGAGCATAGAAACGCTGTGTTAACGGGGCAAGTGCGTTAGATTGTCGTATCAGGCCATTTTGACGCGCGGGATGGGCAAGGGGGCTCCGATTGGCGAACCGAACTTCAACGCCGGCCGCGCGCAAGTCCGGCCGCTTCAACGAATACACGATCGCCGTGCTGGTGCCTTGCTACAACGAGGAAGTGGCGATCGCAAAGGTTGTAAAGGATTTCCGCGCCGCGCTGCCCACGGCCACGATCTTCGTATTCGACAACAATTCGACCGACAATACCGCGGCAGCGGCCCGCGCCGCCGGCGCCGAGGTGTTCGAGGAAAAGCACCAGGGCAAGGGCTTCGTGGTGCGGCGCATGTTCACCGACGTGGAGGCCGACATCTACGTGCTGGTGGATGGCGACGCCACCTACGACGCGCCGAGCGCGCCCGCCATGATCGAGCGGCTGCTCGAGGACCGGCTCGACATGGTGGTCGCGAACCGGGTCGACCGCGAGCAGGCGGCCTACCGCGCCGGCCACCGGACCGGTAATTGGCTACTGACCGCCTTTGTCGCTTCGATGTTCGGCCCCACCTTCAACGACATGCTGTCGGGCTACCGGGTGTTCTCGCGCCGGTTCGTGAAGTCCTTTCCGGTGCTGTCGGGCGGCTTCGAGATCGAGACCGAACTCACCATCCATGCGCTCGAACTGGGGCTGGCGGTGGCGGAGATCGACACGCCCTATTACGCGCGGCCGGAGGGGTCGGCCTCCAAGCTCAACACCTGGCGCGACGGCTTCCGCATCTTGCGCACCATCGTCAGGCTCTATCGCGCCGAGCGCCCGCTGCCGTTCTTCACCGGCATCGGGCTGGCGCTGGCGATCGCGTCCATTGGTTTCGCGATCCCGATCTTCGTCACTTATTTCGAAACCGGCCTGGTGCCGCGGCTGCCGACCGCCATTCTATCGACCGGCCTGATGGTGCTGGCGTTCCTGTCGGTCGCCATCGGGCTGGTGCTCGATACCGTGACGCGCGGCCGGCGCGAGATGAAGCTGCTCGCCTATCTGGCGCACCGCGCGCCCGGCGAAGAACGGCGCCGGGGATAAATTTATGCACGAACTCGTCCGCACCAATGATGCGGTTCTGGTCTCGGCGATCGGCGCGCTGCTCGATGGCGCCAAGATTCACGCACCTGGTGTTCGACCAGAATATGAGCGTGCTGGAAGGCTCGCTCGGCATTCTGCCGCGCCGCGTCTTGGTGGCGGAGGACGACGTCGCCGCCGCCCGCCGGCTGCTCACGGATGCCGGCCTCGGAAATGAGCTGCGCCCCGATGGGCGCTGAACGCGACGGCATCGAAACCAGCGAAGATGCCGTGCTCGGCGGCCGCTTGCGACTGCGCCAGCCGCTACGCGGCCATCGCGTCGGCCATGATGCGATTTTGCTCGCCGCCGCGACCGCTGGCCGCGCCGGCGAGCATGCGGTCGATCTCGGCGCCGGCGTCGGCGCGGCCGGCCTCGCGCTGGCGGCGCGGGTGGCGGGGCTCAAGGTCACGCTGGTCGAGATCGATGCGGCGCTGTGCCCGCTTGCCGCCGACAATGCGCGGCTCAACAAATTGGACGACCGGGTGAGCGTGCTGGCCTGCGACGCCGAGGACGTCGAGGCCCTTGCGGCCGCCGGTATTTCATCCGGCAGCGCCGACCGCGTGTTGATGAATCCGCCGTTCCACGACGCCAGCCGCCAGAACGTGTCGCCCGACCCGCGCCGGCGGCTCGCGCATGCGGCGGCGCCGGGCCTGTTGCCGCGCTGGATCGCGAGTGCCGCGCGGCTGCTCAAGCCGCAGGGAGTGTTGACGCTGATCTGGCGCGCCGATGCGCTGGCCGAGGTGCAGAACGCGCTGCCGGCTGAGTTCGGCGGTATCGCCGTGCTGCCGGTGCTTCCGCGCCCCGATGCGCCCGCGATTCGCGTGCTGGTGCGCGCGGTGAAATCGCGGCCGCGGTGCGCCGCTGACTATCCCGCCCTCATCCTGAACGATCAGCACGGCCACCCGACCGCGGCTGCGGAGGCCGTGCTGCGTGGCGGGGGAACGCTGAGTATTACTGAGACGTAAACGCGGGCTCTTTTGCCTAGGATTTGCGCCGCCCCGGCATGAATTCGCGCCAACGCCGGATGACGAACTGGCGCCGCATGCGGTCCAGATTCTCGTCGTTGAGATGCGAAAGCCCAATAACGCTGCTGATTAGCAGGAACAGTATGGTGAGCTTGGGATCCATCAATCCGCCTCTTCCAATAACCGTCACGCTTGCTGGCAGCGTACTGCAATGCAAAAAGCATTCCAAAGTTAAAAAATAGGCAATTTAGGGCATTTCCTGGTCAGGAATGCGATATTTGCTGCATTGCACCTAAAAAGAGGCCAGCCGCGAGCGGGCGCCGGCGGGCTTTGACTTGGGTTCCAATGATGCCTAACTGGCCGGCATGGCGCCCGCCGCGACCCAACCGATGCCCGACATCCTCAAGCGCACGCTCGAGCTTCTGCGCACGCTGCTGCCGGCGCGCTTTCGCGCCGACATCCCGGTGGTGCCGGTGGTGCGGCTGTCGGGCGTCATCGGCGTAGTCACGCCGTTGCGGCCGGGACTGATGCTGTCGAGCATCGCCCGCTCGCTGGAGCGCGCCTTCGCGGTCCGCAATGCGCGCGCCGTGGCGCTGATCGTCAACTCGCCGGGCGGCTCGCCCGCGCAGTCGCATCTGATCTTCCGCCGCATCCGGCAATTGGCCGCGGAAAAGAAACTCCCGGTCATCGCCTTCGTCGAGGATGTCGGCGCCTCCGGCGGCTACATGCTGGCCTGCGCCGCCGACGAGATCGTCTGCGATCAATTTTCGATCGTCGGCTCGATCGGCGTGGTCGGCGGCTCGTTCGGCTTCCCCAAACTCATGGAAAAGCTCGGCGTGGAGCGCAGGCTCTACACCGCCGGCGAGCGCAAGGTGATGCTCGATCCGTTCCTGCCGGAGAAGCCGGAGGACGTGAAGCGCATCAAGGCGATCCAGAAGGACGTCCACGAGCACTTCATCGCGCTGGTCAAGGAACGCCGCGGAGCCAAGCTGCAGGGCAGCGAGAAGACGCTGTTCTCCGGCGAGTTCTGGACCGCGCAGGCGGCGATCGATCTCGGGCTTGCCGATCGCATCGGCGACCTGCGCTCGATCCTGCGCGAGCGCTACGGCGAGAAAGTGCGCACGCCGCTGATCGCGGCCGACCGCGGCCTGTTCGGCCGTCGCATTCCGGGCCTCGGCTCGCTCGACGCGCTGGTGCGCCAGCCCGGGCTTGCCGCCGACCTGCTGTCGGCGCTGGAGGCGCGCGCGCTGTGGGGGCGCTACGGACTGTAGCGCTACTGCACCGGTTTGTTGCCGAACAGTTTCGCCACCGCGGCAACCTGCGCCTGCTGCTGCGCGATCGACTCAGTAAATTCGGCGGCGTTGCCGGGGCTGACGATCTGCGCGGTGGTGGCCAACTTCTGTACGATCTCAGGATCGCTGCCGACGGCCCGGATATCGTCGGCAATGCGCTTGCGTACGTCATCGGCTATTCCCGGCGGACCGAACAAGCCCACCAGTCCGTCAAATGCGAGCGACGGATAGCCGGCTTCGGTCGCCGTCGGAACGTCGGGGAGTACGGGAGCGCGCTCGTGATTGGTGACGGCAAGCACTTTCACTTTGCCGGCCAGCACTTGCGGCCGCACGATGGCGTAGGCCGGCATGAAGACCTGGATACGCCCTTCCGCGAGGTCGTTGACCGCCGTGACCGGGTTTTTATAGGGCACCTTCGCCATGGTCAGGCCGACTGTATGTAGATATCCGGCGAACACGAAATCGGTAAATCCGGTGGCGGTGGTCCAATTCAATTGACCGGGCTTGGCGCGCGCCAGCGCCTCCAGTTCTTTCAGCGAATTGACGTTGAGCGAAGTCGGTACGCTGACCGCGACCACGGTCCTGGAGATGCGGGCGATCGGCACCAGGTCCTTGGGCTCATAGGGCAGCTTGTCATGGAAATAGGGGTGCGCGGTGAACGAACTCACCGGCGAAACCAGCAAGACGTGATCATCACGCGCGCCAAGGAAGCTGGTGATGGCGACGATGCCATCGCCGCCCGGGCGGTTCTCGACCACGACCGACTGGCCCCAGCGCGCCGACAGCTTGTCGGCGAACAGCCGCGCGCCGATATCGACGCCGCTGCCGGGTCCGAGCGTCACGATGAACCGCACCGGCCGGTTTGGCCACGCATCCGCGGCGGCGCCTGGTGCGGGCGCCAGCAGCGCCAACGATGCGGCGACCAGCGCCGAAAACGCCCAATTTGTTTTCACGGAAATTGTCATTGGCGTCCTCCACCGGCCGGAACGGCCAATAGCCGTGTGCCGGCCCCCTCGGGAAAAAGCCCCCGCGGCAGCATAGTTCATCGTTGATTGATCGTGTAGCCGATCAGCGCCCGAGCAGCCCCGAAAATGCCTTGTTCGCGGCCGAGCTTACGTTAATCTACGCTTGTAAGGAGACGCCGATGCCCCCGTTTTTGCTCTCGCCGCTGCTGAAATGGTCGCTCGCCGCGCTGGGCGGCGCCATGGTCGTGCATTGGGTGGTGAAGGAAGCGCGCCGGATCAACGAAGAGCTCGAACGGGCCAAGCGCGCGACGGTGCGGATTTCCGATATGGAAAACCGGCCGACCCTGCGGCGCGATCCGACGACCGGCGAATATCGCCCATAGCCGATCTTCAAATTCCGAGATGCAAGCGGCCGCGATTCAGTTGCGGGCGACGTTCGGGTTGCCGGTGATGAGGGCGCCAAAGAACAATACGACCAGCGCCAGTCCGATCAGTTGAAAAGTGAACATGGTGATTTCCTCTGCCCAGTTGGTTGCAATTATCTGTCGCGCCGATTTCGGTTCCGGTTCAAATTCCTGTAAATATTTACCGGCTTGACCCCCCATAGGGCCGCCGATACGGTCCAAGCTATTCCCGTGCTTAAGAATCCGTATCCAAACGATGGCTGAAGCAAATCTTCTCGCCAGTGACCGTTCGCGTCAGGAAAACCTGGACCCAAGGTCTTCGTTCCAGGGGCTTATTCTTGCACTGCAACAGTACTGGGCGGCTTGGGGCTGCGTCATTTTGCAGCCCTACGACATGGAGGTGGGGGCGGGCACCTTTCACCCGGCGACCACGCTGCGCGCGCTCGGGCCCAAGCCCTGGAATGCCGCCTATGTGCAGCCCTCGCGCCGGCCCAAGGACGGCCGCTACGGCGAAAATCCGAACCGGCTGCAGCACTATTACCAGTTCCAGGTCATCCTGAAGCCGTCGCCGCCCGACATCCAGGAGCTCTATCTCAATTCGCTCAAGGTCATCGGCATCGATCCGAAGCTCCACGACATCCGCTTTGTCGAGGACGATTGGGAAAGCCCGACGCTCGGCGCCTGGGGGCTCGGCTGGGAATGCTGGTGCGACGGCATGGAAGTCTCGCAGTTCACCTACTTCCAGCAGGTCGCCGGCTTCGAATGCGCGCCGGTCGCCGGCGAGCTCACCTACGGGCTGGAGCGCCTCGCCATGTATGTGCAGGGCGTGGACAATGTGTTCGCGCTCAACTTCAACGGCCGCAATGACGAGAAGAAGGTCACCTATGGCGACGTGTTCCTGCAGGCCGAGCAGGAATATTCGCGGCACAATTTCGAATTCGCCGACACCGCGATGCTGTTCGAGCAGTTCAAGATGGCGGAGGCGGCCTGCAAGAAATATCTCGAAGCCGGCTGGGCCGATGGCAAGAAAACGCGCCACCTGATGGCGCTGCCGGCCTATGACCAGTGCATCAAGGCGAGCCACGTATTCAATCTGCTCGACGCGCGCGGCGTGATCTCGGTCACCGAGCGGCAGAGCTATATCCTGCGCGTGCGCGAATTGGCGAAAGCCTGCGGCGAGGCCTGGCTCGCTACCGAAGGCGGAGGGGCGGCATGAGCCGGAGCGGATATTGCGGCAGGACTCGGTTTTGTTTGCTGGCAATCTGCGCGAATCGATTGCCTATTGGCGCGACAAGCTCGGCTTCCAGTGCACGGTACCTTCGGTGAGCCGCCGGAATTCGCCATCATGGAATATGGCAATAGCTTTGCGATGCTGAAACAGGCGCCCGAGGGGTATGCAATTGTTCCCTATTGGAAGATCAGCGAAGGACTTTGGAACGCGTATTTCTGGGTTGACGACGTCGAAGCCTTGTTCGCGGAGGTGAAGAGCCGCGGCGCGACCATCGACTACGGGCTGTGCGACCAATTCTACGGCGTGCGCGAATTCGCGGTGCGCGACCCAGATGAGCAGGAGATCGGCTTCGGGCAGGTGCTGACGAGAGCAACTGGGGGGCAGCCATGAGCGAACCCGAGATCGGCGGGCGCGAGCCGGTGACGGTCGACGTCGTCGAAGGCGAGACATATTGGTGGTGCCGATGCGGACGTTCGCAGAGCCAGCCATTCTGCGACGGCTCGCACGAGGTAACCACCTTCACGCCGCTGGAATGGACCGCCAAACGCGCGGGAAAGCGCAACTTCTGCACCTGCAAGCGCACCAAAACGCCGCCGTTCTGCGACAACAGCCACAAGCGGTTGTAACACGATCAGGCGACCCCGGCGGCGATCGAGGGGAAGCTCAGCAGCGCCGGAATTTCGGATGCTCGTATCGCCTTGCCGAACTGGCTGCCTTGGCCCTCGGCGCAGCCTTTGGGTTTTAGCATGTCGACCTGTGCATCGGTCGAAATTCCGTCCGCGGCGGTTACCACGCCGTACTGGTCCGCGACACAGATCAGCGCGTCCATGATTATGTCGCTCTCCGCGTGACGGCCGAGCCGCCGGACGCACGCATGGCCGAATTTGATGGTGTCGAAGCCGGACGCCGGCGCTACCGTATTCGCGTCGCGGCCGCACCCGGTGAGCGTGACCATCACGCCGGATTGACGCACGTGCTCGATCGTCTGTTGCATCGGGCGCAGGTCGCCCACCAGCGCCGCTTCGGCAATTTCCAGTTCGAGTCGCGCCGGCGAAAGACCACCTTCGCTGAGCGCGGAAAAGATATGTAATCCGGTAGCGGGATTTCGCCACTACATGGCTGAGAGCTCGACGCCGAGCGTGACGTCGTCCGGCCAAAGCGCTGCGGCGCGGCAGGCGGCACGCAATACATCATCGTCGGGCCGCACGGAATGCGCGGTGAAACCGATGATGCGCCGGGCGCCGAGGCTGACCAGCGGCTGAAAATAGAGGGCGACGTTTCCGGGCGGAGCGAACATTGCCGGCGATTGTCAGGTGCGCCGCCTTGCCAATCCGATAAACAATTCCGGCAATTTTTCTGGGGACATTTACGCTACCGGCGGCGGTAGCGGGCCGCCGGGGCCGAAAACGCGGCGTGACAGCGCGGGGCGAGCCTGCTACCTGCGATAACCATTCTGAGGAGCCAATGCCCGACCTTTTGCTTGAATTCTTATCCGAAGAAATTCCTGCACGCATGCAGACGCGCGCCGCCGACGATTTGAAGAAAATCGTCACCGACCGGCTGGTGGCGGCCGGCCTGGTCTACGAAGGCGCCAAGGCTTTCGCGACGCCGCGCCGGCTTGCGCTGTCGGTGCATGGCGTGCCGGTGCGCCAGCCGGACATCAAGGAGGAGAAGAAGGGCCCGCGCGTCGGTGCGCCCGAGGGCGCGATCGCCGGATTCCTCAAGGCGGCCGGCTTGAAATCGATCGATCGAAGCCAAGGTAGAAGCCCGACAAGAAGGGCGACTTCTACGTGGCGGTGATCGAGAAGCCGGGCAGGCCGGCGCTCGAGGTGCATCGGCCGAGATGATCCCCGAGGTGGTGCGCGGCTTCCCGTGGCCGAAGTCCATGCGCTGGGGCAGCGGCCGGCTCACCTGGGTGCGCCCGCTGCATTCCATTCTCGCCACCTTCGGGCCGGAAACCGAGGAGCCCGACGTCGTCAAGTTCAGCGTGGACGGCATCGCCGCCGGCGACGAGACGCGCGGCCATCGCTTCATGGCGCCGAGCACGATCAAGGTGCGCCGCTTCGACGACTACGTCGCCAAGCTCGAAAAGGCCAAGGTGGTGCTCGATCCGGCGCGGCGCGCCGAAATGATCCTCGCCGACGCCAAGAACCTTGCCTTCGCGCAGGGCTTCGAACTGTTGGAGGACGCGGGCCTGCTCGCCGAGGTCGCCGGCCTGGTGGAATGGCCGGTCACGCTGATGGGCTCGTTCGACGAGGCGTACCTCGCGATCCCCGACGAGGTGATCCGCGCCACCATCCGCAACAACCAGAAGTGCTTCGTGCTGCGCGATTCCGCCACCGCCAAGCTCACCAACAAGTTCATCCTGGTCGCCAACGAGGAAGCCAGCGACGGCGGCAAGGCGATCGTCGCCGGCAATGAGCGCGTGATCCGCGCGCGGCTCTCCGACGCCAAGTTCTTCTACGAGACGGATTTGAAGACGCGGCTGGAAGATCGGCTGCCGAAATTCGATGGGATCGTGTTTCACGAGAAGCTGGGCACGCAGGCCGAGCGCATCGCGCGCATGGTGGCGCTGGCCGGGCAATTGGCGCCGATCGTCGGTGCCGATGTGGCCAAAGCGGAGCGCGCCGCGCTACTCGCCAAAACCGATCTGCTCACCGACGTGGTCGGCGAATTCCCCGAGCTGCAAGGCTTGATGGGGAAATACTACGCCGAAGCGCAAAACGAGGACGAGGCGGTCGCGCATGCCTGCGAGGACCACTACAAGCCGAAGGGGCCGGATGATCTCGTTCCTGCCGACCCGGTGTCGATCGCGGTCGCACTTGCCGACAAGATGGACACCTTGGTCGGCTTCTGGGCGATCGACGAGAAGCCGACCGGGTCGAAGGATCCTTATACGCTGCGGCGTGCGGCGCTGGGTATCATTCGCATCGTCATCGAAAACGAATTGCGGCTGCCGCTGCGCCTGCAGATATGGCAGCACTTCAGCGTGATACGGCGCGACGAAAATTTAGCGGAAGCCATCGCGCTGCTGCATCCGCTGAACGAGCAGATATTGGAGCTGAGCGCGACCGATATCGAGCTGGCGGTGAAGCTCGAAGTGCTGGTGTCGGAGAAGAGCCAAGCAGCTGGCTGGACCGGTGCTGGTCCAGGCCCATTCTTATCTCAAGCAGACGCACGACCTGCTCTCGTTCTTCGCCGACCGCCTGAAGGTGCAGTTGCGTGAGGACGGCGCGCGGCACGATCTGGTGGACGCCGTGTTCGCGCTCGAAGGCCAGGATGATCTGTTGCTGATCGTCCGCCGCGTCGAAGCGCTCGGAAAATTCCTCGACAGCGACGACGGCAAGAACCTGCTCGCTGGCGTCAAGCGTGCCTCGAACATTCTGCGCATCGAGGAGAAGAAGGACAACATGAGTTATACGGCTGCGCCCGACGCCAAGCGGCTGGCAGCGCCGGAAGAAAAAGCGTTGGCCGAAGCCATCAACATTGCCAAGAAAGACGCCTCCGCCGCCGTCGCCAAGGAGGACTTCGCCGCCGCCATGAGCGCGATGGCCGCTTTGCGCCCGCGCGTCGATGCCTTCTTCGACAAGGTCACCGTGAACGTCGACGACAAGGCGTTGCGCGAAAACCGTCTTAAGCTGCTGAATGAGATTCGCGAAGCCACCCGCGCGGTAGCGGATTTTTCGAAGATAGAAGGCTAAGCTCCCCCATCTCTGTACGTAACCTGGGGGTCGTCGATGTCTAACCTAGGATCCCGTTCTCCAACCCATTCCGATTGCCAGCCTGCGTCCGACACAAATCACGGTGGGGGACCACGAGGTAAAAGACAAACGCAATCGCCTGCGCAAGCGCGGGGCGAAGAAAATCGGAAATTTCCTGGGCGATCACATGATCCCGGTCATCCTCGGGCCGAAGAAGCGCCATTACGTCATCGACCATCACCACGTCGCGCTGTCCCTTTACCAAGAGGGGATGAAGAACGTGCTGGTCACCATCGTGGCGGACCTCAGCGCGCTCGCGCCCGATGATTTCTGGCTGGTGCTCGACCACCATAGCTGGGTGCACCCTTATGACGAAAACGGACGCCGCCGCGACTTCACGAAAATTCCGAAATCGATTGACAAGCTTAAGGACGATCCGTTCCGCAGTCTCGCCGGAGAGCTTCGCCGGGTCGGCGGCTTCGCCAAAGATACGACGCCGTTCAGCGAGTTTCTGTGGGCCGACTTTTTTCGCCGGCGGATGAAGCGAAATCGCGTTGTGAATAACTTCCGCGGCGCCATCAAAGATGCGCAGAAATTGGCTAAAAGCATGGATGCCCGTTATCTGCCGGGCTGGAGCGGTCCCGTCGATTCATGACTGAACATGCGCGCGGGAATGCTCGAAATCTTCCCGCCAGTCTCGCCGTTGCATTACTGCATTCAACCCAAGGGGACACCGTCATGGTCATCGGCATCGCTCATCTGCAGCCCATCGTCGCGCTTGTTGCCGGCATTCTCATTCTGGTCATTCCGCGCCTGCTCAATTTCATCGTCGCGGCCTACCTGATCGTGGTCGGGGTGATTGGTCTCGGACTTATCAAATAAGCGATAATCCGGGCTTGCGTCGCAGTCTCCGAGGGTGCTTTTAAGGGCCGTCGGCCCACCCAGCATTTTTTTGACCCATGGCTAAACGAAAATCCCCGCGAGTCAGCGCGAAAACCAAGAAATCGTCCGTACGAAAGGCTTCCAAGGCCAAGCGCAAGGCGCCCGCCCGGGCTGCCCAAAAACCGTCCAAAGGCAAATGGGTCTACGGCTTCGGCGACGGCCGCGCCGAGGGCAAGGCCTCGATGCGCAACCTTCTGGGCGGCAAGGGCGCCGGCCTAGCCGAAATGGCCAATCTCGGCCTGCCGGTGCCGCCCGGCTTCACCATCACCACAGAGGTCTGCACGTACTTCTACGCGCACGACAAGCAATATCCCAAGGACTTGAACGCACAGGTCGAGAAGGCGCTGGCGCAGGTCGGCCGCATCACGGCTAAGATTTTCGGCGACAAGAGCAATCCGCTTTTGGTGTCCGTCCGTTCCGGTGCCCGCGCCTCGATGCCCGGCATGATGGACACCGTGCTCAATCTCGGCCTCAACGACCAGACTGTGGAGGCGCTGGCGAAGAAATCCGGCGATCGCCGCTTTGCCTATGACAGCTACCGACGTTTCATCACCATGTATTCCGACGTGGTGCTCGGTGTCGGCCACGAGCATTTCGAGGAACTGCTCGACCGCCACAAGGAGCGGCAGAGCTACTCGCTCGACACCGATCTTTCCGCCGACGATTGGGCCGAGCTGGTCGAGCGCTACAAGAAGCGCCTGAAGGACGAGCGCGGCGAGCCGTTTCCGCAGGAGCCGCATCAGCAATTGTGGGGCGCGATCGGCGCTGTGTTCGGTTCATGGATGAACCAGCGCGCCATCACCTATCGCCGCCTGCACAATCTTCCGGAAAGCTGGGGCACTGCGGTCAACGTGCAGGCCATGGTGTTCGGCAATATGGGCGAGACTTCCGCCACCGGTGTCGCCTTCACGCGCAACCCGTCCACCGGCGAGAAGAAGCTTTACGGCGAATTCCTCATCAACGCGCAGGGCGAGGACGTGGTCGCTGGCATCCGGACGCCGCAGGAAATCAGCGAGGCGGCGCGCGTCGAAGCCAGCTCCGAAAAGCCGTCGATGGAGAATACGCTGCCCAAGGCGTATTCCGAACTCAAGCGCATCTACAACGCGCTCGAGCGCCACTACCGCGACATGCAGGACCTCGAATTCACGGTCGAGCAGGGCAAGCTGTGGATGCTGCAGACCCGCAACGGCAAGCGCACCGCCAAAGCCGCGCTGCGCATCGCGGTCGAACTCGCCAACGAAGGGCTGATCTCCAAGAACGAGGCGGTGCTGCGCGTCGATCCGCTGGCGCTCGATCAGTTGCTGCATCCGACCATCGATCCGCGCGCGCATCGGCGCGTGATCGCCACCGGCCTGCCGGCCTCGCCTGGCGCCGCCTCGGGCGAGATCGTGTTCTCGCCGGACGAGGCCGCGCAACTCAAAGCCGACGGACGAAAAGTGATTTTGGTGCGGGTGGAAACATCGCCTGAGGATATTCACGGCATGCACGCGGCCGAAGGCATTCTCACCACCCGCGGCGGCATGACCTCCCACGCCGCAGTTGTCGCGCGCGGCATGGGCAAGCCCTGCGTCTCCGGCGCCGGTAGCTTGCGCGTCGACTACGCCGCGCGCACCATGACGGCGAGCGGAAAATCGTTCAAGCAAGGCGACTTCATCACCGTCGACGGCTCGACCGGCCAGGTACTGGCCGGCAAGGTCGACATGATCGAGCCGCAACTGTCCGGCGAATTTTCCACCCTGATCGGCTGGGCCGACAAGGTGCGCAAGCTCGGCGTGCGCGCCAACGCCGACACCCCGGCCGATGCGAAAGCCGCCGTGCGTTTCGGCGCCGAAGGCATCGGGCTCTGCCGCACCGAGCACATGTTCTTCGACGAGGGGCGCATCCAGGCGGTACGCGAGATGATCCTGGCCGACGACGAGAAATCTCGCCGTGCCGCGCTCGCCAAGCTGTTGCCGATGCAGCGCGCCGATTTCGTCGAGCTGTTCGAAATCATGGGCGGCCGCCCGGTGACCATAAGGCTGCTCGATCCGCCGCTGCACGAGTTTCTGCCGCACGGAGCCAAGGAAATCGGCGAGGTCGCGGCCGCCATGGGCGCCGATCCGAAAAGGCTCGCCGATCGCGCCAACGAGTTGTCCGAATTCAATCCGATGCTCGGCTTCCGCGGCTGCCGCATCGCCATCGCCTATCCGGAAGTCGCCGAAATGCAGGCGCGTGCCATTTTCGAGGCCGCGGTCGAGGCGGCCAAACGCACTGGCAAGACGGTGGTGCCGGAGGTGATGGTGCCGCTGATCGCCAGCAAGGCCGAGTTCGACCTGGTGAAGGCGCGGATCGACGCCATGGCGGCCGCGGTGGCGAAGGAGACCGGCGCCAAGCTCACTTACCAGGTCGGCACCATGATCGAATTGCCACGCGCCTGCGCTGCTCGCCGGCGAGATCGCCGAAACGGCCGAGTTCTTTTCATTTGGAACAAATGATCTGACCCAGACAACGTTCGGAATAAGCCGCGACGATGCCGCGAGCTTTCTCGGAATATACACTGCTCGCGGTATTCTTCCCGGCGATCCGTTCGTGTCGATCGATCAGCAGGGCGTCGGCGAGCTGGTGCGCATCGGTGTCGAGCGCGGCCGAAAAACCCGTAAGAATTTGAAGGTTGGCATCTGCGGGGAGCACGGCGGCGACCCGGCTTCGGTCGCCTTCTGCCACGAGGTCAAGCTCGACTATGTGTCGTGCTCGCCGTTCCGGGTGCCGATCGCGCGGCTGGCCGCGGCGCAGGCGGCCTTGGGCAAGGCCGCCGCCAGCACGGCTTAGCGAAGGCTACACCGCCACCTTGGCGAGGAAGTCTTCCACTTCGAGCCGCAGATTGCCGACCGCCGATTCCGCCGATTGCGAGGCGTCGCGCACGACTTTCGCCGAGGAACGGGTTTCGGTCGCCGCGCCCGCGACCTCGCCCAGCACTGCCACCACGTGAATGGTGCCATCGCGCGGCCTTTGCCACATTGTGCGAGATTTCCTCGGTCGACGAATTCTGCTGCTCGACCGCGGCGGCCACCGCCGCGCTGTACTCATTGATCTCCTGCATGCGGGTGGCGATCTGCCGGATCGCCTCGACCGCGCCGGTGGTCGAGTTCTGCACCGCAAGGATATGGTTGGCGATTTCCTCGGTCGCCTTGGCGGTCTGCACCGCCAGCGATTTGACTTCCGACGCGACCACCGCGAAGCCCTTGCCGGCCTCGCCGGCGCGCGCGGCCTCGATGGTCGCGTTGAGCGCGAGCAGGTTGGTCTGACCGGCGATGGTGCGGATCAGCTTGATCACGTCGCCGATCTTTTGCGCGCCGGCGGCGAGCCCCGCGATCTCGCTGTCGGTCGCCCGCGCTTCGCCGGTGGCGAGCCCGACTACGTTGCTGGTGTGGGTAAGCTGGCGGCTGATCTCGGCGATCGAGCGCGACAATTCATCGGCCGCGACCGCGGCGGTCCTCACATTGGCGGAAGCTTCATTGAATGCCCGCACGGCGCCTTCGGCGCGCTGCGAGGTCTGGTCGGAAGAGCCGAGCAGCGTGCTCGCGGTCGCGTGCATGGCGGTTGCGCTGTCGCTCACGCTGGATAGCAGCTTCTCCACCTGCGGCCGGAACAAGGCTATCGCCGCGTCGATGACCGCGCGCCGCTGCTCCTGGTCGTGGATCGCGGCGCGTTCCTGCTCGGCGCGGCGTTGTTCGGTGACGTCCTCATGGGTGGACACCCAGCCGCCGCCCGGCAGCGGCTCGTTCTTGGCCAGCACGTTGCGGCCGTCGCTGGCCTGCACATAGGCTTGCGTGCTTTGGCCTTTGGCGGCGGCGACGAGGATCTCCTGGCAAAAGGCCTCGACGTCGCCGAAAAATAGCCCGGTCTCGTTACGGTGCCGAATCAGTTCGCGCAACGAGCAGCCTGGCCGCACGATCTTCGGCGATACCTTGTACATGTCGATGTAGCGGCGATTGTGCAAAACGATGCGGCCTTGCGCATCGAACATCAACAAGCCCTGCGACATATTGTCGACCGCGGTCGACAACTGGTGATTTTGCGCGCCCAGGCGGCGGTACCAAAGGCCGACGAATGCCAGCGCGGCGATGCACAACACCGCGAGCAGCAGCGCCTGACCGGCGAAGGTCGATGGAAGGAAACATTCCGGCCCGGGTACAGGGTTGCACAGCGATAGTGGGCAACAGCGATTGCAATATGGTTAACTTTTGTTTCCGAATGGTCGTCCGCCGAACCACCGGCAACCGGAGAAACGCCGCAAAAGTTCACAGCAACGGCATGGGAAATATATGCGCAAGCCGCGCGGCAAAATGAAACGTGCGACAGGATTCTGGTATGCCGCGGTTGGCGCCGCCGGTTTCGGCTTCGGCCTGATCGCCGAGCGCCGGCCGTTCGGCGCGGACATGTTCGCGCATCCGCTGCTGGTCTATTTCTTCGCCGTCGTCGCGGCGCTGCTGGTTTTGCGCCTGGGCGCGCGGCGGCCGGTGCCGGAGCTCATCCCCGAGCGCGCGCTCATCGCCGGCTGTATGCTCGGCTGCGCGTTGTTCCTAGCCGGCAATTTCGTCGCCACGCATCTAATCACGCATTAACCAACCAATTACCACTTTGGCGACGCACGGTTAACACGTTCGCAAGGTTAATCAGTCCATAAAAAAACGGTCGCATTGCCGCCAATCCGGCGACAGGGCGGCAGGGACATGATTCCGAAAACTGGGAACCGGTTTTCGGAAAGGATCATGCGCCAAGTCAATTTTGTAGTGTGGCGTGAGCGCGGGCATGGCAGTTTTGCGTAGGCGTCGACGGCTGGCGTCGATCGGCTTCGGCGCGCTGGTTTTCGCGCTATTGTCCAATTCGACCGGCTTCCAGGATCTCGGCGCGCTGCTGGTGCGCCAGCCGGGAGTTGCCGCCCGCGCGTATAGCCATGTGATCGCCTCGCCGTTCGGTACCATCCACGCCGCCACCTTCAGCCTGCCGCGCCCGATCGGCACCGCCATCCCGCATCCGCCGATTTACGCGCTGGCGAATTTCGATCCGACTGACGTCACCGGCTCGATCGCCTCGCAGTTCCTCGGCGACCCGACCGCGCCGCTGCAATTCCCCACCGTCAATCGCAAGAGCAAGCGCGACTCGGCTCTGGCGCGGCCGCGCGAACCGCTGCCGCCGTTACGGCCGCTGCTGGCGATCGAGCCGGTTCCGCAGGCGGACGCCGAAACGCCACTCAAGAGCGAGGAAGCCCGCAGCCGCTTCGATCCCTATTCGGACTACGAATTCGCCGCGGTTCCGGACGGGCAGCTCACGTCGCCCGATATTGATCTGCTCGCTGCCGATAGTCCGTCCAGCCATGTCACTTCCGCGACGCCCGCTCACGCTGCGGGCAAGGACGGGGCACGAATTTATTTCGGCGCCGATCCACTGGCCGCGGTGCAGGAACCGATCACGCCCTGGGCGCCGGATGAGGCGCCGGTGGTGATGGCGTCGCGCGCATCCGGCGATCCCGACATCAAGCAGGCGGCGCTTACGCCGCCGGTAGCGGGCGAGGACGACAATGCCGGCGAAAGCATCGCCAGCAAGGGCGAAGTCACCGGCGTCGAGCAACGGCCGAAGTCGCCGGCCGAGCGGCTGGCGCTCACCGGCCCGGCGCTCGCCAAGGCGGAGAAATGTCTCGCCAACGCGGTCTATTTCGAAGCGCGCGGCGAGTCGGTGCGCGGGCAGATCGCGGTGGCCCAGGTGGTGATGAACCGCGTGTTTTCACCGTTCTATCCGAACGACGTCTGCGGCGTCGTCTATCAGAACGCCAACCGTCATCTCGCCTGCCAGTTCACCTTCGCCTGCGACGGCATTCCCGACGTGGTCACAGAACCGGATGCCTGGGCGCGCGCCCAGCGCATCGCCCACGATATGATCGGCGGCAAGCTGTGGATGCCGGAGGTTGCGAAGGCTACCCATTATCACGCCTATTGGGTCCGTCCCGATTGGGTCAATGAAATGAAAAAAATCTACAAGCTCGGCGTCCATGCCTTCTACCGCCCGCGCAACTGGGGCGACGGCGCGGACGAGCCGACCTGGGGCGACGCCAAGGCGACCGAAAGAGAAGCCGCTAAAGAAGAACAAGAGTCACCGGTCAGCCATAGCCTGGAATGGCTCCGGTCGGAGGAGGGGCGAGCGTTTACGCTCCAAAGCGCCCGCAAATAGTGCATGGCACCTGAGCCATGCACCGCGCAAATGGCTAGGATCACGAAGATTCGTTTTGGCTAGGCCCACCGGCCCGATATGGTCCGGCCCGATCAATTCGGCCGGAGAAATCTCACGATGACTTTGCAAGGGGCGGTTGCGAAATCGGCGGCCGGCGTCGGCTGGCGCACGCCTATGGTGGTGGTCATCTGCGGCAGCCTGATCGCTATGATCAGCTTTGGACCGCGCTCCTCGCTTGGCTTCTTTCTAACGCCGCTGTCGCAGGCCAACCACTGGGGCCGCGACGTTTTCGCATTGGCCATCGCCGTTCAAAATTTGCTGTGGGGCATCGGGCAACCCTTCGCCGGAGCGATCGCCGACCGCTTCGGCGCCCCCAGGGTTTTGGCAATCGGCGCCGTTCTCTATGCGCTCGGCCTGGTGATCATGGCGCATGCGACGACTGCCGTGGCGTTGACCTTATCGGCCGGCGTGCTGATCGGGTTCGGCCTCTCCGGCTGCGCCTTCACCATCATCGTCGGCGCGCTCGGCAAGCTGGTGCCGGCGAATTGGCGATCCACGGCCTTCGGCTTTGGCACGGCTGCGGGCTCGTTCGGACAGTTCCTGTATTCGCCGCTCGCCGTCGCGCTGATGGATGCCTACAGCTGGCAGACTGCGCTGACCATCTTCGCCGGGCTGATGTTGTTGATCTTGCCGCTGTCGATCGCGTTATCTGCGCCGCGTAGCGCCGCAGCGAATATATCCGTCGCGCCGGTAGCGCAGCAATCGCTTCGACACGCGCTGGCCGAGGCCTTCGGACATCGCAGCTACGTGTTGCTGGTGCTCGGCTTCTTCACCTGCGGATTCCAGCTTGCCTTCGTGACCGTGCACCTGCCGTCCTATTTGTTGGATCGCGGACTTTCGGCCGAGGTCGGCGGCTGGACGCTGGCGACCATCGGCCTGTTCAATATCGTCGGGTCGCTGATGTCCGGTTATCTCGGCAATCGGATGCCCAAGCGTTACATCCTCTCGATCATCTATTTCTCCCGCGCCATTGCGATCGCCGTGTTCATATTGTTGCCGCCGAGCACGGTCGCCACGCTGATCTTCGGCGCCGTCACCGGACTACTTTGGCTGTCCACCATACCGCCGACCTCGGGACTGGTGGCGGTGATGTTCGGCACGCGTTGGCTCGCCATGCTGTTCGGGTTCACCTTCTTCAGCCACCAGGTCGGCGGTTTCCTCGGCGTCTGGCTCGGCGGCTTCGTGTTCGACCATTACGGCTCGTACAATCCGATATGGTGGCTGTCGGTGATGTTCGGCGTCCTGTCGGCCATCATCAACTTGCCCATCGTCGAGCAGCCGGTTGGGCGGCTCGCCCCTTCGCCCGTTTAGGGCGCTTGTGCCTGGTCGCCGGACGCGCGAAAAAGGCCTCAGGGCTTTTTGAAGCGGCGAGGCACGCGTGGCGACATTCAAGGCGATCGTGATCGAGAAGGCAGATGGCGGCACCAAGGCCGCTCTCGGCGAATTCGACGAAGCCAATCTGATGGAGGGCGACGTCACCGTCGCCGTCGAATATTCCACGCTCAACTACAAGGACGGTCTCGCTATCACCGGCAAGGCGCCGGTGGTGCGCCGCTTCCCGATGATCGCCGGCATCGACTTCGCCGGCACGGTGGAAACCTCGAGCCATGCGGCCTGGAAGCCGGGCGACAAGGTGATCCTCAACGGCTGGGGCTGCGGCGAGACCCATCTCGGCGCCTATGGCGCGAAGGCGCGGGTGAAGGGCGACTGGCTGGTGCGGCTTCCGCCCAGCATGAGCGCGCGCGAGGCGATGGCGATCGGCACCGCCGGTTACACCGCTATGCTGGCGGTGATGGCGCTGGAACGGCACGGCCTCACGCCCGCCAGCGGGCCGGTCGCGGTGACCGGGGCGGCGGGCGGCGTCGGTTCGGTCGCCATCGCCATCCTCGCCAAACGCGGCTTTAGCGTCAGCGCGGTCACCGGCCGCACCGGCGAGGCCGATTATCTCAAAGGCCTCGGCGCGGCCGAGATCGTCGATCGCAAGGACCTGGCCGGGCCGCCTAAAATGCTGGCCAAGGAGCGCTGGGCGGGGGCGGTCGATGCGGTCGGCTCGGCCACGCTGGCCAATCTGTTGTCGATGACGCTGCTATGGCGGGGCGGTGGCTGCCTGCGGGCTCGCCGGCGGCATGGACCTGCCCACCTCGGTCGCGCCGTTTATTTTACGCGGGGTGTGTCTTTACGGCATCGATTCCGTGATGTGCCCGCTTCCGCGCCGCCAGGAAGCCTGGAAACGCCTGGAAAACGACCTGGATCGGCAAAAATTGGCCGCAATGACCCGTGAAATAGGCCTTTCCGGGGTTCCGGCGGCGGCAGCATCCATCCTGGCCGGGCAGGTGCGCGGCCGGATCGTGGTCAAAATCGGGTAAACATGTTCAGGATTTATCGACGAACGGCGGGTACATTTCGGTAGTCTTGAAGAGCATGTCGCGAATTCTGTAAATCGGTGGCGTCAGTCGGAGTGTGGTTATGGTGCGTGCAGTTGCGTTGCTGGTCGGCCTGTTGGCCGCGGTGCCGGCGATCGCCGGCGAGATGAGCGCCGATGAGGCGCGCCGCTTTGTCATCGGCAAGATGTTCACCTACACCTGCTTCGAAGGTACGCGCGGGCAGGGCCGGGTCCATCCCGACGGTTCGGTGGTCGGCTCCATCCAGATTAGAGGCCAGGGCCCGCTGCGCTACGCGGCGCTGCCGCCCGGCACGCTGCGGGTAAAGGGCGAAGCGGTGTGCGCCTCGCTGCGCGGGCTGCCGATCGAGCCGTGCTTCAATCTGGAGTGGCACGACCCCAACAGCTTCCGCGGCTCGATTTCGGGGCTTGGCTTTGCCTATTGCGAGTTCACCCGCAATCAGGGGCGGGCGCACATCGTGCGCGCCACGCACAACAGCGGTCCGGTGTCGCTGCGGCCGTCACTCACCGCCGACAACGACTAACGTCAGTTTCAATTCGTTGTCATGGCCGGGCTTGTCGCGGCCATCTCAATTCCAATGGCAAAGCCTTGCCATCCTAAGCGGGATGCGCGGGTCAAGCCCGGCCATGACCGGAGAGAGTTCAGCCCTTCACCGGGAAAATCATCGTCGTCGTGGTGGCGTGGGCATAAAGCTTGCCGGCGCGATCCTTAAGATCGCCCTCCGAGGTGGCGACGGTGCGGCCGCGATGGATGATGCGGCCTTCCGCGCGCACCGGCCCGGTATCCTTGGTCAGCGGCCGCACCATGTTGAATTTCAGTTCCAGCGTGGTCCAGGTGTCGCCCCTGACGAGCGTCGAAAACACCGCGCAGCCGAGCGCGGAATCGAGCAGCGTGGCGGCGAAGCCGCCATGCACGGTGCCGATCGGATTGTAGTGGCGGTATTCCGGCAGGCCCTCGAACACCGCGCGGCCGTGCGCGACCTCGATCAGGTGGAAACCGAGCACTTCGCTTATCGGCGGATTAGGCAGCTTGCCCTCGACGATCGCCTGCAGAAAGCTGAGCCCGTCATAGGACTTGAGCACCTCGGGCGAAACCACGCCGTATTTCATCACACGCTTATTCATGACCGGTCCCCGGGCTGGCTGCGCCCGGAGTTATAACCTTGCCGCGCGCCGGGAACAGCAGCCTCTGGTAGAGCCAACCGATGCCGACCAGAACGGCGCCGAGCCCGATAAACGAAAGGGCGCGGAAAATGCCCGCTAGTCCGGCCATATCGATAAGGAAAACCTTGGCGATAGTGAGCGTCACGACCGCGGCGGAGGCCATCCGCGCCGGCTGCGATCGCAGGAGGAAGCCCGCGATCAGAAGCACGACGCCGAAAGTGAGCCACACTGCGGAATAGGTGTATTGCTCTGCATCGGTCGTTATGCCGCGCGCGAGGAATGCTCCATGGAATAGCGTGCGGACTTCCAGCGATAGGTAGGCGATAGCCAGCGCGACCGCGGCCGTCGCCGCAACATAACGATAGGCCAGCGGCCGGCTATGGCGCGCGACCAGCGCAAGGATCGCCGCCAGCACGGCAGGAATGCCGTAGCCGAGCAAGATCAGGTTGAAGAAGGTGCCGCCGACCGGCCTGCCGGTGAGCAGTGGATTGACGGTCAGCGCCAGGCCAAACACGATCGCGGCCAATGTCAGCGCGCCGACGATCAGGGCGCCAATGTCGTGCACGATACTCTTGCTGCGTTCGCGCAGCCATTCGAGCCCTAGGGTCATGGCAAGGCTGACCGAAATCTGCATGGCAATTTCCGCCAGCGCCGTCGACTGACGAAACAGATTGCCATTATTCATGTAGTGGCGGATTTCCAGAACGGCGAGCAGCACGGTGAACAGAATCGCCGCCGAGTCGGCCATGCGCGCGGGAACGTCATCGGCTCGCCGCCGCAGCAGGTGGCCGGCATACCAGAACGAGGCAGCCGGCACGCCGTACCCGTAAAGCAGCCAATTGAACACAGGCGTGGTGCCGAGGTCTTGGCCGACGATGCGCGGCTCGTATCCGACGCGGAGCAGCACAAGGCCAATCACCGCCGCCGCGAGGTAGCGCAAAGCCGGTAGCGGCCGCTGCTCGGCGATCCAGGCGATGCCGGGGACCATGAGGGCAAGGCCGACGGTGAGCCAGCCTTTGTCGAGTGCGAAGGTCAGCGCCAGCGCCAAAGCCGCCACTGCGCCGGTTGCGAATACCGCGGCCGATCCCGCAAGGGCGGGGCGCGGCGGGCGGTTGGTCAGCAATTCAGTGGCATAGCCATAGAGCGCGGCGAGCAGGAGCGCGAGGCCGGCAAATGGTATCGAACGGTCGAACTCGGCAATGCGCAGATCAAGCGCGACCAGGATGGCGATCGGTGCGACCACCGCCGTCGCGCTCCACAGCAGCGCGGCCAGCGGATTTTCCGAGCGGCCTTGCGCGGCATAGCCCGACAGCCCGAACAGCCCAGTAAATGCCGCGCCAAGGACGAGATGCAAGCCGATGCCGGTCGGCGGACCGGGGATGGCGCCGCGGGTGACGCCGGCAGGCAGCACGAGCTGTTCGAAGATCGTGGGCGCACACCAGTGCAGCATCACCAGAACCGCCATCAATCCGGCGGCAGGCAGCGCCCACAGCGCGGCTTCCGCGCGCCATGCGATGGTTACCGTTGCCGCGGTAAGCATCGTGAAGATCGCGAGCGCCGCAGAATCGTGAAAGCTGCCGATAACGAGCAGCATTGCGGCGAATAGGTAGGCGCCGATTGCGCCGGAAGAAGTCTCGTCGATTTTTCCGGGTGCGGCGGTCGGTCCCCACAAAAGCCCCGCAACGATCAGCGCGGCTGCAAGTGAGAAACCGGCGGTAACGTGAAATAGATGCGCCGCCAGCGCATCGACATGCGGGTATGCGACGCCGGGGAACGCCCACGACGCGCCAAGCACCACTGCAGTGACTGCAAGCCAGCGCCAGAGCTTGAAGCGCGCCAGCGCAAAGGCGGCAGCGGTGACGACGGCGAGATAGACGTAGAGCGCCCAATAGTTCGGCGCCTCCGACGGCACCAGCAGCGGTGTGACGAAGGCGCCGGCGACGCCGAGGCCGGCGAGCGCCGGCCCATGCAGCAGCGCAGCAGCGAGCGTTGCCAGCGCCACCAGGCCGAGCAGGATGAAGGCTGCGGGCGGCGAAAGAAAACCGTAGAGCGCGTAGGCGGCATAGACGGTGGCGTAGGCGGCGACGGTCCCGGCGGCGGTCAGGATGCTCGGAATATGTTGAGTTGGAATTGCGATGACGCTGGCAGCGATTTCTCTCCGCCGCGTCCATTCGCCTGCGGCGATCAGTACGGCCGCGAACAACGCGCCAAGAATGACCCGCACGCCCGGTCCGATCAGGCCTTGCTCGATCGAATAGCGCACCAGGAATATTCCACCCAGCGCCAGCGCCAGGCCGCCGATCCATACCACCCATTGGGTGCCGAACTTTTCTTCCAGCGTGGTCGATGCCAGCGCGGCAACGGGCGTGGGCGGAGCAGGGGCCTCGCGAGGCGGCTCGGGCGTCGCGGGTTGCGCTATCGGCGCTTCGACGACCGGGGGCGGCGGCTCGTCGACCGGTGCAGCAGCGGGCGCTGCCGCGGCTGGCGCTGCGGCGATCGGTGGTGCCGGCCGGCGCACCTCCAGCTCGGCGATGCGAAATTCCAGCACCCGCACGCGCTCGCGCGCGTTCAGCGTCATCACCAATGCGGCGATGGAAACGACTGGGAACGCGAGGAGCAGCAGGACGCCGAATAGAATTTCCATCATCGCCCCCGGATGGCTCTATCCGGGCAATGGTAGTTGGACACAAAGCGATTTAATAGCGGCCTTGAATGGCCTATCGGCTCACAGCAGATCGAGTCGGAACGGATGGCCTTCCGTGGCGAGATCGCCCGGGCCGATGGTCTCGATCGCGCGCACCATGCGACCGTTGCGCCTGAGCGGGCGGTCGGCGATCGAGACGATCGCTACGTTCGGCTGCGGCCGCGTGCCGTCGATGATCGCTTTCAGGAAGGCGAGCCAACGCCGTCGCGATATGGAATTAGTTCGTTCAGAATTTAGTCTTGTGGATATTTTCCGGACTTACGCCGGCGGCATGCGCGCCACGTGGACGATTGAACACGATGGTGCAGGCGGGGCTGAGTTGCCGTTTGTTTTGGACAAGGCAAAGGGTTACGCGACCAGCATCCGGGATAGCGTTTTGGCAAAGCCGCATCGCATCCGGCGTGCAGGCGTCTGCATCCTCTTGAGAATAGGCGATTGCCGGTAGCGGAGCCATGATCATGGCGATGAAAGCAATGGCGCTCAATCTAAGCATGAGGCTGCCCTCCCATTCGAGGTGTGCAGAGACAACGGTTGGAGTGGGAAAATGTTCCTTGCTCGAATGGGTCATTCGCCGACAAAGTTACAGCCAAGACAATGTCCGTTCACGCTCTAGCTCAGAACTCAACCAATATCGAGCCGGAACGGGTCGCCTTCCGCAGCCAAGTGGCCGGGGCCGATGGTCTCAATCGCGCGCACCATGCGGCCGTCGCGCGCGAGCAGACGGTCGGCGATCGAGACGATGCGCGCATTCGGCTGCGCGGTGCGCGAGGCGCGCCGGATATCCCAGGCGATCCGCATCTCGTCGCGCTGCGGATTGAGCGCGCAGGCCGCCACATAGGCGCCGGCGGTGGAGCGGCTGATGCCGGCGAAGCAGTGCACTACCATGGGCGCCGCGCGATCCCATTTGCCGACAAAGTCGATCAGCCGTTGTACGTGTTCCTCGGCGGGTGCGGTATAGCCGTCGAGCGGCGAGGTGATGTCGTCGATCGCGAGCACGAGATGGTTCTCGGGCGCGATGTGGCTCGGCCGCTCGACCCGGTCGGTGAGCCGCAACAAAGTGACGACGTGGCGCGCCCCAGTCTCATCGACCGTGGCGTACAGGCGGGCAAGGGAGCAGACGTGAATCATGAGCGCAATCGATGCCCTCTCGTTAAGTCATATCTATGACGGGCGGAACCGAATGAAAAGGATCAGCCGCGCAGGAGTTTTTTGAAACGCTCGCGGAAGCGGGCCTCGGCTGTGCCGGCTGGCCAGGGCGTCAGATAGTCACGCTCGAGCGCGGCGGAGAATTTCGGCGGCGGGCCGAAGAAGCGGCGCGCCTCGGCCGGCTCGAAGCCGGCGAGCCGGGTGGCCTCCAGATATGCAGCGGCGCGGTCGGCGGTCTTGATCAGGTTTTGCAAGACGTCCGGCAGCGTGCCCGGCAGGCCGAAGCGCAGATGGATAGCGGCGAGCAGCCGGTGCTCCACCGCCTTATAGCTGTCGCCGATCACCGCCTTGAACGGCGAGATCATGTCGCCGATCACGTATTCCGGCGCGTCGTGCAGCAGCACCACGAGGCGGCCGCGCGCATCGAGCCGCGGCGCCTTGGCGGGCGCCAATGCCTCGACCAGCAGCGCGTGCTGGGCGACCGAGAAAATATGCGCGCCCTTGGTCTGCCCGTTCCAGCGCGCGACGCGGGCAAGGCCATGGGCGATGTCCTCGATCTCGACGTCGAGCGCCGACGGGTCGAGCAGATCGAGCCGCCGTCCCGACAACATGCGTTGCCAGGCGCGCGCTTCTTTTCTCCCTCCCCCCTTGTGGGGGAGGGTTGGGAAGGGGGGTGTTCGAGACTTCGACATCGAGGTTGAGTTACCCCCCACCCGACCGCTTCGCGCGTAGCCGATGCTCCGCACCGGCGTCCTTGCCCAAGACGGCGGCCGAAGGCCGCCTTTTGCTGCCCCGAAAGGGGGAAGGTAAAGAAGAAACAGCGAGCTTGGTGCAGGCCGCGTGGCGATGGCAGGTGACCAAATGGTCGTTGACCATGCCGACCGCCTGCATGAAGGCATAGACGATGGTCGGCCCGACGAATTTGAAGCCGCGGCCGATGAGGTCCTTCGATATTTTGCGCGACAGTTCGGTTTCCGCCGGCACCTGTTTGGGCTCACGGAAATTGTTGAGTTTGGGTTTGCCGTCGAGATGGTCCCATATCAGCGCCGAAAACCCGGGGCCGCTCTCCATAATCTTGAGATAAGCCCGCGCCGAGGTCACCGCGCCCTCGATCTTGGCGCGGTTGCGCACGATGCTGGCATCCTGCATTAGCCGCTCGATCTTCTTCGGCGTGTAACGCGCGATCTTTTCGGGATCGAAATCGTTGAAAGCGCGGCGGAAGTTCTCGCGCTTGCGCAAGATGGTGATCCACGAGAGTCCTGCTTGGAAGCCGTCGAGCACCAGCTTCTCATAGAGCGCGCGGGCGTCGAACTCCGGCACTCCCCATTCCTGATCGTGATAGGCGACATAGAGCGAATCCTGCTTCGGCCAGGGGCAGCGACGCAAGCCGTCAGCGTGGAGAACGGCCGCGCTCATGGTGCCGCATTCCCCTCGCCCGGCCAGGGGAACTTTGCCCACGCCGGCTTCACCACGCGGATGTCGATGCCGCCGGCGCTAAGTGGCGTGCCGCTGGCCATCGCGTCTTGGACGCGCTCGAGCCGCAACAGTGCCAGGCCGTGGCCCTTGGCGGTCGAGCCGAGGATGCCGACCTGCTTGTCGCCCGCCAGCACCGGAATGCCCGGCGGCGGTGAAAACTCGTCATAGGCGATCGGCACCACGCGGCTGCGCGCGTTGGAGCGATGCTCGACGCGCGACACCACTTCCTGCCCGACATAGCAGCCCTTGTCGAAATCGACGCCAGCCAGCTGGTCCATGTCGGCTTCGTGCGGGAAGGCGTCGCCATAGGCGAAATCCATGCCGCCGCGCGGCACGCCGAGCGCAATGCGGTGCGCGTCATAGGCGTCGGCGTCGGTGACGACAGCGCCGAGATCCGCGGCGGCTTCAGCGGCAAGCTGCGGCGGCAGAATCGTGCGTGCGCCGAGCGCGGGCAGGCGCGGATCGGCATAGGAAAGGCCGTAGTCGTTCAAAGCCGCGCCGTCCCACACCGCCATCACGGCGAGCGCCGCCGACAGGTCCTCGACCGCGACCTTGGCGCGCAGCTTGTAAAAGTTGAGCTTTTCCACGAGCGTGGTGGCGAGAGCGCGCGGGCAATCGAGAAAGAAGTCGCGGCCGTCGCCGGGTTCGGCCTCGGCGGCGATGAAATCTACGATGATCTTGCCCTGCGGCGTGAGCAGCGCGGCATAGCGCGCCTGGCCGGGAGCGACCTGGCCGATATCGTTGGTGGCAAGCCCATTGAGAAAGCGCCGGGCGTCGTCGCCGGCGACCTTGACGACGCCTCGTTCGGGAAGGAGCGCTGATTTCATCATGATAGTCTCTTGCCAGAACTCGCGGCGAAACGTAAGCGCTGTCAGCTGGTCCTCAAGCCCAGTCTAGGGCCGAACGAATATGGCTGAAAGCTACGACCTGATCCTCAAGGGCGGCACCGTGGTCAACCACGACGGCAAGGGCGCGCGCGATCTCGGCATCCGCGCCGGCCGCTTTGCGGCGATCGCCGACCTGTCGCGCGCCGCGGCCGGCGAAGTGATCGACTGCCGCGGCCTGCACATGTTGCCGGGCGTGATCGACAGCCATGTGCATTTCCGCGAGCCCGGCCTCACCCACAAGGAAGACCTGGAATCCGGCTCGCGCGGCGCCGTACTCGGCGGCGTCACCGCGGTGTTCGAGATGCCCAACACGAATCCGATGACGACCAATGCCGAGGCGCTGGCCGACAAGGTCAAGCGCGCGCATCACCGCATGCATTGCGACTTCGCCTTCTATGTCGGGGCCACCCGCGAGAACACCCACGAACTCGGCGAGCTCGAACGGTTGCCCGCCGCCGCCGGGGTGAAGGTCTTCATGGGCTCTTCCACCGGCTCGCTACTGATCGAGGATGACGACGGCGTGCGCGCGGTGCTCAAAGCGATCCGCCGCCGCGCCGCCTTCCATTCCGAGGACGAGTATCGGCTGCGCGAGCGCATGAACCTGCGCGTCGAGGGCGATCCGCGTTCGCATCCGGTCTGGCGCGATGCGACCGCCGCGCTCATGTGCACGCAGCGCCTGATCCGGCTTGCGCGCGAGACCGGTAAGCGCGTCCATGTGCTGCACGTCACCACCAAGGAAGAGGCCGTCTTCCTTGGCGAGCACAAGGACATCGCCACCGCGGAAGCGACGCCCGCGCATCTCACGCTCGTTGCGCCAGAATGTTACGAGCGGCTCGGCACGCTCGCCCAGCTCAATCCGCCGATCCGCGATGCCGTCCATCGCGAAGGCCTCTGGCACGGCCTCTCCCAGGGCGTCATCGACAGCATTGGCTCGGACCACTCGCCGCACACCCGCGAGGAAAAGGCGCAGCCTTATCCGAAGACGCATTCCGGCATGACCGGCGTGCAGACGCTGGTGCCGCTCATGCTCGACCACGTCAATGCCGGCCGGCTCTCGTTGCCACGGTTGGTCGATCTCACCAGCGCCGGCCCGGCGCGGGTGTTCGGCATCGCGGCCAAGGGCCGTATCGCCGTCGGCTACGACGCCGACCTGACGGTGGTCGATCTCAAACGGCGGGAAACCATCAGCGAGCGCTGGATCGCCTCGCGTGCCGGCTGGACGCCCTATGCCGGCGTCACCGTGACCGGCTGGCCCGTTGGCACCCTCATCCGTGGCCACAAAGTGATGTGGGAGGGCAGCCTGACCGCGCCGGCGCAGGGCGAGTGCGTCCGCTTCCTGGAAACTTTGGAAAGCTAACCTTTATTGGCACGTCTGGCGCGAAGTGCAGGCTGGCGGCAGGTCCAGCGCGCGCGAGTTTTTCCCAGGCTTTTTCCTCAGGCTATTTCTGTGGAATTGCAAACCCATCACGGGTGTTTATCAACGGAAAGGTAGCACCCCTCGTCCGGCCATGTTTCGCCGGGGCCGGGAGGGCAGGGATCCATGACCGACGACCTCGTTTCGCTCCGCATGTTGTTGGTTGCTCCCGTACGCTCGCACCAGGACCTGTGGCGTGAAGGCGCGGCCATGGCGTCGGTTCCCATCGATTTCGACGCGCGCGATGCCTCTGCCGCCAAAGTCATGCTCAATCAAGGCGGCGTGGATATTTGCGTGCTGGATGGCGCTTTGGCCGATGCCGACAAGGCGTCCGTGATCAAGGCCGCGCGTGCGAAGCAACCGGCGCCGCTGGTCTTTGTGTCCGCTCCGCGCGGGAGCGCGCGCCTCGACAACATCGACGGCGCGCTGGCGATTCCCGCCAATGCCGACGATGCGTGCAATGTGGTCGAGATCTGCACCCGCGCGAAAATGCCCACCCCGGTTCTGATCGTGGACGATTCCGACACGATGCGCAGCATCGTACGCAAGATCCTGGCGGCCAGCCGATTCGCGTTGGATATCCACGAGGCCGAGGATGGCAGTGCCGCGCTCGAACACCTGTGCAACGGCAAGGTCGGCTTGGTGTTCCTCGACTACGACATGCCGGGCCTCAATGGCGCCGACATCTTGTTGGGGATCAAGCGCCAAAGCCCTAACGTGGCCGTCGTGAAGATGACCTCGGTACTTGATAGAGGCGCCTCGGGTCGCCCGCATTTGTCGAGCGCGCTCGGGTTCCTCAAGAAGCCGTTTTATCCGAAAGACGTCGACGCCGTGCTCAAGCGCTATTTTGGCCTGCACGAGGCGAACTGACGCGTCGCGATTTTTTTTCGAAAGGAAGGTCGACGGCGGCCGGCGCTATTGCCGCTGCTGATCGAGCGAGAATTCGCCGTTGCGGATGCGCGTGCCGAGCCCGTCGGCGAAAGTGGCGGCGGCTTCCTCGCCATAGGTGGTGACGAATTCGGCGAAGGCGGCGAACAGGCAGGCTTGAGCCAGGCAATCGCCGTCGATGCCGTCGAGGCGCGCTTCGGCCCACGCTTCGTGAAGATAGCCCAGTGCCACGCGTTTCTGTTCGTGGTCAGGCACCGGCTCGCGCGCGTGAGTGGATCGCTCCGTTGTCGTCATTTTGACCTTCGTCCCCGGGCGTCCGAAACGGACACCAGTCCCAATTCCCGAGGCGGACGTTAGCAAGGGGGGCGGAACCCACAAAGCCCGCACCTAAAGAAAGGTTAATAACGGCGGCCCTAATTGGCGTATCGCGCAGTGATTTCACGGGCAATCTTGGCGCCTTCGTCGAGATAGCGGCGAATTGCAAGGTCGGCGGCCGGCGTGCAGGCGCGATAAGTCTGTTGAAAACCGCGGTAACCACGATTGAAGCTTGCCACAATCTTGCGCCGCCGCTCGCCACTAGGCGCCTCGGCGTCGATCAGTGCCTGCATCTCGTTACGCCATTTCTGCCCTTCATTGGCTCCGCAGACCGCGCGCAGGTAATGCAGCGCGCCCATGATTTCGGCGAGCCGCTGCAAGTCGCCGTCATACGCCGCCGGCGCCGTCTGCGCGCGCGCAGACAATGCAAGACAGAGCAGGAGCGAACCGATGGTCAGGAGTTGTTTCATGCGCTTCGTGACCGGGCATGATATGCGCGCGCTCGGGCGCAATCGCAAGGCACGTCGTCAGGCCGGCCGGGCGAGGCGCTCGATCGCGGCGGCGACAATCTCGGCCAGGCCCTCGGTGGTGCGCAGGGCCGACAGTTCCGCCGGATTGAGCCAGCGCGCATCGTCAAGCTCTTCGTTCAGGACCGCTTCGCCGGAGCGCCAGCGCGCGGCAAAGCACAAGATGACGAAATGCCGCTCGACGCGGCCTTGGGCATCGCGCACGACCACTTCGCGTTGGCCGGCGAGCGCGACCGGCTCGACCTCCAGCGAGGTCTCCTCGCACACTTCGCGGCTCACCGCCTGCAGAAGGGTCTCGCCGATTTCGACCGCGCCCCCCGGCAGCGTGTAAAGGTTGAGCGCCGGATTGCGCGCACGCCGCACCACCAGCACCTTTCCGTCGCGGAAAATGGCGGCGCTGACCGCGAGATAGGGGCGCTGCGGATAGGTTCGCTCGTCAGCCATTATTGCTTTCTGCGCATGATCTTTTCCGAAAACCGGTTCCCACTTTTCGGGATCATGCGCTATTTTTTCATCAGCCGGTCGACCACCGCTTGCGGTGTCGCCGGCTCGCCGGTGTTGGCGGTATCCTCGCCGTTGATCACGGCGCCCGCGCGCGCGACCAGCGGCCTGAGCAAGGCGGCGGCGCGGTCGGCGAGCACAACCGCGGATTCCGGCGGCATCTCGGAACTCATCGCGGCGCTTGTCGCTTCGAGCACGGCGGTCATGGTGCCGGCCAAGGTGTCGAGACAACCGCGCATGTTTGGATCGGCGGCGTCATAGGCGGCGATGGCAATGGCGCGGCCCTTGAAGCGCGAAGCCCTGAAATGCTCGCGATAGCTTATCGGCCGCCAGCCGAGAAAGTCGTCGCGGCAGTCCGGACAGCTCGACAGCATTTCGAGCAGCATGATCGCTTCATTGAAGTGATTGAGGTAGTCGGTGGCAAGTCCGGTCGCTGGATTGATGTTGGCGTCCGCCAGCCCGACGGCGCCGCCATCGGCCCAATCGTCCGCTTGCAACGCCTCGGCGCAATCTTGATATTTCATCGACCCCGGCCGCCCCATTCGGCCGGCTGCCAGTGTTATTCTACAGGGTTAAGGCGCGATTAAGCGCGTGACAGAAGGGCTAAAATATGTGCGGTCGCTATACGGTCACCTCCGCGCCGGAAGCCTTGCGGGCGCTGTTCCGCTACGAGGAGCAGCCCAATTTTCCGCCGCGCTACAATGTCGCCCCGACGCAGCCGATCGCGATTGTCCGCCTGGTGGAGGGTAAGCGGCATTTCGCGCTGGTGCGCTGGGGGCTGCTGCCGTCCTGGGTCAAGGACCCGAAGACCTTCACGCTGCTGATCAATGCGCGCGGGGAATCCGCGGCCGAGAAGCCGGCGTTTCGCGCCGCGATGAAACGGCGGCGCTGTCTGATCCCGGCCGACGGTTTCTACGAATGGCAAGCGGCGGGCGACCGCAAGCGGCCGTTCTACGTGCGCGCGAAGTCGGGCGTGCCACTCGCTTTCGCCGGCCTGTGGGAGACCTGGACCGGGCCGAACGGCGAGGAATTGGAAACCGAGACCATCGTCACCACGCGCGCCAACCGGATGCTGAGCCCCATCCATGACCGTATGCCGGTAATCGTGCCGCCCGAGGCGTTCGATCTGTGGCTCGACACGACAAACTTGGACGCCACCATCGCCGCGGCGCTGATCGCGCCGGCGCCGGAGGGGCTGCTGGAAGCTTACGAAATTTCCGCCGCGGTCAACCGCACCGCCAATGACAATTCGAAATTGCTTGAGCCGGTCGGCGCCACAGCGCCCGAGCCGGTCAAGCCGTCCGCGCCACGCGCGCGGGTAAAGCGCGGCAAGAAGAATGATGGGCAGGCATCATTGCTTTGAAAAATCTCACAGCACCTTGCCCGGATTGAGAATGCCGTTTGGGTCGAGCATGCGCTTCAAGCCGCGCATCAGTTCGAGCGCCACCGGGTCCTTCACCTTCGGTAGCGTGTCGCGCTTGAGCTTGCCGATGCCGTGCTCGGCCGAAATCGAGCCTTGATATTTGAGCACGATCTTGTCGACCACCGCATTGACCTCGCCCCAACGCGCCAGGAAGGCCGCCTGATCGGCGCCGACCGGCTGGCTGACGTTGAAATGCATATTGCCGTCGCCGAGATGGCCGAACGGCACCGGCCGGCTGCCCGGGATCAGCCGCTCGACCGCCGCGCTCGCCTCGGCGAGAAAATCCGGCACCACCGCGACCGGCACCGAGATATCGTGCTTGATCGAGCCGCCTTCCGGCTTCTGCACTTCCGGCACCATGTGGCGCAAATGCCAGAACGCCGTCGATTGATCGAGGCTGGCCGCGATGGTGGCATCGCTGACGAGGCCCTGCGCGCTGGCTTCGGCGAGCAACTGCTCCACGCTCTCGCGCAGGCCTTCGCCGTGCTGCGACGCCACTTCCATCAGCACGTACCAGGGATGCGCGCTCGCTAGCGGGTCGCGCACGTGGCCGTGCTTGACGGCGAATGCGATCACCGTGCGCACGATCAGCTCGAAGCTGGTGACGGCGCCGCCGACGCGCGCTTGCGCCAGATTGAGCAGCTTCACCGCGGCGGAAGGCGAGGGCACGCCGATGAAGGCGGTCTCCACCGCGCGCGGGCGCGGGAACAGCTTGAGCACCGCGGCGGTGATGATGCCGAGCGTGCCCTCGGCGCCCACGAAGATGTGGCGCAGGTCGTAGCCGGTATTGTCCTTCTTCAGCTTGCGCAGCAAATTCAGAACGCGCCCATCGGCCAGCACCACTTCGACGCCGAGCATCAGTTCGCGCGCGATGCCATAGGCGAGCGCGGCGGTGCCGCCGGCATTGGTGGAGAGGTTGCCGCCGATGGTGCAGCTGCCCTCGGCGCCGAGCGAGAGCGGGAACAGCCGGTCGACTGTGGCCGCGGCCTCCTGCGCCTTGGCCAGCACGACGCCGGCTTCGCAGGTCATGGTGTTGGAGGCCGGATCGACTTCCCTGATTTTATCGAGCCGGGTGAGCGAGAGCAGCAGTTCGCCGTCGAATGGGATTTGTCCGCCGACCAGGCCGGTATTGCCGCCCTGCGGCACCAGCGGCGTCTTGGTTTCGTTGGCGAGCTTGAGGATCGCCACCACTTCATCCACCGAGCCGGGCCGCAGCAACATCGCTGTGCGGCCATGATAGATGCCGCGGCCTTCGATCAGATACGGCTCAAGCGCGGCCGGGTCGGTGATCGCGTATTTGTCGCCGACGATGGCGGCAAAGCGCGGCAGCAGATCGGGCGCGGGCGCGCGGCGTAGCGGCGGGTTCATTCAGCCTTGTCCTTGCCTTGGCGCGGTTCTTGGCGCGGCGGCGCGCGCCAGCCGATCGTTGATCGCTTCGCCGAGGCCCTCGTGCGGTACTTTCATGACCGCGATGCTGTCGGCGCCGGAAGCATCGAGCGCGCGCAAATGTGAAAACAGATTGGCCGCCGCTTCGATCAGATCGCCGCGCGGCGACAGATTGAGCGTGACGCCCTCAAACGGCGGTGGCGGCCCGAAGGCGAGCAGCGCTTCGCCCGGCCGGGCTGCGTCGGCATCCAGGCGCAGCCGCGCCTTGGGCGCGTAGTGCGAGGACAGCATACCGGGCGCGAGCGGCGCCTCGTCGGCGATGGGGGCAAGCGCCAGCGCGTGTCCCAGCACGCGCTCGATCTGCTCGCGCGGCAGGCCGCCGGGCCGCAGCAAGGACGGCGCGCCGAGACAGGCGACGATGGTGGATTCCACGCCGACCGAGCTCGGACCGGCGTCGATCACCATGTCGATGCGCCCGCGCAGGTCGTTGAGCACATGCGCCGCGCTGGTCGGTGACACATGGCCCGAGCGGTTGGCCGAGGGCGCCACCACTGGTCCATTGAAGGCGGCGAGCAAGGCATGCGCGACCGGGTGCGCCGGCACCCGCACCGCCACGCTGTCGAGCCCCGCCAACCCCAGATCGGCCACCCCGCAGTCCGGCCGTTTGGGCAGCACCAACGTCAGCGGCCCGGGCCAGAATGCGGCGGCAAGCCGGAAGGCCTCGGCATCGAAGCGGGCGAGGCGGCGCGCCGCCGCGGCGTCCGCCACATGGGCGATCAGCGGATTGAAGCTCGGGCGGCCCTTGGCGGCATAGAGGCGGGCGATGGCCTTGCCCTGGCGCGCGTCGGCGCCGAGCCCGTAGACGGTCTCGGTCGGAAACGCGACCAGCCCGCCGGCGACGAGGCAGGCTGCCGCCGCCTCGATCGCTTGCGCTTCGGCATTCATCACCCGCGTTCCCGGCTCGGCGGTCATCGTTCTCTCAAGCTTGCGGCTTTAAGGGAGCCGGGGTTATAAGGCCGCCGACAGTCGGAGTGTAGCGCAGTCTGGTAGCGCACCTCGTTCGGGACGAGGGGGTCGCAGGTTCAAATCCTGCCACTCCGACCAATGCTCTGGCTTGGGCGTACGCTGGAAACGTCCGCTTCTAGCCCCTTAGCGGTTGCTGAAATCCCGCTTCGGCAATGATTGTCAACCTTGGCGGGGCGTTGTGGTCTTAGGCGGCCCCAACAGGTTGAACCGTGCTTTCTGCTCATCGGTTAAAGACGCATAGAAGCTCGTGAGTTCAGGGCGCACTATCTTAATGGCCTCGACCATAGCATCGAGCCGCTTTCTCAGCGCATCAAATCGATCTATCGGCGCTTGCGGCGTCTGGGTAGGGCAGGATGTCTGCAATTGATTGGCAGCCTCCGTTGATGCGACCTTTAGCCTGGCGAGCGCGTCTTGTTGCTCCTGTGTCGGCTTGACGGCTTGCTCTATGCGCTCCACGGGCAACTGTGTAAAACTTTCCGCGCGGCGGCTGCAGAGCGCAGCCAGATCGTTGCCCGGAGCGGATCCACGGCGGTTCGTCCGTACATCCGAAGCCGAGCCCAGCGTCGCAAAGCGCTGCCTCTGCTCTTCGCTCAACGAATTGTAGAAATTGTCGAGCGGCGTACGTACGATCCCCAACGCCTGGATCATGCCATCGAGCCGCTTTTGCACGGTGTCGAGCCGACCCAGTGGCGTAAGCAGGACTTCGCTCGAACAGGACGCCTTGAGAGCATCGCGCGCCTGCGAAGAAGCCGCTTTTAGCGCGACGAGTGCTTTGAGCTGTTCGTCGGTCGGCTTGATTGCGTGTTCGATGTAATCGAACGGAAGGTCGGTCACACCCGGCGCCAGCCCGCCGCAGGTCTGTGCCAGATCGCTGCTGTTGGTTGTGGAGCCTGGGATTTCGCGGTTGACATTTCGGGCCTTGGCGGCGCGGTTTCGTGCAGAGCCGCCATAGGCATAGTCGCCATATACATCATAGTACCCTGGGCCATAGGCGTAATCGGGACCGGGCCAGAACATGGCATCCCAGACGAAAATATCTCCGTAAGCCCAAAACGGGTCGTAATAGCCGTAAGGCCAGAAGGCGAAGGCGAAAAGGTCGCCGTAGAAGTAGGGCCAGTAGGTCGAGCCGCCCCATACGCCCCAGCCGCCGTGCCAATGATTGCCCCAATGGTTCTGATTGCCCCAATGGTTCTGATTGCCCCAATGGTTCCAAGCGGCCCGACCGCCTAGCGTATGAGCGCCACTGACGCCTAGCGCATGAGCGCCACTAATATGAGGGCCACTGATGTGAGCGATACCACTGCGTGACATCCCGATGCGAGCGCCGCCGAAGCTGCGAACATGCGCACCGCCGAAACGCGCCCCTCCGCTGCCGAAATGGCCGCTACCGCCGCCGATATGGCCACCGCCACCGCCGCCATGGCCACCACCGCCTCCTCCACCACCGCCGCGCGCCATAGCGAGTTCAGTTCCGAGGTATATGACCGCGCCAAGCGCGATGCTTGCCGCGAGTATTTTGAAAATCTTGGTCGTCATAGCGCCGGCTCCGCTCATGTATTTTTCCAATAACATAATGTCTTCAAAACGGCCCTGACGTAGATCAACTCTGGGCTAGATTAGTCGTTGCTCAGAATGATGCAGGGCCGGACAGACGTCCGCGCCTTGCTGAGAGTACACAACGTGGGTACACAAGCGCGGCGGTCCACAGCAAAAACGTAAGCAATTTCAATGGCGAATATTCCAAACGCCAAATCCTGCCACTCCGACCATAACTTAGCCCATCCCGATAGGGCTAGCCCGACAGTTTCCCCGACAGATTTGATTGGCAGCGGCGGGCGCAAATATTCACCCCGGTGCGGGGCAAGGACGCGCGCGGAATGTGGGTAGTTGTCATCGAACAATCACCGCCGTCCGGGTAATCGAGGGAATCACAGGCTACAATGAGCACAGAAGCCGCAAATTTGCCCATCCGATCGTCCTCGTCTGCGGCCGAGCGCATGCGCCTTCACCGCAAACGCCGCCGAAGGGGCATCCTCTGTGTCCGTGTTCACGTATACCAAACCGAAATCGAAGCGCTCATACGCAAAGGATATTTAAGTGACGAAACCCGTAACGATGGGGACGCGTTGGCTTTTGCGGTTGGATCCTTCCTCTGCGATGCATTGACGCCGATACGTGACAAGTAACGCCGCCCCACCGTTGCGCGTAACGCGATCGCGCAATCGTCGTGACGAGTAACGCGCCAGGCCGCCGTCTAGTGGAAGAAAGTCGTAATCGGACTAGAAGGGCGCCGAAATAGCCCCAAAACAGCCACGCACCGAATTTCCGGACCACGGGAGGGGTTGTTTTTCATGGCCGGCGAGGGCGACGACAAGGCTCCGACCCCTCTGGGGACCGGTCTTTCGACCGTCACGGGGCCGAACGGGGGACGCCCCTCTGTTCCAACCCCCGCCGCGGCACCCCTTCCTGGCGCCGCCGTCGGTTCTGACCCCCCCCTGCGGCACCCCTTCCGGCCCAGCATTTTGGTGCCGGGCAAGGGCCCGAGCCGCCATGGAGGGTCGGAGTAGGCTCGGCCGCACCGCTTCCGAGCCAAGTTTTGATGCCCCGCGGGGTCGCTTGAGGGCCTCGCAGTCGACATAAAGCCGGTCGCATTGCCGCCCGGTCGCGACAGACTCTCGACGAAGCCGGAGCCGACTGGATCGGGGACGATCAAGAACACGATCGGCACGGTGCGAGTCGCCCGAAGTAGCTGTCCTGTCGAAAAGCTGCCAGTGGACATGATGACGTCCGGCGCGAGCGCGACCAATTCTTCCGCTTGTTTGCGGCTGGTGGCGGCATTGCCCCCAGCAAAGCGGTAGTCGATCCGCACGTTGCGGCCTTGGATCCAGCCCAATTGCTGTAACGCTTGCTCGAATGCCGCACCGCGAGCCTTAAAGTCCGGATCGTCCGCTTTTGTGCCCATGAGCACGCCGATGCGCCGTATGGGCTCGCCCTACTGCGCGCGCGCTGCGACCGGCCATGCAACCGCCGCGCCGCCGAGCAGTGTGATGAACTCGCGTCGGTGCATGTCCGCTCCCATGCTCAGGAGACGGCATCTTAACCGCTCAAACGAATACCTTAATAGGGGCTAATACCGGCACCGAAACGATTGCCGCAGTGCACAGCCAATGTCGCTTATGAGTTATTCACGACCGAGCCATTCAGCATCACAATCGACCCTTGTCCGCTGTTACTCCAACAGCGACCGATTTTTGTGGCGCAACGAAATTACGCGAAGTGCCATAAGCAGACAAACCCAAAACATCTTAAATTCACACTTTTATAACGGGACGCAGCACAGCGATCAGAGCGGGCAGCGATAGTAGGGGGTTGATAGTTCTGGGAGACCAGGAAAAAGCCGCGTGATTTTATTTTCGTTGTCAATATTCACACTGAACTGGACGATCTCAACTGCTGTATTGGTCGCGCAGTTTAGAATTAAATGCGTTACAGTGCCGTCTTCCTTGCGCGATTTTATCGTGCAGGCTGCCAGTTTTCCGATGATTTTATTTTCTTCGACGATGAGTCCACTGCCGTAAGCATCCGAATCATTCGCAAACGAAAACTTGCTACCGTTCTTCACAAAGACTTTATTGCATGTGTCGGCGTTGTCTGCCCAAGCACCAATAAAGTCTGCTGCTTGTGCAGAAAGACCTAAAATAGACCATCCGACACATAAGGCTAATATTACGGCAGGCAAGCGGTAGGCAGCCATTGGTTTTCTCCTGGATCAATTATTGCGGCAAAATGACAGACTAGCAACCATGAATTCATTTGCATGGCGGGCAAAACTACAACTGATCCAGCTCAAAAAAGCCGCGCTATTTTCGAGGCAATAAGGATGCACCTGGCGATACTTTTAGCCAGCCATTGTCATAAAGGCGGCCTCTTTTTACACGGCGAATGTCCCCTTCGGGACTAGAGCGGACAACGGTGGGCTTTGGCCCGCGATGGTTTGTCCGCTAATGACCGATATTGTTGCAAAAAGATTTTTCGCATCCCGCCGCGCAACATTGATTCAAAAAATCAGCTTGTCGCGCAAGATTGATTTAAGCGGCACGCTTGTTTGATTCGATAGTTGCGCACTTGGAGGGGGTCGCCGACTTTTGCAACAATATCGACCCGAAGCGGACATTGGCTGTGCACTGCAGCAATGGTCTTGATGCCGGTTTCAACCTCTATCGAAGTACTCGTTTGAGCCGCTAATACCAAGTCGCGTTACCCGCAACCCACCTGCGGCGTTTCGGCAGGTTTGTTATGACCGTCCAGGTCTTTGATTTGACTTACGTTTACGAAGCGATCATGCCCGCACAAGGTCGGGTAATATGAGTTATCGTTTCTGAGTTTTGGTATAAGATGCCGTCGCCTGAGCTTGGGGACAGACATGCAGCGGCGCGAGTTCATCACCCTGCTTGGCGGCGCGGCGACGACATGGCCGCTTACTGCGCGAGCGCAGCAGCCAGCCCGGATGCGGCGGCTTGGCGTCCTGATGGCGGTCGCCGAAAGCGATGCCGATGTTCAAAAGGGCGTCGCCATATTTCGGCAAAGGCTTCAAGAACTCGGCTGGAAGGACGGCCAAAATATCCGGATTGATTATCGCTGGGGCGGTGGAGATGCAGAGCGAATTCAAACTCTCGCCAAGGAGTTATTCGACCTGCAACCCGACGTTCTGATCGGCCATTCCACTCCTTCGGCTAAGGGGCTTTTGAAACAGACCCGCGCGATACCAATCATTTTCCTTACGGTTACGGACCCATTGGGCCAGGGCCTGGTCGCAAGCCTCTCGCATCCCGGCGGAAACATTACGGGTTTCTCGGTATTTGAGTTTTCACTCGGCAGTAAATGGCTTGAAACGCTTAAGCAGATTGCGCCCGGTATTCGACGCGTTACCGCTATTTTTAACCCCGAGACCGCGCCATATTACGGGCTCTATTTGGAATCGATCAGTGCGGCTGTGTCTACCTTGGCGGTCGAATCAATTGCAGCCCCAGTTCATAGTGAAGCAGACATCGAAAACGTCATTCGCAAGGTCGCGAGCGAACCGGACAGCGGCCTTTTTGTCTTGCCGGATAGCCACAACGTGGTCCATCGCAAACGGATCATCGAGCTCACCGCAAAATTTCGTCTGCCGACAATCTACTATTTCCGTTACTTCGTATCCGACGGTGGCCTTCTCTCCTATGGCCCGGATGAAATGGATCTCTTCCAACGCACTGCGGGCTATGTGGATCGAATTCTCAAAGGTACGAGTCCGTCGGATCTTCCAGTCCAGCAACCAACCAAATTCGAGCTAGTGATAAACCTCAAGACCGCCAAGGAAATGGGGATAGAGATACCAGTTACCCTGCTCGCCCGCGCCGACGAGGTGATCGAATGAAGCGGCGGGAGTTCATCATGCTTCTCGGCGGCGCGATGATTATTGTGGCGGAGCAACGGAGCGTTCAGTGGGGCTGCTAGCTATCGCACTAGCTATCCTGACCTTGACTTGCGGATTTAGGGCGACTCAGCTTTGGAAAAGATCAAGCGAGGTCGAACTCGAGCCGGAAGGTATTGAACCTGTCGATAAAACGCTGCGCCAAATGTGGTGGCAGTCCGCGAGTATAAAGGCTTCTGCAAGATCAACCGCGCTCAAGAAACAGGCCGCGAGATGGACCGCTACCACAGCGGTTCTTGCATGCCTAACCGTGCTTGCAGGATTCTAGCATACTCACCATTGCCGACGAGGTGATCGAATAGCGATGCTGTTTGCTGCGGTGCACGAGTCCGCTTCTCTAATCGGCCGTTTGGGGTCAAGCACTTTCAAGCCATCAACCACTACCTTTCAGACTATCCACCACTGCAGTGTCGATGTCGCTCACGGGCTCGTGCTTCTCTTCGGATTCGGCACAAAGGCCCTTCCATCATGGGATTCGAGGACGAGGCGGAACAATCTATTGGGCGGCCTTACCGTCAGACGAACGGCGGGTCCAAGCGGACAAACGAACTCACCTCATCCATCGTCCCGCGAGGGACATCTTTCCACCGCTGGGTGGAGCTCGCGTGTTCTCCTATCGCATTTGATCCTGCATGATTTTCATGCTGTTGCCGCGGCTTCTTCTCGGGTCCAGCGGAACTCAGTGCCGTCAACCCATATGCGGTGCATGATTACGGCGAGCCGGCGTGCCAGCGCCACGATTGCCTTTTTCTTCCCGCGACGCCTGGCGATTTGCATCGCCCAGGCCTTGAGCCAAGACCATCTCTTTGAATGCAGGATGCTCTGGGCCGCTTCGTAGAGCATGACCCGCATCATCTCATCTCCACACCGTGATATCCTACCTGTGTGTACCGAAAACCTCATCCAGCGTTGATTTCAGTTTGCCAATCCTAAAAATCTTCGTTGTGTTCCAATGGCATCTTTATAAGCCGGCAGATTGGCTAACTCCTTGGTGCCAAACGCTTCTCACTCATCCCTAGGGAGCGCCAGCAAAATCAATGAGCGTCAGGGTCCAATATAGGTCCAATATATCAACGTAGACAAACTTATACCAAAACTCAGAAACGATAACTCATATTACCCGACCTTGTGCGGGGATGATCGCTTCGTAAACGTAAGTCAAATCAAAGACCTGGACGGTCATAACAAACCTGCCGAAACGCCGCAGGTGGGTTGCGGGTAACGCGACTTGGTATTAGACGTGTGCAGACATCTAATGTGCCAATTTGATGCGCGACCTGCGGGCGACAGATTGCGCGACAGATTGGATGGGGCGTGCGCCGTTTTCGTGGAGTCAAGGCGCGCTTGACTTTAGCAGGCGACAACATCATCTGCCAAAGACCATGCCGCGTGAGGAAACATACATGGAAAACGATCAGCTGAACGGAACGGCCTCTGGCGTCGGCGAAGCCAAGGGCGCTGGCGCATCTATTGCGGCGGCGGCAGGAACGGCGTCCCGTAAAGTAAGTCTCGAAGGTACAGTCGGAACGGCTTCCGCTGGCAATCTCACCAACACGGACGACGTCGCCGGTCAAATGATTGCCGACTCATCACTCAGAGCCAATGCCGACGTGCTCTCGACTACCGGCGAGGTCAACCCGCCATCCGCGCCACCAAGTAGCGATCTCTCGTGGCTCAACCCAGACACACCATTGCCGCTCCGCATGGCTCATCGATGTCATTGACCAACTCGGCGAGGGCTTAGTGATGACAATAACGGTATTGCTAATGACGATATTGACCGGACAAAATCATACCGTTGTCGCTGAGTATGGCACCCCACAGGCTTGCGAAGCGGCAGCACAAGCGCACCAGAAAGTCCTTTTGGGGAACGATATCAGGGCGGTCTATACCTGTTCTCCTAAAGCGGGCTCACGCTAACGAACGGTCTACCGATACTTGCTGCCGCCACCGACGCGCTGAAATCAGGCGCATTGCGCAGCCCCACTTGCTTGAGCGGACAAACAAGGTCAGCTGGCCTTGCCTGCCTCCGCAGCGATGGACCCAAATCGGACATTGTGGCCTCGATGTGGGCACCGCCGCCGACTGGCGTTCAGGTGAGCTTACATCTGAATTTATGCCGGGGCCGATGGGCAGCCCGCATGCGCCATCAGCCAGAACGTAGCACGGCACGGCGGTTCGCCTTCTGTGCCGGGCGCGCGTTCATCCCATAGATCTTTGCGAAACCGGCGATGTCCGCGTCGGCGACCCGTATGGGGTCAGTAAGCAGCAGCCACTCGACGGTTTCGGAGCAGGGTGGTGTCGTCAGTGAGCCCGGATAGCGATAGTAGGCAAGCCGCGCGGGCAAGAGTCCGTTCGGGTTAATAGCCCGGTCGGCCTTGACGGTCTCACCTTCATGCGTTGGCATGGTTGTGACGATCTTGCTGAATACCGGGTTGGGCATTCCCGCCACCATCAGCGCACCGACCACGGCGAGCGCGCCCGAAGAATTAGCATGGACAAAATGCGCTTCCATCGGAAAGCTCTTGCCGCGAATGAGGTGCTCGCTCGGATGGTGGAAGTGAAACTGCACTAGCGTGTAAGGCTCGCTGCCGAAAGTGAGCGTGCTGCCTTCGGCGGCATTTAGTTGGATTGTGTGACCGTTGTTGACAATGCTGTCGGCGGTCTTGCCCCAAGCGATCCGGAGCGGCGGTAGTTGGGCCTTGATCGACCCGATAATGTCGATTGGCGATTGCTGGCTACCAACCGAGCAGACTTTGCTCGCGGCGTCGAGATCGCCCCACTTGTCGGGGCCAGTAGTGCCTTCGTAGGTCCAATGCGTCCCTTCGGCGGCGAATCCAGTGGACGCGCAGAGCGGGCACAATACGAGCCCGGTCAAGGCTTTCAACGCGTGACGACGGTTCATACAATCCTCCTTGACGGCTGTACAAGGTCAGCACGAGTGCCGCTCAACCGCTAGACTTGCGACGCCGGGCGCGGGGGCCGACGTTACTAATAATTCCTTCGATAGTGCCACCGACCCTCATCCCCCGTGCCGATGAAGTGATCGAGTGAACCGGCTCATGACCGCTTATGGCACTTAACGGACACTCCAGCTACACAAAGCGGACAATCGCGACACTGCAACATTTTGTTTGCTATTCGACAAGAGCGGACTTGGATTAGGCGCGGCGCACGTTCCACGTCGTTCAACGGCCGGGATTGCGGCCTCGCGAACACCCTATGTGAATATTCTGCGGCGCAGCATTACCTGACTAATACAATCGCTGTCATCGGGCAGACTTAATCTTGTGGAATAAATGCGATGCAGTTGGTGAGACAAAAATCTCAAGAAATTGGGAGGAGTGCATGGACACGAAGAAGCCAGCATATTTTGATCTCGAGACCGTCGCCCTTTTGCGGGAAACGCTAGATGATGCGTGGGCCTGCCTTCGACCTCAGGAGCGAGCGACGACGAGCCGGACCGAACTGGCCGAAGGCATCCTCGTACTGGCGGCAGAGGGCGAGCGCAATCCAGACCGTTTGATTGACGCGGTGCTTATGGCAGTTGGTAATAGGCGCGAGGCTGGCGCTGCGGCGTAGCGCCACCGCGCAAAGAAAACCTAAATGTGTACCGGCCACCTGGGTAGCTCTATGCTGCATCATTAAGCGACATTGCGGCGCGGAATTGCTGCACTGCCGGTAGGCCCTATGCCGCGCCTGGTGAGGTCGAGAGCCTTGGCAATTTGCTCGCCCAATATGGTGCGCGCCCCTACGCACCAAAGGACAATAGTGCGTTACGGGTTTAGGTGATGCCGTTCTCATGGGAAATCGGTAATGTCCTTTGGTGAGGGGCATTTTCACTTAAACGAAAGCCGTGTCGCCAAATTGTCACTTGAACGCGCAAAATGCGGGCATCAAAGGAACTTTTATTAATCTGACGCTTTTTCGCCATACTTGGAGATTGAATTCGGCCCATACCAAATCTGAGAGGGTAAAGTAAAAATGAAACGTATCCTATTGGCGACCGTCGCTATGGCGGCTCTTGGTTCTGCGAGTGCCTTAGCGGCCGACTTGCCGCAGAGGCCCGTTTATAGAGAACCGGCACCAATGATGGTAGCTCCCACACCGATGTGGACCGGCTGCTACGTCGGCGGGAACATCGGTGGGGCATTTGGCGACGCCAGTGTTAGTGGCCCAGCCGGCGGAACAGTCTCTACAAACGGTTCTGGCTTTGCCGGTGGCGGTCAGGTTGGCTGCGATTATCAATTCAGCGGCGGATGGGTGATCGGCTTCCGCGATATGTTTGACGGGACAAGCAACAAAAGAAGTGGAACATTCGCAAGCGGTACACTCGCAGGTGATGTGGCTAACTTCAATAATCAATGGTTCGACACGCTGACGGCCCGCCTCGGCTATGCGGTGCAACCCAACTGGTTGCTCTACTTCCAGGGCGGCGCCGCGTGGGGTCATACAAGTACAAATATCACCTCTGCTGGTTTGCAAATTGGCCAGACCTCCAGCACCAGAACAGGCTGGACAATTGGTGGTGGCGCTGAATGGATGTTTGCACCGCACTGGTCGGCATTTCTCGAAGGTAACTACATGGACTTCGGCTCGAACTCTGGAAACGTGACCGTTCCCGCCGGTGTGATTCTGCCAGCTTTCTCCGTCCCCGTCACCGCCAAAGCGACCGAGACTACTGTCCTTGTTGGTGTGAACTATCGGTTCTGGTAGTGAATGGCCACGCCGCGCCGCTCGATCAACGTGCAAATGCAAGAGCCCCGGGCAACGTCCCGGGGTTTTCTTTGGTAAGAGCCGCGGCCGCTTGGTCCAAAATACCAGATCGGATTTCGGAGAGACCGCCGCCGCACTGGCGGTCTTTCTGTCGGGAGTGAACAAGAAGTACTGGCTCAATTTCAAACCGAGAGCGCATTAAGAGATTGTTAACCATATTTTACTAACTGAAATGCTTGAGCCAAGGTCCGGTCCTAACACTTAGCAGACATTCCAACAGCGCCTGCGAATGTCTGCTTCTGGCAGATATTGTTGCAAAAAGATTTTTCGCGTCCCGCCGCGCAACATTGATTCAAAAAATCAGCTTGTCGCGCAAGATTGATACAAGCGGCACGTTTGTTTGATTCGATAGTTGCGCACTTGGAGGGGGTCGCCGACTTTTGCAACAATATCGGCACTTAGCGGACAATCCAACCGCATCCGCGTTTGTCCGCTTTTGGACCATAAGCGACATTCGACCCCCAAAGACATCAGACCAAAATCAGTGTAGCTTGCTTGCATGGTCAAGCACGTTGCTTGGCTGAGAGCTGCCCCAAAAACGGCGACGGACCGAAGTCGCCGTTTCTATCAATTGGCAGCCTAGTGGCCGTCGGTAGGCAAACAATCAACATAAAGCAGAGTTTTAGGCGGGTGCCGCCGGCATCGGCTTTAAGCGTTATCGTTATCGGCCACGTAAGGCCCGCGGCGCGGTGATGAAAACATAAGGGGCGACGTTCATGGACGAGGCGCGAGTTGACCGCAGGCTGGCCGCTATCCTTGCAGCCGATGTCGCTAACTATAGCCGGTTGATGGGCGTGGACGAGGAGGGCACGCTGCGCCAGCTCAAAGCGCATCGCAAGGAACTGATCGACCCCAGGATCGCCGAGCACCGCGGCCGCATCGTCAAGACCACTGGCGACGGGATGTTGGTGGAGTTTGTCAGCGTCGTCGACGCCGTGCGCTGCGCCGTTGATGTTCAGCGCGGCATGGTCGAGCGGAACGCCGGCGTTAAGGCCGACAAGCAGCATCCAATTCCGCATCGGCATCAATGTCGGCGATATTATCATCGACGGTGACGACATCTTTGGCGACGGCGTCAACGTGGCAGCGCGGCTGGAGGCGCTCGCCGAACCCGGCGGAATCATGGTTTCGCGCGTCGTCCATGATCAGGTGCGCGACAAGCTCAGCTTCGGTTTCGAAGATATGGGCGAGCAGATCGGTCAAAAACATTGCCAGACCTATCGGCGTCCATCGCGTCTCTCTCGCCCCAAGTACGGCAGAATAGCGGTCAAATCCGCAGCGGCACCGAAGCTTGAAACCGCAGCAAGTCAGCGGCCGTCAATCGCCGTGCTGCCGTTCGACAACATGAGCGGCGACCCCGAGCAGGAATATTTCGCCGACGGCATTTCCGAGGACATCATCACTGGCCTGTCGAAGCTGCGCTGGTTCATCGTAATCGCGCGCAATTCATCCTTCGCGTACAAGGGCAAGGCCGTCGACGTGAAGCGCGTCGCCCGCGAACTGGGCGTGCGCTACGTGCTGGAGGGCAGCGTGCGCAAGGGCGGCAATCGCGTGCGCATCACCGCCCAGCTCATCGACGCCGCGACGGGCAACCATCTCTGGGCTGATCGCTACGACGGCGATTTGACCGACGTTTTCGCGCTACAGGACGAAATCACCAAGAAAGTCGTCGCCGCCATCGAGCCGAAGCTGGTGGAGGCCGAGGGCATCCGCTCACAAAGTCGCTCGCCCGAAGATCATTGGCGCCTGGGATATGGTGATGCATGCCAATTCGCTGTTCTGGCGACTGACCAAGGCCGAGGGCGAAGCCGCAATCGCAATACTGAAGCAGGCGGTCGAGCGCTACCCCGACTATGCCCCTTCACACAGCATGCTGGCCTTCGCGTTGTTGGTGTCACTTTTGCTCGGTTGGAGCGTCGGAGAGCGCGAGCCGCTGGTCAAGCAGGCAGCGGCTCTCGCGGCCCGGGCGGCGGAACTCGACGATAGCGACCCGTGGGCACATCTCGCGCTCGGCTATGTGGCCTTCACCACGCGGCGCACCGACGCGGCAGAGGAAGAGTTCCAGCGCGCACTCGACCTCAACCCGAACTTCGCTGCGGCTCATGGTTATCTCGGCAGCGCGCTCGCGTTCGCCGGCCGATCGGAACAAGCTATCGTTCATCTGGAGCAGGCGATCCGCATGAGCCCGCAGGATCCACAGAACGCGATTTTTAATAACGGATTCGCAATCGCCAATTATCTCTCTGGGCGCTTTGCCGAAGCGGTCAGCTTTAGCCGCAAGGCCTTGCAGCAGCGCGACGGATGGACCGGAGCTCATCGAATTTACGTCGCTAGCTTGGCGCAGAACGGGCAGATCGATGAGGCGCGCGCGGCGCTGGCGCGAGTGAAGGAACTACAGCCGGACCTATCAATTACGTGGATCGAGCAGAACGTCCCCTATACGTCCGGCCCGATGGCCAAATTCATTGAAGGCATGCGCAAGGCCGGATTGGAATGAGCCCAGAATTTCAGCTTGGTTGGAAGATTAAATTCTAAAGCGGACGCAACTTGCGAATGTCTGCTTTGCGGTGGATTCAACCGGTCGACGCAACACCTTCTAATCTTGCCAGATGAGGAGGTATGCGTATGGAGGGGAATGCGCGGACATGGTTCACGCCGAAGCACAAGGCTGAGCCGAAAACGCCAACGGCTTGCTGCCACAGTATTTTCTCGGCGGAACGGATCTCTCGCATTTCACTCAATGGCACCTGAACAGGATCGCCCTGCGGCTCAATCAACGCCCGAGGAAGACCTGGCTGGTGTTGCGTCGACCGGTTGAACCCACCGACAATTTCGGACCCTCGCGCTGCGAAACAATCGCAGATTTTCCAACGGCAGCATTCTTGTGATTGCCGAGCGTCAAATGTGATGTGTTTACTTACCCTGCGTTTTTAATAGACACTCCCGTTAAGCCCTATCTTCTTTGTACCACCCTTTGCGCTTGTCCTCTTCGTATTGCCTGAGCCTGTCCTCGTACGGTGAAACGGGAACGTTCGGGGAATGTCGTGGCGACTTCACGCGATGGGTTGCTTTATCAGACCATTTTTGTGGTTCTGCCATGGCCGTACTTGATGCGACTGCAAACGCCATGGCGGCAGCAATAATGGAGATTTGTTTCATTATTTCACCTCAACGCTTCATTCGATCACCTCGTCGGCGCGGGTCAGCAGCGACGGCGGTATTGTGAGGCCGAGTGTCTTGGCGGTCTTGAGATTAATGGCCAGCTCGAACGTGGCCGGCTGCTGGACCGGCAGGTCGGCGGGCTTTTCACCCTTGAGAATACGGCCGATATAATTACCGGCTTGGCCATAGGCATCGGTGAAGCTTGCCGAGTAGCTGATCAAACCGCCAGCTGCGACGTATTCGCGGATGTCGTAAATGGTCGGAATGGCATGGCGTACCGACAGCGCAATCAACGTTCGACTTTTGCTGGTGAAGAATGGACTACCAATGACCACGAGCGCGCCAGCGCCAGCCTGGACAATACTTGTGAAGGCAGCATCGAATTCGCGTTCACTGCTGGCATTCACAGGCACGATTTTTTGTCCGATAATGCTGCCCGCTTCTTCTACTTGGCGCGACTCGTCAACCGCTTCTGGAAAATTTGGATCAATCAGTGTGGCAATGACGCTGGTCCCGGGAACCAGCTCACGCAGTATCCCCAGACGCTTCGCGCCGAGGCTGTTGCCGAAGAACGTCACGCCCGTCAGGTTGCCACCCGGCCGGTTAAGGCTGGTGACAAGACCCTGTGCCACTGGATCGCCGCCGATCACGAACACGATGGGCAAGGTCGCAGCAGCGGTGCGGGCCGCCGCCACCGCTGGCGCGTTGCCCACGATCACCGCCGCCTGGTGACGCACTAGGTCGGCCGCTAGGTTTGGCAGCTGATCGAGCTGATTGTCCGCCCAACGCTGTTCGATTGCTATGTTTTTCCCTTCAACGTAACCGACTTCACTGAGACCTCGGCGGAACGCCGCCACGAGATGTGCGAACGGGCCGGCCGGCGTGCTTCGGAGAAACCCGACCACAGGCATTGTTTGCTGCGCCCGCGCCGCAAGCGGCCACACAACCACCGCGCCGCCGAGAAGCGTGATGAACTCGCGTCGCCGCATATCCGCTCCCAAGCTCAGGAGACAGGATTGTATCGGCTTAAACGAGTACTTCGATAGAGGCTGAAACCGGCATCAAAACCATTGTGCAGTGCACAGCCAATGTCGCTTCTCTAATCGGCCGTTCGGGGTCAAGCGCTTTCAAGCCATCAACCACTACCTTTCAGACAATCCACCACTGCAGTGTCGATGTCGCTCACGGGCTCGCGCTTCTCTTCGGAATCGGCACTACGGCCCTTCCATTATGGGATTCGAGGACGAGGCGGAACAATCTGTTGGGCGGCCTTACCGTCAAAGTGACAGCAGGTTCAAGCGACATTACGAACTCACCTCATTCATCGTCCCGCGAGGGACATCTTTCCACGGCTTGGTGGAACTCGCGTGTTCTCCTATTGCGTTTGATCCAGTACGCCTCTCATGCCGCTGCGACTTCCCGGGTCCAGCGGAACTCGGTGCCATCAACCCATATGCGGTGCATGATCACGGCGAGCCGGCGTGCCAGCGCCACGATTGCCTTTTTCTTCCCGCGACGCCTGGCGATCTGCATCGCCCAGGCCTTGAGCCAAGACCATCTCTTTGAATGCAGGATGCTCTGGGCCGCTTCGTAGAGCATCACCCGCATCATCTCGTCTCCACACCGTGATATCCTACCGCTCCAATCGCTCTCGCCCGATTGATACTTGGCACACGTCAGTCCAAACACCGCCCCGACCGACTTGGAGTGTCGGAAGCGCGCGGGCATATCGACGGTCGCGCGATAGGTTAGCGACACTACGGGGCCAACACCGGGCGTCGTCATCAAGCGCCGGCACACCTCATCGTCCCGCACGATAGCGAGCAAGCGGCGGTGCAGGATGCAGAACTGCTCGCGAAGCGTCCGTCGGACAATGAGCAGTGGTTCGACCAGGGCGGCTATATCTGTAAAATTAGAGACCAGCTCTCTGATGCGTGCCTCGAACCTGACCTTGCCCACTACACCCACCTTGAGGCCGAAGTTGCGCAAGGTGCAGCGTTGAGTATCTGAGACATGGCGTGCTCCTTGTCTTTGGCGCCCCCATCCCAGCTTCTAACGCTGGTGGGGGCAGGAGCACGGCCGGACCATTCCATTAAGCGACATTGCCGAGTAGAATGGCTGCACTGCGTTAGGCCCTATGCAGCGCCGCAGACATTCGCGCCCTTGGCTCGCCATCTAGATGAGATCATGTCGATGCTGTAATCTCTCATCCGCTGGTACAAAAAAACCGTCAGGTCAGTACCCGTATAAGCTTCGCTGCCAAACTAAACAGGGAGAAACCGAATGAAAACGCTTATCGCAATTGCTTTCGCTATTGGCGTGGCTCTGTCGGCAAATGCCGTGCAGGCCATGCCATTTGTGCCCGATCAAGCTCCATCCGGAATGATAACCCAAGTAGCCGGTGGCTGCGGCGTTGGCTGGCATCGCGGCCCCTATGGTGGATGTCGCCGCAACGGTTACTACGGCGGTGCCTATTACGGCGCTCCGGTTGGGCCAGCACCTTACCCATGCGGAGGCCGAGGACAGCACCAGGTTTGTAACATGTATGGCCGCTGCTGGATGGCCTGCAATTAATTCAACCCTCAAATCCGCAAGTCTCTAGCCCCGCTTCGGCGGGGCTTTCTTTTTAGGCTTGGTCCTTTTGGATGTCGGTTTTGATCTTATGCGTTCGGGCGGCAAATGGCTTGTAACGCGCGACGGTCTTTAGCCCAGCATCAAACCGCGCTTTGGATTGGCCCGCAGCAACAAGGTGATCGAATAGACATGCTTTTTGTTGCAGTGCATTGGTCGCGATTGGCACATTGCGTCATTTCGCTGTGCCGCAAAACTTGTCGCCTATTGGACCAACAACGGACAAAGGTCGGTTCTGACGCTGGATGGATACGCAGCGAATGACCCAAAGCGGAGATGTGCGCTTTTGGCCCGGTCACACAACCATCAGGTCCTTGCCGACTATTATCTCGCCCTTGAAATATTTTGCGACCGGCTCGCGCCAGGTCTCGTCGTTGATGCTGTCGATGGCCGGGGTGAGGTGCGAGAGCACAAGCGTTTTGACGCCCGCCTCCTGAGCGATGCGGCCGACATCTTCGGATGGTGTGTGGTCGGCCTTCATATGTGCCATGAAGGCCTCGAATTTCACCGGTCGCCCTTTAGCAATTTGGTCTTTGATGTATGTCTCGACCGCCGGTACGTACATCGTTTCGTGCACGAGCACGTCGGCGCCCTTTGCCATTTTTGCTACTGCTTCGAGCGGTGCGGTGTCACCGGAAAACGCGATCGAACGGTCTTTAAAATCGAAACGATAGGCCAAGGCCGGCTTCACCGGCGGATGCTCGACCAGGATCGCGGAGACCTTGACGTTGTCATCCTCCGTCACTGGGCCCGCTGCTGAAATTTCCTGAACATTGACCGACGTCAGCGGCTTCATGTGGAGGTCCTCCGCCCAGAAGTCGACCGTTTGCTTATAGGCACGCATGAAGTCGTCAGTCATCTGCCTAAGCGGTGGCGGCCCGAAGGCGCGCACGTCGAGCGGCAGGCCCTGGATCCAGCCGACGATCAGCAGCGGGCCGTATTCGATGTTGTGGTCGGCATGATGATGCGTGATGAAGATCGACTTCAGCGCGCTGAAGGGGATGCCGGTGCGCGCGAATTGATTAGTGACGCCCATGCCGCAATCGAGCACGTAGGCCGAGCCATTGCTCAAAATCACGTGCGAAGTCATTTCGCGCGAGCGGCCCGGCACAGGACCAGCGGCGGTACCGAGCAGCACCAGCTTGGTGCTCTTCGCATCTTTCAGCGCGGCCTGCGCCTGTTGCGGCGTCCAGCGCGGTCCGGCGGCCTGCGCAAGGCTTTGCTCTGTTGCGGAAGTGACGATTGGTGCGGCTGCCAGTCCGACCAACAGGCTGCGGCGAGAAAGTCCGGATGGACTCGATGTATCTGTCACTGTTTCTCTCCCCTCGGTGGTGCCAATGTGCCCCATCGTGCATTGTATTGTGGTCGCCACGATATCGGTCACGAATCCACCGTTCAATGGCCTGCCGCGAATGTCTGCTTCTGGCAGATATTGTTGCAAAAAGATTTTTCGCATCCCGACGCGCAACATTGATTCAAAAAATCAGCTTGTCGCGCAAGATTGATTCAATCGGCACGCTTGTTTGATTCGATAGTTGCGCACTTGGAGGGGGTCGCCGACTTTTGCAACAATATCGGCACTTAGCGGACAATCCAACCGCGCCCGCGTTTGTACGTTATTGCGGTAACAGCGGACATTCATAATTGAAGAGCGTCACTTCTTCTTATCTTGATCGGGCTCTGGGGGAGGCTTCCAAGGGCGCATATAGTTTAAGGATCATATCCCCGGAGACGCCAAGCCTACGCGCTACGTTCTTGCCGACATTGGTCGCGGTGTGATGATCGGCGTCCAGAATAGGCTCATGCAACGAAGCGTCCTGCTTCTTGCTGCCGTTAAAGAGAGCCAAAAGGCCCCTCTAAAACTCAGGCAGACATTTTCGCCTGGTCCTCGTGCGGCTCACGCAGCACGTAGCCCCGGCCCCACACGGTTTCAATGTAGTCCTTGCCATTCGACGCGCCGGCGAGCTTCTTGCGCAGCTTGCAAATGAAGACGTCGATGATCTTGATCTCCGGCTCGTCCATGCCGCCGTAGAGCTGGTTGAGGAACATTTCCTTGGTGAGCGTGGTGCCCTTGCGCAGGCTCAGGAGCTCCAGCATCTGGTACTCCTTGCCGGTCAGATGCACGCGTGCGCTCGCTCACTTCGACCGTCTTGGTGTCGAGGTTGACGACGAGGTCGCCGGTCTGGATGACCGATTGGGCATGGCCCTTGGAGCGGCGCACGATGGCGTGGATGCGCGCGACCAATTCGTCCTTGTGGAATGGCTTGGTCATGTAGTCGTCGGCGCCGAAGCCGAGACCCTTGACCTTGTCCTCGATGCCGGCGAGGCCGGAGAGGATCAGGATCGGCGTCTTCACCTTGGAGACGCGCAGCGAGCGCAGCACCTCGAAGCCCGACATGTCGGGCAGGTTCAGGTCGAGCAGGATGATGTCGTAGTCGTAGAGCTTGCCGAGATCGACGCCCTCTTCGCCCAGATCGGTCGTGTAGACGTTGAAGCTCTCGGATTTGAGCATCAACTCGATTGATTGAGCGGTCGCGCTGTCATCCTCAATCAGCAATACGCGCATGCCAGCCCGCTTTCTCGCCGCGGAGCCGCGGCGGCGTCCGTGAATTCACTTCGGGATAAACTGATTGAGAACACTAGTCGCGCATGGTTAACGAATAATGAAAAGCAACTCTGCAGTAGTCCCTCGTTTCAGATTTGTAATTGCCCGAAGGGCCGCCCGAGCCGTTAGCCCCACCATGCAGCGTGACATCGCTTTTTACCCGTTATTAGGACTTCTTTTACCGGAGCCGGGACAGGTTTTAAATTCATCACGGAGCGGTCGTCCCCGGCCGACTCCCGGACCCTGGAGGGGACCCTATGAAGAAGGCCATTCTTGCGATCGCGGCGGCGGCGACTATCGCCGGTGGAACCATGAGCGCCCCAACCACGGCGGACGCCGGTTGCTACGGCTGCGCGGTCGGAGCCGGGGTCCTCGGCGGGGTAGTGGCTGGCACTATCATCGGCGGCGCCATCGCCAATAGCCAGCCGCGCTACTACGCGCCGGCGCCGGACTATGTGGCGTACCCAGGCTATGCCGCTCCCTATCCGGTCGCTTGCCCAGCCGGCTACTGGAGCCGCCGGCCGATTGCCTTCGATGCCTACGGCAACCCGGTCCGCTGGAGCCCCCCGCGCTTCATCTGCCCCTAAGCCTTTGCGTGAAGCCGCGCTTACCGAATAATTTGGATAAAGCCTCTAAATTAGACATTCGCCTATACGGGCGTCATGTCTGACGCGCGCCTAATCGCCTGCAATTGCATCAACGAGCCTCACGATGTGATGCCGCACGCTGGCATCTTGATTTGCGTAAATGCTTTCGCGAGCGCGAGGCCATCTGTTGTGGCAGCGAATTTGGACACGTAATCCGACGCCGGAGCATTGCCTTTCGCTTTCAGTTGGCCTGGCGCACACTCAAAGAAGTAAGCGACAGCGGCTTGCAGAATACGTGAAACGTGCTGCAAGCGGCTCGCGCTGAAGCGGTTGGCGCCATTCTCGTATTTTTGCACTTGCTGAAACGTAACGCCAAGCGCATCTCCTAGCTTTTCCTGGCTCATGCCGAGCTCCAGACGCCGAATTCGTACGCGGCTGCCCACGTGCACGTCGATTGGATTAGGGACTTTCTTCGCCACGGAAACTCTCCAGTTGTGGATTGCCACATGATGATTGCGCATGAACGCGGGTGCAAGTGCAATGATCAACGCGAATTCAAGGCTAGGGCGGCGACCTTAATCGCCCAAATCCTGCCACTTCGTGCTTAAGCCGAGGATGTCCTAGTCAATCGCCATTATGGCGAAAGACTTTGCTGACATCGCGCAGGCGCATCATCTCCGCTCCTCTGGGCGGAGTTTTCTCGACAAATTGGCGCTCGGCCTCGTCGCATTTGACGTAACCGTTTTCCCGCAATTTCCCAGTGCGATTGTCGAGCATGATTGTCCAGCACATATCCCGGCCCGTGGGGACAATGATCGAACCAGTATAGCGTTGTTCATTGTTGTCATTTTTTGGCTGGACCGTGCTCTCGCGTCGAACCGTGGACCAATCAATGAAATAGGTGAAAATGGCGACGACGAAGGCGACCAAAACCAGCAGTACATAGGCCTGCGGAATTTCGCGCAGGAGCCAACGGTGGAATAATACGGGTGAGGCCATAGCGCCGTCCTCAATCAATAAAAAGAACCTATAAATCTTGAATGTTCACCGAGTTGCGCAAAGTCTATGGCTCACTTGGTTAAGCGACCGTTTTATTGCGCCTTGCTGAGAGTACACAACGTTGGTACACAAGCGTCGTGGCCCACAGCAAAAACGTAAGCAATTTCAATGACGAATAATCCAAACACCAAATCCTGCCACTCCGACCATTAAATCAGACAATTGCGTGCCATTTCCACGCCCGGGGCGGGATCCGGCGGGACCCCTATGCCCGCCAGAGGCGGGTTGCGCGCCCTGCCGGTACCCTTGGCGAGGGCGGCGGCGCCGCGTAACGTCGCGTCCAGAAAAACACGCGGCCGGGGCTTACCCGGCCAGTTGGGGAAGGTGTCGCCTATGCGATTCAATGTCCGAATTTTGTCCCGTCTGCTGCTCGGTATCGTCTTTCTGTCGTTGATGACAGTCGCTGACGCGCGGGCGGCCGGCTATCCGGATCACCCGGTGCGCATCATCGTCGGCTATCCGCCAGGCGGATCGACCGACATTCTGGCGCGGCTGTTCGGCCAATACCTCGGCGAAAAACTCGGCCAGACGTTCATCGTCGAGAACAAACCCGGCGCCGGCAACAATCTTGGCACCGAAATAGCTGCTAAGTCCGCGCCGGACGGCTACACGCTGTTCCTTGTCAATCCGGCCAACGCGATCAACGCTTCGCTCTACAAGAAACTCAATTTCGTGTTCCTACGCGACTTCGATCCGGTCGCCGGTTTTATTCGCGTGCCGAACGTGCTGGAAGTGAACCCATCGGTCCCGGTCAAGACCGTCGCCGAGCTGATCGCCTATGCCAAGGCCAACCCCGACAAGCTCAACGTGGCGTCCTCGGGCAACGGCACCTCGATCCATCTGTCCGGCGAACTGTTCAAGATGATGACTGGCGTAAAAATGACGCACGTGCCCTATAAAGGCTCGGCGCCGATGCTCACCGATCTGCTCGGCGGCCAGGTGCAATTGACGTTCGACAATTTGCCTTCTTCGATCAGCCACATCAAAGCCGGCAAGCTGCGCGCGCTGGCGGTGACTACCGCGACGCGTTCGCCGGAATTGCCGGACGTGCCGACGGTCGCCGACACCGTGCCCGGCTACGAAGCGAGCGCGTTTTTCGGGCTTGGCGCGCCAAAGGGGACGCCGAAAGAAATCGTCGATTTGATCAACAAGCACGTCAATGACGCGCTCAAGGATTCGGCGATGC
>CAWFMZ010000011.1:0-115862 GCA_963817045.1 uncultured Alphaproteobacteria bacterium
CAGGCGCAAGCGTTCGCGGCCGGCGCCGGCCGGCCGTTCGGGCGCGCCCGCCACGGCTATGGTGGTGACGGCATCCTGCATCGTGGGCAGCGAAAGCTCCTCCCGTTGCCGCTGGCGCCGGCCTCTTGTTGGGGGCCTTCGAGCGGCGGCCTTATGGACCGGCCTTTTAAGTGTCCTTGCGGGCACAATAATGCCCCTTGAACCGCAATCACAAGCATGCGCGGCATCGGGGTCAGGCCCCCCGGGCTGGCATGCGTGAAGGCGGGTTTCACGCTGGCGAATTGTGTCCAGAACGGCTAAACGCCCCCGCATGGCGCGCGGGTGTCGCGGCGGCGATTTAACGGGAGTTTGGTGATGGCGAAGAATACGCAAAAGATCGGCTGGATCGGGGTCGGCCGCATGGGCACGCCCATGGCGGAACGCCTGCTTAAGGCCGGCCACGACGTGACGATCTGGAACCGCACCCGCGCCAAGGCCGAGCCGCTGGCCGCCAAGGGCGCCAAGATCGTCGACAAGCCGGTCGATCTGGCCGGTTGCGATGTGGTGTTTGCCATCGTCTCCACCGGCAAGGACGTGGAGCAAGTCGTGTTCGGCAAGGACGGCCTGCTCAGCGGCGCCAACAAGCCGAAAATGCTGGTCGACTGCTCGTCGATTTCGGTCGAGGAATCCGCCGCCATCCGCAAGCGTCTGAGCGAGCGCGGCGTGAGCTTCCTGGCCGCGCCGGTGTCCGGCAATGCCAAGGTGATCAAGGCCGGCAAGCTGTCGTCGGTGGTGTCCGGGCCGGAGGCCGACGCCAAGATCGCCATGCCGCTGATCGAGGTGTTCGCGCCGCAGGGCGTGTCTTACGTCGGCGACGGCGAGCTCGCGCGCATCTGCAAAATCGCGCACAACGTCATGCTCGGCGTGGTGATCGAGAACCTGATCGAGATCACGCTGCTCGCCAACAAGATGGGCGTGCCGCGCCACGCCTTCCTCGCCTTCATGAACAACGGCGTGATGGGCTCGATGTTCACCCGCTATAAGACGCCGGCGCTGGTCAATCTCGACTGGACCACCACCTTCACGCCGGAGCTGCTGCGCAAGGACCTCGACCTCGGGCTCGAGCTCGGCCGCGAATGGGACGTGCCGATGCCGGTCACCGCGGCGACGCGCGAGGTGCTGCAAACCCATTTCGGCGCCGCCATGCTGCAGCCCAATCCGGAGGAATACATCAACAAGGATTTCGCCGCGCTGGCCGAGACCATGGCGCTCGCCGCCGGCATGAAACTCACGCCGGAAAACAAGAATGTGTCGACCGGGTTGGAGTAATTTCTATTCTGTCGTCCCCGCGAAAGCGGGGACCCATACTCCGCAGCCCAACGATAACCCGGTGGCTATGGGTCCCGGGTCTCGCTTCGCTCGCCCGGGACGACAACCAGATTTGCCGCGCATAAAAAAAGGGCCCCTTGCGGGGCCCTGTGTGCATAAGGTGGAGGATTCACGCCGCCATCTAAGCCTAAAGGGAGGAAAACGGCGGCTGCGCACGAGGTCCACTCAACCTGTTGCGCGCGTAGATCACAAGTAAAATGCCCATAAATTTACCGGTGGATTTGTTCCGCCCAAATAACGCACTATTCCCGTGAGAAACGGTGAAAACCAGGAAACGTGCATGGCCTTCAAGCTCTACAACGCGCCGCAATCGACCTGCAGCCAGCGCGTTCGCTTTGTGTTCAACGGAAAGAAGATTCCGTTCGACGAAGTGAGGCTGAATCTGCTCGAAGGCGACCAGCTCAAGCCCGACTACCTCAAGCTCAATCCGAATGGGGTGGTGCCCACACTCGACCACGACGGCGCCATCGTGATCGACTCCACCGTCATCACCGAATATCTCGACGAGGTTGCGCCGGAGGTGAGCTTCACGCCGGAATCCGCGGTCGAGCGCGCCCGCATGCGCGCGCTGATGCATTTCATCGACGAGATGCCGGCGGCGGCGGTGCGCGTGCCCACCTTCAACCTCGCCTTCCTGCCGAGCTTCCAGAAGATGAGCCGCGTGGCCTTCGTGGCGATGGCGGAGAGCAAGCCCTTGCGCCGCGAGTTCATGCTGGCGATGGGGCAGACCGGCTTTCCGAAGGCTGAAATGGATGCCGCGCTTGCCCGCCTGCGCCGCACCTATGAACGCATGGACGCTGAGATCGAGAAGAGCGGCGGGCCGTGGCTGCTGGGCAAGAACATCACGCTCGCCGACGTGGCGGTGATGCCGGCGCTGGTGCGCATGGACGATCTTAGGCTTCCCGGTTGGCAGGATCTGCCGCGCATCGTCACCTGGTTCGACAATATCCGCGCCCACCCGGCGTTCCAGCCGACCTATTATCCCGGCTCGCTGCTCTCCGAGCGCTTCCCGCATTTGCGGGAGAAGGCGTCGGCGTAATCACGTTCCGCAGTCCACGGGGATGACCATGGCGGCGCAGGCGAGACACTTTCGGCCCGCTGACGGCAAGACCTACCAGCTCGGGCGCATCACGCTGACCTTCAAGACCAGCGCGGCCGACACCGGCGGCGCTTACACCTTGTGCGAGGCGATCGAGCCGCCGGACGCGGCCGCCGGGCTGCACCGCCATCCGACCTACGACGAGACCCACATCATTTGCGAGGGTCATTACGAATGCCAGCTCGGCGACGCCAAGCTCAAGCTCGGCCCCGGCGAGATGCTGTTCGCGCCGCGCGGCACGCCGCACAGCGTCAAGAGCGTTGGCCCGGAAACCGGCCGCGAGCTGATCATCTCGTCGCCCGGCGGCATTTTCGATGCGTTTATCGAGGAAGTGACCGGCGCGCTGGCCGCGGCCGCCAAGGGCGGCCCGGCCGCCGATTTCCGCGCCATCGCCGCGAAATATGGCATTGAGTTCTTGGAGTGAGGCGGCTTGCGAGCCGCTAATCACGGGGTAGCATATGGGGGGCTGAACCTTTTCCGGCCCGGTTGCGACAAAGCACAGCGGCGAATTTCCGCCGCCTTTGACCGTATCTACCGCGGGGGCTCCCATGCGCCGATTGATGCCGCTGTTTTCCGTGGTCTGCCTGTTTGCCGCCGTCGCCGCGCCGCCGGCCCGGGCGCAAGCAAGCGTCAATGCCGATATTTGCGCCGCCGACGACGAAAGCGCGTTTTCGCCCGAACAGCGCATCGCGGCCTGCACCGCCTTGGTCGCGGCCACCAAGGACTGCAGCCCAGGACCTCGCCGTGGCCCTGGTCAACCGCGGGGCCGCCTATTGGTACATGAACAAGATGTCGCTGGCGTTCGCCGATCTCGATCGCGCCATCGCGCTCGATCCGAAAAACGCCCGCGCCTTCCGCGAGCGCTCCAACGCCCATCGCAGCGCCGGCCGGCTCGACCGCGCGCTCGCCGACGCCAACGAGGCGGTGCGGCTCGATCCCAACGACGCCAAGGCGTTCGATAACCGCGGCAACGTGTTCAACAACAATCGCCAGTTCGACCGCGCCATCGCGGACTACGACGAAGCGGTGCGGCTCGACCCGAAATTCGCGCAGGCCTTCATGGATCGCGGCGTCGCCCATTACTTCAAGAAAGAGTTTACGGAGCGCGATCAAGGATTACGACGAGGCGATCAAGCTCAATCCCAAGCGCTCGCGCGCCTTTACCAATCGCGGCGCCGCCTACAAGAAGCTCGGCCGCATCGATCGCGCCATCGAGGATGAGAGCGAGGCGATCAAGCTCGATCCGTTGTATCCGGAATATTTCGACAATCGCGGGCTGTCCTACGCGGATAACGGCGACTATGACCGCGCCATCGCCGACTACAACGAGGCGATCCGCCTGGCGCCGCAGGCGAACTTCCTCACCAATCGCGGCGACTCCTACAACCAAAAAGGCGACTATGACCGCGCCATCGCCGACTACGACCGCGCCCTCAAGCTCAATCCGGGTTTCACCCTGGCCTACCACAATCGCGGCGTCGCCTTCCGCGCGAAGGGCGACCTCGAGCGCGCCATCGGCGATTTCGAACAGGCGCTGCGCATCGATCCGCGCATGGACTCCGCCGCCGAATTGCTGGCGTCCGCCCGCCAGGAGCGCGACCGGCGCGACAAAATCTCCGAGCGCCTGCTGCCGACCTTCGATTGCGCCACCGCCAAGCGCGCGGTGGAGAAGGCGATCTGCTCGGATCCGGACCTCTCCCGGCTCGACCGCCAGATCGACGACGCCTACAAGGCCGCGCTCGCCAAGCTCGATCGCAAGGGCGTCGCCCGCTTGCGGCGGGAGCAGCGCGAGTTCAATGTCGACCGCGACAAGTCCTTCGGCCGTCCGAACTACCAGCTCAAGCGCGAGCTGGAGCGGCGCCTGCTGGCGTTGCGCGCGATGACCGCCAGGAATTGACGTTCCGGGCGACGCTGCCCTGGCCGCCGCGTGGCGGCTCCGCTCCGTCGTCGTTGCAACACGGAGTTACCGCTATGAATCCCATCACCTTGCTCGTCACCATCGTTCTCGGCGTCGTCGGCATGCTTTTATTCGCCGCCCAATTGCAGCTGCCCGGCATCGGCTTCGGCATTCTCGCCGTGCTCACGCTGTTCTCGCTCAAGATGGCGAACAACTGGGAGCGCTTCGTGATCCTGCGCGCCGGCAAATTGTCGAGCGTGAAAGGGCCGGGGCTGTTCATGATCGTTCCGGTCATCGACAGCATCACCGCGGTGATCGACGAGCGCATCCAGACCACGGCCTTCAATGCCGAACAGGCGCTCACCCGCGACACCGTGCCGGTCAATGTCGATGCCATCGTGTTCTGGCACGTGCACGACGCCCAGCGCGCCGCGCTCAACATCACCGACTACCGCCAGGCCATCGACCGGGTGGCGCAGACGTCGCTGCGCGAAATGATCGGCTCCTCGCTGCTGTCGGCGCTGCTGGCCGAACGCAAGGCGGCGGACGAGGTGCTGCGCACCGAGATCGCCGGCAAGACCGCCGATTGGGGCATCTCGATCAATTCCGTGGAGATCCGCGACGTCGCCATTCCGGTGGCGCTGCAGGACGCCATGTCGCGCCAGGCGCAGGCCGAGCGCGAAAAGGAAGCGCGCGTGATCTTAGGCTCGCGCCGAGGCCGCGATCGCGGCGAAATTCGTCGAGGCGGCCAAGACCTATGCCGGCGAGCCGGCAGCACTCCATTTGCGCGCCATGAACATCATCTATGAGGTCACCAAGGAGCGCGGCGCCACCATCCTGATGCCGACCTCGATGGTGGATTCCATGAGCGTGGCGCTGCCGGCGGCGATGCTGGCGCAGGGCGGGTTGGCGGGGAAAAGCTGAATCGGGCGCGGACTTCTAATCCGTAACCGCGGCGGTGGCGGCGAGCGCCCGCGCCTTCTTGGCGTCCTTCGAAGCCGTGCATGCCGCCATACCATTGGATGGCGACCACGGCGCCCTTGATCGGCTGCAGCAGGCCGAGCGTCATCACCAGCGCGAGCGACGGCCACAGCGTCATGCTCACCCAGATTGCTGGAGCGATTTCGGTCTCCACCACCAGGATGATCGGCACCAGGATGTGGCCGACGATGACGATCACCAGATAGGCGGGGAAGTCGTCGGCGCGGTGGTGGTGCAATTCCTCGCCGCAGCGCGGGCATTGGTCGGCGACCTTCAGGAAGGCGCGGAACATGCGGCCCTCGCCGCAGGCCGGGCAGCGGCCGCGAAATCCGCGCCACAGCGCTTGCCCGGCATCGGTCGGCAGCCGGGCTTGCGCCGCGTCTCGCGCGTCAACTGTTCTCAAGAGTCATCAGAAGTCCTCGAACAAAAAATGGGCCCCGCTTTCGCGAGGCCCATCGTTTGATTGTTCTTGGCTTAATACCGATGCGCGATCGGCAGTTCCTCGGCCGGGAACAGCGAGATCAGGCGGCAGCCTTTGTCGGTGACCACGACCTCTTCCTCGATGCGCGCGGCGGAGAAACCGTCGGTGGCCGGGCAATAGGTCTCGATCGCGAACACCATGCCTTCCTTGATCTCGGTCGGGTGGTCCATCGACACCACGCGCGAGATGATCGGCCGTTCGTGCAGGTTCAGGCCGAGGCCGTGCGCGAACTGTAGGCCGAAGGCCGTCATTTCGTCGGGGAAGCCGAACTCGCTCGCCTCCGGAAACACTTCGCAGATATGCGCGGTGCTGGCGCCGGGCTTGATGCGGGCGATGGCGTTGTCGAGCCACTCGCGCGCCTTCTTGTAGGCGTCGTGCTGCGCCGGCGTGGCGCGGCCGACATTGAAGGTGCGGTAGTAGCAGGTGCGATAGCCCATGAAGCTTTGCAGGATGTCGAAGAACGCCTGATCGCCGGGCCGGATCATGCGGTCGGTGAAGTTATGCGGGTGCGGACTGCAGCGCTCGCCGGAAATGGCGTTCACCGCCTCCACGTCGTCGGAGCCGTGCGTGTAGAGGAACTTGTTGACCTCGGCGACGATGTCGTTCTCGCGCACGCCCGGACGCAGGATTTCGTTGACCAGGTCGTAGGCGCCGTCCACCATGGCGGCGGCGCGGTTGAGCAGCGCGATCTCGTCGGCCGACTTGACCTCGCGCGCGCTCAGCATGACCTGCTGGCCATCCTTGATCTTCAGTCCGGCCTTCTCGAGTTCGAACATCATCGGCGGCTCGATGATGTCGACGCCGATCGGCATCTTGGCGACGCCGGCGGCTTTCAGGATCGAAGCCATCTCCTCGGCGTGGCGCTTCATCAGGCCGAACGCAGGATCGACGGTGCCGCGCAAGCCGACCAGGCCGGCCTTGCAGTTTTCCGGCTTGAGCCAGGGCGAGTAGAGCCGGTGATGCACGGCGGCCGAGCCGAAGTCCCACAGGATCGGATCGCCGCCGCGGGTCAGCAGCGCCCAGCGCGACAGCTTGTCGCGCGCCCATTCGCCGATCTTGGTCGAGGTGACGTAACGGATGTTGTTGTCGTCGAACAGCAGCAGCGCGCCGAGATCGGAGGCCTCGAGCGCGGCTTGCGCCCGGCCGAGCCGGTAGCGGTGCATGCGCCGGTAATCGACGCGCTCCTCGAAGTCGACGCCCATGGTGCCGAGCACCGGAAGGTGGCGGCCCCAGTTGTAACGCGGGTTGATGTCTTCGGCGGTGATCTTTGCCGGATGGCGCGTTCTCTCGTCCATGGGTTCTCTCCGTTATTCGAATTGGCTGGCCGGCGGACCGGCGACGGTTGGCGGCATTATAAGCAATGCCGGCAGTGCTGTCGGCCCTTCTCGTGGCCGGGGTATAACCGGTTTTTGACGGCGGGACATATCCCCGCATAGGCGGGCGATATGCTCATTGACATAGCTCATATTAGGATTATATTCCGTGGCGTCCGGTCCGCCGAGGGCGCTTCATGAGACGTCATGCAAGTGGGACCGGATGCGACGCCCGACAACGGCGTCGTAAGTGGAGCGCCGGGAGGCGCAGCCCCCTCCGTCAATGGGGGCGCGCGCCCCCGAAGCGGTTGACCCGGGTAACCGAACTCAGCCGTGGGCGTGCGGCAGGTTTTGCCAAACCCGCCGAAAGGGGGCCTCGCCAGCCCTCTGGCGCCTCCCGGCGCTCCATTCCCTCATTCGAGGGACGGAAAAAGGGAAACAGGCGTGTCCCGCGCCTTAAAGAATAGGGACAGCGAAGCGTTGGCTTTTCACTTGTCGTCCCGGCCAAGCGAGCGCTAGCGAGCGCGAGCCGGGACCCATAACCACCGATCTATCGAGAGGTTACGGCGTATGGGTCCCCGCCTTCGCGGGGACGACAGAACGCTAGGCGACCTTGCGGCCCCACAGCCTTGCCGAGGCGATGTCGGCGCCTTCGCGGATCGCGCGCAGCTTGAGCCACACCGCCGGCTCGATCACCCACTCTCGATTCGTGAATGTGCCGAAGCCGCAGTCCGTTCCGGCGATCACCCGCTCGCGCTCGCCGACCGCGCGCACCGCTTCCTCGATGCGGCGCGCCACCACTTCCGGATGCTCGACGAAATTGCTGGTGGTCTCCACCACGCCCGGGATCAGCAGCATGTCCTTCGGCAGCGGGTGCTTCTTGAACGCGTCGTATTCGTGCGCGTGGCGCGGATTGGAGAACTCGATCGACAACGCGCCGACGCGTGCCTGGTAAAGCGCCGGCAGGATGGTCGCCAGCGGCACGTCGTGGATGTGCGGACCTTCCCAATTGCCGTAACAAATGTGCAGCCGCACGCGCTCGCGCGGAATGCCGGCGATGCCGGCATTGATCGCCGCCACATGGCGCTCCACCGCCTTGACGAACTCGGCGTCCGACAAATCGCGGTACAGCATGGTGCGGTCCATGGCGAGATCGGGCGCGTCGATCTGCAGGATCAGCCCGGCCTTGTGAATCGCCTGGTACTCGTTCTTCATTTCGCGCGCGAGCGCCGCCAGATAAGCATCGTGCGAGTCGTAATAAGCATTGAGCATGGTCGACGAAATGATGCCGGGCGAGGGCGCGGTCATGAACTGCTCGGCGAATTTGCCCTCGGCAATCTTCTTGAAGCGCGCGATCTCGCTTTCGATCGGCTTGATGTCGAGATATTTCAATTCAGCCTGGCATTCCGGCGCGTTCTGCTGCTTGCTGACATGCGGGAAACGGCGCACCAGGCTCGCCACCAGTTCGGGAAATTCCTCGAATTCGCGCCCGCGCCGGCGCTTCGACACGCCGCCGAAGCCGCTCATGCGCTGCGGCACATAGGTCTGGAAGCCGACCCGCTGCTGCTCGCCGTCGTTGCCGATGTCGATGCCGGCCGAGGCCTGCTTTTCCACCACATGGCGCACCGCGCGGTCCATTTCAGCGGCCAGCTCCTTGAGATCGAGCTTTTCGCCCGCCTCCTGGCGCACCAGCAGGTCGGACAGTTTCTCGTTGCGCGGCAGGCTGCCGACATGGGTGGTCAGAATGCGGTCCCGGCTAAACAGCATGCGCTTGAACTCCCGTGGGTTTGAGTATTGACTTTTGTCATGGCCGGCCGCCGGCGTATCATGACATTAGTAAAAAGGCCCGACATGACGGCGGTTCGTTCGCGCCGCATGATACGGGCATCCCGGGGGGAAAAACATGGCTGATGCGCAAGCCCGCGCGGCGGAAGCCGGCGCAGCCGAGCCGGTGGGCTCGATCCCACGCGATTACAACTTCGCCGCCGACGTGCTGCAACGCAATCTCGCTGCCGGCCGCGCCGACAAGCCGGCCTATATCGACGGCAAGCACACGCTCACCTATCGCCAGCTCGCCGACCGGGTCGCGCGCTTCGGCGCCGCGCTGCGCGGATTGGGCATCCGGCGCGAAGAGCGCGTGCTGCTGGCGCTGCTCGACACCGTCGACTGGCCGATCGCGTTTCTCGGCTGCCTGAAGGCCGGCGTCGTCGCCGTGCCGGTCAACACGCTGCTCACCGAGGATGACTACCGCTTCATGCTCGCCGACAGCCGGGCGAAATGCCTGGTGGTGTCGGAGGCGTTGTTTCCGAAGTTCGAGAAGCTGATCAAGCAATGCCCGGACCTCGAGCACGTCATCGTCTCCGGCGACAATCCGCACGGCTACCGGCTGTTCGAGGATGTCATCGGTGCCGACGAGCCGGAGCCTTACACCGCGCCGACAACTAGCGACGACATGGCGTTCTGGCTCTACACCTCGGGCTCCACCGGCAAGCCGAAGGGCGCGGTGCATGTGCACGCGAGTCTCAAGATCACCGACGATCTTTATGCCGCGCCCATCGTCGGCCTGAAGGAAGGCGACGTGGTCCATTCGGTGGCGAAGCTGTTCTTCGCCTACGGCCTCGGCAACGCCATGACCTTCCCGCTGTCGGCCGGCGCCACCGTCGTGCTCAATCCCGAGCGGCCGACGCCGGATGGGGTCGCCGCGATTCTGCGCCAACATCCGATCACCGTGTTCTTCGGGGTGCCGACCTTCTACGCCGCCTTCCTGGCGAGCCCGGCGGCACCCAAGCGCGCGGAGGTCAAGCTGCGCTGCTGCGTTTCGGCTGGCGAAGCGTTGCCCGCCGACGTCGCGCGGCGCTGGAAAGAGAAATACGGCGTGGAAATCTTCGACGGTCTCGGCTCGACCGAGATGCTGCACATCTATCTGTCGAACGGTCCGCTCGGCATGAAATACGGCACCACCGGCAGGGCGGTGCCCGGCTACGAGCTCAAGCTCATCGGCGAGGACGGCCATCCGGTCAAGCAAGGCGAGATGGGCGAACTCTATGTGCGCGGGCCGACCAGCGCGATCATGTACTGGAACAACCGCGAGAAGTCGCGCTCGACCTTCCAGGGCGAATGGACGCGCTCGGGCGACAAATATCTCGAGGATGCCGACGGCTATTACATCTGCTGCGGCCGCCAGGACGACATGCTGAAAGTGTCGGGCATTTATGTCTCGCCGTTCGAGGTGGAGGCCGCGCTGTCCTCGCATCCGGAGGTGCTGGAAGCCGCCGTGATCGGCTGGTTCGACGAGCAGCGGCTGATCAAGCCGAAAGCTTATGTCGTGCTCAAATTGCCGGACAAGGCGAGCGAGGACTGGTTCGCGCGCTGCAGGAGCACGTCAAGCAGAAGCTGGCGCCCTATAAATATCCGCGCTGGATCGAATTCCGTGCCGAGCTGCCGAAGACCGCCACCGGCAAGATCCAGCGCTTCAAGTTGAGGGCGGAGGAGCCCGGCACGCGATAATGGCACTCTCGGACTCCGGCTTCCTCGCCCTCGGCTCCCAGCGCCTGGAATACCGCATGATCGGGCCTCGCCCCGACGCGGCGCCGACGCTGGTGCTGCTGCACGAAGGCCTCGGCTGCGTCGGGCTGTGGGCCGATTTCCCCGACCAACTGCAAGCGGCGACCGGCGCCGGCGTGTTGGTCTATTCGCGCGCCGGCTACGGCCAATCGAGCCCGGTCCCGCTGCCGCGACCCTTAAGCTACATGCACGATGAGGCGCGTGACGTGCTGCCGCGCCTGCTCGACGCGATCGGCTTTCAGCGCGGGCTGTTGATCGGCCACAGCGACGGCGCCTCCATCGCCGCGATCTATGCCGGCAGCCATCAGGATCACCGCGTCAGCGGTCTGGTATTGATCGCGCCGCATTTCTTCACCGAGGATGCCGGCATCGCCTCCATCGTCGAGGCGCGCAAGGCTTACGAGACCGGCGACCTGCGGCAGCGGCTCGCGCGCTGGCATGCCGACGTCGACAACGCCTTCAAGGGCTGGAGCGGCGCCTGGCTCGATCCCGAATTCCGCAAATGGGACATCACCGAGTTTCTCGCCTATATCCGCGTGCCGCTGCTGATCGTGCAGGGCGAGGACGATCAATACGGCACGGTCAAGCAGATCGAGATCGCGCAACAGGAGTGCTATTGCCCGGTCGAGGTGGCGCTGCTGCCGAAGGCCAGGCATTCGCCGCAGCGCGACGCGCCGGAGGCGACGCTGAAGGCGATATCTAATTTCGTTGCCCGCGTTTTGGCGAACGAGACGAACGCGGCGTAGTTCAGATGTCATCGCCCTCGCAGGCGGGCGATCCAGTAGCCCTGGTCTCGCAATTTGAAAATGTTGGGGCAGTAAGTACTGGATGCCCCGCTTTCGCGGGGCATGACAGCCTCAACTACTCCGCCGCCTGCTTGGCGGCGCTGCCGTGCGCCGAGATCAGATAATCCATCGCCGCCTGCACGCCGCCCTTCTTGTGCGGAATATTGGCGAGCGAGAGCGCCATCTCGGTGGCGGCCAACGCACCCATCAACATGGTGTCGTTGACGTCGCCGAGATGGCCGATGCGGAAATACTTGCCGGCATAGGCGCCGAAGCTCGCCCCATAGGAAATGTTGAAGTTGTCGAGCGCCAGCGCACGGAACTTGTCGGCATCATGCCCTTCCGGCACCATGACCGCGGTGATGGTCGGCGAATATTGACTGGCGTTCTTGTTGAGATTTTCCAGTCCCCAGGCCTTGACCGCGCGGCGGGTGGCTTCCGCCAGCCGGTCGTGACGGGCGAACACGTTGTCGAGGCCTTCCTCGTGCAGCATCTCGATGCCGACTACGAGGCCTTGCAGCATCTGGGTCGCCGGCGTGTAGGGGAAGAAGCCGACCTTGTTCATGGCCAGCATCTCGTCCCAGGCAAAGAACGACTTCGGCAGCTTGGCGGTCTTGTTCGCCGCCAGCGCCTTGTCGCTCACCGCGTTGAACGACATGCCGGGCGGCAGCATCAGGCCCTTCTGCGCGCCGCCGACGGAGACGTCGACGCCCCATTCGTCGTGCCGGTAGTCGGTGGAGGCGAGCGAGGAGATGGTGTCGACGAAGAACAGCGCCGGATGGCTGGCGGCGTCGATCGCCTTGCGGATCTCGGCGACCGGGGTCAGCGCGCCGGTCGAGGTTTCATTGTGCAGGATGCAGACCGCCTTGATCTCTTTGTTCTTGTCCTCGCGCAGCCTGGCTTCGATCGCCTTCGGGTCGGCGCCCTGGCGCCAGTCGGTGGCGATGAACTCAGGCCTCAGGCCGATCTTCTCGGCCATCTTCTTCCACAGCGTGGCGAACTGGCCGGTCTCGACCATCAGCACCTTGTCGCCGGGCGACAGCGTGTTGACCAGCGCGGCTTCCCAGGCGCCGGTGCCGGTGGCGGTGTAGATGATCACCGGGTTGGTGGTCTTGAAGATGGTCTTGATGCCCTCGAGGCACTTCTTGGTCAGCCTGGCGAACTCCGGCCCGCGGTGGTCGATGATGGGGGTATCCATCGCCCGCAAGACGCGGTCGGGAAGCGGGGTCGGCCCCGGAATGTGAAGAAAATGACGTCCGACCGCACGCGAGGAATTCTTAGCCATTGGCATTCGCTCCTAAACCGCCGCATTTCATGGATTATCGTGGCTTAACCACGGCCCGCCCCAGCCAGGGAGCGGCGCTTGTGGCGTTGAACTATGAATGTAACATTGCGGTCAAGCGGTTTTCCGCACAGCAAACAAGCCCTCTATGCATAGGCTGAACGAAGCCCAACAAGGAAAAAAGCCGTGGCGGTCGTAATGCCCGGCCTGGAACGGCGGCTGAAGGCCGAGTTGAGCGGGGAGGTGCAATTCGACCGCTTCAGCCGCGGCCGTTATGCCACCGACGCCTCGCATTACCAGATCATGCCGGTCGGCGTGGTCGCCCCGCGCACGATCGAAGAAGCCGAACGGGCGATCGGGATTGCCCGCGCCGAGGGCGTCAGCGTGCTGGCGCGCGGCGGCGGAACCTCGCAGGCCGGGCAGACGGTCGGCGAAGCGCTGGTGGTGGACTGCTCCAAATATCTCACCCGCATCCTCGATCTCGACCTCAAGCGCGCGCGCTGCACGGTCGAGCCCGGCATCGTGCTCGACGATCTCAACCGGCAGCTCAAGCCGCACGGGCTGTGGTTCCCGGTCGATATTTCCACCTCCTCGCGCGCCACCATCGGCGGCATGGCCGGCAATAATTCCTGCGGCGGGCGCTCGATGCGCTACGGCACCATGCGCGACAATGTGCTGGCGATCGAGGCCGTGCTGGCGGACGGCACGCTCGCGCATTTCGGCCGCATCGGCGGCAATCTCGCCGACGTGCCGGCGCCGCTGCGGCCGCTCGCCAAGGATCTGCTGGCGATCGGCGCGCGCGAAGCCGGCGAGATCGCCGCGCGCTTCCCCAAGGTGCAGCGCCGCGTCGGCGGCTACAATCTCGACGCGCTGGTGCCCGGCAAGAACGACATCAATCTCGCCCACGTGCTGGTCGGCTCGGAAGGCACGCTCGGCTTTTCCACGCGCATCGAACTAAAATTGTCACCGCTGCTCGGCCGCCGCGCGGTCGGCGCTTGCCATTTCGGCAGCTTCCGCGAAGCGATGGAGACCACCCGGCACATCGTGCATCTGATGCCGATCGCGGTGGAGTTGATCGACGCCACCATGATCGAGCTGGCGCGCGAGATCCCGATCTTTAAGCCCGCGCTCGACAAATTCGTGCGCGGGACGCCCGAGGCCATCCTGCTGGTCGAGTTCGGCGAGGATAATCACGAGGAGAACCTGCGCCGGCTGCGGCGGCTCAAGGACATGATCGGCGATCTCGGCTTTGCTTTCGACAACAGCGGCGACAAATGGGGCGGCATGATCGAGGTGCTCAACGCCGATCTGCAAGCGGCGATCACCGACGTGCGCACCTCCGGCCTCAACATCATGATGTCGATGAAGGGGGAGGGCAAACCGGTTTCCTTCGTCGAGGATTGCGCGGTGCCGCTCGAGCATCTCGCCGACTACACCAGCCGCCTCACGGCGATCTTCGAGAAGCACGGCACGCGCGGCACCTGGTACGCGCATGCTGGCTCCGGCTGCCTGCATGTGCGTCCGGTGCTCAATCTGCGGCTGGAGAAGGACGTGCATGCCATGCGCGAGATCGCCGAGGAGGCGTTCGCCATGGTGCGCGAATACAAGGGCTCGCATTCCGGCGAGCACGGCGACGGGCTGGTGCGTTCGGAATTCAACGAGCCGATGTTCGGTTCGCAGCTGGCGCGCGCGTTCGAGGAGGTGAAGGACCGCTTTGATCCGAACGGCCTGTACAATCCCGGCAAGATCGTGCGGCCGCCGAAATTCGACGATCGCAGCTTGTTCCGCTACGCGCCCGGCTATCACGGCAAGCCGGTTAGCACTCATCTCGACTGGTCGGCCTATCCGGGCTCGCGCGGCGGTTTCCAGGGCGCGGTCGAGATGTGCAACAACAACGGCGCCTGCCGCAAATTGGCGGGCGGCGCCATGTGCCCGAGCTATCGCGTCACCCGCGACGAGCGCGACGTCACGCGCGGGCGCGCCAATACCTTGCGGCTCGCGGTCACCGGCCAGCTCGGGCCGGACGCGCTCGCCTCCGACGAGATGGCCGAGACGCTCAAGCTGTGCGTCTCCTGCAAGGCCTGCCGGCGCGAATGCCCGACCGGCGTCGACATGGCGCGCATGAAAATCGAGGTGCTGGCCGCGCGCGCCGCCAAGCACGGCCCGTCGCTGCACGACCGGCTGGTCGGCTGGCTGCCGCGCTACGCGCCCTATGCGGCGAAATGGCCGTGGCTCATGAATATGCGCAACGGCAGCCGCGTGCTGCGGACGCTGTCCGAGATCGTTGGCGGTTTTTCGGCGCGGCGCAGCCTGCCGAAATGGCGGCGCGACACGTTCCACGACCGTTCCGATTGGGCCTACGATGCCGCGACTTCGGCTGAGCCGATGCGCGAGGTCGTGCTGTTCGCCGACACCTTCAACCGCTATTTCGAGCGCGAAAATCTCGATGCGGCGCTGAGCGTGCTGGTCGCCGGCGGCTATCGCGTGCATGCGGTGTGGCCGACCGATGGCGACGAGCGTCCGCTCTGCTGCGGCCGCACCTTTCTCGCGGTCGGGCAGGTCGAGCAGGCCAAGCGCGAGATGGAGCGCACGGTGGCCGCGCTTTCGCCCTATGTCATGCGCGGCGTGCCGGTGATCGGGCTCGAGCCGAGCTGCCTGTTCAGTTTCCGCGACGAGGTGCCGGCGCTGCTCAAGGGCGACGCGGTCGACGCGCTGGCCGGGCAGGCGCTGCTGCTGGAGGAATTCCTCGCCCGCGAGCAGCAGGAAGGCCGCTTGAAATTGCCGCTCGGCCCGCTCCGTAAGAAGGCGCTGCTGCACGGCCATTGCCACCAGAAGGCCTTCGACGCCATGGGCGCGGTCGAGAGCGTGCTGAAGCTGATCCCGGAGCTCAGCGTCGAGACCGTCGAGTCGAGCTGCTGCGGCATGGCGGGCAGCTTCGGCTACGCCGCCTCCACCATCGACGTCTCGCTCAAGATGGGCGAGTTGTCGCTGCTGCCGGCGGTGCGCAAGGCGCCCGGCGATACCTTGATCGTGGCCGACGGCACCTCGTGCCGGCATCAGATCCACGACGGCAGCGGGCGGCAGGCCGCCCACGTCGCCCGCGTGCTGGCGATGAGCGTTGCGGCGGGCACAAATCGGTAACGCCGGCCATGACAAAGCACGGCTTGAACTTAAGCCGAATACCCGCACAATGAGCATCAACAACAAGGGCCGAGCGGTCCATAGCCGGCAAAAGCCAGCCCACTACAGGTATCAAGGCGCCTGAATAGAGGGGAAACGGGGAATGAATCCGCAGCAAACACATCGTAGCAGGGGGCGCTGGTACATTCTGGTGCTGATTAGCCTGATGTACCTCATTACCTATCTCGACCGGGTGAACATCTCGACCGCGGCGCCGGAAATCAGCAAGGAATTCGGTTTCGACAAGATCACCATGGGCGTGATCTTCAGCGCCTTCGTCTGGGCCTATGCGCTGTTTCAGGTTCCCGGCGGCTGGGTCAGCGACCGTTTCGGCCCGCGCAAGGTTCTCACGACCATTGTCACTTATTGGTCGATCATGACGGCGGCGACAGCATGGGCCAGCGGCGCGACATCGTTCGTGGCGCTGCGCTTCCTTTTTGGTGTCGGCGAAGGCGGCGCGTTTCCCGGGGCGACGCGCGCCATGCAGCTCTGGTATCCGAAGCATGAGCGCGGCTTTGTGCAAGGTATCACCCACAGCGCGAGCCGTCTCGGCGCGGCTATAGCGCCGCCGCTCGTCGTGCTGATCATGACGACGCTCGGCTGGCGGTGGGTTTTCTATATCTGCGGCGCGGTCGGCCTGGTGTGGTCGGTGTTGTGGTACTTCGCCTATCGCGATCATCCGGAAGACCACGCGATGGTGAATGCGGAGGAACTTAAATATATCCGGGGCACCGACGCACAGGGCAATGCAGTTAGTGTCAAAACCGACAAGAAACCCAGCGTGCCGTGGGGAACGATGCTGCGATCTCCCAATATGTGGGCGATCATGTGCGCCTATTTCACTTACGTTTACTGCCTGTGGATTTTCCTCAGCTGGTTGCCGTCCTATCTGGTGGAATTTCGGCATTTCACGCTGATCAAGGTCGGCATATTTGCGTCGCTGCCACTTTGGGCCGGTGTCGTCGGCGATACCGTCGGCGGTCTGGCGACCGACTGGCTGCTGGCAAAAACCGGCAACATCAAATTCGCACGGCGGGCGGTCGCTATCACGGGCATGCTGGGCTGCGCGGTTTTCATTGTGCCCGCCGCGATGACCGAGGATGCCTACACTGCGGTCTATTGCTTGACCGCCGCCATGTTCTTTCTGGAATGCACGATCGGGCCGTCCTGGGCGGTTCCCATGGATATCGGCGGTGAACACTCCGGGACTGTCTCCGGGATGATGAACATGGCTGGGAACATTGGCGGCGCGCTGTCGCCATTGGTCTTTGGCGTGCTCGTTCAGTTCGGATCGTGGCAGGCACCATTCATTGTGGCGGCCAGTTTGCTCGTCTTGGGCTCCGCGGTTTGGGCATTCTGGCTTGATCCGAGCGTCTCAGTCGTCAAGGAGAACAAGCCGGCGGCAAGTTTCACCGCGAGCTGACATTTTCTTAAGCGGAGATGAAAACACCTGCGCGGTTCGTGCAAGCTGGCCATTGTCGCGGGGCGCGAACCGTACGGCGGTGCGGGACCTCAGAAACGCAGGTTGAGGCCGAGCGTGCCCCAATGGGCATTCTCGCCGGTGATGTTGTGACCCCAGATCAGGTCGATGTCGATATTGTCGCGCGGCGTGAAACGCAATCCGATCTGGGTTCTCGGCTCAACGATCGCATGGGGCGCCGGCGGATCGCCCGCGTCCACCGCCGGCAGCCTGCCGGCTTGGCCGTAGACTCGCCGATCCCGACATTCGCTCTGGGATCGGAATTATCAAACCATTGCGGCAGCGGCCACAGTTGAGCGAAATTCAATTAGAACGAATAAGAATTGGCTCGATGCAAAAACGAACACGGCAAAAAACGACCCGCCCGGGCGGGGACTGACCGGGCGGGTCTTATCGATCGGCGCAAGGATGGACGGGGGGCTGGCGCCGACCGCAACTCGAAAATGCGATCAGTAGGCGACGACGTCGCAGAACTGCACGGTGCGCAGATTGCCCCGGCGGTCATAACGGCCGACGTAGCGGCACTCCATGTAGGCGGGCTCCACATAGGCGGGGCCGGATGTCGCGGCGGCGACGCCGATCAGCGTGCCGGCGGCCAGTCCGATGCCGAGGCCGGCGCCGAAGCGCGGGCGGGCCTGGGCTTCGCCGCCGATGGCGGTGAAGGTGGTGGCAAGGGTGAGCGCGGCAAGGGCGGTGGCGATGGTCCTGGACTTGGTCACGGCGGTCTCCATCCGTTTCGAATAGGGGCGGCCGTCACCGGCCGCGTAATCGTGGGTCGCGGGCACGCCGGAAAAGGTTCAAAGGGGTTTCGCGCCGCGGCTTGCCGGATTGGGGCCGGCAATGACAAAGTGAGCGAATGATGAGATTCGCCGCGATTTTATTGGCCTTTACCGCGGCCTTGGGGGCGGCCGAGGCGCAACCGCTCGACCAGGTCCGCTTCGGCACCAATTGGGTGGCGGAGGCCGAGCATGGCGGCTTCTATCAGGCGCTCGCCGACGGCACCTACAAGAAATACGGCCTCGACGTGACCATCGTGCCGGGCGGGCCGAACGTGAACAACCGCATCCTGTTGCCGGTCGGCAAGCTCGACTTCTTCATGAGCGCCAACTCGCTGCAATCCTTCGACGCGGTCGCGCACGACATCCCGACCGTGGCGGTGGCGGCGAGCTTCCAGAAGGACCCGCAGGTGCTGATCGCCCGTCCCGGCGTCGAGAAACTCGCGGACCTGAAGAAGCTCACGCTGTTCGTTTCCAAGGAAGGCATGGCCAGCTATTTCCAGTGGCTGAAGGCCGACTACGGTTTCGCCGAATCGAAAGTGAAGCCCTACACTTTCAACGCGCAGCCGTTCCTCGCCGACAAGAATTCCGCGATGCAGGGCTACGTCACCTCCGAGCCCTACGCGATCGAAACGCTAGCGCGCTTCAAGCCGAAAGTGTTCCTGCTCGCCGATTATGGCTTCAACGCCTATTCGACCTTGATCGAAACCCGCCGCGATCTGGTGGAAAAGCGGCCCGACCTGGTGCAGCGCTTTGTCGATGCCTCGGCCATCGGCTGGTACCATTATATTTACGGCGACAGCCGGCCCGGAAACGAATTGATCAAGAAGCAGAACCCGGAAATGACCGACGCGCTGCTGAGCTTATTCCATCGCCAAGATGAAGGAATTCGGCATCGTCGATTCCGGCGACTCGATCAAGCTCGGCATCGGCGCCATGACCGATGCGCACATGAAGAGCTTCTTCGACAAGATGGTGCGCGCCGGCGTGGTCAAGGCCGGCCTCGACTACAAGCGCGCCTATACCCTGCAATTCGTCAACAAGGGCGTCGGCGTCGAGTTGCGGCCCCAATGAGTCCGGCAGGTTCGCCAATCGTTTCGCTCCGCAACGTCGGCAAGACGTTCGAGAACGGCACGGTCGCGCTCGATGGCCTCAGTCTCGCCGTGCGCGACGGCGAATTCGTCTCGCTGCTCGGGCCGTCCGGCTGCGGCAAGTCGACCGCGCTGCGCATCATCGCCGGATTGAGCGCGCCGTCCGGCGGCGCGATCGAATGGCCGGATGGTGGCGGCAAGATCGGCTTCGTGTTCCAGGAGCCGACCCTGATGCCGTGGGCCGATGTGGCGGCCAATGTGCGGCTGCCGCTCAGGCTTAGCGCATGTCGACGAAGCGCAGTCGCGCGCCGCCGTGCGCCAAGCGCTCGAGCGCGTCGGGCTTGCCGATTTCGCGCAAAGCTACCCGCGCGAATTGTCCGGCGGCATGAAGATGCGCACCTCGATCGCGCGCGCGCTGGTGACCGAGCCGCAATTGCTGCTGATGGACGAGCCGTTCGCCGCGCTCGACGAGATCACCCGCTTCAAGCTCAACAACGATCTGCTGGCGCTGTGGCAGGAGCTGCGCCGCACGGTGATCTTCGTCACCCATTCGGTGTTCGAATCGGTCTATCTGTCGCAGCGCATCGTGGTGATGACGCCGCGCCCGGGCCGGGTGTTCGCCGAAATCGCGATTCCCGCAGCCTATCCGCGCGACGAGCGCTTCCGCACCTCGGCCGACTATGCCGGCTACTGCCGGCTGGTGTCGGAGGCGCTTGGCAGAGCGATGGGAGGCGCGCCATGAGCGACCGCGCGCTGCGCATCGGCCTGCCCATCCTGGTGCTCGCGCTCGGCGTGCTGATCTGGGATCTGGTGGTGCGCGTCTTCGCGATTCCGCCCTATGTGCTGCCGGGGCCGGGCCTGGTGTTCACGACGCTGATCGCCGACGGCGGCCTGCTGTGGCAGTCGCTGCTGGTGACGCTCATCACCACCTTCGAGGGCTTCCTGCTCGCCGCCATCGGCGGCATCGGCCTCGCGATCCTGTTCAACCAGTCGCGGCTGGTCGAATATTCGCTCTATCCTTACGCGGTCATCCTGCAGGTGACGCCGATCGTCGCCATCGCGCCGCTGCTGCTGATCTATCTGCCGCAGCCTCTGGCGGTGCTGGCCTGCGCCTGGATCGTGGCGTTCTTCCCGGTGCTCGCCAACACCACGCTCGGCCTCACCTCGGTCGACCACAATCTGCTGGCGCTGTTCGAGCTCTACAAGGCGTCGCGCTGGCAGCTGCTGTGGAATCTGAAACTGCCGGCGGCGCTGCCGCAGATGCTCGCCGGCTTGCGCATCGCCGGCGGGCTGTCGCTGATCGGCGCGGTGGTGGCCGAGATCGCCGCCGGCTCGGCCGGCGCCGGCTCGGGCTTCGCCTATCGCATCGCCGAATCCGGCTACCGGCTCAACATCCCGCGCATGTTCGCGGCGTTGCTGTTGTTGTCCGCCGCCGGCGTCGCGATCTTCTTTGTGCTCTCGGCGCTCTCGCATCTTGCGCTGCGCCGCTGGCACGAGAGCGCGGTCAAGCGCGAGCGCTAGTCTAAAGGACGTATTGCGCGATTGCGCCGAGCGCCGCCATCGACACGACGACCTCGATCAGGCTGCGGTGCAGCCCGAACGCCAGCACCGCCGGCGATGACCGCCAGCACGGCCGCGCGGATATCGAGCGCGAGCGGATCGAACGCGTACCAGCGCAGCGGGCCTAAGTGCATTTCGGTCACTTTGCCGAACAGCACGTGCAGCGCGAACCAGACCGACAGATTGAGGATGACGCCGACCACCGCCGCGGTGATGGCGGCGAGCGCGCCGGACAGTTGCCGGTTGGCGCGCAGCCGCTCGACGAAGGGCGCGCCGGCGAATATCCACAGCATCGACGGCACGAACGTCACCCACGTCGTCATGGCCGCGCCAAGCACGCCGGCGGTGACCGGCGAGAACGGCGCGGCATCGCGGAACGCGGCAAGGAAGCCGACGAATTGCGTGACCAGAATCAGCGGCCCCGGCGTGGTCTCGGCGAGGCCGAGCCCGTCGACCATTTCCGGCGCGGTCATCCAGCCGTAGGTCTCGCACCGCCTGCTGCGCCATATAGGCGAGCAGCGCATAGGCGCCGCCGAAACTCACCACCGCGAGCTTGGAGAAGAACATGCCGATGCTCACCAGCACATGCTGCGGACCGAAGATCAGCGCGGCGAGCGCGATCGGCGCCCACCACGCCAGCAATCCGACCAGCGCGGCGATCGCGAATTGCCGCCAGCGATCCTTGGCCGGCGGCGGAACGCTTTCGGCCTTGGCCGCGATGCCGAGCTGACCCGGCGCCTGGCGCGCGACCAGGTAGCCGATGAGCGCCGCCGCCGCCACGATCAGCGGAAACGGCAGCGCCAGAAAGAAGATGCCGACAAAGGCCGCCGCCGCCAGCGCGAGCAGCAAGGCGGTCTTGAGCGCGCGCTTGCCGATGCGGATCAGCGCCTCGATCACGATCACCAGCACGGCGGCCTTGATGCCGAACAGCGCGCCGTCGATCACCGAGACGCCGCGCCCGAGCGCGTAGAGCAGGCTCAAGCCCAGCATCACGAAGGCGCCCGGCAGCACGAACAGGATGCCGGCGGCCAGCCCGCCGCGCACGCCGTGCAGCAGCCAGCCGAGATAGGTCGCGAGCTTTTGCGCCTCCGGGCCGGGCAGCAGCATGCAGAAATTGAGCGCGTGCAGGAAACGCGCCTCGTCGACCCATTTTTTCTCGTCGACGACGATGCGATGCATCAACGCGATCTGGCCGGCCGGCCCGCCGAAATTGATGCAGCCGATCTTCAGCCAGACCTTGAAGGCTTCGGCGAAAGTCGGCTGAGGCGGGTGCGTTGATTGGTCGCTCATGTCATGCCGCTTTCGCCGGCCAGTTATGGCGTTCCTCGGCGGCAAAGCGCAGCCAGGCGAACAGGGCATCGTAGACCATGAAACCGCGTTCGAGCAGTCCATGATCGTCGTCGCCGGCCAGCGCCGACAGGCCGAGCGAAATCGCGTGCAGTCCGGCCGCTTCCGGCGCGAGATCGGGCCGCGCGGTGTCGGCGCCGCGCACGATCAGCGCCAGCCGCGCCAGCGACGGCTCGCCTTCCAGTCCGAACAGCTTGAGCATGGTGTCGAAGCTGCAGCGTTCGCCGTCGTGGCTCAATTCGACGTCCTTGATGTCGAACGGCACGCCGCCGCTCTCGCGCGCGACATTCACCACGTCGTTCGGATCGACGAACAGGATGCGGGCTTGGCCGTCGAGGAAGCGGCGGATCAGCCAGGGGCAGGCGATGCGGTCGATCTTCGGCCGCCGCCGCGTCACCCAGAGGCTCGGCCGCTTTGGCGCGATGCGATCGAGCTCGGCTTTGGCGACCAACGGCAGACCGGCTTCGGCCCAGGCTTCATAGCCGCCTTCCAGCACGCGCGCATCGAAGCCGTCGGCGCGCAATTGCGCGACCGCGGTCTGGCTCACTTCATGGCCGGCCTTGCAGGCGACCACGATCGGCCGCGTCAAATCGAATTCGCCCGACCATTGCTTGCGTCTTGCCGGCATCGCGCCAGACCGCGCCGGGCAGCAGGTGCGGCGATTGATCGTAAGCATCGCGCCGCCGCACATCGACGAGTTGCGGCGCATCGCGCGTCGCCATCGCATTCCAGAGATCTTTCGGTGAGATCGAATAGCTCGGAGACAGCATAGGTCCCCTCCGTGAACGAAGGAGACGGTGCTTGGGCTCGCAAGCCTTGAGAGAGCGGGGCGACCGCCGCAGGCCCCACGGGAGAAATCTATCTCAGCGCCGGACTGCCAGCAATGTGTCCTTTCATCGAAACATCGATAACGGCACGACCAGCGACAGCCCGGATACCAGCAAAAGCACAAGGATAACCTTGCGGAAAGCGGCTTCGTCGAGCTTCCCGTAAAGTTTGAGCCCGATCCACACGCCGGCCGCCAGCGCCGGCACACCGTACAGGTAAAGCTTGATGGTCTCGGCGGTGTAGGCACCGGCGAAGGCCAATGATATTGCCGTCATCACCTGCGCCGCGAGGATGACCGGCTGGAAAATCGCGCGCTGCACGTCCTTCGGCAAGCCGCGCAGTTGGACCCAAACGGTCACGACAATGCCGCCAAGGCCGGTCAGTCCGCCGAGCAATCCATTGAGAAACCCGATGCCGGTGTCGGCCGGAACCCCGCCCTGTACCGGCTTGAGCGCCGGCTTTGCCAGGCTGTAGATGCTGTACAGCACCAGCAGCACGCCGACTCCGATTCGCAGATGCGCTGGGTTGATATAGGCCAGCAGCATCGTGCCGATCGGCACGCCGACCGCGCCGCCGATGATGAATGGCATCACCTTGCGCCAGCTCAGCGCGTGCCGGAGCTTCCAGATACTGTAGGTCTGCGCCAGCAGGGCGTAGCCGACGATCAGGGCCGCGGTCTGCATCGGCGTGAGGATGTGCAGCCAGATGCCCGACACAACCAGGCCCATGGCGAAACCGGCCAAGCCGGTCGTCATCCCACCGATAAATGTCGCTAGGAGATAAAGTCCAAGAACAGTGCCATCCATAGGTCGCTCCTAAAATGAAGTGACCAGCGCTTGGATGGATGGCTGCCATCTCGAGGGGAGGCTGCTATTTCCCCTGCGATCCGACTATACCAGCAAGCCAAGCAAAATCAATTCATCCTTCATGACCGGCAACAAGACCAAGGCGATCGACTTCGCGCAGCAGCGCCGCCAGCGCCTCACCGGCATCGCCTTGATGTGCGGGGCGGTGGCGCTGTTCGCCTGCCTCGACACCACGGCGAAATATCTCAATACCCAGATGGACGCCATGCAGATCACATGGGCGCGTTACACCAGCGCCTTCGTGCTGACGCTGATCGTCTCCAATCCGCTGACGCACCCAGGCTTGCTGCGCACCAAGCGGCTGAAGCTGCAGATCACCCGCTCCCTGCTGTTGTTCTTTGCGACCGCGCGGCAATTTCCTGGCGTTGCGCTGGCTGCAGCTCGACGAGGTCGCTGTCGATCATCTTCACCTTTCCGTTCATCGTCGCCATCGCCTCCGGGCCGTTGCTGGGCGAATGGATCGGCTGGCGGCGCTGGTCGGCGATCTGCGTCGGCTTTGGCGGCGTGCTGCTGATCACGCGGCCTGGCTTCGGCGGCATGCATCCGGCCGCTCTGTTCTCGCTTGCCGCGACCATTTGCTACGGCTTCTATGCGGTGATCACGCGCATCGTGTCGCGCGTCGATTCCAACCAGACCTCGCTGTTCTATGCGAATTTCATCGGCGCGCTGGTGCATGCTGCCGGTCATCCCGTTCGTCTGGACCACGCCGCAGAATTGGATGATCGCGCTCATGCTGGTGGGCATCGGCGTGCTCGGCAGCGCCGGGCACTTTCTGCTGATCGCCGGCCACCGCCTCGCGCCGGCCTCGGTGCTCTCGCCGTTCGTCTATACGCAGCTGATCTGGGTAGTGATCCTCGGCTATCTGGTGTTCGACCACGTGCCGAACGGCTGGACCATGGCGGGGGCTGCCATCGTCATCTGCTCCGGCCTCTATTTGCTTTACCGGGAGCGCAAGTTGGGCAAGACCACCACCAGCGAGGGCGTGGTCGAAGGCCCGCTCGAATAGGAGAGTTGCGGGGTCTCGTTCATCGGCGCTAAGTTCCGCCGACTTAACGCGGAATACCCCTTCGAGGATCATTTATGGCGACGAATGAAGGACCGGGCGCCGGGACCGGCCGGCTCCGGCTTGAACGACGATATCGGCGAGGACAAGCGCCTGGAGCTGTACCGGACGCAGGTCGTGATCCGCGAGGCCGAGCAGCGCGCCTTCGACCTGTTCCTGCAGAACCTGGTCAAGGGCACCAGCCATCTGTCGCTCGGGCAGGAGGCGGTGGCGGCCGGCTTTGCCGGCGCCATGCAGAAGGGCGACTTGAGCTTCTGCACCTATCGCGGCCACGCCCATACGCTGGCGCGCGGCGTGCCGGTCGAGAAGGTGCTGGGCGAGCTGATGCAGCGCGACAACGGCCTGATGCGCGGCAAGGGCGGCTCGATGCATCTGACCTCGGTCGAGCACGGCGTGATGGGCTCCTACGCCATCATCGGCGCGCATCTGCCGATCGCCTGCGGCGCCGCCTGGCGCGCGCAGTACAAGGGCGCCAAGGACGTCTCGGTCTGCTTCTTCGGCGACGGCACCACCAATATCGGCGCCTTCCACGAGGCGCTCAATTTCGCCGCGGTCTGGAAGCTGCCGGTGATCTTCGTCTGCGAGAACAATCTCTACATGGAATACACGCCGATCAGCGAGGTGACCGCGGTCGAGCATCCGGCCGCCGACCGCGCCGCTTCCTACGGGCTCGAGCGCATCGTGATCGACGGCAACGACGCCGACGTGGTCTATCGCACCGCGCAGGCGGCCTACGACAAGGCGCGCGCCGGCAACGGCCCGTCGCTGATCGAATGCATGACCTATCGGCACAGCGGCCATTCGCGCGCCGATCCGGCGAAATATCGCCCCGAGGGCGAACTGGAGCGCTGGAAGCAGCGCGACCCGATCAAGATCTATCGCGAGCGGCTGCTGCAATTCGGCGTCGCCGAAAAGGTGATCGCCGAGATCGACACACAAGTGCGCAAGGTCGTCGACGACGCCACCGAGGCCTGCAAGGCCGCGCCGAACCCGCCGCTCGATATCATCACCACCGACGTCTACGCCGATGGAGGCTGGGCATGGCGGAACTGACTTATCGCGACGCCGTCATCCGCGGCATCGCGCAGGAAATGGCGCGCGATCCCGACGTCGTGTTCCTCGGCGAGGACGTGGCGAAGGCCGGCGGCGTGTTCAAGGCGACGGTCGGTCTGTACGAGCAGTTCGGTCCGTTGCGCGTGCGCGACACGCCGATCTCCGAGCAGGCGATCCTGGGCGCCGCCATGGGCGCGGCGATGACCGGCCTGAAGCCGATCGCCGAGATCATGTTCTCGGACTTCTTCGCGGTGTGCTTCGACTACATCGCCAACGAGTTCCCCAAGAGCCGCTACATGTCGAACGGCCAGGTCAAATGCCCGCTGGTGGTGCGCACCGGCAATGGCGCCGGCTCGCGCTTCGGCGCGCAGCACAGCCAGAGCGTCGAGAACTGGTGCATGATGATCCCGGGCCTGAAGGTGGTGGCGCCGTCGACGCCGCTCGACGTCATCGGCCTGTTGGCGGCGGCGGTGCGCGATCCCGATCCGGTGATCTTCCTCGAGCACAAGTCGCTCTACGCGACCAAGGGCGAGGTGCCGGACGGCGAGATCGTCGACACGCTCGGCACCGCCAAGATCGTGCGCCCCGGCAAGGACTGCCACCATCATCGCGCTGGCGCTGATGGTGTCGCGCGCGCTCGAGGCGGCCGAGAAGCTCAAGGCGGAACACGGCATCGACGCCGAAGTCATCGATGTGCGCTCGCTGGTGCCGCTCGACACGCAGACCATTCTCGGTTCGGTCGCGCGCACGCACCGGCTGTTCACGGTCGAGGAAAATCCGCGGCTGTGCGGCTGGGGCGCCGAGATCGTGTCGATCGTGGCCGACGAGGCCTTCTACGATCTCGACGGACCGCCGGTGCGCATCACCACGCCGCATATTCCGCTGCCGGCCGCCGATATTCTGGAAGACGTCGTGCTGCCGACGCCGGCGATCGTGGACACGGTGCGGCGAGTTGGGAGTTAGTTTCGTCGTCCCCGCGAAGCGGGACCCGGTCGATCTCGCTTGCGCTAAGAATGCGCAGGAGCAAGTGAGGAATTGTCATGTACGAAAATCTTCTCGCCAATGTCCCGACCGATCTGTGGATCGGCGGCAAATGGCGCAAATCGTCCGACAACGCCCGTTTCGACGTGATCGACCCGGCGACCGAGCGCAAGATCGCCTCGGTCGCCAGCGCCACGGTCGACGACGCCAAGGCCGCGATCGACGCCGCCGACGCCGCCTTCGAGGGCTGGGCCGGCCGCAAGCCGCGCGAGCGCGCCGAGATTCTGCGCAAGGCCTACGAACTGATCATGCGCGACGCCGAGCGCTTCGCCAAACTGATCACGCTGGAGAACGGCAAGGCGCTGTCCGATTCGCGCGGCGAGGTCGCCTATGCCGCCGAATTCTTCCGCTGGTACGCCGAGGAAGCCGTGCGCAATATCGGCGAGATGTCGCGCGCGCCGGCCTCCGGCGCGCGCATCGTCGCGCAGCACAAGCCGGCCGGCATCGCCGTGCTGGTGACGCCGTGGAATTTCCCGGCCGCGATGGCGACGCGCAAGATCGGCCCGGCGCTCGCCGCCGGCTGCCCGGTGGTGCTCAAGCCTGCGTCCGACACGCCGCTCACCATGCTGGCGCTGATGCCGGCGCTGGAGGAGGCGGGCGTGCCGGCCGGCGTGGTCAACGTGGTGCCGTCGCGCCGCTCCGGCCCGGTGGTGAGCGCCATGCTGCACGATCCACGCGTGCGCGTGCTCTCCTTCACCGGCTCGACCGAAGTCGGCCGCAAGCTGCTGCACGAGGCCGCCGACAACGTCCTCAAGCCGTCGATGGAGCTCGGCGGCAACGCGCCGTTCCTGGTGTTCGAGGACGCCGACATCGACGCCGCCATCGAAGGCGCCATGATCGCGAAAATGCGCAACATGGGCGAGGCCTGCACGGCGGCCAACCGCTTCTACGTGCACGAGAAGGTGCACGACGAATTCGCCAAGAAGCTCACCGCCAAGATGAGCTCGCTGAAGATGGGCAACGGCCTCGACGACGGCATCAATCTCGGGCCGCTGGTCAACAAGGATGGCCGCGACAAGGTGATCGAACTGGTCGACGACGCGGTGAAGAAGGGCGCCAAGGTGCTGATCGGCGGCAAGACGCCGGACGGCCCCGGCTTCTTCTATCCGGCCACCGTGCTCACCAATGTCGCCAACGATTCCAAGATGCTGAACGAGGAAATCTTCGGGCCGGTCGCCTCGATCCAGACCTTCAAGACCGAGGACGAGGCGATCAAGCGCGCCAACGACACCGAATACGGCCTGGTCGCCTATCTCTACACCAAGGACCTGAGCCGCGGCATGCGCGTGTCCGAGAAGCTCGACTTCGGCATGATCGGCTTGAACCGGGGCCTCGTCTCCGATCCGGCGGCGCCGTTCGGCGGCACCAAGCAGTCCGGCCTCGGCCGCGAAGGCGCGTCGGAAGGCATGAAGGAATTTCTCGAGACGCAATATGTGTCGGTGACGTGGTAGGACGCTCCGAGCACTTCAGGGGAATCGCGTGGACGTTCTGATGCCGCAACTCGGCGAAACCGTCGCCGAGGGCAAGATCACGAAATGGTTCAAGTCGGCCGGCGACGCCGTCAAGCCGGGCGACAACCTGTTCGAGATCGAGACCGACAAGACCTCGATGGAAGTGCCGGCCACCAGCGCCGGCACGCTGAGCGAAATTCGCTTTCAGGTCGGCGAGGTGGCCAAGGTCGGCGCCGTGGTGGCGGTGATTGCCGGCGCCGGCGAGCGCCTGCTAGTCCGGTACCAGCCGCCGCGCCGGCAAAGGCTCCAGCCGCGCCGCCGCGCGCCGCCGCTGCGCCGATCCAGGTAACACAGACCACTCCCACGCCGCGCACCGTGCCGATGGATCCCTGCCGCGAAGTGCGCACGCCCGAGCGCAATTTCGGGCCGGCGAAACTGCCGAGCGGCGCTTTCACCACGCCGCTGGCGCGCCGGCTGGCCGGCGAGCGCGGCATCGACTTGTCACGCCTCACCGGCTCCGGCCCGCATGGCCGCATCGTCGCCAGCGACGTCGAAAAGGCGGCGCCGGCCGCGCCCGCGCTGGCCACCGGCGCCAGCGCCGCGCAGGTCAAGGCGTTGTACGACGGCATCGCCTACGAGGAAGTGCCGCTCGACTCCATGCGCCGCACCATCGCCAAGCGGCTGATCGAGGCCAAGCAGACCATCCCGCATTTCTATCTGACCGCCGATATCGAGATCGGCCGGCTCATCGCCATGCGCGAGGAGGCCAATGCCGCCGCGCCAGTGACAAGGACGGCCAGCCGGCGTTCAAGCTTTCGCTCAACGATTTCATCATCAAGGCCTGGGCGGCGGCGCTGCAGCGCATTCCCGCCGCCAATGCGGTGTGGGCGGAGGACCGCATCCTGCGCTTCCAGCATTCCGACATCGGCGTGGCGGTGGCGCTCGAGGGCGGGCTGATCACGCCGGTGATCCGCAACGCCGAGGCCAAATCGCTCACCGCGATCTCGGCCGAAATGCGCGATCTCGCCGAGCGCGCCCGCGCCAAGAAGCTCAAGCCGAACGAATATCAGGGCGGCGTCAAGCGCCATCTCCAATCTCGGCATGTACGGCGTGCGCGAGTTCTCCGCCATCATCAATCCGCCGCACGCCACCATCCTGGCGGTCGGCGCCACGCGCCGCGCACCGGTCGAGAGCGAGGACGGCGGCGTCAAATTCGTCAGCCAGATGACCGTCACGCTGTCCTGCGATCATCGCGTGGTCGACGGCGCGCTCGGCGCCGAACTGCTGGCGGCTTTCAAGAGCTTCGTCGAAAAGCCGGTCACCGCTCTTGGTGTAACGGAGAATCGAAGATGGCTGGCGAAAAGCCGGATGTATTGCTGATCGGAGCCCGCAAGCCGGTCATCGTCGGCGGCCTCGAACCGAAGGTCACGTTGCATTACCTGCTGGAGGCCAAGGACCAGGACGCCTTCATCAAATCGGTCGGCGACAAGATCCGCGCGATCGCGGTCGCCTATACGGCGAACAAGGTCGACGCCACTTTCATGCAGCGCTTTCCCAAGCTCGAGCAGATCTCGAGCTTCGGCGTCGGCTACGATCACATCGACGCCAAATGGGCGGGCGCGCACGGCATCATCGTCACCAACACGCCGGAAGTGCTGAACGAGGAAGTGGCCGACACCGCGCTCGGCCTGCTGCTCTGCACGGTGCGCGAATTTCCGCAGGCCGAGCGCTATCTGCGCGCCGGCAAATGGCTGCGAGAAGCAATATCCGCTCACCAAGGCGACGCTGCGCAACCGCACCGTCGGCATGGTCGGCATGGGCCGCATCGGCAAGGCGATCGCGCGCCGGCTGGAGGCCTTCGGCGTGCCGGTGGTCTATCACAGCCGCAATCCGCAAGCCGGCGTGAGCTACAAGTATTATCCCAAGCTCCTCGACATGGCGCGCGACGTCGACACGCTGATGGTGATCGTGCCGGGCGGGCCGGCGACGCAGAACATGATCAATGCCGAGGTGCTCAAGGCGCTCGGCCCGAACGGCATCCTCATCAACATGGCGCGCGGCTCGGTGGTCGACGAGCCGGCGCTGATCGAGGCGCTGAAAAACCGCACGATCTATTCCGCCGGCCTCGACGTGTTCGCCAAGGAACCGCAGGTGCCGAAGGAGCTTATGGAGATGGACCACATCGTGCTGTTCCCGCATCTCGGCTCCTCGACCGAGGTGACGCGGGCGGCGATGGACCAGCTCGTGGTCGACAACATCCTGGCCTGGGCGGCGGGCAAGCCGCCGCTGACGCCGGTGCCGGAAACGCCGTATCCGCCGAAACGCTGATGGCGCGCCGCGGCGTGCCGATGCTATAAGTCCGATATGACCCGCCTCATCGCAATCGCCCTTGTCGCGATCTGTCGCGTTGGCGCCGCTCAGGCGCAGACGCCGGCAACGCTCGGCGATTCCGCCAAGGCGCTGGTCGGCACCTGGGAATTCTCCAATGCCGACCGCGACAAGATCTGCACGGCCACCTTCAAAAGCGATCCGACTGCCGGGTCGGCTTCAAGGTCGAGTTCGACAAGAACTGCGCCAACCTGTTTCCGCTGGTGAACGATGTCGTCGCCTGGACATTTCCCGAGAACGATCTGCTGCGCCTGCTCGACGCCCAGGGCAAGGCGCTGGTCGAATTCAGCGAGGTGGAGGACGGCATCTACGAGGCGCCGACGCCGGGCGTCGGCGTGCTGTTCCTGCAGAATCCCGCCGCCGCCGGCCCGCCGCCGAAGCCGCCGGAGCAGGTCGCCGGCGACTGGGCGATCATGCGCGGCAGCGGCGCACCGTTATGCGCAGCTCACGCTTGGCGACGACCGCCGTGCAGGACGGCTTGGCGCTGACGGTCAAGCCGGGCTGCGATCCCGCCGATCGCGCGCTTGAATCTGACGCAGTGGCGGATCGATCGCGACGAACTGATGCTGGTCCCGGCGCGCGGCAATCCGTGGCGCTTCGAGGAGGTCGACGCCAATAGCTGGCGCCGCGTTCCCGAAAGCGCCGATGCCATCATGCTGGTGCGGCAGTAAGTCTAAATCAACCGCAGCCCCTTGAAGCTGGCATGCCCTTCCTTGCCGACGATGATGTGGTCGTGCACGGAAATGCCGAGCGGGCTTGCGCCACCTCGATGATCGCCTGCGTCATCTGGATGTCCGCGCGCGACGGCGTCGGATCGCCGGACGGATGATTGTGCACCAGGATCAGCGCGGTGGCCGACAGTTCGAGCGCGCGCTTGACCACCTCGCGCGGATAGACCGGCGTGTGATCGACGGTGCCGACCTGCTGCAATTCGTCGGCGATGAGCTGGTTGCGCTTGTCGAGGAACAGCACGCGGAACTGCTCCTTGTCGGCGAAGGCCATGGCGGTGCGGCAATAGTCGAGCACGCTCGACCAGGACGACAGCACCGGCCGCTTCTGCACCTGGCCGCGCGCCAGCCGGCTCGCCGCCGCATGCACGATCTTGAGCTCGGTGATGGCGGCATCGCCCATGCCCTTGACCTCGGCGAGCCGCGCCGCCGGCGCCGCCACCACCTCGGCGAAGGAGCCGAATTTGGCGATCAGGTCCTTGGCCAGCGGCTTGACGTCGCGCTGCGGGATGGCGCGGAACAGCACCAGTTCGAGCAGCTCGTAGTCGCTCACCGCCTCGGCGCCGGCCTCGCGGAAGCGCGCGCGCAGCCGTTCGCGGTGGCCGTGATAATGCGGCGAGGCCTCGGAAAGGCCGGTCTTCCGCCCGTTGCCGCTACGCTTTGCCGCCATGAAAACTGCGCCCACGCCGCACTGCCACTTGCCGGCATGATTGTAGTTCAGCCGCACGCAATCGACGAGGGAAGGTCTTCGTCTGCGCGGCTGGTAGCGGCGGTCAGCGCTCGGTAGCGGCGGCTTGTCGCAGCCCGGCCGGCGAAAAGGTGAACACCTCGACGCCTTTGTCGGTGACGCCGACGGTGTGCTCGAACTGGGCCGACAGCGAGCGGTCGCGCGTCACCGCGGTCCAGCCGTCGGACAGCACCTTCACGTGCGGGCGGCCGATATTGATCATCGGCTCGACCGTGAAGAACATGCCCGGCTTGAGCACGATGCCTTCGCCCGGCGCGCCCGACATGCACGATGTTGGGCTCGTCGTGGAACAGCCGGCCGAGGCCGTGGCCGCAGAAGTCGCGCACCACGCTCATGTGCTGGGCTTCGACATAGCTCTGGATCGCGGCGCCGATGTCGCCGGTGGTCGAGCCCGGGCCGGATGGTGGCGATGCCGCGCATCATCGCCTCGTGCGTCACCTCGATCAGCCGCTCGGCGCGGCGCGGGATCTCGCCGATCGGGTACATGCGGCTGGAGTCGCCGTGCCAGCCGTCGAGGATCAGCGTCACGTCGATATTGACGATGTCGCCTTCCTTGAGCGGCTTGTCGCCGGGAATGCCGTGGCAGACCACGTGATTGAGCGAGGTGCAGGTCGACTTCTTGTAGCCGCGATACATCAGCGTCGCCGGCAGCGCGCCGTGATCCATCGCATAGTCGAACACCAGCCGGTCGATTTTTTCGGTCGGCACGCCCGGCCGGACATGGTCGGTCAGCATGTCGAGGCAGCGCGCCACGAGCTGGCCGGCCTTGCGCATGCCCTCGAAGGCGGCGGGGCCGTGGATCTTGATCTGGCCGGTCTTGCGGAGGGGAGCGACGGCGGCGTCGACATAGGTCATGGGTCTCAATGTAAGGATTGGCGCGTCCGGCGCAAGCAAGCCTTTCTAATTGGCGATCTTGCCGCCCAGTTCGTCCTCGATATGCGCGCGGATGATGTCGTCGAACGTCGCTTCGACCTTGAAGCCGAGCGCGACGGCCGCGGCTGCGCATCGAAGCGGCGCGGCCAGCCGGCGACGATGCGCTCGACCAGTTCGTCGGGCGCGCGGCGGATGCGGGCGACGACCTTGTCGCCGGCGATGCGGCGCAAGCGCCTCGATCTGCTCGCCGACCGTGCAGCACACGCCCGGCATGGTGAGGTTGATGCGGTCGCCCAAGCTGCGTCGCGCGTCAGGCCGGCCGCGTGGATGAGAAATCCGACCGCCGAGCGCGGGCTGGCGTGCCAATGCAGCACGCTGTCGGCGACCGGCAGGATCGCCTCCTGTCCGGCCAGCGGCTCGCGGATGATGCCGGAGAAGAAACCGGACGCCGCCTTGTTCGGCTTGCCCGGCCGCACCAGATCGACGGCAGCCGGATGCCGACGCCCTCGAGAATGCCGCGCCGCGTATAGTCGGCGAGCAGCAGTTCGCAGATCGCCTTCTGCGTGCCGTAGGAGGTGAGCGGCGTGAGATGGAAGTCGTCGGGGATCGCTTCCGGAAACGGCGCGCCGAACACCGCGATCGACGAGGTGAACACGACTTTCGGCTTGTAGCCGCCGCCGGCAGCGCGAATGGCCTCAAGCAGCGCGCGGGTGCCGTCGAGATTGACGCGGTAGCCTTTCTCGAAATCGGTTTCCGCCTCGCCCGACACCACGCCGGCAAGATGGAAAATCACGTCCGGCCGCTCCGCGACCGCTTTTTCCGCAACGCCCGGTGCGGCGAGATCGGCAGCCCGTGTCTTCACGTGATCGGAAAAGCCCGCGGGTCGCGCCGGCGCGACAATGTCGATCAATGTCAATTTTTCGATCGGCCGGTCGCCGAGCGCCCGGTCGATGACCAGCCGCTCGGTCAGCTTGCGGCCGATCATGCCCGCGGCGCCGGTAATCAGAATGTGCATTTACGCCCTCGTGTGTTTGCCGTCCGCCGGCTCGAAACGGTCGATGCGGCGCAGGTCGGGGAATAATAGCATCCAGATGCCGGCCACCAGCAGCGAGCCGACCCCGCCGATCAGCACCGAGGGCACCGCGCCCAGCCAGGCGGCGACCGTGCCGGATTCGAACTCGCCGAGCGTATTCGACGAGCCGACGAACAGGTAATTGATCGCGCTCACCCGCCCGCGCTTGTCGTCGGGCGTTTCGATCTGCACCAGCGAGAAGCGGATGACGACGCTCACCGCATCGAACGCGCCAAGCAGGGCAAGCGCCAACAGCGATAGCGGAAAGTAGGCCGACAGCGCGAAAGCGATGGTGGTGACGCCGTAGATGGCGACCACCGCGAACATCTTGTGCCCGATGTGCCGCTCCACGGGCCGGCGTGACAGCACGATCGCGGTGATCAAGGCGCCGACCGCCGGCGCCGAGCGCAGCAGTCCAAGCCCGATCGGACCGACACTGAGAATATCGCGGGCGAAGATCGGCAGCAGCGCGGTGACGCCGCCGAGCAAAACGACGAAGAAATCGAGCGTGATAACGCCAAGCAGCCGCCGCCGGCTGCGGATATACTCGAAGCCGGCGAGCACCGAGGCGAAGGTCGGCGGTTCGCGCCCCGGCGCCGGGCCTCGGCTTTGTACCAGTGAGATCAGCGTGATCGAGGTGCTGAAAAACACTAGACAAAGAGTGGCGACCAGAACCGGGCTGACGGTGTAGACAAGCCCGCCGAGGGCCGGCCCGCAAATCACCGCGATCTGATTGGCGGAGCTCCAGGCGGCGACCGCGCGCGGGATCATTGGCCCCGGCACCAAGGTAGGAGCCAGGGCGTGCGCGGTGGGCATTTCGAAGGCGCGCGCGCAGCCGATGAGGAAAACCACGCCAAACAAAAGATCGCGGCTGAGCGCGCCTGTCAGCAATGCTGTGACTATCAGCACCGCGGCGAGGGCATAGACGCCTTGCGCTGTGCGCACGATCAGGCGGCGGTCGTAGCGGTCGGCGGCGTGACCGATCAGCAGCGTGAGCACGACCGCCGGCACGAATTGGATCAATCCGACCAGCCCGAGATCGAACGCGCTGTCGGTGAGCTCGTAGACTTGCCAGCCGATGGTCACGGCCAGCATCTGATAGCCCATGGTGGACGCGAGCCGCGCCAGCCAGAACAGCACGAAGGGCCGTTGCTGGACGAGAGACGGCGATTCGGACACGGATGTAGACATGCTCAGGGTTTCGTCCGGCGCGCGAAGTCGTCGTGAAAGAACGTGTTGAGTTCGGCGTTTGACACCACGCCGGCAAAACTGTCGAACTTTCCCTCCTTGGCGATTTCGGTCGCCGACTTGATGAAGGCATGCATGGCGACGCGCGCCAGCGTGCCGCCCACGCTGATGCGCCGCACGCCCATCTCGCCGAGGTCTTTGACAGTGAAGCCGAACGCGCCACTGTTGAGAAAATTGATCGGCTTCGGCGCGACCGCCTTCACGGTCGCCTCGATCTGCTCGCGTGTCTTGATGCCGGGCGAGTAAAGGCAATCGGCGCCGGCGTCGGCAAAGGCTTTCAGCCGGCGGATGGTCTCGTCCAGGTCGGGCCTGCCGCGGATGAAGCCCTCGCTGCGCGCGGTGAACACGACGTCGCCGCCGGCCTTGTCGATCGCCGCGCGCGCGGCCTTCACGCGGGCGAGCGCGAGATCGAAATCGTAGAGTGGCTGGTTCGGATCGCCGGTCGAAATCCTCGATCGACAGTCCGGCGACGCCGGTCGCAATGCAACGCGTCACGTTCTCGGCCACGCCGGCCGGATCGTCGGCAAAGCCGCCCTCGAAGTCGGCGTTGAGCGGCAGGTCGGTGGCCACGGCGATCTCGCGGAAGTGAGCGAGAACCTCATCGCGCGATTGCTCGCCATCGGCGAAACCCTGCGAATGGGCGTAGCCCGAGCTGGTGGTCGCCAACGCCTTGAAGCCGAGGCCCTGCAGATAGCGGGCGGTGCCGACGTTCCACGGATTGGGAATGACGAAGCAGCCGGAATCATGCAGGCGCCGGAAGGCATTGCGTTTTTCGGTCGTCGACGGGTTGGCCATGGAAAATCCCTGGAAAAGAAACGGGCGCGACCGTGCCACGTTTGCGCGCGCGAGGACAATGCCATTCGGTGATGCGGCCATGAGCACTATTCATTCCCATTAGACGCTGGCGGTTGGACGCTGGCTGGGCCAGACTTCGCAGCACCGAAGCCATGAACCGGGGAATGCCGTGGACAGTGCCGATTTTGATGCGCTCGAGGAGCAGGCGCGCGCGAAATTGCCGCCGGCGTCGTTCGCCTTCTGTGCCGCCGGCGCCGACGACGAAATCATCGCGGCGGAGAATATAACAGCCTGGCGGCGCTTAAGGCTGCGGCCGCGCGTGCTGCGCGACATCACCCATGTCGATACGCGCGTCACGCTGCTCGGCAATGAACTGCCGTTCCCGATCCTGGTGGCGCCGACCGGCCGCCATAAATTGTTCAATCCGGAAGGCGAGGCTGCCACCGCGCGCGGCGCCGCCGCCGCCGGCGTGCCTTATGTGATGGCGACCAACGCCAATGTGACGATCGAGGCCGTAGCGGCGGAACGGCGGCGCGCGCCGCAATGGTTCCAGCTTTACTACTGGCCGAACCGCGCCGAGGTGGAAGCGCTGATCGACCGCCTTGCCGCGGCCGGCTTCAGCGCGCTGATGCTCACCGTCGACGCGCCGGTCCCGGGCTGGAGCCCGCGTGCCGCGCGCCTGCAGCACGAGCCGTCGCCCGAGATCCGCAACATCAACATGCCCGGCTCGCCGATGGCGCGCACGGCCTATCATCCCGACTTCATCGGCAAGGTCATGTATCCGGCGACCTGGCGCGAGCTGGAATGGCTGGTCAAGCGCGCACCGATGCCGGTGATGGTGAAGGGCGTGCTGCGCGCCGACGACGCCGCGCGTTGCGCCGAATGCGGCGCGCGCGCCGTCATCGTGTCCAATCACGGCGGCCGTCATCTCGATACCACGGTGACCACCGCCGCCGTGATCGGCGAGGTGGCCTCGGCGCTGGCCGGCAAGGCCGAGGTTTACGTGGATAGTGGCATCCGGCGCGGCACCGATATCCTCAAGGCCTTGGCGCTCGGCGCCCGCGCCGTGCTGATCGGCCGGCCGATCATCTGGGGCTTGAGCGTGCACGGCGCCGATGGCGTCAAGACGGTGCTGGAGCATCTGCGCAACGAACTGGTGCAAGCCATGCAGCTCACCGGCACGGCGAGCCTTGCCGAGGCGACACCCGACCTGCTGGCGCCGCTTTAGCGCCGGCGGAAGTGCGACTAACCCCTATCGACTAGAAATATTCCGACACCGAGTTGTGATCGAAAGCGCGTCAACGCGCCCTTGTGCTGCCACGCCGGTTGGATAAGGCATTGCGCGACGACACGATGAAAGGGCTGCATCCATGGCATCGCTCCCGGTCAAGCTGATGGCATCCGCCATCGGTCTCGCCTTCGTTCTTGCCGCCGCTGCGCCGGCGGACGCCGCCAAGGCGCGCAAGTACAAGGGACACGCGGCGGCCGATGCCGCCAAGTCCACCACAAATTCCCGCTATTGGGGGACGGACCTGTTTCCGGCCGGGCCTGTCTACAATGGCCCCGACTACCTCGGCGACGATCCCGATCCCAACATCCGATTCCAGATCAAGCGGGACCTGGGCGCTCACTACGGCGGCGAAAGTTAGCGGCCTGCGACCGCGCGACGGCAGACCGGTTTGATTTTCCCGGCTTGATCGGGTGAACTGCAGCCCGATCAACGCGGTGCGCCCTTCTTCTGGGCTGCATACCGCGCGTCCGGGAGGGAAACGGCATGCTACGTACCATCGCGGCTTTCGACCGCATCGGCGAGGAAAATGCCTTCGCGGTGCTCGCCCGCGCCAACGCCTTGATCGCGCAGGGGCGCGACATCATCAATCTCGGCATCGGCCAGCCCGATTTCCGCACGCCGGACTTCATCGTCGAGGCGGCGGTCAAGGCGCTGCGCGAGGGCCACCACGGCTACACGCCGGCGACCGGCATTCCGCCCTTACGCGAGGCAGTGGCCGCCGACCTGCACAAGCGCTTCAAGGTCGAGGTCTCGCCCGACAGCGTGATGATCATGCCCGGCGGCAAGCCGACCATGTTCATGTCGATCCTGATGTTCGGCGAGCCGGGCGTCGAGATCATGTATCCCGATCCCGGCTTTCCGATCTACCGCTCGATGATCGAGTTCACCGGCGCCAAGCCGGTGCCGGTACCGATCCGCGAGGAGAACGGCTTCGCCTTCTCCGCCGAGGAAACGCTCAAGCTGATCACGCCGAAGACGCGGCTGCTGATCCTCAATTCGCCGGCCAATCCGACCGGCGGCGTCACCGGCAAGGCGGAAGTCGACAAGCTGGTCGCCGGCCTGGAGAAATGGCCGGACGTCGCGATCATGTCGGACGAGATCTACGACCACATGGTCTATGACGGCGAGGTGCATGTCTGCCTGTTGTCCTATCCGTCGATCCGCGACCGGCTGATCCTGCTCAACGGCTGGTCGAAGACCTACGCCATGACCGGCTGGCGGCTCGGCTATGCGGTGTGGCCGGGCAAGCTCTACGACTATGCGCGCAAGCTGGCGGTCAACCTGCATTCTTGCGTCAACGCGTCGGCGCAATATGCCGGGCTGGCGGCGCTCAAAGGTCCGCAGGACGAAGTCCACAAAATGATCGCCGAATTCGACAAGCGCCGGAAAGTCGTGGTCGAGGGCCTCAACAAGTTGCCCGGCGTGTCGTGCGCGACCCCGAAGGGCGCGTTCTATGCCTTCCCCAACATCAAGCGCACCGGCTGGAAGGCGAAGGCGCTGGCGTCCTCGCTCTTGGACGATGCCGGCGTCGCCGTCATCGGCGGGCCCGACTTCGGCATTCTCGGCGAGGGCTATATGCGGCTGTCTTACGCCAACTCGACCGAGAACATCCTGAAGGCGCTCGCCCGCATGGGCGAATTCCTGGCGAGCCGCAAGGCGGCGTGAAATCGCACAAAGACGCAACAAGATCGGATAGGCTCTCGGCGAGCGAGAGCGTCTGGCCGGGATCAGGAAGGAATACGTCCATGTTGGACACGATGCCGAGAGACCGAGGATTGTCGGAAGAACAGCGCATGATGCGGCAGAGCTGCCGCGATTTTGTCGACGAGGTGGTGCTGCCCTTCATCAAGCAGAATTGGCAGCGTGAATGGTCGATGGTGCCGGAAGACCGGCTGCCGCTGCGCATCCTCGAGGAGGCCGAGAAGATCGGTATCCGCACCCTGGGCGTGCCGGAGGAATTCGGCGGCGTCGAACTCGAGAAGGGCACGGAAGTAAAAACATTCGCGTTGGTCGCCGAGGAAATCGCGCGCGGCGATTCCGGGCTGGCCGACAAGATGGTGCAGAATTGGAAAGTGTCGGTGCTGCTGCGCCAGTTCGCGCCCAAGCATTTGCAGGAGAAATGGTTCAAGCGCCTGGTCGCCGAGCCGCAATTCCTGATGGCGCATTGCCTGACCGAGCCGCGCGGCGCCTCCGACCGTTGGCTGCCTTACAACGTGCCGGAAGCGGCGATGCAGACCAAGGCCGTCAAAGCCGACGGCGGCTGGGTGATCAACGGCCGCAAGCAGTTCATCTCCAACGGCTACGACGCCAGCCTCTACGTCGTCTACGCCAACACCAATCCCAAGGTCGGCATGCTGCAGGGCACCTCGTCGTTCCTGGTGCCGCGCGAAACCAAGGGCTTCACGGTCGCGCGCTGCAACGAGACGCTCGGCTGCCGATTCATGAACAACGGCGAGATGGTGTTCGAGGACATGTTCGTGCCGGACGATCACCTGCTGGTGCAGGATAGCGCGATGGGTTCAGCCGGCGTTTATTTCCGTCCCGGCAAGATCATTCAGGCGGCGAAAAATCTCGGCGTCGGCGTGCGCGCCTTCGAGGCGACGGCGGAGTATGTTCAGAACTACGTGCAGGGCGGCCGCATTCTGATCAAACATCAGGCGGTGGCGCTGCGGCTTGCCGAGATGGCGACCAAAATCGAAGCGGTGCGCGCGTTGCTCGAGCGCGCCGCGCAAGCCGTGGACGACAATGCGCCGGAAGCCGAGACGCTGGTCAACATGGCCAAGCTGTTTGCTTCCGAAGAGATCATGAAGGTCGCCCAGCACGCGGTCGAGCTGCACGGCGGCAACGGCATCATGCTCGACTTCGGCATCGAGAAGGTGCTGCGCGACGCGGTCGATCTTCCTGCACATGGACGCGACCGTCGACATCTCGAAGTTCAAGATCATCAAGAACATGTTCCCGCAGACCGCGGGAAAATACGCCGGGCCAGAGCCCTGACACATTTATCTCAGCGCGAAACGGAAGCCGATCACCACGATCACCAGCCCGACCAGCTGCGGGATGCTCGGAATTACGCCGAGCGCGAGATAGCCGATGATCAGCGAGAAGCCCGGCACCAGCGCCGGAAACGTCGCCGCGCGTCCGGCGCCGAGCAGGATGACCGCGCGCGCGAACAGATAGATCGGCAACATGCCGGCAAGAATGCCCTGCACGACGACCTGCAGGAGATTCTCGACCAGGCCCATGCGCAGGATGCCGTCATAGCCGACGAACAGCGCGTGCAAGGGCGCGAACACCACGACCGACAGCGCGCCGACGACCGCCACCGCGCGCATGCCCGACACGCGCCAATAGCGCAGGAGGATGCCGAAGGTCGCCCAGAACAGGCCGGCGGTGGCGAACAGCAGGTCGCCGCCGACGCCATGGCTGCCGATGGAGGTGAGCGACTCGACGCCGAACACCAATAGGCCGGCGATGATCGTCACGCCGCCGATGATGCGCTGCCCGGTCAGCCGCTCGCCCAGGACCAGCGTGGCGAGGATCAGCCCCGACAGCGCCGCGCAGCCCGGCTGGATCGTGGTGCCGTGGCCGAGCGGCACCAGCATAAAGCCGGTATAGGCGATCATCGCCTGCGGCGGGCCGGAGAGCACGCTTATCACCAGGCCGCGGCCCCAGCCGATGCCGCCGAGGTCCGCGATGCCGTCACGCAGGACGAGCGGCATCAGCAGCAGTCCGGACCATAAAAAGCGGTGCAGGGCCAGATCGGCGGCCGAAAAGCCGATGGCGACGCCGTGCTTGGCGGCGACGAAGCCGGCCGCCCAGCCAAGCGCGGCGGCGATGCCGCACAACACCCCGATCAGGATACCGGAAAAGCGCGGCGCGGCAGTTTGGGCTTTCTCGTCCAAGGCGATGTCCTGGCGGATAATCCCGAAAAACCGGAGCCGAATTTGATCGGGAATAGGACCCGGTTTTCGGAATAGCTCATGCGCAAGTTAAGGGCCCGTCGCAGCGTGACTTGAGCAGGGCTGATACTCTAGGATCACGGCCCAAGTCCAATCGCGAAATCAAAAGCCTCACTTTACCGGGATGGAAAGCTCATGGCGAAGTCGCGCAAAGTCATCATTACCTGTGCCGTAACTGGCTCGATTCACACGCCCTCGATGTCGCCGCATATTCCGGTGACCGCCCAGCAGATCGCCGATGCCGCCATCGGGGCGGCCGAGGCGGGGGCGGCCATCGTGCATCTGCATGCGCGCAATCCGCAGGACGGCCGTCCCGACCAGTCGCCGGAGGCGTTCGCGCCCTTCCTCAAGGTGATCAAGCAGCGCTCGAACGTGGTGGTGAATCATCACCACCGGCGGCGCGCCGACCATGACGGTCGAGGAGCGCGTGCGGCCGGCCGCGACCTTCAAGCCGGAAGTCGCTTCGCTCAACATGGGCACGATGAATTTCGGGCTCTATCCGATGATCCCGCGCTACAAGGGCAAGTTCAAATACGACTGGGAAGAGCCGTATCTGGAAGGCTCGCGCAAGGGCATGTTCAAGAACACCTTTGCCGACATCGAATACATCCTGAAGACCTGTTCCGAGAATAACACCCGCTTCGAAATCGAGTGCTACGACATCGGCCATCTCTATACGCTGCGGCATTTCCTCGACCGCGGCGTGATCAAGCCGCCGCTGTTCGTGCAGTCGGTGTTCGGCATCCTCGGCGGCATCGGAACGCATCCCGAGGACGTCATCATGATGAAGCGCACCGCCGACCGCCTGCTCGGCGACAATTACTGCTGGTCGGTGCTCGGCGCCGGCGGCAATCAGATGCGGATCGCGGCCCAGGCGGCGGCCATGGGCGGCAACGTGCGGGTCGGCATGGAGGACTCGCTCTGGATCGGCGCCGGCAAGCTGGCCGAATCCAATGCCCAGCAGGTGACCAACGTGCGCAAGATTCTCGAAGGCCTCGGGCTGGAAATCGCCTCCTCGGACGAGGCGCGCGAAATCCTTTCGCTCAAGGGCGGCGACAAGGTGAATTTCTAGTTCAAGCGCGCCCCACCGCTCATTCCCGCACTCGGGCCGGCGAAGCCGGACCCGAGTGCGGGGACAAGCGGGGCGTCTGCGACTGAATTACCGTTGCTCTTCGGCGCGCGAAACTCTCCTATAGGGGCGAGGAGATTCGCGCATGGCCTCGCTCGACACCGTCAGCATCGCGATCCTGCTCGGCAGCCTGCTGGTCCTGGCCGGCATTCTGTCGAGCCTGGTGGCGTTGCGCTTTGGCGCGCCGCTGCTGCTGGTGTTCCTGCTGCTCGGCATGCTGGCCGGCGAGGGCGGCCCGGGCGGCCTGAAATTCGACGACGTCGGCACCGCCTATACCGTCGGTTCGATCGCCCTGGCGCTGATCCTGTTCGACGGCGGGTTGCGCACGCGGCTCGCCACCTTCCGCAACGTGTTGGCGCCGGCGGCGACGCTGGCGACCGCCGGTGTCCTCATCACCACCTTGCTGACCGCGCCGGTCGCCAAACTGGTGCTCGGCATCGGCTGGCTGCAGGCTCTGCTGGTCGGCGCGGTGGTGGCCTCCACCGACGCGGCGGCGGTGTTCCTGCTGATCAACTCGCGCGGCCTGCGGCTGCGCTCGCGCGTGCGCGCAACGCTCGAAGTCGAGTCCGGCACCAACGATCCGTTCGCGGTCTTTCTCACGTTGCTGCTGGTGGAGTTCCTGCTGGTCGGCGACCAGGGCTGGTCGCATGCGCTGGTGATCTTCCTGCGCGATACGGTGTTGGGCTGCATCATCGGCGTCGCCGGCGGCCGGATCATCACTTTGGTGCTCAACCGCCTCGCGCTGCCGCAGGGTTTGCACGCGCCGTTCGTGGCGGTGAGCGCGCTGGTCGTGTTCGCCTCGGCCAATGCGGTGCATTCGTCCGGCTTCCTCGCGGTCTACCTCGCCGGACTTGTGGTGGGAAACCGGCAGACGCGCGCGCATAATTCCGTGGTGGTGTTTCTCGACGCCGTGACCTGGCTGGCGCAGATCGTGATGTTCGTGCTGCTCGGCCTGCTGGTGTGGCCGCACCGGCTGGCCGACAGCCTGATCGGGGCCATCGTGATCGCGGTGGTGTTGATGCTGATTGCGCGGCCGGCCGCGGTGTTCTTGTGCCTGGCTCCATTCGGCTTCCAGTGGCGCGAGAAACTGTTCATCTCCTGGGTCGGCTTGCGCGGCGCGGTGGCGATTTTTCTCGCCTCGATACCGCTGCTGGTCGGCTTGCCGGCCGCCTATCTGTTTTTCGACGTGGCCTTCGTGGTCGTGCTCTCGTCACTTCTGGTGCAAGGCTGGACGGTGGCCTTCGCGGCGCGCAAGCTCGACATCTCGTTCACGCGCCACGATCCGCTGCCGACCCGGGTCGAGCTCGATCTGCCCGGCCAGTTGGCGCGGGAGATCGTCGGCTATCCGGTGCCGGCCAACAGCCCATTTCTGCGCCGCGGGCTGATCCCGAACTGGGCGCGGCCGACCCTGGTTGTGCGCAACGAGGAGATCCTCACGCCGGCGGAAGCCCATCCGGTGCGCGAGGGCGACTACGTCTATCTGCTGGCGCCGCCTGAGAAGGCGCAAGCGCTCGATCGCTTCTTCGTCAAAATGCCGCCGCCGGCGTCGCCCGATCCGCGCCTGCTCGGCGATTTCTTCGTAGCCGGTGACGCGACGCTCGGGGCGTTGGCCGACATCTACGGCCTGCAAGTCGCCGCCGATCACATGGAGGTGGCGCTGGCCGACTTCTTCACCGAGCAGCTCCGCCGTCCGGCCAAGACCGGCGACATCGTGCAGCTCGGCCCGATCGCGTTGCTGGCGCACAAAGTCGGCAACGGCCGCGTCACTACCGTCGGCTTGCGGCTGGCCGAGCCGGAAGAGCCGACCGATTTCGTCGGCCGGCTCAAGTCGCTATGGAATCGGATTCAGAAATGGATTGGCTAGCGCGTGATCCCGAAAGGTGGGAACCGGTTTTCGGATAAGATCACGCGCAAATGTTCGAGCGCTAATGCGCGCGTCGCGCCAGCGCCGGGCAGTGCTGCACCAGCCAGGCGCCGCCGAACAGCACCGCGGCCCAGAACAGATCGCCCATCACGGTCTTGTCCAGGAACGGCAATGCCGCGATGTAGCATTGCGCGAGACCCTGGAGATTCATCGGATACATCCCGTTGAACGCCCAGACCGCGAAATTCGTGGTGACGAAGAAGATCAGCGAGCACGAGACCATTCCGGCGGCAACCGCGATGGCCCCGGGATAACGCCGCGATAGCATGCCCGCGAAGGCGGGCAGCGTGATCGCGGCGCAGACCACCGCGGTGACCCGCCAATCATCGCCCGCGAGCGCGACATTGCTCAGCAGCACGGCGGCGAGCGGCACCACAATTGCCAGCACTGGCACGCGCAATACCCGGCCCGCAAACAGCGCGCTGGCGGCGAACGGCCATACACCGGGCGCGTGCGGCAACAGGCGGGCGGCCATGTCGAAGGCGATCAGGAAGGCGACCAGTCCAAAATCCATCCACAGGTCGGCGCGGGCTTTGTTCGGCTGCATCGCTGTCATGTCCTTTGCGTCACGGTCGTGCGCTCTTAGCGCGTCCGGGGCGGCTTTTCGCGGGTTGCCGAGCCGGCCCGCTATTTTTGGGCTCAACATGCCGGCTTTTCAACCCATTCGGTAATGATTCCGGCAAGCGCGTCGAGCCCGTCGGTCAGCGCCGCCGGACCTGGCTGCAGGATCAGCGTCGATTTGACCTCGCGCAGCCAACCGGTGGCGACCGCCGGAACCTGGGCAAAGCCCGGCCGGGCAGCGACCTTGGCCGGCACGAATTTCTTGCCGCACCAGGACCCGATGATGATGTCGGGCGCCGCACCGATCACGTCTGCGGCCGACACGATACGGTCCTTGGCATTCTTGCGCGTAGACAGTTTCCGGGAACACCTCGATGCCGCCGGCGGCCTCGATCAGCTCCGACACCCAGCGGAGACCCGAGATCATCGGGTCGTCCCATTCCTCGAAATAGACCCGCGGGTGTCGCGGCAGGCGTAAAGCGCGCTCGTGCACCGCATTGACGCGCGCGGCGAGCCGGTTGGCCAGCGCCTCGGCCTTCTCCGCCGCGCCGACCAGCGCGCCCAGCGTGCGGATCATGTCGAAAATGCCGGCGACGTCGCGCTGATTGAAGGCATGCACGGCGACATTGGCGCGGATCAGCTCGGCCACGATGTCGGCCTGCAAATCCGAGAAGGTCAGCACCAGGTCCGGCTTGAGCGCGACGATCTTCGGCACGTCGGCGGAGATGAAGGCGGAGACGCGCGGCTTTTCCTTGCGCACTTGCGGCGGCCGCACCGCGTAGCCGGAGACGCCGACAATGCGGCGGTCTTCGCCGAGGAGATAAAGCGTCTCCACGGTCTCTTCGGTCAGGCAGACGATGCGCTCGGGTGGGAACATGGCGCCATCATACACCGTCTGCGCATGACATCAGGCGGACAGCAACTCCACCCCGCCCGTCGCCGTCACCCGCCCGCCGTCCAGCCGCACCACGCGGGTGGCGATGCGCCTCACCTCGGCGGCGTCGTGGCTGACATAGATCATCGGCACCCGCGCCTCGTCGCGCAGCCGTTCCAGATACGGCAGGATGTCCTGCTTGCGTGCCTCGTCGAGCGAGGCGAGCGGCTCGTCCAGCAGCAGCAGGCGCGGGCGCATCAGCAGCGCGCGGCCGACCGCCACCCGTTGCCGCTCGCCGCCCGACAGCTTGCCGGGCCGGCGGTCGAGCAGATGGCCGATATCGAGCAACTCGACCACGTGCGAAAATGCCGCCGGATCGGCGCCGTGGCCGCCCATCCAGCGGCCGTAGTCGAGATTGTGCTGCACGCTGAGATGGGGAAACAGCCGGCCTTCCTGGAATACGTAGCCGATGCGCCGGCGCCAGACCGGCACCTCGATGTGCGCGTCGTCGTCGAACAGCACCTCGTCGTCGAGCGCGATGCGGCCGCGGTCCGGCTTCAGCAGACCGGCGATCATGTTGATGACGCTGGTCTTGCCGGCGCCCGACGGTCCGAACAGGACGGTAGCGCCGGTTTCGCTGGCGAACAGCGCGTTTAGTGAAAATTCGCCAAGCTTTTTTTCGACCTCGACCACCAACATTTTATGCCCCGTGTAGGCGCGCGGCGGCGCGGCGAGCGAACCATTCCGACGCGATCAAGGCGGCGAGCGAGATGATGACGGCGACGATGACCAGCGAGAGCGCGGCGCTGTCGCCGCCCGGTACCTGCGTCTGCGTGTAGATCGCCGCCGAGATGGTCTGCGTCTCGCCCGGGATATTGGAGACGAAGGTGATGGTGGCGCCGAATTCGCCGAGCGCGCGGGCGAAGGCGAGCATCATGCCGGCGATGATGCCGGGCAGCGCCAGCGGCAGCGTGACGGTGAGGAATAGCCAGGTGCGGTTGGCGCCCAGCGTCGCCGCGGCGTCTTCCAGCCGGCGGTCGATCGCCTCGATCGACAGCCGGATCGCGCGCACCATCAGCGGAAACGCCATCACGCCGCAGGCGAGCGCGGCGCCGGTCCAGCGGAACGAGAACACGATGCCGAAATGATCTTCCAGAAAAGCCCCGACCGGCGCTTTGCGGCCAAACGTAATGAGCAGCAGATAGCCGGTGACCACCGGTGGCAGCACCAGCGGCAGGTGCACGAGCGCGTCGACCAGCGACTTGCCCCAGAACGATTTGCGCGCCAGCACGTAGGCGATGGCGATGCCGAACGGCAATGACACTAAAGTCGCCACCGCCGCGATGCGCAGCGAGAGCTGAACGGCAATCCAATCGTCTGGGGTAAGTTGCAGCACGCGGGCTACGACGTCGGCCGGATCAGGAAACTGAATCCGTAGCGCTCGAAGACCGCCTTGGCCGCCGGTGTGCGCAGGAAATTGAGATAACGCGCCACCGCCGGACTGCTAGCCGGCGCCGTCGCCGCCACCGGATAGGTGACCGGCGGATAAGAGCTCGTCCGGAAACACGCCGACAATCTTCACCTTCGGCTCGATCTTGGCGTCGGTCTCATAGACGATGCCGATGGCGGTCTCGCCGCGCGCCACGAAGGCGAGCGTCGCCCGCACGTTCTCGGCCATGGCGAGCTTGCCCTCCGCCGCTGGCCAGGCGCCCAGCGATTGCAGCGCCGCCTTGGCATAGGTCCCGGCCGGCACCGCCTTCACGTCAGCGACCGCGATGCGGCCGTCGCCGGCGAGCTTGGCGATGTCGAAGCCCTTGTCAATCGCGACCTTGTCGAGCTTGGAGTCGTTCCCCGCGATCAGCACCAGCCGGTTGCCGAGCAGATTGACGCGGGTGTCCGGCTTGATCAGCTTGTGCTCGACCGCATAATCCATCCAGCGCAAGTCGGCGGAGATGAACACGTCGGCGGGCGCGCCCTGTTCGATCTGCTTCACCAGCGCGGAGCTGGCGGCGTAACTCGCCACCACCTTGATGCCGGTGGCCTTGCTGAAGGCCGCATCGGTGTCGTCGAGCGCGTTTTTCAGCGAGGCGGCGGCGAACACGGTGACCGTCTCTTGCGCCGCCAGCGGCTGCGGCGTGCCGGCGATGGCACCGAATAGACTGAGAATGGCAAGAAGCCGTGCGAACATGGCGGTTCTCCGCGGGCGCCGAACAGGCGCCGGTCTAGTTTCCGATCAGGTATGGAAGCGACCAGTGGTCGGAACCGCCGTTCCGACTTTTAGCGGCGCACGCACGGTGCACCGCAGGTCGCGCTAAGCCTAGCAAGTCTCGTCGGCCAAGGTAAAGTCCGGTCTCAAAGGACGCCAAGGGGCGATCAAATGGCAGCCGCAACGCCGATCGAGGGCGAGTTCGAATATATAGTGGTGGGCGCGGGATCGGCCGGCTGCGTGCTGGCCAACCGGCTATCGGCCGATCCGGCAAACCGCGTTCTGCTGCTGGAAGCCGGCGGCAATGACAACTGGATCTGGTACCACATTCCGGTCGGTTACCTGTTCGCCATCGGTAATCCGCGCTCCGATTGGATGTTCAAGACCGAGCCGGAGCCGGGCCTCAACGGCCGCAGCCTCAACTATCCGCGCGGCAAGGTGATCGGCGGCTCCTCAGCTATCAATGCCATGGTCTACATGCGCGGGCAGGCCGGCGACTACGATTACTGGCGCCAGCTTGGATTGCCCGGCTGGTCGTGGAACGACGTGCTGCCCTATTTCAAGAAGCACGAAGACAGTTTTCTCGGGGCGAGCGAACACCACGGCGTCGGCGGCGAGTGGCGCGTCGAATTTCCGCGCCTGCGCTGGGACATTATCGACGTCTGGCGCGAGGCGGCGGCGCAATACGGCATTCCGCCGGTGCATGACTTCAACACCGGCGACAACGCGGGTTCCTGCTATTTCCACGTCAACCAGAAGCGCGGGCGGCGCTGGTCGGCGGCGCGCGGCTTTCTCAAACCGATCTTGCGCCGGCAAAACCTGCATCTCGAAACCGGCTGTCTGGTCGAAGGTCTCACTTTCGACGGCAAGCGCGCCGCCGGCGTGCGCTGGCGGCAGGACGGCGTCGAGCGTTCGGCGCGTTGCCGCGGTGAGGTCATCCTGGCGGCCGGCTCGATCGGTTCACCGCAGATCATGATGCTGTCGGGCGTCGGCCCGGCGGCGCAGCTTGCGCAATTCGGTATTCCCGTGGTGCTCGACAAGCCCGGCGTCGGCGCCAACCTGCACGATCATCTGCAACTGCGGATGATCTACAAGGTGACCGGCATCAGGACGCTCAACGAAATGTACACCTCGCTGTTCGCGCGCGCCAAAATGGGCCTTGATTATGCGCTGTTCCGGCGCGGGCCTTTGACCATGGCGCCGTCGCAGCTCGGCGCCTTCACCAAGTCCGATTCCACGCAGGATCGCGCCAATTTGCAGTATCACATCCAGCCGCTGTCGCTCGACAAGTTCGGCGAGCCGCTGCATTCGTTTCCGGCCTTTACCATCAGCGTCGCCAATGTGCGACCGACGAGCCGCGGCGCGCTCACGCTCAAGTCCGCCGATCCGGCGCAGCCGCCGGCCATCGCGCCGAACTACCTGGCGACGCCGGAAGACCGCCGCGTCGCCGCCGATTCGATCCGCGTCACGCGCCAAATCGTGGCGCAGCCGGCGCTGCAAAAATATTCGCCGGTCGAATATCTGCCGGGCGCGCAGGTGCGCGACGACGACGAGGCCGCGCTGATCAAGGCGGCGGGCGATATCGGCACCACCATTTTCCATCCCGTCGGCACCGCCCGCATGGGCCGCGACGACGATGCGCGCGCGGTGGTGGATGCTCGCCTGCGCGTGATCGGCATCGAACGGCTGCGCGTCATCGATGCCTCGGTGATGCCGTCGATTACGTCCGGCAACACCAATTCGCCGACCATGATGATCGCGGAAAAGGGCGCGGCGATGATTTTGGAGGACGCTAAGGGTTAGGGCAGCGCCTTCAGATGCCTGATCGGCTTACCCGGTGCGATCGCTTGCGCGGCCGCGACAATGGCGTTGGCGTCGATGCCGTAGTGCCGGTAGAGCTCGGCGAGCGACCCGGTCTGGCCGAAATGTTCGACACCGAGCGGGCGCGTGCGATGGCCGGCGACCGCGCCGAGCCAGGCCAGCGTCGCCGGGTGGCCATCGAGCACGCTGACGATGCCGCAATGGGTCGGCACGTCGGCGAGCAGCCGCTCGATATGCGAGCGCGCATGCACGAGGCCGCGCTCGCGCGCGCGTTGCGCGGCGGTCCAGCCGGCGTTGAGCCGGTCGGCCGAGGTGACCGCGAGCAGGCCGACGTCGCGGCGGTCCTCGGCCATCAGGCCGACGGCGGCGATCGCTTCCGGCGCCACCGCGCCGGTAAAGGCCACCATCACCTGCGCGTTCGGCCCCGGCTTGCGCAGCCAATAGGCGCCGTCGACGATCTGCTGGGCCAAGTCCGGCGTCATCGTGCGTTCGATCTGCTCGATCGGCCGCGTCGACAACCGCAGATAGACCGAGCCGCCGGTCTCGTCGCGCAGCCAGTTGCGCTCCGACGGGGCGGCGTCGCCGTCCTTCTGGATATAGGCGAAGGCCCAGCGCAGGATGACCGCCAGTTCATCGACATAGGCCGGCTCGAACGCCGCCAGTCCGTCCTGCGCGAGCCCGATCAACGGCTCGGCGATGGATTGGTGCGCGCCGCCTTCGCCCGCGAGCGTGATGCCCGACGGCGTGGCGACCAGAATGAAACGCGCATCCTGGTAGCAGGCGTAATTGAGCGCATCGAGCCCGCGCGCGATGAAGGGGTCGTACAGCGTGCCGATCGGCAGCAGCCGCTCGCCGTTGATACTGTGAGACAAGCCGAGCGCCGACAGCAGAATGAACAGGTTCATCTCGGCGATGCCGAGCTCGATGTGCTGGCCCGTAGGCGAGAATTCCCAATTGAAGGTCGACGGGATGTGCTCGCTCTTGAAGATGTCGGCCATCGCCTCGTGCGCGAACAGGCCGCGGCGATTGACCCAGGCGCCGAGATTGGTGGAGACCGTCACGTCCGGCGAGGTGGTGACGATGTGGCGCACGAACTCGCTGTCGGCGCGGCCGAGTTCGTTGAGGATGGCGCCGAAGCCGGTCTGCGTCGACGTCGTGGCCTGGAACGGCGCCGGCAATTCGGCCGGCACTTCGAGCTCCGGCCCCTTCAGGCGGCGCGCGCTGCCCGATGCGAACGGCACATGGTCGAGAAATTTTTGCAACCGGGCCGCCGGCAACGACAGGCCTTCGAACTTGTCCCATTCGTGGCCGGGGCGCACCGCCATCGCCTTGCGGAACACCTCCATCTGCGCCGGCGTCATCAGCCCGGCGTGATTGTCCTTGTGGCCCGCCATCGGCAGACCGAAGCCCTTCACCGTGTAACAGATGAAGCAGGTCGGCTTATCGCTGGTGGCTGCATGGAAAGCCTCAAGCACCGACGGTAGATCATGGCCGCCGAGATTGTTCATCAGCGCAGCCAGCTCGTCGTCGGAGCGTTTTTCAATCAGCCGCGTGACGTCGCGCTGATCGCCGATCTCGTCGTTGAGCCGCTTGCGCCAGGCGGCGCCGCCGGCGAACACCAGCGCCGAGTAAAGCTGGTTCGGGCATTTGTCGATCCATTGCCGCAACCGTTCGCCGCCGGGCTCCTTGAACGCGGCCTGCTGCAGCGAGCCGTATTTGACGATGACCACGTCCCAGCCGAAATTCTTGAACAGTTGCTCGTAGCGCTCCCACAGGCCTTCGCGCACCACGGCGTCGAGGCTCTGGCGGTTGTAGTCGATGATCCACCAGCAATTGCGCAGGCCCTGTTTCCAGCCTTCGAGCAGCGCTTCGAAGATGTTGCCTTCATCGAGCTCGGCGTCGCCGACCAGCGCGACCATGCGCCCTTCGGGCCGGCTCAAACCCCAGCCATGGGCGCGCACATAATCCTGCACCAGCGATGAAAACAGCGTTTGCGCCACGCCCAAACCGACCGAGCCGGTGGAGAAGTCGACGTCGTCTGTATCCTTGGTGCGCGAGGGATAGCTCTGCGCGCCCTTGTAGCCGCGGAACGCTTGCAGCCGCTCGCGCGTCTGCTGGCCGAGCAGGTACTGGATCGCGTGGAAGATCGGGCTGGCGTGCGGCTTCACCGCCACGCGGTCTACCGGCCGCAGCACGTCGAGATAAAGCGAGGTCATGATGGTGGCGAGCGAGGCGCATGACGCCTGATGGCCGCCGACCTTTAGGCCGTCGCTATTCTCACGCAGATGATTGGCGTTGTGGATGGTCCAGCTCGCGAGCCAGAGAATCTTCTTTTCCAGTTCGCGCAGGATCTCGATGTCGTCGGCCATGCCGATGTTTATACACCACTGAAGGTGGGCGATCCAAAAACCGTTCGTCCCCGCGGAAGCGGGGACCCAGGCTTTGCGAAGATATTGTATAAGAACTGGATTCCCGCTTACGCGGGAATGAGCGGGTGATTAACGCTCAACAGCCTTCGGATTCGCTGGCGCGTCGAGCACGGTTTTGCAGGCGGGCGGCAGGTCGGCGAGCGTGAGCCCCTTCGGCGGCGTGGACGGCTCTTTCTGCGGCTTCGGATGCAGGACCTTGTCGGAGAACCAGTAGTCCAGCGCCTTGCTGGCGCAACCGTCGTCACCCGGCACCGGCGGCTGCTTGCGGCAATTCGGCGAATCGGGCGGACATTTCAGCCGCACATGGATGTGATCGTGGTGGCCGTACCAGGGCCGCACCTTCGACATCCAGGAAAAATGCTGTTTGCCCTCGACGCGGCACATTTCCTTTTTGATCGCGGCGTTGACCAGCACACGCTCGACCTCCGGCTGTTCCGCCGCGGTCTTGATGAAGGCCATGTGCTGCGGCGTCCAGACTTTCGGGTTGATGTTCAGCCAGTCGCTGGACACGACGTTGATGGCCGAGATGTCCTCGCGTTCCTTCCTGCTGAGCTCATGAGCCGGCATCGGCATGAACCAGATATCGACGTCGAGCCCGATCTGGTGGCTCGTGTGTCCGAACGGCAGCGGGCCGCCGCGCGGCTGCGCCAGGTCGCCGATCAGGATGCCTTTCCAGCTAGTGGCCTTGGCGGCGAGCGGGGCGAACGTCTCCAGGAATTTTATCAGTTCCGGATGGCCCCAATTGCGATTGCGCGACAGCCGCATCACCTGCCAATTCGGGCCGTCGACCGGCAGTTCGACACCGCCTTGCAGACAGCCGCGCGGGTAGTAGCCGATCGCCATCGCCTTGCCGAGTGTCGGCAACTGTTTGGCCGCGAAGAGCAGCTTGGCTGGAAGCGACTCCTCCTTGACGGCGGGCTTCGCCGGCGGCATTGGCGCCAGCGCGGTGACGATGGGGGCCGGCGTCGGCGCCGGCGGCGCGCTCACCAGCGGCGGCGTGACCGGCGGCGGTGCAGCGACAACCGGCGGAATTGCGGCCGGCGGCGGTGCGGTGACGACGGGCGCCGTTGTCGGCGCGGGCGGCGCGCTTGCCACCGGCGGTGGCGTGACCGGCGGCGGCGCTATGGTGACCGGCGAAACGGTAGCCGGCGGCGGTGTGGTGACGACGGGCGGAACGGTAGCGGCGGGCGGTTCGATCGCGGCCGGTGCCGGTGTGGCGGGTCGCGGCGTCGGAGGCGCCGGCGCCAGCGCGACCTTGGCGGGCGGTGCGCTGACTGCGGGCGGGGTCGGTGCCTGCGTAACGCGATACCGATCGACAACGGCGAGGGCGCCGACGATGACGAACAGCGACAATCCGACTAATGCAATAAAACGGGCGTTCATGACGCTTCCGATCTAGCGATTCCGTCTCCGCCTGTCAGGTTAAATGCATGCGATGGTTTAAACAAAGCCGGCCGGTCCGGTTCCGCGGCGATCACGAAAATTCGAATGACCCCAAGGCCTTTGATGGTTAACAGACCCTTTACAAGCGTGCACCGACCGGGCGCCGAGCAGCATTTCGCCGAGGCCCTGGCCGAAGTCGACGAGCAGCAGCACCTGAGCGCCAAAACGCGGACCGACGCCGGCCTGCGGCAGGCGGACGAGCAGCGAACCGTGAAACGCGCCGGCGTGCGCGTCGCCGACGCCGAGCTTTATCGCGTGTCGGTCGGCAGCGACGAGGCGCGCATCCTGCGCGAGCGGGAAGCCTGGCTGCGCGGCCTCGATCGCAAATACGGCATCACGCGGTAACGGTAGGCCGCGGGGTTTGATCGGAATTAATCAAGTGTTTCCACGATGACGATAGCATCGCGCCATCGGGAGACCACGTGATGCCGCGCTTGCTGATTGCCATTGCCGCCGTCGCCGCCTTGCTCGGCCCGATCGCGTGCGCCGAGGCCGGCATCGTGGTCACTGTGGACAAATCGGCGCAGCGCCTGTCGGTCGAAGTCGACGGTTTTCAGCGCTACGAATGGCCGGTGTCGACCGCGCGCTGGGGCTATCGCACGCCGAACGGTAGCTACCGGCCGCAATGGCTCGCGCGCAAATGGTTCTCGACCAAATATGACGGGTCGCCGATGCCGTATTCGATCTTCTTCAACGGCGGCTACGCCATCCACGGCAGCTATGAGATCTCTCATCTCGGCCGCCCGGCCTCGCACGGCTGCATCCGCCTGCATCCGCAGAACGCCGCGGTGCTGTTCGGCTTGGTGCAGGACCACATGCGCGACACGCGGATCGTGGTCATTGGCGAGGGCGCGGCGTCGCAGGCGCGCGGACGGCAACGCGACGAGCGCAGCAGCGTGCGCCGCGGCTTCGAGGACATGTTCAACGCGGCGCCGGACGCGGGCGAGCCTGACCTCCTGCGCCGGCGCTGGCAGAATATGCGGTAGTCGACGAGGTTTTGGATTCCGCTCGTCCCCGTGCAAGCGGAACGCCAGTTTCGTTCTTACTTTAATGACTGGGCAGGATTCCCGCTTTCGCGGGAATGAGCGGTTTTTGTTAATGCCCGTGCCGCTTGCGCCTGCGCGCAGCCATGCCGGTTCTCTCCAATGAACCGCCGGCCGGAGATTGCTAACGAATTGCCAATCCGGGCAGCAAACATTGTGCGGCTTTTGCAACGGGATGGAATAGTATTTGTGCGAAACTTGATTTATTAGGACCCAGGAGCGCCAGACTGTGTTGCAAAGACTGGACCCCCGCTTTCGCGGGGTGAACGGAGTCTACACATCCACCTTCAGCGCCGCGATGAACGCTTCCTGCGGAATGTCGACCTTGCCGAATTGCCGCATGCGTTTCTTGCCTTCCTTCTGCTTGTCCAGAAGCTTGCGTTTGCGCGTGGCGTCGCCGCCGTAGCATTTCGCGGTGACGTCCTTGCGGAAGGCGCGCACGGTCTCGCGCGCGATGATCTTGCCGCCGATCGCCGCCTGGATCGGCACCTGGAACATGTGCGGCGGGATCAGTTCCTTCAGCTTCTCCGCCATGGCGCGGCCGCGGCTCTCGGCGCGGGTGCGATGCACCAGCATGGAGAGCGCGTCGACCGCTTCGCCGTTGACCAGCATCTGCAGCTTGACCAGATCGGCTTCCTTGTAGTCGGTGAGGTGATAGTCGAACGAGGCGTAGCCGCGCGACACCGATTTCAGCCGGTCGTAGAAATCGAACACCACCTCGTTGAGCGGCAGGTCGTATTTCACCATGGCGCGGTTGCCCACGTAAGTGAGTTCTTTCTGGGCGCCGCGGCGGTCCTGGCACAGCTTGAGCACCGAGCCGAGATATTCGTCCGGCGTCAAAATCGTCGCCTCGATCCACGGCTCGTGCATTTCCAGGATCTGCGTCGGGTCCGGCATGTCGACCGGATTGTGAATCTCGATCTCGCGGCCGTCGCGCAGCTTCATCTTGTAGATCACCGATGGCGCGGTCGCGATCAGGTCGAGATTGAACTCGCGCGACAGCCGCTCCTGGATGATCTCCAGATGCAGCAGGCCGAGGAAGCCGCAGCGGAAGCCGAAGCCGAGCGCGGCCGAGGTTTCCATCTCGTAAGAGAAGCTGGCGTCGTTGAGCCGCAGCTTGCCCATGGCCGCGCGCAGGTCCTCGAAATTGCGCGGCATCGACCGGAAACAGTCCGCAGAACACCACCGGGATCGCCGGGCGGAAGCCGGGCAGCATCTCGGTGACCGGCTTGCGGTCGTCGGTGATGGTGTCGCCGACGCGCGTATCGGCCACCTCCTTGATCGAGGCGGTGATGGCGCCGATCTCGCCGGGGCCCAGTTCGTCGACCGGCGTCAGCTTGGGGGTGAACACGCCGGTGCGGTCGACGTCGTGAGCGGAGTTGGTGCCCATCATGCGGATGCGCTGGCCCTTCTTCAGGGTGCCGTCGACGATGCGCACCAGCACCACCACGCCGAGATAGGCGTCGTACCAGCTATCGACCAGCAGCGCCTTGAGCGGCGCCTCGCGGTCGCCCTTCGGCGGCGGCAGGCGGGTGACGATCGCCTCCAGCACCTCGGGCACGTTCTGCCCGGTCTTGGCGGAAATCTCGATGGCGTTCGAGGCGTCGAGCCCGATCACGTCCTCGATCTGCTTCTTGACCGCGGCGGGGTCGGCCGCCGGCAGATCGACCTTGTTGAGCACCGGCACGATCTCGTGGCCGGCGTCGATCGCGTGATAGACATTGGCGAGCGTCTGCGCCTCGACGCCCTGGCTGGCGTCGACCACCAGCAGCGAGCCCTCGCAGGCGGCGAGCGAGCGGTTGACCTCGTAGGCGAAGTCGACGTGGCCGGGGGTGTCGATCAGGTTGAGGATGTAGTCCTTGCCGTCGCGCGCCTTGTATTTGAGCCGCACGGTCTGCGCCTTGATGGTGATGCCGCGCTCGCGCTCGATATCCATGGAATCGAGCACCTGCTCCTTCATCTCGCGCGCCTCGAGCCCGCCGGTGAGCTGGATCAGCCGGTCGGCCAGCGTCGATTTGCCGTGGTCGATATGCGCGACGATGGAGAAGTTGCGGATATTCTGGATCGGGACCGCCGTCATGGCCGCGAGATAACACTCGAGGTCCGCGCTCCTACAAGCGATCGATCCGCGTACCATGTCCGCCACCGCTCATTCCCGCGCAAGCGGGAATCCAGCATAACTTGCTGCGCTGCGAGCCCGGTGCTTAGCTGGGTCCTTCGGCTGTCCGCGGAGGACGAGGAGCGGGACGAAACCAGTCCGCCATGCGATGAACCGCAATGCGCTTGCTTCAGCCCATTGACGCCCTGCGCGCGGCGCTCACCGATCCGGCGCGGCGCGAGCGCAGCGTACTTGCCGCGCTCGCGGTTTACGCGGTGCTGTGGACGATCTACGGCACCATCGCCAAAAGCAGCCAGGGCCTGCACCCCGACATGACCGAGCTGCTCGCCTGGTCGCGCGATCTTTCGCCTCGGCTATCTCAAGCATCCGCCGCTCGCCGCCTGGCTGGTATGGCTATGGTTCAGCGTGCTGCCGGTCGCCGAGTGGTCCTATTACCTGCTGGCAATGCTGATGCCGGCGATCACGCTGTGGGTGGTCTGGCGATTGTCGGCCGATTATCTCGACATCGAAAAGCGGGTTTTCGGCCTTGCGCTGCTCACGCTGGTGCCGTTTTTCAATTTCCATGCGCTGAAGTTCAATGTGAACACCGTGCTGATGCCGCTATGGGCGGCGACCACGTTTGGTTCCTGCGCTCGTACACGACGCGCAGCGCGCTCTATGCCGCGCTCGCCGGCGTCGGCGCCGCCGCCTGCATGCTGGGCAAATACTGGTCGATCTTTCTGGTTGCCGGGCTGGTCGTCGCCGCGCTGGTCGACCAACGCCGCGCCATTTATTTCCGCTCGGCGGCGCCCTGGATCACCGTGCTGGCCGGCGCGATCGTGTTGGCCCCGCATCTGGTCTGGCTTTACCAGCACGACTTCGCGCCGTTCGGCTATGCCAGTCGGCATTCACGGCGCGAAGCCGTTCGCGGGCACCGTCATCGCCGCACTCGGTTATCTCGCCGGCTCGGCCGGCTATGTGGCGATCCCGGTGATCATCGTGCTTGCCGCGGCGCGGCCAAGCCGTGCGACCATCGCCGATATGGTCTGGCCGTCCGACACCGACCGCCGGCTGGCGGCGGCGGCGTTCTGGGCGCCCTTGCTGCTCCCGGCGGTTGCCGCTCTAGCCAGCGGCACCGACATCACCTCGCTGTGGTCGATGTCGGCCTGGACGCTGCTGCCGGTGCTGCTGCTGTCGCCGCCGGCGTTGACGATCTCGGGCGTGGACACGCGCCGTCTGCTCGCCTTCGCGGTGGCGCTGCCGCTGGTGATGCTGATCGCATCGCCGGCGATCCTGCAGTTTCGGCATTAGCGCCGGGCAGCCGTCTCAATAGCGGTAATGATCGCTCTTGAACGGGCCTTCCTGCGGCACGCCGATATAGGCCGACTGCTTGTCCGACAGCTTGGTCAGCTTGACGCCGATCTTGTCGAGATGCAGCCGCGCCACCTTCTCGTCGAGGTGCTTGGGCAGCGTGTAGACCTGGTTCTGGTACTTGCCGGGATTGGTCCACAATTCGATCTGCGCCAGCGTCTGGTTGGTGAACGACGACGACATCACGAAGCTCGGATGCCCCATGGCGTTGCCGAGGTTCACCAGGCGGCCTTCCGACAGCAGGATGATGCGCTTGCCGTCGGGAATTCGACCTCGTCGACCTGCGGCTTGATGTTGTTCCATTTCAGATTGCGCAAGCGACGCGATCTGAATCTCGCTGTCGAAGTGGCCGATATTGCAGACGATGGCGCGGTGCTTCATCTTGCGCATGTGCTCGATGGTGATCACGTCGACATTGCCGGTGGCGGTGACGAAGATGTCGGCGCGCGGCGCCGCCTCGTCCATGGTGACGACCTCGTAGCCTTCCATCGCCGCCTGCAGCGCGCAGATCGGATCGACTTCCGACACCATGCACGCGGCAGCCGGCCTGGCGCAGCGAGGCGGCCGAGCCTTTGCCGACGTCGCCGAAGCCGGCGACCATCGCCACCTTGCCCGCCATCATCACGTCGGTGCCGCGGCGGATGCCGTCGACCAGCGACTCGCGGCAGCCGTAGAGGTTGTCGAACTTCGACTTGGTGACGCTGTCGTTGACGTTGATCGCCGGGAACAGCAGGCGGCCTTCCTTGGCCATCTGATAGAGCCGGTGCACGCCGGTGGTGGTCTCCTCGGTCACGCCTTTCACATTCTTGGCGAGTCTTGCTGTACCAGCCGGGCTTTTCCTTCAGCCGCTTCTTGATGGCGGCGAACAGCACTTCCTCTTCCTCGTTGCCGGGATGATCGAGCACCGCCGGCGTTGCTCTCCGCCTGCATGCCGAGATGCAGCAGCAGCGTGGCGTCGCCGCCGTCGTCGAGGATCATGTTGGGCGACGCCGCCGTCCGACCATTCGAAGATGCGGTGGGTGTAGTCCCAGTAGTCGACCAGGCTCTCGCCCTTGACCGCGAACACCGGCACGCCGGCTTGCGCGATCGCCGCGGCGGCGTGGTCCTGGGTCGAATAGATGTTGCACGAGGCCCAGCGCACGTCGGCGCCGAGATGCGGTGAGCGTCTCGATCAGCACCGCGGTCTGGATTGTCATGTGCAGCGAGCCGGCGATGCGGGCGCCGCGCAGCGGCTGCTGCGGCCCGTATTCCTCGCGCGTCGCCATCAGGCCGGGCATTTCGGTCTCGGCGATGTTGATCTCGTTGCGGCCCCAGGCCGCGAGCGCGATGTCCTTGACGACGTAGTCGCCGGCTTTGGCTTTAGGCTTGGCGGAAGCGGTCATGGCAATCCTTGTGAACAGACGCGAGCGATGAATTTGCTGGCCGTGCCTATAACAGGCCGCTGCCGGGGCCGCAACGCATATATAAAGATTTCTTTATGTAAAGGCGGGCGAATAATCCGGCTCGGCGCCTAATCCTCTTCGCCGAAACGCGAGGTGACCAGCTTGCACAGCGCCTCCACCGCCACCGCCGCTTCGCTTGCCGGTGGCCTGGATGGTGATGGTGATGCCGGGCCCCGCCGCCAGCATCATCAGGCCCATGATCGAGGTGCCGCCGACGCTTTCGTGACCGCGGGTGACGGTGATGGCGGCGTCGAATTGTTCGGCGGTCTGCACGAATTTGGCCGAGGCGCGGGCGTGCAGGCCCTTCTTGTTGACGATCTCGACCTCGCGCACGACCGGCGGCGGAGCTATCCTGGGGCGAATTGCCATCCGCTTGAGCGGGGCCGCTCATTTACCGGTGAGCACCCGGCTGGCAATGGTGCAGTACTTGCGCCCGGCTTCCTGGGCGGCGGTCACCGCCTGTTCGAGCGGGCAGGTCTCGCGCACCTTGGCGAGCTTGATCAGCATCGGCAGATTGATGCCGGCCAGCACTTCGACCTTGGGCTGGCTCATCACCGAAATGGCGAGATTGGAGGGCGTGCCGCCGAACATGTCGGTGAGGATGGCGACCCCGTCGCCGCTATCCACCCGCTTGACCGCATCGAGAATATTCTTGCGGCACTGCTCGACGTCATCGTCGGGGCCGATGGTAACCGCCTCGATCTGGCGCTGGGGGCCGACCACATGCTCCAGCGCTGAGCGGAACTCGATGGCGAGCCGCCCGTGGGTCACAAGTACGAGGCCGATCATCCCGAACTCCTCGCGGGCGCTACGTTGCGCCGCACGAATGGGGGCGCATTGAGGCCCATTCGAAGGCCCGTTGCAAGGGCTTGCCTCGCTATATAGGCGCTCTGCTGCACTGCGAAAAGATGGGGCCAAAGGGGGCTCGGAGGTGTCCGTTTTCGGCGACGGCGATCCTAGGCCCGTTATGGTTAATTTTTTCAACCGGACGGCGGGCGTCGGGGTTAGCCCAGATGCCGGCCCAAGGTCAATTGGCGGCTGGGGGGTCCCTGGAGGAAAGCCAATACAATCGGCAGGGCGGGCATTCCAGGTGCGACGGCTAGCCGCGGCAGGCTGACCCCGCCAATGGCGGTTTGGGCGGCCGCCGGGCCCGGATGGCGGGCGGCATCCTCGGCCGCCAGATCAACGACCAGCCCGACCGCCGCCAGCGGCTCATAGGGCAGGCGCCTGATGCCGAGGCCGCGGATTTCGATCAATCCGGCCAGCGCCGGGGCCGGGCGCACCAGCAAGCGGCCCGCGCAAGCCTCGACATGGGCGCGGTCGTCCGCCACCAGCCGCGCGAAGGGCAGAGCGCCTTGCGCCGCCGCCTGCAGCAGATCCCAGACCAGTCGCGATTTGCCGGAGCCCTCCGGCCCGCGGATCAGCGCCGCCTTCGGCCCGATCAGCACGGCGGAGGCGTGGATCGTTGCCGCGTCGGCCATCACATCGCCGGCAGGCGCACCACGAAGCGGGCGCCGAGCACGCGCGGCTCCTGGCCGGCGGCGGCGACGCTGATGCGGTTCTCGACCCGGATGCTAGCCGCCATGGGCTTCGACGATCTGCTTGGAGATCGACAGGCCGAGACCGGAATTCTGCCCGAAGCCCTGATGCGGTCGGTCGGTGTAGAAGCGCTCGAAGATCTTATCCAAGGCTTCCGGGCGGATGCCGGGACCGTCGTCGTCGACCACGATCTCGATCTCGTTCTTGAACTTGCGGCAGGTGACGCGCACGGTGCCGCCTACGGCTGAGAACGAGCGCGCATTGTCGATCAGATTGCTGACCACCTGGCCGAGCCGCGAGTCGTGGCCCGGCACCTTGAAAGCCGCCGGGCTGCCGCCCTCGAAGGTGAGCGTCACGTTGACGTCGTCGGTGCGAATCTCATTGGCGGCGGTCACCAGCGCGTCGAGCAGCTTGGCGAAATCGACCGTGCTGGCTTCCTGGCGCTGCAGTTCGGCATCGAGACGGCTGGCGTCGGAAATATCCGAGATCAGGCGATCGAGCCGCATCACGTCATGCTCGATCACCTCGAGCAGGCGGCGGCGGCTTTCCTCGGTCTTCGCCAGCGGCAGCGTTTCGACCGCCGAGCGCAGCGAGGTGAGCGGATTGCGCAATTCATGCGCGACGTCGGCGGCGAAGCTTTCGATCGCCTCGATGCGGGTATAGAGCGCGTTGGTCATTTCGCGGATCGCACCGGACAAGTGCCCGATTTCGTCGCGCCGGCGGGTGAAATCGGGAATCTCGACGCGGCTGCGGATGCGCCGGCGCACGCGCTCGGCGCCCTCGGCGAGCCGGCGCACCGGGCCGGCGATGGTGCCGGCGAGCAGCATGGAGAGCACCACCATGACGGCGGCGGCGACCAGGAACACCTTGACGATGGCGAGCCGCTCGGCCTCCACCATGTCGTCGATGTCGGCGCCTTGCGTCGACAGCATCAGCGCGCCGCGCACGGCGCGGAAGCGCTGCACCGGCACCGCGACCGAGACGATCACCTCGCCGCGGTCGTTGACGCGCACCATGCTGGCATGCAGTCCGCCGAGCGCCTGTTGCGACCTCCGGATAGCCTTTGCCGTTCTCCGGTCCGAGCTCCTTGTAGAGCGGCAGGTCGCCGCGCCCGAACCAGCGGCGGACGGCGATGAAGGCGCGCTCCATGACGCCCGGCTTCTCAGCGTTCGGCGGCGGCAGGTCGAAACGCAGCACGTCGCCGCGGCCGTAGAGATTGCGGCTGTCGAGGATCAGCACGCCGTCGCGGTCATAGATGCGCGCGCGCGTCTTGGTCGGCGACACCAGCCGGCGCAGCACCGGCGCCACCCGCTCCGGGTTGATCGGGAATTCGATGCCGGATTGTGCCTCGTCGGACGGCCCGTAGCTTTCGCCGGCCTGCAATTCCAAAAGCCGTTCGGGATCGATGGTGATGGAATCGGTTTCCACCGTGGCCGACGCCGCGATCGCGCCGGCGATGATCTCGCTCTGCACCAGCAGGCTCTGCACGCGGGCGTCGATCAGGCCGGCGCGGAACTGCGACAGATAGAGTACGCCGGCGAGCAGCGCGATCAGGCCGGTGAGATTGAGGAAGACGATGCGGCGGGTGAGGCTGGAAAAACTTTGCGAAACGAAAAACTGCCAGGCCGAACGCAGCGGCCGCCGCATGGCGTCGAAGCGCTTGCGCTCGGGGCGCGGAATTGTCTCGCCGGACCTTTCGGCCTCGGCGTTCTGCGCCAGAATTTCCGCGGTTCGATCGAGCACGTCGTTCAATCCAGCCGGGTTGATCGTCGCCGTGATTTTACCGCAAGCCGGGACGCTGTGTCAGTCCGCTCGGACCCCCGCATCTCATTCTGCTTGCGCATGATCTTGTCCGAAAACCGGTGCCCACTTTTCGGGATCATGCGCTAACGATGCGTCATGTTTCCTTGAAGCGGTAGCCGACGCCGTAGAGCGTCTCGATCATTTCGAAGTCGTCGTCGACGGCCTTGAACTTCTTGCGCAGGCGCTTGATGTGGCTGTCGATGGTGCGGTCGTCGACATAGACCTGGTCGTCATAGGCCGCGTCCATCAGCGCGTTGCGGCTTTTCACCACGCCGGGACGGGTAGCCAGCGCCTGCAGGATGAGGAATTCGGTGACCGTCAGGGTGACCGGATCGTTCTTCCAGGTGCAGGTATGGCGCTCCGGATCCATGCGCAGCTGGCCGCGCTCGAGCGCCTTGGCGTCGGTTTCCTTCGGCGCCGTGGCGTCCTTCGGCGAAGCGCGGCGCAACACCGCCTTCACGCGCTCGACCAAGAGCCGCTGCGAGAACGGTTTGCGGATGAAGTCGTCGGCGCCCATTTTGAGGCCGAACATCTCGTCGATCTCCTCATCCTTGGAAGTGAGGAAGATGACCGGGATGTCGCTCTTTTGGCGCAGCCGGCGCAGGGTTTCCATGCCGTCCATGCGCGGCATCTTGATGTCGAGGATGGCGAGATCCGGCGGCGAGGTCTTGAAACCGTCGAGCGCGGAGGCGCCGTCGGTATAGGTCATGATGCGATAGCCCTCGGCTTCGAGCGCGATCGAAACGGAGGTAAGGATATTGCGGTCGTCGTCAACGAGAGCGATGGTCGGCATGAGCCCCTCTTGGCGTGACGTTCCCGCGTGTTTTGAAGCCCATAAACAGGGTCTGAAATGTGGCCTCTTTGCAACAACTATGTGATTCGGCAGCGAATACAAGGTCATTTGGCGGAAGATTGGGTTCCAGAGCCGATATCGTTAACGCGTGAAACGAGTGCCCATGAAGCGCGAACCCGCTTTCGATAGCTGTTTGGCTGCCCCAAGGGGCATTCGGCTTGGAGCGCGCGGATGAGCAAGGCCACCGCCAATCCTCCGCTACCCGGCGCCATGCCGGGCCGCACGCCGGAAAACGCGTCGCCGCCGGCGGATTTCGCCCCGCAGGAGGTGGCCAAGACGCTGCTGCGCGTCACCCGCACCGGCACGCTGGCGACGCTCGACCGCAATAGCGGCTACCCGTTCGCCTCGCTGGTCAATGTCGCGACCGACGTCGACGGCGCGCCGCTGATCCTGGTATCGCGGCTGGCCACCCACACCGCCAATCTGGAATCTGACGGCCGCGCCTCGCTGCTGCTCGCCGAGATCGGCAAAGGCGATGCCTTGGCGCATCCACGCCTCACCGTGTTGGGCACGTTGGCGCCGGTCGCTCACGACAGTGCCGACGAGCCGCGCATCCGCCGCCGGTTCCTCGCCCGCCATCCGAAGTCGGAACTCTATGCCGGCTTCGGCGACTTCGCGTTCTGGCGCATGGCGGTGATATCGGCGCATCTCAACGGCGGCTTTGCGCGCGCCGCCGACCTCACCGCCGCCGACGTGCTGACCGATGTGTCCGATGCGCGCGCGCTGATCGAGGCCGAGGCCGACGCCATCGCCCACATGAATGCCGATCATGCCGAGGCCTGCCGGCTCTACGCCACCAAATTGCTCGGCGCAGCGGACGGCGATTGGCGTTGCGTCGGCATCGATCCCGAGGGGCTCGAACTGCAACAGGGCCGCACGGCCTTGCGGCTGTTCTTTCCGCAGCGCGTCATTGCGCCCGGCCCGCTGCGCGCGGTGTTGAAGCAACTCGCCGAGCAGGCGCGAGCGACGTAGGGCGGCGTCCCAAGATTTTGCCCTCGGCGTGCGGGTGCTGCGCACGCTTCCGTGATCGCCAAGTTCTGACGGATCGGTCAGACTGCGCCCAACGATAAAAGTCCAGGGAGCGAAACGATGCGTAGAATCCTGTTTCCGATGCTGCTTGCCGTCGCTACCGTTCCCGCTATGGCAGGAGAACCGATCGCACTTCGCGACATGGGCTCGTTCCACGTCGGCGGCCGCGTGGTGGAGATCAGCGGCAAGCCGGTGAAGGAACTCGTGCTCGGCGCCGGCGGGGTACCGGCCAAGATCGACCCGAACGGGCTCTATCAGGTCGAGGCGATGTATGTGCAGTACTTCCTGCCGCAGAACCGCAAGGGAAAATATCCGCTGCTGATGTGGCACGGCGGCGGGCTCACTGGAGTCACCTACGAGACCACGCCCGACGGCCGCGAGGGCTGGCTCAACATGTTCATCCGCAAGGGCTGGGACGTTTACAATTCGGATGCGGTCGAGCGCGGCCGTTCCGGCTTTGCGCCGCCCGACGTGTGGAACAGCGAGCCGAACTTTCTGACCACGGCCAATCCGTTCGAGCGCTTCCGCATCGGGCAGGGCGCCGGCTCATGGAACGCCGATCCGGCCAAGATGAAACTGATGCCGGGCAGCCAGTTTCCGGTCGACGGCTACGACAATTTCGTCAAGCAGATCGTCCCGCGCTGGACCAACACCGATGACGCTATCATTGCCGCCTATACCGCGCTGGTCGACAAGGTCTGTCCTTGCGTGTTGCTGTTTCACAGTCAGGCCGGCGGCTTTGGCTTCACGGTGGCGCAGGCGCGTCCGGACAAGATCAAGGCGATCGTCGCGGTCGAACCGGCCGTTGCCGGCGACAAGGCAAAGGCTGGCGCGCTGAAAAACGTGCCCGTGCTGGTGGTCTATGGCGACAATATTCCGCTCGACAGCCGCTGGCCGAAAATGCGCCAGCTTGGCCTCGACTATGCCGAGGCGGTGCGGGCGGCAGGCGGAAAAGTGGATGTGGTTAATCTGCCCGAGGTCGGCATCAAGGGAAATTCTCATATGCTGATGATGGACAAGAACAACGGCCAGGTCGCCGACCTGATCCAGAAATGGCTGGCCGACAAAGGCCTGGTCGAGTGAATTCGCCGGCCGACTGATTGCTCAGACATCAGCGCCGCCTGCACCGGCGGCCTCGGCTTAACGCATTGATGCAGCGCAATGCCGGCGGTCGGCAATGCGCGGCATTTGGTCTTGGCTGTAAGAATGTTCGTGACTATGGTCGCGCGCCTCAAAACGAGGAGCTATACTAAGGTCTTAGTGCTGCAAGACCGCTCATGACCTCGCGCGGTTCAGGAAGCGGCCCGCCTGTTTGGGGAGGATCTCGCGTGCAAGAATTGGGTCTGTGGAACGGTGCTTATGGCGCCGACAAATTCGGTTTCAAAGGGCTCGCCGGCTTACGCTGGAACCTGACCGAACCGGCGCTCTACGAGTATGCCATCGCGGCCGGCGAAGCCTCGCTGGTCGAAGGCGGCGCGCTCTGCGCCGAAACCGGCCACCACACCGGCCGCAGCCCGAAGGACAAGCACACCGTTGTCGATGCGCTCACCGAGAATTCGGTGTGGTGGGACGGCAATAAGAAGATGAGCCAAGAGAATTTCGACGCGCTGCTCGCCGACTTCATTGAGCACGCCAAGGGCAAGAACCTGTTCGCGCAGGATCTCTACGGCGGCGCCGATCCGAAATACCGGATCAAGACCCGCGTGTTCACGGAACTCGCCTGGCATTCGCTGTTCATCCGGCAATTGCTGATCCGCCCCGAGCGTGACGATCTCGCCAAGTTCGTCCCCGAACTCACCGTCGTCGACATGCCGTCGTTCCGCCCCGATGCCAAGCGTCACGGCGGGCGCGAGGGCTCCGACACCATGGTAGCGATCGATTTCTCACGCAAGATCGTGCTGATCTGCGGCTCTTCTTACGCCGGCGAGATGAAGAAGTCGGTGTTCACCACGCTCAACTTCTATTTGCCGGCCGAGAACGTGGTGCCGATGCATTGCTCGGCCAATGTCGGGCCGAACGGCGACAGCGCGCTGTTCTTCGGATTGTCCGGCACCGGCAAGACCACGCTCTCGGCCGATCCGCATCGCACGCTGATCGGCGACGACGAGCACGGCTGGGGCCCGGACGGCATCTTCAACTTCGAAGGCGGCTGCTACGCCAAGTGCATCCGGCTGTCGCGCGAAGCCGAGCCACAGATTTACGACGCCACGCTGCGCTTCGGCTCGGTGCTGGAAAACGTGGTGTTCGATCCCGAAACGCGCAAATGCGATTTCGACAACGACAACAAGACCGAGAATACGCGCTCGGCCTATCCGCTCGACTTCATTCCGAATGCTTCGCGCTCGGGCCGCGCAGGCCACCCTAAGAACATCATCTTCCTGACCGCCGACGCCTATGGCGTGATGCCGCCGATCGCCAAGCTGACGCCGACGCAGGCGATGTACCACTTCCTCTCCGGCTATACCGCCAAGGTCGCCGGCACCGAGAAGGGCCTGATCGGCGTGCAGCCGGAATTCTCCACCTGCTTCGGCGCGCCGTTCCTGCCGCGCCATCCGTCGGTCTATGCCGACCTGCTGCGCGACTACATCAACAAGCACAAGGTGGATTGCTGGCTGGTCAATTCCGGCTGGACCGGCGGCAAGTACGGCGAAGGCCGCCGCATGCCGATCAAGGCGACGCGCACGCTCTTGACCGCCGCGCTCAACGGTTCGCTGAAAGGTGCCGATTTCCGCACCGATCCCTATTTCGGTTTCTCGGTACCGACCTCGGTGCACGGCGTCGAGCCGCATTTGCTCAATCCGTTCAAGACCTGGAAGGACAAGGCGGAGTTCGATAAGACCGCGCGGGCGCTGGTCGGCATGTTCCAGAAGAACTTCACCAAGTTCGAGAGCCACGTCACGCCCGACATCAAGGCGGCGGCGCCGGAAGTAAGAATCGCGGCGGAGTGAGTCCTTAGTGTCATCACCCGCGAAAGCGGGTGATCCAGTAACCACTTGCGTTGCTATGGTCGAAATGCCGTGAGTACTGGATGCCCCGCTTTCGCGGGGCATGACGGGCAGAGAAAAAAGGGCGGCCCTTGCGGCCGCCCTTATCATTATTCGATCGGTTTTATTCTTTACCGATTGGCGCCGCTGCTGCGGCCGCCGCTCAGGCGCTCGATCAATTCGGCGGTTGGATAGGAATCCGCCGGTAGCCCGAGCTTCATCTGCGCCTTCTTGACCGCGGCGCGCGTGCCGGCGCCGAACTTGCCGTCGACCTCGCCGACGCCCTCGTAGCCTTGTTTGATCAGCAGGCGCTGCAAGTCCATCATCTGCTGCGACGACAGCGCGACCACCGTGGTGGCGCCGGTGCGGGTCAGGGCCGGCGCGCCGTTCAGCCGCGTGGCGAAATAGGCGACGGTGGTGGAATAGACCATGGCCGAATTCCAGCCGAGGAAGGCCTTGAAGTTCGGATAGGCGAGGAAGGCCGGCCCCATGCGGCCCATGGGCAGGATCAGCGAGGCCTGCAATTCGTCGGACGGCAGCGTGCCGTAAGCGGGCTTCACGCCCCAGGCCACCCATTTCGAGCGCGGATGCGTGATCGTGAGGTCGGCCTGGTCCCACGGCAGACTGGCGGGAACGTGCACCTCCTGCAGCCAGGGCTGGCCGCGCTGCCAGCCGAGGGTGTTGAGAAAGTTTGCGGCGGAGGCGAGCGTGTCGGGAATGCTGTTGGTCAGGTCGCGGCGGCCGTCGCCGTCGAAATCGACCGCGTTCTTGAGATAGTCGGAGGCGGTGAACTGCATGCCGCCGAATTCGCCGGCCCAGTCGCCGATCACATCGACGGGCTGGTCGCCGCGCTCGATGATGCGCAGCGCATCGAACAATTGCGTGCGGAAGAAGTCGGGACGGCGGCAGTCATAGGCCAGCGTCGCGATCGCGCTCAATATTTTGTAGTTGCCGAAATTGGCGCCGAAGTCGCTCTCCAGGCCCCAGAAGGCGGTGAGCACCGGCGCCGGCACGCCGTATTCCTTTTCGATGCGTGCGAACAGCGCGGCATGCTGCTTGATCTTGGCGAGGCCGTTCGGGATGCGGGCGCCGGCGATCATGCGGTCGGAGAATTGCAGGAAGGTTTGCTGGAACACGGCCTGGCCGTGGTCGCGTTTGATGATGGCGGCATCGAAGGTCATATGCGGCGCGGCGGCGGCGATCACCTTTTGCGAAATGCCCTGCGCGGCGGCGTCCTTCTTGAACTGTGCAAGCCAGCTCTCGTAGCTGCCGGTATTTTGGCAGGTGGCGGCGAGTGCCGGTCCCGCCAATACGGCGCCCAGCGCGGCCGCCGCCAATTTCAATGCCGTTGTCCGCATCGTCCGGTCCGCCTTTTTGCGAGGATTCCGGGTGAATCTGCCTAAGCCCCAGGCCGGGTCAAGGTCCAATGCCGATAAGCGTTAAGATCGATTCTTGTGCAAATGATGGTCTAATGTCGGTTCGATGAACGCCTTACCGCCAACGCCGCCGTCGAGACAGAACGCCGCATGCAAGTCCTGGTGATCGGAGCCGGCGTGGTGGGTTTGGCGGTGGCCCGCGCGGCCGCGCGCAAGGGCCACGAGGTGATCGTGGCGGAAGCGCAAGCCGCCATCGGCACCGGCATTTCCTCGCGCAACAGCGAAGTCATCCATGGCGGCATGTATTACGCGACCGGCACGCTGCGCGGGCGCCACTGCGTGCGCGGGCGGCGCATGCTGTACGAATTCTGCGCCTCGCACGGCGTGCCGCATCGCAAATGCGGCAAGCTGGTCGTCGCCACCAATGCGGCCGAACTCGACAAGATCGGGCAGATCGAGAAGCAAGGCCACATTAATGGCGTCGAAGGCCTGGAATTGATCGGCGGCAATGCGGCGCGCGCGCTCGAGCCGGAATTGTCATGCATCGGCGCGCTGCATTCGCCGGAAACCGGCATCATCGACAGCCACCGTTATATGCTGGCGCTGCGCGGCGATCTCGAGGATGCCGGCGGCGCCATCGCCCTCAATACGCCGGTGATCGGCGCGGCGCGCAAAGGCGGGCAATGGCAGGTCGCGTTCGGCGGCAGCGATGGCGGCGAATTCGCCTTCGACGCGGTGGTCAATTGCGCGGGCTTGCGCGCGCAAGCCGTGGCGCGCGCCATGGCAGACTATCCGGCGACGCGGGTGCCGCGGCTGGTGCTGGCCAAGGGCAATTATTTCACTTTCGCGGGCAAGCCGGCGTTCGCGCGGCTGATCTATCCGACGCCGATCGTCGGCGGGCTCGGCGTGCATGTCACGCTCGATCTCGCCGGCCGCATGCGCTTCGGCCCGGACGTGGAATGGATCAGTGAAGAGAACTACGACGTGAATCCGGCGCGCGCCGAACTGTTCTATGCCCGCATCCGCACCTACTGGCCCGGCTTGCCGGACGGCAGTCTGTCGCCGGACTATTCCGGCATCCGGCCCAAGCTCACCGGGCCGGGCGAGCCGCAGGCGGATTTTCTAATCGATGCGCCGGCGCAGCATGGATTGCCGGGCCTGGTGCAGATGTTCGGGATCGAGTTGCCGGGGCTGACCTCATCGCTGTCGCTGGGCGAGGAGGTTGCCGGCTATCTCGCAAGCTGAGCGCTGCGGTTGTCGTCGGCGCGCGCGTGGCCGCTGAGCGTCACCGGTGTCACGTTCGGCGCGCCCGGATTGGGCGGCATGATCTTCACGTCGGACAGCTTGTCGCGGGCGCTCTTGGCGAGGCCGCGATAGCTGTCGACCGGCGTGAAATCGGCCACCTTGTTTTTCATGCCGGTGAACGCCACCAGGCCGGTCTTGGTCGCTACGATGTCGCCGGGCCGCAGCGTCGGATCGGTGTTGACGTCCACGCGCGCCAGTCCGAACGGGTCGCGGCCATTGCAGGTGCAGCCGGCGACGAGTTGCTTGGCGATAGAGGAACGCGTTGTCGAGGTCGGCATAGCGGCTGCCGTCGCGCGGCGACGGCGTGGTCGATGGCGCCGGAATAAAGGCGCGTCGGGCTGGCCGGGCATAAGGAATGGCAGGCTTCCGCCGCGCTCACGCCGGCATGCGCCTGCACCGGGAAATAGTGGCCGTCGCAGGTGCGTACGCAATAGCCGGTCGCCGGGCCGGTTTCGGCGCGCTGCGATGGGGCGTTTCTCATGCCGGCGAACGGATCGGCGAAGGCGCGGATATTGGTCGGCAGTCCGGCGGGCGCTTCGACCGCTGGCGCAGGCCGCCGAAAATGCGCTCGAAAATGCCTTGCGCCGAGGCCGGCGCGAGCCAAGCAAGCGTCAGCAGGCCGGCGGCGAAAATGCCGGCCGACACGCGCAATATCGTGCTCGTGGTCCTGCCGCGGGCGGCCATCGCAAGCCCCTGTCAATGCTCGCGCTTCGCGGAAGCGCCTGCGAAGCGGCATGACTCAACGTCCGGGCGCGCGGAAAGTTGCACGGGCGTTCAGGGCAGGGACGCGCAGGCGGCTCAGAAATACCGCCACCAGATATAGACGTGGCAGATCGCCACCTACACCACCATCATCGGGAAGGCATACAGCGTGTAGGTGATGAACTTGAACGGCACCTCGTTGCGCTCGCCGATGCCGGCCACCGTCAAATTGGCCGAAGCGCCGATCAGCGTGCCGTTGCCGCCGAGGCAGGCGCCGAGCGACAGGCACCACCACAGCGGCTCGATCTTGTCGGCCCCGCCATAGGCCGGCGCCATGCTCTTGATCAGCGGAATCATGGTGGCGACGAACGGAATATTGTCGACGATCGCCGACAGGAACGCCGACGCCCACAGGATGGCATAACCGGCGTGCGCCATGTTGCCGCCGGTCGCCGCCACCAGCTTGTTGGCGAGCAGCGCCAGCAGGCCGCCGACGTCGACGCCGTGCACCACGATAAACAGGCCGATGAAGAAGAAGATGGTGATCCATTCCACGTCGCCGAAGGTCTGATGGACGTTGTGCGCGGCTTTCTCGGAAAGGTGCGCCCAGTTGTCGAGCAGCATCAGGATAGCGGCGCCGAACATGGCGATGGTGGCCGGCTCCAGATGCAGCGGCCGCGCCAGCACGAAGGCGACGATCACGACGCCGAGGATGACCAGCGACTGCTTCAGCAGCAGCCAGTCCTCGATACTGTCGGCCGCGTTCATCGCCAGCACGCGCGCCTCGGCGTCGTGCGAGGCCTTGAGATCCTTGCCCCAGACGAAATGGATGATCACCGCCTGCACCACCATCACGATGATGATCACCGGCGTGAGATGATAGACGAACTCGTTGAAGGAGAGGCCGGCCTGCGAGCCGATCAGGATGTTGGGCGGGTCGCCGATCAGCGTGGCGGTGCCGCCGATATTGGAGGCGATAGATTTCCGCGAACAAATAAGGATAGGCCGGCACCTTCAGCGTCTTGCAAATGGCGAGCGTCACCGGAACGATCAGCAGCACCGTGGTGACGTTGTCGAGGAAGGCCGAGACGCACGGCGGTGGTGATCTGCAGGATGAACAGGATGCCGGCGGGATGCGCCTTCGCCGCCTTGGCGGACCAGATCGCGAGATACTGGAACATGCCGGAGCGGCGCGAGATCGACACCAGGATCATCATGCCGGTGAGCAGGCCGATGGTGTTCCAGTCGATGCCCTTGATCGCCTCGTCCTGGTCGAGCACGCCGACCACGATCATCACGCCGGCGCCGACCAGCGCGACGATCGCGCGGTTGACCTTCTCCGACATGATGGTGGCGTAGGTGATGGCGAGGACGCAGGTCGACACCCACATCGCATTCAGGCCGAAATAAACGTGAGATGCCGCGTGCGCGGTCATGGCCGAGCTCCCCCTAAGTCCGGGCGCCCGGCCTTAATTCCGGCCTTCCGCACCCTGCGTGAATGCAGGCAAAGGTCCGGCAGCCGCGGCGAGGAGTCAAGTTCGCCCTTCTGCAAAGGCTCGGGCTCGCGCATACTGCGTAGCGAGGCACGCAGTTGCCGAATAACAGGGAGGATACCGTGACCGCCAATGTCCGCTTCAGCAATCCGAAAACTATGGCCAAGCCGCCCGGCTACACTTACGTGGTCGAGGCGACCGGGCCGAACCGGCTGATCTTCATCGCCGGCCAGCTCGGCCTCGATCTCGACAACAAGCTGGTCGGTGGCCCGGGCGACTTTCGGGCACAGGCTTTCAAAGCGTTCCAGAATCTCAAACTCGCGCTGGAGTCGGCCGGCGCCGGCTTCAAGGATGTGGTGAAGATCAACAATTATCTCGTCGACATGTCGCACATCGGAATTTTCCGCGAGGTGCGCGACGAGTTCCTCAACATGGCGGCGCCGCCGGCCTCGACCACGGTGGCCATTTCGCAACTGGCGCGCCCGGGCGCGCTGTTCGAGATCGAGGCGATCGCGGTGCTGCCGGCGAAAGCGGCGGGCAAGCCGGCCGCGCGCTAAGGGCAAAAGCAAGGCGTCGAAGAAGAAACGGCGCTAGACGTATCGCGTCTTGGCCGGGCTTGTCCCGGCCATCCACGACTTAATTTCTTCTGAAGAAAGACGTGGATGCCCGGCACAAGGCCGGGCATGACGATTATTTAATGCGCTTCGTCCCAGTTGTCGGCGGCGCGGGCGTCGACCTGCAGCGGCACGTGCAGCGACAGCGCCGGATGCGGCGCGTCTTCCATGACGCGCTTGACCACCGGAATGGTCTTCGCCACTTCGCCGTCCGGCACCTCGAAGATCAACTCGTCGTGCACTTGTAAAAGCATCTGCGCGTTGAGCTTGGCCTTGGCGAGCTCCGGCTCGATGCGGATCATCGCGCGGCGGATGATGTCGGCCGCGGACCCTTGCAGGCGCGCGTTGATCGCCGCGCGCTCGTTGAATGAACGGATCGACGGATTCGAGTTCTTGATTTCCGGATAATGGCATTTGCGCTCGAACAGCGTTTCCACATAACCGTGCTCGCGGCAGAATTCGCGCGTCTCGTCCATGTAGTCGCGGATGCCGGGGAAGCGCTCGAAATATTTCTTGATGTAGGCGCCGGCCTCCTTTTGGTCGATGCCGAGCTGCGCGGCGAGGCCGAACGCCGAGATGCCGTAGATGATGCCGAAATTGATCGCCTTGGCGCGCCGGCGCACCTCGCTCGGCATGTCCTTGACCGGCACGCCGAACATTTCCGAGGCGGTCATGGCGTGGATGTCGACACCGTCCTGGAACGCCTTCTTCAGCGCCGCGATGTCAGCGATTTCGGCCAACAGCCGCAGCTCTATTTGTGAGTAGTCGGCGGAAACCAGCTTCATGCCGGGCGCGGCGACGAAGGCGCGGCGGATCTTGCGGCCTTCCTCGGTGCGCACCGGGATGTTCTGCAGGTTCGGCTCCGAGGAGGACAGGCGACCGGTGCTGGTAGCGGCGAGCGCGTAGCTGGTGTGCACGCGGTGGGTGGTCGGGTTGACGTAAGTCGGCAGCGCCTCGGTATAGGTCGAGCGCAGCTTCGACACCTGCCGCCAGTCGAGGATCTTGCGCGGCAGCTGGTGGCCTTGCTCGGCCAAGTCCTCGAGCTCGCGCGCGCCGGTCGACCATTGTCCGGTCTTGGTTTTGGTGCCGCCCGGCAAATTCATTTTGCCGAACAGGATATCGCCGAGCTGCTTGGGCGAACCGGGATTGAGTGGCTCGCCGGCCAGCGTCTTGATCTCGTCCTCCAGCGCGCCCTGCTTCTTGGCGAATTCGCCGGACAGCCTTGAGAGCACCTGGCGGTCGATGGAAATGCCGCGCCGCTCCATGCGCGCCAGCACCGCCGGCATGGCGTGCTCCAGCGTCTCGTAGACGCTTGTGACGTGTTCGGCGGGCAGCCGCGGCTTCAGCACCTTCCACAGCCGCAGCGTCACGTCGGCGTCCTCGGCGGCATAGTCGGTCGCCTTGTCGATGGCCACGCAATCGAAGGTGACCTGCGATTTGCCGGTACCGACGACGTCGGCGAAGTGAATGGTCTTATGACCCAGCCATTTCTCGGAGAGGTCGTCCATGCCATGGCCTTCGCCCTTGCCGGCGTCGAGCACGTAGGAAATCAGCATGGTGTCGTCGTAGCCGGCGATCTCGATGCCACGCTGCGCGAACACCAGCCAATCGTATTTCAGATTCTGCCCGACCTTGAGCACGCTTCTGTCTTCGAGCAGCGGCTTGAGGAGGCGAAGCGCGTCCGCTTCCTTGATCTGGTCGGGCGCCAGGCCTGCGTCGAACAGGCCGGCGCCGCCGCCGTCCTTCTTGTGGCCGATCGGCACGTAGCAGGCCTCGTTGGGAGATAGCGCGAGCGAGACGCCGCACAGGCCGGCCTGCATGGCATCGAGACTGGTGGTTTCGGTGTCGACGGCGACCACGCCGGTCTCGTGCGCGCGTGCGATCCACTCCTTCAGGCGGGCCAGCGTGCGCACGCACTCGTATTTGCTGCGATCGATTTTTTGTTTACGCGCCGCTTCGGCGCGTGCGGCGGCGAGCGAGATCGGGGAGAGGGCGCTGTCCGCGCCGCCTTTGCCGCTCGGCTTGGCTTGCGGCGGCGGCGCAAACAGATCGCCGGTTTTTCCTGCTGGCGCGGCGTGTGCAACGGCGGGCGCGCCCGATACTAGCTTGGAGTCGGCCTCGACCTGCGACGCATCGATGCCGCTCTTCTCGGCGACGCGGCGGGTGATGGTGTTGAACTCCATCGCCTTCAGGAAAGCGATCAGATGCTTATAGTCGGGCTCGTGCACCGCGAGTTGGTCGACCGGCACATCGAGCGGCACGTTCTGGTCGAGCGTGACCAGCCGTTTTGAAATGCGCGCGATCTCGGCATTGTCGATCAGCGACTGCCGGCGCTTGTCCTGCTTGATTTCCGTGGCGCGCTTGAGCAGCGTTTCGAGATCGCCGTATTCGCCGATCAATTGCGCCGCGGTCTTGACGCCGATGCCGGGCACGCCCGGCACGTTGTCGGATGAATCGCCGATCAGCGCCTGCACCTCGATCACTTTCTCGGGGCCGACGCCGAATTTCTCGATGACCTCGTTGCGCCCGATGCGGCGGTCCTTCATGGTGTCGTACATGGTGACGCCGTTGCCGACGAGCTGCATCAGGTCCTTGTCGGACGACACGATGGTGGTGGTCGCCTTGGCTTCGCTGGCGAGCCGCGCATAGGTGGCGATCAGGTCGTCGGCCTCGTAGCCGGCCTGCTCCAGGCAGGGGATTTCGAAGGCGTGCACCGCCTCGCGGATGAGCGGGAATTGCGGGATGAGGTCTTCCGGCGCGTCCGGCCGGTGCGCCTTGTATTCGGGATAGAAATCGGTGCGGAAGGTTTTTTCTGACTTGTCGAACACCACCGCGAGATGGGTCGGCTTGTCGTCCTTCATCTCGGCCAAGAGCTTCCACAGCATGTTGCAGAAGCCGAGCACGGCGTTGACCTGCAAGCCGTCCGACTTGCGGGTAAGCGGCGGCAGCGCGTGATAGGCGCGGAAGATGTAGCCGGAGCCGTCCACCAGGAACACGTGGTCGCCCTTTTTCAGCGGGCGCGCCGCCGGGTTCGCCAGGGCGGCGGCTTTGGTCTTGATCGCGGGTTTGGATTTTGCGCTTGTCGGCATGGCCCGAATGTGGGCCGCCGCGTCGCTTTTATCAATCTCTCCTGTCATCGCCCGCGAAAGCGGGCGATCCAGTATCCACAAGCCTTTCGATGAACAACCGGCGTCTGCGACTACTGGATGCCCCGCTTTCGCGGGGCATGACAGTTGTTAGTTGCGGCACTCGCCTGATGTTGCGGCCTCTGCTATGAGACGGCCGGCACAGCGGTAGCAGCGAGTTAACCACCGACACGAAGGACAATCATGCGCGTTGCCATGATCGGCACCGGCTATGTCGGCCTCGTCTCCGGGGCCTGCTTCGCCGACTTCGGCCACGAGGTGACCTGTGTCGACAAGGACACCGGAAAAATCGCCGCGCTCACGCGCGGCGAGGTGCCGATTTACGAGCCGGGGCTGAGCGACCTGGTTGCCGTCAATACGCGCGAGAGCCGTCTGAAATTCACTAACGATCTCGCCGGCGCGGTCAAAGCCGCCAACGCGGTGTTCATCGCCGTCGGCACGCCCTCGCGCCGCGGCGACGGCCATGCCGATTTGAGCTTCGTCTATGACGCCGCGCGCGAGATCGCGGCCGCCCTCGACGGCTTCACCGTGGTGATCACCAAATCGACTGTGCCGGTCGGCACCGGCGACGAGGTCGAGCGCATCATCCGTGAAGCGCGGCCGAAGGCGAACGTCGCGGTGGTGTCGAATCCGGAATTTCTGCGCGAAGGCGCCGCCATCCAGGATTTCAAGCATCCCGACCGCATCGTGGTCGGCAGTGCCGATGCGCGCGCGCGCGAGGTGTTGAGCGAGCTTTACCGCCCGCTCTATCTCAACCGGTCGCCGATCCTGTTCACCGACCGGCGCACCGCCGAGCTGATCAAATACGCCGCCAACGCCTTCCTCGCCACCAAGATCACCTTCATCAACGAGATCGCCGATCTGGCCGAAAAAGTCGGCGCCGACGTGCAGGAGATCGCGCGCGGCATCGGGCTCGATAACCGCATCGGATCGAAATTCCTGCACGCCGGTCCCGGTTTCGGCGGCTCCTGCTTTCCCAAGGATGCGGTGGCGCTGATTAAGACCGGCCTGGACAATGAGGCGCCGCTGCGCATTGTCGAGGCGGTGGTGGCGGTGAACGACGGGCGCAAGCGCGCGATGGCGCGCAAGGTTTCAGCGGTGCTCGGCGGCGAATTGCGCGGCAAGACGATCGCCGTGCTTGGACTGACGTTCAAGCCGAACACCGACGACATGCGCGAGGCGCCGTCGATCCCGCTGATCACCGCGCTGCAGGACATGGGCGCCAAGGTGCGCGCCTACGATCCGACCGGCATGGAGCAGGCCAAGCCGCTGCTCGCCAACGTCACGTTTTGCAAGGACACCTATGCCTGCGCCGAGGGCGCCTCCGCGCTGGTGATCGTGACCGAATGGGAGCAGTTTCGCGGCCTCGATTTCGCGCGGCTAAAGAAGGTCATGGAGCGGCCGGTGCTGGTCGATCTGCGCAACATCTATCGGCCCGAGGAAGTCGCGCGCCACGGCTTCGTCTATGAGAGCGTCGGGCGGGCGCGCAAATGATATTCAGCAAATCCCCCTTTGATAGAAGTCGTCGTCCCCCGCGCAAGCGGGAGACCCAGCTCTTTTAAATTTCACAGCGATCCATTTTCCGCTAACCCCCGCGAAAGCGGGGGTCCAGGGTTGTGCTTGAGGCCTAAACTGGATTCCCGCTTCCGCGGGAATGCGCGGCTGTGACGACACTGACGATACCGGAATTAGATGCGCAACTTCCAGACACCATTACCCATCGACGACGCGCTGCCGCGGCTTACTGCTGCGCTCGTGGCGAACAACGCCGCCGTGCTGGTGGCGCCTCCGGGCGCCGGCAAGACCACGCGCGTGCCGCTGGTGCTGCTCGACGAGCCGTGGGCGGCCAACAAGAAAATCCTAGTGCTGGAGCCGCGCCGGCTGGCCGCACGCGCGGCCGCCGCGCGCATGGCATGGACCGTGGGCGAGCAGGTCGGCGAAACGATAGGCCTGCGCGTGCGCTTCGGCTCCAAGGTCAGCAAGCGCACGCGCATCGAGGTGATCACCGAGGGCGTGTTCACGCGGCTGGTGCTCGACGATCCCTCGCTCGACGGCGTCGCCGCCGTGCTGTTCGACGAATTTCACGAACGGTCATTGGACGCGGATCTGGGGCTGGCGCTGGCGCGCGACGTACAACAGGGCCTGCGCGAGGATGTAAAAATTCTGGTGATGTCGGCGACGCTCGACGGCGCCCGCATGGCCGCGCTGCTCGGCAATGCGCCGGTGGTCGAAAGCGAGGGGCGTGCTTATCCGGTGGAGACTCGTTATCTCGGCCGCGATCAACGTGCGCCCATTGAGCGCCAGGTGGCGGACGCGGTGCAGCGCGCGTTGCGCGCCGATGCGGGCTCGTTGCTGGTGTTTCTGCCGGGCGCCGCCGAAATCCGCCGCAGCGAGACGCTGCTGAAGGAGCGCGTCGAGGACAGAAACGTCGATATCGTGACGCTCTTTGGCGCGCTCGATGCGCGCGAGCAGGACCGCGCCATATCGCCGGCACCGGCCGGGCGGCGCAAGGTGGTGCTGGCAACCTCGATCGCGGAAACCTCGCTCACCATCGAGGGCGTGCGCGTGGTGATCGACAGCGGCTTGTCGCGGGTGCCGCGCTACGAGCCGGATGTGGGCCTGACGCGGCTGGAAACCGTGCGCGTGTCGCGCGCCGCCGCCGATCAGCGCCGTGGCCGCGCCGGGCGCACCGAGCCGGGCGTCTGCTACCGGCTGTGGGACGAACCGCAGACCGGTTCGTTGGAGCCCTATACGCGGCCGGAAATTCTCTCGGCCGACTTGTCCTCTTTCGTGCTCGATCTGGCGCAATGGGGCGCCAGCGATCCGGGCAAGCTCGCCTTCCTTGATCCACCGCCGCAGGCCGCGCTCAGTGAAGCCAAGGCCTTGCTCGGCGAGCTTGGTGCGATTGACGCGCAAGGCCGCATCACCGAGGAAGGCCGCAAGCTGCGCAGCCTGCCGCTGCCGCCGCGGCTGGCGCGCATGGTGGTCGACGCCGCTGCGGAAGGCGCCGGCGAACAGGCGGCCGCGGTCGCCGCGGTGCTCACCGAACGCGGGCTCGGCGGCGACGACGTCGATCTGCGTCACCGGCTCGACCAGTTCCGCCGCGACCGCTCGCGCCGCGCCGAGGACGCGCGCGCGATGGTGAAGCGGTGGGTTTCTTCTCTTTACCTCTCCCCTGGTGGGAGAGGTCGCCCGAGCGAAGCGAGGGCGGGTGAGGGGGATAGCGACGAAGATACCCCCTCACCCGGCTCGCGGCTCCGCCGCTCGCCACCCTCTCCCACGAGGGGAGAGGGTCAAGAAGAAGTATCCCCCGGCTCACTGCTCGCGCTTGCCTATCCGGATCGCATCGCCAAGAGCCGCGGCGGCGGCGGCGGCGCATTCCTGCTCGCCAATGGCCGCGGCGGCGCGGTCGATCCCGCCTCATCTCTGGCGCGCGAGCCGTACCTCTCGGTGGCGGAACTGACTGGCGCGGCCGGCGCGAGCCGCATCATTTTGGCGGCGCCGATCACACTTGCCGACATCGAAGCGGGCTTCGGCGACAAGATCGAAGATCGCGAGGCGGTGAGTTTCGATGCCGCCTCCGCCTCGTTGTGCGCGCGGCGCAGCCGGCGGCTCGGCGCACTGGTGCTGGCCGAACAGACCAAGCCGGTGACGCCCGACGCCGACACCGCGCGCATCCTGGCACAGGGCCTCGTCGGCCTTGGCCTCGATCGCCTGCCCTGGAGCAAGGCGGCGCTGCAATGGCGCAACCGCGTGCTGTTTCTGCGCCGATCGGTTTACCGAGATCGGCAAAATATACCCAAGTCGGCTATAGCCGACTTGGGTGTAGGCGAGGATGGCCCGATCTCTCCGACGAAGGACTTGCGCGTAACGCGGCCGACTGGCTGGAGCCGTTGCTGACGACCAAGACCGCGCGCAATGACATCTCCGCCGATGAGCTTGTCGGACGCCATCACGGCGCTGCTGCCGTGGGCGCTGCGCACGCCGCCTCGACGCCGAGGCGCCGACCCATTTCACCGCGCCGTCCGGCTCGCATGTGCCGATCGACTACGAGGCGGAGGAGGGGCCGAAGCTGGCGATCCGGGTGCAGGAATTGTTCGGGCTTGCCAAGCATCCGAGCATCGCCGGCGGCCGTGTGGCGCTGGTGATCGAGCTGTTGTCGCCGGCACACCGGCCGGTGCAGGTGACGCGCGATCTGCCCGGCTTCTGGCGCGGCAGCTATGCCGACGTGAAGGCCGAGATGCGCGGGCGCTATCCCAAGCACCCCTGGCCCGACGATCCGCTGAACGCGCCCGCGACGCGCCGCGCCAAGCGCCGCGGCGAATAGAATTTTCCTGGTTGCCTTAGCCGGCCGCTCACCATTTGCCAATCCGCCCCGCCCGCTGTGGTGCGCGTTAAGGTGGCCTTGGGCTTGTGCATGCGAAATTCGCCCGGGATTAACGAGCTTATTGGCCATGCGTCAGATTTTCATCCTCGCGGCAGTCCTGCTCGTCGGTGGCGGCTATCTCGCGCGTTACGCCGACAAGGCGGTGGTGGAGACCCCCACGTCGCAGGCAGCGGTGGTGCAGGAGAGCGAACAGCCGCGGCAGACCTCGGTCGGCCAGCACAAAATGGAGCTGTCGAGCGGACGCGATGGCCATTTCCGCGTCGATGCCCGCGTGGACGGCGGGCGGGTCGAATTCATCGTCGATACCGGCGCCTCGCTGGTGATCATGCGCGAGTCCGACGCCGCGAAGGCCGGCGTTCGTCCGATGCTGCGCGACTATACGGCGGTGGTCTCCACCGCCAATGGCAAGATCAAGGCCGCCCGCGCGCAGCTCAGCCGGATCGAGGTCGGCGACATCACCGTCTTTGACGTACCGGCGCTAGTGCTGCCCGACGAGGCGCTGTCGCAGAGCCTGCTCGGCGTCGCATTCCTGTCGCGGCTGCGGCGCTACCAATACGCCGACGGCCGCATGGTGCTCGAGCAATAGCCTTCAGCCGGCAATTTCCGTATGCCGTATCGTCAACCGGACCGCTTTGCGGGGTTCCGGCATTGGGGTATTGAATTTGACTGCCCGCGCTTGATTTCGAGGACCTGATGTTTCCGACGCCAAAAGCCGCGCTCACGCCCAATACCTACGCCTATGAGTTCCTCGCCGCTGGTGAAGCCGACCGGCTTCCGCGAATACGACGCGCGCTGGCTGTTGGAAAAAGAAATCAACCTGATGGGCGTGCAGGCGCTCGGGATGGGCCTCGGCAAGCTGATCCACGAGCTGGGCGTCAAGCCGGAGATCGTCACCGGCCACGATTTCCGCAGCTATTCGGCCTCGGTGAAGATGGCGCTGGTGTCCGGTCTGATGGCGGCGGGCTGCAAGGTGCACGACATCGGGCTGGCGATCACGCCGATGGCCTATTTCGCGCAGTTCGAGCTGGACGTGCCCTGCGTCGCCATGGTCACCGCCTCGCACAACGACAACGGCTGGACCGGCGTGAAGATGGGCGCCAACCGGCCGCTCACCTTCGGGCCGGTGGAGATGAAAAGGCTGAAGGAGATCGTGCTGGGCGCCCGGTTCGATCTCAAGGGCGGCGGCTCCTACGTTTTCGTGGAGAATTTCCCCGACCGCTACATCGCCGATGTCACCAAGCGGCCGAAGATCAAGCGCAAGCTCAAGGTGGTGGCGGCCTGCGGCAACGGCACCGCCGGCGCCTTTGCGCCGCGGGTATTGCAGGCGATCGGCTGCGAGGTGGTGCCGCTCGACTGCAACCTCGATCACACTTTCCCGCGCTACAATCCGAATACCGAAGACATGAAAATGCTGCACGCCATGCGCGACGCAGTGCTGGTCAACCGCGCCGACGTGGCGCTCGGCTTCGACGGCGACGGCGACCGCTGCGGCGTGGTGGACAACGAGGGCGAGGAGATTTTCGCCGACAAGGTGGGCGTGATGCTGGCGCGCGACATGTCGAGCCAGCACAAGCGCGCCATCTTCGTGGTGGACGTGAAATCGACCGGCCTGTTCCTCACCGACCCGGTACTCAAGGCCAACGGCGTCAAGGTCGATTACTGGAAGACCGGCCATTCCTACATCAAGCGGCGCGTCAACGAATTGGGTGCGCTCGCCGGCTTCGAGAAGTCCGGCCACTTCTTCTTCAACAAGCCGTACGGCCGCGGCTATGACGACGGCATGATCTTCGCGCTTGCGGTTTGCGACATGCTCGACCGCAATCCGGGAAAGAGCATGGCGGACCTGCGCAAGGCGTTGCCGAAAACCTGGGGTTCGCCCACCATGTCGCCGCATTGCGACGACGAGAAGAAATACGGCGTGGTCGATGCGGTGGTGGCGCATTTCCAGGCCGCCATGGCCAAGGGCGAGACGGTCGCCGGCCAGAAGATCGAGGAGTTGGTCACCGTCAACGGCGTGCGCGTCACCGTCGAGGACGGCACCTGGGGCCTGGTGCGCGCCTCGTCGAACAAACCGGAGTTGGTGGTGGTGGTCGAGAGCCCGGTGTCGGAGGCGCGCATGCACGACATGTTCATGGCGGTCGACACCGTGCTGCGCCAGCATCCAGAAGTGGGCGAATACAATCAGACGATCTGAATAGCGGATTTTCTCCGCTCATTCCCGCGCAAGCGGAAATCCAGCTCTGGGTCCCCGCTTTCGCGGGGACGGGCGATCTGAAACACTGCCTCCATGCGCATCGCCATTCTCGGCGCCGGGCCGGCCGGGCTTTATCTCAGCTATCTGCTCAAGCGCCGGCGGCCGGACGCCGATATCACGCTGATCGAGCAGAATCCGGCCGACGCCACCTTCGGCTTCGGCGTGGTGTTCTCCGACCGCGCGCTCGAATTCCTGCGTGAGGACGACGAGGAGACCTTCGCCGCGATCACGCCGCAGATGGAATCGTGGGACGACATCGCGCTTGTCCACCGCAACGAGCGCGTCGTCATCGACGGCATCGGTTTTGCCGCCATCGGCCGGCTGAAGCTGCTGCAATTGCTGCAACAGCGCGTGCGTTCGGTCGGCATCGAGCCGGTGTTCGCGCGCGCGGTGACCTCGCTCGGCGAAATCGACGACGCCGATCTGGTGGTGGGCGCCGATGGGGTGAATTCGCTGGTGCGGCGCACGTTCGCGGAGCAATTCGGCGCCAGCGTCACTTTTCTCGCCAACCATTTCGCCTGGTTCGGCACCAGTAAGGTGTACGACACCCTGACGCAGACTTTCCGCCACACGCCGATCGGCGATTTCAACGCGCATCATTACCGCTACGCGCCGGGCCGCAGTACGTTCATCGTGGAAACGGACGAGGCGACCTTCGCGCGCGCCGGCTTCGAGCGCATGGAAGATTCGGAATCGCGCAGCGTTTGCCAGAAAATCTTCGCCGATGCGCTCGGCGGCCACCCGCTGATCTCCAACAATTCGATCTGGCGGCGGTTTCCGCAGGTGCGCAACGCCCGCTGGCACCACGGCAAATACGTGCTGATCGGCGACGCGCTGCACACCGCGCATTTTTCCATCGGCTCCGGCACCCGGCTCGCCATGGAGGACGCCATCGCACTCGACCGCGCCTTGGCCGGGCACGGCGACGACATTGCCGCGGCATTGCCGGCGTTCGAGGCGGCGCGGCGGCCAATTTTGGAAAAGCTGGTGGCGGGCGCCAATGGCAGCGCCGAATGGTACGAGCATTTCGCCGAGCACATGCAGCTCAAGCCGATCGATTTCGCCATGAGCTACATCACGCGCTCCGGCCGCGTCGACCTCGAGCGCCTGCGCAAGCTGTCGCCGCGCTTCGTCGCCCGCTACGAGCGCGAGCGCTCGATGTGAGGACTAGTCCTTCTCTTCCTTGAACGTGTCGCGGTACGGATGCGCCGCGTAGACGCCGAGGATGGTCAGCTCCTTGGAGAAGAAGGCGAGCTCCTCGAGCGCGAACACCAGCGCGCGGTCGTCCGGGTGGCCCTCGACGTCGGCATAGAACTGGGTGGCGAAGAAATTGCCGCCGACCATGTAGCTCTCGAGCTTGGTCATGTTGACGCCGTTGGTGGCAAAGCCGCCCATCGCCTTGTACAGCGCGGCCGGCACGTTGCGCACGCGGAACACGAAGGTGGTGACGACCTTGCCCTTGCCGGGCGTCGCCCATTTCTTCTCGCGCGAAAGCACGATGAAGCGCGTGGTCGAATTGGCTTCGTCCTCGACGTTCTCGCGCAGGATGTTGAGGCCGTAGATGTCCGCGGCCAGCCGCGAGGCGATGGCCGCGCGCGTGACATCCTTGCTCTCGGCCACCTCGCGCGCCGAGCCCGCGGTGTCGGCGGCGACGATCGGTTTTAATTTCAGTTCGCGGATGATCTTGCGGCACTGGCCGAGCGCCATCACGTGGCTTTCCACCGATTTGATGGATTTCAAGGTCGCGCCCTTCGGCGCCATCAATTGATTGCGGATCGGCAGGAACCATTCGGCGATGATGTGCAGCTTCGACGTCGGCATCAGGTGATGGATGTCGGCGACGCGGCCGGCGACCGAATTCTCGATCGGGATCATGCCGAGGTCGACATCGCCGCCGGTGAGCGCGGAGAAGCAGTCCTCGAAGGTCGGGCAGGGCACCGGCTCGTGATCCGGATAGGCTTCGCGGCAGGCGAGATGCGAATTCGCCCCCGGTTCGCCCTGGAAGATGATCTTCTTCTTGGCCATGATCCACCTTGTTGAGGCCGATCCGTACGCAGACCTTCACGCCTTAGTCAACCGGGAAGCATTTGGCGCGCTTTCGCCAGCTCTTCCGGCGTATCGACACCGAGCGGCACGCTTTTCACCACCGCGACGTCGATGCGCATGCCGGCATCGAGCGCGCGCAATTGCTCGAGCTTCTCGCGCTGCTCGTTGGCGGACGGCGGCAGCTTGACGAAACGCTCCAGCGCCGCGCGCCGGTAGGCGTAAAGCCCGATGTGGTGATAATGCGGGCCCGGGCCGATGGCATCGGCGCGAGTGAAAGTGACGGCGCGCAAGCGGCCGGGCGCGACCGCGCTGCCGGAGACCTTGACCACGTTCGGATTGGTGCGCTCGGCCGGATCGGCGATGACCGCCGCGAGCGTCGCGATATCCACGGCGGGATCGGACAACGGCTTGAGCGCGGCGCGGATGTCGGCGGGATCGATGGTCGGCAGGTCGCCCTGCACGATTGACCACGACGCCGATGCGGTGCTCGGGATCGAGCGCCTCCAGCGCCTCGTAGATGCGGTCGGAGCCGGAGACGTGATCGGCTCGCGTCATGATCGCGCGGCCGTTCGCCTTCTCCACGGCGGCGGCGACCGCCTCGGAATCGGTCGCCACCACCGCCTCGCCGATTTTCGCGGCGAGCGCGCGCCGCAGCACATGCACGATCATCGGCTGACCGGCGATATCCGCCAATGGCTTGCCGGGCAGGCGGGTAGACGCCATGCGGGCCGGGATGAGGATGATGGTGTCGGGCATCGGTTTGGCAATCGGCGTCATCGGGCCGGACCTGAACGAATGTCGATAGTGCCGCGGCGCTTATACGGGTTGCCAGACCCCAGGCAAAACGGTATCTGTCCGCCGCCGCCGAGCCCTAGGCGGCGAATCCGTCCGTTACCGCTTCGCGCCCCTCTCGAGAGCCTCATTTCGATGAATTCCTTCGAACTCAACAAGGTCCTTGGCGCCATCCTCGGCACCTGCCTGATCACGCTTGCGCTCAATATCGGCGCCGGCGCCATTTTCGCGCCCGAGAAACCGGCCAAGCCCGGCTACGCGATCGCAGCCAAGGAGCTCGGCGCGGCGGAGTCGAGCGCCGCCAAGGAGCCCGAGCAGCCGATCGAGGCGATGATGGCCACCGCCTCGGTGGAAAAAGGCCAGGCCGCCGCCAAGCAGTGCCAGGCCTGCCATACCTTCGAGAAGGGCGGCCCGAACCGGGTCGGTCCCAATCTGTGGAACATCGTCGGTCGGCCGCGCGCCTCCGAGGCGGGCTTCAACTATTCCGCCGCCATGAAGGCCAAGGGCGGCACCTGGACCTTCGGCGAGCTCTATGGGTTCCTGGCCAATCCGCGCGGGTTATTCCCGGCACCAACATGACCTTCGCCGGCCTGGCGCGCGGCCAGCAGCGCGCCGACGTGATCGACTACTTGCACACGCTCTCCGACAGTCCGCTGCCGCTGCCGAAGGCGGCGGAGAACGCTCCGGCGGGCGCGGCGCCGGCAGCCGCACCGAAGAAATGATCTTAAGCACAGCGCGTTAGCGATCCGGCCGGGCCTAGCCCGGCCGTTTTGTCTAGGATGCGCGGCACCAGGCCGCTGGTAGCGGACCGAAAAACCGACATAATCGCCCGCGATTGCATGGGAAGCGCGTCGCGCGCCGGAGCATTGCCATGATATTGACCCGACGTTCGGTTCTGCGCAGCACCGCCGCCGCGCTTGTCGCGCCGGCCTTGGGTGCGCTCGGCGCGGAAACGCTCGCCGGCCCGGCCGCCGCACAGGCCCGGCAATGGAAGCATGGCCTCTCGCTGTTCGGCGAGCTGAAATATCCGCCCGACTTCAAGCATTTTGAATACGTCAATCCGTCGGCGCCGCAAGGCGGCGTGGCGCGGCTAATCGCGTTCGGCACCTTCGACAATTTCAATCAGGTGGTGTCGGGCGTGAAGGGCAGCCTCGCGCTGGGCACCGAACTGTTCATCGAAGCGCTGACCTCATCGGCGCTCGACGAGGTGTCCACCGAATACGGCCTGCTGGCGGAAGCGGTCAGTTATCCGGACGATCGCTCGTCGGTCACCTATCGCCTGCGCGCCAGTGCGCATTGGCACGACGGCAAGCCGGTGACGCCGGAGGACGTGGTTTTTTCATTCGATACCTTTAAGCAGAACAGTCCGCAGCTCGGCGCCTATTACCGGCACGTGACCAAAGCGGAAAAAACCGGCGAGCGTGAAGTTACTTTCACCTTCGACGGGCCGGGCAACCGCGAATTGCCGCAGATCGTCGGTCAGTTGCCGGTGCTGCCGAAACATTGGTGGGAAGGCACCGACAAGTCGGGCAAGAAGCGCGACGTGACGCAGACCACGCTGGAGCCGCCGCTCGGCTCGGGACCTTATCGGCTCAAGGACTTCGCGCCCGGCCACTCGATCGTCTACGAGAAGGTCGCCGACTATTGGGGCAAGGAGCTCAACTTGAATGTCGGCTCCCATAATTTCCAGCATATCCGCTACGAATATTTCCGCGATTCCACGGTCGCGCTGGAGGCGTTCAAGGGCGATCAGGTGGATTGGCGCACCGAGAACAGCGCCAAGAACTGGGCGACCGCCTACGATTTTCCGGCCGTGCGCGACAAGAAAGTGGTGCTGGAAGAATTTCCGATCCGCAATTTCGGCGTGATGCAGGCCTTCGCCTTCAATATCCGGCGCGACAAGTTCAAGGATGCGCGTCTGCGCCGCGCCTTCAACTTCGCCTTCGATTTCGAGGACATGAACCGGACGATTTTCTTCGGCCAGTACAAGCGCATCGCCAGCTATTTCGAAGGCACCGAGCTCGCTTGTTCCGGAATCCCGGAAGGCCAGGAACTCGAAATCCTGCAAAGCATGAAGGACAAGGTGCCGGCGGACTTGTTCAGCAAGCCGTACACGAATCCGGTCGGCGGCAATCCGCAGGCGGTGCGCGACAACTTTCGCCAGGCGCTCGCGCTGTTTCGCGAGGCCGGCTACGAAATCCGCGACACCAAGCTGGTCAACGTCAAGACCGGCGAGCCGTTAAGCGTCGAGTTCCTGGCCGAGGACCCGGGCACCGAGCGCTTCGTGCTGTACTACAAGCCCTCGCTGCAACGCGTCGGCATGACGGTGAACGTGCGCGTGGTCGATTCCGCGCAATACGAGAACCGGCTGCGGCAATGGGATTTCGACATCATCGTCGCCTCCTGGGGTCAGTCGCTGTCGCCCGGCAACGAGCAGCGCGGTTATTGGAGCACGCAGGCCGCCGACATTCCCGGCTCGCGCAACCTGATCGGCATCAAGAACCCGGCGGTCGATGCGCTGATCGAGCGCGTGATCTTTGCCAAGGATCGCGCCGGGCTGGTCGCCGCCACCAGGGCGCTCGACCGCGTGCTGTTGTGGAATTTCTACGTCGTGCCGCAATGGACCTACGGCCAGGTGCGCTCGGCGCGCTGGGACCGCTTCGGCCACCCGGCCACGCTGCCGAAATACGGGTTGGCGGCGTTTCCCACCATCTGGTGGTGGGACGCGGACAAGGCGGCCAAGGCGCCGCAGCGGTCTTGATCACCCGTCGGCATGCCCTTGCGTTGTCGGCGGGAGCGATTGCCGCGGCGAAATTCATTTCACCGACCGCCGCGCAAGACGCCGAACGCCACGGCATGTCCGGCTTCGGCGATCTCGCTTACCCGGCGGATTTTCCGCACTTCAACTACGTCAATCCGGACGCGCCCAAGGGTGGCGTGTTCTCGCAGATCGGCCCGAACCGGCAGTTCAACCAGTCGTTCCAGACCTTCAATTCGCTCAACAGCTTCATCCTGAAGGGCGATGCCGCGCAGGGCATGGAGCTGACCTTCGCGACCTTGATGGTGCGCTCAGGCGACGAGCGCGACGCCATGTATGGGCTGGCCGCGCGCAGCGTTCGCATTTCCGATGACGGGCTGACTTACACCTTCCTCCTGCGCGCCGAGGCGAAATTCCACGACGGCACGCCACTCACCGCGCACGATGTCGCCTTCTCGCTCGCCACGCTGAAGGACAAGGGCCACCCGATCATCACCCAGTTGCTGCGCGACTTCAAAGGCGCTGAAGCCACCGACGACCGCACCGTGGTGGTGCGCTTCGCCGACAAGCGCGGGCGCGACGTGCCGCTGTTCGTCGCCGGCCTGCCGATCTTCTCGCGCGCCTATTATTCCAAGCAGCCGTTCGACCAGTCGACGCTGGAGATTCCGCTCGGCAGCGGCGCCTACAAGGTCGGCCGCTTCGATGCCGGCCATTTCATCGAATTCGAGCGCGTCAAGGACTGGTGGGGCGCCGAGCTGCCGGTGTCGCGCGGGCAGAACAATTTCGACGTGCTGCGGTTTGAATATTACCGCGACCGCGAGGTCGGCTTCGAAGGCTTCACCGCCAAGAATTATCTGTTCCGCGAGGAGTTCACCTCGCGCACCTGGGCGACGCGCTACGATTTTCCCGCCTTCAAGGACGGCCGCGTCAAGCGCACCGTGCTGTCCGACGACACGCCGTCCGGCGCGCAGGGCTGGTTCATCAACACGCGGCGCGCGAAGTTCAAGGACCGCCGCTTGCGCGAGGCGCTGATCGACGCCTTCGATTTCGAATGGACCAACAAGAACATCATGTACGGCTCCTATGACCGCACGGCGTCGGTGTTCCAGAATTCGCCGATGATGGCGACGGGCAAGCCGGATGCCGCCGAGCTCGCGCTGCTCGAGCCATTTCGCGGCAAACTGCCGGACGAGGTGTTCGGCGAGCCCTACGTGCCGCCGATGACCGACGGTTCCGGCCAGGATCGCGGCTGGCTGCGGCGCGGCGCGCAACTGCTCAACGATGCCGGCTTTGCGCTCAAGGGCGGCAAGCGCGTGCTGCCCGATGGAACGCCGATCACCATCGAATTCCTGATCGACGAGCCGACCTTCACGCCGCACCATCTGCCCTACATCAAGAATCTCGGCACGCTCGGCATCACCGCCACCTTGCGCGTCGTCGATCCGGTGCAGTACCGCGCCCGCGTCGACGGCTTCGATTTCGACATCACGGTGGAGCGGTTTAGCTTTTCGGCGACGCCGGGCGATTCGCTGCGCACTTATTTCTCCTCGCTAGCGGCGGCGACCAAGGGCTCGCAGAATCTCGCCGGCATCGCCGATCCGGCGGTGGACAGGCTGGTCGACATTATAATCGCCGCCAAGACGAGGGCGGAGCTCACCACCGCCTGCAAGGCGCTTGACCGCGTCATCCGCGCCGGCCGCTACTGGATTCCGCACTGGTACAAAGCGTCACACTGGATCGCCTATTGGGACGTGTTCGGCCGCCCCGCCGCCAAACCGCGCTACTTCCGCGGAATACCGGAAACTTGGTGGTATGACCGCGACAGGGCGGCCAAGCTGGAAAAGTCAAGATAATGGCCGCCATTTCAGTGCTTCCGCCACGCCGCGCGGAATGACATATTGGGAGGCCCATGACCGCCTATCTCATCCGCCGCCTGCTGTTCATCTTGCCGACCATGTTCGGCATCATGCTGGTGGCATTCGTCGTGGTGCAATTCGCGCCCGGCGGCCCGGTCGAGCAGGTGATCGCCAAGCTCACCGGTAGCGATACCGGCGCGACCTCGCGCATTTCCGGTTCGCCCAGCGGCGACTTCGGCAGCCGCGGCCTGGCGCAGGGCGGATCGGGTGCCGACGCCGCCACCTCCAAGTATCGCGGCGCGCAGGGGTTCGACCCGGAATTCATCAAGAAGCTGGAAAAGCAGTTCGGCTTCGACAAGCCGGCCTATGAGCGCTTTGGCCTGATGCTGTGGAACTATATCCGCTTCGATTTCGGCAAGAGCTACTTCCGCGACGTCAGCGTGCTGCAGTTGATCAAGGAAAAGCTGCCGGTCTCGATGTCGCTCGGCATCTGGATGACGCTGCTGACCTATCTGATCTCGATTCCGCTCGGCATCCGCAAGGCGGTCGACGACGGTTCGCGCTTCGACATGTGGACCTCGAGCATCATTATCGTCGGGTACTCCATCCCCGGCTTCCTGTTCGCAATCCTGCTGATCATCCTGTTTGCCGGCGGCTCATTCTTCGACTGGTTTCCGCTGCGCGGGTTGTTTTCCGAGAACTGGGCGCAACTGCCGTGGTGGCAGAAGATCCCCGATTATTTCTGGCACCTTACATTGCCGATCATATCGATGGCGCTGTCCGCCTTCGCCACCATGACGCTGCTGACCAAGAACTCGTTCCTCGAGGAAATCCGCAAGCAATACGTGCTCACCGCCCGCGCCAAGGGCTGCACCCGCAACCAGGTGCTTTACGGCCACGTATTCCGCAACGCCATGCTGATCGTCATCGCTGGATTCCCTTCCGCCTTCGTGCATGCCTTCTTCACCGGCTCGCTGCTGATCGAAACGATCTTCTCGCTCGACGGCCTCGGCCTGCTCGGCTTCGAAAGTGTGCTCAACCGCGATTATCCGGTGGTGTTCGCCACGCTCTACATCTTCTCGCTCATCGGCGTGGTGGTGAACCTGATCTCCGATCTCACTTATACATGGATCGATCCGCGCATCGATTTCGAGACGAGGGAGGTTTGACGTGGATGCGCGCGCCGGCGTCAAGTCGCCCGATACCACCGCCGTAGGCACGATGGGCCTCGACGTGCTGCCGTCACCGCACTGGATCGCGATCTCGCCGATCAACCGGCGGCGCTGGGAAAATTTCAAGGTCAACCGGCGCGGCTATTGGTCGTTGTGGGTCTTCCTGGCGATGTTCCTGATCTCGCTGTTCGCGGAATTCATCGCCAACGACAAGCCGATCTACATCAACGTCAACGGCAAGTCGTTCTTTCCGGCGATCTTTACCTATTCCGATACCGCCTTCGGCGACCCCGATCGACAAGAACCTATTCGGCACCGCCGCCGATTACCGCGACGACTATCTGATGGGCCTCATCAACAAGGAAGGCGGCACGATCGTATGGCCGATGATCCGCTTCTCCTACAACACGCAGGTGAGCAAGCCGTCGTCGCCGTTTCCGTCCAAGCCGACTTGGCTGTTGAACGAGATAGATTGCGAATTTTCCGCCACGCACGGTTTCGCCAAATGCGGCGAGCAAGAATATAATTGGCTCGGCACCGACGACGGCGGCCGCGACGTCGTGGCGCGGCTGATCTATGGCTTCCGCATTTCGGTGTTGTTCGGATTGGCGCTCACCATCGTGTCGTCGATCATCGGTGTCGCCGCTGGCGCGGTGCAGGGCTATTTCGGCGGCTGGACCGATCTCTTGTTCCAGCGCTTCATCGAGATCTGGACCTCGATTCCGTCGCTCTATCTGCTGCTGATCATTTCGTCGGTGCTGGTGCCGGGCTTCTTCGTGCTGCTCGGCATTCTCCTGCTGTTCTCCTGGGTGTCGCTGGTCGGCCTGGTGCGCGCGGAATTCCTGCGCGGACGCAATTTCGAATATATCCAGGCCGCGCGTGCGCTCGGCGTGTCGAACGCGGTGATCATCTTCCGCCACCTGCTGCCGAACGCCATGGTGGCGACCATGACGTTCCTGCCGTTCATCCTGTCGTCGTCGGTGATGACCTTGACCGCGCTCGACTTCCTCGGCTTCGGCCTGCCGCCGGGCTCGGCCTCACTCGGCGAATTATTGTCGCAAGGCAAGGCCAATGTGCAGGCGCCGTGGCTCGGCCTCACCGGGTTCTTCAGCATCGCGCTCATGCTGTCGTTGCTGATCTTCATCGGCGAGGCGGTGCGCGACGCCTTCGATCCGAGAAAGACGTTCCGATGAGCGCGCCGGCCGAAAAACTTCTCATTATCCGCGATCTCTCGATCGCCTTCGGCCACGGCGCGCGCGAGGTGCTGGCGGTCGACCGCGTGTCGTTCGACATCAGCAAGGGCGAGACGCTGGCGCTGGTCGGCGAGTCCGGCTCCGGCAAGTCGGTCACCGCACTGTCGGTGATGAAGCTGCTGCCCTATCCGGCCGCGCATCATCCGTCCGGCTCGATCGTGTTCAAGGGCCGTGAGTTGCTGACCATGGCGGAGCGCGACATCCGCCACGTGCGCGGGAACGACATCACCATCATCTTCCAGGAGCCGATGACCTCGCTCAATCCGCTGCACACGATCGAAAAGCAGATCGGAGAGATATTGTTGCTGCATCAAGGGCTTACCGGGCAGGCCGCGCGCGCCCGCATCCTCGAACTGCTCGACCAGGTCGGTATCCCCAATCCGCAAAGCCGGCTCGGCAGTTATCCGCATCAGCTTTCGGGCGGGCAGCGCCAGCGCGTAATGATCGCGATGGCGCTGGCGAACGAGCCGGACCTGTTGATCGCCGACGAGCCGACCACCGCGCTCGACGTGACGGTGCAGGCGCAAATCCTGAAACTGCTCAAGGACACGCAAGCGCGGCTCGGCATGTCGGTGCTGTTCATCACCCACGACCTCGGCATCGTGCGCAAGCTCGCCGATCGCGTCTGCGTGATGCAGAGCGGGAAAATCGTCGAGCAGGGTCCGGTCGAGCGCGTGTTCACCGCGCCCGAGCATCCTTACACGCGCGCGCTGCTGGCCGCCGAGCCGAAACCCGATCCGGCGCCGCCACGCCCCGATGCGCCGGTGGTGGTATCGACCAAGGACCTGAAGGTGTGGTTCCCGATCAAGCGCGGCGTGCTGCGCAAGGTCGTCGGCCATATCAAGGCGGTGGACGGCATCAGCATCGAGGTGCGCAAGGGCGAGACGCTCGGCGTGGTCGGCGAATCCGGCTCGGGAAAAACCACGCTCGGGCTGGCGATCCTGCGGCTGATCTCGTCCGACGGTCCGGTGGTGTTCATGGGGCACACCATCCAGGGCCTCAAGTTCAAGGAGATGCGGCCGTACCGGCGCAACATGCAGATCGTGTTCCAGGATCCTTACGGCTCGCTCTCACCGCGCATGTCGGTGTCCGACATTGTCGCGGAGGGCCTGCGGGTGCATCATCCGCATCTCTCAACGGCCAAGCGCGAGCGCCAAGTGGTGACGGCGCTCACCGACGTCGGGCTCGATCCGGAGACTCGTTTTCGCTATCCGCACGAATTCTCCGGCGGGCAGCGCCAGCGCATCGCCTTGGCGCGCGCTTTGGCGCTGGAGCCGACCTTCATCATGCTCGACGAGCCGACCAGCGCGCTCGACATGCTGATCCAGTCGCAGATGGTCGATCTGCTGCGCGACCTGCAGAAGCGACACGATCTCACCTTCATGTTCATCTCGCACGACCTGCGCGTGGTGGCGGCGCTGGCGAGCCGATTGCTGGTGCTGCGCAACGGCAAGATGGTGGAAGAGGGCGCCGCGGCGGATTTGTTCAAGGCGCCGAAGAGCGATTATACGCGCGCGCTGTTCGCCGCCGCCTTCAAGCTAGAAACCGCACCCGAGGGCGTGGTGGCGCAATAGGCGGCGAACATGCGCGACCGCGATCTCGCCGATCTCCCCGCTGATGTCGCGGGTCCGCAACGATCGGGGGCGGCGGCAGAAGGCGAGCAGATTCGAACCGTCCGCGTCTCCATCGACGACGCAATCGCAGCGCTGGGCCAAAATGCCATGCGTAACGGTCCGTTGCTGATCGCGTTGCAATGGCTGGCGCTCAATCGCGGTCGCGCCGCCGAGCTGTTGCAAACGCCGCGCTAGCTGATTCGCTTCACGCTGGTAACCTCGCTGCCCGCCGCCTTGATGCGCGCGATGGCGTCGGCGGCCGGCTCGATCGCCACCGCCATGTGATGCGCATTGGCGTGCAGCAAGGTCTCGCTGTCGCGCGCGATGGCGACGTGGCCGTTCCAGAACACGAGGTCGCCGCGCCGCAGCTCGCCGGGCGACGACAATTTGCCGAGCGCCAGTTCCTGCATGTCGCTGTCGCGCGGGCAGGCGATGCCGGCGGCCTGCAATGAGATTTGCACCAGCCCCGAGCAGTCTAGCCCTAGCGATGTCTTGCCGCCCCACAGGTAGGGCGTGTTGAGAAATTCTTCGGCGACGGCGATGAAATCCGGCTGTTTGGCCTTGATCGGCGCCAGATGCACGAGTGGCAGATGCCAGCCGTTCGCGGTGACGGCGAAACGCTCGTCCTGCCGCGCGATCGCGACCGCTGCTCCCATCGGCAGCGCCACTGCCGGCGGCAGCTTGATGTCAGGCCCCGGAAAGCCGAGCGTGCGCGGCACCGAAACCTTGTGGGTCGGCGCCGGACCCGTTGGCCCAAGCGCGTTTGCCGACAGCCAGCCGACATAGCCGTCGGTCTCGAGCTGACCCCAGGCCCAGCCCTCGTCGGTCGTCTCATAGACGATGACGCGCTCGCCCAGCAGCGCCTGCGTGTCGAGCCGCGCCTCATGCGACGGCGTGCGGCGCAAGCCGGCGATCGGTTCGGCCACCTCGTGGCGCGCGCCTTCGACGAAACGCGCGGCTTCAACCTGGCCCTGCAGATATTTCGCCGCGATCTCGGGGCGGAACGGATTGATGCGGGGGTCGAGCGCGACCATTGTTTATGAATAACGCGCGCAAAGCAGCGCATATAGCGCGCGCGCCGACTGCAACTCGGCGCCTTCCGGCCGGCCCGGCTTGGCCGCCGGCGTCCAGGCGAAGATGTCGAGATGCAGCCAGGATTTCGCGGCCACGAACTTGCGCAGGAACAGCGCCGCGGTGATGGCGCCGCCGTGGCCGCCGGTACTGACGTTATTGGTGTCCGCCACCTTGGAATCGAGCATTTGCTCGTAGGGCCGCCACAGCGGCATGCGCCAGAGCGGATCACTTTCGGACGCCGCGCAGCGCGCGAGCTCGGCGGCGAGTGCATCGTCGTCGGTGAAGAACGGCGGCACCTCGGGCCCGAGCGCCACCCGCGCGGCGCCGGTGAGCGTGGCGAAGTCGACCACCAGCACCGGTCTGTCCTCGTCGGCGAGCGTGAGCGCGTCGGCCAGCACCAGCCGGCCCTCGGCGTCGGTATTGCCGATCTCGACGCTGAGGCCTTTGCGCGATTTGTAGATGTCGCGCGGACGGAAAGCGGTACCGGAGATGGAATTCTCCACCGCCGGGATGATCACGCGCAACCGAACTTTAAGTTTGCGCGCCATGATCATGTGGCCGAGCGCCAAGGCAGTGGCGCCGCCAGCCATGTCCTTCTTCATGTTGAGCATGCCGGTTTCGGGCTTGATATCGAGCCCGCCGGTGTCGAAGCACACGCCCTTGCCGACCAGTGTGACCTTCGGATCGTCATCCTTGCCCCAGGTGATATCGATCAGCCGGGGGCTACGCGCCGAACCGGCGCCGACCGCATGCACCAATGGAAAATTCTTCGCGAGAGCTTCGCCGCCGGTGACCTGCACCGCCGCGGTATGCTGCTTGGCGAGCGCGCGGGCGGCGTCCTCCAGTTCGGTCGGGCCCATATCGTTGGATGGCGTATTGATGAGATCGCGCGCCAGCGTCACGCCTTCGACGATTCGGGTGAGGTCGTCGCCGTCGACGCCGTCGGGTAGCACGAGCCTCACCTTGCGCGCATCAGCCTTGCGGTAGCGGGTGAATTGATAGGCATTGAGGGCGAAGGCGAGCGCGGCAAGCCGCGCGTCGTGCGGCTCATTGGCGAAGCGGTAGGTGCCCGGCGGCAGCAGGGCGGACAGTTGTCCCGGCCGGAACAGGTCTTTCACCGGCTCGGCGGCATCCTCCAGGCCGAACAGAATGCCGGCTAGTTTGCCGTCCGCCGCCGGCACGGCGAGATAGCGTCCGTGCTTGGGCTCGTATCCGGCCGCGCGCACGAATATACGCTCGCGGTCGTCGACATTCTCGATTGCTGTGTCAAAATTGGCGGTGCTGACGAACAGGATCGGCACCGCTGGCTCGCCGGGCTTCGCAAAAATCGGATGCATAGTCACTCCGCGGCGTCGCGCATGGATGGTTTGGGCGCATAGCCGTCGCGCGTCTGTGGCAGCTTCCAACCGAGCATTTTCGAGGCGACCAGCGTGCGCAGCACCTGCGCGGTGCCGCCGCCGATCGTGAACATGCGCACGTCGCGCGCCATGCGTTCGAGCGGCATTTCGCGCGAGTAGCCGCGCGCGCCGAAAAATTGCAGCGCGTCGTTGACAATTTTGATGGCGCTTTCGGAGGCAAAGATCTTCGCCTGCGCCGCCAGCATCGGGTCGGGAAAGGCGCTGCCGTCCGGTCCGCGCGAGCGTGCGGCGGCGTACAGCATCAGCCGCGCGGCGGTGAGTTGGGTCTGCATGTCGGCCAGCATCCATTGTAGGCCCTGGAATTCGCCGATCGGGCGGCCGAACTGCTCGCGCGTCTTCGCCCATTCCAGCGCGTGGTCGAGCGCGCCGCCGGCAATGCCCATGGCCACCGTGCCGGCACCGACGCGCTGGCTATTATAGGCGTTCATTAGGTCGGCGAAGCCGCGCCGCAGGCCGGACGGCGGCAACACCGCCATGCTGGCCGGCACTTCGAGGTCCTCGAAAACCAGTTCGCCCTCCGGCATGCCGCGCAGGCCCATGGTCTGCTCGCGCCGCGCCACGCGCAGGCCTCTTGCTTCGTCGCGCACGGCGAGAAAGCCGCCGATGCCGAGTGCCTCGCCGCGCTCGTCGAACACGCGCGCGAAGATTAGATGCAGACGCGAGACGCCGGCGCCGGTGATCCAGTGCTTGCGGCCGTTGATCACGTAAACGTTGCCGCGCGTGTCGGCGCGCGTAGTCATCGCCAGCGCGTCGCTGCCGGCGCCCGGCTCGGTGATGCAAATGGCGGGCTTGTCGCCCTCCAGCACCAGCTGCGCGGCCAGCTTTTTCTGCGCCTCGCTGCCATAGGCCATCACCGTCGAAATTGCGCCCATATTGGTCTCGACCACGATGCGCGCCGTGACGGTGCAGGATTTCGCCATTTCCTCGATCACCAGCACGGCGTCGAGGAAGGATGCGTCCTTGCCGCCGAACGCCTTCGGTATGGTCATGCCGAGAAAGCCGGCCTCAGCTAGCGCCTTCACGATGTCCCACGGGTATTGCTCGTGGCGGTCGATCGCTGCGGCCCGCGGGCGCACCACAGCTTGCGAAAAGGCGCGGGCGCGCGCCTGTAGCGCGCTTTCGTCGGGGGAGAGGTTTACGTCCATGCGACGATCTTAGTTCCTGTGGCTGAGCCAGAATACAAGTTAACCACTCGTTAGGGCTAACGTTTTATTGCTCGGTTAACAAAGCCGACTAATATCGAACTGGATGAACCGCTGAAGCAAATCCAAGGGTTACATTCGCCGCATCTGTTGATGCGGCTCGCTACATGTCCCCCCGGCCTCAAAGTCGGGGGGTATTTTCTTAGACAACCCCACGACAAACAAATCTCGGGGGCTCACACGGATGTCGCCCTTTGGCACATCGCTGCGCTCGCGGCATGCAATAATTTGGTCGCGAACGGACAAGAGCGGACATCGACCAAGGGTTGCTCACTAACCTCAATTAATGAGTACGCAGCCTAGTTTGCAAGTATGGTTCAGCAAGGACGGGAAGTAATCCGGTTCCCTGAATCAGCTCAGACAGCCACGTGTGGACACCTAGGAGCTATCAATGAAAAGCCTCTTGGTGCGTTTCGTGAAGAACGAATCCGGCGCGACCGCCATCGAGTACGGCCTCATTGCAGCGGGCATCTCCGTCGCAATCATCGCGGTCGTCAACGGTCTTGGCACCCAGTTGAACGCCAAATTCACCACCATCTCGACCCAGCTCAAGTAATTGGGCTCGCCGACGTTGCAAAAAAGGCTCGGCCAGTGGCCGGAGTCTTTCGTTTTTGGCGGCCGGTAAACCGGCGTTAAAGATTCCGCGCGCAACCGAACCGTAAGCTTGCGCGGCGTAGCTTGACGCCACGCTGGCGATTCTCGCGCAAGGATGACGATCATGCTGACCGACGTTATCAGGCTCTTGCTGTTCCCTGCCCTGATGGCGTTCGCCGCATTGAGCGATCTCCTCACCATGACCATCTCGAACCGGCTTTCTCTGGCGCTGGCCGGCGGCTTTTTCCTACTCACTATCGTCACCGGCTGGAGCCTGGCTGCCATCGGCATGCATCTGGCCGCCGCCGCGCTGGTGCTGACGGTTTGCTTTGGCTTTTTCTCGCAAGGCTGGATCGGCGGCGGCGATGCCAAATTGGCCGCCGCCACGGCGCTTTGGTTCGGTTTCGATTATCTGCTGGATTACCTGGTTTACGCATCGCTGTTCGGCGGCGTGCTGACGCTGCTGTTGATCCAGTTCCGGCGCCTACCCCTGCCGGCCCCGCTCGCCCGCCAGACCTGGATACTCCGCCTGCATGAAACCGGCGGCTGTGTGCCCTATGGCATCGCGCTCGCCGCTGCGGCGCTCGCCGTCTATTCCAAAACTGGCTGGATGCCAGCACTTGGCATTTAAAGCCCGTACCAAGGGATGTGAGAGAATAGCTTGGCAAGGAGCTGGTCATGCCGAAGAAAAGGTTTGGTGCAGAGCAGATTGTGACGCTGCTTCGTCAGATTGAAGTGTTGATGGCGCAGGGTAAATCGGCGCCGGAAGCCTGCCGAGATGCGGGGATATCGCAACAGAACTACGCGATGAGCTGCTGAACGGCGAAATCTTTTACAGCCTGAACGAGGCGCAGATTGTTATCGAGCAGTGGCGGAAAGCACTGCAACTGGCGACGAACCTCAAGACGGCGAAAAAACTTAATCTCACGCATCAGGAATGCGCTGGTTCATTACACACGCCGCCGCGATGACATGCTACGGAGCGTCGCTGCCGTTGTCGCAAGCGCGATCTTGTGCCACTCGGGACCTTCTTCGATCTCGATATCGTGCCTCACGTAGTCAACCAGGGCGGCCGCCCCAGCCAGCGTAGTCGGTTTCGTCTTAGCCATACATATACCAGCGGCTGTCTCCGCACGTCGCGTGCGTTCGTATAGCTGGCGCAACGGCGCTATGCCCGCACGCTTATCCCATTCAAGCCCGGCACGCACGGCGGCGCGCGCGCGATCCTTTGCGTGTCGATATTCCCGTTCCACCTGTTTCCGGTCGGCGCCCGGTTGTCGCAAAAATTCTTCGCGGCGATCATCGATCTCGGAAGCGCCGATCACCGAGTAACTGCGCCAGGCTATCAATGACGAAGGGCGCCGGCCGTGCTTCTTTTCGGCCACGTTCTCCGCCTTCTGGAGCTCGTCATAGAGACGGTCACTTTCTGCAGTAAGCTTCCGATGTTGCTCGATTGCGGCATAGATCGGATCAGATGCGACCGACGCAGCAGAGAGTGTGTGGAGGAATGTTATTTTGTTCGTCATGCGGATTTCAAAAGGCCCTGTGAGAGGAATCGCGCGCCCCCAACGGCGGCGCGGACCGGACGACATTTGGATCCAGATGAAATGTTTTCATTTTGCGCACTCCTACTCTGGCTACCCGTTATTATAAGTGTTGGATCAGCAAGAGGGCGCCGGCCACTAGAAAGAAGCCGACGGCCGCGCCTGTCACCACAGTCGTGAGGCCTGATGCGATGTTCATAGCCAACTCCATTGAATGTCACGGTTGAGTGACCACTATGAGATGCGCAAGAGCTATCAATAAAGATCAAGACTACCTATGAAATTTGTCACAGGCCGCCATAGGCCTGACAGCCTAGGGATCATCACCTCGACGTCCGCTCATCGTTAATAACTTATTAACCATCCTCGAAGCGCTTTCTCCCATGCACGTAATGCAGCGGCACGCACCATGCGATTGCAGATCGTAGTTTTTAGAGCCAACAACGCGAGCGGCAATGTTCGCAACGTAGATTAGGGATTGTCAGCCTGAAACCTGCAACAAAACTTCATTATTTTTCGAAAAATTCCTTGGCAATGATGAGGGTTGGCAGTCTGCTTCCGCGCGCCGAGCGTCTAATAGGTTCGCACCTTCGCCCCCTTGGTGCGTCGGGTCATTCGTGTCGTCGTTGTCAGGGGGTATTGTCGACCGCACAAAGTTGCCGCAGCATGAAGAAAATATAGGATTTTTATGCAGAGCGCCGCGTATACTTTTGCACCATGATGGAACATTTCCTCACTTGGTCGTTAGGTGAGACCATAATTTATGGAATCGTAATCTATAATTGGCTGTTCGTCGCCGGCGGAATTGTTATTTTGTGGATGCTATACAGGTCCATAATGGGTCCGTCCGAAGAATAATGGTAGCGGCTAATAAAACACATCGCCAGATTGGCTCATGGCGACAACTTTTACGGCAAGGTCATTTGCTACGATTTGCTTTTCAGCAGTCGTCGCATCGCTACCGCCCCAACCGCACCGCAACGACAAGGATAATTGCACCAATTGTTCCGAAGATGATATTTGATAGGAGAACGTTACTGATGCGAAGAATCAGAACGGGAAACCAAAAACTGCCAGTGAGTGAACCCAAAACGCCTCCAATTAGAGAGAACACCAATCCGCTTCCTTGAGCTTTGATTGCTCCAATGCTCCCGATCACCAATCCAACCAACATAACAATAATGCTTGGGGCGCTGGCAAGCGTTCCCCAGGTGTAGGTCATAGCGAGCTCCTAATTTGGGTTGTCCGGGGTTATCTTTACCAAGGCTCAGTGCGGGATCATCATTAGGACGGCGGCGACCAGAAAGAAGCCGACGGCCGCGCCTGTCACCACAGTCGTGAGGCCTGATGCGATGTTCATAGCCAACTCCTTTTGAATGTCACGGTTGAGTGACCGCGATGAGATGCGCAAGAGCTATCAATAAAGATCAAGACTACCTATGAAATTTGTCACAGGCGCCCATAGGCCTGACAGCCTAGGCATCATTACGTGCATGGGAGAAAGCGCATCGAGGATGGTTAATAAGTTTTATGCGGCAATTTTCCAATGGCGCGATTCTGCCGTGGATGGCATGAGCTACGGCACTAATCTCGGCGCCGCCTACCGCCTCGTCGGCGTCTACGCCGGTCGAATTCTCAAAGGCGAAAAACCCGCTAACCTACCGGTGTAGCAGTCGACGATAGGTGGAACTGGTCATCAATCTCAAGCGGATTTTGTTGCAAAAGTCCGCCCCTCAAACTGCGCAACTATCGAATCGGACGGGCGCCACGCTTGATCAATCTTGCGCAAAAGGTCAATTTTTTGGAATCAATGTTGCGAGTCGGGATGCGAAAAATATTTTCGCAACAATACGGCACTTTGCGGACATGGCAATCGGGTTGGCGCATGTCTGCTTTCGGGGGAATAGCGGAGCAATGTCCGGTATCGTTATTGGGGGTAAAGCTTCCGCGCTTGCTAACTTGTCCGGCCAGCGGATCGCTCAACCGCGCACGCCGAGGGTGCCGTACGGGGTCTTGACCTGGTAGCTACCTTTGCTTTGTGAGCCCGTAACGAACCGGAATGCGCCGCGTGACACCTCGATAGCAACACTGCCGGAACCCTTGTTTGGATCGTACACAAACTTGTTGAGCCGGACGACCGACGTGGGTCCCACACTAAGATTGCTGTTGTCATTAAACCGCAGGTCTACCACGCCAACATTTCCGGTGCGTATCGTGTCGTTCGAATTAACCTCATTTCCAGGCGCAAGCATCTGCGTATTGACATGCGCGTCAGGTCTCACAGAAGTGGTTTTTCCGACGGGTTCGGCATTAGAGGTTGTTGATTGGAGTGCGAACAATACCGCCAGCACCAAGGCGGAAGTGCTCAATTGATAGGTCTGAAAGGTGGACTGCATGACGATCTTCCCTGTTAACGTGGCAGGCAATATGTGCCGAATGCCCTGATTTGCGATGTGAGCTATTTCAATTTGGTATCGTTGGACTCAGGCCTTGTTCGAATCAATTCAGCCGGATGGCCTATCAGGCGGCCATTAGGTCAAATGGACTGCCGGTCCCGACGGATTTGCCGACGGTGCTACGAGGCATAATCCGCTTATTGTGAGCCCCAGAGGAGGCAACGAGCGCGGCACGAGTTCATCACGCTTCTCGGTGGCTAGGCTCAAGGGCGATGTCGATGTTACTCGGCATATCCCCGTTAAAATGCAGTTAAAATATCAAGCAAAAACCTTAATGGCATTCTTTTCTTGCCCGGACGGGCGTGCCCCCGCTTACTAGTGGGGAAGTTTACCGTTTGGCAACCTAGACTAGGGATTGTCAGCCTGAAAAATCGACTTGCGGTTATGACGGATTCAGCAGCACGTCAACAGTAGGAGTGCGCGAAATGCTGACGCGTCGTCAGCGAGAAATCCTTTACTTGCTTGCGCAGGGCAAGACCAACAAGGAGATAGCGCGCAGCCTCGGGCTTCCCGACGCAACCGTGAAATTTCACGTTGCGGCACTCAGTGAAACAATCCGCGCAGCGCGGCCTCGGCCGGTCCGATCTCGGGCGGCGCCAACCGGAAGGGCACGCCGGCGTCGCTCGCCATGAAGTCTTGCACCAACGCGTCGAGCTCGACTTGCTCGCCGTCGATCACAGCGTACGCGCTCGCCGTGTCGCCATCGACCGTTATCGCGATCTCAGTTTTCGACGCGAACCTCAAGACGGCGAAAAAACTTAATCTCACGCATCAGGAATGCGCTGGTTCATTACACACGCCGCGATGACATGCTACTGAGCGTCGCTGCCGTTGTCGCAAGCGCGATCTTGTGCCACTCGGGACCTTCTTCGATCTCGATATCGTGCCTCACGTAGTCAACCAGGGCGGCCGCCCCAGCCAGCGTAGTCGGTTTCGTCTTAGCCATACCTATACCAGCGGCTGTCTCCGCACGTCGCGTGCGCTCGTATAGCTGGCGCAACGGCGCTATGCCCGCACGCTTATCCCATTCAAGCCCGGCACGCACGGCGGCGCGCGCGCGATCCTTTGCGTGTCGATATTCCCGTTCCACCTGTTTCCGGTCGGCGCCCGGTTGTCGCAAAAATTCTTCGCGGCGATCATCGATCTCGGAAGCGCCGATCACCGAGTAACTGCGCCAGGCTATCAATGACGAAGGGCGCCGGCCGTGCTTCTTTTCGGCCACGTTCTCCGCCTTCTGGAGCATGTCATAGAGACGGTCACTTTCTGCAGTAAGCTTCCGATGTTGCTCGATTGCGGCACAGATCGGATCAGGCGCGCGGAGGAATGTTATTTTGCTCATCATGACAATTTAAAATTGCTCGTGCCCCTGCTCACCTCGAGCCATAGGTTCATTCAACGAATGCTCAAGGCGTGGCACGGTCTCGGGAGACCGTGCGCTTGTTCGCAGTCGACGGCTATGCGGATTTCAACGCGCCAGGTGAGAGAAATCGCGAGCCCGCAACGGCAACGGCCGCACGACGATGGACGCCAAGTTTGCCGAATAGTGCCGCCACGTGAATTTTCACGGTTCCCTCGCCAAGCCCAAGGCTGCGCGCGATCTCCTTGTTGGTCCTGCCCTGCACGATCAGGTACAAGACATCTCGCTGACGGCGGGTCAGCGTAGCCATGCTTAAAGGCAGTGACACCGCCGGGGCTTCCGTTAACGTAAGGTGCGGCTTCTTCCGGATCGAACCCACAGCAGGCGGGGACGACAAGTTGTCGGGCGCGCCGGGGATGCTCGCCCACAATGGCCAGACAGAACCGCAGTTCGGAGCAGACACGATCATCACTTTTCCGCGCGAACTATCGGACCGGACGACATCCGGATCCAGATGTATTGTTTTCACTTTACGCACTCCTACTGTTGACGCTCCTCTTCCATTAAAACTATCAATAAAATCATGGGAGTACCTGTGAAATTGGTCACAGGTAGGATTAGAACTGACAGCCTAGGGATTATTACGTATATGGGGATATCCTTCCCATAAGCCCCACCGTGCTCAACGACGGTGGCCTGATCTGCTACGGTCCTGATGAGGTGGCCTCATTCCGGCTCGCTGCGGACTACGTCGATCGGTGCAGCAAATTGCATTTCTTATTCGATCACCTCGTCGGCTCGCGTGAGCATTGTGAGCGGCACGGTAAGGCCGAGCGTCTTGGTAGCCTTGAGATTGATCACCAACTCATACTTCGTCGGCGTCTGCACCGGCAGATCAGCGGGCTTCTCACCCTTGAGGATGTGACGCTGGCGCCAGCGCGTCAATGAGGAGCGATCGAACATCAGTCGGTGCTGGAAGAATTCTTCGCCGCAGAAAAACTGGAAAGACGGACTCTCGATCCATCGATCGCACAATGCGTCGTCGGAGAGATCGTGCATGTGCTTGAGGATTGTCAAGCCCGCCATTAGCCGCGTCGGCAGCGGCGGACTGCCAGGACCGTCCGTGTAGACCGACCCGAACCGGTCTTCCAGGAAGCGCCAATCGATCACCGGCGCCAACTTCACCTGCGCATGATTCAGATCGATGATCTGATCGAGCCGCGAGCGGAACAAATCCTGCTCGTTCGTCTCGCGTCGGTCCCGTGGTCGCATGGTCCGATCCTCCGCCCGATCGTCTCAAGCACTGGGAATCACGCCCTCAGATTCGAGGAAATCTCAAATCAAATTTGCAAGGAAATAGCGTTCCAGACCCTAAAAACCGGCAAATATGATTACTTCAATATCTTCAATCATCCAGCCCGCTCAATAGCCTCAAGAAACTTCACGGGCGACTGTTTAGTCGCCGCTCGCCTTGTACCGAGGATGCCGCGGATCAAGCGGATAGCCGCGCTCGTCGCATCCCTTCACCGTGAACTCCTTGCCTTGCTGCTCGACAATGTGCGTCTTGCGGTTTTGGCACGATGCACATAACGACATGAGCTGATCGAGCGCAGGGTGCGCATCGCCGCCGAGCAAGATTTTTAGGAATCGATGGCGGATTTTAAAAGCGCATGGCAGGGGCCGAACAAAAAATAGCCCCCAAGAGGACTGGGGGCTGGCCTTGGCTTGGGGGCTAGGTCGGTGGTGAGTGGGGACGCAAACACCACCATCAGCTTTGATCGCGAATATCATGTAAGACAACGCAAGCGCCAAGCAATCTTAAGCATTATGGTAAATAGCTACAGCCGCTTGCGCGTGAACATCGCGCCATAATGGCGCGGCCTGATCCGCTGGCAACGCTCCACACAGGCAACAAATCGACGCCACGCTGTAGCGGCGGCCATGGCAGCATCATCAACGAGAGTGGAACGACCTTAGCTAGGGTCTTTAAGGCGCGCTCGAATTCGCGCATAAGCGTTCGCCGTTGAGAGGTAAACACAATGATTACTAGGGGCATCACGCCAAACAATATTGCGCCCGAGAGACCAACGAACAGCGGCTTTTGGCCCGGATCGCTGATGGTTCCACTAAAGCACGAAAGGAAGAATGGGAAAAAGAAGAACAGTGCTGTCAGACTTAGAAACCAACACCATGCTGCTCCGCTCCGGCCTCTAATCCGTTGAGTTATCAACCCAATCAGGATGGGCCCGCTGCTCAAGATCGCCAAAAAAACAATGGCATCGCTCTTGGCTCCGGTCAGAAGGCCGAAGACGACAGGCGCTAAAAAGATCGCGGCAGCAAAAACTCTCGTCTTCATTGTCAGATTTGCTTATTCGTGAATCGCTTGGTAATCGATATCAGGACAGCAGGCCGGAAACTATTCAGCCAGACGGCCTAAGCCCGGTACGCCCGATTTAGTCCGTTATTCCCCGAAATCGTGGAGACACTTGTGATGAATGTCATAGGTACCCCGTAATCCTTCTGGTAGCTCACGCGCATCCAAGGGGGCTAGACTTTGACTGCAAGAGAGGCACTCGCGATTGCGCTAACAGGCGCAGCGATAGGTTTCATTCTGGTGGCAGCCCAACTATTATTTCTTTGAAGGTGCTATCTCATACGCAGCGCGCCGATATGTTGCGGCAAGCTCCAGGTAGTGAATGATACCCGATCGCGTGGCGCGAATAGTTTCGCGGCCTCAGCAATGGTAACACCGTTTGGTGTCAAAGGGCCATTTGGCCTCATGCCACCAGTATGTTGATTGCCGCGATCACCACCATGCATCAACGTCGCCGCTGCCGCCCTCGAGCGCGGCCCGTGATCGTCAAGTCCGAGACTTAACGGCGTCCTGATTTGAAAGAAAAAATTAAGCTTTTGAATTCATTTTCATACCTTAACCTGCGGACCCAAGGAGAGCGCGTTTCTAAATATTCCTACCCATCTCATCGTCGTCTCTCAAGCATGACATGTCAAAGGAGTTGGCTATGAACATCGCATCAGGCCTCGCGACTGTGGTGACAGGCGCGGCCGTCGGCTTCTTTCTGGTCGCCACCGTCCTAATGGTGATCCCGCACTTATACTAGGCGGTTGCCATCGATCACTTCCCCGACAGCGTAAGCTCGATTATATCGACGGCGCGAAGCCGTGATTCGCTACGCCGCCTGTAATTGCCGCAGCAGGCCCATTTCGGATTTTGTTTTTGCCATTTCCGTGAGGATCGTCTTGGCCTCGGCTAAAGCCGCCGCGTCGGTGTCGAGGTTTTCCTGTGTGGGGAGCAGACGCCCGAGCCGCGCATTGTCCGCGTGCCGCGGTGCCACAGCGCCCCGGCCCAACGCGATTTCTAATTTACACGCCCTCGCGTCGTATCACCGTGTCACTTGGATTACCGTTATGGATGGCAAGTTTTGTCGCGTCCCAGGTCTGTCAGCCACAGCATGCCTGCAACTTCCAAATCGTAGCCGTCGCGAATAAGAGGGGGCCGGTCCTATTGCGCCATCATAAGAACGCAGTCGTTGCCCCATGGAGTGCCCACCCTTCGTTCCATTTTCGGGCAACGAAAAGTGGCGAGTTGCCCTTTCCGCAGCGCTGCTATTTTTGCTTCTTCCGATGAATCGACATACATCTGAGCGGGCTTGAATTGATTGCTAGTTGCAAGACCGACGTACATATGGCCCGACACGCTCTTGTCGATTGATTGAACACGTCCGATGACATCGACAATCTTACCTTTCAGACGGTCATCGGTTGCGATCTCATTGCTGTCGTAGTCATCAAAAAGGCCATTCGCCGTGACCCGAACAATTTCGGTGGGGGTACCGGAAACTCTAGGGAGACACGGCGTCAGTTTTCCGGCGGTAATACATCGCACATTTGACATGGCTGGTGAAACTGCCGGAGCAGATTCTTTAGCGACTGGATTTGGGGCGGCAGAAGGAGCGGGACACGGGGCCAGGTGTCCGTTGGTAACACATTGAACGGCCTGAGCGCCGAGGGGATTAGGGTGCGCCGTCAAGATTAGCGCCAACGCCATTATCATCGCCCCGCGCGCATACATCGTAATGATACTACTCTTTGCAATTCGGTGTACGCGTTGGCAGAAAATCGAGACCAAGTCTATTCGACTAGATGGCCTAAAAAGCCAGCCGCAATGCTGGCCGGTGTGAAGGTGGAACGGGGGGCGGTGAGCGGGTGCCGAACGGCGAATTGCCGTGAGGGTAACAGTCCGGCTTTGCCAAGCCGAAGAAGACCACTGTGCCGTTGCCGCCGAACCGGGACCGACCGAGCTGGCGTTGCGCGGGTTGCTCCACTAAGGCGCGGCCTTCGCTCACAGTCTATGCGGCGGCGACGCCATAGGCCTCGGTCGAATGAGCCAAATCCAAAAAAATCGTCGTCTCCTGTGCCGTCCGTCACAGGGATCGCTCTCGTTCAATCTTAGTTTGCAGACGCAATTAAGCAATGTGAGGTGACCATGTCCATCGTCACCACTGCCGCACTTTCGAGTGTGCTGTAGTACAGCGGTCAAGTGACGCACCTGTGATGAATTTCACAGGATTTACTGGAAAATTTCTGGAAGGCTTGTGCCAAGCAATCGGATCATCAGACCAATAGGTTAGCGCCCTATTCAGAATGCCGCGCCACGCGTGAGTTACGCACAGGAACATGGGGCGGATATAGGCCAAGAATGGCGGCTGACCAAGCGGCTTAGGCCACCTAGCCGACTAGACCTTTAGCAGCAGCTACCGCAAAGCTGCCCCTGTGTGGGCCGTAAAATGAGTCAGGTTCATTTATTTCCTGATATGCTCGCCCGGGCGTCACTGTCTGTGGACGACCTAACGCGTCGTCAACGGGACGTTTTGGACCTCATCATTCAGGGCAAGAGCAACAAGGAGATCGCGCGCATCCTTGGCCTTGGCGTGGGCACCGTTAAAATTCACGTCGCGGCTTTGTTCCGCAAGCTTCGTGTAGATCGTCGTGCGGCTCTTGCCGTAGTGGGCGACCAATTAATCTTACAAGGTGTTTCGACCTGCTTTGTGTAGGGCGAGCGCACATGGTGACACCAGCAATATCTTTTGGGATCGCCGCTGCTTTAGCGGTTATGGCTCTTATCCCCTATGATCTCAACGACCCTGCGTGGGAGACCGGCTTGAACGGCATTAGACTGGTTCTTGCAATTGCCGTTGGGTTTTTGGTCGCTTACGGTATGTCCCACTGAAGCGGCGAAATAATCAGTAGCTGTTAGTAGCTGCTGTCATCGTCGGCGCTTCGTCATCGATCGCCTTCCATCCGCGGTAGCGCTGCAACTCTTCGGCAACCTCATCAGCAATTTGCCAGCCTCCGCTATCGGCTGCTCTCTCAGCCAGCCGCTGATAATGAAAGGAGAGACAGCCAAGCGGCACTAAGTAACTAATGCAAAATACAAAATACTGGCTGCGCGTCCAGACGTCTGCGGCAACGCTCAGCGTGAGCGTGACAGTAAACAAAATCTTAAGAACGGTTTTTGGTCCTAGATATTTTCGGCACACTTCTTCACGCACGCAAAGCCCCCCGGCCTGCCCAGCGTCCCCCGGGGTCGACCTGCCCGTCCGGCCAGCTTTGCATCAATGCTGCGCGCCGTCACTGCGCGGCAAAGCGCACTTCCGGGCGAAGGCACGGATTGCTTATTGAGTTTCAACAACGAGACGCACGCGTACAACGTCGAGCCAGCATTGTTGGTCTCAACAGCGGACTACGGGCGATCTGATGACAAGCCATGCTCTGTTGGTCCAGCCTTCCACCCGCACCGTTAATGCGGACATAATGCGGACACGGCGTTCTCTTGAAATGTGAGATTGTCGCTAAGTTATTGAAATCAGTGGTGCCCATGGGCGGAATCGAACCACCGACACTGCGATTTACAATCACATAGTCTAATGCGCAGAGGTTGATGCGGACTTTTGATCCGCAACCAATACGGCGCCAATCAATGGCAGAAAGTCCCTGGTTAGATTGGGCCCACATCACGCAAAACATAACACCCGTCACCCAAATCGCAGGGCCAACGCTCTAAATGGATACTGTGGGTAGCATCGAGCGATTCGATAGACATGGTCAAAAATGCAGACGATCAAGACAATCAGTCTCGATATCGCGAAGTCGGTATTTCAGGTCCACGGGGTTGATGCACAAGGCGAGGTAGTCATCCGTCGGCAACTGAAGCGCCGCTATAACGTCGCATAATATTTCTTCACCCCATTGCGCTCCAAGCATCCTGCGACAGTAGCTTTCAACGGTGAGGTGGTAACGCAGATTTCGACGAGTTTAGCCGCCGAATTTATATGCCGCCTGGAGAAATCCGCCCCAGCGCTCAGTTCGGAATGATAGCGGCTGCGAGGTGCCACCGACAACTGTGAAGTCCACCGCCGAGCCCTGGCTGCCAGTAGTGATGTTCCAATACCGACCGCCGACCCCTACTGAGAAGGCGGAGGTGACATAATAACTAAGCACCAGCTCAAGCTGCACGTTGTTGACGCCGCCGCCAGTCTCAGCGCGTGGCGGTAAGAAGGTCAGTACGAAGCCAATGGCGATCATTCGCATTGAGCCATGCAACCGGGAGCCATGCCAGATCGCCCGTCAGCATCAATCGATCTGTGATCCGCCATTGCGCGTTTAGACCAAGGCGAACGGCATCCCAGTTTGTTGTTTGTGTAATCCCGAGCGTCGAGTCCGGGATAGCGGGGACGCAGATTGAAGTTTGCGCCAGATTGGTGACCATTTGCGTACAACCGTAAGCGTTTACTCGCTCGTAGTAGTGGTGATAACCGGCGAACGCGCCCAATCTGAGCGTTGGCGAGTTCAACATCGCGTACCCAAAGTCGATGGTGCCATAAGCGAGACGACCGCTACGCTGCGTACTGTTGGTGCTCGAGAAGGGGACGATAAAGGGGGGAAAGTCCTCGTCTGTAAGTGTACCGCCGGTTACAACGCCACCACCTACGTAACCTTTGATGAACACCCCAGTGATGTGGTCAAACCGGCCAAAAAGTTCTCCCGAATGCGCCAGCAAATTATTGTAGGTGAGTCGCGAAATCATGGAACTCCCATCTGGGATAAATAAGTCATATTTTGTCCTGCCGCTGCTCGCAAAATAACGAAGCCCGATTTCAGCTTGCCAGGTCGGCAAGGACGTAACTTCGAAGTGTCGGCCATATACCGGGTGCAGCTCCAGATCGGCCGCTGCGGCGGGGCTGATGGCAACCGCAGCGATCGCCATGGCCGCTGCAAGACCGTGTGAGAGGCCCATGGTTTTGGCTTTCCAATCGTTGTCGGAAATACTGCAATATGGTAAATTTATATCGTAAATTTTTAGCTAACGTCGGTGCGTGTAATTCAGAGGCATCGCAAATCTGGCGAATCAGCCGATCGGTCGCGCATGGACCGATACAACGGACAAACAAATCGCGTTCTTAATAAAAAAAGATCAATGAACGGCAATTCTGGCAGCCGCCGCCGACAACAGTAGTCGCTGTGATCTGGGATCGGACTTTATCTGGAATGTCCGCGCTGCTTTTTTCTCAATCATCTGCATTCAAGTCCAAACTGAATAGCGGCATGACCGAAGCCTTCACCTGCGTGCGACGGATGCTTCCTCGGCTACCTCGATCGACGCCCCTGATGTCCGCGCCGGCCCCGCTCCGGGCTATTTCATCTTACCGCATGCAACGGCCGTCTACGCGCCAGGTCGCTCCTGACCCAATGTTATGGTCCGGACGTTCGCCGCAAGAGTGTTCCGTCGAACTGGCGGTAAGCGGTCTTGAAGAATGTATTCGGTCTTTGATTGGAGCATGTTGAGCGCGCGTGACGTGAGGTGCACGGCGGTGATCTTCGGCTCGCGTATAATCGAGAATGCCGGGCGGCGAGACGTGGCCGCGCTCATACTCTGGCCGACATCGAGAGGGTGCAGGCGGATACCGCGGCCGGCAAAACTGCGAAGGGGCCACATCGGACAGCGCCCAGTCCTTCCGGCCGGATGACAGCCCACCGCACGAGAACACGGCCAACGGCGAGATGGAAGAACGCGGTGCAATTTCCGCAAGGTCCATTCGCCCAATTATGAAGGCCGCTCACGTGTTCGAATATTTGCCCTTATGCTGCCATCTCCGTGAGTAATCGCGCACCTGCGACCGCAACGGCAGCCCGACGATTGACACCAAGCTTGCGGAAAAGCGCGGTCAGGTGAACCTTCACGGTGCCCTCGCCGAGGTCGAGGGCGCGCGCTATTTCCTTGTTAGACATGCCCTGTACGATTAGGCGCAAAACGTCGCGCTGACGAGCGGTGAAAGCGTCGAGCGTCGCCGCCGTCGAACCAGCTGGGGCTACGACTTTCGCAGCACTCCCCTGTTCCGTGGGTGCCGGGAGGTAAGCCGAACTTTTGAAGGTCGCCTGCACCGCCGCCGGGAGCTCCGCGATTTGGGTACTTGGCCCCAAGGCGCCGGCAGAAATCGCGTTTGAGGGCAATACGACCACAACGCAACCGCGCAGCATATCGGTATCAACACTGTTATCCCAATCTGTCACCGTCATTTAAGCCCCCCGTCTTTGCAAAAATTTGAACCGGCTGCCCAAGCCAACGGCGCGTCAGCAGCCCCCCGCCTAGCAGAACCAAAATACGACATTATCGCCGGAGGGAGGGATAAACACTGCGAAACGGTTAACGTTTCGCCTTCCGCTCGCGGAGCGGGGATTTTGGACCCGAAACGCGCGTAGCACCGACGGAGGAAGATTCCTTCCCGGCTCGGCGTGAGCCGTCCTCGAAAGATCGACGCGGCCGCTGATCGAGCAGACGATCAACGCGCCGGACTGGGATGCGCCGGGCTGAACTGGAGCCGATCGAGATGCGAACGGGCGCATGGTGGAGCGGCGAAATCGAACGCGATCAGGCTCTTCACGACCGGAGCCGCGCCTTCTTGATCCAAAATAATTCATTAACCAATACACGATTCATTAACCAAGACAGCATTAAATGCTGCGAGGCTTTTTTGGTAGCCGGTCGCGAAGGGGGATCGATGTTGTCGACACGCACAGAAGGGCGGGGCGAGCCGGTGGTAAGCGGCAAGCGATCTCTGGTTCGCGGGTGCAGGATGCGTACCGTCATCGCCGGATTGGTGGGGTTGATCTTCGTCGCCCAAGCCGGTGCAGCCGAGGTTTCCATCGATAATCCCCGAGAGGCGGGTTTTGCAGCAGACGGGTTTCGGCACGTCGTCGTCACGATGAACAAATCCCGCACCTTTCGGGCCGATAAACCCTTTACCAAGGCCATTGTGGGTTCTGCGGAGATTGTCGACGTGCTGCCGATGAGTGACCAGGTGCTTTTCCTTCAGGGAAAGAAGCTTGGCACCACGAATGTGTCGATCTTCGACGCAGACGCACGATTGATCGAAATCCTCGACGTCGAGGTCGCCATCGACACTGCCGGTATGCAGCAAAAGATTCAGGCGAGTACGGGCATCAAGGCTATTCGCGTGTCCGCGAGCGGCACCCAAGTTATCTTGACTGGGATGGCACCGGATACGGTCGTAGCCGATCGCGCGCTGGCGGTGGCGAGAGGCATGGCGGGCGACGCTGTCGTTAATGCGATGCAAGTGGCGCCGGCGCAGCAGGTGATGCTCGAAGTACGCTTTCTCGAAGTCTCGCGTAGCGCTGGCCGGGACTTGGGCGTCAATTGGTTCGGAGCTAACGCAGCGGAACGCGGGGCATCAATACCGGATCGCCAGGAGTACTTCGCCGATCACTTCGAGCGGGCCCGAGCGCCAGGGCGGTGTGCCGATTTTCACAACGGCCGGAAGCGTCTGCATCAGTACCACGAGCCTGTCGGCCCACGCCCGTTCGCAACCGTTCTGGCCAATGTATTCAGAAATGGCAACGCCAGTCTCGACGTGCTGGTGACGGCGCTAGAGCAAAAGGGACTGGTTCGCTCGCTGGCCGAACCGAACCTGATCGCGCTGTCTGGCGATACGGCACGATTTCTCGCTGGCGGTGAATTTCCGGTGCCCGTCGGTACAGCCAGGCAGCGCGGGCGGCGCTCCCACCGTCACTATCGAATTCAAGAAATTCGGCGTGCAATTGTCGTTCGTTCCGACCGTTCTATCGAGAGGTGTGATCAACCTGCGGGTCGAGCCATCAGTCAGCGAGCTTGATTTTACCAACGCGGTTACAATCAGCGGCACTCAAGTGCCCTCTCTGATCACGCGCGACGCCCGCACGACGGTCGAATTGCGCGACGGCCAGAGCTTCGCCATTGCCGGTCTTTTGCAAACACGCAATGTACGTGACATATCAGCAAGTGCCATGGATCGGTTCAGTTCCGGTGCTGGGCGCGCTGTTTCGGAGTACCGCTTACCAGCAGAAAGAGACCGATCTCGTCGTTATCGTTACGCCGCATTTGGTGGCGCCGGCGACGCCCGGCCAGCGGCTTGCATCGCCGCTTGACTCGCGGCTCCCAAGCAATGACGTGGATTTTTTCCTCAATGGCCAGCCCGACCTGCGGAAACGATACACCGAATTCGTGACCTCGGGCGGAGATCTGAAGGGTCCGTACGGCCACATCATCGTGCCGGAATACGGTTCCAACAATGTCGTGGTGAAGGCCAGGGACTGAGGGAAAACATGACCGTGAGATTTGGCACGATTGCTTCGATCCTCGGCGCCTTCATGGTCGCGGGATGCAGCGGCTTGTGGGGTGACGACGAATTCGAGCGGTATTCTCAGCGCACGGACTCAATCACCATGAGCGCAGGCGACGCCAAGGAAGTGAACGCCGTCACGCATATGTACTCTCCGTGGCCGCCGGGCGTCGGCGATCGGCGCATTGTCGCGGACAGTGCGCACATGCAGCGCGCTCTCGAGCGGTACCGCAGAGGTTCGACACCTCCTGATCCGCTGCCGACGGTCGGCGATCCCGAAACGCAGATGGGCGAAAAGCTGCCGTCCGAACGGGCAGGCCAAGGCGCTGCCACCGGCTTGGGCGGTGGGTTCCCTGCGCCGAGCTCGCCTGCACCATCAACGCCGCCGCCCACTCTGGGTTGCGGGACCGTGTTTTCCTGTTGAGCCTAATATGACGGTGCTCGGATGAATTCGTCTACTCCTCACTGGAAGCAATTTTCTGGAAAGCGCTTGCCGTTCCTGGTCGGCTTGGCTCTCTTCGGATTGGCGGGTTGCAATACACTGCCCGAATCCGCACCGGAGGTGAGTCGCGCCGACTGCTAACGTTCAAGAGCCC
>CAWFMZ010000012.1:0-92609 GCA_963817045.1 uncultured Alphaproteobacteria bacterium
GACCTTGCTTCTGGCGACGATGGAGCGCGGATCAGCTTCCGTGGGCGTGCGCGGGACCGCCTCGCTACCACCGTACTTGGTCCGGCTCATATCGACGGTCTTGAGATAGAGTTCGTACTGGAGTGGAAAAACTTGGCCCCACACCGCTGGATCGTCGACGTCGTCATTGATCGGGTAGGCCTGCACGGGTGCGGCCGCCGGCTTCTTCTTCGCCTTCTGCGCGAAGGCGGGAGTGCGAATAAATTTTCTTGCGGATTCGCCAGCATCAACAGACCCGCACAGGGCAGCGCGACAAAGGGACGCGACACCTGCGGCGTTGCGGCAGGTTTGTTATGACCGTCCAGGTCTTTGATTAAACTCACGTTTACGAAGCATCATCCCCGCACAAGGTCGGGTAGTAGAAGTCATCGTTCGAGGGTAAGGCGCTGGTCAGAACTACGAGCGACAGGCGCGGCAGCTCGCTCATTTGCGTTCTCCCATACTGAGCGCGCGTCAGTAGGCGATCTCGCCGCTGACGCGGCGTCGCAACCGGCCAGTTATGCGCTGGAAGCTGCTGACTATTGAGCAACGCAGCAGCGTCACCCGACCGGCTGGATTCGAATTATTTCAAAATAACTAGATCACTTCGGTTGGTTTTTTGCGTTGAGGCAAATCAACCCCGACAGGCTGGCAAAGCTGAAGAGCGGTTATTCGGCACGCTGGACGCGCAATAGCGGTCACAAGCAGCACCGCATTACCGTTTGGCGCGACCGCCTGCGTCCAATTATCGCATCGCCATCAACTAATCCCAACCGCCGGGCACGCGTCCGGCCGGATTGGCTACCCGGCCATCCGCGCGCTTGAGCGCGACAATGCGTTGCATCTCGTCGTCGCTCAGAGCAAAATCAAATACCTTGATATTTTCGGCGATGCGCTGCGGTTTCGACGAAAACGGAATGGCGGCGACGTTTTGCTGCAGCAACCAGCGCAGCGCGATCTGCGCGATGCTGCAGCCGCGCTTCCCGGCAATGTCGGTCAGCACCGGATCACCGAATAGCCGTCCGCGCCCGAGCGGACAATAGGCGATGAAGACCAGCCCGTGCTGGCGCACCGCTGCCAACAGCTTCGATTGGTCGAGATAGGGATGATACTCCGCCTGCAAGGCGACCAGCGGCTCCGGGCAGAGTTTAATCGCCTGCTCGAGCAGCGCGATATTGAAATTGGCGACGCCGATATGCCGTACGAGCCCCTGCCGCTTGGCCCTGGCCAGCGCCGGCATGGTCTCAGCGAGCGCAATCACCGGATTGGGCCAGTGCACCAGCAAAAGGTCGACGTAATCGACCTTGAGCGCGGCAAGGCTTGCATCCACCGATTTGGCAAAGTCGCCTGCGCGCAGGTGTTCGTGGCTGACCTTGGTGGTGAGGAAGATGTCCCGGCGCGGCACGCCCGCGGCTCGCATCGCCTCGCCGACCGCGCGCTCGGTGCCGTATTTCCGGGCCGTGTCGATGTGGCGATAGCCGGCCTTCAGCGCTGCAATGACGGTGTCGGCCGACAGCCCGCCGGTCATCGGCGACGTGCCGAAGCCAAGCGCCGGGATGGCTCCGGCTTCCTGGGAAAACGGAAGGCTGGCGTGAACGGTCATGCTTGGGTCTATCTTGCGCGGTTGAAAATATCGGCGATTGGGATGCCCGCCCTGGGAGCCAAAGCCAGTTACGGACCCTAGTACAAATTAGCCGGCTTTTTCAGAAGGTCCCGGTGCTCGCCGGGCCGCTCAATTCGGCCGCAAATAAATGGATTTGTCCATCCACCGCTTATCGGTCCATCGCCCTTCCCTGCCCGCCGATTCTGGTCTAAAGACCGCTCGCGCGCGAGGCCCAGTTCCTCAGCGCGGTCCGGGGGACGCGCAGTAAGCGCGCCCTTTTTTTGTGCCCGTAGAGGTTTAAGTTGCCCAAACGCACCGACATCAAATCGATCCTGATCATCGGCGCAGGGCCGATCGTTATCGGCCAGGCCTGTGAGTTCGACTATGCCGGCACGCAGGCCTGCAAGGCGCTCAAGGCCGAGGGCTACCGGGTCGTGCTGGTGAACTCCAATCCGGCGACGATCATGACCGATCCCGATCTCGCCGACGCCACCTACATCGAGCCGATCACGCCGGAAATCGTCGCCCGCATCATCGAGCGCGAGCGTCCCGACGCGCTGCTGCCGACCATGGGTGGGCAGACCGCGCTCAATTGTGCGCTCTCGTTGCGCAAGATGGGCGTGCTGGAGAAATTCGGCGTCAAGATGATCGGCGCCACCGCCGACGCCATCGACATGGCGGAAGACCGCGAACTGTTCCGCGAGGCGATGACCCGGATCGGCCTGCCGACGCCGCGCTCGCACCAGATCAAGACGCTGGTGCAGGCGATCAACGCGCTCGACGACATCGGGCTGCCCGCCATCATCCGCCCGTCGTTCACGCTCGGCGGCACCGGCGGCGGCATCGCCTACAACAAAGCGGAATTCATCGAGATCGTCGAGCGCGGCATCGACGCCTCCCCCACCAGCGAAGTGCTGATCGAGGAATCGGTGCTGGGCTGGAAGGAATTCGAGATGGAGGTGGTGCGCGACAGGAAGGACAATTGCATCATCATCTGCTCGATCGAGAACGTCGATCCGATGGGCGTGCACACCGGCGACTCGATCACTATCGCGCCGGCGCTTACCTTGACCGACAAGGAATACCAGATCCTGCGCGACGCCTCGATCGCGGTGTTGCGCGAGATCGGGGTGGAAACCGGCGGATCGAACGTGCAGTTCGCGATCAATCCGGCCGACGGGCGACTGGTTGTGATCGAGATGAATCCGCGCGTGTCGCGCTCCTCCGCGCTCGCCTCCAAGGCCACCGGATTTCCGATCGCCAAGGTCGCCGCCAAGCTCGCGGTCGGCTACACGCTCGACGAAATCGCCAACGACATTACCGGCGGCGCCACCCCGGCCTCGTTCGAGCCGACCATCGACTACGTGGTCACCAAGATTCCCCGCTTTGCCTTCGAGAAATTTCCCGGCGCCCAGCCGGTGCTCACCACCTCGATGAAATCGGTGGGCGAGGCCATGGCGATCGGCCGCACCTTCCAGGAGAGCTTGCAGAAGGCGCTGCGCTCGATGGAGACGGGCCTCAGCGGCCTCAACGAAATCGCCATTGAGGGTTTCGATCCGGCCAAGGGCAACGAGGACGCCGACAACAAGGCCGCGATCCGCGCTGCGCTCGGCACGCCGACGCCGGACCGCTTGCTCAAGATCGCGCAGGCCATGCGGCTGGGCACCGGCGACGAGCTCATTCACAATGCCTGCCGCATCGACCCGTGGTTCCTGAACGAAATCCGCGCCCTGGTGGAGACGGAAGCCGAGATCAAGGCCAAGGGCCTGCCGGCGACGGCGGGCGCCTTCCGGCGACTCAAGGCCAAGGGATTCTCGGATATCCGTCTTGGCAAACTCACCGGCGTGCCCGCCGAGACGGTGATGGAAAAAAGGCGCGCGCTCGGCGTGCGTCCGGTGTTCAAGCGCATCGACACCTGCGCCGCCGAATTCGCCTCGCCCACCGCCTACATGTATTCGACCTACGAGACGCCGTTCGCGGGCAAGGTCGCCGACGAGGCGGCGCCGTCGGCCAAGAAGAAGGTCATCATCCTCGGCGGCGGTCCGAACCGCATCGGCCAGGGCATCGAATTCGACTACTGCTGTTGCCATGCCGCCTTCGCGCTCAAGGAAGTCGGCTACGAGACCATCATGGTCAACTGCAATCCGGAAACGGTGTCGACCGACTACGACACCTCCGACCGGCTCTATTTCGAGCCGCTCACGCCGGAAGACGTGCTGGAGATCATCGACAACGAGCGCACCAACGGCACGCTGCACGGCGTCATCGTGCAGTTCGGCGGCCAGACCCCGCTCAAGCTCGCCGAGCATCTGGAGCAGGCCAAGGTGCCGATCCTCGGCACCTCGCCGGATATGATCGACCTCGCGGAAGACCGCGAGCGCTTCAAGAAATTGCTCGACAAGCTGAAGGTGCGCCAGCCGCAGAACGGCATCGCCACCTCGCCGGGGGCGGCGCGCGCCATCGCCGAGGAAATCGGCTATCCGGTAGTGATCCGTCCTTCCTATGTGCTGGGCGGGCGCGCCATGGAGATCGTGCGCGACGGCGCCCAGCTCGACCGCTATGTGGCCAAGCTAGCGAACGATCTCGATCGCCCGTCCGAACTCGCGGTCTCCAAGAAAAGCCCGCTGCTGATCGACCGCTATCTGTCCGACGCCACCGAAGTGGACGTCGATTGCCTGTGCGATGGCAAGGACACTTTCATCGCCGGCATCATGGAGCACATCGAGGAAGCCGGCATCCATTCCGGCGATTCGGCCTGCGCGCTGCCGCCGCATTCGCTGAGCGAGGCGACCATCGCCGAGCTCGGGCGGCAGACCCGCGCGCTGGCGCTCGCACTCAATGTCGGCGGGCTGATGAACGTGCAATACGCCATCAAGGACGGCGACATCTACGTGCTCGAGGTCAATCCGCGCGCCTCGCGCACGGTGCCGTTCGTGGCTAAGGTGATCGGCCTGCCGGTGGCCAAGATCGCCGCCCGCATCATGGCGGGCGAGAGCCTGAAGAGCTTCAATCTCGCGCCGACCCACTACAAGCACCACGCGGTCAAGGAAGCGGTGTTCCCGTTCGCGCGCTTCCCCGGCGTCGATACCGTGCTGGGGCCGGAGATGAAATCCACCGGCGAGGTGATGGGGATCGACGCCTCGTTCGAGATCGCCTTCGCCAAGAGCCAGATCGGCGGCGGGGCCAACCTGCCGCGTAGCGGCACGGTGTTCGTCTCGGTCAAGGACGCCGACAAGCCGCGCATCCTGGCGGCGGTGCGGCTCTTAGCCTCGCTCGGCTTCAAGACCATCGCCACCTCGGGAACCCAGCGCTACCTCGCCGAACATGGGGTGGCGGCGGCCAAGGTCTACAAGGTGCTGGAAGGCCGGCCCCATATCGTGGATGCCATCAAAAATGGCGGGGTTCAGCTGGTTTTCAACACCACGGAGGGGACCGCGGCGCTGGCCGACAGCCGTTCCATGCGCCATGCCGCCCTCTTGCATAAAGTGCCGTACTACACCACTCTTTCGGGTGCCGTCGCCGCAGCGCAAGGCATAAAAGCCTATCTCGGGGGCGACCTCGAGGTCCGTGCGCTGCAAAGCTACTTCAGCGATCGGGCCTGAGGGCGGTTCCCTTGCGGTCCGTCAGCCAAGCGGGCGGCGCGAGTTAGGCCGGGAATTCCATGGTCGCGGCGCAGATGAAACTGGCCGCGGTCAAGGTTTTTTTGACCGGCCCTTGGTTCACATGACTCCGGTGCGCGGGCAGCCCGTGGCCGGAGTCGTATTGCGAGTCGATTGGACAGTGTTTTGACAAGGAAAGGGGCTTGGCGGCGCTAACGCGTAAGACATTTCGGGCGCACGCCAGGAGGAGATGAGACGATGGATAAGATTCCAATGACGGCAGCCGGCTTTGCGACGCTCGAATCCGAGCTCAAGCATTGCCAGCAGGTCGAGCGGCCCCGCATCATCCAGCAGATCACCGATGCGCGCACGCACGGCGACCTGTCGGAGAATGCCGAGTATCACGCCGCCAAGGAGCAGCAGTCGCTCAACGAGGGCCGCATCGCCGAGCTCGAGGACAAGCTCGCGCGCGCCGACGTGATCGACGTGTCGAAGCTGTCGGGCGACACCATTACTTTCGGCGCCACGGTGACGCTGGTCGACGAGGACACCGACGAGAAGAAGGTGTGGCAGATCGTCGGCGAGCCGGAGGCCAATGCCAAGGCCGGCAAGATTTCCATCACCTCGCCGCTGGCGCGCGCGCTGATCGGCAAGACCAAGGGCGCGCAGGTCGAGGTCGTCACCCCCGGCGGCGCCAAGGCCTATGAGGTGAAGAAGATCGAGTGGAAGTGAGCCGCTCGCCGGTCGAGGGTGAATCAATCATGGCCGGGCTTGTCCCGGCCATTTTTTACGACCGATTTTGTCAATCGAGCCTGGCCGCTAACCGGCCATCGCGCGCCGCAATCGGCGTAAATTAACGAAATCTTTGCAAGACTGGCCGACTGCGATGGTTTGGCTTAACGAACTGCCCATTTATATGATGTAGACGCTTGTCTTCATTCTTGCCCCGGTAGACTTGGATAGTTTGCGTGGACTCTGCCGCGTTAATCGAAGAATTGAACGATGCGGTCGTCCGCGGCACCGTCGACCAGCGCGCCGAAATACTCCACCGCGTCACCGAATCTTTTTGTGGTCGCATCGGCCAACTATTCCGACGATCAGGTCGAGCTGTTCGACGATGTCCTGGTCCGTATTGCGGCCAGCATCGAGCTGTCGGCACGGGCGGTGCTGGCCAAGCGATTGGCAAAGGATCCGCGCGCGCCAGCCAAGATCAGCCGCTTCCTGGCATCCCACGACGCAATCGATGTGGCCGGACCGGTGCTCGAACAATCGCTGCAACTCGACAGCGATACGCTGCTGGCGACCGCCCGAAGCAAAAGTCAGCAACATTTGTTCGCCATCTCGCGGCGCAGCTCACTCGATGAAGCGCTGACCGATGTGCTGGTCGAGCGCGGCGACAAATCGGTGGTGCTCAGCGCAGCCGGCAATCCGGGCGCGCGGTTTTCCGACAACGGCTTTACCAAGCTGACGCTGCGGTCGGAAGGTGACGACGAACTCGCCGCATGCGTCGGCTTGCGACGCGATATTCCACGCCAGCATATGATGCGACTCTTGGTCAGAGCCTCACACGCGGTGCGGCGCAAACTCGAGGCCGCCAATCCGTCGATGGCGCCCATGATTCAGGACGCCGTCTCCGAGGCTGCGAACACGGTCCCCGATAAGGCCGGCGTCGCACCGCGCGATTATGCCGTGGCCAGCCGCCGCATCGAATCGCTGCGGGCGGCCGGCCGGCTCGGCGGAAACGATGTGGCGGCCTTCGCAACAGCCAATCAATTCGAGGATGCGACCGCCGCACTCGCGGCGCTTTGCGAACTCCCGATCGAAACGGTCGATAAGGCGATGAATCAGGAGCGGCCCGACGCCGTGCTGATCATGGCCAAGGCGATCGGAATGTCGCCGGCTAACGCCAAGGCAATCTTGCGGATGCGCGCGGGCGGGCGTGGCATTTCACCGGGCGAGATCGACCTGTGCCTGGAAGCATTCTCGCGGCTGACCCCCGCGATAGCCCGGCAAATCATCAAGTTCCGCGACAACCGTCCGCTCGGGGCCCGCTTCAGCCGCGCGCTGGTATGACGGCTACTCCATCGGCACCATGGCCGCGTCCTTGGATTGGCGCAGCGTGAGCGAGGTCTTCACGTTGCGCACATTGGGCGCGGCGGTGAGCTTCTCAACGAAGGCCTGGAAGGTCTTGTGGTCGGGCGCCACGCATTTGAGCACGAAGTCGATCTCGCCCGACAGCATCCAGCATTCGCGCACCAGCGGCTGCGCGCGCACGAATTCCTCGAAGGCGGCAAGATCGGCTTCCGCCTGGCTCGCCAGATGCACCATGGCGAACACCGCCACCTCGTAGCCGAGCTTTTTTTCGTCGAGCAGCGCGCGGTAGCCCTTGATATAGCCCGCCTCCTCCAGCGCACGAACGCGGCGCAGGCAGGGCGGCGCCGAAATGCCGACCCGGCGCGACAGCTCCACATTGGTGATGCGGCCGTCGTCCTGCAGCTCTTTCAGAATCTTGCGGTCGATGGCGTCTAAACGGGCGGGCAAGGACTAATCCCCTCCGAGGCTGCAATCCGCGGCTAAGAACATGCATACCGCGAAACATTGTTTCGCGAAAGATTATTGCGCGGAACGCCACGAAACCTGGGTCCAAAACCCCAAGTCTGTGACTCCAGGGGTTGCGTATCTTGCATGGCTCACTCGAAAGCCATACATCCTGCCATGCATAAGAGCCGGTAACGCATCCGGCCAGCCGGGCGATCAGCGCCCGATGCGCGCCAGGGGGCGCTGCCAATGCCAAAGACGTCCCACGCCAAGGTCGTGATTATCGGCTCGGGTCCGGCGGGCTACACTGCAGCGATCTACGCCGCGCGCGCCATGCTGGAACCGATCCTGATCCAGGGCATCCAGCCCGGCGGCCAGCTCACCATCACCACCGACGTGGAGAACTATCCCGGTTTCGCCGACGTCATCCAGGGCCCCTGGCTGATGGAGCAGATGCAGAAGCAGGCCGAGCATGTCGGCACCCGGATGGTCTTCGACCATGTGAGCGAGGTGGAGCTGGCGCAGCGCCCGTTCCGCCTGGTTTGCGATAGCGGCGACGTCTATCTGGCCGATAGCCTGATCATCGCCACCGGCGCGCAGGCGCGCTGGCTCGATCTGCCCTCCGAGCAAAAGTTCAAGGGCTACGGCGTCTCCGCTTGCGCGACCTGCGACGGCTTCTTCTACCGCAACAAGGAAGTGGTCGTGATCGGCGGCGGAAATAGCGCGGTCGAGGAAGCGTTGTTCCTCACCAATTTCGCCAGCAAGGTCACCGTCGTGCACCGGCGCGACTCGTTCCGCGCGGAAAAAATCCTGCAGGACCGGCTGTTCAAGAACCCGAAGATCGACGTGATCTGGGACAGCGCGCTCGACGACGTGCTGGGAGCCGAGAATCCGCTGAAGGTGAACCGTGTGCGGCTCAAGAACCTGAAGACCGGTGCGGTCACAGAGCGCAAGGTCGACGGCGTGTTCATCGCCATCGGGCATACGCCCGCCTCTGAGCTGTTCACCGGCCAATTGCAGATGAAGCCGTCCCGCTACATCGTCACCGCCGGCCAGTCCACCGCCACCTCGGTGCCCGGCGTGTTCGCCGCCGGCGACGTCACCGACGACATTTACCGGCAGGCGGTCACCGCGGCCGGACAGGGCTGCATGGCAGCGCTCGAAGCGGAGAAATTCCTGGCCGCGCATGAACACCAGCGCGCGGCGGCGGAATAATTCATGGTCAACCCCAACAAGTCGATGGACTGGGACAAGCTGAAAGTGTTCCACGCCGCTGCGGAAGCCGGCTCATTCACCCACGCCGGCGAGCGGCTCGGCCTGTCGCAGTCGGCGGTCTCGCGCCAAGTCTCGGCGCTCGAAGGCGAGCTGTCGGTCTCATTATTTCATCGCCACGCGCGCGGGCTGATCCTCACCGAACAGGGCGAGTTGCTCTACCGCACGGCGCATGAAGTGTTCATGAAGCTGGAGGCCGCGCGCACCAAGCTCACCGATAGCCGCGAACGGCCGAACGGCGAATTGAAAGTGTCCACCACGCCCGGCATCGGCGTGCATTGGCTGACCCCGCGGCTCGGCGAATTCCTCGATCTCTATCCCGACATTCACATCACGCTGATCACCACCGACGAGGAGCTCGATCTGGCGATGCGCGAGGCCGACGTCGCCATCCGCCTGCGCCAACCGACCCAGCCGGACCTGATCCAGCGTAAGCTGTTCTCCGTGCATTTCCATGCCTATGCTTCGCCCGACTATTTGAAGCGCTTCGGCACGCCGCGCACGCACGAGGACCTCGACAAGCACCGCCTGATTCTGCTCGGCGGCAATGTGCCGGCGCATTTCTCGAATCGGCGCTGGCTGGTCGAAGTCGGCCGCGACGGCAAGGGCCCGCGCCAGCCGCATTTGACCATCAACAATGTGCTCGGGGTGTTGCGCGCGTGCCAGCGCGGCCTGGGGATCGCGATCCTGCCCGATTACCTGGTGGAGGAAAACGGCGGACTGGTGCAGCTGCTCGGCGAAGCCGACACGCTCGCGCTCGATGCCTATTTCGTCTATCCGGAAGAACTCAAAGCGGTCGCGCGCATTCAGGTTTTCCGCGATTTTCTGGTCGCCAACGCGCAGCGCTGGCATTTCTGATTTTCACTGAGCAAAAAAAGTGCGGCAGCGGTTTGCTATTTGGCATGGCAGTCATGCGAATGATTCGCGAACTGGCCAACGAATTGCGATTCAGCATGGCAGTCATGCGGCGCTCAGCGTTGCCGCGGACGGGCTTGCCTCGCATAGTAGGCGCCTGCTGTTCACCGGATGTTTCCTCCCAGAGTCACTGGTGAGCAGCATGTTCCCCTCTGGAAGATTGCCGGTCCCCACACCGGCATACTGAAACCGGGTCCCCTTGCGGGACCCGGTTTTTTATTGGGCGTTGCTGAACACGGCGGCGCCGCTGCCGCGCTAGCGAAAGCGCGCGATGTAATAGGCGAGATCGACGATCTGCGCGTCGGTGATGGGAGCGAGCACCTCGGCCATGGTGGCGTCGTAGCCGTGCCGCGTGTTGTTCTTGTACTCGCGCAACGTCTTGACGAGATAGTCCTCGCGCTGGTCGGCGATGCGCGGAATGCTTTCGCGCCCGGACAGATCCAGATTGTGGCAGCTGTTGCAGCGATGCTGCGTGATCAGCGCGCGACCGCTCGCCAAGCGGGCCGCATCGCCCGCATCCGCCGGCGGTTGCGGCGGTGGCAGCTTGGCGATGAAATCGGAGAACGCGCGCAGGTCGTCGTCGGTGAAGCCCTTGGTCATCTCGTTCATGATCTCGACGGTGCGCTGCTTTTCCCGGAACAGATAAAGCTGGATCAGCAGCGTAGGGCGCGGGCTGCCCGCCGAGCGAGGGGATTTCCGGCGTTTCCGACTGGCCCTTCTCGCCGTGGCAGGCCAGGCACGGCGCCGCTCTTTCCGCAAATGTTTCGGCGAACAGCGGCTGGCCGGCGGCGCAAGCAAGCAGCCGGCGGCGGCAAGGCGACGCATGACGTCTACGATTCGCATGATGGCCGGCTTGGCAAAATAGAAACGGCCGGGAGCCACGAGCCCCCGGCCGATCGTTACGGTTAGCGGCCGGCGACTGTTCGCCTTGCCGTAGGTGATGCGATAGATCGCGCCGTTCCAGTCGTCGGACATCAGCATCGATCCGTCCTCCATCATGCTCCACGTCCACCGGGCGGCCGATATATTTGTTGTCGACCAGGAAGCCGGTGATGAACGGCTCCGATCGATTTCACGGTGCCGTCCTTGTTGAGCTGGATCACGACGATGTCGCCGCCGAACTTCTTCGACCGGTTCCACGAGCCGTGGCGGGCGAGGAAGATGGCGTTCTTGTACTTCTTCGGGAACATATCGCCGGTGTAGAAGCGCAAGCCCAGGCCTGCCGAGTGCGGGCCGGTCAGCGCGACCGGCGGCGTGAACTCGCTGCAGCTATGGCCCCAGCCGAATTCCGGATCCGGCAGATTGCCCTGGTAGCAATAGGGCGCGCCGAAATGCTCGCCGATCTTGGTGACGCGGTTGAGCTCGTCCTGCGGAACGTCCTCCGACATCCAGTCGCGGCCGTTGTCGGAGAAGTAGAGCTGCTTGTTCACCGGATTCCAGTCGAAGCCGACCGAGTGGCGCACGCCGCGCGGCGACCACTTCGGCGCCGGTGCCGTCGAGATTGATGCGGCGAATCTGGCCATGCGCGTCGTCGTGCAGCACGTTGTTGCCGGGCTGGCCGACCGCCAGATAGAGCTTGTTGTCGGGACCGATGGCGATGAACTTCCAGCCGTGCGCCTCGTCCTTCGGCAGATCGTTGTAGATCACCGTCGGCTTCGGCGGCTTGTCGAGATTGGCCTCGACATTGTCGATCTTGGAAATCTGCGACAGCTCGGCGATGTAGAGCGTGCCGTTCTTGATAGGCGAGACCGTTCGGGCGATAGAGGCCTTCCGCGATCGTCTTGATCTCGGTCTTGCCGTCCTTCTTGACGATGGCGGTGACCTTGTTGCCGAAGCGGGTGCCGACGAACACGGTGCCCTTGTCGCCGATGCGCAGCGAGCGCGTGTTGGCGATGCCGCTGGCATAGACTTCGATGTTGAAGCCGGGCGGCAGCTTGAGCTGGGCGGTCGGCAGCTTGTCGGCCGCCGCCGGAATCGGCGGCGGCGCGACCGGCGCGAGCTTGGCGGCGGCCTCGTTGCCTTCGGGGCGGCCGATCAGCGGCGAGCCGGGCGGCAGCGCGGGCGCCGCGGCAGGCGCCGCGGCGGGTGGAGCGGAAGCAGGCGGTTGCTGGGCGAAGCCAGGCGCGGCCAACAGAAGGCCGGCGATCGTACTGGCGAGCAATATGCTGCGCCGGGCGGTGACACGCGGAATCATCGAAGTCCTCCCTGATGTGGAGGCGCTTGTCTCCGCGGTCCGATCGAGAACGGCCCCGGAGCGCGCCCCTTCGCCCCAAGTGTCCACCATTTGACCCAGGGGTTGCAATCGGGGGTCTGCCGAATTTACGCGTTAGGAATGCCGGTAGCTGTAGGGAACTTCCTCGCGCGACGGCGGCCAATTGCTCGACCAGCGCATGATGCGGCGACAGATGGCAGACCGGATCGGCGGCGCGGGCGTCGCCCGCGATCAGGAAGGCCTGGCAGCGGCAGCCGCCGAAATCCTGCTCGCGGCGGGCGCAGCTCTTGCACGGCTCCTGCATCCAGTCGGTGCCGCGGAACGCCGCGAAGGCCGGCGAGGAGCGCCAGATGTCGGCAAGCGAATGCTCGCGCACGGTCCAGAACTCAAGCCCGGGAATGACCTCGGCGGCGTGGCAGGGCAGCACCTTGCCGGCCGGCGTCACATTGAGCGAGCGGCGGCCCCAGCCGCCGACGCAAGGCTTGGGGAAGCGCGCGTAATAGTCCGGCACCACCGCGTCGATGACGATGCGGCCATGATGCTTCGTCCGCAGCAGTTCGACCTGGCGCACCGCCTGCTCGACCTGCTCGCGCGACGGCATCAGCGCGGCGCGGTTCTTCAGCGCCCAGCCGTAATATTGCACATGCGCGATTTCCACGCGCGCCGCGCCGAGCGCGAGCGCCAGCTCCACCATCGCCTCGATGCGGCCGATATTGGCGCGATGCACCACCATGTTGACGGTGAGCGGCAGGCCGAGCTTCACGACTTCGGCCGCGAGCGCGCGCTTGCGCGCCGAGGCGCCTTCATAGCCGGCGATATGATCGGCGGATTTTTCCTCGCTGTCCTGGATCGAAATCTGCACGTGATCGAGGCCGGCGTCGGCGAGCGCGGCCAAGGTCTGCGGCGTCAGCCCGACCGCCGACGTGATCAGATTGCTGTAGAGCCCGGCCTCGCGCGCGGCCGTCACGATGTCCTTGAGATCGCGCCGCGCCGCCGGCTCGCCGCCGGAGAGATGCACCTGCAACACGCCGAGGCCGGCCGCTTCGCGGAACACGCGGCCCCAGGTCGCGGTGTCGAGTTCGTCGGCGCGCTGGTCGAGCGCGAGCGGATTGGAGCAATAGGGACAGCCGAGCGGACAGCGATGCGTCAGCTCGGCGAGCAGGCCGAGCGGAGCGGGCAGCGTGTCGTGCGTGGCCACGCTAAAGCTCCAGCAACTTCTTGTCGGCCAGCGCGGCCAGCAGCTTCACCACGTCGGCGTGGATGCGCTCGCGCGGCGCATTGAAGGTCTTGGCGAGATCGTCGACGATCGCCGCCACCGTCGCCTCGCCGGTGCAGCGTTTGAGAATTTCCGTCGAGATCGCGTCGGCCTTGAATACCCGCTCCGGCGCCAGCAGCAGCCAGCCGCCCTGCGCCTCGTTGTGCGTGAGCCGCACGCCGCGCGGCAGGCGCGGTTGCGAGGTCGGTAAAACCTGGGCCGTCTGCTGTTCGGTCATTATTGTTTCCTGCGCATGATCTTTTCCGAAAACCGGTTTCCACTGTTTCGGGATCATGCGCTGTTATCCGGCGTAAAAGCGCCCGGCGGCACCTGCTTGGGCGCCACATAGGCGTGATAAAGCGCGTCCAGCATAGCCCACAGCACCCCGCACTTGAATTCGAGCGCGGCCAGCACCGCCTGCTGCTGTTCCGGCGTCTTGGCGTTGAGCTTGACGTAATTGAGCGCGAAAGCGGCGTCGCGCTGGGCCTGCGGCGGGCGCTTGTCGAAATAGCTCAAGGTCTCGCGGGTGATGAAATCGTAATTCGCCAGCATCCCGGCCATGCGCTCGCTGATGATGACGGGCGAGAACATCTCGGTGAGCGAGGAGGCGATCGCTTCCAGCAGCGTCTTCTCGCGCACGAAGCGCACGTAAGCCTCGACCGCAAAGCGCGTGCCAGGCAACAGGCCGCGCAGCGAGGTGACGTAATCGCGGTCGAGGCCGAGGCCGTCGGTGAGCATGAGCCAGCGCGCGATGCCGCCGTCGCCTTCGCGCTCGCCGTCGTGATCGACCAGGCGCGAGCGCCATTCGCGGCGCACGGCGGAATCCTCGCAACGCGCGATCAGGCTCGCATCCTTGATCGGGATCATGGCCTGATAGTAGTAGCGATTGAGCGCCCAGGCCTGCACCTGGCCTTTGCTGCATTTACCGCCGTGCAGCAGGCCGTGGAACGGATGCAGGCGGTGATAACGCCGCGCGCCGATGTCGCGCAGCGCCGCTTCCAGTTCGCCGGGCGAGAGCAGTTTCAAAGCACGATCTCCATGCCGTCCTCGGCTACCTGCCAGCCGGCGGCCTCGACTTTGCGGCGCTCGGGCGAGCCATCGATCTGGATCGGATTGGTGTTGTTGATATGGACGAAAATGCGCCGCGCGGTAAGCCCGGCCAAGGCCTGCAAGCTGCCGCCCTCGCCGTCGACCGGCATGTGGCCCATGCGGCGGCCGGTTTTTTGTCCGGTGCCGGTGCGCAGCATCTCGTCGTCGGCAAACAGCGTGCCGTCGAACAGGATGACGTCGGCGCGCGCGCAACGTTCGCGCATGGACGGCGTCACCGCCGCCGCGCCGGGCACGAAGATGAGCCGCGCGCCGTCGCATTGCAGCTCGATGCCGACATTGGCGGCACTCTCCATGTCGAGCGCGGGCTCCTCGCCTTCCAGATAAAGCGGCAGCTTGCCGGGCACCATGAACAGGCTGGCCTCGATGTTTCCCGCCAGCATGAACCGCTCGCCCGGATTGACCGCGCGCCGCGCCATAGCGGAGAGTGCGCCAAACATGGCATTGGCGGCGACCGCGGCGTGACTTGCCGGCGTTGCGTAAAGCGTGAATCGGCGTGCTTTCGCGCAAACACAACAGGCCGGCGATCTGATCGATCTCGGCGCCGGTCAGCACCACCGCGTCGATTGGGCTGCCGCGCAAATCTTGATCTGACATGCCGCCGCGCGGATGCAGCGCCGGGGTGGCGCGAATCTGCTGGCTGAGATCGGGCGAAGCGTTGATCAGCGTCCAGCGGCCGTCGCCGGCGGACACCGCGATGCTCGCTTGCGTGCGCGGACGCACGCGCGCATCGCCGGCCCAGGCCAGCTCACAGACCGGGCAGCGGCAATTCCATTGCGGAAAAGCGCCTCCGGCCGCCGAACCAAGCACGATGGCGGTGAGGCGCCCCATCAGCCCCTCAGGTGGGGCACGGGCCAGTACCAGGAAGTCTAACGTCAGAACTCGGCCGGCAGATAGCCGTTGATCTCGAGTCCGATGCAGATCTCGACAAGGGTCGGGGTAGTCCAAGCCATGGCGTTTCCTTTCGACCGCTCTTTTGCCGGCGGTGATTTTTAAATATTAGCGTAACGGCCCGGTCCTGTCAGCAGGGGTGGTGGCCGACGCGCGCCCGGGGCGATCATCATCCCGCTGTCATGCGGGAGCCGTATCCTAGGGGTTCCGCCAAGCCCGCCATCACGAAGAAGTCAACGGGGGAAAACTCGCAAAATCGGATCGGGAACCGGCTGAATTGGCAGCCGTTGCAGTAGGCTAAACCCTGCGGCAAGGCCCGAAATACCAGCCAAATCCGAGATTTCGGCGCCTCTTGCAAAATAGCCACAGTCGGGCGCTGTTTAGCTCTGGTTTGTTGTGAAAAGCGTAACTACCGCAGGACTATAGGTTAGGATGGCCCGGAAATTAGGGGGCCTCGGCCCCCTGCAAAGTCTTTGGGAGACGCCCTGGTGAAAAGTGCCCGATTTAACTGTCTGCTGGCCTCGACCGCGCTCGGGCTGGTGCTGGTATTGGGGAGCCATGCCGGCATGGCGCAGCAATCCGACAAGGAGATCGCGGCGGCGGTCCCGATGCCGGATACCACCCTGCCGCCGCCGCCGACAGCGAAGGATGTCGCGAGCAGCCCCAGCGCCGCGCCGGCCGATACCATCAAGGCCGAGCCGAAGCAGGATGCCGCCAAACCGGTGTCCGCCACGGCAGACAGCGCGATCGCCGATCAGCTGCGCGACCTGATCGCTGGCAAGCTCGACCGTATCGTCAGCCGCAAGGCCGATCGCGAGGGCGTGGAGTCGTTCTATAAAGCGCGCAACTACGCGCCGCTGTGGGTCGGCAATGGCGCCGCCGACGCGCGCGCCAACGCCGCGATCGCCTATCTCGCGCAGGTCGACAGCGTCGGCCTCGACCCGAACGACTATCCCACTCCGGATTTCAAATCGGCGGTCACCCCCGAAACGCTGGCCGAGAATGAGCTCAAGCTCACCGCTTCCGTGCTCACCTATGCGCGGCAGGCGCAGATCGGCCGCATCCACTTCAGCCGCGTCGGCGCCGACATTGAATTCAATCTCGTCGCGCCGGAGCCGGCCGTGGTGCTGACCAAGCTCGCCGACGCCAACGACGCCGGCAAGGCGCTCGACAGTTACAACCCGCCGCAGCCGGAATTCGCCGCGCTCAAGGCCAAGCTTGCCGAACTGCGCAAGGGCGGCCGACGCTCCCAAGGCTGAAGAAGAAAAGAAGCCGGACCTGGTGCATGTCGGCGAAGGCAAGATCCTGCGCCCCGGCATGAAGGATCAACGCGTGGTGTCGCTGCGCAAACGCCTCAATATCGCCGGCGACAAGGACAATCCGCTCTATGACGACGCCGTGCGCGACGCGGTGAAGACGTACCAGACCGAAGCCGACATCGGCATCGACGGCAATCTCGGCCCCAACACTGTGCGCGCGCTCAACGGCGAAAAGCAGGCCGCCCACCGCCCGTCGGCCGATCCGATCGACACCATCGTCGTCAACATGGAGCGCTGGCGCTGGCTGCCGCGCGACCTCGGCAATCCGCATGTGATCGTCAACGTGCCGGATTTCACCTTGACGCTCTACAACGACGGCAAAGTCTACTGGCACACCAAGATCGTGGCCGGAAAGCCGGGCAAGGCGACGCCGATGGTCAGCGCGGAGATGAAATTCATCACCGTCAACCCGACCTGGAACGTGCCGCCGTCGATCATCGAGAACGAATACCTGCCGGCGCTACAGCAAGACCCGCAGGCGCTCGATCGCATCGGCCTGCAAGCTGACGCAGGACGCGGATGGGACCATCCACATCTCGCAGCCGCCGGGCGCCGGCAATGCGCTCGGCCGCATTCGCTTCAACTTCCCCAACAAGTTCCTGGTCTACCAGCACGATACGCCGGACAAATACCTGTTCGCGCGCGACAAGCGCGCCTACAGCCACGGCTGCATGCGGGTGCAGAACCCGCTCACCTACGGCGAGAAGCTGTTGTCGCTGGTGCTGCCGAGCGAGCACTACACCGAGGCGCGGCTGGAGAAGATGTTCGGCGGCAGCGAGATCAACATCAATTTCCCCAAGAACATCTGGGTTCACCTGACCTACCAGACCGCGTTCGTGGACGAGGACGGCAAGCTGCAGCTGCGCGAGGACGTGTATGGCCGCGATGCCAGAATGATCGCGATCCTCAAGGGCAGCGAGCGCAAGGTCGCCGATATCGCGATCGAACGAGCGCCGAATACCTCATCCAAGCCGGTGCGCATGCCGGTCGGCATGTATGGCGGCGGCGGTGGCTACAGCGGCCCGGAGCTTCTTCGACTTCCTGTTCGGCGGCCACCGCGGGCGTCCGCGGCGCAGCCGGTCTATCGGCCGCCCGCGCCGATCGGCCGGCGTGTCGGCAACAATGGGCGCTATTACACGTTCCGCTGACGCATAGTCTTCGCGAATGGGAAACGCCGGCGAGACCATCGCCGGCGTTTTTGTTTTGCGCGGCGCGCATGGCAAATCGACCAGGCCGGCCGCAAACGTTGACTTTGGCGCGCGCGCGCGGTCCTTTACCGGCACCCGCATGATAGGCACAACAGCGCTCCGCTATCGGTGAACCGCCATGACCGCGCCGGACTCCCTCCTGATCGAACGCCCGTCGGACGACATTGTCGTGTTCCGGCTCAATCGGCCGCAGGTGCGCAATGCGCTCAATCTCGAGGTGCGCGTACGCGGCTCGCCGACGAAGTGACGCGCCATGCCGCCGATCCGGCAATCCGCTGCCTGATCATCACCGGCTCGGACACGGTGTTCGCGGCCGGCGCCGACATCGGCGATATGGCGGAGGCCGGACCGGTCGAGGTCATGGCGCGCAACGTGCAGAAATACTGGCGCGCAATCATGGATTGCCCGAAGCCGGTGATCGCGGCGGTCGAAGGCTTTGCGCTCGGCGGCGGGCTGGAGCTGGCGCTTTGCACCGACATCATCGTCGCCGGCGAAGGCGCCCGCCTCGGCCTGCCCGAGGTCAAGGTCGGCATCCTGCCCGGCGCCGGCGGCACGCAGAAACTGGCGCGGCTGGTCGGGCGCCAGCGCGCCATGCTGCTGCTGATGACCGGCCGGATGTTCAGCGCCGCCGAGGCGCTGAGCATGGGCGTGATCAGCGAAGTGGCGCCCACCGGCCAGGCGCTGACGCGCGCGCTCGAGATCGCGCGCGAGATCGCCGCCATGCCGCCGATCTCGGTCATGCAGATCAAGGAAATCGTCAACGCCGGCTTGAACGCGTCGCTCGACACCGCGCTGATGCTGGAGCGCAAGGCGCTTCCAGTTGCAGTTCGCCACCAGCGATCAGAAGGAAGGCATGCGCGCGTTCATGGAGAAGCGCAAACCGAAGTTCGAGGGGAAGTGAGCGTGGCGCAGGATCTGCAGCGGCCGGATCTGATTGTCGCGGTCATCGGCGCCGGCACCATGGGGCGCGGCATCGCGCAGGTCTGCGCGCAAGCCGGCATGACGGCGCTGCTGTTCGATTCGCGGCAAGGCGCGGCGATCGAGGCGGTAACGGCGATCGACAAGGCGCTCGACGGCCAGGTCGCGAAGGGCCGCATGACGGCGGAGGCCAAGCATGGCGTGATCGCGCGTTTGCGGCCGGTCGCGTCGCTCGATGAGGTGGCGCGCGCCGGCATCGTGATCGAAGCGATCGTGGAAGACCTCGCGATCAAGCGCGAGCTGTTTCGCGAGCTGGAGCAGCGCATCGCGCCCGACGCGGTGATCGCCACCAACACCTCCTCGCTGTCGGTGACCGAGATCGCCGCCGGCTGCGCGCAATCCGGCGCGCGTCGGCGGCCTGCATTTCTTCAACCCGCCGCCGCTGATGCGGCTGGTCGAGGTGATCGGCGGGCTGCGCAGCGATCCCGACGCTGGTCGAGGCGCTCACCGGCTTTGTGCGCCGCATCGGCAAGCACCCCGTGGTGGCGGCCGACACGCCCGGCTTCGTGGTCAATCATGCCGGCCGCGCCTATGGGCCGGAGGCGCTGCGCATCGTCGCGCAAGGCATTGCGAGCGCCGCGCGAGGTCGATCTGCTGATGAAGGAGGCCGCCGGTTTCCGCATGGGGCCGTTCGAACTGCTCGATCTGATCGGCGCCGACGTCACCCACGCGGTGATGGTGAGCATCTACGAGCGATATTTCGGCGAGCCGATGTATCAGCCGTCGGCGCAATTGGCGGTGCGTGTCGCCGGCGGATTGCTCGGCCGCAAGACCAAGCAGGGCTTCTACAACTATGACGGCCCGCCGGCGGCGAGCGCGCCGACGGTGCCGGTGGCCGCGCAGCCAAAGCCGGCGTCGGCCTGGGTCGCCGACGAGGATGGCGGCCGCGAGCTGGCCGAATGGCTCACCAGCGCGGGCGTCCAGACGCAAGTCGGCGGCACACCGGATGCGCGCGCTTTGTGTTGCGTGACGCCATTCGGCGAGGACGCCACCGGCGCCATTGTCCGGCTCAAGCTCGACCCGGCGCGCACCGTCGCGGTCGACATGCTGGGCGGTTTCAAGGGCCGCCGCACGCTGATGAAAACGCCGCTCACGACACCGGAAACATTAGGCGCCGCGGTCGCGGCGCTGTCGGCCGGCAGCGCCGGTCACTGTGATCAACGACAGCCCGGGCTTCGTGGTGCAGCGGCTGCTCGCCATGATCGTCAATGTCGGCAGCCGCATCGCCGAGCTGCGCATCGCGGCACCCGCCGACATCGACACCGCGGTCGAGCTCGGACTTAATTATCCGAAGGGTCCGCTGGCGCTCGGCGACACGCTCGGCGCGCGCCGCGTGCTGGCCGTGCTCGACGGCATGCACGGCAGTGACGCGCGATCCGAAATATCGCGCGACTACCTGGCTGCGCAGGCGCGCACTGCTCGGCATTTCGCTGCTGACACCGGATTGATTGCGGAATTTTAGTGGTACAGGCGGGTGGACTTGAACCACCGACCTCTGGTTCCACAGACCAGCGCTCTAACCAACTGAGCTACGCCTGCACGGGCTCGTCATCATTGACGCGAGCGGCCGGAACCTAGGTTCAGGGCGTCTTTTTGGCAAGCGGTTTGCCTTGGGCCGGCGGCGGCGCGGACCGGCCTCATATAAAGCAAAAGCCCAGGCGTTTGCACGCCCGGGCTTTCGACCCACCGCGCCAATCAGCGCGGCGGTTATCAAAGCGATCGTTACGCGGCCTTGCTGAAGGCGCTGGTGAAGCTTTCCTTGATCGGCTCGACGGTCGCGGTCGCGACCTTCTGCGCGTGATCGGCAAGTTCTTTGGCCTGTGCGCTCACGGTGTCGAACTGCGCACGCACATAGGCTGTGTAGAGCTCGACCACTTCGGCATAGGACTTCGCGGTCAGCAATTCACCGAACAGGTCGAAAGCGGCATTGCTGTTGGCTTTGGCGGTTTCGACCAGCTTGAGGCCATAGTCGGAGCAGCCTTTGGAGGCCGTCGCATAGGTCTCTTCAAGCATTTCCGTCGCGTCTTCGGCGGCGGTCTTCATCTTCTCGTAGTTCTCCTTGGCCTGCGCGACGCCCTTCTCGGCGACCTCGCGGAAGGCGGCGGGGACTTCCATCTTCGGCATTTCGAATTTCGGCATTTCGAACTTCGGCATGTCGAATTTCGGCATGTCGAATTTCGGCATCTCAAAGGCGGATGCGCTAGTGGCAACCGGCTTCGGCTTGGGTTTCGGCGTAACAGCCGCGGTTTGGGGTTCGGCCATGACAGTCATCCTTGGCTCGGAGGGCGCTATCCGGCGTACAGCGAGCCGCCGCCCTCGATAAATCGGCTCGCGCTTGTGTCAGAACCCGCCGCCGTAAAGGGGCGCCCAAGAGGCGTCTGGGCGAGTGCTATAAACCCTATATAGCACTGTTTTTGGTGCATTGCAATAAAAATATTGCGCTGCACAAAACTGTCATAAATACCGCGTCGCCGGCTTGGTGCCAGCGTCAGATCGCAAACCGGTCCCGGCCCAAATGGCGTCAGTCCTGGCCGCCGTGCCCTGTCAGCTTGGCCGCCTGCTTGCTCAATTCCTTGGCCTGATCGGTTAGCGCCGCGATCTGGCTTTTCACATAATCGCTATGCAGCGCCGTCAGTTCCTTGGCATCTTTGGCACGCACGAGCTTCTCGGCGAATTCGAACGACGAGGCGATATTGCGCTTGGTGAAGTCGACCGCCATTTCGCCCACCTGCGTGGCGCCCGTCCGCGCGCTCGCAGCCTGGTTCTCGGCGGTATTGACCGCATGTTGAGCGGCGGAGATGAAACTGTTGAAGGCCTGCTTGGCCTGCTCGACGCTTTTCTCGGCGAATGCGCGCATTTCCGCCGGAATCTCGAAATTCCCAGTGCCTTCCTTCGCCATGGCAACCTCCTGGCTGTGCTGCACCGCCGGCCGCTACCGACTTTAACCATTATCTATGTCAGTCCGCCGGGCATGCCAGTGTCGGAACCGGCGCTATTAAGGTTATCGCCGCTTGGTGGGGCATGACGGCCGTCGCGTCGTGGACGGGGCTTCAAAGCAGCCGTATTAAGGGTTTGTTAGCCGTAAACCGTGCGACGTGAGCGATGAGTGGGACTGGGTGCCAATTCGCCTGCCTGAGCGATCCGCGGCTCGCGGCCCATGCCCTGAGCCCGACGCCGGTATGGCTATGGAGCACGGATGCGACCCGCGTGTTGTGGGCCAATCCGACCGCCGCCGCGATCTTCGATGCCGCCTCGCCCGGCGCGCTTGCCGCCCTCCGCTTCGAGCCTGAGCATCCGGCCGCCGCGCAGATCGCGCGCCTGGCCGGCACACTGCCGCATGGCGGCGCGCCGCGGCTGGAGCGGCTGCGCGGATTTGGCGCGAGCTTCGGAGGTCCACTGATCTGTCTTTGCTCGCGCATCACGTTTGCCGATGACAGTCCCGCCGTGCTGGTGGTTGCGACCGAGCGCGCCGGCAAAGACCTTAGCTTGCCTGACCGCGCGCAACGGCTGCTCGCGGACCTCGAGCGGCCGGGGGCGGTCTTCACCGCCGATGGCGAACTGATCGAGGCCATGCCGGCGGCGCGCGAGCGCTTCGGTGACAAGCGCGACCTGGTGGCGCTCGATGCCGACAAGCTCGCGCGCGAGGCGATGCTCAACGGCCAGGCCGGCGGCGACATCGCGGCCTCGCCCGCCACCATGCTGCGGCTGGGCGCCGGCGCGACCGTCACGCTGCTCGTCGCCTTCGCCGCACCCGCGCAAGCCGCGAGCGCCGATGCGGCTGCAACGACGGCGGTTGCGGAAGCGGCGCCCGCTGCGCCCAATCCCGTCGCGCCGGAAGTGCGGCCCCGCCGCTATCCGTTCCGCTTCGTCTGGCAGATGGACACGACGACCCGCTTCACGCTCGGCACCGAGGATTTCGCGAAGTTGATCGGACCGAAGACCGCCGCCGTGCTCAATCGCCCGTGGGCGGAAATCGCCGACGCGCTCAAGGTCGATTCCCAAGGTCAGGTGACGAGCGCGCTGGCCGCGCGCGCCACCTGGAGCGGCATCGTCGTGCTTTGGCCGGTCGACGATACGGACGCGCCCTTGCCGATCGAGATGTCGGGCCTGCCGGTGTTCGACCGCGACCGCCAGTTCGCCGGCTATCGCGGCTTCGGCATCTGCCGCGACGTGGACCGCCTGACCGCGCTGGAGCAGCGCCCGGCGCAAGCTGCGCCGGCGCCGGCCGCGGCCAAGCCGCAAGAGCCCGCGACCAATGTGCTGCCGTTCCCGCCGCCGCCGGCCGAAGAGGCGCCGGCGCTCAGCCCCGGCGAGCGCAGCGCCTTCCAGGAACTCGCGCGCGAGCTCAGCGACCGCCTCAAGAAAACGTCCGGCAAAAGCGACGCCGCGCCAGCGCCGGACGATTTCGGCCCCGAGCCGACCGCGCCCGCCGCACCCGCTCCGCCGGTCAGCGCGCCGCCGCGGGCCGCGCGCAACGGCGATGCCGCCCGCGACGCCCATGAAGGGCGGCCGATTTTCGATCGCCTGCCGATCGGCATCCTGGTCTACCGCCTCAACACTCTGATTTACGCCAATCGCGCGTTTCTCGACTGGACCGGTTATCCCTCGCTGGAGGCGCTGGCCGAGGAGGGTGGTCTCGACAGCCTGTTTATCGATACCAAAGCCGAGCCGCCGGTCAGCGACGCCAAGAACGGCGCCAAGACACTCACCATCACCACCAGCAACGGCAAGCAGAAGCCGGTCGAAGGCCGCCTGTTCAGCGTGGCGTGGAACAACGAAAACGCGCTGGTGCTCATGATCAGCACGCAAGCCGTGGCCGAGGACCGCGGCAAGGCGGCGGAACTGTCGCTGCGCCGGCTGGAGACCGAAAACAGCGAACTCAAGTCGATCCTCGACACCGCCACCGACGGCGTGCTGGTGCTCGATCGTGCCGGCCGCGTCTTGTCCGCCAACCGCAGCGCCGAGGCGCTGTTCGGCTACGAGGCCGCCGAAATCGCCGAGCTCAGCTTCGGCGACCTGTTCGCGCCGGAAAGCCGCCGCGGCGTGCTCGATTATCTCGACCGGCTGGCGCGCGACAGCGGCGCCGGCGTGCTCGACACCGGCCGCGAGGCGATCGGCCTGGTGCGCCAGGGCGGCCTGGTTCCGCTCTACTTCACCATGGGACGGATCGCCGACGGCGAGAAATTCTGCGCGGTGATGCGCGACGTCACCGCCTGGAAGCGCACCGAGGAAGAACTGATCAACGCCAAGCAGCAGGCCGAGCGCGCCTCCACCGCCAAGTCGGAATTCCTCGCCAAGATCAGCCACGAGATCCGTACGCCGCTCAACGCCATCATCGGCTTCTCCGAGGTGATGATGGACGAGCGCTTCGGGCCGGTCGGCAATGAGCGCTACCGGCAATATCTCAAGGATATCCACACTTCGGGCGGTCACCTGATCTCGCTGCTCAACGATCTGCTCGATCTGTCCAAGATCGAGGCCGGCAAGCTCGAACTCACTTTCGTCAGCGTCAATCTCAACGATCTCGTGCAGCAATGCGTCGCCATCATGCAGCAGCAGGCCAACCGCGAGCGCGTCATCATCCGCACCTCGCTGCCGCCGAACCTGCCGCAGATCGTGGCCGATGCGCGCTCGGTGCGGCAGATCGCGCTCAATCTGTTGTCCAATTCGATCAAGTTCACCGGCGCCGGCGGACAGGTGATCGTCTCCACCGCCCTGACCGACGACCACGAGGTGGTGTTGCGGGTGCGCGATACCGGCGCCGGCATGAGCGAGAAGGAACTACAGACCGCGCTCGAGCCGTTCCGCCAGCTCGCCACTTCGGCGCGCTGGGGTTCGAGCGGCACCGGCCTCGGGCTGCCGATCACCAAAGCGCTCACCGAGGCCAATCATGCGCGCTTCCGCATCACCAGCCAGGTCGCCGACGGCACCCTGGTGGAGGTGGCGTTCCCGGCCACGCGCGTGCTGGCGCAATAGCCGCCGGGGTTTCGAACCGATACGCAAGCGGCGTGAATTCGGCTAACATCCCGGGACCTCGAAGATGGGGTTTGTCATGTCGCGTCTGTTGCGTCCGGCATTGGCGTTGTTTCTGCTGCTGCTCGGCTTGAGCCTGCCGGCCGCGCGCGCGGCCGAGACGGTCGACTTGCTGCTGGTGCTGGCGGCTGATGTCTCGCGCAGCGTCGATGCCGAAAAATTTCAGCTGCAGCGCGAGGGCTATGCCGCCGCAGTCGCCGACCGCCGTGTGCTCGACGCCATCCGCTCCGGCCGCCAGGGGCGCATCGCGGTGCTGTTCCTGGAGTGGTCGGGCCTCGGCAACCAGAAGGTCGTGATCGACTGGACGCTGATCGATGGCCCGCAAGCCGCGCAAGCCTTCGGCGACCGGTTGTTGGAATCGCCGCGCTCGTTTGCCGACCGCACCTCGATCAGCGGCGGCATCGACTTCGCGGTGGCGCAGTTTGCGCATGCGCCGTTCACCTGCGAACGCCGCACCATCGACGTCTCCGGCGACGGCACCAACAATGCCGGCCGCGACGTCGTGCTTGCGCGCGACGAGGCGCTCGCGCTCGGCCTGACCATCAACGGGCTGGTCATCCTGAGCGAGCGCCCATTGCCCTGGAACCCCGAGCACACCAATCCGCCCGGCGGCCTGGCCAATTACTATCGCGAAAACGTGGCCGGCGGGCCGGGCGCTTTCGTTCTGGAAGCGAAGGACTTCAATTCGTTCGGCCAGGCAATTATCAAGAAGCTGATCGCCGAGATCGCCGATGCGACGCCGCTGCGGTAAGCCTAATTGGCATATATTGGACGCGCATGATCATAGCCGAACATCAGTGCCCACTTATCGGGATCATGCGCTGGCCATGAAAGGGTCACAGAGGCCGAGCACGGTTGGTCACGGCGCGACCGATGGTATAGTCCGCCGGCAATCGACGCCGCAACAACCGGAAATTCTCTCTTGACGGCCGCCACCGGCTTCAAACGCCTGGGATTTGCTCTGCTGGCCGCGCTCGCGGTCGGCACCGGCGTGCTGGTCGCGGCGGGCTACCTGATCTCGGCCGACGCGGTGCGCCGGCAGGTCCTAAGCGAAATCCGCGCCGTCACCGGCTTGAATCCGATCCTGCGTGGCGAGGCCAAGGTCTCGCTGTTTCCCTCCGGCAGCGTCAGCTTCGCCGATGTGGTGCTCGGCGACGCCAAACGGCCGGCGCTCACCGCGGAACGGCTGACCGCGCGTCTGCGCTTTTTTCCGCTGCTGATCGGGCGGGTCGAAATCGCCGACGTGGCGCTGGAGCGGCCGACCATCGCGGTCGACCTGGAGCCGAACGGCAAGTCCAACTGGTCCGGCCTGATCGAGGCGCTGACGCGCAGCCAGACCAAGGACGGCCCCCGGGTCGCGGCATTCTCCGAGATGCGCATCGACAATGGCACCGTGCTGGTGCGCAGCAAGGAGCGCAAGCTCGACGAGACGCTGACCGACGTGGAATTTTCGCTGGCCTGGCCGTCGATCTCCAAGAGCTTCGGCGCCAGCGGCCGCTTCGTCTGGCATGACGAGCCGCTCGACATGACCTTGACCCTCGGCGATTTTCCGGCCGCGCTCAGCGGCGACCGCACCGGCGTGAAGCTGCGCATCGCGGGCAGCCCGATCAAGGCCGCGTTCGAAGGCGCGATCAGCGTCAAGCCCACCCTCAAGATCGAAGGCACGCTCGCCGCCGACACCGCATCGATGCGCCATGCGTTGATCTGGGCCGGACAGCAGCCGCTGCCCGGCGGCGGCTTCGGCCACTTCGCGATCAAGACGCAGACCAATGTGATGGGCGGCACCATCGGTCTCTCGAACGTCAATGTCGAACTCGACGGCAACACCGCCGAGGGCGTGCTCACCTTCGCCACTGACGGGCGCAAGACGCTGCAAGGCACGCTCGCCTCCGACGCGCTCGATCTGACCCCTTATGTCTCCACCGTCCGCCTGCTCACCGCCAATCAGCGCGAATGGAACAACACGCGCATCACGCTCGACGGTCTCTCCGGCATCGACCTCGACTTGCGGCTGTCGGCGGCGAACGTGGTGATGTCCAACGCCAAGCTCGGCCGCACCGCCATCGGCGCAAACTTGCGCGGCGGTCATCTGGTGGTGACCGTCGGCGAGGCGCAGGCCTATGGCGGCGTGATCAAGGGCTCGCTGACGCTGGCCAATTTCGAAGCCGGCGTGGACGTCAAATCCCAGCTGCAATTCACCGACGTGGATCTGGAAAGCTGCCTCGGCCAGCTGTTCGGGCTGCACCGGCTCGAGGGTAAGGGCAACATAGCTTTCGCGGTCGACGGCAGCGGCGCCAGCGTGCTCGCAATCACGCGCACCTTGAATGGCACCGCCAGCCTCATTGGCCAAAATGGCGCGCTCGCCGGCCTCAACGTCGAGCAGTTGCTGCGCCGATTGGAGCGGCGGCCACTGTCCGGCGGCGGCGAATTCCGCAGCGGGCGCACCCCGTTCGAGAAGATCGCGGTAACGCTGAAAATCAACCAAGGCACGGTCACGGTCGAGGACGTGAAGCTCGAGGGCTCGGCGGTGCGGCTGGCGCTTGCCGGCTCGGCCTCGATTCCGACGCGCGAGCTCGATCTCAAGGGCACCGCCGTTCTGGTGGCCGCCGGCAAGCCCGAGGCGACCGCCTTCGAGCTGCCGTTCATCGTGCAGGGCTCATGGGACGACCCGATCATGTTGCCCGATCCGGAAGCCCTGATTCGCCGCTCTGGCGCGGCCGCCCCGTTGCTTAATGCGGTGCGCGAGCGGCGCGCGCGCGACGCGGCGCGCTCGGTGATCGAGCGGCTGACCGGCGCCCCCTCTGGCGCCAGCCCGGCGGCCGAGCAGTCCACCGCCCCGGCCGGCCCGCAAAAGCCGGAATAAGCTCATTAGTTAGGCGTGCCGCCGAAGCGCCATTTGACTATTATTGCGCCTGGAACGAATCACCCGCCGGTCTAGCCGAGCCGCACGCTCTCGCGCGGCTTGAGCAGGATCGAGAGCAGGCGGCCGAACAGCGCCTTGGCCGACACCGGTTTGCACAGAAACTCATTCACGCCGAGCTTGACCAATTCGAGAATGCGCCAGTGCTCGACATGCGCGCTGAGCATGATGATGGGAATGTCCGGCGTCGGGAATACGCCGGGCGAGCGCACGATCCGCACCAGCTCCGGACCGTTGAGCAGCGGCATCTCCCAATCGAGGATGATGACGTCGGGAGCGTTCTCGTGGATCCTGTCGAGCGCGGCGATGCCGTCGCCGGCTTCGATAATCTTCTTCACGCCGATATTGGTGAGCAGGCCGCGCACGACTCTGCGCATGAACGGATTATCGTCGACCACCAGCACGCGCAGTTGCTGGATCAGGACTTCGGCTTGCGTAGGATTAATCGACATGGCACGGGCTTTGGGCCCGGCAATATTCGCTGCGAAGTCTCACCGGGCCGTTAACGTCCGCCGCACCGCGTCCTTCCAACCGGAATATTTCCGCTCGCGCATTGCCGCATCCATGCGTGGCTGGAATCTTCGGTTAAGTTTCCATTGCGCGGCGAAACCGTCGAGATCGGGGCAGAGGCCGGCCGCCCGACCGGCCAGATAGGCCGCGCCCAAGGCGGTGGTCTCCATCACCGCCGGGCGGTCGACCGGGCTGGCCAGGATGTCGGCGAGAAATTGCATGGTGGGCTCGCTCGCGGTCATGCCGCCATCGACGCGCAGCACGGTGGCGGCGCCGGCCGCCATCGGCCAGTCGGCATGCATGGCTTCGAGCAGGTCGCGGGTCTGGTAGCCGACCGCTTCCAGAGCCGCGCGCGCGAGTTCCGCAGCTCCGGAATTGCGGGTCAGCCCGAAGATCGCGGCCCGCGCCTGGGCGTCCCAATAGGGCGCGCCCAGGCCGACAAAGGCGGGCACCAGATAGACCTGTTCGGCCGGGTCGGCGCGCTCGGCCAGGCTGTCGGCCTCGGACGCCTTGGCGATGATCTTCAGGCCGTCGCGCAGCCATTGCACGGCGGCGCCGGCGATGAAAATCGCGCCCTCCAGCGCATAGGTGCGCTTGCCCTCGAGCTGGTAGGCGATGGTGGTGAGCAGCCGGTTACGCGAGAGGACGCGCTGCGGTCCGGTGTTGAGCAGCGCGAAGCAGCCGGTGCCATAGGTCGATTTCATCATGCCCGGCTTGAAGCAGCCCTGCCCGACCGTCGCCGCCTGCTGGTCGCCGGCCATGCCGAGAACGCGAATGGACGCGCCGAACAATGCAGGCGCGGTGGCGCCAAACTCCGCCGCGCAATCGCGTACCTGCGGCAACAGGGATGGCGGCACGCCGAACATCCGGCACAGGTCTTGGTCCCATTCCCCGCGGGCGATATCGAACAACAGCGTACGCGCGGCATTGCTGGCGTCGGTCGCGTGCGCCTTGCCGCCGGTGAGCCGCCACAACAGGAAGCAATCGATAGTGCCGAAGGCGAGCTGGCCGGCCTCCGCCAGGGCGCGGGCGCCCGCCACGTGTTCGAGCAGCCAAGCGATCTTGCTGGCGGAAAAATAAGGGTCGAGCAGCAGCCCGGTCTTGGCGGTGATCTCCGGCTCATGGCCGGCCCGGCGCAGCGCATCGCAAAAATCGGCCGTGCGCCGGTCCTGCCAGACGATTGCCTTGTGGATCGGTTGGCCGGTGACGCGGTCCCAGACGACGGTGGTCTCGCGCTGATTGGTGATGCCGATGCCGGCGATGTCCTTGGCCGCAAGCCCGGCCTTCGCCACGGCGCTGCGCACGGTCGCGACCGTCGCCGCCCAGATTTCTTCCGGATCATGCTCGACCCATCCGGGCGCCGGATAGATCTGGCGCAGCTCCCGCTGCGCACTGGCAAGCGGCTGGAGCGCGGCATCGAACGCGATCGCGCGCGTCGAGGTCGTGCCCTGGTCGATGGCGATGAGAGCGGTCGGCAATGGGGGCTCCGCGGCTGCAGCAGCCGGCGGAGCTTAGTTCAGCACGGAAAGATTGGCGATTGCCTGATCGTTGTCGGCGTGGATGGCGGCGGCCAATTTGCGCGGCGTCGGGCCGTAATAGTCGCCGCTCTGCATGATCTGGCGCGGCTTGGTCAGCACGGCAACCATGCGGTCCTGCAGCGCCTTCGACGACACCGGCTTGAGCAGGAATTCGTTGACGCCGATCTTCACGGCCTCGACCACGCGCGAGCGCTCGCCATGGCCGGTGAGCATGATGATCGGCACGTTCGGATACGGGAAGGTCGTGGGCGAGCGCACCATGCGCACGAAACCGGGGCCGTCGAGCCCGGGCATTTCCCAGTCGAGGATGACGACGTCCAGCGCCTGGGTGCGGATCAAGTCGAGACCGGCCGGACCGTCCGGCGCCTCATAGACCGTGCGCACGCCGATGCTCATCAGCATGGTGCGCACGACTTTGCGCATGTAATGCTCGTCGTCCACCACCAGGACCTTGGCGGCGGCGAGACGCTCGGCAATCTGTTTGGAGTCGGTCGACATCGGCGATCCGTTACCGGCATAGCGAATACGAGTGGAATACTAGACCCTGGCACTAACTGTGGCAGTCCGGTTAAGACGAACGCATTCGATTACGGCGATCGCGGCAAGGTTTCGTAAACCATGGGCGAGCCTACGGCGCCGGCTGCTGCGCCATCTGCAACAATGCGATGAACTGGCTGAGTGCGTTGCGCTCCTCGGGCGTGGCTTTGAGACCGAGCTTGCTGCGCCGCCACAGCACGTCGTCCGCGCTCTGCGCCCATTCGTTCTCGACCAGGTAGCGCACCTCGGCGCCGGTCAGATCGCCGGTGAAACGCGGCCTGAGATCGTCCATGCTTCGCGCAACCTTAAGAATGCGCTCAAGGCGCCGGCCATAGGCGCGCACCAGGCGCTGCGCATGCGGCTCGGCGAGGAACGGCCAGCGGCCGATCGTCTCCGCCACCAATTCGTAGAAGCCGTCGACCGTAAAATCGCCGCCGGGCAGCGTCGAGCCGGCGGTCCACGGTGGCAGCGCGCTGAAGAAAATCCCGATCCGCTCCATCGCCGCTTCCGCCAGCCGGCGGTGCGTGGTGATCTTGCCGCCATAGATCGTGAGCAGCGGCGCCTCGCCGTAGACCTCGTCGAGCGCCAGCACATAGTCGCGGGTGACGTCTTCCGGCTTGTCGGCGCCGTCGTCGTAGAGCGAGCGCACGCCGGCGAACGACCACACCAGCTCGTCGGGCGTAACTTGGTCGCGGAAATATTCATTCACCGCCTGACACAGATAGATGATCTCGTCGGCGTCGGGCGCCGGCGAATTAAGATCGCCGACGAAATTCTCATCCGTGGTGCCGATCAGGGTAAAATCCTGCGCGAACGGCAGCGCGAATACCACGCGGCCGTCGGCGGCCTGCAAAAGATAGCCGCAATCGTGCTCGAAGTGCCGCCGCACCACGATATGGCTGCCCTTGACCAGCCGCACCGGCGCCGGGAGCGGCCGCCGGATCACGGTGTCCGCCACCTCGCCGACCCAGGGCCCGGCGGCATTGACCAGCACGCGTGCGGTCGTCACCTCGCGGCGACCGCGCGTATTGAGCACCAGTTCCCATTCGTCGCGCCGCTCGGCCCTGATGCAGCGGGTGCGGGTGCGGATGACGGCTCCACGCTCGGCGGCATCGAGCGCGTTGAGCACGACCAGCCGGGAATCGTCGACCAGGCAGTCGGAAAATTCAAAGCCGTAACGGAACGACCGCTTGAGCGGCTGGCCGACCGGATGATGGGTGAGATCGACGCTGCGCGTGCCCGGCAACAGCTTGCGCCCGCCCAGCCTGTCGTAAATGAACAGGCCGAGCCGGAGCCACAGCGTCGAGCGCAAGCCGCGCTTGGGCGGCAGTACGAAGCGCAGCGGCCGGATCACATGCGGCGCCATGCGCAGCAGCACTTCGCGCTCATGCAGCGCCTCGCGCACCAGCCGGAAGGCGCCGTGTTCGAGATAACGCAGGCCGCCATGGATCAGCTTGGTGGAAGCCGAGGAAGTGCCGGAGGCGAGATCGTTCTGCTCGACCAGCAGCACGCGCAAGCGGCGGCCGGCGGCGTCCCGGGCCAACCCGGTTCCGTTGATGCCGCCGCCGATGATGGCGAGGTCGTAGTCGGCCATGTGCCCGCGGATTTGCCTGTTGATTCGCGCGATTTCGTGCAGAATGGGCGGCTTATGCGGCGTACTCAAGAACCGAGCGTGCGAAAGGCGCGCCAAGCCACAAAATTCGGCGGTGATTGCAAAATCACCTTGGCTTAGCCATATCAAGACTAGCTCATGCGCACCGTTTCGCGCGAAAAACACGGGGACGAGATCCGTCCATTTAACGCCCTATGCCCTCCCCTCGCCTGCTCGTCATCGAAGGCAACTCGCCGCAGACGCTCGCCGAGCACATCGCGGTCGGCGGAACCGCCGCGCACCAAGGCTATTCGAATTTATTGCGCGAGCTGATTCCGGGCGCGATCGTGGATACCTGCCATCCGGGCGATCCGGGCGCTACCCTGCCTGAGGGCGAGTCGCTCGAAGGCTATGACGGCATCGCTATCACCGGCTCCTCGCTGCACGTCTATGACGGCGGGCCGTCGGTGAACCGCCAGATCGATCTGGTGCGCACGGCGCTCACGACCGGAACCCCGCTGTTCGGTTCCTGCTGGGGTCTGCAGGTGATCACCGCGGCGGCTGGCGGCAGCGTGCGCAAGAATCCGAAAGGCCGCGAAATCGGCTTCGGCCGCGGCATAAGGCTGACGGAAGCCGGCCGCAAGCATCCGATGTATGTCGGCAAGCTCGACGTGTTCAACGCGCCGACCGTGCATCTCGACGAAGTCGAAGCGCTGCCGGCGGGCGCCACCGTTCTCGCCACCAATGCGATTTCGGATGTGCAAAGCGTGGAAATCCGCACCAACGGTTCGGTGGCCTGGGCGGTGCAGTATCATCCCGAATATCCGTTGCGCGAGATCGCGGCGATCGTGCGCCGCATCGGTACGCGGCTGATCGAGGAAGGTTTCTTCAGGGACGCGGAGGACATCAAGACCTTCGCGCACGATCTCGATACGCTCGACCGCGATCCGGATTGCAAGCGGCTGTCGTGGCGGCACGGCATCAGCAAAAATGTGCTCGACAAGAAGCTGCGCGTCGGCGAGGTAGCCAACTGGATCGAATTTCAGGTGCTGCCGACGCGGGTCAAGCGCGGGCGCGGCTAGTATTTCGTCATGGCCGGGCATGTCCCGGCCATCTCGTTTAAGGACGTGCAGTGCTCACCTAAGCGGGATGCCCGGCACAAGGCCGGGCATGACAACGGAGGGGACAGCGGCATGGATTTCTCCGGCAAGCATGTGGTGATCACCGGCGGCACCGGCGCGCTCGGCACCGCCGTGGTCGGATCGCTGCTGGCAGCCGGCGCGACCTGCACGGTACCCTATGTGCACGAAGCGGAGGCGCAGCGCTTTCCCCATCGCGGCGATCCGAAAATGAAGCTGATCGCGGTCGCCGATCTTGCCGATGAGGCAGCGGTTGCAAAAGTCTATGACGGGCTCAAGCCCTGGGTCTCGATCCACATCGCCGGCGGCTTCGCGCCGGGAAAGGTGGCGGCGACGGATAAGGCCGCGCTGATGGCGCAGATCGATAGCAATCTCGTCTCCTGTTTCCTGTGCTGCCGCGCGGCGGTGAACGCCATGGCGGCAGGCGGCGGGCGCATCGTCAATGTTGCGGCGCGGCCGGCGCTGGAATGGCGCAGCGGCGCCGGCATGACGGCCTATACGGTTGCCAAAGCGGGTGTCGCCGCGCTCACCGTGGCGCTGGCCGAGGAAGTTGCCAAGGACGGAATTCTGGTCAACGCGGTGGCGCCTTCGATCATGGATACGCCGGCCAATCGCGCCGCCATGCCGAAGGCCGACCACGCGGCCTGGCCGAAGGTCGAGGACGTGGCGGCGACGATCCTGTTCCTCGCCTCGCCCGACAACCGCGTCACCCGCGGCGCCATCGTGCCGGTGTACGGGAAGGCGTAAGCGTCAGCGCGCTATCGGCACCAGTTCGAGCGGCGGGCGCAGCATGCGTTGCACCGCGCTGGAGGCGACCACCGTGGGGCCTTCCGCATAGGCCTCGTGGTTCTTCTCGATGTCGTCGAGATCGTACTGGTAGTTCACCATCAGCCCGTGCGCCTGCGCGACCGCCTTGTCCGAGGTGTCGGCCAGCCAATTGATGCGCTCGAGCCGCGCGCCGTTGCCGAGATGGAAACGCGCCACTGCGTCCACGGGCAGCCCGCGCTCGCTGCGCGCGCGCAGGAAATACCAGGCGGCCGCGCGCATCAGCGGATCTTGCAGCCGCGCCGTCGTATCGGAATCGCGCCACCAATCGGGATTGTCGAGCGCGGCGAACAGCGCCTTATCGGCCTCGCTCAGCGCCGCCGAATTATCGTCGCCGCGTTCGCGCGCGAGCCAAGACGCGAAATTCGTCACCGGCGACAGCGTCACGAAGCTCGAAAGCTTCGGCATTTCGCGGCTGATTTCCTCGACCACCTGCTTGATCAGAAAATTGCCGAACGACACGCCGGCCAGCCCGCGCTGGCAGTTCGAGATCGAATAGAACACCGCCGTGCGCATCTTGTCGGGTTCCATCAGCTCGCGCTCGGGGCTGAGGATCGGCGCGATCGCTGCCGGAATGTCGCGGGTGAGCGCCACCTCGACGAAAATCAGCGGCTCGTCCACCAGCGCCGGATGGAAAAACGCGTAGCAGTGGCGGTCGGGCGGTTCGATGCGGCGGCGCAGGTCGTCCCAGTCGCTGATCTCGTGCACGGCCTCGTAGCGGATGATTTTGTCCAGCACGATCGCCGGCGTCGACCAGTCGATGCGCCGCAGCACCAGGAAGCCGCGGTTGAACCAGGACGAGAACAGGTGGACGAAATCCTCGTCGACCGCGGTGAGATCGTCGCGGTGGTCGAGCACGTCGATCAACTGCTCGCGCATGCGCACCAGCGCCGCCGTGCCGCCCGGCGCCAGATTGAGCCGGCGGAACAGTTCCTGCCGGCGCGGCTCCGAGGCGGCATGCACCTCGGCAGCGGTTGCGTCGGCGGGCCGCACGCGCCAGGCGGCAATGGCCGTCTGCATGCGGGCCGAATCGGGGCCGAAACGTTCGCCCAGCGCCTCAAAGAAGGCGATGCGCGGCCCGGTGGTCAGTTCGCCATAGCGGCTGAGGATTTCGCGCGCGCGGGCGACGCCGGAGGCCTCGCCGCGGCTGGACAACAAGTCCTCGCACAGCTCGACCAGGCTCTCCGAGCGCGCGGACGCCTCGACGCGCCGGTTGCGCGCCAGCAGCGCGCGGCCGCGCTCGGAGATGGTCTGCAATAGTTCGCCGAAAAACGAGACGTTCATCGTGCCTTCCGCGACCGTTCAGACGGCCCGGCAGCCATCCGTCACTTGCCGGCGCCCATCATATGATCCGGCAACCATGTGGCGATTTCGGGAAATATACACAAGATCACGATCGCCAACATCATACATAGGACGTAGGGAATCGTCCCCCACATGACCGTCGTGATCGGCACGTCGGGCGCAATGGCATTGACGATGTAAATGTTGAGGCCGACCGGCGGATGGATCAGCCCGATCTCCATATTGATGGTCAGGATCACGCCGAACCACACCGGATCGAACCCGGCCGCCGTGATGATCGGCAGCAGGATCGGGCTAGGTCATCAGGATGATCGCCGCCGGCGGAATGAAGAAGCCACTCACCAGCAGGAAGAGGTTGATCATCCCCATCAGAACCCAGCGATTGAAATGCGCGTCGGCGATCGCCTGCGCCAGCATCTGGGTCAGATAGAGCGAGGTGAGCATGTAGCCGAACAACACGGCGGCGGCGATGATGGTCAGGATCATCACCGATTCGCGCATGGTGTCGCGCAGGATGTGCCAAATCTGGTCGATCTTCCAAAGCCGGTAGATCAGGACCGCCAGAATGAGGCAGAGCGCGGCGCCGACGCCGGCCGCTTCCGACGGCGTCGCCACGCCGCCATAGAGCGAGTACATGACGCCGAAAATAATCAGCAGGAACGGCGCGATCTTGGGGATCGACTGAAATTTTTCTTTCCAGGAATAACGAAAATCGATCGCATGGGAGCGGAAACCGCGCTTCCAGATGATAAAAATCGTCCACAGCATGAACATGCAGGTCAGCATGAGGCCAGGCATCACGCCGGCAAGGAACAGACGGCCGATCGAGGTTTCGGTGGCGATGCCGTAGAGGATGAAGGTGATCGACGGCGGAATCAGGATACCGAGCGTGCCGCCGGCGCAGATCGAGCCGGTGGCCACGTCGTCGGGATAGCCGCGCCGCCGCATCTCCGGAATGCCCATCTTGCCGATGGCCGCGCAGCAGGCCGGCGAGGAGCCGGTGAGCGCGGCGAAGATGGCGCAGGCGCCGAGATTTGAAATCACCAGTCCGCCTGGCACGCGGTAAAGCCAACGGTCGAGCGCCTCATAAAGGTCCTTACCGGCCGGCGATGAGCCGATCGCGGCGCCCATCATCACGAACATCGGAATAGCGACCAGCGTGAATTCGTCGAGGCCGGACCAGAATGTCTCGGCAACCACGTGCATACTGTCGACGCCGTGGAATAACAAAAGAAACATGATCGAAATCGCGCCGAGCCCGAACGCCACCGGGATTCCCGACAGCAGCATTAAAAGGGTTGCTATGAGAACGAGAGTCCCTTGCATATTCGGGGTCATGGGACGTCTCCCAATGCTTGCTTAGCCTGATCCCGGCCGAACTCCTCGAGATCTTCTTTCGGCTTGAGGCCGAACGGGAGCGCCCTGCCTGTGACCAGGCAAATCAGTTCGGCAAAGTATTGCAAGACCAGCAACCCGAGACCGAACGGCATCGACAGATAGGGAATCCACAGACGGCGCGCGCCAGACCGTGTTCGAGTGCCAGCCTTCCGACCATGCCTGATACCAATACTGCGTGCAGAGAACGAACAGCACCACGCAGAAGCTCATCGACAGCAAAATCGTGAACAGCGCGAGCCAGTAGCGGGCGCGCGGGCCGAAGATAGAGCGGAAGAATCTCCACATTCACGTGGCCGCGCGTCATCAGCACATAGGCACTGCCGACGAAGGTCGCCGCGACGATTGCGTAGGTCACCACGTCGATCTGCCAGATCGTCGGCACGTTCAAGAAGTAGCGCACGATCACCATGTCGCAGATCACGAACACGGCGAGACCGATGAGAATAGCCGCGAACACGCCGGCGACGCGCGACAGAAAGATCACCGCCCGAATGTATGTGTCCATGAACTTAGCTTGAGCTGGCAGCATTCGTTGCGGGATGTCCCCGCGCAACGCTGACGGGGCGAGACGGCGCCGGCCGGCGGGTGAGCCCGCCGGCCGGCCGACTTGTCGTAGCTTTCGTTATTTGACGGCGAGGGCCTCGTCGATCAGCTTCTGGCCGTTCGGCACCGCCTTGGCGAAGGTCGCGTAGGAGCTCTTTTTCGCCACCTCGAGCCAGGCTTGATAATCGGCGTCGCTGAGGGTCACGACCTTCACCTTGTGATCCTCGAACGCCTTGACGCGTCCTTGTTCACCTGGTCGGCCTTGCCTTCATAATAGGCCTGCGCCGCCTTGCCGGCTTTGAGAATGGCTTCCTGCTGCGCCTTGTTGAGCTTGTCGAAGCTCTTCTTCGACATCAGCGCCGGCTCGTACATGAACCACAGCGCGTTGTTGCCGGGCGCGGTGAGGCAGTTCGTCACCTCATAAAGACGCATGGACTGGAAGGTTCCGAGGCTGGTGTCGGTCCCGTTGACGACGCCGCTCTGGAACGCGTTGTAGATTTCGTTCGACGGCGGGCTGACGATACTGGCGCCGGCGCTCTCCCACATCGTGGCGAAGGTCGGCCCCGCGGCGCGGAATTTCAGGCCTTTCAGGTCGTTCGGATGCACGAGGCAACCCTTGTTGGACGCCATGCCGCCGGCGAACCAGGCGTCGGACAGCACGATCACGCCGTGCTTCTCGATCTCGGCGCGGATATCCTTCATGAATTGCGAATCGTTGATCCGCTTGGCGCGCTCCTGGCTGCGGATCAGGCCGGGCATCAGCGTCGCGCTGAAGGCCGGCACCTTGCCGCTGGCGTAGTCGAGCGGGAACAGCGAGATGTCGAGCTGGCCATTGACCATGGCGTTCCACTGGTCATTCGGCTTGAACAACGAAGCGCCGGGATAGACCTGGATGGTGAGGCCGACATCTGGCGGCCTCGGCCTGCTTGGCGATCATCTGCACCATGTCGTCGCGCACGTCGCCCTTGCCGCCCGGAAACTGGTGCGATGCCTTCATCGTCACTTGCGCCTGCGCGGAGGCCGACAGCAGAACGGCTGCGGCGGCGCCGGCAAGAATTTTCGTTAGCGTCCTCATTTCATTCCTCCCTTTGGTCTTTTTCTGGCAACGGTAGCCCGTTGCGCTTGTTCTATAGCGGTACAATAACCAAAAACGGCCTGTCGCGCCCGATTTCACATTAGCCGCCGGTGCGACACAGCGCCATAGCATTGGCGCTAAATTTAGGCACAACCCCGTGCGGCCAATGAAGAATTCCCGCTCTGGTCAGCGCGGAACGATGCAACTATAACCCCCGCCATCGTTGTCCATTCCGCGTCGTCCGGGAGTTCTTACAAATGCCGAAGCCGTTGGCGGGTCTCCGCGTCCTCGAACTTGCCCGCATCCTGGCCGGGCCCTGGGCCGGGCAGCTGCTGGCCGACCTCGGCGCCGACGTCATCAAGGTCGAGCGCGCCGGCATCGGCGACGATACCCGCGGCTGGGGACCGCCGTTCGTGGAAGGCGCCGACGGCAAGCACATCGGCTCCGCCTATTTCCATTCCGCCAACCGCGGCAAGCGCTCGATCGAGATCGACTTCGAGAGCGAGGATGGCCGGCGCATCGTGCGCAAGCTGGCGGCGCGCTCCGACGTGTTGATCGAGAATTTCAAGGTCGGCGGGCTCGCCAAGTTCGGCCTCGACTACAAGAGCCTGGCGCCGGAAAATTCGCGGCTGATCTATTGCTCGGTGACCGGCTTCGGACAGGACGGCCCCTACGCCAAGCGCGCCGGCTACGATCTGATGGCGCAAGGCATGGGCGGCATCATGGATCTGACCGGCATGGCCGACGGCGAACCGACGCGCATCGGCATTCCGGTCTCCGATATTTTCACCGGCATCTATTCGGTGGTCGGAATCCTGGCGGCGCTGACGCAGCGCGAGAAGACCGGCAAGGGCTGCTACGTCGATACCGCGCTGGTGGATTCCACCGTCGGCGTTCTCTCCAACCAGGCGCTCAACTATCTCGTCTCCGGCAACGTGCCGAAACGCATCGGCAATGCGCACGCCAACATCGTGCCCTACCAGGTGTTCCCGGTCGCCGACGGCCACGCGATCGTCGCCACCGGCAACGACAACCAGTACGTCAAATTCTGCAACGCGCTGGGCGCGCCCGAACTCGCGCAGAACCCAGAGTACAAAGACAATGTCGGCCGGCTCAAGCATCGAGCGGAGCTGATCGGCAAGTTGTCGGCGCTCACCGTACGCATGAAGCGCGACGAGCTGCTCGAAAAGCTCGAAGCGCAACAGGTGCCGGCCGGTCCGATCAACAATCTCGAGCAGGTGTTCAACGACCCGCAGGTGGTCCACCGCGGCATGAAGCTCAATCTGCCGAGCGCCGCCGCCAAGAGCGGCACCATACCGGGCGTGCGCACGCCGATCGTGATGGACGGCTGGAAGGCGGCCTCCGAACGCCCCTCGCCGCGGCTCGGCGAACATTCAGCGGAAATCCTGCGCGAGATCGGCGAAGGCTGACTTTCTCCAAGCCAGCGCGCCGACGCGAGGCCCTTGACCCGGGGCCGGCGGCGGGAGGACGCTTGCCCACGAAACCGGCGGTCGACACCATGCCGGTAGACCGGGGGAACGACCATGAGATTTCTCACCGTCGCAATCGCGTCGGCATTTGTCGGCTGCGCCGCGGCGCATGCCGCCGACGTTCCGCACTTTCAAGTCGATCCGTCCTGGCCAAAAACGCTGCCCAACAACTGGATCATGGGACAGGCCGCCGGCGTCGCCGTCGACGCGCAGGACCATGTCTGGGTGATCCAGCGCCCACGCTCGCTCACCGACGACGAGAAAGCCGCCAGCTTCAATCCGCCGCGCAGCAAATGCTGCGTGCCGGCGCCGCCGGTGCTTGAATTCGACCAAGACGGCAATCTGCTCAGGGCCTGGGGCGGGCCAGGAGCACGGCTACGACTGGTTCGAGAACGAGCACGGCATCAATATCGACTACAAGGGTTTTGTCTGGGTCGGCGGCAATGGCAACAACGATGGCCACGTGCTGAAATTCACCCAGGACGGAAAGTTCGTGTTGCAGATCGGCAAGAAAGGACCGCAGACCGGCAGCGCCGATACCACGCGGCTCGGCCGTCCGGCCGATACCGAGGTCGATCCGGCGACCAACGAGGTTTTTATCGCCGACGGCTACGGCAATCACCGCGTCATCGTGTTCGACGCCGACACCGGCGTTTACAAGCGACATTGGGGCGCCTACGGCAAGCCGCCGAGCGATGCCAAGGAACCGCCCTACAATCCGGCGGGGCCGGCGCCGCAGCAGTTCGCCAATCCCGTGCACTGCGTGAAGATCGCCAAGGACGGGCTGGTCTATATCTGCGACCGCTCGAACGATCGCATCCAGGTGTTCCGCAAGGACGGCACCTTCGTGAAGGAGTTCTTCGTCGCCAAGGAAACGCCTGGACAGGGCTCGGTCTGGGACCTCGATTTCTGGATCGATCCGGCGCAGAGCTTCCTGCTCAATGCCGACGGCGCCAACAACGAGGTGCGCACGCTGGTGCGCGAGACCGGCGAAGTGGTCGGCACGTTCGGCCGCAACGGCCGCAACGCCGGCGAGTTCCACTGGGTGCACAATCTCGCCGTCGACAGCAAAGGCAACATCTATACGACCGAAGTCGACACCGGAAAGCGCGCGCAGAAATTCCGCTACGTCGGGCCGACCGCGCGTTAGCCGAACCGGCTAACTTGCCGGCTCCGCCTGGCGCTGGCGCGCCTTGGCGCCTTCGATCGCCTCGCGGATATTCCGCCGCAGGCTTTCGAGATCGTACGGCTTTTGCAGCACGACCACGCCCTGGCGCACGGCGTCCTGGGCGCTGGCGCTGTAGCCGGTCGTCAGCAGCACCGGAATGGCGGGGAACCGCTCGCCGATTTCGCGCGCGAGTTCGAGGCCGTTCATGCCGCCGGGCATCAGGATGTCGGAGAATACCAGGTCGACGTCGCCGTCCAGCCGCAAGGCCGCGAGCGCCGCTTGCGCATTGGCGACGCTGCGCACCCGATAGCCGAGCTGGCGGAAATAGCCGCCGCCGACTTCCGCCACGTCGTCATTGTCCTCGACCAGCAGCACGGTTCCCGCCGGTTCGGCCGGCGCCGCTGCCCGCGACTGCGGCGACGGCGGCTGCGGCGCCTCATGGCTGCGCGGCAGATAGATCGTGATCGCGGTGCCGCGCCCCTCCGCGCTGGTGATGGTCGCGGTGCCGCCGGATTGCTTGGCGAAGCCATAGACCTGGCTCAAGCCCAGCCCGGTGCCCTTGCCGACCTCCTTGGTGGTGAAGAACGGCTCGAACACCCGCGCCAGCACGTCGGGCGGAATGCCGTGGCCGGTATCGGCCACGCGCACGGCGACGAATTCGCCGCTCAGCCCTTCGGCCGTCGCCTCGCCCTTGAGCGTCACCGGCTTGGCCCGGATCGACAGCGTGCCGCCGGTCGGCATGGCGTCCTTGGCGTTGACCGCGAGATTGAGGATGGCGAGTTCGAACTCGCCGGGATCGACGCGGATGGCGCAGACGCCGTCCGGCACGTCGACCTTGATCTCGATGTCGGCGCGCAAGGAGCGCGTCAGCAGTTCGCGCAGCAGCGGCAGCCGCTGCGATAGATCGATGACCTGCGGCGTCAGCGTCTGCCGGCGCGAATAGGAGAGCAACTGGCGGGTGAGGCTTTCGCCGCGCTGGGTCGCGGTCCCGATCATGTCGAGCAGTCTGGCGTACTTCTTGTCGGTCAGTTCGGCGCGCAGCCGCTGCACGCTGCCGCTGATGATCATCAGCAGGTTGTTGAAATCGTGCGCGACGCCGCCGGTCAGTTGGCCGATCGCTTCGAGCCGCTGCGACTGGCGCAGCGCGCCTTCCGCCGCCTCGCGGCGGTCGGCTTCGTCGTAAAGACGTTTGGTACGCCGCAACGCCAGCCCGAGGCCGGCATACAGGAACGCCGTCGCCGGCAGGCCGAAGACCAGGTGGCTGCTCATGTAGCTCAGCCAATCGCTCACGATCGCCGATTTTTCCACGCCGGCGAGCACATAGATCGGGAAATCCGGTCAGCTTGCGGTAACCGATGCGGCGGTCGATGCGGTCAAGCTGCGAATCGACCGAGAAGATAGAGCGGTCCAAGCCGCTCGCTGACGCCGATGCGGAACTGGCTATTCTCGTCGAGCTTGAGGAGCCGGTTCTTCGGCACTGGAAAGCGCGCGAGGAATCCGCCGTCGGCGCGCGCCATGCCGAAATAGCTGCCTCCGGTACGGCCCATTTTCGCATAGAAATCTTCGAAATAATTCGGCAACACGGCGACCGACACGATGCCGTTGAACTTTCCATCGTCGGACTGCCGGCGCTGCGACAGCGCGAAGAAATATGTGTCGAGGCCGCCCATGCGCGGCTCATGCACGCTGCTCACATAGGTGCCGGCATTGGCGCTCGCCTGCGCCTTGAAATAATCGCGGTCGGAGAAATCGAGGTCTTTCGGCACCGGCACGACATTGCCGGATACCAGCGGATGCCCGTTGCGATCCATGATCGCGATGCCTTGCACCTGCGGCAGCGCGTCGTCGATCCGTTTGAGCCGGGCGTGCAACGCCGCTTCATTCAGCCGGATGTCGTCGTCCGACATGCCGCGGACGATTTCGTCGATTTCGGCAAAGGCGCGCTCGATGGTCTGCAGCACCTTGAGCGCGTGCTCGTGCAGAATGTCGAGCGAGCGGTCGATGCGCTCGTCGCTGACGCGCTCGAAATTGCGGTAGCTTACCCAGGCGGCGAACGCGAACAGCACCGCCGGCAGCACGATGGATGCCACCATCATCAGCTTGAGCAGCCGGATGGCTGCGTGACGTGCGGTCAACATCTCGCTGTCGAATGCCCCCGCATGATGGCCGGCATATTTTCACAAAACGCCGACTCGGACGAGCGTTTTGAACCGAGCTTTGGCGGCTGAATTGCGACGAAATTCGGCCGAACGCGAGACACAATTTATTGTGGAACAGGCCATGGAACCTTTTCGTTCCAGGTCAGTTATCGTTTTTCGGATCGGCTAAGAAACCGCGGTCGGCGCCAGCGCCTCGATGTCGCTGGCAACGTCGATCACCGCCGGACGGTTGGCGGCGAGCGCGCGTTGCAGCGCCGGCGCGATGTCGCTCGCGCGTTCCACGCGGATGCCGAGCGCGCCCATGTCCTCGGCCAGCCGCGCGAAATTCATCGCATTGTAGGTCCACAATTCGCGCGACCTGTCGGTCGGCGCGCCGCCATAGGCGCGGTCGAAGCCGCGCTTACTCTGGTTGCCGCCGCCGTTATTGTTGACCACCGTCACGCTGTTGATTTTCCAGCGCACCGCCGTTTCGACCTCCGCGATGTGATACCAGAAGCCGGCATCGCCGGTGAACACCACCACCGGGCGCTCGGGACACGCCGCCTTGGCGCCGATGCCGGCGGGAAACGCCCAGCCGAGATGGCCGGCGCTGCGCATGTAGCTCTGCGTCGGCACTGCGCAAATCGTACATGCCGCCCATCCACATGCCGGCGTGACCGGTGTCGACCACCACGATGCCGTCGTCGGGCACGTGTTGCGTGAGCTCACGGCAGAGGCGCGCCGGATGGATCGGCACGCTGTCCGATTCCAGCATCGGCTTGTACTTGGCGTACCATTCGGCGCGCAGCGCGGAAATTTCCTTGATCCAGGGCTCGCGCTTGGCCGCGCTCGATTTGTCGATCTGACCCAGCATGCGCACCAGCACATTCTTGGCGTCGCCCAGCACGCTCGCAGCAAGCGGATAATTGCGGCCGAGCGACTCCGGCTCGATGTCGATCTGGATCGCCGGCGTACCGATCTTGGGCACCGCCCAGAAATGCGTGGTCATGCCGCCGGTCTCGCTGCCGATGAAGCAGACCAGATCGGCGCGGTTGACCGCGCGGTTGGCGGTCTCGCGCGAATAGCTGCCGACCACGCCGACCGACAGCGGGTGAATGCCCGGGATGCAGTCCTTGCCGTTGAGCGAGGTGGCGACCGGGATTTGCAGCGCTTCCGCCAGCGCGACCAGTTCGCGTCCGGCGCCCGAGGCACGCGCGCCGCCGCCGGCGACGATGATCGGCCGTTCGGCCTTTTGCAGAAGTTCGAGCGCGGCCTTCACGTGCGCGGCTTCCGGCTCGGGCCGGAACGGCGGCACGCGCGCGAACTGCGCCTCGACCAGCGCCTCCATCTCGGCTTCCTCGACGTCCACCTGGCCCTCGTTGCCGCGGAACTGCAGATGCACGGGACCGGGCGCCCCGGAGGTGGCGACGCGGAAGGCTTGCCGCAGCATGTCGGGAATGCGCGCCACCTCGTCGATGGTGGCGTTGAACTTGGTCACCGGCTCGAACGCCGGCACGTCGTCGACTTCCTGATAGACTTTTCGGAACTTGGTTTTCGGATCGCGCCCGCCGGTCATCGCGATCACCGGCGAATGCGCCAGATAAGCGTCGCGCAGGCCGGCGGCGAGATTGAGCGCGCCGATCACCTGCGCCATGCAGATGCCGGGCCTGCCGGACGCGCGCGCATAGCCGTCGGCCATGTAGGCGGCGGATTTCTCGCCGTGACAATGCACGCGCGCGATCTTGGTGCGCCGCTCCATCTCGGCGAAGGTGCGCCGCAACACCGCCGGCACCATGAACACGTGCGTCACGCCATAGCCCGCCAGCATGTCGGCGAGCACTTCGGCGCCGACGCGTTTGATATTGTGGCCAAGCATTAGGCAATCCTTTCCGGCACGCGGACGTCAGTCCGGCTTGAAGTTCATCGCCACGCCATTGATGCAGTAGCGCTGATGCGTCGGCGGCGGCCCGTCGTCGAAAACATGACCGAGGTGGCTGCCGCACCGGCTGCAATGCACCTCGGTGCGCGTCATGCCATAGCTGGTATCGGTCGTCGTTTCCACCGATCCTTCGACCGGATCGTTGAAAGCCGGCCAACCGGTGCCGCTGTCATATTTTTTCTTCGACATGAACAGCGGCTGACCGCATCCGGCGCAGGAAAAAGTGCCGTGGCGCTTCTCGTAGTTCAGCGCGCAGCTTCCGGGCGGCTCGGTGCCGTGCTCGCGCATGATCTCGTATTGCTCGGGCGTGAGCAGCTTGCGCCACTCCGCCTTCGTCCGCTTCACGGGATAGGACTTCCGCGCCACGATATTGCCGCTCCGTCCGGACGCTATTTGATCGCCAGCGGGTTGACCGGCGAGCCGACCGCGCCGGTGATCGGGATGCGCCGGCGCCACGAACATGAATTCGTAGACCTTGTCGGCGGCGCAATCGTCGGCGAGCTCCTTGAGATCGAAGATCTCGCCCATGGTCATGCCCATGATCGGGATGGTGATCCAGTGCCAGGGTTGGTTGATGCCCGCCTCGCTCTCGTTCGGCCTGACTTCGCAGCCCCAGGTGTCGCTGGCGAGCGCCGCCAATTCGGTATCCTTGACGAAATCGAGCGTCTCAAACGAAAAGCCGGGGGCATCGCCGCCCGGATAGCCGTCCCAGCTGCCGGCCTTCTGGCAGCGCTCCATCATGCCGGTGCGCACGATCACGTAGTCGCCGCGCTTGAGCGCGACGTTCTGTTTCTTGGCGGTGCTGTAGAGGTCCTCGTTGGTGATGCCGTAGCCGTCGTCGAGCGACTCGACGCCCTTGGCGCGCGCCACGTCGAGCAGCACGCCGCGCCCGACCATCTTGTTCTTGGTTTTCTCGATGCCGCATTTTTGCGCACCGGCGCTCGTCACCTCGCGGCAGTCGTAGCCGTTCCACATATAGTTCTCATAGAACACGTGGCCGAGCCCGTCCCATTGCGTGCCGCACTGCAGCGGCATGGTCACCATGTCGTCGGCGGCGCGGATGCCGCGCTTGTCGAGCACGCCGGAATAGGCGTCGGTGCCGGTGCGCAGCATGGTGTGGATCGGGTTGGTGCGGCCCATGGCCGGATACTTGCTTTTGGCCCCTTGCGGCCCGGTATAGTCGAAATTGAGCGCGAGCGAGATCACCTTGCCCTTCTTGACCAGCTTGGTGGCGGCAACGATGTCCTCCGGCGATGTATAATTGAGCGTGCCGATTTCGTCGGCAGGGCCCCATTTGCCCCAGTTCTTGTACTTCTCCGCGGCGTCGCGCATGTCCTGGCGGGTGATTTTTCGAGCCGGCATTGAATTTCCTCTACTGAAATTGGCTGGCGGGCGGGCCGGCTGGAATACAGCCTGCATGGCCGCGAGTCGCGACCAAAGCAAGGTCGGCGGAATGCGCGGCAAGCGCGTTGCGCATGCGCCGATCTAATTGCTCCATGTCAGGTCAAATACTACCTTTTGCGTTCAGGAGACGTTCACATCGTTTGCGATACTGCGAAACTCTCGGCTTCTTGCGCGACGGCAAAAGCCGCTAACATTCAACCACGATATCCGAGAATAGTAATAGCGTTCAACACACAAGGAGCGACAACATGCTGAAGAAGCTTTCCATCGTTCTTTCCACCGTGGCCGATCGTGCTGGGGGCGGACGATACTGACGAGCGACGGCGCAAGCGGCGCCGAGCGGGCCAACTGGGCGCCGCCGCTGACACTCTCAATATAATTGAGAAGACCCAGTTCATCTATCCTCGGACATAACTATTGCTGGTACGACGACGCCTGGAACGGCGAAGGCTGGTACTGGTGCGGCTACGCCTGGCGCCGCGGCTACGGCTGGGGCGGTGGCCATGGCTGGCGCGGTTCAGCGGTACCGCGGCGGTTACCGCGGCGGTTACCGCGGCGGTTACCGCGGCGGCTACGCGGCGGTGGCGGCGGCGGCGGCGGCATGGGCGGCGGCGGCGGCGGCGGCATGGGCGGTGGCGGCGGCGGCGGCATGGGTGGCGGCGGCGGCATGGGTGGCGGCGGCGGCGGTGGCGGTGGTGGCGGCGGCGGCATGGGTGGCGGCGGCGGCGGCGGCATGGGCGGTGGCGGCGGCGGCGGCATGGGTGGCGGCGGCGTGATGGCGGCGGTGGCAGGGCGGGATCGTCCGATATCCGCGCCAAGCATGACATCGTCCTGCTCGGCCACCTCGATAACGGCCTCGGCTTCTACCGCTTCAGCTACAATGGCAGCGACAAGGCCTATGTCGGCGTGATGGCGCAGGAAGTGCAAGCCGTCATGCCCGACGCCGTCGTGCAAGGAAGCGACGGTTATCTGCGCGTCTATTACGATCGGCTCGGGCTGCGCATGCAGACCTGGGAAAATTGGATCGGCTCGGGCGCGAAGATTCCGGCAACCACGACGTCGCTCCGGCAGTAAAGCGGGACGTCGCTACGGCAGCGCTGCTGCCGTTGAGCAGGACCGATCTTGAACGACACGAAGGGCGGTCGAAAGGCCGCCCTTCTTTTTGGCTTCTATCGGACTTGGCGCAATGCTAGCGTTGCCGCGACCCTTGGTCATTTGGGAGGTGGTGGCGCTGCGGCCACGGCAGTATCATCGGTAGGGACATGAGTGCTTCCGAGCTCCCGACCAGTGGCGCAACGCCAACAGCCGCCGCGTCGCATACATCTGGTGCTGGCGAACTTTGTCGCCGCCATCCTGGTCAGCGCCGCGCTGTTGTTCGCCGTGGAGCCGATGTTCACCAAGATGGTGCTGCCGCGGCTGGGCGGCGCCGCGGCGGTGTGGTCGGTGGCGATGGTGTTCTTCCAGGCGGCGCTGCTCGCCGGCTATGCCTACGCCCATCTGCTGACGCGCTTCGCGCCGGGCCGCAAGTCGGTCGTCATTCATCTCACGGTGATGGTGGTCGCGTGTTTTGCGCTGCCGCTCCACATTGCCGCCGGGTGGGGCCGACCGCCGCCGGTGGGTGAGGCGTTCTGGCTGCTCGGGCTGTTCACGGTATCGATCGGGCTGCCGTTCTTCGCGCTCGCCGCCAATGGGCCGCTGCTGCAGGCTTGGTTCATGGGCACCGAGCACCGGGCGGCGAAGGACCCGTATTTCCTCTATGCCGCAAGCAATGCCGGAAGCTTTCTCGCGCTGATCTCCTATCCGTTGGCGATCGAGCCGTTGGTGCGGCTCGGCGAACAGACCTGGGGCTGGACGATCGGCTTCTATGTCCTGATCGTATTGATCGCGGGCTGCGGCACGCTGCTGTTGCGGTCGTCCAATCATCTGCCGAAAGCGGTACGGACCGGCCGACGCCGCGACCGTCGAGGAAGCCGCGCCGCCGACCTGGCGCGACGTCGCGTACTGGGTCGGACTGGCGGCGGTGCCTTCGGGACTCCTGATCGCGGTCACCGCCCACATCTCGACCGACGTGGCGGCGGTGCCGCTGTTATGGGTGCTGCCGCTCGCGCTTTATCTGCTGACCTTCGTCATCGTCTTTCAAACCCGTCCGCTCATTCCGCATCGGCTGGGTCGTCGACATCCAGCCGATTTTCGTCCTGGCCATGGTCGTGGTGCTGATCATCGCGCCCGATCGCATCGACCATCGGCTTGATCGCGCTCCACTTGATCGTGTTCTTCGTCTGCACGCTGATGTGCCACGGCGAGCTGGCCCGGCGCCGGCCCGCGCCGCGTCATCTCACCGCCTACTACATGTGGATATCGGCCGGCGGCACGATCGGCGGCATCGCGGCGGGATTGATCGCGCCGCATGTGTTCACCTGGGTGGCGGAATATCCGCTGCTGATCGTGCTGGCGGTGCTGTGCCGGCCGGGTCTTGCGCTGCCGGCGATCGGCACCGGGCAATATCCGTTGTTCGTCGCGCTCGGCGCGGCGGCGCTGTTGTTGATCAGCATTACGGCGTTCGATCTGAATGTCGACTTCAACTTGTTTCAATGTGTTGGTCGGCGCGCTGTTGGGGCTGACCGTGCGGTTCTGGCGAGCGCCGCTGCCGTTCGCCGCCATCGTCGCTTTCCTCTTCGTTCTCGAGTCATTACTTCAACGCCGACGCCAGCCCTTACACGGTGCGCAACTTCTTCGGTGTTCTCAGCTGTGACGGATACATCGGACGGCAGGTTCCGCGTGCTGTGGCACGGCACCACCGGCCAGGGCACTCAGCGCATTCGCGACGACGAGGGCAACCCGGTGAGCGGCCGCCCGGAAATGATCGCGGAATTTTTCGCCGGCGCCGGCATCGCGCAGACGTTCGATGCGGTGCATGCGCGCGTCGCCGGGCCGATCGACTTACGCCGTGGTCGGGCTCGGCACCGGGACGCTCGCCTGCTCAGCGGCGGCCCGGGCGATACGCTGACTTATTATGAGATCGATCCGGACATCGTGCGCATCGCGCGCGATCCCAAGCTGTTCACCTACATCACGGAGTGCGCCCCGAACGCGCCGATCGTGCTCGGCGACGCGCGCCTGCGGCTCGCCGACGCGCCCGACGGCAGCTACGACGTGATCTTTGTCGACGCCTTCATCGGCGCCGCGATCCCGCTCCATCTGCTCACCCGCGAGGCGATGGCGCTCTATCTGCGCAAGCTCAAGCCGAACGGCATCGTGGCGATGCACATATCGAACCACAATCTCGAGCTCGCCTCGGTAGTCGCCGGCATCGCCGAGGCAAACGGCGTGATCGCGCGCGTCTACGACGGCGGCGACGTGGAAGAGGACGCCAGCGAGCAACATTGGGTCCCGCGCGTCGCCACGGTGGCGCGGCGGGACGCGGATTTCGGCGAGCTCGCCACGTCGCAATTCTGGCCGGTCCGCAAACGCGACCCGAACCAGCGGGTGTGGACCGACGACTATTCTAACGTCATCGGCTCCATACTGCGCAATCTGCAGGAACGACGCCGCCGGGCTGGCAATTGACCCCGTCCTCCGTCGCTTTCGACCTGCTTCCGAGCAGCGCCCATAGGCGCCGCAGCGCTAGCCTTTAAGACCGCCCAAGCCAGCTATCGCTGACTTGGGCATTCGTTTGTCGATCGGCGCGCAAGCCCCCGTTAGCAACGGCCGCGCGCAATGCTACGATGCCGAAAAATCAGGGAGGAATTCATGCGTTCGATGGTGCGAAGTCTGGCTGCTTGCGCGGCGCTGTTCGCGCTCGCTCTTGCCGCCGCGCCGGCCTCGGCCGCCGACTATCCGAACCGGCAGGTAAAAATCATCGTGCCGTTCGCGGCCGGCGGCCCGACCGACGTGATGGCGCGGCTGATCGCGCAAAAGCTGTCCGAGAAACTCGGCCAGCAATTCTATATCGAGAATCTGCCGGGCGCCGGCGGCAATATCGGCACCGCCAACGTCGCGCGCGCCAACGGCGACGGCTATACGTTGCTGGTCGCGTCATCGAGCTACGTGGTCAACCCGAGCCTCTACAAGCATTGCCCCTATGACGCGGAGAAGGACTTTATCCCGGTCACGCTCGCCGCCATCACGCCCAATGTGTTGATCGTCCATCCCTCGGTCGAGGCAAAGACCGCGAAGCGAACTGATCGCAGCTGATCAAGGCCAGTCCCGGAAAATTCAGCTTCGCCTCGGCCGGCATCGGCACCACGCCGGATTTGGCCAGCGATTTGTTCAAGGCGACATATCAACTCGACTTCACGATCGTGCCCTACAAGGGCGGCGGCCCGGCCGCGCAGGCCGTTCTCGCCAATGAGACGCCGGCCTCGTTCGTCGCGCTGACGCCAACCACGCAACTGGTGAAGAGCGGCAAGCTGCGCGCGTTGGCGGTCACCACCAAGAAACGATCCTCGGCGCTGCCCGAGGTGCCGACACTGGCCGAGGCCGGGGTCACCGGCCAGGAATCCGAAACCATGCAAGGCGTGTTCGTGCCGAAAGGCACGCCAAGGGAGATCGTCGATCTGTTGCAGCGCGAGATTGCCGCGATCGTGGCGATGCCCGACGTGAAGTCGAAGATGCTGCCGCTCGGATTCGAGCCGGAAGGCAGCTCTTCTGCCGAGTTTGCCGCCTACGTCAAAGGCGAACTAGCCAAATGGAAAAAGGTGATCGCGGACGCCAAGATCCCGCAGATCGAGTAACGCGGAGCGCTTGGCGCCGCGCGCGCGAACAAGACTGGGAGGAAATCATGAAGGTGGTTGCCCGCATTCTCGCCGCCCTCGCCGCGCTTACTTTGGCCGGCGCCGCCATGGCGCAAGCCCCGGCCGCTTACCCGAACAAGCCGGTCCGAATCATCGTGCCGTTCGCTCCCGGCGGCCCGACCGACGTGATCGGGCGCATGTTCGCGCAGAAATTATCCGAGAGCATGGGTCAGCAGTTCTATGTGGAAAATATGGCCGGGGCGGGCGGCAATATCGGCACCGCGGCAGCGGCCAAGGCGCCAGCCGACGGCTACACGATCCTCGTGGTGAGCACCGGCTTCATGGTCAATCCGAGCCTCTATGCGAAAGTCCCGTACGATCCGATCAAGGATTTTACACCGCTGACGCTGGTCGCGGTCTCGCCCAACGTTCTCTTCGTCCACCCGTCGGTTCCCGCCACGACCGTCAAGGAACTGATCGACCTGATAAAGCGCAACCCTGGAAAATACAGCTACGCCCATGCCTCGATCGGGTCGACGCCGCATTTATCCGGCGAGCTGTTCAAGCTGACGTTTGATCTCGATCTTGCGACCGTGCCGTTCACCAGTGCCGCGCTCGCGATCAACTCGACGCTTGGCGGGCATACCCCGATCGGCATCACGGCGCTGCCGCCTGCGGTCGCGAATATCAAGGAGGGCAAGTTGCGTGGGCTCGCGGTGATGGCCGTCAAACGGCCCGCCGTATTGCCCGACGTCCCCACTTTGGCGGAAGCCGGCGTTCCCGGTCAGGAGGCCGATACGCTCACCGGAATGGTAATGCCGGCGGGGACTCCCAATGAAGTCATCGCCCGGTTGCATAGCGAGATCGTGCGGATCGGCAACCTGCCGGAAATGCAGCAACGGTTGCAAACGATCGGCTTCATTCCGGTGCTCAATACGCCCGACGAATTCGGCCTCCGCATCAAGACCGAAATGGCGAAATGGGGCAAGGTCGTGCACGACGCGAAGCTGCGGATCGAGTGAGCGTTCGAGTGTTGCGCATGACCTTTTCCGAAAACCAGTTCCACCACCGGATCGGGTCCGGTGGCAAGCTTTTCGGGGTCATGCGCTAAATGCGCATCGTCGATATCCGCGAGACGGCGATCCCGCTCAAGTCGACGCTTGCCAATTCAAGCATCGATTTCAGCGAAATGACGACGTCGGTGGTCGCCGTGATCACCGACGTGATCCGCGGCGGCAAGCCGGTCTGCGGCTTCGCGTTCAATTCCACCGGCCGCTATGCCTGCGGCGCGCAGATGCGCGCGCGCTTCATTCCGCGCATCCTCAAGGCGCCGTCCGACTTCGCTGCTCGATGCGGCCGGCAATTTCGCGCCGGAGAAAATCCTCGCCGTAATGATGCAAAACGAAAAATCCGGCGGGCATTCCGAGCGCTCCGTCGGCATCGGCACCATCGAGGTCGCGGTCTGGGATGCCGTCGCCAAGATCGCGGACAAGCCGCTGCACCGCGTGCTGGCCGAGCGCTTCAACAACGGCAAGGTAGCCGACAAAGTGTTCTGCTATGTCGGCGGCGGCTGGTACGCGCCGGGCAAGACCACCAAGGATCTGCAGGACGAGATGCGCCGCCATCTCGACGCCGGTTACACCATGGTGAAGATGAAGGTCGGCGGCATGCCGCTCGCCGACGATCTTGCCCGCGTCGAGGCGGTCAAATCGATGCTGCCGCCGGGCGCCCTGCTCGCGGTCGACGCCAATTCGAAATTTAATCGCGCCGAGGCGCTCGCCTACGCGCGCGGGCTTGAGCCGTTCGCCCTGCGCTGGTTCGAGGAGCCGTGCGATCCGCTCGACTTCGCGCTGCTCGCCGAGATCGCCGGCAGTTACGGCCCGCCGCTCTCGACCGGCGAGAATTTGTTCTCGACGCAGGACGTGGAAAACCTCGTGCGCTTCGGCGGCCTCAAGCCCGCGCGCAACGACGTCATTCAGATCGACCCGCCGCAGGCCTACGGCATCGTGCAATATGCCCGCACGCTCGACATGCTGGCGCGCCACGGCTGGCCGCGCCGCGTGCATGTTCCCGCACGGCGGCAACCAGATGTCGCTCGCCATCGCCGCCGGCTTCGGGCTCGGCGGGGCGGAATCCTATCCCGGCGTATTCGGCGATTTCGGCGGCTTCGCCGACGATGCGCGCATCAAAAACGGCACGATCACGCTGTCGGATCGTCCCGGCATCGGCTTCGAGGGTCAGGCCCGGCTTTACAAGATCATGCGTGAGCTGGCGGGGGTTTGAGTTCGTATCAATTCGCTCTAAGCTTTTAATCGATCAGCGCGTCTGTACCGCCTGCCGGGACATTGCACCAATGATCGACGACATCGTTCAAATCACCGTCCGCGACGGCACCTCGATCGGTGCGCGCATCTACCGGCCGGATGGCGCCGGCCCTTATCCGGCGCTGCTGGCGGCGTCGCCCTATCGCTTCGACAACAACAGTCTGCCGGCGAGTCCGCAATTCCTGTGGCGCGAGACCGGGCCGATCGAATGGTATGTCGAGCAAGGCTATGCCTATGTCCACATGGACGTGCGCGGCAGCGGCCGTTCCGGCGGACAATTCGAATTTCTCGGCCGCGGCGAACAGAACGATCTTTACGATGTGATCGAATGGATCGGCGCGCAGTCCTGGTCGAACCACAAGGTCGGCGGCATCGGTCAGTCTTATTTCTGCATGCTGCAATGGTTCATGGGGGCGCTGGCGCCGCCGTCGCTCGCCTGTCTCGGCGCGCATGACGGATTGGCGGACGCCTACCGCGCCGGCACCCACCACGGCGGCATCCCATGCGATTTCTTTGCCGGTTACTGGTGGTACCAGAACCGTTTCATCAATCGTTATCCGGCGAGCGGCCCGTCGCGCGATCAAGACACCGACCTCACGCGCATGCTCGCCGAGCATCCGACCTATGACGCGTTCTGGCGCGAACGCAGCGCCTTTGAAGTGCTCGATCGCATCAAGGTGCCGCTTTATTCGAGCGGGGTCTGGGGCAAGATGCAATTGCACACGCGCGGCAACATCGACGGCTATCTGCGCGCGAACGGGCCGAAGAAGCTGCGCATGTCCGGAGTACCGAACGCCTGGGCGGCGGCGGCGGAATTCTCCAGCGTCGAATTTCACAAGAACGTGCTGGCGCCGTTCTACGATCATTATCTCAAGGGCAAAAGCACCGATTATCTGGCGCGGCCGAATGTCGAATATGCAGTGCGCGGCTCGACCGCGATGCGCAGCGCCGAAAGCTGGCCGCCGCCGGGCATCCGCCATACGCATTGGTATCTCAACGCGTCGGCGTCCGGCAGCGTCACGTCGATAAACGACGGCGGGCTGGCGCCGCAGACCGCCACTGGCGCGGCCGCGACCACCTACAAATATCCGCAACCCGGCTGGGTGGCCGGCGTGGTCGGCTTCGGGCCGATTGGACCGGCCGGCGGTTTCGATCCCGTCCGCCGCGTGCTGACCTACACCACGGCGCCGCTCGACAGCGATCTCGAAATCTGCGGCCCGATCATACTCGTTCTTTACGCCTCGTCGAGCGCGCGCGACACCGACTTCTTCATCAAGCTGTCCGACCAGTTCCCGCAAGCGCCCGAGGATCGCGGCAAGGGACTAAACCCGTTCGCCGAGCTGATCACGCGTGGCTGGCTGCGCGCCTCACACCGCGCGCTCGATCCCAAGTACAGCACCGACATGGTGCCCTTCCACAGCCATTCCGATCCGCAGCCGCTGACGCCGAATGAAATCTACAAGTTCGAGATAAGCCTCGAACCGATGGCTTATCTGATCAAGAAGGGCCATCGGCTCCGACTCGAGATCGTCAATGGCGACTCGCCGGTGAGCGAGCAGTTGTGGCCGCATTATTACCGGCCCGACAAGGTCGGCAGCGACACCATCTGTCACGACGCGGCGCATCCCTCGAAGCTGATCCTGCCGGTGTCGCCCGCTGCGGCCTAAGCGGCAGGCCACCCGCTTTCCATGACCCCCGTCCGGGGCATAGCATTCGCGTAACAAGATAACGGCCCCGGGGAGGCAATCATGGCGGATCAATCAGTCGTTCAGGTCTCGCGCCTGCTCGACGAGCGCGGACTGAGCTCGTTCCAAATCAAACTGATCGCCTGGTCGTTCTTCATCGTTCTCATCGACGGCTATGATATTGCCGCCATCGCCTTCGCCGCGCCCAGCCTGGCGAAAGAATGGGCCTTGAAGCCAGGCTCGCTCGGTCCGGTATTCAGCGCCAGCCTGGTCGGCATTCTCTTTGGTTCGGCACTCTTTGGATGGATTGGCGACCGCTATGGTCGCAAGGTGGCGCTGATCGGCTCGAATATGCTGTTCGGCATCTTCACTTTGGCCGCCGCCTATTCGACCAATCTCGATCAAATGTTCTGGCTGCGGCTGCTGGCGGGGCTCGGCATCGGCGGCGTCATCCCCAATGTCGTCGCCATCAACGCCGAGTCGGCACCGCGCAAGCTGCGCGCAACGCTGGCTATTATTGGCGTCGGCTGCGTGCCGCTCGGCGGCGCCGTCCCGGGATTTGTGACGGCGGCGTTGGTGCCGCAATATGGCTGGCAAATCCTGTTCCTGATCGGCGGTATCGTGCCGATCCTCATCGCCATTGCCGCGATGTTCGGCCTGCCGAAGTCGATCAAATTCATGGCGCTGCATGAAAGCCAGCGCGCCAAAATGGAAGCGACCATCAAGACCATCCGGCCCGACTACCAGGTGCCGACCAACGCCAAATTCGTCATCGAGGACGAGAAGCAGTTTCCCGGCTTCAACCCGGCTTATCTGTTCCGTGACGGGATGGCGTTGATCACGCCGCTGCTGTGGCTGTTGTTTGCGTTGAACCTGATGGGCTACTTCTTCCTGCTTAGCTGGACGCCGATCCTGATGACAGCGGCCAAGCTGCCGCCGGCAACGGTTGCACTTGCCGGCGCGAGCCTGCAGGTGGGCGGCACGGTCGGCGCGCTCTCGCTGTGCTGGTGGCTGCAAAAACATCGCTTTTTCGCAGTCGCGATCATGTTCGTGGTCGCCGTGCCGATCGTCGGCTCGATCGGCTATGCCGGCCTGACCTCGCAGGCCGCGTTGCTGATAGTGACATTCTTTGCCGGTTTCTTCGTGCTCGGGATCCAATCCGCCATCAATGCCATCGGGGCGCTGGTCTATCCGACCTCGCTGCGCGCCAACGGCTCGGGCTGGGAATTGGGGCTCGGACGCATCGGTTCGATCGTCGGACCACTGGTGGGCGCATTGCTGATCGGGCTGCCGGTCCAGAGCCTTTACATGTGGTCGGCGCTGCCCTTCGCGGCCGGCGCGATCATTTGCTTCATGATTCATCGCCTCAACACCGCGCGTCTGGCGGCTCATCCTGAATTGCGCGAGGCGCAATAGCGCCGCGCCTACAGGCCATGCATCAGAACGGCTTGTAGCCGCGCAGGGCCGGAATGACCTTCTCGCCGAACAGGCGAATGGAGCGCATGAGATCGGCCTCCGGCAGGTCGGAAAAATTGAATTCGCCCAAGAACACGTTGAACAGGCCGGCTTGCGCCGCCGCGCGGATTTTTTGGGCGACCGTTTCCGGCGAGCCGATGAACACCAGCTCGTGCTGCATCAGGTAGTCGGCGTCGAACAGATTGGCCATGATCTGCGAGGCGCCGGGCTCGCCGCGTCCGATGAATTTCTTGGCGTGCTCGTGCACGCGCTGATCGAAGCTTTCGCCCGGCTGCGGCGGCGGCAGGAAGCCTTCATAGGCGCGGGCGGCGCGCGCAAGCCCGACGCTGCGGGCCTTGTCGTCGCTCTCGTCCACATGCACGATCGTGCAATAGGCGATATTCGGCTGGCGCGGCCAGCCGGCCTTGTCCCAGTCCGCGAGAAATTTTCGGTAGCGCGGCGCGGCGTCGGCGCGCGGATAAACCAGAAAGTAGCCGGGATTGATGCCATTGCGCGCGCAGAACTCGAGGGTCTGCGGATCGCGGCTCATCATCCAGAGCGGCGGATGCGGGCGCTGCAACGGCTGCACCGAAAGCTGCGCGCTTTCGGTGTGATGGACATCGCCGTGGAACGAGAACGGCTGCTGCTCGCCGTAGGCGGCCCGCAGGTAATCGACGAATTCGAGCGTGGGCGATTTGCGCAAATTATAGTCGAGGCCGAACGGCTTGAAATAATCCGCGTTGATGCCCGGCACCAGCCCAAGCTCCATGCGGCCGCCCAGCATCTGGTCGACGAGCGCGATCTCCTCGGCCAGACGCAGGGGATGGTAGAGCGGCACGACATAGCCCATCGGACCGATGCGCATGCGGCGCGTGCGCGCGCCAGCGCCCACCGCGTACAAGCTCGGCGACGACATCCAGCTCTCGTCCGGGCGGAAGTGATGTTCGACGCAGAAACTGTAGTCGAAGCCAAGCTCGTCGCATAACTGAAGTTCACGCCACAATTGTTCGTAACGCTGATGCGGGCTCATCCCCGGCTTGCCCCAGACATGAGAAAAATGGGCGAACTTCATGGGGCCATGTCCTCGACTTCTGATGGTGCCGGCTATCGGAGACTCAATTTCAGAATTTACACAAGCCGCCGGCCCGGCGACCCAAGACTAACAGCTTGATCAGGCGCGTCTTCGGCCTATTGCCAAGGGGCTGTCACCGAAATGCAACAGGATCGCCTAATTCAGGCTGCCGAGTCGTCGACGGATGCACGGCGGCCGTCCGACTCAGATAGCTCTTGCCGATTCAACGTGGCAATCGGGGACAAACCATGCGCTTGGACACGGTTGACTATCGATCATCCCAGTCCGACCAGCGTAAATCCGAAACCGAAGCGACCCAGCAAAGCCTGATGACGCCCGCGCGGCGTGCCGCGCTTATGGCGTTGGAGCGCGAATTCAACAAATTTTTAAAAGCCGCCCGCGCCAGCGGTATGACTTAAAAATCCGGCCGGCGGTTCGCACGCGAAACGGTAATCGGCTATCTTGCGGCGGCGGCGGAATACCGCCGCCGCAGCCGTTTCGGACACCCGACGATGGACACCGACATCCTCCGCCGATTGCACTACGCCGCGGCCATCGCCTGCGGTGTCTTCGCGGCGCTCGTGGTGCACATCGTGCTCACCGTGTTCGGCGTCGGGCTCGACGCAGTGCTGCGCGCCGCCGCCAATAGCAAGCAGCAGTTCGTCTCGGCGCTGGCCTGGTGGGCGATCGGCGGCGCCGGTTTTATCGGCGGCTGGGCGACCGGCGCCTATCTGATCGCGGCGACGCGCGAGCGCGAATTCGTCTATCGGCTGGCGCGAAGTTTCTTGATCGCGCTGGTGTTCGCGGCCGCCACCGCCGGCGGCCTCATGAGCAAGACCGGCAATCTCGGCGGCACGGTGGACGTGATTGCGGGCTTGGCCGCGCTCGGTCTCGGACTGATCTGCGCCTTCTGCGGCGCGCGGCTCGCTTATCTCAACGCTGAGCAATTGTAGCGCGCGGCGCGAAGTATTTGCCGATCGCAATGAGAAGCGTGTTGCGGATCGAAACGTGCCGCCCTACGATACCTCCAACCGCAATCTGCAACGCGGACGTCTTAGGGAAGTGAACGCCAAAGTCGCATTTGGTTTCAGCACGCGGCGGCCACGATTGGCAGTTTTTGCGCGTGGCTTGAAGCCAAGGCTCGGGAGGACCGATGAGTTACCCCTCTCGCAAACAAAATGATGCAAATCTGCCTGCGCGCATGTGCCGCAGGCAGCGCCGGATATCTATCGTCTCACAATCAGCTTCATCGGCCGAACGATATCGCGGCCCGCCGTAATTGACGGCGCGATGTTCTTGGGACGCGCATGCTTGAGCACTGCCAAAAAACCTAACGGGAGGAAGTCATGACCAAGTTTAGTATTTCGCGGCGAAATTTCGTAGAAGGCGGCCTCGGGCTTACCGTTGCAAACTTCCTGCCTGGCACAACGCCATTCGCCGCTGCCGCGACCATGGAAGAGAGCACCATTGCGGCCGCCAAGAGTGCCGGCCCGGCGGCCGTCAATGGAATGATCTGGTCACCTTATCTGGTGCCGATGCAGCCGGTAATCGCCGAGTTCTCCAAGCAGACGAATATCACCATCGGCGCGGTGCAGGACATCTCGATCTTCGACGCGCCGCAGCGGGCGATGGCGGAAGCGCTCTCGCGCTCGCCGCAGTTCGACTTCATCCATATCGATTCGAACATGATCCCGTCGCTCGTCTCGGCCGGCTATCTCGAGCCGCTCGACGAGTACATGAAGAAGGCAAACTTCAAGATCGACGCGGTCGGCGACTACGGCACCTTCATGACCTATGGCGGCCAGACCTACGGTGTTCCGACCGACGGCAACGTGCATATCCAATACACGCGCAAGGATCTCATTGAGGATCCGGACAACAAAAAGCGCTTTGCCGACAAGTTCGGCAAAGAGCTGAAGTTCCCGCAGACCTGGGAGGAAGAGCAGACGATCCAGGAATTCCTCATGGATCCGTCCAAAGACCTCTATGGCTCGGGCAACCTGCGCAACCGGGCCAACGGCCCGACCTGGTGGTACATGATCTATTACAGCGCCGGCGGATTCCCGTTCGACGACGACATGAAGCCGACGCTGAACACGCCGGCCGGCCAATACGCGGTCGACATTTATCTGAAAGACAAGAAGCTCAATCACCCGGAGGCGGCCAACTGGGGCACGCCGCAGCAGATTCCGCGCATCGCGCAGGGTCACGTGGTGAGCACCCAGTACTGGGACGGCACCGCGAAACTGAATGAGAACCCGGCGAAATCGAAAACGACCGGCAAATGGCTTTATGGCCTGGTGCCGGGATCGGATTTCTCCGGCAAGCGCATGCACCGCTCGATCTCGTCGCCGCTCGCCGCGATCCTGGTCAACAAATATAGCCCGCGCAAAGCGCAAGCCGCCTATCTCGCGCTCTGGCTCGGCTCGGGCAAGAACAGCATTCCGATCGTGACCGATCCGGTGAACACGTTCAACGATGCCTGGGCGAAGGAACATATGACGTCCGACGCGGTCAAGAACGCCTATAGTCCGGCCGGCGTCAAAGCGATCGAAGCCAACTTCCAGGTCGTGGCGCCGCCGATCTATTTGACCGGTTACCTGGAATTCCAGGACGCGCTCGGCAAGAATCTTTCGGAGGCCTTTGTCGGCCAGCTTGCGGCCAAAGACGTGCTCAAGAAGACCGAGGATGAATGGACCGCGATCATCCGCCGCATCGGCCAAAGCAAGCTCAAGAAGGATCTGGTGAGCTATAAGGCCTTAATGCCGAAGCGCATCAAACCGGCGTGACGAGCTACCGCAGGAAGTAGACCTGCCTTCAAATCAGCCGGGCGAGCCTCGCGCTCGTCCGGGCTTCCCATCAGGGGTTAAGGAATGGCCGTAGCCGCCCTTTCGGCTGCAGAAGCATCGTTGCAGGCGTCGCCGCGCGCGATCTCCCGGCGCCGCGCGATCAGGCGCTTTAAGCTTTCGCTGCTGGCGCCGCTGATCGCACTGTTCGCCTTGGTGCTGATGCCGGTGCTGCTTCTGCAGCTCTATTTCTCGTTTCACCAATGGACCGTCTATCTCGGCTCGTGGTGGGATGCCGATTTTGTCGGCTTCGACCTGTTTCAGGAGGTGCTGACCGACCCGCGCTTCGGCTGGGCCATCCTGCGCTCACTGGCGTTCGCGACAGGTTCGACGGTCGGATGTTTCGTGTTCGGTTTCCTGCTCGCGTACTTGATGAACCGGCCGTTCCGCGGCCAGGCGATCTACTACATCCTCTTTATCCTGCCGATGCTGACCGTTCCGGTCGTGGTCGCCTACACCGCGGAGATGATGCTGTATCAGAGCGGGCCGCTCAACGACCTCATTACGCGCCTGAGCGGAATTCGAGTTCAAGCCGTCCTGGCTTAGCAATCCTGATCTTGCGCTCATGACCGTAAGTCTGCTCGAGATCTGGAACTGGACGCCGTTCTCCTTCATCATCATGCTCGCCGGCCTCACGGCGATCCCGAAGGAACCGATCGAGGCGGCGGAAATCCTCGGCGCGTCCAAGTGGCGGATCTTCTGGGAAGTGCAAGTGCCCTTGCTGCGGCCGGTCATTCTGCTCGCGCTGGTGCTGCGCTTCCTCGAAGCCATGGCGGAGTTCCCGAAGACCTGGGCTTTGTTTCAAGGCGGCCCCGGTTCGGCGACCGAAACGTTGCCGGTCTACATCTTCATGACCACGTGGCAGTATTTCCAAATTTCCAAAGGCGCGGCAATGTCTTACATCGTCATGCTGTTAATGATCGTCATCGTCCTGTTTACCATTCAATTGCTGCGCCGGGAGAAGCGGTCGCTCGACAAGATGTACGAACAATCCGACGATCAAAAAGTGGAGGCCTGAATGGCGATGACCAAATCGCATCGCCGGCGCGTCACGACGGTCGTTCGCTATGCCGTGCTCAGCGTCTGGGCGTTGATCGCCTTCTTTCCCATCTATTGGATCGTCTCCACATCGTTCAAGGTCGATACGCAGTGGTTCGCCTGGCCGCCCTATTATTTTCCCAGCCCGCCGACGCTTTCCAACTATATGAATGTCTGGTTCGGCGCCGAGGAATATACCCAGACGCAATACGCCATATCCTCCCAGAAACCATTGATTTCACTTTGGAACTCGACCGTCATCGCGACAGCCTCGACGTTCCTCTCGGTGCTGTTCGGATCGGTGCTCGCCTACGGCGTGTCGCGCTACCGGATCCTGTCCGAGGTGCGCATGTTCCAGTTGTTGATGCTGCGGATGATTCCACCGATCGTCGTCGTGGCGCCGCTGTCGCTCTATTATACGGCGGTCGGCCTGATCGACACACGCATCGGTCTCATTCTCGTTTATTTTCTGACGACGCTCCCCTACGCCGTGTGGATGACCAAGAGCTTCATCGATGAAGTGCCGATCGAGGTCGAACAAGCTGCGGAGATTCTCGGAGCCTCGCGCTGGCGCACCGTGTTCGAGATCGTGCTGCCGTTGATTCGCTCGGGGTTGGTGGCAACCTTCCTGTTCATCCTGATCCTGACCTGGAGCGAATATCTTCTGGCGCTGATCATCACCAAGACGCAGGTCACAACCCTGCCGATCGAATTGTCGAAATATCAGGGTTCGACCGAAGGCCGCGTCTACGGCCGGCAAGCGGCGCTGGCGGTCGGCATCACGGTTCCGCTCATGATCGTCGGGTTGATCATCCGCAAGCATCTCGCGCGCGGCTTCAGCTTCGGCATGGTACGGAGATAGCCGTGGCGCGCATCGAGTTGTGCAATCTGGTGAAATCTTTCGGCGCGGTCCAGGCGGTGAAAAATCTGAGTTTCACCATCGAGGACGGCGAATTCGTCGTCTTCGTCGGACCGTCCGGCTGCGGCAAGACCACGACGCTGCGCATGATCGCCGGCTTCGAGGATCCGACGTCGGGCGAGATCCGCATCAACGGGCAAGTGGTGAACGACCTGGAGCCGCGTGACCGCGGGCTCGGCATGGTGTTCCAGAGCCATGCCTTGTTTCCGCACAAGAACGTGGCGCAGAACATCGAGTTCGGCCTGCGCATGAAGAACGTGCCGCCGGAAGAGCGCGTCAAGCGCGTGCGCGAAGTGGCGGAGATGGTACGCATCGGCCATCTGCTCGAGAAAATGCCGGGCCAATGCTCGGGCGGCGAGTCGCAGCGCGTCGCGCTGGCCCGCACCCTGGTCACCAACCCGTCCACCTTCCTGCTCGACGAGCCGCTGTCGAGCCTGGACGCCAAGCTGCGCCGCGAGCTGCGCGCGGAATGCGACCGGCTGCACCAGACGCTCAAGCGCACCTTCATTTACGTCACCCACGACCAGGAAGAAGCCATGACGCTCGCCGACCGCATCGTCGTCATGCGCTTGGGCGAAATCGTGCAGATCGGATCGCCGATGGAGATCTATTCAAATCCGGTCAACTATTTTGTCGCCGATTTCTTCGGCTCGCCGTCGATGAACCTGGTGGCCGGCGAAATTGTGCAAGCGAACACGGCCACCCGTTTTCGCTCGCCGCTGTTCGAGGTCGCGTTGCCCGAACGCTTCAAGGCGGCAAAGCCGGGCAAGGCCACGCTCGGAATCCGGCCTGAACACGTGGGGGCCAGCGTAGGCGCCAAGGGCGACGTCGAGCTCCCGGTGCGGCTGGTCGAGCCGCTCGGCAAGGATACGCTGCTCTATTTCGACTCCGGCACCGAGCGGGCGTTCGTCGCGGTCACCGAAGGCCTCGGCATGGCCGACATCAAGGTCGGCGAACGCGTCGCGCTTTCGTTAGACCAGCGCCGGATTCATCTGTTCGACGCCGATGGGCGGCGAATTGGTGGCGCGCAATAATTGTTGAATGCAAATCGAACGTCGAGGAGCCCATGGACTACCGTGAAAAGAGTGAAATCCGTGACGGCATGCGGATCGATTGGGATATGCCGATCAAGATGGAAGACGGCCTGGTGCTGCGATGCGACATCTACCGGCCGATCGCCGAGGGCAAGTACCCGGTGATCATGAGCTATGGGCCCTACGGCAAGTGGCTTCACTTCGAGGATCTCTACACCGACCAGTGGCGGCGCATGTGCGCCGACCAGCCGGACGTGCCGACCGGCTCGACCAACAAATATCAGAACTGGGAGGTGGTCGATCCGGAGAAATGGGTGCCTGACGGATACATTGTCATCCGCGTCGACAGCCGCGGCGCCGGCCGCTCGCCTGGCGTGATCGACATCTGGTCGCTGCGCGAGGCGCAGGATCTGGCGCTGTGCGTCGACTGGGCCGGCGTGCAGCCATGGTCGAACGGCAAGGTCGGCCTCAACGGCATCTCCTATTATGCCGAGAATCAGTGGCAGACGGCCGCGCTGCAGCCCAAGCATCTGGCGGCGATGTGCATATGGGAGGGCGCCGCCGATTTCTACCGCGACATGGCGCACCACGGCGGCATCTTCTGCCGTGGCTTCGTGCAGGACTGGTCGAAGGCGCAGGTCTATACCGTACAAAACGGACGCGGCAGGCGCGGCTTCAAGAGCCGCATGAACGGCGACTGGGTGTCGGGGCCGGAAACACTGTCGGAAGAACAGCTCGGCCGCAATCGCCGCGACTTCTACGAAGACTGCATCTCGCGCAAGCTCGATACCGACGAGTACTGGCAGTCGCGTATGCCGGACTGGACCAAGGTCAAGGTGCCGCTGCTCTCCACCGCCAATTGGGGCGGGCAAGGCCTGCATCCACGCGGCAATTTCGAAGGTTACGTACGCTCCGCGTCGGAACATAAATGGCTCGAAGTGCACGGCATTGAGCATTGGACGCATTTTTATACGAACTACGGTCTCGACCTGCAGAAGCGGTTCTTCGGTCGATTCCTAAAAGGCGACGACTCCGGCTGGGCCCGGCAGTCGAATGTGCAGTTGCAGGTACGCCATCCCGGCGAGAAATTCGTCGAGCGGTACGAGAATGAATGGCCGCTCGCGCGCACGCAATGGACCAAATTCTACGTCCATCCCGGCGACATGACGATGTCGACCGCGACGCAGAATTCGCAAAGCTCGGTCACCTATGCCGGACTTCAGCGAAGGCGTCACGTTTTTGAGCGAGCCGCTCGAACACGAGACCGAAATTACAGGGCCGATCGCGGCGAAGCTGTGGGTGTCGTCGGCGACGGAAGACGCCGACTTGTTTCTGGTGGTGCGCGCGTTCACGCCGGACCTCAAGGAAGTCACCTACCAGGGCGCGCTCGATGCCCATACGCCGATCGCGCAAGGCTGGCTGCGCTGCTCACACCGTAAGCTCGACCGCAAGCTCACGCTGCCGTACCGGCCGTATCACACCCACGACGAGGAGCAGAAGCTCAAGCCCGGCCAAGTCTACGAGGTCGATGTCGAGGTATGGCCGACTTGCATCGTGCTCCCGAAAGGATATCGGTTGGCGCTTTCCGTGCGCGGCACCGACTACGTCTTTCCGGGCGAGCCGGGCGCCGGGCTGGAAACGCTGGGCAAGGTGTGGACCGGCTGCGCGGTCTTCATGCATGACGACCCACGCGACCGGCCGCCGGCGGTCTTCGGTGGCGATGTCACACTGCACGCCAGCCCCGATCGGCAGGCCTATGTGCTGCTGCCGGTCATCCCGAAGAAATAAACGTCCGTAAGCAATTTCCAGGAGTGAGAAATCATGAGCTATCGTGAGATCAGTGAAGTCCGCGACGGCATGCGGATCGATTGGGACATGCCGATCACGATGGACGACGGACTGGTGCTGCGATGCGACGTGTTCCGGCCAATCAAAAAAGGCCGCTATCCGGTCATCCTCAGTCACGGCCCTTACGGCAAGTGGCTGCATTTCGAAGACGGCTACAAGACCGCCTGGAAGCGCATGGAGGAAAAGCAGCCGGATGTGATGGCGGGATCGAGCAACAAGTACCAGAGCTGGGAAATCTGCGACCCGGAAAAGTGGGTCCCGGACGGCTACGTATGCGTGCGCGTCGATTCGCGCGGCTGCGGCCGTTCGCCTGGCTACGTGGAACACTGGTCGCCGCGCGAGACCAAGGATTTCTACAATTGCATCGAGTGGGCGGGCGTGCAGCCGTGGTCAAACGGCAAGGTCGGCTTGAGCGGCATCTCCTACTACGCCATCAACCAATGGCAGGTCGCCAGCCTGCAGCCAAAGCATCTTGCCGCCATCTGTGTTTGGGAGGGATTTGCCGACTTTTATCGCGAGCTCAGCCACAACGGCGGCATCTACAACACGTTCGCGCAGAACTGGTACGACATGCAGGTCAAGACCGTGCAGTACGGCCTTGGCACTAAGGGCCACCGCAGCCGTATGAATGGCGACTGGGTGTCGGGCCCGGAAACGCTCACCGAGGAAGAGATGGGCGCCAACCGTTATGATCTTGGCAAGACCTATTTCGCGCATCCGCTCGACGACGAATTCTACAAGGCGATGTTGCCGGATTGGTCGAAGGTCAAGGTGCCGCTGCTGTCGGCCGCCAATTGGGGCGGACAGCCGCTGCACCCGCGCGGCAATTTCGAAGGCTTCTTCCGCTCGGCGTCGAAACAGAAATGGCTCGAAGTGCACGGCATCGAGCATTGGACGCATTATTACACCGACTACGGCGTCGGGTTGCAGAGGAAGTTCTTCGGTTACTTCCTTAAGGGTGAGAAGAATGGCTGGAACAAGCAGCCGCGCGTTCAGCTCAACGTCCGTCATCCGGGTGAGAAATTCGTCATCCGCCATGAGGACGCTTGGCCGCTGCCGAGCACCCGATGGACCAAGTTCAACCTCGCCACCGACAGCCAGAAGCTCACGACCGAAACGCCGAATGGTGCGGCGGCGGTGACCTTCGAAGCGACCGGCGACGGCGTCACCTTCCTCACCGAGCCGATGAAGGAGGCGACCGAGATCACCGGACCGGTGGCGGCCAAGCTCCACGTCTCGTCCTCGACCGCAGACGCCGACATCTTCCTGGTGCTGCGGGTGTTCGCACCCGACATGAAGGAAGTCGTGTTCCAAGGCGCGCTCGACCCGCACACGGCGATCGGGCAAGGCTGGCTGCGCGCCTCGCATCGCAAGCTCGACAAGAAATTGACGTTGCCGTTCCGCCCTTATCACAGCCACGACGAGAAGCAACCACTCACGCCCGGCCAAGTCTACGAACTCGATATCGAGATCATCCCGACCTGCATCGTCGTGCCGAAAGGCTATCGCGTGGCCTTAAGCGTGCGCGGGCGCGATTATGTCTACCCGGGCGGCTCGGGCGGCAAGCTCTCCAACATGAAGAACGAATTCACCGGAAACGGTCCATTCCTGCACGACGATCCGCGCGATCGTCCGATGGAGATGTATGGCGGCCGCACCACGATTCATCTCGGCGGCGGGCGGGAGAATTTTGCGCTGCTGCCGATCATTCCGCCAAAGTCGGCAACCAAGGCAACGAAGCCGAAGGCAACCAAGCCCGCGCAACGCAAAACGACGCCGAGCAAAATGAAAGAAAAATCGAAGCGGCGACGGTGAGCCGTCGAACGGCGCCGTATTCAACGCTGAGAAAATCAGAACAACTTATTGATCTGGCTATCAGAATAATGGGAAAATCTTGGTGCCCAGGGGCGGAGCCGTGGTTGTTCAATAGCTATTGTAATTGTTGCTTTTTCTAGTTGCCAGTTCACGCAATACCAACACTTAATTTGATCGACCCGACGCGACCTTCGGTCCCAAGAACGCCGAAGCCGAGCGCCCACTGGCGCGCGCCACGGCGCCCGAGCGAGCTTGCTCTCGAACGGAAAAGCGATGACAACGCTCCGCTGAAGACCATCGTAGCAGCGAAGCGATCGAGGTGGGCCAAAGGCTTCGCGGCGAGCACGTGGTGGAAGTTCTCAACCGCCTGGTTCGGCAGAGAGGCGCCCCGGAATTTCTGTTTGCTGATAATGGCGCTGAGTTCACCGGCCATCTTGTCGACCGCTGGGCCTATCACAACCGCGAATGTATTGGTCAATATCGTATCGGGGGATGGGTCGAATCCCAGCGTCTACAAGCGCAGAGTAAAATACCTTCTCCCAATCTGATACCAACTCCGGTTGGGCGACGGCCGGATAGACGCGGCCAGATTCCTTCAGCAAACGGCGCGTCGCTGCTTGTACCGTGGCTTTTTCGTGATCCGCAACATAGCGGGCAAATTTGTTCAGATATTTTACGCCGCTCGCGGCACACGAATGGTTTGCCAAGGATGCCTAAGTTCGCGACTTCGCGGCGTCGAAGCCGAGCGAGCTCATGACGCGGACCTCGCCGACGTCCTCGCGCACCGGACGACGTGCCCTCCTCGACAGCCGCCGCGTCCCGCTCTGGCGGGTGATGTACTTCTTGAGGCCCGTCACGACTCGGTTTTCCCGTTCCGTCGCGTTGCTGTGGGCTATTTTTGGGCAAGGCGTCTTGGGGCCGACGCCGCAGCTTCATCGATAGTGGCTGGCGCGTAGCGCGCCTTCCGCTCGTGGCCCACCCCATTCCAGGGACATGTCAGGTTCTGTAGTATTCGCTTACACGAACGTTTTAATTGACGTTCGTTGGCGAATGCGCTCTCACGACGAGGCTGATGGGAGGCAACGATGAGTATGAAGACGATCTTGGTTCCGACGGAAAACCATGACGGCATGCGATCAGCGCTGGAAACTGCGCTGCTATTGGCACGACGGTACGACAGTTACATGGAGGGATTCGCCCTGCGCTGGGCGATCAACGAGTTTATAGGAGGCGATATTGTGGGCGGTATCCCTCTGGAAACTTTTAGGCAAGACATCGTGGAAGAGGCGAAGCAGGCACGGCAGATTTTTGAATCCTTCATGCAGAAACATGATGTGCCACGCTCGACCCAGACGGCAGCGTCGTTTTCATTCGGTTGGTTGAATGAGGCGTCGGACGGTGAAAGCTTCGTCGGCAATTACGGACGCGTTTTTGACGTGATCGTGATGAATTGGCCCGATAAAAATTCGACCGGCCTGTACAGCAGGGCGGTTGAATCCGGCCTGTTCGAGAGCGGCCGGCCGATACTCCTGTCTCCACCGGCGCCGCCGCGGCAGATCGCCACCAACGTCTTGATCGCATGGAACTGCAGCACCGAGCAGGCGCGAGCCACTGCTCTTGCTATGCCGATTCTTCATAAGGCCGATCGCGTCACGGTCCTGACCGTCGCTGGCGGAACTGGCGTGCCGGGGCCTTCAGCTGAGCAATTGATCCGATACCTGCAACGCAACGGGATTGTCGCGGAGCCGATGCAAGTTGAGCTTGATGGAAGAAATACCGGAGAGGCTATCCTGGCTACGGCACAGTCATTGGGCTGCGACCTTCTGGTCAAGGGCGCCTACACGCAGAGCCGATTGAGACAGATGATATTCGGCGGGGCCACCCAACACGTCTTGGCAAATGCGGCCTTGCCCGTCTTGCTGGCGAATTAATCGGCGGGCCGGGAGGCTCGAATCGAGCGGCGACCGACGGGCGCGGCGGCCGAACGGTCGCGAGAGCGGCCCCCGGCGGCTTTTGCCCAAATTGGAGCGCCATCACCGTCGTAAATCAATTCAGCGTATTTAGGCGATACAATTTGCATTACGATGAGCCGGTCGCAGTTTGCATACATCGAAATTGAATTCTTTGCGGTCAGCTTGATTTGAACATACCGCCCGGCCTTGTCCCTTGCGTCATGACCAGGGTTGTTGTTCGCAAGAAGGGTCAGTTCAAATTCCTTAGCAGCAATCACTTCACCAAGATGACCGACAAGATGGCCATCTAGCGTGAACGAGCGCAAAGGGTATTCAGCATTAAGCCGCTTCGTTGCCTTATAAATCGACGCAACTGCTGATGGCAATTTGATTTTGCGACGCATTGGCCGCTCCGCGCACTCAGGCCAATTAGCGCCACAATGCGTTTAGCATGCCCAATGCCACCGGCGCCTGCGTATCGTCAGCTCGCAGTTGTCAGCCTCCATGCGAGCCAACTGACGTGCGCGCTCTTGATGCGTGGTGCCTGGGGCGTGGCTGTAACCATCACAACGTCGTTGATGTAGTCAGTTTAGCGATGGTGTGGCCGTGGGTGTCCATTGTTGAGGGCAATGTGGACATCGTGCGGACTTGTCAACCGACCAATGTTATTGCGGTTCGAAATGCCACGGCAAATGGGATTGCTGCGGGCCGACGAGATCACCGCGCACACGGCAGCCCAAATTTTGCCTCCGTAGTAGCCTACCGACTAGCCACGGCCCGACCGGGGAGAGCCGCATGCGCCGCATTTTCTGGATCATCATCGGGTGCTTGCTGACCGTCGGCGGCGCCTATGTAATTGATATGAAGTCGCCCACGGGGGCCAAGCAAATGGTGAACTGGGATGTGGTCGCGGCCAACCTCGACAGAGTGACAGCTTCCGCTCGCGAACGCTGGAAGAAGATTACCGACTGAGTCCACCACAGGTAACCGAGTTACCTACACACAGCGATACCCATCCATGGCGTAAATCGCCCAATTCTAAGATTTTCGATCAATAGAAGCATCTTTATCATGTCCATCGTCGTCTGTCGCATACAACTGCGCGTCGAGTGCCTGGTTAAGGACGTTGGCCCTACAATTTGAACGATGGGTGTTATGTTGATGCGTGGTGTGCGCCTGATCTAACCAGGGACCATCTCCCATTGATTGGCGCCGTATTGGTTGCGAGTAAAAGGTCCGCATCAATCTCTGTGCACCAGCGAGCCCTCTATGGCACTGTCAGTGAAGGTAGCTCGTCCGCGCGGCATCCCAGGCTCGTTGCCGGATAGGACCACAGCCGTCCACAGCCGAGCGGAACAAGCTTTTCAGATTTTCACGAATTTTAGGCTCATCCCTTCCCTAAAAAAAACTTATTCGGCTCGCCCGCTAGTTGGTCCGGCGTCTCTAGCTATTTAACGACGTCAAGTTTGACCTTCGCAATGCCCTGTTCGGTAATTCCTAGCGTCTCGGCCGCAGTAAAAGAGACATCAACAACTCGTCCGGGAACAAATGGTCCGCGGTCATTGATCCGAACTGTCACAAATCGCCCAGTTGCGATGTTTGTCACGCGCAGCCGGGTGCCGAATGGTAACGTACGGTGAGCAGCGGTCAATTTGTACGGGTCGAACTTTTCGCCGCTCGCGGTCGTTGCATCCGTGTAGAAGCTGGCAAGTCCATACGACGCAACCTGCGTCTCGGCTGCATGTTTGCCCGTCGCGGCCGGGGTATGTATTTTCGTGACTGCCACACGCCTATTCGTTACGAATGACGCTTTTCGATTGTCTTCCAGCGACGCCTGTTGACTGGCGGCAAGTAGTTCAGATTTGTTGGTTACAACAGAGGACTGAGCGCAGGCGGCCAGCGACGCGGCTATCAGCGCGATCGGAAACAGCTGAATGCCTTTCCGAACACCAACGGCCGAGACCAAAGGCACGTCAAGTTGAATACGGTTTGCCTTAATGTCGACGTAGGAATTTCTGGTGCAGCTGATGGAAGACATACTGTACCCCCCACCCACCAAAATCCGACAGGCAATAAGGGCAGGACCATGGCCAGATACAAACTAAGCACGGCATCAATTACGCTTCTCATTTAGTGTGTTCATTTTGTCACAAATCGAGCTGGAACTTTTGATATTGGGAACTCCACATCCAGGTTCCAGATTTAGTTACAAACATATCGGAAAAGGCCAATGGCCGGGCGTTACGCACGCATCCAATTACAAATACAAGGAGATCCGTCACGCAGTTACGAAGCACGATATGGGCCGCCCGAGCACTAGCGGAACAATTTTCTCAGGCTTTCACCTTTTACTTCGCCAGACCCGTTCGGCACGTCCGCTTTACCCCCCCCAAAAAAAGCGGACAGAGTGATACATCCACGTCGACATTTGGCTGACGTTTATGAGTCCACGCCCTGGTGAACCCGCTATAGCCCTACCTATGAATGTAGCTTCAATGTAGCCTTCAACGATCTGCTAAATCGCGAGGATCACTCCAATCCATTATTTCACTGGCGGTCCCGAGAGTTGGACCACGGCATAACGATTTCAATAACTTGCGTTGTCAAACTTCTCTAACGGCGCTCATGGGCGCTAAAGGCATTTTTCTGCGCTGTCAAACCGGGATGTTCACAACGCCTAACTAGGGCGAAGGTTTTTTGGTTATGGGGAAGCCTTCAAGAATTGTGCGCCTTCAGCCATTTTCTTCAACGCGGTTTCGTTGTTTGTTTGCTCAAGCGTAAGATCAGATATTAGTGCATCTGTCTGTTTGAGTACGTTTGGAACCCAGAAACTAAGAACCCTATAATCGTATTTTGCTCTTTGCGTTGGCTCATCGGTGCCTACGAACACAGACTCATCTGGCCCTGTCAGCGTCGTGTTTGCCAATTCAGGAACACTATACAAATCTATTTTCCGGTTTCTGTACGCTCGGTCATTTATGCGCAGGATTTCTTTTAACGTCTGATCCCAGCTAACCCTCTCAGGGCCATTTTGGCCTACTACATGAAGGACGATGCCCGTTCTTTCTACGTCACGCGGTTTCAATGCATCCCTAGCTCTTGGTCCGCGCTCTGCCGCGGTTTTTCTGGCCTCCATCGCCATGGGAATCAACTCTTTAAGTAATAAATATCTCGCGCCCACCAATGCCACGTCGGTATGAATTGGAGGTGGAACGTTAGCCTCAAGCCTTGTCGGAATATTGACTGGACCGCCTGCCGGTGCTGATACGTAAATCGTAGTCGGCGGCGGCGGAATGGTGAAGTAAGTGTGCCAAATGACACCGCCGAGAGCGACGCCCCCAAAGATCACTGTGCCAATCAATCCAGCTATAATCAGGTGTGACGGCTCCAAAGATTGTTTTCCTGATTGCTGCCGCGCCAAATGCCATCTTTCAGCACGATGACAAATCGGGGGGCCTAGGAAAAATACTGCTCCCCCCACTAACGCTAACGCAATGGCGGTGTTGGTAAAGCCGCTCATTTGTGCAGGCATCGTCAAAAGACAAAAGACGATCCTAGACCACGCTCGATAGACAACTTCCACATGCATACGTCTCCCGCAGCCCGATCTTAGAGCTAGTTGCGGCAGACCCGCACGTAACTGCGATTGCGACAGGGGCGGTACCAACTTGCCCCGTATGCAGAGATTATTGCATTTGCGCGGCCTGATCTAGCGGTGGCAGCAACGGGTTTGTCGTCTGGGGGGCAGGTGCTCGGTATGGATGGATAGTGCGGCCCCAGTGGGAACCTTAGTGTTCATGGCGAGTTGATTTCATCAGCAGCGCCCAGCAGGGGATAGCCCCATCTTAACAAAAATCTGGACGCCCAGAGAGCCCCAGTTACCCCCCGGCTGGGGCTCACCCATTTTATGATCCTATGATGGTTTTTGCGCAGAACTATAACTTGGACTTACTTGTTAAAGTGATAATTTTCCAAATTAGGACACGGGGGAAGTTGATAGGAGCTCCTGTTCGCGTCGGAGTTGTGGGCGATTCGCGCCTCGTGTCCTGCACTCCACGCAATCGCCACTCTGGACCTCAGTCATCAAAACGCCGGCTAGCGTTCTTTATATTGCGAGTGCCAAAAAAGACCGCGCTGTACTCATGCGCGGCCTAGAAATGCACAGGTACTCAACCGCGGGCATCCAAGGGGTTGAGGCTTGGGGGAATTGCGAAGGTGATGCGCGAACTAGGATGGACTTCGATCGGTCGTTACCTAGACTTTTACAACGGCCGGCGACCACACTCGAGCCTTGACGGCACGACACCCGATAAAGCCTACTTCACGCTGCTGCCCCTCCGCTTGGCAGCCTAACACTGGAAGACGCTCCACTTATCGACGCGGAGATTCGTTCAGACAACCGAGACCACCTCTTACAGCTCGATGGTCCTTAGCGTTTAATACTGCCCGTATTCGTAGCCCTCGGTTATTTAAATGGTTTGAGCGATAATTCTCCCGTTGCTCATATACGAAATCGTTGATTAAGGACATAAATGGCAGGAAACAAAAATCAGTATAGCGTCCTCGCCGAAGTCACCCAGGGGATGGCCATGGAGGAGCGGAAATGACGAGCAAGGGCATCATAACGAGTACGCAGGAAACTGTTGTAGCCGCAGGGAAGAGCGCCGCTGAAGGAGCCAAAGCGCTTGCTGGCGAAGTTGCCAATGCTGCTGCTAAGGCCGCCGCTACTGCTAAGGCCGCCACTACGGCTGCGGCCGGCGTGGTCTTGGATAAGGTTGCGACGGCGATAGAAGCAAGGAAGCCCAGTATAACGAGTGTGCAAGAAACTGTTGTAGCCGCAGGGAAAAGCGCCGCTGAAGGAGCCAAAGCGCTTGCTGGCGAAGTTGCCAATGCTGCTGCTACGGCTACGGCCGCCGCTACGACTGCGGCCGGCGTGGTCTTGGATAAGGTTGCGACGGCGATAGAAGCAAGGGCCGCTAAAGGAGCCAAAGCGCTTGCGGGCGAAGCCGCCACTACGGCTGCGGCCGGCGTGGCCTTGGATAAGGTTGCGACGGCGATAGAAGCAAGGAAGCCCAGTTCCAAGAAAAAGGTCGCGAAAAGGGTGGCTGCTAAGAACCGTGCTGCACCAAAGAAGAAGGCCAACACAAAGAAAGCGTCCCGCAAGGCTGCTAAAAAGAAACGAATTTAAACGCGCCCGACGAGCTGACGGGTTTCGCCTTCCGCTTTTTCCAATTGCACTCGACGCCGTTCGTTACCTTGTAACGCGACGTGAACCTGAGCTGATGCGCGTCCAGAAATCTGCAGCAAGCTCCACAGGCCACGCGCCTATTGCGCGTATAACGCCCATGTGACGACGTCGCCGCCCGAGATTTCAATCAATGTCAATAAGAGGGCCAAACCCATCAGCGAATAAAGCAATGTCGGCTGAAGGTCTTCTAACTCCAACCACCTCAACATGATATTCTCCATGCGTCTGCGGCAAAGGCGCTGATGAGGCTAGGCAAAGAGACGACTTAGTTTAGTGCAGACCATGGTATGAAGTTATGGTTAACAGGTTCATAATGTTTTTTCGCTATGTCCGACGCGATCTCGTTTTCGCCGCAAGCGCGACGGGCTGTTTGTAACGCTCGCCTCTGGCCATCATCGCCCAGGCCATCCGCGCAATCTTGTTGGCAAGGACCCCCACGCCGAAACACATTCTGGGAAGGTAATTCTATGATTTGTCGGCCTCAGAAAATGCGCCATTCGGCTCCATAGCAGCGATGATCGCCGCTTGGACGTTCTTGTCCTGCACCGTTACGGCGGCGGTCAGCGACAATAGGCGCTGCCGGGTGTCGTAGAGCTGATCGACCAGCGACAACACCACCGGCAGCGTACCCGCATCAATCTCAAGTTCGTAGTGCAGCGTGCAGATGAGGCGGACCCGTGCACATTCCACGCTGATCCATTACGCCGGGCGCCCTTGTTCGAGCAACTCGACAATCTTTCACAGCTCACCATCGCGATTGAGTTTGCCTTCGACTCAGCACGCATCAGTCCGCGCTCGTACCGCGCGATCGGGCTGATGGCGGATGCTCTGTATCACCCTTCTCTTTACGGCTATTGCTTCCTGATCGTAGGGCATACAGACGCCACTGGCCGTCGTGACTACAATTTAAAGCTGAGCGAGCGACGCGCCGATGCCATTCGGCAAGCGCTCATCAATCCGTTCGGGATAAGGAAGCTGCGGGTCGACGAGATGGGCCTGGGCGAGGAGCAGCTTCTCAATCGGAGTAACCCAAAGGCCGCGGAAAACAGGCGCGTCCAGTTGATTAATGTCGGCCAGTTGCCCAACAACCCGGAATGTCCTGTCGTTGGCGTGAAAGACATCAAGTAATACCCAAACTCGGAAATCTTGACTATATTACCCGATGTTGTGCGGGAATGATCGCATCGTAAACGTGAGTAAATCAAACACCTGGATGGCCGTCACCAACCCGCTGTAGCGCCGCGAATGGGTCGCGGGTAACGCGATTTGGTATAAGACCGCATGTCCGTTTTGGGTCGATATTGTTGCAAAAGTCGGCGACCCCCTCCAAGTGCGCAACTATCGAATCAACCAAGTGTGCCGCTTGAATCAATCTTGCGCGACAAGCTGTTTTTTTGAATCAATGTTGCGCGGCGGGATGCGAAAAATCTTTTTGCAACAATATCGGTCATAATCGGACAAACGCTGGTGCGGCTGAATTGTCCGCTTGCCGGAAGCAGACATTCGCAAAGCGGGCCGAGCGAAAAATTAGAGACCGCCTCGCGGCGGTCTCTCTGAAATTCAATCAGTGTTTTGGTGTCCGATGGTCCCCGGCCCCGGTTTTCTGTTTTAGAGGCCTGGGCAGAGATGTAAAACAGTACAGTAATAAAGCATGTAGTTCCCAGCTTTTTCGCTCTCCGTGCCCGCCGCAGTTTCCAGCGCCGGCCTGACTGGCTTTTTTAGACCAAGCGTTGTGAGAAAATCGATTGAGGTACATTGCAACGACAATCATTGACAAAAACAACACACTCTAGAATTTTGGTTGACATGCCAATAAGTGCAGTCGGCGTCTGCAGGCTGCGATCCCGCCCTACGCTTCATGCCGCGATTTAAACGAAAACCCCGGGACGTTGCCCGGGGCTCTTGCATTTGCACGTTGATCAAGCGGCGCGGCGTGGCCATTCACTACCAGAACCGATAGTTCACACCAACAAGGACAGTAGTCTCGGTCGCTTTGGTGCTGATGGAACAGCCGGCCAGGCAACCGAAAGGAACATTGAGGTCGACGGTCCCTGAGTTCGAGCCGAAGTCCATGTAGTTACCTTCGAGAAATGCCGACCAGTGCGGTGCAAACATCCATTCAGCGCCACCACCAATTGTCCAGCCTGTTTTGGTGTTGGAGGTCTGGCCAATTTGCAAACCAGCAGAGGTGATATTTGTACTTGTATGACCCCACGCGGCGCCGCCCTGGAAGTAGAGCAACCAGTTGGGTTGCACCGCATAGCCGAGGCGGGCCGTCAGCGTGTCGAACCATTGATTATTGAAGTTAGCCACGTCATTTGTGGAGTGTACCGGTTGCGAATGTTCCACTTCTTTTGTTGCTTGTCCCGTCAAACATATCGCGGAAGCCGATCACCCATCCGCCGCTGAATTGATAATCGCAGCCAACCTGACCGCCACCGGCAAATCCAGAACCGTTTGTAGAGACTGTTCCGCCGGCTGAGCCACTAACACTGGCGTCGCCAAATGCCCCACCGATGTTCCCGCCGACGTAGCAGCCGGTCCACATCGGTGTGGGGGCTACCATCATTGGTGCCGGTTCTCTATAAACGGGCCTCTGCGGCAAGTCGGCAGCTAAGGCACTGGCAGAAGCAAGAGCCGTCATCGCTACGGCCGCAAATAGGATACGTTTCATTTTCGGCATCCCCAATTTTATAATTATCCTTGATATTCTGGCACGATTTAAACGCCTTGAATAGTTTAGGTCAAGCCTGCATTGCCTGATGTTGCCCACGATAATAGGCAGATAATAGATATGTCGGACGGGTTCACGCGTCTGTGTTGTGCTATTACCACACATTGCTGCCTAAGCAAGTACTAAGATACCATCCACATTCAATGTATTCGCGTGCCGGTGGCCCCCCCCCGCAAGAGCGTCACAGGGCGCCTGCGGCACACGTTTGGTCATTCGGCAACGCGCATACGCGCGCCTTTGCCGTGGGGACGGATCATACCGATGCTTTGAAAAGAGAAGGCCCCGCACAATCATTGGCTGACGTGCGGGGCCTTAACTGGAGGTAGATGAAGGCGCACAACATACCGCCAAATCGCGCGGCGCACAAGGCTAGGACATGCTGAAATTTAATAAGTGGCGAAGTCAGGTAATTTTTGAAGCTGTGTCTCGCCGATTTCGCGATGTCGGCGTCAGGTCCACTTTACCCCGATAACGGACATCCAGCGGATAGGCTGGCACGTCCGCTAAGTGCCGATATTGTTGCAAAAGTCGGCGACCCCCTCCAAGTGCGCAACTATCGAATCAAACAAGCGTGCCGCTTGAATTAATCTTGCGCGACAAGCTGATTTTTTGAATCAATGTTGCGCGGCGGGATGCAAAAAATCTTTTTGCAACAATATCTGCCACAAGCGGACATGGCGTCTTTCCGCCGAAGCACGCGCGGTTCATTTACCCCGTCGGGCATCAATGACATTTTGTACACATTTAGCGTGAGCTTCGGTTCCCGGAGTAAAATGATAAATTTGGCAAGCATAGTCAGCGGCGTCAGCCGCATCTTTGAACGGTTTATTCCAATCAGGATCATGGGCACAGCCGCATAAAGCCAACAACGCAATGCCAAAGTTTATGGCGTGCTTGAACCCGATCTTCATATAGGCCGCACAGTGCATGTCACGTTGATGAATTCGCGTCCGATGGATCATGCGCCGAGCGGCGAGTGTCGACAAGCGTCGGCCTCGCGAACCAATCGGCACCCGCCGCAGGTTACCATTACTGCACAATCGCGCATGTGCCGGTCACTAAATACGAAAGCGTAAAGACCATAAATCTCGGTTGGGGGTCACCGGTTGCTGCACGCAATCGAATGAAATGGGTTACTGCGTTTGCGACAGTTTTTTTATCAATTCGACGGGAAAAATTGCGGAACAGCACATAATCATTATCATCCGCGCTGGTCTTTACGACGGTCCATTCTTCCAGTTTGCCGACGCTTGGATAAGCTATGTGACCATTCGATACGTTAATGACAATTTTATCGAAGACTTCGAGAGCCGCTTTTCCAACGTCCTTATTGAGGGTACCGTCCTGTAGGATACTGACAGCGTCCTTCGTTACGCATCGGTAAGTCTTGCTGGTTTCATCCTGAGCGAAAGCTACTGCCAAATTCAACGTTAGGATTGCGAATACAACAAGCATGTGCCTGATAGAAATTAGCTGCCGAAACATAGTCAGCACCTTCTGCTTAGCGTCAATTAATAGATGGAATAGTCTCCCAACACAAATAATGTTCATTGATTTGGATCAAGATGCGGCCCGATCATAATTCTCGTTCGCTTTTAACCTGATTAAAAAAGATAAAAAGCATCCCCGACAGTGAGCAGATTTGGCAATTCCCAGGCGCTGTAACAAACGGCCTTCAGCGAATTGTACAGCCATTGTTGTCCATCTAGCAGTATGACTTACGCGACCAATAAATTCGGTAGGAATTCTTCTATGACTTCAGGCGATAGTTTCGTCAATGGAATCGGGGCCAACGTTTCAAATTCATGGCCGCAACGCGAGCATTGCCAGCTATGGCGAATTTCATCTGTGCCCTTCGGGGGCGATCAGCTATTCTCCGCACTGAACACAATCCGTCGCATATCGAAGAGCCGAAATTGTGGTCATTGAGCCTCCCCATTTTTGCTGTATTTCGTTAGCGTGCCCCGGTTTGCTGTGGACGGCTGTAGCCAGGGCCCTTTCGTACGATGCAGAGGTAACTGCGACCGACAATACTTGAAATACCACCACGCGGGAGCGGCGCGGTATTACCAGCCTTGCGCGTCAGCTCGGCGAATATCTTGTTGAACACGCCAAGACGGCTCCAGCGCACAAACCGGTTGTAGATGGTCTTGTGCGGGCCGTAGTCACGCGGGGCATCACGCCAGCGCAGTCCATTCCGGATGACAAAGACGATTCCGCTGATAACCAGCCGATCATCCACCCTTGGAATGCCATGTGAGAGCGGAAAATATGGCTCGATCCGGCGCATCTGCGCTTCCGAAAGTAAGAATAAATCATTCATGACGGCGCCTCCTCGCGCCGCCAGTGAATCAACCGATCAACTTATCCGCAAGATATTTAATGGGTCCTGACCCTAGGGAATTGTGCTCAGTAATACTGCCCAAAAGGACAATATCTTTGGAGCAAAGTTAGTGGCTCAGTTTTAACCAGTTCGACGTGCGCGGACGTGAAAGTAATCTAGTTCATACAGAATAGGCGATAAGGGCATACCCGTCCCCGAGCCCGGCCCTTATCTAACCTCGAGGCCGCCATAGCGCCCCCCCGCGTGGCGGCCTCGCCATTTTGGTTGCCCGCCAGCCAGAACAATAACGCGTTGTATGTTTCAGAATCGGAACTCACTTCGGGAAGATACAGGTCGCGAACATGTCATGCTTCCCAATGTTGAGCTTGGTCCCGTTGGGGTATTGCAACGAGAACAATATTGGGATGGGAGATTCCCTGCGAAAATTAATTTTGAGGAAGAGGAATTGGCCCCCTAACCGAGCGCCGGTACATGTCGCGTTAGGAAAGTGACGTCGTCGCAAACCAGTCGACCATTGCATTACTCCTAGTTGCGCATACGACGCTTCGGCGTCCGCTGACCTATGCCGCATAAGTTAAGTTACCTACGTGCTTGATCCCCACGGCAAGCTCTTTAAGAGCCACCTTTTCCTCTTCGAGACGATGTTCAACAAAGCGCCGCTCTTCGGCGGTCAGATATGTTGCAAGAATTTTTTGGTACCTCACAATATTCGCTCTACACGCAAATCGCTGCGTTTCAATGCTTGATATCATCGATCAAGCCTCCTTGTTACGAACCATCCCTATAGTCCCGATTTCTTGGGTCGAATCTTCGCTGTGGTATTGTTTACGATTAAATTGAACTGTGGGTTGTCGCTTAAAGATATTGTCCTTTGGGGCAGGATCTGTCCGTAGAACTAGGACTCTCGCTGACGTCGGCCCTGTATCATTGGCCACCGGTAACGGATTATGGGTGCAACTAATGCCGTCCCCGAGTTTTACGCTACATTTGACTAGCTTCGGCCGTTAGAAGATGAATCGCTCGCGGCATTCCAGACGGGACTTTGTGCGCGTGCAGGAAAGGCTAAGCCCCGATCTGCCGGGTTAAGAACCAGCCCATTCCTGGCGGTTAGCGAAGATACCGGCCCTAAATTGGCGACGTGTGCCTTTATGCCGACGACAGCAATAGCGATCGCGGCAATCAATGCTACAACTACAATCTTGATATGAGTGTTGTAGTCGGCGGTGAAGAGTGAAGCGTTCATGGGAATTACCCCGTAAATAAATTATTTATTCGTTTGCTACGCTAACTCTCCAGCATCAATAGATCCCAAACGCACGCACCGCACTGGTCACACGGGGCGGGATATAGCTTCCGCTGGGTCGAACCTCACCGACATTTTGTTGAGTTCTTGGTTCCGTCATCGGCAATACGACAATTTTTGTACCAACACTCACTCGCGCATAGAGATCGATAACGTCTTCATTGAGCATGCGAATACAGCCGCTGGACACATGCTTCCCGATCGTCGATGGTGCGTTGGTGCCATGAATGCGGTAGAGCGTCCCGCTAAGATAAAGCGCGCGGGCGCCCAGCGGATTTTGAGGGCCCCCTGCCATGAAGCGCGCTAGATACGGCTGCCGCTGGATCATCTCGGCCGGCGGAATCCAATCAGGCCATTCCGACTTTTGGCCAACGGTTTTTACACCAGACCAAGTAAAGCCCTCGCGACCGACGCCAATCCCGTAGCGAATAGCTTTGCCGCCGGCGATTACGTAGTAGAGATAGGTATTCTGAGTATCGACGACGACTGTGCCCGGCGTTTGGGTGCTTGGATAATTAACAATCCGGCGCCGCAACTGGTCGGGGACAACCGACCTGAGGTCCGTGTCGTCATCGATTGCGGAATCGCTGAGGACCGGTTCGGAGGATCTATCAATCTGACCGGGCAACCGGTACGAAAGTGGACCAGCGAACGTTATTGTCGATGCCAACGCGAAACACACTGCAACACCAACCTCCGCTGCGTAGCGCGTGATCCAGTTCATTTTGTCGCGTGGCATGATCGCTTCCTTTCGGTTTATCGTAAGCTGACCTCCCTATGCCGCGACGAATAGAGACGATAATTCAATCAGCCGACGATCGACGAAGCCGATGCGGACCTCCAAAGGGCGCGGTGTAGACTTCGCCCGGCTACGAACGCAATCACCGTGGTCGTTGGCTGAGTCCCGTAGAAGCAAGCAACCTTCGGCCGGACGAAGGTCCAGACGATCTCCTTTGACGGCAGGTTGCGATATGGCACTGACGCCAGATTGCGGGATACCGCTGTTGTCGCCCACAATGGGCTCTGAAATAAAAGCAACAATGCCGGCAACTGCTGCGGCCGCAATGATCGCAATGAGAAAGTTGCGCATATTCGCCACCCCTCTGGAGTATTTGTCTTAGAGACTAAGGGGCATGGTTATTTGATTAGGACCAATATGCGCTATTGTACGTACGTTCATTGACCTCAGGGACAATGTATCTCTGAACAATGCACCAAAGTACAATTACAGCCTGCCGTCCCTGGCAAGGAAGGCTAAGCGCCGGCAATTTTGTTTTGATTGGTTTCAATAGAAGACGTCGCCTTCCGAATCGAATCAATTAATACATTCCCGGAAAATGGTTTCCGCAAAAAAGCGGCGCAGCCAGAGGCTGTCGCCTCACTTCGAACTGTCTCGGTGTCAAGCGCAGTCATGTAGATCACCGGGATCGTTGAACCACTTGCGGTCAAGCGACGCCGCGTCTCAATGCCGGATATGCCGCCCAAATGAATGTCGAGGACAACACACGCGGGCTCGCTCGCGTTCTCACGCTCGAGAAAGGCCTCACCTGAATTGAAGACTTCTGTTTTAAATCCGCACGCGTGCAGAAGCCGCTTGAGTCCTTTCAAGACGCTTGGATCGTCATCAACAATCGCAACCACAAATTGCCGGTGCTGCATCCAAATGCGCCATATGAACGATAATTTAAATACATTCTAACGCTAATAACCTAAAAAACTATGAGCTGAAGCGGATATCTCTATTGCCCTTTGGTACAATATCAAACCTATCGTCCCAACGAATTGGCATATTGCCACAATGCTCAACTAGGCTCAGGACTCATTGATTATAGCCAGAAGATGACGACTGCGGCGATACAGATTGCTGACATGAACGTATGGGCGCATCGATCGTAGCGGGTATGAACACGTCGCCAGTCCTTGAGCCTGCCAAACATATTCTCGATCTTGTGACGCTAACGGTAAAGTGTGCGGTCATGTTCGATCGGCGCTTGACGATTGGATTTTGACGGGATGCACGCCATAATGCCGCGCTCAGCGAGAGCCTTGCGGAACCAGTCGGCGTCATAGCCTTTGTCGCCGAGGAGTTCTTTGGCTTTCGGCAGGGCAGCGAGTATCAATGCCGCGCCTTTATCACCTCCTCGCGCCGCCAGTGAATCAGCCGATCAACTGATCCGCAAGATATTTAATGGGTCCTGACCCTATTTGCTGGTCGGCTCAGAAATCAGTCCGAGTTTCTCCGCAATCGACACGAGCTCGGCAAGTGATTTAACCTTAAATTTTTGCATGATGCTATGGCGATGTGCTTTGATGGTTCGCTCCGAAGTTCCGAGATCGTACGCAATCTGCTTGTTGAGATTCCCCCGTACAACCAAATTAAAGACTTCGCGTTCCCGCGCCGTCAGCGTGGAAAAAAGTTCGCGAAACGCGCGCAGCCGCACATAGCGTTCGTGGGTTTCATCATAACGATTCAGGGCTCGCTCAATCGCTTCAAGCAATAATTTCTTTGGCGCCGGCTTGGACAAAAAATCCTCGGCGCCGGCCTTTATGGCACGGACGCTAATCGGAATATCGCCGTGGCCTGACAGGAATATGATCGGTAATTCGAAGCCCATTTTGCCCAGAATTTCCTGCAACTGCGGGCCATCTAAACCGGGCATCTGAACATCGAGCAAAATGCAGCCTCGGACCGCTGCCGGCAAGTTCTCCAACAGATGATTGGCTGATTCGTAAGTACTGACTTGATAGCCAGACGCCCTTAGAACACGGCCGACTGCCGTACGGAAAGATAAATCATCATCGACAATGTGGATGACTGGTACAGTAGCACTCATTTGTGGTGACCCTAATTGTTCACTGGTTTAACGAATCTCATCTATACCTCGAGCGTGGCTGGCACCGCTCCCGCTCTTGCCATGCTCAGGGTAAAGCAGAACATCGCCCCCTTACCTGCCCTGTTCTCAGCCCAAATCATTCCACCGTAAGTATGGATAATTGTCCGGGCAATTGACAAGCCAAGCCCGGTGCCCTGCTGCTTTGTCGTGACAAATGGCTCGAAGATACTTTTTAGCTTGTCTTCCGGAATGCCGGTGCCTGTATCCTCTATCGCTATTATCGCTTCGCCATTTCCCTGAGTTACCCGCAGTTTGAGTTTACGTCCGCCCACGGGGACATTTTGCATGGCATCAATTGCGTTCATGGCCAGGTTCAATAGCACTTGCTGAATATGCACGCTGTCGGCACGGACTCGAAGATTGGGGGGGATAGGTGTGATTTCTATGGTCACACCTTGTTCTGCTGCCCGCGGTTTGAAAAGTCGGATCGTCTCGTTCACCAATAAATTCAAATCAATGTCCTGCGCGGCGAGCTCGCCCTGCTTTAGCAGCATACGCAGATGTTTGATAATATCGACCGCGCGATGATCGTCGCGACGAATATCGGCGAGTATCTCCTTGAGCAGGTCCCAGTCAGGTGATTTCGCCGTCAATAGCATCTCGGCGGTTTCCGCGTTATTGAGGATAGCGCTGAGGGGTTGATTGAGCTCATGAGCGATTGATGCGGACATCGCGCTCGCGGTCATGGCGCGGTCCATCTTTGTGACTTCTAATAGATGCTGGTGCGCCTCGCGCTCGGCTAGATGGCGGCGGTGGCGCTCATAGTAAAGCCATATGATCACCAAGCTTTGAGCTAAGATTACCAAAGCGATACCTACAATTCGCCAACGGTAAAGCTCCCACGCAGTGGGTTCACGAAACCGGAGGTCACTGCCGCGCGGAAGCGCGATTTCGCTTACTCCCCACCGTTTGAGCTGTCGCGCATCAAACACCGGTCTAGTGAAAGATCTGGATACGATTGGAATACTGGCGGCGGCTTCGCCGCTTAAAATACGCGCAATCCCCCGCCCCACCTCTCGGCCAAGGTCTTCGGCAGACAGGACAAAGCCGCCAGTTGCGCCCATCCCAACGAAATTCTCTGCATCAACAACAATTGGGCGAGTGGCCACTTTAACAATAGCCTTAAGCACTTCGCCAGGGTGATGACTACGTCCCGTGTCGTCCGAGTAGATCGGAGTGTAAGCGATCGCCGCATCTCTAGGCAGGGTCGCCACCCGCTTCATTACTTCCCCCAGCGGAAGACCCGTGAGGTCAATGACATTCAGATCTTTGGGCAATTGCTTTATTTCATTCTGGTAGTGACGTCGTAACGGCTGGTGATCCAGTGGCCCGCCAATCAGCGCGATCTGTGCAAGGTCCGGCACAATGAACTGCGCGGCCTTCACCAAATCATGAAATTGTTGCAACGTAATTATCCCGGTGGCATTTGACGGGGTAATGGCCAAAGCGTGATCAAAGGTTATAAAGACAATCGGTACTGATGGCCACATTTCTGCGCGCGCGCTCGACACAAACTTGAGCGCATCCGCACCGAGCGCGACGATTACACTGATCGGCTTATCTTTATATTTTTCTCTGAAAAGCGCGCGAAATGTCGCGTCGTAATCCGGCCCACTAAAGTGTCCAAAATCCAAAGATTCTGAGTATACCACGTAATGCTGTGCGGATTCGGCATCGAGTGTCGAATGAACCTGCTCCCTGAAGCGACGGCCGAATGGAGAATCCGAGTTCGAACTCATCAACAATCAGGATCCCGCGCGGCGATAACTCTGCAATCGCGTAGGTTGGCGTGGCCAAACTTACGGCTACACAAACCGCTGCAAAAGCTCGCTTGCCCCATCCCATTGCTCAACAATGCAGCTGAAAGTCAGAATTGCAATTTCTCCCAGCCGCGATCGCCTCAATCCAGAGTCTCTAGCCAGGATCAAAACGATATTCTGTTTCGGCCCCAATAGATTGATAAATATCAAATTGGCTGGTCCCAAATCCAGCTTTTTAGTGGCGCAATACCGTCAGGTGGTTCGCCCACCGCATATTACGCCAGCAAACGGACGTTTTCCCGGTTTTTGCCCCCCAGCCTGGACATTTTTTTATCAAAACCAAAACGCTAATCCATTGCCACCAAAAATCCGCTCACGGCCGACATCGTGTACGGCCGACGACCGCTGCGAAACGGCACTGTCGCCACATACTGCCGAAGCGGCGACGAATTTGATCATCAAAGACCACAGTGGCCTCACTTGCCTTAACACCTACTTGTTAAGTGGACGGGCGCCGCCCGCGCGGGCGCATCAAATTCTAACAGCGCGCTGATCGTGAAATATTTCACATGGCATCGCTCCAGCGATTAAACCTGCGAACCGCCAGAACAACAAATCGAGGCCGCCATGCGGGGGGATTCGCTGGCGGCCTCGGGGTTAGACAAGGGCTCGATCGGGGGACGGGGGTGCCCTTGTCACCTATGCTGCATAGGTTGATTGACCTTCAGGCGCGACGCTCCAATCAGGTTGCTGAAGAGCCGCTTGTTCCTCTGCTAAGCGCCGTTCAACAAAACGACGCTCTTCGGCAGACAGATATGTTCCCAGAATCTTGCGATATCTGTCGATGTTCGCTCGGTGACCGAATTGCTGCACCATGTCTAAAGTCATCGATCACCCTCACGCGGCGGGAAGCGGAGCCATGCGGTCGGACAAACGCTGCAGTCACAACAAATGCTCGTCAAGTCGTTATGCGACGCTCCACTACGCGATTAGAACGTTACGGTTCGGCACACAGTCGCACTTTAGGTGCGACTGTGTGCCCTGTAGCTCTCAGAATCTGTAGTTGATGCCAACAAGGACAGTAGTCTCGGTCGCTTTGGCGTGATGGGGCCGGTCAGGCACTGACAATCTGAACACCGGGCGTTACGTTGTCCCGGAGTTCGAGCCGAAGTCCATGTAGTTACCTTCGAGAAATGTCGACCAGTGCGGTGCAAACATCCATTCAGCGCCACCACCAACTGTCCAGCCTGTTCTGGTGTTGGAGGTCTGGCCAATTTGCAAACCAGCCAGTGGTGATATTTGTACTTGTATGACCCCACGCGGCGCCGCCCTGGAAGTAGAGCAACCAGTTGGGTTGCACCGCATAGCCGAGGCGGGCCGTCAGCGTGTCGAACCATTGATTATTGAAGTTAGCCACGTCATTTGCGAGTGGCACCGGTTGCGAATGTTCCACTTCTTTTGTTGCTTGTCCCGTCAAACATATCGCGGAAGCCGATCACCCATCCGCCGCTGAATTGATAATCGCAGCCAACCTGACCGCCACCGGCAAAGCCAGAACCGTTTGTAGAGACTGTTCCGCCGGCTGTGCCACTAACACTGGCGTCGCCAAATGCCCCACCGATGTTCCCGCCGACGTAGCAGCCGGTCCACATCGGTGTGGGAGCTACCATCATTGGTGCCGGTTCTCTATAAACGGGCCTCTGCGGCAGGTCGGCGGCTATGACAGATTGAAAAGCTGGCAAAAGGGCTGCTAGTGCGATTGAACCCAATATTATCCGTTTCATGGTACTTCCCCCTAAATTCGATTACAAAGGATTGGACCATTCCGCATGATCCATATGGTGAATTTGAACTCCAAATTTGCTCGCAACGATATTGCCCTTTGGGGAAGGGTCCTTGATTTACCGCGATGTCGACGCGTGACCGCGGATTTGTCGCGATGCCCGCTAGTGACCCTTCTCGGACATTCGTGATGAGGCGCATCCTTCTCGCTTTTCGATCCATTTCTGACGTCATGCCGTGCGACATCAAGATGGTATGCGAATTGCTTTTATTGCTGTCATCCGGGATGAGAAATGTTGCTACGGCACGATGACGGCCGGTTGATTCCGCGCGTGACCAACCAATGAGTGATTGCCGTCAATACGAGATTGCGTTCAATACGAGAATGCCAACAAACACGACCGTCAACGCCAAGCCAAATACCTGTGTGGTTGCACGTTCGGCCATAATATTGGTCTCACAATTTGCCGCACTTAGCGTTCTTCGCTCTGCTTTTGCGTCCTGTTAGCTGTCAAAAGCGAGCGTGCTTTCATAAATGGATCGGACTAGATACCGACATGCGCTTGGATTCCGATCGCCGCTATAATTAGGGCGGCGATCAGTGTTAGGACGACAATCTCTAGGTGGGTTTTGACGTCAGCGTGATAGATTGAGGCGGTCATGATCTAAAGTCCTATTATAATCTAGGCTCATACTATTCACCGCTGCAGCGATATTGTCTTTAGGGGCAATATGATGATGCAATTGCACTTTCACTTTTCGTGAGCCAATCGAATTCCCGGGATATGGAAAAATGAATTGCCAAATTGAGCCAGCCGCCACGCTGCAAATAGCCATTAGGTGTTTGCCCGGACTGATTCTGCCGAATGGTGCGCGCCAAACCACACAATCTTGCTGGGATCTCCGCTTACACCGCCTACCAACATAACCGAACGCGGGTTCACTCAGCCCGGATTCAAGGCAAATGTTCGGAAGCCATTCAGGTACCTAAGTACAATATCGCTCAATTTTGGCTTGGCATTAGTGATAGTCAGCAATCACGGTGTGTCGCAAGATGGGGAACTTTATTTGGCTTTGGCAGTTACCCATCTCGACTAAACTTTGGGCATGCGCATATTTCTGTGAGATAAATCATGAGTGAAAACTGGTTAGAAAACTCTCGAAAAACGTCTCTCGCCGAGCATTGGTCGCGCGATCGAGGATGCCGACCACGCGATCCACGACATTGCTCTACGTACTCATTTGTCCCGTTGGCATCCGATTTCGACGGCACCTTGCAATCAAGAGGTTGAGTTGCGTATCGCCGAAGGAGAAGCAATCTCAACTCTTGAATTCCCGTGCCTGCAGACAAATGCGGGTGACTGGATCGACGTAGATCTGGGTACGCGGATAGCAGATTCAACCGGTTGAATGGCGCGTTTGGCCGCACAGCAAATCTCCACAGCCTCATCATTCGCAGGTAAAACCCAACGACCGGTCAGGTCTCCTGCACCACGACAGCCAGGGCTGGGAGCGGGATGTATGACTGGTACTTAATCTTCGGCGCACTGTTTGTGTTCGGGCTCTAAGTCGTCTGGTCATGACAGTCAGATTTGTCTTCTCGTATGGCGGACGGCACGCTGGCAAATTGCTGCGTGCGCGCCGAGAACGGCCATTGAACCGCCGCACGGTAGAGAACCGTGATGAACTCGCGCCGTCACATTTAGCCCTCCGCAGAGCCTCAGGACCACGCTTTCTGCAATGCTAAATCAAAACAGGCTACGACCGCGCGGCGAGCGAGAAATAGCACTCAACCAGCCCCAGATTTTGATCAAACTCTATGTCCGCTTTGGGGTCAAAAGCGGACGAAACTCATCAGCAGGCATAAATCCAAGCTTTGTCTGCTTTGGTCCAAAAGCGGACGAACGGACTTGCGGTTGGACTGCGGTTGGATTGTCCGCTTTGTGCCAATAGCGGATTCTCGCGCTGCAAAAAAGGTCGCGGGAGATTCAACGGCAGCATTCTTGTGGGTTCCGACCCGTATCAGCGGCGACGGGCCCTTTTCGGATTGTGGATAGCTGCCGAACCATCCGCCCCATGCCGATGCCCAATGGCGCATACTGGGTTCTACCGAATCAAAGCGGAGGCCGACATGCCGCTCAAAGCTCGAAGCCTTGCTCTGACCAAATCGCAGGCAGCCTGCCTGATTGCGCTCCGAAATGGCAAAGTCTCCAAGCCGGAAATCGCGATACAGGCGAAGCTTGATCTCACCAAAACCGCGACAGCGCTTGGAGCACTGGCGCGACTCCGGCTTGCAAAACAGGACCAAGCGAAAAGGTGGCATACGACCACGCGTGGGAAAACCTGTCGCTTCAAGATCATTCCGGATCGACTACGGCGAAACAGCGGAATTCCGGGCCCCGGCGGGCGGCGGCTGCTCAAATTATTAGATCGACCGATGCGTGGAAACGAGATCGTGGAAAGATTAGGGGTTAGTCATCAAAGAGTCCGCCAGCTCGTGATTAAGCTGCACGCGCAGGGTCGTGTGACCTTCGGGGATCCGGAGAACCCCTTTTGGATTATAAGGCGCGCGGATGACCGAACTCCCTTATTGTCTCGCGACGAGGAGCATGTGCTGTCAGCAATTCCGCGAGAATATGTGACGAATGCCACCAAGATAAGGCAGGCGGCGCGCATGCCTGAAAACAAAGTACAGAAAATACTTGAAGGGTTGATTGCCAGTCGTTTCGTCGAAGAATTTGAAGGATTTCAGGGTAATCGAGTTTATCGGCTCACCGAGGCCGGTAAAAACCATCCCCAACGCGATCAATCTGCTCGCCGCGCAGCAGTGCCACGCCTACCTGTTGAATCCGACCGTGTTCGCAAAGTGCTTTCAACTATTCTGAACTCGGGGGCGCTGCGCATCAGAGACGTGACAGATGCGCTGAGAATTCCGCGCAAATCGATAAATGCGCTCATGCAGTATCTCAAGCGAAAGCATTTGGTGAAAAAAACTGGTCCAGAGTTTGATGCGCCATATTCGTTGACGGACGAAGGGCGCGCAGCCTTGGCGGAAATGACACGACGACTTGCCGCATAGCTTCCATCGTTCTGTCCGAGCGGAAGATTGCTTCGGCAAGTGCAGATCATTCGCGGCGGCTTGGTATGTCCGCATATATCTCTTGTCGTATATGGCAAGATGCCAACTGTGGTCGGCTGTATCCCAAATGCGTGCTGCCGATTCGGTATGACTCCATGAATGTACTGTGCATCGACAAGACGCTGTTTATGATGGCCTTCGAGCGCGACGTTGACTATGAAGACCCTCCACAAGAAACGTATCTCGACCTCGTGAGTGGCAGTATTGAATGGCTTTTCGAGGAAGATGAAAATGCGGAACTTCTCGGTATCAGCGCTGAGGAAAACAAGACTTCAGCGGGATCGCATCAGCGGCGATCCGGACCGATTTCTGCTGATCCCCGGTCTTTCACACAGTGATCATCACGACATTCTGAGGTCATTTCTCGCATCGAACTGGACCGGCGACGATCGACAGCGGAGGATCGCCCAGAATGCGTATACTGGATCAATTGGCGGTTGGAAGAAAACGGTAACCGATCTGGGTGTCATTGGGGCTTACGAGAAGCTTCGCGATGAGATGATTGCCGAATTGGCGGAAGTGTTTCTGCTGCAGAATGGCGTCAAATTCGAATGGCAATAGGATAATCACGCCGCCTTTGGGAATGTCAGCTCTAAGTCATTCACGACCGAGCCATTCAGCGCCAGTCCCGGCCAATGTCCGCTGTTACTCCAATAGCGGACATTCGAGGGTCCGTTTGAAATGTCCGCAAAGTGCCAATAAGCGACATAAGGTCGATCATTGACGGTCCATCGAGACAATGAATTCAACTGGATCATCTAGCGTCACCCTGGGTGGGATGACAGCGCCACTGGTCTGCAGGTCGCGCCACTGCAGTGGACCGTGGACGCCGTTGAGGATGAGAACCACTCGCTTCTTAGATCTTTCGACCCGCACTTCCATGAAACTCTGGAAAAAGGGTGCGCGGTTGAAGTCGAAGATGCCGGATAACGCCTCAACGCTAAACGGCCACGCATTAAACCACTTTATCCAATACCGGAACGGCTGTTTCCATAACGGCATCTCGGCATCCATCTTGGCGCGAAGTTGGTCGGTCCTCGGGTAAAACGACCAGTCCGCCGCAGCAGGTTGCTTCGGAAAGTCGAGGGCGGTGCCGATGCTGAGATAGGCTCCGCCGCCGCCATTCACGAAGTGGTGCATCACCCGCGCGGGACCGTCGCCGGCGATGTTTTCCCGGTAATATTCAAAGTCGTGCGTATCGCCGGCCATGGCGATCCTCACACTGTGGGCCGCCAGCAGGCGATAGAGCGCAGCAAATTTTTCAGGATTCGGAGACATCCTGGCCTTCGGCAATCGACGGAATATCGTGGCCGCCTGCGAAACGTGGATGGCCGACGATGGCCATAGTGAATTTGCCCCGGCTTCGATCGAGAACTCGTTCAATCCATGCCAGTTGTCGCTCGTCCACCGTGCGCAAGATGCCGGTGTCAATCGCAAGCAGAGCAAAATCATCGGTCTGTAGTTCGAAAAAAGGCGCCCTCTGGGTCCCGACATCTAGGGCATATAGCCGGCGCAAACGCGCCGCTTGTGCCATAAGATTATCGATGCGGCGCGCGTTCGTGCTGGTCAATCCCAGGTCAGCTTCGACACGGGCTTCCATTGCGCTGCGCGCCGCCTTCGGTTCGAGAAAGTTCGCGTTGAAGCTTTCAAGCGCATCGAACCAATCATGATTGCCGGGGATGGCGTAGACCGGCTTTGCGAACCCCTGGAACGGGAGATAGAATTTGGCCTCATGGTCTCGATAGCTCCGGCCGGATAGATGACGTCCGAAGGATCGAGAAATTTACGTCATCGCTCTGTCCGAGCTTCAGATAGCGCGAGGCCAGCGAATATTGGGAAGCGTCACCTTCGCCCGGATCGCCAATTACGAGGAAGCTGAAGTCGTCTTTTCCAGACACGCCCTGCGGATCGATCCGGAAAAGCTCATCTCCGCCGCCGTAGGCGCGCGCCACGGAATCGATCATGCTGGCGCGCCACGGATCGACCCGCAGCTCCGTGAGCTTTTGATAGATGCCTGTCGCCCAACTTTCGGTGTTGAAGTACCAACTGAAGCCCCAGATCGGGTTAAACGCCACGAAGAATGCAGTCACCGGCAGGCCGAGCCGCAGCAACAGGATCAGTGCGAACGGCAGCGAGAGGCGTGCATCGCGCAGGCGCAAGCTAAAACCAAATCGGGCTTCCAGCCATCGACGTATAAGCCAGTCGGCCACCGGATT